>JAXGPP010000010.1:0-334854 GCA_040766885.1 Thermoguttaceae bacterium | reverse complement strand
GGGATGCACATCTTTCTCCGCGAGGCCCTCAAGGGGCTGCCGCGCGACGACCTGTACATCCAGACGAAGACACGCGCCGAGCACCCGGAGGTGGCGAGGGCCGACATCGAGCGGTTTCGCGTGGAACTGGGCGCCGAGATACTCGACTGCGTGCTTTTGCACTGCATGACCACGCCTACCTGGCCGGCGGACATGCTGCCGGTGATGGACGTGCTTAGCGATGCCAAGCAGAAGGGGCGGGTGCGATCGGTGGGCGTGTCGGTACACGGCTGGGAACCGCTTGTGGCCGCGACGGAATGCGACTGGGTGGACGTGCAGCTTGCGCGGATCAATCCCTTCGGCACGGCGATGGACGGCGTGCCAGGCGATGTCGCCGCGCAACTGGCGAAGATGCACGACGCGGGCCGCGGCGTGATCGGGATGAAGATATGCGGCGGCGGCCACAATACCAGCCGCGAGGACCGGCTCAAGTCGCTCCGGCACGTGCTCGGGTTGGGCTGCGTCGACTGCTTCACCATCGGGTTTGAAAGCGTCACGCAGTTGGACGAGATGCTGGCGATGATCGAGCAGGCATCGGCCTCGGCATAGGAGGCGAAAAGGAGTACCGTCTGTCATGGCAACTACCGTGATATTCGAGGAGCAGGTCGAGATTCCCATGGATCTGCGCGGCCTGTCGGATTTTCGGCGTTGGACCCACTCAGACCAATTCCCCGAGCGCGGCCGGATCGACTATGTGGCCGGGCACATCGAGGTGGATATGTCGCCTGAAGACGTTTTTTGCCATGGGAAGCTGAAGGGCGTGCTGTTCGCGAGTATCTTCCGGCATGCGCAAGAAGAAGGACTCGGCCACGCTTTCACCGACTGCACTCGAATATCCGTCCCCGAGACGGAGCTTTCCGTGGAACCGGACATCGTGCTGGTGACTAACAAGGCACTGGAGACGGGCCGGGTTCGGCTGGTCGCCAAAGCCGGGCAGCCCGATCGCTACATCGAACTGGAAGGCCCGCCCGACCTGATCGTGGAGATCGTCAGCGACAGTTCGGTCACCAAGGACACGAAGCGGTTGCCGTCGGCCTACGCTCGGGCGGGCGTCCGCGAGTTCTGGCTGGCCGACGCCCGGAAGGAGCCGCTGATGTTTCAGGTGCATCGCCTGGCGGGCGATGTTTATCATCCGGTCGAGCCGGATGCCAAGAATCTCATCCGGTCGGACGTGCTCAATTGCCGCGTGGGGCTTGAAGGCCAGCGCGACGCTCGCGGGATCTGGAAGTTTGCACTCGTCGAGCGCGCCTGATGCGCCGGTTGAGCTCCAGTACCATTCTGAGAGGCGTTGCGTTATCGACCTGAACAGCAACAGTCCTTCACGGGCGTGCTCGGTCGCTCGGCTTCAGTCCCTCATGCCGCTGCGCGGCACTGGAATGATGTAAATCGGCGGTTCCTGATGATGGTAGTTGAGGACTGCCGGCGTCTTGGTCCAAGGCGGTTCCGGAATGGAGCCTTGAACCAGTGCCTCAATCGGGATTGGGGACCGCCGCGGACCTGAAATCGTCGCCCCCGATGGTCGGGAAGCCCGCGCCCGGCGCCAACGCCCGCCTGAGCCGTCAACCTTGGATTACGACGTTATCGCCGAGGCCGCCATCGAGGATGTCCAACCCGGGTCCGCCCAGGAGGACGTCGTCGCCGTCGCCGCCCAACAGCACGTCATTGCCATCACCGCCGATGAGTATGTCGTCATCGTCGCCGCCGTTGGCCGTGAGCAGGATCACCGCGGCAAGGGCCGAGGCCTCGACAACGTCGTCACCCGCCAGCGTGTTGACCGTCACCCGGTCGAGCGCCGCTTCCGCGCCGGTGATGTTCACTTGAGCCGCCAGGCCGAACACGCTCACGCCGGAAGCGTCTCCGGCAATAAGGACCACATCGTCGCCGGCGGTGCCGCTGACGATGACGGTGTCGGACTGGGAATCGCCGCCGCCGATCGCGGCGGCAAGGTTGATGTTGAACTCGACCAGATCGGTGCCGGAGAGATCGTTCACCACCACGGTGTCGGCCCCGCCGAGGGCGTTGAAATCGATCGCTTCGACATCGTCGAGATCCATATTGACGTTGGCCACGTCGCGGAAGAACCGCACTCGTCCGCCGTTGGTCGAGACATTGATGTTCTCGGCGACGTTGGCGCCGTTGAAGAGCATCTTGTCAAAGCCTGCCTGGCCCTCGATCGTATCGTTGTCGTCGCCCGGGTTCCAGACTAAGACGTCGTCGCCGGCGCCCATGAGCGCCAGGTCGTTGCCGTCGCCGCCGATGAACAGGTCGTCCCCATCGCTGCCGAGGAACACGTCGGCACCGAGGCCACCATTGACTGTAAGCTGGATGCCGTCAGCCTCCAGCGAGGTCGCATCGATCGTGTCGTCACCGCCGAGCGCGTTGAGAATCAGGCGATCGTTGGCTTGTTCCTGGAAGAAGATGTTGACCGCGGCCTGGAGACCGAAGACGTTGACCCCGCCCGCGTCACCCGCAGCGCCGAACGTGTCGGCACCCTGGGTGCCGTTGACGGTGATCGTATCGGCTTGCCCGTCGCCGCCCCCTTCGGATCCGCGGAGATCGAGATCAACGCGCGTCGCGTCGGTGCCGCTCAGATCGCCCACGACGATGTTGTCGGCGCCGCCCAGCGCCCGGTACTCGATCTGCTCGAGGTCGTTGAGGTCCATGGTCACCGAACCGACATCACGGAAGAAGAGAATTCGCCCGCCGTTGGCCACGATGTCGACGTTCTCGTCGGCCGACGAGCCGAAGAAGAGCAGCAGGTCGTTGTCGGCCTGTCCCTCGACGGTGTCGCTGCCGTGGCCCGGATCCCACTGGAAAACGTCATCGCCGGAGCCCAGGAAAGCCACGTCGTTTCCCTGCAGGCCGGCAACGAAGTCGTCGCCATCGCCGCCGAGCAGTACGTCGGCGCCTTGGCTCCCGAGGATCGTATCCTCGCCGGCGCCGCCGTCGACCGTGAGCTTCACAATACCTGCGGGAAGTGTCGAGGCTGTGACTCCGTCGTTGCCGCCGAGGGCATTGATGACGAGCGAGTCGTTGGCCCCTTCCGAGTTGGTAATGGCCACGAGGACCGGCAGGCCCACCACGGAGACCGAAGTCCCCGTGCCGAAGACATCGATGATGTCGTTCCCGTTGGTGCCGTTGACGATCACCGTATCGGCTGCCGCATCTCCGGCAGAGCCCCCCAGCGCGCCGGCCAGGTCCACATCGATCCTGGTGAGGTCGGTGCCCGAGAGGTCATTGACGGTCACCGTGTCGGTATTGCCCAAGGTGTTGAGGTCGACCGTTTCGAGATCGTTAAGATCCATGACAATATTCCCGAGATTCCGGGTGAAACGCACGCGGGAGCCATTGGCCGAGACGTCGAAGACCTCGGCGCCGTTGCTGCCATTGAAAAGCAGTGTATCCGTTCCATCCTGACCTTCCACCGTGTCGCTGCCATCGCCCGGGTCCCACTGGAACACATCGTCCCCGGCGCCGAGGAAAGCCACGTCGTTGCCCTGCTGGCCGTCGATGAAGTCGTTGCCATCGCCCCCCAGGAGCAGATCAACGCCATTGGAGCCGAGGATCGTATCGTCGCCGTCGCCGCCGTCGACGGTGATCTTGATCAGCGCAGCGAGATTGCCCGTGGCCGAGAAGCTGTCGTTCCCGCCGTTGGCGTTGAGGACGAGGTTCTCCGAAGTGCCGATGTCGAGGGCGAAAGGAGCCGGATCGAGGCGGTCGAAGCGGACGCGAGCGCCATTGGCGGTTGTGGTGAAGACTTCGGCGCCGTTGCCGCCGTTGACCTCGACGGTGTCGGTGCCGGCGCCACCTTCATTAAGGTCGGTGTCATCGCCGGGGTTCCAGACCATCCGGTCGTTGCCCCCCTGGCCGAACGCCTGGTCGTTGCCGTCGCCGCCGGTCAGGATATCGTTTCCGGCGCCTCCGAAGAGGAGATCCGCGCCCCCTTTGCCCAGGAGGATATCGTTGCCCGCCTGACCGAAGATCAGATCGGCAGCCGATCCGCCGGTGAGCACGTCGTTCCCCCGTCCGCCGTCGAGTGTCGCCCGCGGCAAAGCGCCGTTGGTCTCGTCCAACGCGATGGCATCATCCCCGCCCAACCCGAAAACCTGGATGAATCTGGTGGTCGCGACGGTGGGAGAACCACCCCGAATTCGCACTGCCCCTTCGTTGACCAGGATCGATCCGGCGGCGTTGCGGCTGACGGTGATCGTGTTGCCTGCACCATCGCCGAGCACGCTCAGCACGCCAAAGCGAGGCGAGAAAGTGGCGGTGACGGCGAGCAGTCTCCGTGTTTCCAGCGTCTCGAACGATGGCTTCAAGGACTTGGCTCGCCGAGGCTGGGATGGGGAAGGTCTTCGGAACAGTTTTTTGCCGAGGGCGCGAAAACGTGACATCTGGATACTCCCGCTCTCATCTGTGCAGAATCTGTCGGACATGGCGGCCCCAGGCGGCCAGTTGGCTCCGGCTGCCCAGGACACGGCAATGACCACCCACCAACGCTACAGCCCACCTTTTGCCCAGGTGCCCGCCCCTCGCCGCGGGCGCACCTCGACATTTTTCTTCGCCCGAGGAGTACGAGAAGCCGGGGCGTTTCTCAGCGCTGCCCCCGGGGCTTCCACGAGGCCGTGCGGTATTTTCGCGAACACGGCGGGGCTTCGTGAAGGCAAGATGGCTCGTGCTTCGGGCGGCGGGCAAAACTTGCTGCCTGTTGCATCGTCGCCGGCCCGGCCAATAAACTAATCCACAACTGGAGCCCGCTCACCTGACAGGAACCAACGCCATGCCGTCCCCTATCCGCCGCCGCTCGTTTCTTCAATCGGCCATCGCCGTGGGTGCATCCGGCGTGGGCCTGATCGCAACAGGCCAGACCGCATCCGAGGCGCCGCGTCGGCGCAAGTTCACGATCGACCTGACTCCTGGATCGATCGGCGTTCAGGCGGGGTACCCCGAACTGATCGGGTTGGCCCACAAGCATGGATTCGAGTCGGTCGCTCCGTCGCCGCAGGATCTCGCCAGGCTCTCCCCGGACGAGTTACAGGCCTTGCTGGCCGATATGAAGCAGAAGAAGCTCGTGTGGGGCACCGCAGGGTTGCCGGTCGAATTCCGCCTCGACGACGCAGCCTTCCGGCAGAGCATGGAAAAATTGCCCGGATTGGCCGCGGCCCTCGAGCGCGCCGGCGCAAGCCGCGTCGGCACGTGGATCTCGCCCGGCCACCGCACGCTCACCTACATGGCCAACTTCAAGCAGCACGCCGCTCGGCTTCGCGAGGTGGCCAGAGTGCTGGACGATCACGGCCAGAGGCTCGGCCTCGAATATGTCGGCCCCAAGACCTCGTGGACCGCCACCCGGTATCCTTTCATTCACACTCAGGAAGAGGCCCGGGAGCTGATCGCCGAGATCAACGTGCCAGTCGTTGGCCTGCTGCTCGATAGCTGGCACTGGTACACCGCCGGGCAAACCGTCGATGACCTTTTGTCATTGACCAACGCCGACGTGGTGAGTTGTGACTTGAACGACGCTCCGGCGGGCATTCCAGTCGACGAGCAGGTGGACTCGCGCCGCGAACTGCCCGCGGCCACCGGCGTCATCGACCTCAAAGCCTTCCTTGGCGCCCTGGTCCAGATCGGCTACGACGGCCCCATCCGGGCCGAACCTTTCAATCAGGCGCTTGCCGCCATGGACGACGAGGCTGCCCTGGCCGCCACCGCCGCAGCGATGAAGAAGGCATTCGCACTGGTCGAATAGAAGGATCGCTGCACTGCGGAGAGCGTCCTCAATACTATCTTCGATCCATTCTTGCTTGATGCTCGGAAGTCACCGCGCATGGAGCAGGTTTCCTTCCAGGTCGCGCCACTCGGCGCGGCCGTTGGCGGCGTGTTTTTCGGCGAGGTGCTCAAGATAGAACTGCGTCGGCTCGACGATGTGTTGGTTGTTGAGGAAGGGCTCGGTGTACTGGATCGCGCCGAACTCGGCCTGATTGATGTGGTGCTGTTGGCCGACGTGGTTGTTCCAGTCGACACCTTCGGTGAGGAAGCCGTGCGGGCCATAGTGGTGTTTGGCGATTGCCCGGAGGACCACCAGGCCGTCGAGTTCGTACTGGCGGCTCCGCTGGGGATCGGACTTGCGGGTATCGGCCGCGGCTTCGAACCAGGCCAGCGCGGCCTCGGCGTTCTCCCACAGGTAGGCGGTGTCCCAGCTCTTCTCCATGTACAACAGCCCCTTGGTGGCCACGCCGTTGCGGTCCTCGCACATCTTAAACTGCTCAAGTCCGGCGAGGCACTTGTCGCAGACGAATTGGCTGATCTGCGGGTCGTCGAGCACGCGCGACACCAGCCGCAGTGTGCGGAAGGCGACCGAGTAGGCCACATTCTCGTGCGGATCGTAGGTGTCGTGATTGATGCTGCCGAAGATCCCACCGGCACGGATGAAGACATCGGCCTTCTCCCGGAGCGGCGCCCGGTAGTCGGCCAGGCCGCGATCGGTGAGCGCCGCCTGAAGCTGAAGGATGAACAGGCTGTCGGCCGACGTCTGCCAGAACGGGTCTTCGCCGCCGTCGGGCGAGCGGCGATAGAGTTCGCCGGCCGGCGTAACGCGGCGCGGGAACCAGCCGTTGGGGACTGCCAGCACGTGGCGGTCGATCCACCTGGCGCAGCCGAGGGCCGCCTCGCGCATCCGCGGCACGCGAGCGTCGTCACCCAATTCATCAGCGAAGATGAGCAACTGGTAGCCGATCTTGGCCATCGAGCCAGGACAGAGCCAGTCGGAGTTGTGCTTGTAGTTCAGGCATAGCCGCCCGGTGGTCGTCTCGCGGTAGCCCCAGATCAGGCCGGTCTCACCGTCGATGAAGCCGTCCTCCAGCACGTGGTCGAGGATCGCCAGAGCCTTCGTCTTCCACTCGGGCCTCTCAAGAAACCCGCCCAGCCGATAGATCTCGTACGCGCCGCCCACGGCGTTGGCGGCCCAACCCGGCCCTTCGAGGTTGCCGAAGTCGTGCCAGCCCATGACGTTTCCTTCAGGGTCGACGAAGCTGGATCGCGAAACGAGATGCCCGTGCTCATCGTTTCGGAGCGTCTTGTCGAGCGTGAAGCGGACTGAATCGAGCGCTGAAGCGACGATCGTGTACCCGGGATTCTCCGCCACGTAGAACGCCCGCTCCGCGAGCGCAGCCGGTTCGCCAACTGCCAGCAGAATCAACGGATAGAGGTAGCCGCACGACATGGTTGATACCCTCACGGTGCTTTTGGATCGATCTGTTTTCCCATAGTAGACCTGATGCGTGGCCTAAGTGGCAATACAAAAAAGCGCAGATGCCTTGGCGGCCAGTACTTGCGCCAAAACGCTCTAATCGTGCCAGCCCCGGCCTCGCGTGGAACACGCATCACAACGTTAGAACCTCGCGGCGTTTGCGCGAATCTGAGTTGCAACTTGGCCAGCCATTGGTCCATAATGGGCCGCGACTCGAGAAGGTGACCCTCCAAAGTGCCTGCCAACCGAAAGATGGATCAGTCTCCATACGCCGGAGGATCGTGAAATGAGACGCTTTGTGATCCTGCTCAAGACGTCACTCTCGCTTCTGACCGTGATCGCCATGGCCAGCCTTTCGGCCGCCGAGCGCGATCCAAAGTTGATCGAGCGCGAGAACGCCAAGCCCGGCGCCACCGACTGGCAACTCACCCGGGTGAGGCTCGACAGCACGATGGGCTTTCGCTCGCCGTGGATCGAAGGTTACTGCTCGAAGCAGAGCGTCAAGCCGGGCGAGGCGGTCGACATCATGGTCTCGACCGACCCGCCGCAGAAGTTCCACATCGAGATCTTCCGGATGGGCTACTACGGCGGGCGCGGCGCGCGGCTCATGACCGCGCTCGGTCCGTTTCAAGGCGAAGTGCAGCCGACGCCGCCAATCGGAGAAAAGAACATCCGCGAGTGTCTCTGGAAACCGACCACGCGGCTGGAGATCCCAGCCGACTGGCCGAGCGGTGTCTATCTTGGTCGGATGTCGCTCCTGCCCCCCGATGAGAACACCGGGCCCTGGCAGAGCTACGTGGTGTTCATCGTCCGCGACGAGCGGCCGGCCGACATCCTCTTCCAGTGTTCCGACAATACCTGGCAGGCCTACAACCGCTGGCCCGACAACTACTCGATCTACACGCATCCCAAGGGAGTTCAGGGCCCGTGGGCCGAGGTGAGCTTCGACCGCCCTTACGGCCGCGAAGCCCAGTTCCTGGGCATCGTCAACGATCCTCTGACCGTCGGCTCGGGCGAGTTCCTGCCGTTCGAATTCCCGTTGGCCTACTTCCTCGAGCAGCACGGCTACGACGTGACCTACTGCGCCAATAGCGACATGGTAACGCCGGACCACGGGCTGAAGTGCAAGTGCTTCATCAGCGTCGGCCACGACGAATACTGGGACATCCGCCAGTACGAGAGCGTCAAGAAGATGCGCGATGAAGGGGTGAACCTGCTGTTCCTCTCCGGCAACACGCTTTGCTGGGTCGCTCCGCTCAAACCGTCGAGCGACGGCCGCCCGGCCCGGGTGACGTTCCGCGGCGGACCGTACGGCGGCGACTACAAGTACGCGGTGGGGCGGGAGAAGGAGCACGGCCCGTTTCCCGAACGCGGTCCCGACGAGGGTTACCTCATGGGCGCTCGCAACGTCGAGCCCGTGAACGGCGGCGGCGACTGGGTCGTCGCCAAACCGGAACACTGGATCTTCGCCGGCACGGGCGTGAACAAAGGAGAGCGCATCCCGGGGCTCATCGGCTGGGAGTACCATGGCGATCCGCCGAGCGATCTGCCGGGCCTCGAGATCGTCGCCGAGGGGACGGCCTTGCAGGGTGGAGTGACTCCGCAGCACTGGACGGCCACGATCTACCCGGGACCCAAGGGGAATTTCGTATTCAATGCGTCGACGATCTTTTGGGCGCAGGGCCTGAGCTCGCCGCCAGGCCACACGCTGCCGTGGACCCACTGGACCCGGCCGCATGGCCCGGATGAACGCGTGCAGAAGATCACGCACAACCTGCTGCGGCGCGCCATCGGCGCGGACAAGTGAATTGTAGGGTGGGTCGAGCGGAGCGAGCCCCACCAATTAGAAACACCGATAGCCAAGCACCAATGACCAATGGTGCGCAGGTAACCTGGGAGAATAATCGGATGCGAACGGGCATGATTCGGCAGGCGCTTTGTGCAGCCGCCATAGCGATTGTGGCGGCGGGTTCGCTGGCGATCGGCGCGGAAGAGCGGGCGGCGCCCAAGCGGCTGAAGCGGGCGGAGAGCTTCCTCGGAATTCATTTCGATTTCCACGCCGGCAAGGACTGCACCGAGATCGGCAAGAATACCACGCGGGAGATGGTCGAAAATATCATCAACCAGGTGCGTCCCGACTACCTGCAGATCGACTGCAAGGGGCACCCCGGGCTGTCGAGCTATCCGACGAACGTGGGCCACCGCGCCCCGGGCTTCGTCGGCGATCCGCTCAAGGTGTGGCGTGAAGTGACCGCCGAGCGCGGCATAGCCCTTTACATGCACTATTCGGGCGTGTGGGACTCGGAAGCGGTCGCCCGGCATCCCGATTGGGCCGCCGTCAACGCCGATGGCAAGCCGAACGACCGGGCGACGTCGTTCTACGGCCCCTATGCCGAGAGGCTGCTCATTCCGCAGCTTCGTGAACTGGCAGGCGTGTACGGCGTCGATGGCGTATGGGTCGACGGCGAGTGCTGGGCCAGCGTGCCCGACTTCGGCGAAAAGTCCCTGGCCGCGTTCCGCGAGGCGACCGGCATCGCCGACGTCCCCCGGAAGTCGAGCGACCCGCACTGGTTTGAGTTCCTTGAGTTCAATCGCGAGGCCTTCCGCAAATACCTGCGGCATTACATTACCGAGGTGAAGAAGACCAATCCCGAGTTTCAGATCTGCAGTAACTGGGCCTATACCGACCACATGCCGGAGCCGGTCAGCGCTCCGCTGGACTTTCTCTCCGGCGACTACTCGCCCGACGACAGCGTAAACTCGGCGCGGCTGTCGGCCCGCTACCTGGCGCGGCAGGGGGTACCGTGGGACCTGATGGCCTGGAGCTTCAGCCGCAAGGCCCGCGACGCAGGTGGTTCGGCCCAGAAGACGGCCGTGCAATTGATGCGCGAAGCCGCGGTGGTGCTGGCTCTCGGGGGCGGCTTCCAGGCATACTACAAGCAGAAGCGCGACGGTTCGATCTTCGACGAGCAGATGCCCGTGATGGCCGAGGTCGCCCGGTTCTGCCGCGCCCGGCAGGCAATCTGCCACCACGCCGAGCAGGTCCCGCAGATCGCCCTCTTGTTCTCGACACCGGCGCACTACCGCAAGGCCACGGGACTCTTCTCACGCGAGCTGTCGCGAATCCAGGGCGCGCTGCAAGCGCTTTTGGAAAGCCAGCAGTCGGTGGAAGTGCTCGGCGAGCATCACCTTGCCGGGCGGCTGGCGCAGTATCCGCTGATCGTGATCCCTGAATGGGAATATCTCGAGTCCAAGTTCCGCGATGAGCTCGTCGAGTATGTTCGCGGCGGCGGCAACCTCGTGGTCATCGGCCCGCAGGCGGCCGCCTTGTTCCAGGCCGAATTGGGTGTGACGGCCGACGCGCCGCCGGCGGAGCAGCCGCGCCATCTGTTCCACGCCGACGGCGAGGTCGCGACCCGAGGCCACTCGCAGGCAGTAAAGCCGGGCGAGGCATCGCAGGCCTTCGGCGTGCTCAGAGCCTCGTCCGACGCTGGTTCGGCGGCCCAGCCCGCGGCCACAATTGCACCGCTTGGCAAGGGGCGGATCGCCGCCGTATGGTTCGACTTCGGCCGCGGTTACCTGGCCGGCCGGAGCCCCGTCGCCCGGCAGTTCCTGGCCGACCTCGTCCGCGAACTCTTCCCACAGCCGATCGTCGAGGTGGAAGGCTCGGGCGACGTCGACGTCGTAGTAAACCGTTCTGGCGGCAAGCTCGCCGTGAACCTGATCAACGTGTCGGGTCCGCACCAGACGGCCGGAATCCTCGACTCGATAGCGCCGGTCGGCCCGCTGGAAGTGGCCATTCGCCGTGCGGAGCGGCCGGCGAAGGTATCGCTCGAACCGGGCGGAAAACCGCTGGAATTCGACTATCGCGACGGCCAGATCCGCCTCACGCTGCCGCAACTGGAGATTCACGACATCGTCTTAGTGGAGTGACGGCGGTGAGCGCCCTGTTCGGCCAAAGGCCCGACGGCTCGATGCGACTCACGTTCTTCGAGTGCTCCGCGGAGACACTCGTCGAAGGGCTCAAGGCGTGGGGCGACCGGCAAGACCGCATTTCCTCTGCGCGAATTGGCGATTGGCGGACCGTCTGGAATTCGTTCCCGACGCATGCAACGTTTGAACTGGTCTGCCAGGCAACGCCGTCGTGGTCGGTGCACTGCGACAACGGGGCATTGTTCGTCACCGGACTGGCGTACACCATGGCGCGCCGGCTGCGAACACGGGGTGTGCGGTTTCGAACGACGATCGGCAACGACGTTGAATACCCGTGCTTCGTCATGGAGTATCACGACGGTCGCAGTCCGGAGAACGTCCTGGATCGGCAGATCGGCTGGTTGATGGACACCAGGCCGCTCTTCATCTCTGAGGGAGAGCCGCTACCATTTGAAGACGCGGAGGCCTATACGGCCCGGCGAATTGCCACAAGGATGACGCACGAACGGCTGTCCGAATACGCGCGCAGATTGGGGTTCGCCCTGGACATCGCCGGTCCCCTTGCCCCCTGCTACATGCTCCTTGACAACATCCAAAGGAAATCCAACCCGACCCTTGCCGACAAACTGGAGAGTGCACGTGCAATAGCCGCGTTGATTCCCAGTGCGGGCCGTGCCACGGTCATTACCAGGGACGACCAAGGGCGGGTCGTGAACCAACCTCTGCAAGGATCGGAGAGAATGGCCATGGCCGCTGGCGAACAGTCGACCGGCATTCATGCGGTGACCGGTGCCTTCGGGTATTCGGGCAAGTACATCGCCCAGCGACTCCTCGACGAAGGCCAGACGGTCATCACGCTCACCAACTCACTTTCCCGTGAGAATCCGTTCGGTAGCCGGGTGAGGGCTTTGCCGTTCCATTTCGACGAGCCGGACTCGCTCGCGGAGCAACTCCGGGGCGTTTCGGTCCTCTACAACACCTATTGGGTGCGATTCAACCACCGCCTGTTCAAGCACGCCGATGCCGTGCATAACACGCTCGTTCTCTTCGAGGCCGCGAAGAAGGCAGGCGTAGAGCGGGTCGTGCACGTCAGCATTACCAACCCGTCGCTGGACTCGCCGCTGGAGTACTTCCGCGGCAAGGCCGTGTTGGAGAAAGCGCTGGTTGAATCGGGCATGTCATACGCGATCCTCCGGCCGGCGGTCCTGTTCGGCAAGGAAGACATCCTGATCAACAACATCGCCTGGTTCCTGCGGCGTTTCCCGGTGTTCGGTGTCTTCGGCGACGGCCACTACCGTCTGCAGCCGATTCATGTCGACGACCTTGCGGAGTTGGCCGTGACGCAAGGGAAGTCCCGCGACCATGCGATCGTCAACGCGATCGGCCCGGAGACGTTCACCTACCGCGAACTCGCGGCACGAATCGGCAAACTGATCGGCAAGCCGCGGCCCATCGTTTCGGTGCCGCCCTGGTTCGGCTACGCGATCGGTCGGGCCATGGGATCGCTCGTGGGCGACGTGATCATCACCCGGGATGAAATCGAGGGCTTGATGGCCGACTTGCTCTACGTCGATGCTCCACCCGCTGGACGGACCCGTCTGACTGAGTGGACGCGCCAGCACGCCGACAGCCTGGGGCGACGCTACACGAGCGAATTGGCGCGGCGCAAGGATCGGCAGTCGGCCTACCGATCAAACTGACGGTGGCGGATTGTTCCGCTGCTCACCCGGCGTATGTTCAAAACCGCAGCGAGTACTGCGTGTAGAAGAAATCGGCGTCGCCGTCGTAGACCGGTGGCGACGGGTTAGTGCTGTAGAAGTCGCCGCTGAAGAAGTGGGAGTAGCCCAGCAGCAGGTTCTGCCGTGGAGAGATCGCCCAGTCGGCCACCAGGTCGATTTCCTGGCCCAGTTCCTTGCTTCCGCCGGGCGTGGGGACCTCCGGCGCCATGGTAACGGTGTAGGGCACGTCGTTCCTGTCCTGGAGCCAGAACATGTGCCACCAGGCGGTAAGCGTGAGCCGGTCCTTCGGTTTCACGGTCAGCAGGAAGTTGAGGTCCTGGATATTGCGGCGTCCAAAAAGATCCATGAAACCGAGGTAGCGGTGTCCGAGTGGAAACAGGTGATGGTAGCCATTGCCGATTACCTCGTCGCCTGATGCCCAGTCGTAGTACGCCCACAAGACGGGTTTCCAGGGCATGCCGGCCAGCTTGCGGCCCAGCCCGATGGTGAACGCCCCTTCCGAATGGTCGGCGGTGCCGTACTCGCCGAACTGGTATGCCATTTCTGTCTCCACGAGCCAGCGGCCGTATTCCGCTTCCCAGCGGAGGCCGGCCGTATTGAACTGGAAATCGGTTGGCGCGTCGTCCTCGCCCAGGTAGAGGTAGTACAGGTCGAACTTCTGCTTCTCGACTCCCTTGTAGGTGGAGTAGATGCCCGTGAACTGCTGGCTCTGGTCGGGCGTGTCGAACTCGTCCCGCCGCAGGTTCATCGGCCGAACCCAGAAAGCGTCGATGTCCCAGTCGGCGCCTCGCCAGAACATCTTGTAGCCCTCGAAGTTCCGCCGCGTGTTGGCCCAGTCCAAGGGGGAGACCGTCCGCTGCGCGCCGTAGAGCAATTCCTGGCGGCCTGCCCGGACCCAAAGCTCGCCGTTGCCGCCGTCGAGGAGCATGTAGTCACCGAACAGGTTGAGCATGTCGGCGCGGTTCTCCTCGATCAGTCGCGGCGCGAAGTCTTCGAACTCGCTGGTGGCGTCGATCATCTCGGCAAAGACCCGGAAGCGGTCGCCGACTTCCAGGTTGCCGTAGAGCCGCGTGCGGTGGAGAAGGAAATCATCGTCGCGGCCGGTGAGGCTCAGGCCGCGCATGTTCTGTTCGTGGTGATAGCGTGCGCGGTACTCGCCGCCAATGTCGAGCATGCCTACGCCGCCGACGCAATTCCGCTTGAGTGACTCGCCCAGGTGCCAGTCGCGGTAGGCGGGATCGAGCAGGTAGTCGAACTGGTTGTCGTAGTACACGCCCTTGTAGGCCGCGGCCGCCGCCGCAGCCAGCGACTTCTGTTTCTCGGCGTCGCTCTTCGGTGCAGCCTGCTGGTTCGCGGGCGGTTCCGCCGACGACTCGGCCATTGGTTCCTCGCGCGCGGGACCCGTCGGCTCGGTGCTCGTCGGTCCCCCACCGGGTGTCCCGGTTTCGTCCGGCTCGGCCGCCCACGCCAACGCTTGAACCGGCGCGGAAATAGCTTGGAATGGCTGAGGTTCCGGGACAGGCAGAATAGGCAGACTTTGCGCGGAGGCTGCCGCGCCGAGACTCAAGACCAGTGCCAGCGCAACAAAGATCGAGTATCGTCCGGACACGGCCAAGCCTCCCGGTGCCATGCTCGCCCGTTGGGCGTGAACTCCGTTCCCGACCCCATCGCGTGCTATGGGGTCCCTTCGTACTTTCTCGGACGGCGGGGCCAAGCGTTGAAGCAGACAGGCGCGCTTTCGCGGAATGCTGATCCGCTGGAGTGTCTGACGTGCCGCTTGTGGAAGCTCTGCGGCCGCCCGATTCGGCCGTCAACGGCGGACCGGTGTGACCGCTGGCCTTGGATCACATGCCGAAAGTCCGCTTCCAGTACCGCGCGGCGCGGCGCCAGAGGGGGGAGGGGTCGGCGGTGATCTTGGCGTGCCCCCGGGTGCCCATCAGCAATGGCGGCAGAGGGGCATGGAGGCGGACGCGCGCTTCGTAGAAGGTCTCCAGTGGGGCATCGCCGCGGGCGTCGCGGGCAACCAGGCTTCCGGCGGCAAGCTCGTCGGGCAGCGACTCCACGTGGCTCGCCGCGATTTCCTCAAGTGTTCCGTAGACGACTTCACCCGGTGTCTCGTCAAACGTGAGCCGAACCGCCTGGCCGGGTTTGGTCAGGGCCACGTGTGCCTGGTCGATAAGCAGCACAGCCTCGGGCCGAGATGGGTGTCCTACCAGGCAGAGCAAGCTGCCGGCGGGCAGGTAGCAGCCGGTGTTCTGCTCCTCAAGCGGACTGCCTGCAAACGGCCGCAGGCGCCCCGGTTCGTACACGGCCGGTTCGAGTGGCGGGGAGAGCACCTGACCGGCGGCCGGCGCCTTGATGACCAGGTCTTGCCGGTCACGCTCGAGTTGTTCGAGGCGCGCCTCGATAACCTTGAGCGATTCTCGCTCGGCTGGAAGCTGCGCGGCCAGTTGCGAGTCATCTATCTGTTGGATTTCGAGGTGCTTTACGCGGAGCCGTTGCCGATCAAGCAGGCCGGCCATTGCGACGAGTTCCTGCTCCACCTCGAAGCTGCTAAGTTCAGCGAGCACGTCACCCGGACGCACCATCGTGCCGGCCGGCAACGCCCATTTCACGCGGCCCGGCACGGTGATGTACACGCGGTGAAGATCGGCCGGTTCGATCCGCGCCAGAGCACTCACGCGTGTCGGCAGCGGGATCAGGAAGACAGTCACTCCCGCAGCGAGTACGAGACATGCTGCGAATGTCAGCCTCCGATGGCTCATCCGTCGCCGCAGTTCGGGTGTGCCGACGAGGCGCGCGATCCGGCGGATGGGGGCCCAGAAAAGCTGAGCCGCGTACATCACGCCCAACACGATCGCGATGGTCTGCAGTCCATAGGGCTTCAAGAACAGATAGGCGAATGACAGGATCGTGAGAACGATCAGCAGGCGGTAGCCGATCGAGGCCGCAGCGTAGAGTGCCAGCCAACCGCGACGCCCCGAGGCGACTGCCTCTTCAGCCGGCAATTCCAGCCCGGTGCACCAGCGGACAGCCGACGACGACAGGGCCGCACCGGCACGCTGGTAAAGGTTCGGCACGGCCGCGAGGTCGCAGAGAATGTAGTAGCCGTCGTAGCGCAGGAGCGGATTGGCGTTCAGCACAATCGTGCGAACCGAGCAGACCACGACCAGGTTGAAGGCCAGCGTGTTGAGCAGTCCCGGCTGGCTCCAGTACCAGACCCAGGCGGCGAGCGAAGCCAGCAGTAGTTCCACAATCATACCCGCCGCCGAGACCGCGATCCGGTGCCAGCGATGCGGAAACGTCCAGGCATCGGAGACGTTGCAGTAAAGAAAGGGCATGCCGAAGAACAGCATGATGCCGATTTCGTGGCACTCGCCGCCGAAATGCTTGCAGGCCAGCGCATGTGCCAGTTCGTGAAGGACCTTGACGGTCACAAGAATCGCCGTCAGCCAGGCGACATTCCCGGCGGTGAGAAAGGCGTCGATCGCGGGCAAGCGTCCTTCGAACTGGTCGAGCCTGAGCAGCACCAGCCCCATCGCGCTGGAGACTGCTGCGAGAACCAGCAGCAGAAACCCGTGAGAGAAGAGCGGGCGGACCAGAGGGTAGACCCGCCGCAGAAGCGGCTCAGGGTCGACGCCGCGAAAGCGATAATAGACCGCGCCGGCGAGCAGTTGCCGGCGAGCCCGACTCCGGCGGCGGTCGCGACGCTCGCGGAGTTCGCATCCTTGTCCCGGCGCATCGGACAGGACCAGCCCGTAACGATGCAGTTGTTCGAGGTATGCCTGAAGCCCTTCGGGAGTGAGCCGGCGCGGCGCGAACCGGCGCTCGAACTCCCGGCGGATCGACTCGGAGCTTCGCTGCCCGTCGAGCATGCAGAGGACGGCCGCCTCCCGGCGATCGAGCTGGAAGTATTCCAGCGTGATCGGATCCTTGACGACCCACCGGCCGTCGTTCGCGGCGTCCTGTGGTGCAACGATCAGGTCGGGCCGCATCCGCAATCGCAGCGGCGGCAGCGCGTCGCGAGACTCAACGGCCGGGCTTGCGGGCATGGCGAGCGGTCACTTCTGTGGTGGCTGTTTCACTTCCCGATCCGAAGGCTCGAACTCGAGCGCGCCGCGCATTCCGGCCCGCAGATCGAGCGCGGCGTTGTCGATCTCGGCCCAGACGCGAACCTGACCGTTAACCGGATCGATCTCGGGGCTGAGAAAGACGACCGTCCCCGGCCGCTCGATTCGGCGGTCGCCCTGCTCGACGAGCAGCCGAACGGGCGTGCCCGTAAGATCTTGCGTGGCGTACGAGGCGTCGAGAAACCCTTCGGCGCGCAGACGATCGATCCGCACCAGCCGCACCACCGGATCGCCCGGCTTGACCCACTCGCCGGCGGAACGGGCGACGCTTACCACCACGCCGGCCGCCGGAGCCGTGATCCGTCGCTCGTCGACTTCCTCCGTCGCCCGTTGAAGCTCATTCTGCTTGATCTTCACGGTGAGTGCGGCGATTGAAGCTTCGTGATCTGCCTGCTCCACCTCGAGCTCCGCCCGCTCGGCGACCAGTTGAAGACGGTCGAGTTCACTCTTCGAGACGCTTGCGGCGTAGCGTTCCGCCGACTCGCGGGCCCTCCGGAGCTCCGCCTGGGCGACGGCCAGCGACTTCCTGGCGAATCGGACATTGATATCGTTTCCCGCGCGCCGGGTGGCGATCTCGACCTCGATCCGCGCTTTCTCGGCCGCCAGGCGCGATTCGTCGTCGTCGAGCTGTGCCAGCGGATCGCCCTCGTCGACCGCTGCCCCTTCGTGAACGTGGATCCGAGCAATCACGCCTTCCTTCCCGGCGGCCACTTCCGTCTCTTCGATGACCTTGAGCAGGACGGAATCGATCCGCACAGGACCGTTTTGGCCGGCGGCCACTGCCGGCAAAAAGCCGGCGGCCAGCATGCCGGCCACGGCGACGGCCGTGTGACGGATGAAAAGGAATCGGGTAAGGAGCACGCGGCGAAGCAGGCGTTTCATCAGAATAGCACGCGTCGTTTGAGGGTGTCGATTGCCCCGTGGAACCAGACATAGCCCAGCGCGCGGCGTCCACAATCGATGCGGGCCAGCACCGACGAGCCGGCTACGGCCTGTGCGATCCGGCTGGACTCGACATCGGCGGTGGCCAGCACGAAGGCCTCGCCCTGCGCGTCGGTCTGCGTTCGCGACGCCACCTCGGTGAGCCGCCCGCGGATGGGCCGGTCGGGAGCGGTGGCCAGGATGAACGTTATCTCAAGCGGCCCGGCTGCCTGCCGGCGGGCGCGGAGCACATGGGCGACCTGGCGATCGGGTATCCGCAGCGTCAGCTCCCACGGTCCGGCCGTGTCGGCGACGGTCAGCAGCGTCTGGCCTCGCGCAACGGGACGACTCTTGAGCAGTTGTTCGACCTGCCAGGTCAGCACCTTTCCGGCGACCGGGCTGCGGACGACCAGGGCCGCCTGCTGCTGCTGGAGGATGGCTTGTTGCCTCTCCAAGGCAGCAATCATTACCGTGAGCTCTTCCTCCTCAGCGGTGAGACGAACGTAGGCGTTGCGCTGGCCTCCTTCGCCACTACCTGCCGAGAGCCGGTCTGCGGCAACCGACGTGAGCCGTTTCCTGGCCGTTTCCAGTTCGCCGCCGACGCGCATCGCTTCACGTTCCAGTTCGGCGCGGCGCAGAATCACGAGCGGCTGGCCGGCTTCCACCTGCGAGCCATGCGCCACTGGCAGTTTGCTGACCACGGCGTCGTCGGGAGCGAAGACGTCGTGCCGGCGAGCCGGCTGCAGTTCGCCGCGGGCTTCAACCCGTAGCGTTGCCGGAACCAGCGAGAGAACGGCGATCAAGACCGAGATGCCGATCGCGCCGAGCAGCGCCTTGGAGAGCCCGCCGAGGCCGGCCGCACGTCCCGTTGCCTGGATGCCGCGCGAGAGCCTGCGCAACGGCATCTGACGCACCGTCGCCGCGTTGGCCAAAGCCGCCGCGCTGTGTTCCAGAATGAGCTGAAATCGCCGCCGCGTGGCGGCGTCGAGTACGCCGTGGAACTGTTCGGCGACGAGCATGCAGGCGGCGCGCCGATCGGCGGCACTCCCGTTGGCCGTCGTGGCGGCCGCTGCAAATCCGGGAAGGGCTACCAGGTCACGGGCGTGCGTCTCGTCGAGATACCGAGCCAGGCATTGCTCGACCTGGGGCGGCAGGCCCGCACGGTCATTCACGTCCCAGATCCGCTCGCCGGTTCGCCCGATGCTCTCCGCGAGTCGCTCCAAGTGCCGCACAACGTTTGACCGCGGCGCTACCCGGTCGACGCCGCTGATGGCCGCGACTTGAAGCGACGAGCCGAGACGCACCAGCACGCTGAGCCGGTCGCAGCCGATGAACTGGCGGCCTTCGTTGGCGATGGCGTAGGCGGTTGCATCGAGCTCGACACTGCTGTGGATCGCCAGCAGGAATTGATCGTAGCGGGCGAGATGTTGCTGCCGTTCGTCGCGCACGCGCAGCAGGCGGCCGCGGTGGTAATCGGTGATGATCTCACCGAGCGCGTCGACCAGTCGCACGTAGCGACTACGATCGGTTCCGCCGGTTTCCGCGGCCAAGTCGAGTTCCAGTGCACCGTCAAACGACTCAGTCGCCACCCAGCGGCCGATGACGGCGAGGTACGCCGTCTTGCCGGATTCAACAGGACAGGTCTCGGCGGCTCCGCTGGTCAAGACCCGGTCGACGATGGCACGTCTGGCCGACTCGCCACTCTCCGACGCTGCCGTGAGGGCAGGCGGAACCTGGGACTGAAAACGGTGTCGCAGCCGTGCCCGGCCGTCGTCGCCGCGCTGCCAGACCGCAACCCCGACGAGCGGGAGTCGCTCGCTCAGCCGGCGCCACATCAAGGCGAAGAACTCGGATTCCTCGAGGTCCTGCCGGGCCATGGTCGCCACTGCATCGAGCATCGCGTCCACCGTCTGCCACGGCGGATCGATCGGCCAATCGGCCTCGGAGGGGCTCTTTTCCATGGTTCGTCCGAAGATAGTGTGGCCGCCGCGACGGCGATGGATGGTGGCGGGCTTGAGCTTACAGCGGGCCGCCCGGCACAGAAATTGTACGCCCCCGCTCCGGCAAAAGGGGCAGCAACTCGTGCTAAACCCGAACGATTGCCATGTCTGGGGAAAATTTCCGGGATCTAGGGAAACTGCGATGAAAAGCAAATCTAGCAGTCAAGGCTGTCCGAAACAGGTAGTGACGAGGCCGCATTAGCGGCATCTGCGGCGGTTGACGGCAGAAATAGAAAAGCCGATGCGACGGACACGGACGGGTTACATCCTGACGCTTGCGAGTCTCATGCTCGTGGCGGGCTGCGCCGGGTGGGTGCGGAGCAAGCCGGCCGGCGACGCGCATCGCGATTTCATCGCCGCCAGCACGCAGATCGAGTATCCCGCGGTGCAGGTGCCGCCGAGCGAGCCGATCGCCGGCGGGCCGCCGCGCACGTTCCGCGACACCGAAGTTGAGTATCGGAATCTAACACTCGAAGAGGCGATGCACCTGGCGCTCACCCACACGTCGGTGCTCCGCGACTTGGGAGCGACCCTGATCCGCGCCCCCGAGAGCCTTGCCACGCCCCACGATCCGGCCATCCAGGAGACCGATCCGCTGTTCGGCGTCCCGGCCGCGCTGAGCGCGTTCGACGCCCAATTGGCGATGAGCCTCCTGGCCGAGAAGAACGACCGCCGGGTGAACAACCAGTTCCTCGGCGAACTGGGATTCTACGATCAGGATCTCGACACGTTCTCGGCCGGGATTTTCAAACGCGCGGCCACGGGCAGCCAGTTCGCCGTGCGCCACCGCACCGAGTTCGATCGCGACAACTCGCTGGCGAACCTGTTTCCGGGGGGCGGATGGACGACGATCTATGAGGCCGAGGCGCGGCAGCCGCTGCTGCGCGGCGCGGGATTGACGTTCAACCGCATCGCCGGACCGGACGGCGCGCCGGGCAACATCAACGGCGTGGTCATCGCACGGATTCGCACCGACATCACACTGGCCGAATTTGAGATCCAGTTGCGCAATTTCCTCAGCAACGTGGAGAATGCCTACTGGGACCTGTACTTCGCCTACCGCGACCTCGACGCGAAGATCCGCGCCCGCGATGCGGCGCTGGATACCTGGCGACGGATCCACGCCCTGTTCCTCGCCCAGCGCCGGGGCGGTGAAGCGGCCCGCGAGGCGCAGGCCCGCGAGCAGCTCTTCCGCTTTGAAGAAGAGGTGCAGACGGCGTTGGTCGGCCGGTTGCTGGACCGCACGAGCACGTTCAACGGTTCTTCGCCGGGTACGTTTCAGGGGCTGCCCGGAGTCCATGTCGCCGAGCGCCGTTTGCGGCTCATCCTGGGGCTGCCCACCAACGGAGCGGACCTGTTGCGCCCCTGCGACGAACCGGCCGCCGCGCCGACGGCCTTCGATTGGTCGCTGGCAAGCAACGAGGCGCTGGTCAATCGGGCCGAGTTGCGGCAGCAGCGGTGGCAGGTCAAACGCCGCGAGATGGAACTCGTCGCCTCGAAGAACTTCCCCCTGCCCGAACTCGATGCGGTCGCCCGTTACCGCTGGCGGGGGTTCGGCGACGACCTGATCGATCCGGGCGACCGCACGCCCCGCTTCGATAATGCTTACGCCGACCTGACCAGCGGCAAGTTCCAGGAGTGGCAACTGGGGCTGGAGATGAACATGCCGATTGGGTTCCGGCGCGAGAACGTCGCGGTCCGCAACGCCCAGTGGCTTCTGGCCCGCGAGCGGGCGCTGCTGGTGGAGCAGGAACGCCAGGTGATCCATGACCTGAGCGGCGCGGTGGCCGAGGCGGCCCGCGCGTTTGCCGTGGTCCAGATCGGCTACAACCGCGTCCAGGCGGCGGAGGTGGAGGTCCGTGCGATGGCCGACGCCTACGACCGCGGCGAAGTCGATCTGTTCGTGCTGCTCGACGCCCAGCGCCGCCTGGCCGAGGGGGAGAGCAGCTATTTTCGCTCGCGCGTCGAATACGCCCTGGCGCTGCGGAATGTCGAGTTTGAAAAAGGGACGTTGCTGGAATACTGTGGCGTCCGTCTGGCGGAAGGCCCCTGGCCCCTGAAAGCCTATGCCGACGCTGCCGAGCGCGAGCGCAATCGGGGAAATCCTGTTGTGCCGTATAGCGCCCCGAATGATCCGCCCATCGTCAGCGGCGGCATCGTACCGCAGACTTCGCGGCAGTGAGCCCCGGGTGGGGAGGCACCCGCCGCTGAAGTCATTGCCCGCGATCGTGGCCCGCGATCCTCATGACGCGCGGCACGGCCTCTGCCATAGAGAAGCACCACCGTGAAGTTGCGGCTTTGGCAACCGCTTTGGTGGACTTGAAGTCGTTCGCCTTTGGGCCGCCCGGCGCACCCCTCCTTCGGGCTGTTTGTCCATTGCGATGTTTCGCGACGGAGTAAGCTTGCGCATTTCCACATTCTCGCTTTCGCAAATACCCCTGTTCCTTCGCACCGTCCCCCGGCCGCCTTCCCTGTCTGCAGGTTGCCTGGTGAAATCACTCACATTTTTCTGGACGCAACGGTCGTCGCAATTATAGTGAGCGTGTCCTTTACTTCCAGAGGAGGCAATCCCATGAGAAGAGTGCTGATAGGTGTAATAGCATCTACGATGCTACTGGCCGTCGGTCAGGCCAGGGGTGACAGTATCGCGTTTCTCAATGAGCCGAATCAGGTTCGCGACGGTGCAGAGAACCTCCGCATCTCGCTGACTAAGGTGATGCTTGCCACCGATTCGATCAGGCAATTCGGACATCCCGACGGCGTCAGTATTGACGACGCTTGGTCCGCCGGGCTCCAGGGAGCGAGCATTCTCATGCTCCCGTCGCTTGAAGCCGATCTACTGGCGACACTAGGGGGGACGAGACAACGTGTGGAAGACTTTGTCTCTAACGGCGGAGGCCTCATCGTATTGGGGTCGCCCATGTTTGGCAGTGGGCCTGCGGGCAGCTATTCAACACAGTTTCTGAACGGCGTATTCAACGGCAATGGAGCTTCCAGCGGATTCAACCTAAAGCCCAATCGGTTCGTGAGCACCGGGCAGACGATTCGTAATCCATCGATCGGCGCTCCGTTCAGCGATGATCCTTCGACTCTTCCGAACTCCGATGGAACTTCGCTGCTGGACGTAAGCTGGTTGCCATCGGGCTGTTTGAATGTCTATTATGATGTTAACTCGAGTGGTGATCCGATGACTTTCTCAGTCTTCGGCGCGGAATACGGGAGTGGCAGAATTGCCTTCTTGGGTTACGATTGGCATGGCGACTTCGATTGGACAAAGTATGACAAGCCGCCGGAGGGGTCGAACTTGATAAGCTTAAGAAGCTGGAACCAGGTTCTCGATTCGGCCGTGGAATACGTCAGGCCCGAAGAGGTCAATGTGGTGCCAGAGCCGACTACGCTGGCGCTCTGGCAATTGGGCGCTGCGGGAGTCGTCTTGGCGATCCGGCGGCGAAGACGGAAGTAGATCGATCGACGATCGAGGTCGTCCGATCGCCCCGAGGTTGTTGAAAGCACTCATAGGCCCCAGCGGATTTCGCGCCGCTGGGGCCTCGGTCGTTCTTGTGAACCGCTGCCGTCGTGCTCGCTACACCGTTTGTGCGGTCAGTCGTGATTCTTCAACTCCATCAACATCGCCAAGGCCTCGTCCGCCATCCGCTCGCCGGTGCCGACCTCGGCGTATGAGTGCAGCCCCATCCAGGTCTGATATCCGCCCAGCCTGTGGGCTTCACGATCGGGCAGGTAGCCGATCCAGTCGTTCGACAATGAGGCGATCAGCGTATACTTGAATGGCGACCGCTTCTTGATGTCCATTCCCAGGCCCGTGAAGTACTCGGCCGGCACGCCGACGATCGCCACATCGTCGCCAATCGCCATCGCCTGGAGCCAGGTCTCCCGCGGTTGTCCCTGCTGGGGCGCTAGCTGACCGCGCATGTCGCGGAAGATCCGCACCGTCGTCTCCACGTGCGGACCGGGGGATCGCTTCTGGCAATAGCTGGACACTTTCTCGTCCTCCACCGCGTCGTCGAATCGCCGCACGGAGAACGTGAACGGCCGCTTGATCGCCGCCAGTCTTCCAACAGGAAGTGGCCGTGCCATGGCAAGCGAAGTCTTGACGGCCGCCTTGAGCCGCTCGACCGCCTCACCCGTGGACACGCCGGTGACGTTGTGCGTCGAGCCCGACGCGCCCTCGAGGTAACAGACAGTGCCTCCCCACTCCTGCTGGAGTTCCTGCGCCGCCAGGCCGTAGTAACTCGGCGAGCGGACATTCCCGGTCCGCGTGCCAATGGGGTGGGTCGAGTGGTTGTAGACCAGCGCCAAGGGCCGCCGATCCGGCGTCTGGAATGCCAGCACGGGCAATTGCCGATCGAACGGGCCCGTCGGACGGACGGCGTCATCCTTTGAGCCGATCCACCAGATCGTCCCGTCGGCGAGCAACAGCCGGCTGTTTCCGCCCACCGTGCCTTCTTCGCCCATATCGAACAAGAACTCGGCGTCGCCGCCGGCCAACCGGGCGTCGGCCTGTTTCACCGCGTCGACCACTGACTTCTGCAGGCGCTCGCAGAACCTCCTGTCGGGCCCGTAGCCGTGCACCTCGGTCGTGCTCGGAGCGTGGTGCGTATGCGAGGCGTTCACCAGCACATGGGTGAACGGTATGCCGGTGGATTTTTGGATCTCCTCCAACGCCGGATCCATGTCCGTGCGGCTGACGAAGAGCACGTCGCAGCCCACCAGTGCCAGCTTGGTCCGGCCCGGCTGCTCGATGACCACCGCGACAGTTCGCAATTGCCCCTCCTGGCCGGCGACATAGCGCGGCCCGATGCCGCCGGAGATGACCATTGAATCATCCGCCTCGAGGTTGACCGCCGCCGACCCTACGCGAAGGTCTGCCGCCGCCGACCAGCCGGCGTCAAGTGTCCACAGTCCCAACACGAGTATAGCAAGTCTCATGGAAGGCCTCCTGGGCGGGAATCGACAGGACCTACCGCGCACATCGCCCCAGTATAGGCGGCTTCCGCTTCGGCGGCCAGAAACCGCCGCTGAGGCATGCTTCATCGTGAAGCTCTCTTCGAGCGTCTCGTTCGAAGCGAGAATGGCCGCGAGACCGCCGACAAGCTTGCAGGGGGCCGGGGCGGTCGGCGAGAATAGACAGCGCCGCTCGGGCGGCGTCCCGATTCGCCCTTTCGGAGTCCCTGCCATGCATCGTCGATCGTTCCTCCGGCGCGCCGCGGGCGCCTCGGCTTCAATGTTTCTTGCTGGCCACGCGCTCGCTGCCGAAGAATCCGCGAAGTCCGGCGTGCCGATCGACGCATCGCGGCTCACCGATCGCAATCAGAACCGTTCCACGGTGGCGTGCTCGAGCGGCATCGTCGCGAGCGAGCAGCCGTTGGCGAGCCTCGCCGGGGTCGAGATCCTCAAGGCCGGCGGCAGCGCCGTCGATGCGGCCATCTGCGCCAACGCCATGCTCTCGCTCACCGCACCCATGATGTGCGGTCCCGGTGGCGATCTGTTCGCCATCGTCTGGTCCGAGAAAGACAAGAAGCTCTTCGGCCTGAACGCCAGTGGCCGCTCGCCTTTCGACTGGAAGCTCGAAGACGCGCAGTCCCTCGGCTTCGACGAGATCCCCGTTTACAGTCCATTGTCTTGGAGCGTGCCGGGTTGTGTCAGCGGATGGGGAACGCTTTGGGAACGGTTCGGCAAGCTTCCTCTGGGCCGCCTGCTCGAAGCACCCATCCACTACGCCAAGGAAGGTTTCCCGGTGGCGCCAATCGTGGCCGACTCCTGGGGTTTCGACGCGGCCAAGTACCCGACGATGGCGCCGGCGTTCGCCCCCGATGGCAAACGGCCCCGCTTCGGCGAGGTGTTCCGCAATCGCGGATTGGCGCACGTCTTCGAGATCCTCTCGCGCGACGGAGCGGGCGCGTTCTACGAGGGAGAGATCGCCGACCGCATCGTCAAGTTTTCCCGGGCGCATGGCGGCCGTTTATCACTTCGCGATTTCCGCGAGCACCGCGCCGACTGGATCGACCCGGTCTCGACGAGCTATCGCGGCTACGACGTCTGGGAACTGCCGCCCAACGGCCAGGGCATCGCGGCCCTCCAGATGCTCAACGTGCTCGAGACTTTCGACATCGGTTCGCTCAAGCCGAACTCGGCGGAGCAACTGCACCTCTTCATCGAAGCCAAGAAGCTGGCTTTCGAGGACCGGGCTGCCTACTACGCCGACATGGATTTCGTCCGCGTGCCGGTCACGGGACTGATCTCGAAGGAATACGCCGCCGATCGGGTGAAACGCATCGACCCAAAGCGCGCCGCGACACAAGTCTCGGCCGGCAGCTTCACCGACGGCTCAGAGACAACCTATCTCACCGCGGCCGATGCCAATGGAAATATGGTCTCACTGATCCAGAGCATCTACCATGGGTGGGGATCGCATTACGTGCCCGACGGCCTTGGCTTCTGCCTGCAGAACCGGGGGCAGCTCTTTGCCCTCGATCGCCAGCACCCGAACTGCCTTGAACCGCACAAACGGCCGTTCCACACGATCATCCCGGCGTTCATGACCCGAGATGGCCGGCCGGTCTTTTCCTTCGGCGTGATGGGGGGCGACTTCCAGCCGCAGGGACATGTTCAGGTGGTGATGAATATCGTGGACTTCGGGCTCTCGCCGCAGCAGGCCGGCGAGCAGCCGCGCGCCCAGCATTCGGAAAGCTCTACCCCAACCGGCCGGAAAATGACCGGCGGGGGGCTGGTTGGCCTGGAGGCCGGATTCGCCACTCCAGTCCGCCGGCAACTGGCCGAGTTGGGCCACGAGGTGCAACCGGGCGTCGGCGTTTTTGGCGGTTATCAGGGGATCTGGCGCGAGGAAGACCCGCGACGCTACTTTGGCGGCTCCGACCCGCGCAAGGACGGCTGCGCGATCGGATTCTGAGCGATCCCCTTCACCAACCGCTCGGCGGCCTGCTCGCCGCTGTGGATGCACGTGGGGATACCGACTCCGTAATAGGCGTTGCCGGCCAGCGCCAGTCCGGGCAGCGCCCCGGCCAGTTTTTCGATGCACTCCACCAGGCCGCCGTGCCCCACGTGGTACTGCGGCATCGTCCGCGGCCAGTGGGCGACTCTGGCATAGACCGGTTCGCCTTCGATCCCCAGCAATTGATTGAGCTCGCCGAGGACCAGGGGCTTCAACTTCCGCTCATCCATCTCGGCCATCTCCGGGCACCGCGCGCCGCCAACGAATACGCGGATCAACTCCATCCCTTCCGGCGCACGGTGGGTGTACTTCTGGCTGCTGAAGCTGCCGGCCAGGATCGGACTGCCTTCGATCCCCGGGACGACGAACCCCATGCCGTCCAGCGGGTGCCGGATCTGCTCGCGCCGATAGGCCACCGTCAGGATCGCCGTTCCTTCGTGCTGCACTTCAGCCAACCGGCGTCCCAGTTCCGCGTCGGTCGGCTCCAGCAGCCGCGCGGCCACGTGCGACGGCGTGGCCACGATCAGTCCGTCGAATGACTCCACCGGTGCGCGATCACCGTGGATCTTCCACGAGTCGGCGGTTCGCTCAATCCGCTTGACGGAAGTGTTCAGTCGCACGCTATCGGGCGGCAATTGCGCGGCGAGCGCGTCGATAAGGCTCGATAGCCCGTCGCGAAGCGTGACGAACATGCTGTACCGCGCGCCACTTTCGCCTTGCGGCGAACGTCGCGACGCCATCTGCTTGCGCATGGCGCGGATCAGGCTGCCATGCTCGCGTTCCATCTCGCGGAAGCGCGGCAGGGTGGCCAGGACGCTCAGCTTTTCCATGTCGGCCGCATAGACGCCGCTGACCAGCGGTTCGACCAGC
The DNA here is from genome assembly GCA_040766885.1 of Thermoguttaceae bacterium. Lineage (GTDB taxonomy): Bacteria > Planctomycetota > Planctomycetia > Pirellulales > Thermoguttaceae > JAXGPP01. The sequence continues at coordinate 307,006 of JAXGPP010000010.1, read as the reverse complement.
CGTTCGAATACTTCCTTGCCCAGCCGGCGGCGGACGAAAGCGGCCATGCTCTCGTCGCGACTGTCCTTGCGGCGCGGCAGGAAGTACTCGCAGGCGGCCCGCAACTTCCCCATCGGGCTCAACAGCGGGGTCACCGCCAGCGGCCACATCTGCGTTGGGGCCATCATCAGAAACCCGTCGGGCAGTCGGTAGAGCTTGCCCTTGCGAACAACGAACGTCCGCCGGTGGGCCGGATTGGTCTGTACCAACTGGTCGACCATTCCCAGCCGTTTGCACAACTCCACTCCCCACGGAACCGTGGTGATGAAGTTGTCGGCGCTTTGCTCAATCTGGTAGCCCTGCTCGTGAACAGTCCACAGCACGCCTCCCAATCGCTCCGCAGTTTCAAAAAGGACTAGCTCGATCTGCGGAGCCAACTCCTTCAGGCGGCGGGCTGCCGCCAGCCCCGAAATACCGCCGCCGATCACTGCCACCCGCCGCGGGGGGAACACCTGTTGGCTACTGGCCTGTTCCATGCTGGGTACACCAGGGGTTTGTAGAATCCCCTAGTGTAGCATCGGCAGGCCAGCTTGGACCAGCCGCAGCGTTGCCCTCCAGGCGGCTGACCGTCCCGCCGAGACTTATCGCATTTGCGGCTGGGCGGCAAGAACGCGGCCGAACTCGTCAAAGGTAATGTCGATCGAGCCCGCGACCTCGGTCCAGCGGTTGCGGAGCGCCAACAACATGTTTTGCGATTGGGCCCGCCCCGCGAATGTGTAGCGCACGGCGTGCTCGTCTTGGGCCTCACACGTGAAATCGCGGATCCGCACGCTCGTCACTTCCGACCAAGGGTGCTTGCGGAGCGTCTCGGCTTCAACGGCGCCGTTGGCGTGCAGCGCCGCCTGCCACGCCCTCCACCCCGACAATTGCCTCGACTGACCGGTTGCCCACAAGAGTGCACCATCGTGCACCAGCGCCGAGACGAGTCGCTGCACCCGGTCGTCCGCGGGAGCAGCGACATGCACGGTCGGATCGCGCCAGCAGAAGTCGCGCGGCGAAGGGTCGGGCACCCGGGCCAGCATATACTGAACCGGTCGACCGGTCCGCTGCTCATATCGCACGGCGCAGGCCGCCAGTCGCAGGTTCTGGCTCCGCACATGAACCACCTGGTCGCCGCCGCAGCGGTACTCCACCGGCAGCTTGTCGAGAACTTCGCCGTTGATCAACTTGTCGAGTTCACTGCCGTCGCCCCGAACGTCGGCCGCCAGGCCGCGGACCACGATCGATGCGAAGAGCGTGTCCGACGGCAGTTCCAGCTCGTTGTTCAGCGCCGCGATCAGGGCGGCGCTGGGCCGGATCGACGTCGCCCGAGTGCCGAGAAAGTCTCCGAAGTGCTCGGCCACGTCGGAACCGAGATGTGGCGTGGCGATCGTCACCAGCCGATCGACGTCGCCGCGATACTCGACGCCCGGCAGGGCGCTCTGGAGGTATACTCTTGCAACGAGCCCGCCGGCACTATGCGCCACCAACCGCACCTTCTCCGCACCCGTGTATCGGCAGAGCTGGCGGATGGTCTCGGCGAGCTCCAAGGCCTTTAGCGCCAAGCCGTCGGCATTGGCCGACGACGAGAACTTCAGCACAAACACCCTCGCCGACCGTGGATCGCCGGGCGCGATGAACTCGAAGCTCTCGGGCAATTGCACCCGGCCAGCCGTGGCGCGGATCGTTCCGCCGTAACGGAAGCCCTGTGACTGGAGGAAGCCGATCATGCCGCCCCAGCGAGTCTCACCACCGGCCGTGGCCGTGGGAGAGCCCCAGGTGCCGTCTTCGTGCTGGAGGTCCCACGCCATTCCGTGAACAAGCAGAACAGGCGGCGGAACGTCGGCGCGGCCGGCGGACGGCGTTGCTGCCAGGACGGCCAGGACCAGAGCCTGAAGCGGTCGCACGTGATCGGTCTCCTGAAGACTGGTCCCCGACGGACGGAATCTGCTGAATCGTAGGCACGTCCGAGAGGAGCAGCAAGCCGGGAAAAGCCCGGCAGTCCCCTCTAATGGTCGGCCGAAGTCGCGATCGCAGCGGGCTCTTCAACCGCTTCTGGGGCCGCCACCGGGGCGCCTTCCATGTACTCCCGATACTGCCGATCAAGCTCCGTATAGGGCACGCCCGCCAGCCGCGCGAGCGTGGTCGAGTTGTCCTGACCGCTATACACGAGCGACAGGTAGTTCACCAAAGCGTCGCGGTAGCGGCCGCCGTCGTAGTGCACGAGGAAATGCGACAGCCCGGCCGCCTGGCTGTAGAGCGTGGCAATCCGCGGATCGCCCTGGAGCCGCGCACGCCCGTAAGCCGTGAACTCGGACAGGGAAACGTAGAAGTTGTCATGGAGCAACCGGTAACGCGCCGCTTGCACCCGAATGTCATCCCACCCGCCGAGCACGTGGAATCCGTTTTCTTCGTGAAGCGTTTCCATGTACAACGCCACGCCCTCCACGATCCAGAAATTCGCCTTGGCGCCGATTCCCAGCGGCACGCGGCGCGTCTCGTGAAAGAGCTGATGGGTCGCCTCGTGGAGCAGGGTTCGCTCGTCGTAGTCCTTGCCGGCAAAGAAATACGCGCGGTTGATGTTCTCCACGTAGACGCCGACAGTGATCTCGATACTGGGAATCGCCGGTCGCAGGGCACGGACATAGTCGTCGCGGTCGCGGAAGTACACGATCGAGTGCTGAGGCATGTCGCCTCGGTTGCGCGCGCGGCCTGCGAAGAGGTCGGCCACCTGCTGCTCCGTGAGGTAATAGCGCACGAAGAGCTGCCGCCACACCCGGTTCAGTTCCTCCAGCTTGATGCCCAGTTGGACGCCGGCCTCCAGACTGTGATTGGTGCGGATCTTGTAGTGCTCGGTCTCGATGTCCCAGCCGGAGCGGATGTCGCGCCGGAGTCGGGCTTCCTCTTCGGCGGTCACCCATCGCCCGTTGAAGTTGCGCATCCCCTGCTCGTACCGCGCCACATGGGTCCGCGGCAGCCAGCCGAACTTCTCGTGCCAGACATAGCCTGTGCGATGTCGTTTGACTTCGAACGCGGTGCACCACTGTCCCTGAAACGGCTGGTAGCCCAGCAGTCGCCGGCAGGCGGCATGGTCGGGATCCTCCCGGATCGCCGTCAGTACGAGATCCACGGCCAGCGAATGTCGGTTGGCGACCACCGCCCGCTTGGCGAGTTCGAACAGTGCGCCGGCCTGTTTGGTGCGGAGGCCCGCAAACCGTGTGTGCCACTCGGCCAATTCGCCCGTGACACCTTCCGGGACGCCCAGCGAGCCTTCTTCTTTCGGCAGCGCGGCCACATAAATCTTCGCCGGACTTCGCGGCGAGGCCCAGAACCGCGTCCTTTCCGCCTGTTCCTTCAAGCCGCGCTGTTCACACCAGTCGGCCAGTTCGTTGAGCTGAGCCCGATAGCGCGACACCGTGTCCTGCACGGTCTTCTCGATGTCGTTTCCCCGCGCGGGAGAACACAGCGCCATGATGCCGATCAATGCCGGCGGCATCACACGAAGCAGCAGCACGGCAGGACGCAGACGAGGGTGGGCCTTACTGGATCTCAGTTTCCCGCTCCTTCGGGCTCGCGAGGAGAATGGGCGTTGAACGGCGATCACCTCCAAGTCTAACACCCCTCGCGGGGAAAGGGAAATCGCCGCCTCTGCGTTCCCGAAATACTACCGGCCGCGGGACAAGTCAGGCTGAATGCCGGTGCTGCCGCTTCACCGGTGCCCGCTCGACGTTCGGTGCGCCCGGCGACGAAGTGCTTAGTTCGCCGCGAAGAATCTCGACTTCCGGGGGGGCGTCGACACCGATCTGCACCGAATGTCCCTTGATTCGCACTACGGTGATCGTGATTCCCCGGCCCAAATGGATCTTCTGGTCGACCTTTCTGCTGAGCACCAACATGGCAACTTCCTTTCCGCCTTGGTTCGATCCTTTTCAAGAACAGGTGCTCTCTATTGCAGTCGCCGTGCCGAATCCAGAGGCGTATCGATCCCAAAGCGGAAGTGCTTTCGGCGCCGCGAGTTCCGCTGTTAGCGGATTGCCGCTGTCAATCTGGGCTGCTGTACAGAATTCAACCAGGATGCCAAATCTTACAATCGGCGTGCGGGCGAGCCCGGTGAAGATGGTGGCGAGCCCCAGGGAGTGGTGCTATCGTAGATCGCCAGTTGGGGGAGTCCGACGTGCCCGTTTGGCGATTTCGTCGCGGAGCCTCGCCGCCAGCTCATACTGCTCCGAGTCGATGGCGTCGGTCAATTGCTCGCTCAGTGTCCGGCCCACTTCGTAGTACTCCCGCAACCAGTCCTGAAGCTGGCGAAGCTGGCGCACCATCTCGTCCTGTTCAAATTGCTCCTCTCCCTGCACCGACTCAAACACGTCTTTGATCCGTCCCAAGCCGCGGTTGATCTCCTCGATCGCCGCTTCGGCGCCGGCCGCTTCCAATTGCGCAAGCGAGGCCGCCTGCGTGCGGTGAAACAGGACGAACGGTCGATACTGCTCGTGAGACAAAAGCCACTCGGCGTCGGCCGCGTAATCGCGTGCGAAATCCATCAGCCGCAGGGTGTGATCGGCGTCTTGCACGGCCCGCTCGAATTCCCGCAGGGCCAGCCAGCAGATCCGACGGTGATAGAACTGATTGAACTCGCGATCGATCTCGATGCACTGTTCCTCAGTAAGCTCGAACTTGTGATCCGCTTCGAGCGCCTGCTGGACGAGGTAGTCGACATAGGTATCGTACCCCTCCGGTCGCTCCCCGTCGGGCCGGCCGGCCATCTCCATCTGGAGAACGCCCAACTCGACCCGCATCTGGAGCACCTCTCGCCCCCCCTTGGCTCGCACCGTACGGGCAGAGATCACCCCCGGCTGGAATGGCCAATCACGCAGGATGTCGTCGAGGGAACGGGACTTGGCCATGAAGAATCGCGTCGGGTCTCGGCGGTCGGGCCGGGTACGCTCTCCCCCGATTATACTCCATGCCCGCGGACGGTGGACACCGCGCGCAGGGGGCCCACCTCCAACCCGGAATGACCCAAAACAATGCCTGGAAACCCTACCACGCCGGCACGGCTGCGGCGTCAATCATACTCCCCGCGCCGATGACGCTTCTTCTCCGATGTCTGCCGCTTCCGTTCCAGGCGTCGGCGAATGCCGCCGGCGCTGGGCCGGGTAGGCTTCCGGGGTTTCGGCGCCGCGGCCACTTCCAGCAGCATCAACCGCAGCTTCTCCAGGCAATCGGCGCTGTTTCGCCCGGCATCACGAAACCGCTGGCTCGTGACCAGCACATCTCCCTCGTTCGTCACGCGACGCCGGTAGCGAGACAAGAACCGCTGCCGGACGTCCTCCGGTACGCTCGCGCTGGACTTGATCGGCCAGCGCAGGGTCGCCTTCGTGTTGACCTTGTTGACGTTCTGGCCGCCAGGCCCCGAGCTTCGCGCAAAGGAGAACTCGAACTCCTCCATCGGAATCTGAATCCGCGCATTTACCGTCAGCATGCGCCGTTCACACCCGGCTCCCGAGGAGCTGATCGAAAGCTTGCTTGGCGTGCTCCAGAAGCTGCGGGTAGTCGAAGCGTTCGATTTCTTCCCCCAGCAACTCCACATCGAAATACCCGTCATAGCCCAGGTCGCGCAACTGCCCCACGATCCGGGCGATGGGGATGTATCCTTCGCCGAGCCGGCAGCGATTCTGCTCCTTGTCGGGAGGCTGCCGTGCGTCCCCGAGCTGAACCAATGCCACGTGCGGGGCAATATGGGGCATCTGGTCGAGAATCGCGTCGTCCTGGCCCAGGTGGTAGGTGTCAAAAACCATCTTCACGTGAGGTGACCCTACCGAATCGAGCACTTCGAGTGTCTGGTCGACCGAGGTCAGGAACGTGAAATTGCCTGCGCAGTCAGGATGCATTGGCTCCAACGCCAAAACGATATCCCGCTCGGCGGCCACAGGAGCCAACTCCCGCAGCGCATCGCGCAATAACCGCCGCGCGTGGTTGTGCGTGTGGCCGGCCCTAGCACCGCTATAGACCAGCAACACGCCGGCGCTGATGGCGGCCGCCGTATTAAGCGCTTCCGTCGCGTCGTCGATGCTCGCGCGGAACGAGCGGCCATCGCTTCCGGTGAATCCGCCCGCCCAGAACAGGTGGGAGACCTTCAATCCACTGGCGGCGAGCAACTCGATGCCCTTGGTCTGTCCGTAATCGGAGAGCTTGTGCCGCCAGACGCCCAGCGCGGGAATGCCGGCCGTGGCGTAATGGGCAAGATCGTCTTCCAGTGACCACCGGAACGTGGTCGCCTCGTTTACCGATAGCAGAGCCATCCGTGTGTGCTCCTTCCCCGTACGCACCCCGACCGTTCCCCACCGGAGTCCGGCTGGCATGATGGATCATTAGCTTGGCGCGGGAGCTTTGTACCATCGACTGCGAAACCAACAGTGCCCGCCGACGTAGTATCAGGAATTCCACGCCCGGTGTAAAGCGTTTCCTGATGAAGGGTAGTGACAAAACTCCGTCTTGTGCCGGCGCTCCCGGCGGGCTAAGATCCCGCGTCGGCTGCGGCTGGCAAAAATGCCCCCGTCGCCGAAAGGCACCCGCCGAACACGGCGGTCCCTATTCAGTCTGCGCGTTCCAGAGGCGAAGGCCAGGATTCACCAGTCAGCCGGACAAGTCAGCAAACCATGAGCGTCACCGCAGAATCCGCGAGTTCGCTGCGCCTCGGTCCCGCCGAGGGATCAGCCGGGGGCGGTCTTCCGGCCACGACTGCCCACTCCAGAACCTATCCGTGGGCAGTGCGGGCTCGGGCCTGTATCGGCATCGCCATCCTGGTTCCCTTCGGTGCCGTGGCCTTCTTCACTGAACCCTGGTGGGCGGGCGATTCGTGGCGGGAACTGTCCTGGGAAATACTGGCCTGGTCGCTGTTGATCGGCGGAACGGTGATTCGCTTTTGGGCGACGGCCTATATCGGGGGGCACAAAGGCAAGACTCTCGTCTGTGAGGGCCCCTACTCTCTTTGCCGAAACCCGCTATATTTCGGCACCTTCTTGATTACCCTCTCCATCCCCGCCTTTCTGCACAGCCTGATTTTCGCCATCGGAGTTGCCGCCGCGTCGAGTGTCTATCTGTGGACCACCGTTCGCGCCGAAGAGGTGGTCCTGCGCCAACGACTCGGCGAGGAGTATGCCGAATACTGCCGCCGGGTTCCGCGGTTCTGGCCGAAATTGTGGGGCATCCGCACCTCGCCCCGGATCGAAGTCGATGTCCGATCCCTCCGCATCGAGGCATTCCGGGCGTTGCGCTGGGCGCTGATCCCGCTGGTGGTGCATCTCGCGTTGGATATCCAGGATCTTGTCGGATAGTCCTGCCAGGCGTCTCCAGGCGGCTGAATTGGGCTTGACCGGGGGCCGAGAGGCAAGGCAGACTACGCTGCCCATGCGAATCTTCACCCGGTATGTGCTCGACGAACTGCTCTATGTCTTCCTCTTTGCGCTGGCGGCGCTGACTGGGTTGATGGTCATCGGCGGCGTCATTCGCGAGGGGGTCAGCCAGAACTTGCCGCCGGGGCAGCTCGTGCGTCTGATTCCCTACCTGCTGCCGCAGATGCTCTGCATCACGCTGCCGGTGACGCTGCTTCTTTCCGCCACGAGCCTCTATGCGCGAATGTCGGGCTCGAACGAAATCGTCGCCATCAAGGCGTTGGGTATTTCGCCCACAGCGGTCGTTTGGCCAACCATGGTTCTTTCGTTCCTGCTCAGCCTGGCGGCGGTTTGGCTCAACGATGTGGCGATGTCGTGGGGCCGGAGCGGCATGCAACGGGTGCTGGTGGAGGCCGGCGAAGACATCGCCTACAGCATGCTGCGGACCCAGAAGCAGTTCACTTGCGCTGCCTTCTCCATCATCGTGCAGGACGTCGACGGCCGCACGCTCGTCCGGCCGACCGTGACGATCAACCCCCGCAAGGACAGCCCGGCCATCACGATCATGGCCGACGTCGCCGAATTGCAGACCGATTTCAGCAAGAACGTGTTGAGGATCGTTGCCCGCAACTACAGCGTCCTTGTCGGCATCCACAACGGCGTCGACTTGGCCGATCCCGGCGTCTGGGAATATGAAATGCCGTTAGGCGACGCCAGCCGGTCGAGTCGGTCGGCCGATCATCCGACCATGCTTGCGCTCCGCACCATCCCGCGCGAAATCGGCGAGCAGCGCCAGGACATCGAAGATTACCAGCAGCGACTGGCGGTGGAGGCAGCTCAGCAGATGCTCCTCGGCGAGTTCTCTCAGCTTGCCGGACCCGAGTGGAAGGAGCGGCACCGGCGGCTGGAGAGCAAGTGGAATCGCCTCTACCGATTGCGGATCGAGCCGCACCGCCGATGGTCGGCCGGCTTCAGTTGCTTCTGTTTCGTCTGGGTCGGCGCGCCAATGGCCATTCGCCTCCGCAACCGTGACTTCCTCACCAGTTTCTTCCTCTGCTTCCTGCCGATCCTGGTGGTCTACTATCCACTCTTCATGTACGGAATGGACGGGGCCAAGGAAGGGCGGATCCCGCCAGCCTGCATCTGGGCCGGCAACGCGCTGTTGCTCGTCTGGGGATTCTTCCTGTTGCGGAAGGTGATCCGCTACTGAGAGCCCTTCTGCCCCTTCAGATCCCAGGCCACCAGCCACCGGGTGTCAATCGGCGTCAGGCCAAACTCGTCGCGGAGCCGCTGGGCGAAATCGGCCATGTGGCCGGCCCCGTAGAAAATCGCCACGTTCTTCTTGCCGCCGTCAAGCTGCTTCCGTAGCACGCCGAGCGCCACCTTGTTCCGCTCGCCGATCAGCGTTGAACCCTGCGGGCCGTCGATCGCCGCCATCGAGCTCTCCAGATCCTGGAACTGCTCGGCCATGATCCGCTTCAGCGCCAGCGAGCGGTCTCTGCTGAACAGGGCGATCAACAGTTGCGCGTCACTCGGACCGGAAGCCTGGCCGTTCTGTTTCGACATCGCATAGCCGAACATCCGCATGAACACCTGCATGAAGCTCTCGCCGCGTTTCTTCATGGTGGCGGCGAACGCCTCGGGCGACATGTCGGCGTGCACCATGTTGTCGCGGCTGTAGTCGATCGCCTCGAGTTGGAAGTCCAGCTCGAGCACGCCGGTCATCGCCGTCTGCATTACGGAGATCGGATGACTCCCCCGTGCCGCGCCCGGTTGGGGTACTTCGGATCCCTCCGGCGCAACGAGCTCATAGAGCACGGCCTCGTAGCCCTCGAACAGCTTGTTTAGCTCCGCAAAGTAGCTCTTGTCGGCCACGTGAACCGCACCCACCAGATCAACGGTAGGGCAGTCTTTGCTGCAGTCCATCGGTGCGAACCGTACGATGGCCACCTCGAGTGCCACCGGCTGCTTGGCCTCGTCGCGCACCAACCGCACATACTGCGGCTGGTCTTCCTTTGTCTCCTTCTTGGCCTTCGGCTCCTTGGCCCAGCCAGGCGAACCGAGTATCAGGCAGGTAACGGTTGAGGCCAACAAGAGGGTGCGTAGCGGGCGCATCAAAGAGCATCCTGTGGATAGCGGAACAGGCGGAATATTGACAGTATATGCCCCGCTCAGGCTTCGGACAAACTCCGGCGGCGGTCATTGCCGGCGCGCCGGGGGTGGTCCGGTGCCGGGAAACCGGCCTTCCGCCGGCCCAGAGGATGCGGTTCGCACAAGAGAAGATGCGAAACGCGTGTCCACTAAATTGACGGGTGGGGTTCTGCTGGCATGCCAGGCGGATCCATCAGCCGACACTCGGCAAAGGATGTATTGACAGATCGGTTCGGTCTGTGCGAGCTTTGCGACTTATCGATCGCAAGTTAAGGCAACCTTGGAGACTCCGCACATGGATCTGACTCTCGGACAATTCGTCGTCTGGCTGATCATCGGCGGTCTGTCAGGAACTCTCGCTGCACGTGTGATGACGCTCAGGAAGGAGGGCCTCGGCCGTGTGACCAACCTCGGCGTGGGCATGGTGGGGGCCTTGATCGGCGGAATCATCTTCAACGTCTTCAACATCGATCTCGGGCTGGGCGACCTGAAAGTCACATTCGAGGATCTGATCGCCGCCTTCCTGGGATCGTTGCTGCTGATCGCCGTGTGGTGGCTCGTGCGCAGGTTGTGGGCCCGGAAGAAGCCGGTGGCAAGCGACCCATGATTACGCGTTCCCGGCCCCCGGCCGGGTCGCCCGGCGTCGACATTGGCCCGAGCACCCGGAAGGCCCCTGGTCGTGAGGTCTACTCCCGCCAGGATGATTGTCCTTGGCGTCGCAATTCTGCCGGGTCATCAGGCGAGATCGAGCGGGCCTGCACCACAGAAGTCGGGTTTGCCGAAGGAATCGATGTGATGGCCGAAGGCGTGGGCGAAAGCCAGCCAAAGCCGGTTGTGTGCGACGCGGTCAAACTTGAGCGACCGCCCCATGCGAAACCCGAGGCCGTTGCCCACCAGCACCAGCGGCACGTTGTCGAGCGTGTGCGAGTTGCCCTTGCCCAACTCGTTCGTCCACACGACCACCGTATTGTCGAGGAGGCTCCCCTCGCCGCCCGGTTCCGGCGTTCCGGCCAACCGCTGGACGAGATAAGCCAGTTCGCCGCAGAACCAGGTGTTGATCTTTGTCAGCTTGTCCTGCGATGCGGTGTCGCTGTCGGGATGGTGCGAGAGTTCGTGATGCCCCTCTTCGACCCCAACCCAGCGCATGCGAGCCCCGCCGACCGAGTTGGTGTACTGCAGCGTTGCAACCCGGGTGAAGTCGGCCACGAAGCTGTTTACCAACAGATCGATCTGCATGCGACTGACCGCCGGGATGCTGTCGTTCGCCATTTTCACGCCGGGCTCCAACTTCGGCACGGCGTGGTCGAGTCCGGTCTGGTCGGTCGTCTGAAGCTCGCGTTCCATCTCCCGGACCAGCGTCTCGTGCTCGTCCAGCAAACGGCGGTCTTCCTCGCCGACGGCGGCGCGCACCTTGGCCAGATCCTCCTGAACGGCATCGAGCACGCTGGTGAGCGTCTGCCGATCCGCAAGCCGCCCGTAAAGCTTGCCGAACATCTGGTAGGGATCGTCGATCGGCGACACCGGCTTGTTGGGGCCGGCGTAGACCATCCGTGTCCAGGGATCGGCACGGTCCGGCACAGCCACGCCGAATTCGAGCGAGCCGAAACGGGTTTTCGTCTCCGGATTGCCCTGAAGAAAGTTCTTGATCTCCTGGTCGATCGAGATGCCGCTCGCCCAGCCGGCAGGCGTGTGCGAGCCGCCCTGGATGTTCCCCGGGTACAACTCGATGGCGGTGAGCAGGCAACTCATGCCGCGCATGTGGTTGTCGCCGTCGCCGCGTACGAGATCGCTCACACCCCGGATGGTGAGCAGGCGATCCTGGAACGGTTCCAGCGGCGCGAGGATTGGGGGTAGAGTAAACTCTTCGCCGACTTGTTCGGGCCAGAACCGGTCGGGCACCACGCCGTTGGGGCTGAACATGATCACGACACGTTGACGCCGGCTCCCTTCTGCCGCCGCGGCCAGGCTGGGGAGATTGAGAAGAAACGGCGTCGCTGCCGCGCTCAAGCCCAGATCGCGGATGAACTGCCGACGCGTTTGCCTGCGGATCATATCAACTTCCTCGTTCACGTGTGGAGGCCTGCGAGGCGGAACTCTTGAAGTCCTGTGGTGTTCTCAAAGGCGCTGGCTCGTTGCCAGCGCCGAAGTGCGCATGATTTCGACGAGCAGTCGCCGGACGCTGTAATCGTTCGCGGCAAACGCCGCGGTGAGATCCTGCCACGCGCTCGGACCGTAGGCGTGGATCGGCTGCTTGACCGTGTAATGAAACAGTTGAGCCACGAAGCTCGCGTGGACCTCGCCGCTCAGCGCGAGGATCTCGGCCAGTTCGCGGCCGCCGTTGAACCGCATCAGCTCGCCCGACCCCGTGGTGTAAGCACCCGAAGCGTCGATCGGCTGCGACTTTTCCTCGGTTCGAATCCGCCCCACGGCGTCGAAGTGCTCGAGGCTGAAGCCGAACGGGTTGATCAGGTCGTGGCACGTCTGGCACGCGGCCGGCCGGGTCTGAAATGCCACCCGTTCACGCGTCGTCATGTTCGGATCGAACCCTTCATCCAAAGGAGCCACGGCCACCGGAGGCGGGCGCAGCGGGCGACCGAGCACGCTGCGAACGATGAACACGCCCCGATGGATCGGTGAGGTCGACTTGTAGTAGGCGTGGTCCGCCATCAGGTAGGGATGCGTCATGATCCCCGCCTGCCGCGCCCGATCCAATGCCACTCGATGAAAGCCGTCGCCTTGGGGCGCGCTCAACTGGTAGAACTTCGCCAGGCGCTCGTTGAAGAACCCGTAGTCAGCCAGCAAGAGCTGGCGGAAATCGGAAGGGTCGCTCCACACGATGCTGTCGAGCAATAGGTCGAGCGACGTCCTCAAGTCGGATGCTACGGTTTCGTCGAAACCGGGGTAGAGTTCGCGGTCTTTGGTGATCTCGTCGGCCGGCCGAACCTTGAGCCACTGGTGAAGGAACGCCCGCAGCTTGGCCTTGGCTCTCCCGGTGGACAGCATGCGTTCGGCTTGCGCTGAAACCTCGTCGGCCGTCCGCAGCTTTCCTTCCGCGGCAGCCCGCAACAGCGCGTCGTCCGGCAGGGAATCCCACAAGCCGAACGAAAGCCGCGTCGCGACTTCGTAGCCGTCGGGTTCGCTGCCACCGATCCCCAGGTAGAGGAACCGCGGCGATGTGAGGGTCAGGAGCACGACCGTCTTCACCGCCACGTCGAGTTCCTGCTGGCTTTCGAAGCGGCTGTCGACGAAGAACCGCTTCTGTTCGTCGGTGAGCGGTCGGCGGAAGGCTCGTTCGGCGAATCGGTGACAGAACGCCTTGAGCTTCTGCGGCCGATCGGCGTCGTCGGCCTTGCACTGGGCCAACCGCTCGAGATTCTCCACGACCTTGTCGGCGATTTCCAGGGCGGCGTGGGTCGTCGCCTGTTCCCATTCCGCCGAAACCGCCGTACCGCGCTCGTAGCCGGCGCTGCTGTCGTCGGGCGGAAAACTGGTCTCTACCACCAGCAACGGCGGATACCAGCCTGGCGTTAGGTTCCGCTGAGGAATGACCTCTTCGGCGCGGTGCGGCGGTCGCCAGCACAGTTCAATCGAGGCGGTGGGCTCCTTGGATTTGAAGTACTCCAGCCGAATCGGATAGACGCGGCCGCCGAGAAGCCGGATCGTGCCGCGATGCTCTGTGGCGTCGCCGGAGCGAACCCAGGCATCGATGAGCAGCTTGTCGTCGCCATTCACCCACAGGCGTGCGGCGTTGTCGGTCTTGACGCAGAACTCGTAGTCGCCTGTCTCCTCGGCGATCACACCTCCGCGCCACTGCATCGAGAACTCTTCCGGCCCGATCGCCGCGTCGGGGCTTCCTTCGCCAAAATGGAAGGCAACTTGCGGATCGATGCGTTCGAGGACCCGCCTGTCACGGTTGAAGCCGCGGGCGTTGAAGTACTTCCCTTCGAGGCCGCGCTGGTCGGAAATCGTCGCCTCGCCGCCGAAGCTTGCCACGAGATCCGTCGCGGCGTTGAGGTATTGCCTGACGGTGAGCCTGACCAACTCGATCCTTGCCGCGGGCGCGTCGGCTTTCTCCCCGCGAGCGTAGAACGTCTGGTGGATGAATTCGGCCACGCGGCGCGCGTCGTCGCCAGTACACGCCTCGGGATCATCGGCCGGCATCGAGTCGTGAATGATCTGACGCAACTCCTCAAGCGAATGCTCACCCTGAAGCGGAGTCGGGTATTCATCCGCCACGCCTTCCCCATTGGCGCCGTGGCAGCGCGCGCACTGCGATTGGTAGATCGCTTCGCCGCTGGCGACCGACTCGGAGACCGACGGATCGGCTCCCACCGCAGTACACAGCGAAGCGGCCATGGACCATGCTGCCGCCAGCACGAGGATGAGGGCTCGAAGCGGCCCGAAAAGCTCGCGGGACATCGAGGGCGCCTTGCGGGCTGGTGGGTTCTTGCCCCGGCCAGGCGCTGGCCGGAGGCTGTCGGATCGGGCAGGGAACCGCTGCGCGGTTCGAGTAATTAATAGAATCGCGACCGACTTGGTCAACCCGGCCCGGTCCAAACGGCCTGCCAGCCCGCAGACGTGCTGCACACCCTCGGCAGCAACGGTTCAGGAATGCCGCACACATTGCCACAGATGGGGCAGCGCCATCCCTCCTTTGAATGGTGTCGCCCGTTCCTCGGCCGCTTGCGGTCGCCGGCACAGCCTTCCCGACGGTCAAGAAAAAGTAAACGCCGGTCAGCCTTTACGACTTCCGGCGTAGGCGAGGGTGACGGGACTCGAACCCGCAACCACTGGATCGACAGTCCAATCTGGGCTGGTTGCGCCGATTATTCCAGCGGCCCCAGTCCCGATGCTCTGCCATTTTGCTACACCCCGGGGTTATATACTAGCGTACACTTAATTCAGTCAACTGCATTGCATGTCACCCACGCCGGCGGTTCGTGGCCCGACTCAATGCCATTCCGCGCGGAATACTTGCTTCCTTCGCGGCCAACCGGTAACCTCGATCCTTCGCGGGGGCCGTGGTTCACAGCCGCGTCGATCGGTCCCGGTCGATCTCTGGACCCGGTCGATCTCTGCCCCGTTCGACACCGGCCTCCGTGTCTTCCCATTCGGATGGCCAGCGGTTGCAGCGGCGGTGGCGGTAGAGGAGCAGCGTCACGTGCTTGTCGCGGGCTTCGCAGCCGCCGATCGCCGAACAGCCACAGCCGGTGAAGTGCGGGCAGGGACCGCAGGCGTCGAGCAGAGCCTCTATTTCCTCCCAGCTCCGCATCTCGGCGCACTGGATCCAGCGGGCCTCGATCGCCTGCCAGAGAGCCGCGCCAACCGCCCGGGGCGGCTCGGCGATCTCCACCGCGGGTGATTCCGCAAGCACGACGCCGCAGTTGCGGCGGACCGGACACTCACGAACGATGCCGCAGCGGCGGCATTGCCACCGGCCGTCCACGGGCCGGAAATCGCAGTCTACAGGCTGACGAGGCATGGCGTGGTGGGGACGCAGGTGTACCAGCTCAGCGGCTGGCCGTAGCGGCTCAGGAGCGGCTCAAAGATCGGCACCGGGCCGGCCAAGTCGGCGTGAGTCGGCCGGTGGTCCCATTCCCGTTGCCAGAAGATGCGGTTGCCGGACGACTCAATTTCTCCCAGCCCGGGCCAAGTCTCGTAGTACTCGTAGCCGATCGAGAGCGTGTAGCGGGCCCCGGGCGCACCGCACCCGAGGGCGGCGAAGAACTTCCGGGTCACTCCGTAGCGGGCCTCCGACCAATCTCCTTCGTTCCAGACGCACTCGCCGCCGTAGCCCGGCGGGTAGGGAAACTCGTATTCCCAGTGCACTACCCAGGCGGAGTCGGCGTAGATACTGCCGAGTTCGAAGAGGCCGCTGACGCCGGCGCAGTCGCAGCGGAGGTTCGGCGTGACCTGCTCGAAATAGAGCTGGCCGACGTCGATCGTGAGCGACGCGGGCAATTCATCCTCCTGGAAGTGGTGCCAGCCCGGCCCGCAGAGCTCGATCGCCCCGCACTTTGCCCGCCAGTCGCCCCAGTGGCGATCGATCCAGACGGACTCGAACCGCAGCGGCACGCCGCCGACCGTCGCGCCGCCCAGGGCGACGCGGTCGCCGGCCAACACCAGATCGCCGTGCTGGACGCCCATCTGGTAGCCGAAACGGTCGCGAAACACGACGCGCAGCTTGCCCTCGCTGTCGGCGAAGAGGCGGATTCCCAGGACCTGGTAGCTCGGCGGCGGATCGACGAAGTAGTTCCCGCCCACGAGCTCACCGCCGGTTGCATCGTAGAGCGCCGCCCGGCCGTTGCCCGCCAGCGGCACGTGCCACTCGACGTAGTAGCCCCCCGCGCCGGAATCGTCGGCGCCGAAATGGATCCGCCATTTGCCCGGCTGGCTCGGGGCGGTGAAACCCACTATGAACCCCGGCTCCACGCGGGTATCGAGCAGCAGCAAGGCGTCGGTGGCCTCGGTTTGGAGCACGTTGGGCGTCGGACAGGGAGTCACCACCTCTTCGCCGACCTGGGTGCCACGGCGTCGCGGACTCTGATGTTTCTGGCACTGCCAATCGCAGGTGTGAGAGACGCGCGTCCAGCCGCGGCCGGTCCACCGCCAGAGGCTCGTGCCCGAGCTGGGCGAACTGGGCGCAAGCGACCACTGCCCGCGGACCACCTCATAGAAGCCGCCGAGCAGATCGCGGCAGTCGAAGTAATCCTCGTGCACGCGGCACGGCTGGCAGCAGCGTCGGCGCGTCATCAGCAGTCGAGGTCCCAGATCAAGAGGATCGTGCCGTACTTGTCCGATGGATACGGTTCCGCCCAGCCCTGGGCGCCCGCTTTGGGGGCCCCTGCCCCGCGGCGAAAATCGATCGCCTTGTGGCGGGTCGTCCGATCGGTGATCACGGGCCCGCCGCGGCCGTTCGCGGCGGCCGAGGACCACTCGCCGGCGAAAACGTCGAACTCCATGCCGTAGCCGGGATGGTCGACCGCTGTTTCGATCGGCACGTATCGGACCAGGGGCGTCGGTTTTCCCGGGCGGACCAGCTTGGTGCTCCGCGAGTCCATGTCAGCGCCTTTCAGCCGGCGAAGCCGGCGCTAATGGTCGTTTGCACCGTGACCTGGTCGCCGTCGCCGTTGGCCTGCCAGGCGACGCGGGTGATCGGCGATTCGACGTCGTGCAGCACGCCGCCGGCATCGACCGCCGAGAGGATCGCCCCGACCAGGTCGCCCCACGGCTCGAGGCTTTCGAGCTCGAGCGCCACCTTGACGCGGCTCCGCCAGTGCCGGGCAAGGATGCCGATCATCTTTTCGGCCAGCCGTTCGTGGTCGCTTCGCAGCACGCGCGGCTTGTCGCCCGACGTCTTCAGCGTGCCGTCCTTGTTCAGGCCGATCACCGTGTGCGGTGCCAGGAGCCAGAATTCCAGATCGTTGTCCACGATGTCGAGCACGCCGTCCTCGGGGCGGGCGCCGTCGACCGCGACCGTGGCCGTCGGCCGCTGATCGCTTTCGAAGGCGACTGTAACCACCAGGCGGTTCCAGTCGAACTCGGGGATCATTGCCGTCGCCGCTGCACCGCCGAAACTGCCGGCGGCCAGGCGGTGGTTGGGGTTGGCACCGAGCTGGACACCCAGCGTGGTCGTCAGCACGGAAAGCGAAATGCCCAGCTCGTCCGCACGCCAGTAGATGTCGGCTTCCGAAGGATCCGACTCCTCCGGATCGCTCACGTAGGCCACGGGCTTCAAGAACTCCGGCGGCGTGGCCGTCGCGTCGTTCTTGTTGGTCGGCGGGTCGGCGGAGTAATCGGTACCCTGCACCAGCGGCAAGTGATCGAGCGTCTTCAGCACGCGCTTCTGGTAGCCGGGCGGCTCGGCCGGCTCGGCGACGAACTGGCCCGCTTCGTCGAACGCCGGCACGCACCCGGCCGTGATCGGTTTCCAGTCGTTGCCGACGACGAACCGCTGGAAGACCGCTTCGAAGCGATCGTCCTGCCGGAAGCGATCGTTGGACTGGCCGTCGCCCACGCCGGCGGCCGTCTTGTATTCCGTTTCGAGCGTTGTCGACCAGCCGCGGTCGAGGGTGCCTTTGATCGCCGCCAGATCGCACTCGCTGCCGGCGAGCGAACAGCAGACCACCGCGCGCTTGCCGCGGACGCGGACCTTGGCGAAGCGCTTGTCGCCGTCGTATTCGATGCGGCCGGCCAGGTCGAGCGAGCGGCCCAGCCGGACCTGATGGACACGCGGGTTTCGCGGCAGCGTCTTGCCGCCGAAACGCCAATCGCGGGCCGTGAGCGAGAACACGCAGACCTCGAAACCCTCTTCGTTTTCCTCGCCGTCGGCCGCGGCGGGCCGGACGTAGAAATCGAGGCCGCGGTCTGGCGGAATCAGTTCCCGCAGCCACTCGTGCACCGTCCGGCTTCCCGCGGTGTCGATGTGGGTCGAGAAGTCGAGGGTTTCGACTTGCCCGCCGAGCTGCCAGGTCGGCCCGTTCTCATGCGCAACGAATCGCTTCAGCAGATACTCGGCATATTGGCGATTGGTCCACAGCTTCGGCGTCGCCCCCGGCGTCTGGCCTTCGTAGAGGTAGCTCCCGTTCGATGGACTGGCCGTGCGGTTGCCGACGAGCACGCCGCGATCATCGAGGTCGTTGACCTTCGGCACCCAGCCGAGGAGCTGCTCGGCGGGTACGCCGGCTTCATCGGTGATCAGCCAGTAGGATTCGGAGACCGACACGCGCTCGAGGATCCGCTCCGGGCCGTAAGCCGTCCAGAGCTGCTCGCCGACTCCCAGGCCTTCGGGCATGTCGCCCTCGGCCGCCACCTGGCCGATGAATTGGACACTTGGTCCGGCGTCGGACCAGAACACCAGGCGCACCCACATGCCCCAAAGGCCGGCCAGTGGCCGCCGCGTGACGGGAGCCGTCTGCCATTGGAAGCAGACCGGTCCATAGGGAGCGGCAAACCGGCATTCGCTCCGCTCGCCGCTGCCGGCGCCACGCGAGGCGGAGAGGAAACGAAACTCCCGCACCGTTCGCCACGGGTCCGTCCACTGCCATTTCGCTTGCAGAAGCGGCGCCGAGACGATCCTGGGGTAGCTTACAGTGCGGGGGCCAACGGTTGCGCCCATCTACGGTCCCTTCCAAGTCGGACGCGACCAGCCGACACCGGCCAGCGGCGCGGCGGGGCCTATGCTGTCGGCCGTGATGCTCTTGACGACGGACGGGCTGTACAGCCACGAGGGGCTTTCGGGCGTGCCATCGTTGCGGCGGATCTCCAGCCGCGCCTTGACGGTGGTGCCGTGGGCCTGGGCCGCCAGCTCGTATTGCCAGGCGGAGATCCCTGCGGCGATAGGGGCGGTAATGCTCGGGCTGCCCGCCGGCGGGTCGCTGCCAGCGGTCGTGTAGCCGAGCGCCACTTCGCCCTCCGCCGCCGCGTAGAGCAAGGCGACCACGCGAACCACGCCGCCGGCCGCAGCCTCGAGTTGCCAATCAAGCGGGCCTGGCGGCGGCTCGCCGCCCGCCTGGCCGCCGCTGATCACGAGCTTGCGATACGTCTCGCCGCCCTCGCCCAACACGAGCAGACCGCTGTCCAACACGCCGTTGAATCGGCTCACGGCGATCCACCACGTGCCGTCCACGAAGCTGTCGGCCGGCGTGACCGGCAATGCGGCCGCGGTGGTCCAGATGGGATCGCCTTCCGCCGGCGGCGCGACGTTCGATCGGTAGAGGCGATAGACGGCCGGGCCGAAGATCCGATAGAGACCGCGTGCTTCGAGCCGGTAGCGGCCGCGGAAGACCTGCGGCATGAGTGCCGACCAAGCGAGCTGGGCCGCATCGGGAGCGACCACCCGCTCGACCGCAAGCGCGGTCCAGGCGAGCACGGCCGGCGCGGGCCTGGCAACGCGGACGACCGACGGCAAGGCGGCCGACCACGACAGCGGTGCGAGGGAAACAATCGGCACCACGATGCCGGCTGGCGGGAGTGCGGACCAGTTCGCCGCGGCGGGCGGCACGGTGACCGTCCGCAGGCTGACCGTTGGCGCAATCGCCGACCAGCTCGCCTCGGCCGGCACAGGCCGGGCGATCTTCGCGCCCTGGGGCGTGATGGCCATCCAGTGTAGCGCGGCCGGCTCGGGCGGCGGCTTGGCCCGGCTGCCGGAGGCTGGTAGCGCCGACCAGGTGATCGCAGCCGGCGGCACGATCACCCGCGCCAGCGGCCGGATCGCGGACCACGTGAGCACGGCGGGCACGGGCTGGACGACGATCTCCGAAACCAGGTTCGACACCGTCGCCGTGCCCCACGCGTACGAACCGGCGGCCGGATACTCGCCGAGAACCTCGTTGTCGCCGAGCCAGTAGACGTCGGGCCAGGGACTCAAGGTGTCGGAGATGTGCCAGGCGCCGGCGTACGAGTTCCAGTAGATGACGTAATCGCCGTCTGGAACGCGCGCGTAGTAGGTCGCGCCGTCATACGTCCCCGCGGAGGCGTACGTGCCGGTGGCGTCGGGCGACAGGTTGCCGGTGACGATCAGCGCCATGACTCGCTCAGGCCAACTGGAGGATGCCTTCGGCGTTCCACTGAATCACGAAGTTGGTGCCGTCGGCGGCGACGGGGCTGGGCAGGTCGATCGCGGCCACCAGCGGCGAATCGGCGCCACTGGTGACGTGCTTGAAGATCACCGCGCCCTTGACCTGGCGCGTGCCGGCTCCCAGGCTGGCGAACGTCAGATCATCCGCGTCGAACTCGGCGCGGTCGTTGCCGTCGTCCTTGGTGATCGTCTTGTTGGTGAGGACTTTCCTGGCGTAGTTCGCGCCGTTCATTTCGTCGAGCGTGGTCAGATCCGCCAGGTAGACCTTGCCGTCGTTCTCACTCCAGGCGGTCGAGTTGGTCATCACCAACAGGGCGCGGATATCGTCGGTGAGGAGGTTGATCTGGCCCTTGGCATGCAGTTCTTTGAACGAGTTATAGACTTGTGGCATCGGGGCTCCCTTCAGGAGGTCAAGAAACTGAAAGCAAGACAGGAAAGCACCGCCGGCGAGGGCGAGGTCCCGGGGGCGATCGTGCGGCGAACGTAGAGCATGAGGCTCGCCGCCGGGGCGACGTCGCCCAGCCCGATCGCCGCGGCCTCGCTCGTGGGTGCCGACCAGGTGGATCCGCTGGCCGACAGTTCCAGTCCGGTCGCCGACTTGAGCCACGCGCGGACGTCGCTTACCATGCCGGCGCTCTGGTTGGTCAGCGTGAGGGTGAACGTCTCGACCGATCCGGCCGCCGCCTCGGCGGCGGTGACATCGTCGCCGGCGATGCCGTTGTAACGGTCGGCCAGCTCGACGCGGGCGATACGGTTCGCGGCCGGCAGTTGGCTCGTGTAAACTTCCACGCGCAGCCACTTCGCCGCGTCGGCGCCGCTTACCAGGTACTCGCCATCCGTCGGCACGGCCACCGCCGGCCCGAAGCCGTCGGCGCCGGGCGGCTGCCAGGCCAGCTTGCCGGCGGAGATCTCCAGCAACCCCACACCGGGACCGTTCGCGGAGGCCGCGGCGCGCACCACCACGCCGGCGAGCGTGCCGACCGCCGCGAGCTGGGCGACCTCGACGCCGCCGATGGTGATCCGCAGGCTATCCGCGTGGCTGGCCATCAGCGTTTCGCTACTCTGATATTCAGGGTTCGCTCGTATTTCCGCTGTTGCGAGGTGACGATCTGGTTCGTCAGCTCGTAATCGCCCACCGCACCGCCTTTGATCCACACCCAGGTCTTGCGCGTGCCGTCGCTGCCTGCGTCGTACAGCACCCACGCGCCGGCGGGCGTGATCGTCCACGTGCTCGTGGCGATCGTCTCGCCGGCTTCGAGGTTGTCCCACTCGACGGAGAAATCGAGTTCTTCCGCCGGCGAAAACGGGAAGTGCATAGCTTCAGCCTTTCAGCGTTCGGGATTCGCGCGGCACGCCGAGCACTCTCCGCTCCGCTGGCACGATGCGCCTGCGCGACTCGCGCGGCACGGGGGCGACTCGGGCAACGTCGCGCACCAGTCGTGCGCGTGACTCGCGCGGCACCCGCAGCGTTCGCGTGTCCGGCGTGAGGAACCGTTTTGACGTTGGGTATGATGCCGAGATGTGCAGCACGGCCGGGGCAACCGTGACGCGGGTCTCGGTGATCGTGCGGTCGGCGTAGCTCCAGACGGTCGCGGCGATCCGCCCGGCGCGCGTCGTCGGCGGCGCAGGCGTGCCCGTGGCGAGCGTCCGCGTCGGGTAGGTCCAGACGGTTGCAGCGATCGACGGAAGACTCACGGCGTCAGCGTCCTCCGCTCATACTGCCAGACCGCAGCGGCGATCTCCTCGTCGGTGGGAAGCGCGTCCAGGACGTAATTCCAGTGCACCTGCATCCAGGCGGTGCTGTCAGCGTGATGCTTGCCGCGGATCCGCAGCACGGGTTTCTGGTAGGGCCCGACGATGCCCGAGAGCACGAGCGTCTGCCAGTCGGCGGTGTCGGCCGGCTGCACCGCGGCGATCACTTCGTCAGGGTGGTCCCAGCCGGCGTTGTCGTCGATGACGGCGAACTTCACCGGCTCGACCATGACGCTCGGATGGATGCTGCATTTGCAGTAGATCGTGATCGTGAACGGCTCGCCCGGCTCCCGGCCGACGGGAAAATCGAACCAGCCCGGCGCGTCGATGAGCATCGGCATGCCGGTGTAGTTCGTGAAGCCGTCGTAGAAGTACGACACGTGCACGAAGTCGAGCGGAACGGGCGGATTGGCCGGCACCTCGGGGGTCGATACCGTCTGCCCACCGCCGGTCTGACCGCGAACCTGTCCCCACAGCACCGTGCCATCCGCGGCCCGCACGTCGTAATGGAACTGCCGGCTGAGCGGATCTCGGCGATACCACCAGTAGGTCGCAAACGCGCTGCGGAGGAGGCACCGCCGCGCGATCACCGGCGGGAGCCGCTCGAAGTCGCGGAGGTTGCCTTCCGATTCGCAATCGAACAGCCGGATCTCCCCGCCGCCCCAGCCGATCTGCTGGTTGTTGACGAAACGGCAGCGGTTGTACTGCGAATTGACGGCCGTCACGGTCTGATTGCAGGCGAAGTAGGAGTCGTTGGCCACCGTTTCGTTGGGCATCACGCCGTTCTGCGTGCTCGATCCGATGACCACGCAGTCGTTCAGCGTGTTGCCGTACCCCTGCATGCTGGCACCGCAAGCGAGGACCGCGCTGTTGAGGATCGCCGCGTAGAGGTAGCCGTTGTAGAGAAAGCCCGAAATCACCCCGCCGATTTCCAAGCCCGTGCCGTCGCTGCGGGGACCGTTACCGGCATTGGCCAGGTTGCGGAATTCCGCGTGGATGGCCTTGCCGAAGGACGTGTTGTTGTAGCCGCCCCCCTGGACCGTGTACGGCAGGCTGGAGGCCACATTGTGGAGGAGCCGGACGTTGCGGGCGGTCGTCACGACGTGCGCCCCGGCCACGTAGTTTGCATTGAGCGGCGCGTCGATGGTGATCGTGGTCGGCGTGACCGCGGTGATCGTCGCCCGCTGGGAGTTGAAGGTCGCCGTGTACCGGTTGGCGATCACGATCGAATCGCCCGCCCGCCAGAACTTGTCTTGGGTCAGGTCGCGATCGACGGCGAGGACGTAGGTTCCGGCGCTCGCCTGCGCGGTGAGGATGACGTAGCGGTTGATAGGGTTGTCGCAGAAGATCTGCGTGTCGAGGTAGCTGTGGTTGATCAGCGACGTCGTTCCGGCCAGGGCCTGAAGCGTGAACTGGCAGGCATACGGATAGGGCGTCTGGCGGGTGCCGATGTAGAACTGGCCCGAATAGTTGCGATCGTCTCCCACCACCGACTTGCCGGTCTTGAGCGGCAGGAAATACGCCCCCGGCAGCTCCGCGACGGTCAGTCGCGCGGGAGTACCGGCCTCGGAGCCTTCGATCAGGATGCCATCGACACCGATCGTCCAGGCGGAGAGATCCTGATTGAAGGTGAGCGTGCGACCTTCGGCGATGACCCACGAGTCGCCATCGACGGGGAGCGAGCCGCCCCACGTCGCCGGGTCGGAGGAGAGCCCGGATTGAGCGATCGTCTTGACGGCCATCAGCGGAGCCTTTCTGCGAGGGCGACGATGCGGGCCAGGATCGGCGAGTGTTCCAGCAGCGCGGACCGCTGCCTCGGGGTCAGTTGCGGCCAGACGTCGAGGATCTTGCCGACGTGCTGCTCCAAAGTGATCAGTTGGCCCTGCAACTGGGCGCGGAGGGCCGGCGGCAACGCGATTGAGACGGTCACCTTCTCGGGCCGTTTGCTCGGTGTTCCTGGGTTAGTCGATGACGGCACCGTCTTCTCCGATCACGATATAGAGCGGCTCCGAAGCCTCGAGCAGCTCGGCCTCCATAGCATCGACCGCCGCTTGCGGATTGTCCGGAAGCTCGACGAAGTGGAAGAGCCGCAATGGGCCGGTCGCTGACTGGACGAGGTAGTCGTACCCGTCGCAGACGCGGCTATGGGCGAGAATCGTTGCCATCGTTCCACGCTTTCACTCTGCCGCGATCGTCACGCGGCCGGTTCCGCTATTGAAGGTCACCTGGTACTCCGGAGCATCGGGCCGGCGGACCACCAGCTCCGGACCGATCACCAGCGGCGTGCCGTCGTTTCCTGCCCGGTCGACCGGCACGATTCGCCAGGTGTACGTTGTGAGATCCTCGAGCCGGCCGGTCAGCACGTCGTAACTCCACAACTCGTCATCGTGCGCGATTTCGGCGAGCGTCTGCCAATCGCCGCCGCCGGCCTGTTGCTCGACGCGATAGTGGTCGACGTCGCCAGCGAGCGACCGCACCCACCACAACCGCCGGCGAGCCGGATAACTGGTCGACGCAAGCCCGGCCGGATCCGCGGCCGCGTCGAGCGTGTCCACCACGTCGATCCGTGCCTGCTCCAACAGCGTGAGGCTGTAGGTCGGCGACATCGTCCGCGCGATCCACACGCCGTCCAGAAACCAGTGATAGACGACCGCGCCGGTAAGATCGCTCGCCGCCGCCAAGAGCACCAGGTCGCCCTGCCGCCGCACGGAGAGACTCGTGATCATTGGGTGTACCTCCCCTCGATCCGGGCCGAGCCGAGGCAGCCGCCGTTGCCGATCTCTGCCCTGCGGCGGCCGATCGTCACCTGTTCGATCAAGACGACGTGCGTGTCCTGCCAGTCATCGAAGATCGCGACGCGCTGCCCCTGCAGCGCGCCGAGCGCCGCTTCCCACACCTTGACCGCGGCCGTCGTATTGAGCAGGATCGCCTCGCAGCTATAGTGTGAGCGATTGCGGCCGAGCACCTGCCAGGCGACGCCGTCGACGCCGGGCAGCGTCCACGCGCGAACGCTCTCGGCGAGCGGCTCGCGGTCGGCCGTCTTGACGAACGTGCATTGCACCGGTCCCACCCAGACATTTCGCAGCGGCATCGATCACCTACTGTTTCGAGTCGGGGTTTCCCAGGCGGCCGCGCTCGCGCGGCTTGTCGAGCTTCTCGGTCTGCTTCTTCGTCTCGGCGAGCTGCTCGTCGGCGACCTTGGCCATCTTTTCCAGATAGACGATCATGCCGTTGAGGAGCTCCGCTTGTTTGATTTCGAGGGCGTTGGGCTCGCGCTTCGTGACCGCGAATCCCAGTTCCGAAGCGGCCGGCTCGACGCCGTACCGCGGGCGCAGTCGCTCGTCTCGCAGTTGCTTGATCTCCTCGATGAACGGGCGATAGTCTCCGCCGAGCGCGTCGACTTCGATGAATGCGCGGTTTAGCTTGGCCGCCAAGCGAGGCTCGCCGAGGTTCTCCTGCAGTTTCTGGAACTCCTGGCGGATCGCGCCGACTCGCGCGTCCCCTTGGTCGAGAGTCTCCGCCCGCTCGTTCAACGTTCCAAACCCTCGACCAATCGCGGCGGTCTCCTGCAACGGCGTGGTATCAATGACTCGCAGTTTCTGCCTGAATAAAGATGCCGCGTCTTCCATTCTCGGCAGGTCATTGACGAATGCCTGGAAATCGGTGGCGGCTCCCATCTGCCCGCGAGCAAGTTCTCGGCTCGGGCGGGCCGCGCGCTTCTCCCACGAAGTTCCGGCGAGGAATGCTTCGGCGAGGGCTGCATCGCTTTGGACAAGCTTCAATTGGGCGCCGAAGCCCGTCACGCCCTTGCGGCGCTGCCACAGAGCCTGCTCCTCGGGTGGGGCGTTTTTCTGCGGGGCCTCGGTGAAGAAATCGCGTAATTGCTCCACGAAACTGATCGCCGCGGTCTGCGACGATTCGCCCGTGGGGTCCTTCGTTCCGATCGTGAAGGCGGAGAACAGCGCGCCGGCTTCCTGCTCGGTCGCTCCCGCTCCCATCGCGGCGGCGATCGCCGGCATGGAATTGCGAAACAGCCTGTCCGCGTCGCGGACACGGGAGGTCTCTCCGATCGACTGAATGAAGCCCGCGGTCTGCTCGGCGCCGACGTCACGGCCTTGGCTGGCAAGGATCGTCGCCAGATCGATCGCCGCTCCAGCCACACTCTGCCCGCCGCCAGCGGCGCTCGGCAAGAACCGCGCTGAGACCTCGACGGCTTCCAGTGCCTTTTCGATCGGCAGGGTTCCCCGGGCGCTCACTGCCTCACTGGCGCGAAGGTAGAGGTCGCGCATGCTGACGCCTGTTTCCGTGGAGATCCGCTCAATCTCCGCTAGCGCCTGGTCGCGTTCCTCGGGCGTCGTCGCGCCCAGGTTCACCAGGAAGTCGCGCTGCGCATCGGCTTCGGTCATCGAGGTTTTCGCCGCCCGCTCCTGCCGCTCGAAAATCGCGTCCATCTCGCCCTTGATCAGGCCGAGCGCCTTGCGGGCCGCTTCCACGCCCGTGGTCGCCAGGCCGAAACCGGCCGCCAGTGCGGTCACTTTGCCGAGCATCCCCGCGCCGAAGGCCTTGTCGCCGGCATCACCGGCGAGATCGTATTCCTCCTTCGCCGCCCGGACGGCCGCGGTGTGCTCCTGCTGCGAAATCTTGTGCCGGACGAGCAGGGTATCCAGCTCTCTGAGCTTCGCGGTGTACTTGTCGAGCGGTGACTGGTGGGCTTCCTTGACCCGCTGAGCGGCTTTGGCGAGTGCGTCTTCTTCCTTCGCCGCAGCCCGGGCGGCGGCCTCTTCGCGGCGGAGCTCGGCGGCCCGTGCCGTGGCAAGGGCCTGTCCCTGCTCGCTCGCCTCGAACTCGCGCTGCACCGCGGCGACGTAGACGGCGCCGGCCTGCTCGCGGGCGCGGGCGGCTTCTTCTTCGGTGAGGGCGTTCGCGGCGACCATCTGCCTGAGCCGGGCGAGCCGCTTCTGGTAATCCTCCAACGGCGTCGTCATCGACTGCTTGATCTTGTCCGCCTCGCGGAACAGGGCGCGGTGCTCGGCGGCCGACTGACGGCTCTCGGCCGCCATCCGCCGCATGCCGTCCGCCGCCTCATCCTCGGCCTGGACGAGGCGCCCCAGCGAGGCCAGCGCCTCGGCTTCCTCGGCGGTGATCTTCAGGGCAATTTGTCCGTCGTTGGCCATCGGCTATTTCGCGCGTAATCGGTTGGTCACACCCAGCCCCGGGCGAGGGCTTCCAGGTCGGCCAGCGTCGGCCGGTAGGCGCGGTCGAGCCCCCGCGCCCAGCGGGCTAACTCGAGGAAACGGACGCCGGAGAGGGGCTCGCCTGCCGTTTTTTTTTGTGCCACGCCACGAGCGTCGGCCGGTCGGCCAGCGCATCCAACACGGCGCGGGCCTCGGGGCACAGGAAGACCCCCGTACTCTCGTAAGTGAAGAGGCCCAGGAGGTCGGTCTCCGCCGGGCCGAGGCGGTAGTTTGCCGCCAGGACCTCGATCGCCGTCTCCACGTAACGATCGAACCGGACCACCAGCTCGGTCCGCGGGTCGTTCGGCTCCGCCCCGGCGATCGCGGCGTCGAGCGCCTCGTCCCACCGCACGGCGTGATCCCAAAGCCAGGCCAGCCGTGGCACGACGTCGCCGGCGCGCCAGCGCCCCGCGTCGTCGCGCGTCAGCCGCCGGGCCAGGGCATGCGTCCAGCGGAGCTCGCCGTCCTCCTCGACGTGCGCCCGGGCCATCGGCACCAGCCACGCCTGGCGATCGCCGAGCGTGACGCGGTGGCCGCCGAGCTGCTCGCGGCGGGCGAGGTTTTCCGGCGTGGTCGCCTGATCGCGGTAGCGGCCGACGAACACCGGGCCAGCCGCGCGGATCCACTCCTGCCGATCTTTGTGAAAGCCGATCGCGTCGGGGCTCACGTGCCGCGGATCGGCCACCACGAGCCCCGCCTGGCCATCGGGCCCGGCGAAGCAGCGGCAGCCGGCCAGCGGGCCTTCGAAGGCATAGCCCAGCCCGTGCGCGTCGACCAGCTCGGGCGAGACTTCGCCCGACTGCCCGCTGAGGAAATACAGTAAACCTGGCATCGTGCCTCCCTTCAGATCGCCGCGAGGGCGTACTTCAGCGGCGAGTTGGTGCCGTCGTACAACGCCTCGACACGGATCGAGCTTTCCGCCGGCCGGTTGCCCGATGCCGACACCGGCTTCTCGATGTATGCCACACCGGCGAAAGTGATCTTCGGATGCACGACCGACGCGTCCGCCTCGAACGTCGAGGCGTGCTTCATCTTCTTGAGCTGTACGAAGCTGTCGGCGTGCGCGCACACCTTGCCGGTGAGCGTGACGGTCGAGGGCCACGAGATGTCAATGCCGTTGATCGTCACGACGGCGGCGACGTCGCCGATCGAAGGAAACGTGTTGAGAAGATCGCCGTCGGCGGAGAGGTTCTGCGCCGTCAGGCCGAACTCCACGCGGATGCTCTTCTTCTGCGTCAGCGCCGTCCCGCCGACGGCCGCCTTGCTCATCGTGTACTTCTCGGCTTCCTCGGTGGCGATGTCGGGCAGCGTCTGATCGGTGGCGAAGACCACGACGTCGTTCGTGCCGTCGGAGCAGCCATAGATGCCGTATTCGATCGTTGCCACGCCGCCGTCTTCCCATTGGGCCACCCGCGGCAACAGGAGCCCGGCGTTGATCACATGGGCTTTGTGCCCGAGCGTGTCACGGGTGGCGCCCGACTTCCACTTCTGATAGAAAAGCGTCACGCCGCCCAGCGTCTCGATGTCGCCGCCTAGCGTGCCGCAGGCGGCGAGCGCCGTCTTGATCGACTTCGTGGTGAATTTGTACTCGGGCTCGATCTTCAAGAGCGAGACGAAGCGGGCGTATGGCTCGCCCGAGCTGGCTTCCCGGTGCAGTGTGTTGTTCATCTGCCCGTCGCTGTCGGTGATCCCGCCGATAACCGCCGCGCCGACGCCGGTGCCGATCCGTACCGCGCCGAGTCCGTAAATTTCCATTTCAAATTGCCTTCGTGGTGATGGTCCTGGTCCAACCGATTCAGACGTTCTTCTGGATCGGGTATTTGATCGCTTTCAACGCGCGGATGAACCGCTTGTCGAACGCGCGGATCATCGGCGGCTTCTCGCGTTCGGATATGCGCGTCACTTCCCACCGCATGTCGATCTGGCTGCGGACCGGTCGGCCGGCCTGCCTCGCTTTTTGGCCCGGCAGCCGGTTCAAGGCCGGCGCGGGGATCGTGACGCGGCCTTCCTTCTTCGTGGCGATCACGCGGCCGGCCAGCGCCCGCTCGCGCGACTTGCCGCTATAGACCAGCGGGCGGTTGTGCCCGAGGTAGCGGATCTTGCGGCCGACATACGAGCGCCAAAACCACTTCCCCTTCGGATCGCCGGGCCGCAGGCCGGCCCGCGGCTCATAGCCGTATTCCTTGTAGGCGATCGTCTCGAAGTGCTTGGGCAGGAACTTCTGCTGCCACAAGAGCCCCGTCGCCTCATAGGCCGCTTTGATCGCGCCTCCCATGCCGCGGCGCAAGCCCCGCGGCACAGCGCCCATCGAGCGGTAATAGATCGTGAGCTTGCTCACCGCGGCGGCCCCCATTGGCAGAGGGCCACCGCGAGTTGGAACGGGCCCTTGCCCGCCTGCTCGAATTCCTCCTCGCCGCGGACGATCTCCACGAGTTCGATCGACCGCACGGCGAGGAAGTCGCCCGTGTCGGCCCGGGCGACCAGCTCCTCGAAGATCGCCCCGAGCCGGTTCTCAAAATCGACATTCGCGCCGGCTTCGTCGTCCGAGTACTCCAGCGGCACGTCGCGTTCGATCTCCAGCAACACCGCGCCGCTGTCCAGGTACGTGCCCAGCGCCGCACGGTCCATGCGGAAGCCGCGCTCCGGCGCGGTGTAGATCACCGCATACGGCCGGTAGTCCGCCAGCTCGGCGGCCGTGTAGCTGTGGCCGTTCGCCGGCGGCGGCAGCCGGTCGCGGTGCGTCTTCGCCCTGGCCTGGATCGCGTCGGCCGCGGCGCACAGGGCCTGCCAGGCGGGGCAATCGGCCAACTGGTCGCGCAAGTACTCCGGCGGCAGGCTCAACCGGCCCGATGCGGTCATCGTCAGCGCTCCCTCGATCGGTTGACGCGATAGTTCCGCCGCGACCGCTCGGCGATCTCGCCCCGCTTCGTGGTCAGGATCCAGAACCCGCCGGCCGGCCCTTCAATCTCGATCGTCCAGTAGGTCACGCCGGCGATCGCCACGCGTAGCCCGCGCTGTGGGGCGGCAATGCCGCCGAACGCGCTGGCCGGATCGGTCCGCACCTTGAACACCCGCGTGCGGATCTCCGTCTTGCCTTCGTCGCTTTCGACCTCGCGCACCAGCTCCGGCTCGGCGACGGCCGTGAGCGTGACCGCCTGCCCGCCGGGCAGCGTGCACGTAACTTGAGCCGTCCCGCAGATCTCGAGGATCGGCTGGGCGGCGAAGTCGGCTAGCAGGCGGTCGAACAAGCTCATGGCGGATCAGGCGTGGACGTTGGTCAAGAGGTGCCCCATTTCCTTGTAGAGCACCTTCTCGTGCACCTGGTGGCGGACGCGGACCACGTCGCCGCGGACCGTTTCATCGCGGTACGTCTCGACGTAGCCGCCGATCTCGCTGTCGTCGCCGTCCCAGTGGAACGTGCGGCCGATGCACGGCTCGCGGAGGTCGTCGGTGGTCGCCACGCGGCAGACCATCGCCTTGGATTTGTCCCAGATCGTCTGCAGGCTGCGCGGCTGGCCTTCGTTGGCGGCGTTCTTCGCCGAGCCGGCCACGAAGATGTAGTCCAGGTCGAACACCTCGCAGAGCTGCTGCACCGTCACGCGGCGGGTCTTCGTGCTCTCGCCCGCCCCGGAGCTGGCGATCCGGTCGCGGATCTGCGCGTTGTGGCGCAGCTTGCGGAAGACGTGCCGGGTGATCACCAGCGCGTTGGGCCACACGCCCGACGCTTCCCACACCTTGAGCACCGCCGCCTCGACGTTGTCGATCGGCGTCGCATTCGCCACGTCGCTCCACGGTGTGGCCAGCGCGGTCGAGAGCGCGGCGCCATTCCAGACGGCCGTGTCGAACAAGGTCGACGCGCAGCGGATCTCCGCCGCGCGGAGCGTGGCGTCGTAGGCCCGGGCGGTCGCCACCTGCTCCATGTCGAAGTAGTTGCGATAGACGCGGCTTTCGTTGTCGTCGATCGGCTCTTCGGCACCGTACTCCCGGGTGGCATAGTTCTCGTCGGTGAACTGCCAGTTGCCGCGGCTGTAGCCGCTGGCCGGGGCGCGGCGGGTGTCGCGATTCTGCAAGAGCTGCTCGAGCGTGATCTTGCCGAACACGCCGCCGGCCTCGCCGGCTTCCAGCACCGGCAGGACCTGGTAGCCGATGAACCCGTTGCGGTCCATCACGAGGTCGAACTGCTCCAGACCGCCGGCCAGGTCCGGGCGGTAGGTGGCAAGCACTTTGTTGGGCGAACCCATGGTGTGGTCTCTTCTTGGTTCCGGGGGTGAGTGGTAGGAAAACCTGCGTCAGGCGCTAGGCGGCCGTGTCGCCGTGGCTATTGCGGAGCACCTCGACGATGTCGCCGTCGGCCGTGGCCGTGTCCAGGACGTCGCCGACGATGAAGCTCCCCACGGCCGCGGCGTCCGACACCTTGCCGCTGGCGGCCGTGCGGATCGTCGTGCCCGCGGTGAGCGCTTTGGCGGCGATCATCTTGCACGTGCCGTAGGCCGTGCGGAGCCGGACGGGAATCGCGTCGCCGTCGGCAAACGCCTGGCGCTCGGTGGTCCCGATCTCCTTGTCGGCCAGGCCGGCCAGGGCCAACTTGCCGGCCGTCAGCTTGACGCGGGCGTGCAAGGGAAGTGCCCCGCCAGCGATGAACGTTTTGGTGCAGGCTTCAACGTACTGACTCATGTCGTGACTCTTCTTTGATTGTGAAGTGGGTGAGGGATGGCGCGCCGACCGCGTGCGTCAGCGGCGGCCGGCGTTGACGGCCTCCAGGTACGCGCGGTGCAGCTCGGGCTCGTCGTGCACCACGACACGGATGGCACGGTCGCGCTTCATGCCGCGGGCCATCTTCGCGTCGACCGCCGCGTGCCAGGCGGCCTCGGCATCGCCGGCCGCATCGTCGCCGGCCTTCGGGTTGCCGTTGCCCAGCGGCTCGACGCCGTGGCGGACTGCCTTCGACCGTAGCTCCTCGTCCTTCGCCTTGGCGGCGGCCTCGGCCGCCTGGGCGCGCTGGCTGAGCGCCTGGATGAACGCCAGGCGGGCCTCTTCAACGGTCGCCTTGCGCTCCAACTGGCCGACTAGAAAGCCGGCGTCGGCGCCTGGGCAGGCGGCCTTCAAGTCCTCGAAGCTGGCCGCTGCCGGCCTGAGCGCGACGGTCTCCAGGACGGCGGCCTGAATCGTGCCGGACGGATGGGGGTTTGCGCTACTCATTGAGCGATCGCTCCTCTGGTTGGATTGACGTTGCATGGCCAGCTCGGCAAGCTCGGCCAGGGTGTCCTCAAACGATTTGATCCCGTCGATGAGTCCGAGCTGCTCGGCGTCGGCCGCAAGATGCACGCGGCCGTCGGCGAGTTCCTCGACGCGGGTTAAAGCGAGACTGCGGCCCTTGGCCACCGCCGCGGAGAATTCGGCTTGGGTCTTGTCGACCAGCTCCTGCCAGTTGGCCTGCTGCTCCTCGGTGATCTGCGTGCCGGGGAAGCCAGCCCCCTTGTACTTGCCGGTGCGGATCACCACCGGGCGGATGCCTTCCTTCGCCGCGCGGCCGGAGAGGTCGTAGAGCCCGACGAACGTGCCAATCGAGCCGACCATCGCCGTGCGGTCGTTGGCGTAGATCCGCTCCGTCTGGCTGGCGATCCAGTAGGCGGCACTGGCCGCCATGTCCTCGACGTAGGTCATCACCGGCTTGCGCTGGCGCGCCGCGGCGACTTCCTTCGCCAGGTCGGCCGTGCCGGCGACCGTGCCGCCGGGCGATTCGATCTTGAGTAGGATGCCGCCCACCGATTCGTCGCTCGCTGCCTGCCGGATCGCCTGGCGGAGCATGACCGTCGAGCCGGCTCCGGAGAGCGAGCTGCCGCGTTTGGTCATCGTGCCGCTGATCTCGACGACGGCGATCGACGTCGAGCCGCTCGAGCGCGTGGCGGTCCGCGCGGCGGCCAGTTGCTCGCCGCGGCCGCTGTTGGCCCGGACGTGCGCCACCAGGTCCATCGAGCCGACCCGCTCCAACAGGGCCAGGAACCGATCGCCCTCGACGGCCCACAGGCCGAAGTACTGATCCAGGTCCAACTCGGCGAACTGGTTCAGGCTGCGGAGGTCAATCTCCATCGTGATCGTCTCCCTGAGTGGCTCCGGGTTTCGCCGCCGATTCCTCGGCGCCGGCCGCCTCGACGCGCATCGAAAGCCCCTGGGGCAACGGCAGCGCGGCGACCTGCTGCCAGGTGACTTTCGCCTGCGGGTATTTCTGGTTCAGCTCCTCGGCCTTCTGGATCGCCTTTTCGATCAGCATGCCGTTGTCCTCGACGATGTCCGAGGACTCGCGATCCCAGTCGATCGCCTGCTCGCCGCAGCGGCGCCGCTGACTGATCTGGCAGGTGCTCGTCTGGAGCACGGCCGCCGAGGCGTCTTTAAGCGGTTCGATGTACGGCCAGCTCGGCGGGAACCAGTAATGGGCAAAGAACGCCGGCCCGAGCTTGAGCATCGCCCGCGCGAGGGCTGGGTCTTCCGCGGCCCACTGGCGCAACTTCCAGCGGTAGACATGCACGTGGAGCATGTCCACGAGCATCCGCTGGAGCGAACGAAAGCCCTCCTTCGCCTGGTCCAGCGCGCCGCGGAAACCCGAGAAGTTCGTCTCGCTCGCGTCGAGCAGAAACACGCACAAGGGCAGGTTCAGGTTGATCGCGATGAAAGTCAGCAATAATCGCGAGTGGTCGAAGAACGTCGGATTGGGCACGTTCGGCGCAAATCCGGTGATCGTCTCCCCCGGCCGGCCGATGTACTCGATGCCCGGCGTATAGCCGCCCAAAGTCTTCTCCGTGCCGTCGGTCTGCCGCTCCGTCGACTGCGGCCCGGGCGCGGCGGCCGCACCCGCCGGCGGCAAACCGAGCGGTTGCTGGCGGAAGATCGCGTAGCTGCCCACCACGAGCTGCTGCACCATGCGGGCGAACTGGATCTCATCGAGCATCCCCGCCGCGGTGCCGATCGGCGCCAGCGCCGTAATCCCCCGCGTTTGGCTCACCCGTTTCGGGTTATAGACGTGAAACACCTGGCGATTGCCGTCCGGATCCCGGGCCGGATACTGCCGCACATCGCGAACGTGCGTCAGCGGGGCCAGGGGTTCGATGTCGTCGCGCGTCAGCCAGTACTCCAGCGGCCGCCGGTAGCGGTCAATCACCACCCCGTGCACTACGGCTTTCTTGGTGTTCTTCGGCGTCCGGCAGCGGTGGGCCTCGGCCAGCTCGGCCGGACCGTCGCGCGTCGGCAGCACCAGGTGATCGCCGTCGGTGATCACGGCCCGCAGCACGAGCTTTTCCATCGCCCGCCAGGTGAACCGGCCCGACAGCTCGCACTGGTCGGCATCCTCGGCCCAGGCTTTCCAGCGGTCGGCGGCCGCCGTGTTCACCCCCGTGTCGGGTGATCGCGGATCGAGCGTGAACCCGCCGCGAAGCACGTTGTTCGCCAGGCGGTCGATCCCCTGATCCACGATCATGTTGTTGCGGACGAACTCCCGCGCGATCTCCATCATGCGGAGATAGTCGCCCTCGCTGCGGAAATGCCAGTCCGCCGGCCGGCCGACCGAGGAGACGCCGGCATACTTCCGCCGCCACCGCGAGGGCTTCGCCAGGTCGTAGTCCGCCCGGAAGGCGTCCATCAGCTCGAACACGCTCGCCAGTTCGGGCGGCCGCCTGCTCATGCGCGTCAGTCCCTGTAGCCCTCGAACGATGGGTGCAGGTACTGGCCCGTGCCGCTGGCGGCATAGTTGAGTGCCGCGGCCAGCTCGCCGCGGAGGCTTTCAGGATCGAGTTCCAGCTCGGTGCCGCCGCCCTGGGCGGTCCGCTTGGGCAAGAGGAAGAGCAGCTTGCGGCAGGCCGTCGCGAAGGCCGCCGCCTTGGCGGGGGAGTTCACTTCCGCATAGTCGGCGTTCTCCAGGTAGGCGGCCGCGGCCGCATCGATCTGTTGCTCTCGCGCAGTGGGCATACCCCGGCCAGCATGCCACACGAGCGACCGCGGCCGCCGCCCGAATTAGCCCGGATGGGCCGGATCAGGCGGATTCATCATTCACGAGTTGAAAGAGGCCCATCGTGAAGTCGCACGTCATGGACTTTCCGGCCTTGTGCCTCAATCCACCATGCCGCCAGAGAGAACTCCAGGTTATAAGAACAGCATGGCATTTCGAAACACGGTTAGCTCCTGCAATTCTGCAGTATTCCTACTCCTGCCGCCGTTACCTGTCGAAGTTGTCCAGTGACTTAGCCAGACTCTCGATTGCGGCTTCCAACTCGGGAATAATCTTCTGCTTCTCCTCAACGATCTTCTCCCGAAGGCTATCGAGGTGTGGGGCCGCTCTCAGGCGGTCCGAAATACTGCAGTCGACCAGTGGTTTCCAATCGAACTCCGAACTGCAATCGCCTGAGTATCTTACATCGTGGCATAATCGCCATGAACTCTGCCATTTGACCATGGCAACGTAGTAGTCGTAGGATTGTCCGATTGATTGTCCGTTGTGCTCCAGAATCTCTCGGGACAGGTAGCAACGAATCACAGTGCGAGGAATCTGCATCGCCTTCAACGCCTTCTCGTGGGCCTCGATTGCAGCATTTAGCTGGTTAAGTCGTGTCCCTAGGGCTTCGTTCAGTTCGTCGTTCTTTTCATCAAGCGTCACAGTTCGAGACTCCTGTTCCAGGAGGTTGAAGTTGCCAGAATAGAATCCGTTGATGCGATTAAAAGGCATAGCATCCCACTCCCGGCAGTCCGGTTGCGAAGGAAGCCTTTCGAGGATTGAGAGACAATCTCAAATCGCCAAGAGGCACGAATCGTTTTCAACACGAATTCGCAAGGCCAACTCAGACCCGGCGAAGCGACCCGTTTTCAGGCGGGTTTTTTTCAAACAGCCTTCCGGCTGCCTTTAGTAACCGCATTTATACCTACCGGTAGGTTCATCGTCAAGCCTTCGCAGGCGCGAAGTCCAGGAACAGCCCGGCAGGCCACTCAGGACCGCTTTCAGCCTACGTCAAGGATGGGTGCCTGGTCCTGGTGTCGCCAACGGATCTCCCGGTTCACTCTCTAAGTCGACCCTGAGCGTGAACTCCTTGAAGCAATCAGCTAGCGCATAGGCGCTGAGCGCCGCGAGCACTTGACGAGCCACCAATTTGTGTCGAGACTGACCGTCACTGCGATGCCTCGGACTGCGGCGGTGCCAAGCCGGCGGCAGGACCAAAAGACTCGACACAATGAAGGTTGTATGGACGAGAATTGGGAGAATCAGATCGCCCAGCTTGCTGCCGCGCATGTGCAGGAGTCGTTAAGGCGAGCCGTTGACTTCATGATGACCTACTTGTCTGAGCCGGATCATGTTGTCGTAATCTTGGCTACCTCGAAGATGGACCACCTGCTCCTCGAGGCTATTCGAGCTCGACTTCTGCCTTGTGGAGATAGGGATGACTTGCTCGAATCGGATCGTGGCATAGGTACATTTTCGATGAGAATCCGTCTGGCTCACCGGTTGGGAATCATCGACCACAGCTTGGCTTCCGCCCTCGAAATCTTCCGTCGTATCCGTAACGAATTCGCCCATACATTTGAGGGGCAGCGGCTGCAAGACCCACCCCATAGGGATCGGACCGATACGGTGATTGGGCCAGTCAAGAACAATCTACACATCGCGCCCATCCGGGAGGCCGTTAGGGCTGGGACGCCCGGTATTGACCTCTATAAGCTCGACTTCGTGATGGCAAGCGGTCTGGCGATAGCGAAGCTCGAAATCGTGGTGGGGCTGATTGATCGAGTGAAAGACGACCGCGCCAAGATCGCGAAGTATCCGTAGCATCCATTGAACAAGAGGATCAACCTGACGACCGGCTCCGCCTGCGGCAGGTTATCCTCAATGTGTCACACCAGAAGAGGCAGGCATGGACAGACTCACCGAGAAGCTTGACCTGCTCGTGAAACTGGGCTACCTTTTCGGTCCTCTCCAGCATCTCGTTGCGCACTCCGACGAATACGACGAACAGGAACGTGCTGAAACGATCGCCCGCTATCTTTCCGAGCACCAAACCTTCATAGCCGACTTTGGGAGGTTTTCGACGGGACAAGCTGGCCACAACTACCAGATTGAATACCGGAAGGTAACGAGAACATTGGGGAGCTTCGTCGGGAGACTTGAGAGGGGCGACAGTCTCGATCAGATCGTCAGCGAGAGCCTGGCAATTGCCCGGGACGCAATTCACTCAGTTCCGGTTCCGCGGTCGTCGGTGATTCTTGATGCAGGTTCTCCGTTTACTGCCTATTGCAGACTACGGTCATTGTGTGAAGCCGATGCCGCCAAATCGATCGTGTGGTTTGATCCGTACTTTGGTCCGGACATTTTTCATCGATACGTCCAATTCGCGACAGGAGAGACGGCTGTCACCCTCGTGGCGTGCGAGCCTGGCAAACACGCGGGACGAAGGAACGTGGATCGTTGGAATTCATTCTTGGACACTTCCCGGCTCTTCGCGGCCGAAAGACGCGTTGGCTCGTACCGACTTCTGGTTGCTCAGTCCCTTCACGATCGTTGGCTCGTTCTGGACACGAAGCGTATTTACGCTTTAGGCGGTTCCGCCAAGGACGCTGCCTCAAACGACCTATTTACCATAGCGGCCGTCGAGGCTTCTGCGGAGAACCTCAAGAAGATTGAAGACACGGTTAACGGTGCAGCGGAATGGTTTGGACCATCAACGCCAAGTCACCGGTGACTCCGTGCCAAGAACTGTGTAATCAACGCGTGCATGCGAGGCGGCGACTGCGTGTGAGATGATGGTTGGGTCACGCGCGCCGCGTGCGTGACCCGTATCGTTATGCTCGCTCCTGTTTACGTCGCAAGCGATGCGCAGACGCACGCCAACGATTTTGGGTTGCTGAACGATGTGGCCAACCTCAACAGGTTGAGTTGCCTCGGCAGAACACCGCGTCCCACATTCCCTGCCGTCCCGACATCGGCACTGGCTCGTCGAACACCTGAGGGGTCTCCAGGAGCCAACACACCGGGCCGGCGGCCAGTGGATGGGTGAGCCGCTCGTCGGGCCATAGCTCGCCCGACCCCTTGCGGACGCAGTCGACTAGCTCCACCGTCCCCACGATCGCCGATCGCGGGACGTCGTCCGGAACCTTCACCCCCAGCCGCGCCAACTCGGCCCGGGCCCGGTCGTCCTCGGCCGCGTTGCCCCGGCCGGCGTGGATCGCCAACCGGCCCCGGTATTTGACCGACCAGCCGCGGTTCTCCACCGGCTTGTGCCCATGGACGACCGCCCATGCCCAGACCGGATGCAGCGTAATGGCTTTCACTTCATGCCTCCTTCAGAAGGGGACTGTTTCGCTCGTCTCATTCCGCGCGTAATGCCCGCCCAACTCGACGTAATCCATGGCCCGTCGGTAGAGCTGCTCCGTCGCCGGCAGGCGATCGTAGGGGGACAGGAGAAACGCGAACAGCCGCTCTGTACCATCGTCGTCGGCGTACTCGGGAAACAGCCCGCCGATCGCCTGGCCGATTTCGTCGTAAGCGGGGATGCAGGAGTAGTCACTGCCCCGCGCGATCCGCTGGCCCCAGCGGGCCAGAAACCCGTGCCGCCAGAAGGGCCAGCTCGCCGGCGTCGAGGCGGTCGCCATCTCCCAGGCCG
This sequence comes from Thermoguttaceae bacterium, assembly GCA_040766885.1. Classification (GTDB taxonomy): domain Bacteria; phylum Planctomycetota; class Planctomycetia; order Pirellulales; family Thermoguttaceae; genus JAXGPP01. Next base: position 268,242 of record JAXGPP010000010.1, on the reverse strand, counting down.
CTTGGCGGACCTCGTTGCCCCGCTCGCGCTTCGCCCGCTCCAGCTCCTTGAGCTCTCGGTAGACATCGGCGACGTCGGCCCACCGCAGGCCGCGAGCCCGGGCTTCGCGGCGAATCGCTTCCAGCGTGGTCTCCGCCCGTACCATCGCTCAGCCCTCCTTTCGATCGATCACCACGATCCGGCAGCGGACGCCCGTCTGGCGGAACGACTCGCGACCATTGAACGCGTTCTCCACCGGGATCGTTTCGGCCCCCACGTGGGCCAGCCACGCGCGGAAGTCGTCCGCCTTGCGGTTCGACCGGAAGAACGGCGCTTCGCTGACGATCGCCACCAGCCGGCCGCCCGGAGCCAGGCACTCGTAAGCGTGCCGCACGTGGTCGATGTCCTGGAAGTTCTCGAAAGGCGGGTTCATCACCACGCGGTCGAAGCCCGCACCGTCCAGTGCGAGGAAGTCGGTGTGATGCGGTTCGTAACCCTTCGCCTTGAGCACGTCGCACAGCGTGCCGTTGATCTCGACCAGCTCCAACTGCTCGGGCGAGTACTCGCCCACGACGTCGGCCAGGTCGCCCTTGCCGGCCGAGGGCTCGAGCACGCTGTGCTCCGGCCGGATGTCGGCCAAGCGGCAGACGCGCTCGGCCAGCGGCCGCGGCGTCGGGAAGAAGCCGGGGATCTTCACGCCCAATAGCTGCCGCTCCAACTCGGCGATCCGCTCGCGGCGCTTCTGCTCCGGCGACTTGCCTTCCAGCCGCTCCAGGAGCCACTGGCGGGCCGGTTCGTTCTCCTCACGTTGCAGGATCCGCTCCACGGCGCTTCGCGTGGTGACGCCGGCCAGACAGTCGGGCAGCGCGGCGTCCTCGATCGCCGCGGCGATCGCCCGGAGCGATTGCTGCACGCGCTCCAGCCGCTGGGCGTCCAGCGTCATGCTCGCGGCGATCGACGCCCGCCGCCGCGTCTGCCGCTGCCGGGCAATGGCCGGATTGCGCAGATAGTCGATCCGCTCCTGCAGCGCGTCGGCCTTCGCGCGGAGCTGGGCAGGGTCGGCGCGTCGCGCCGGCCGCTCCGCCGACGTCGATCGCTCTGGAGTGGGCTGCGGATCGGGCTCGCCCAGCGGGTCGGTCTGCGAGACATGAAAGACGGTCGTCCGCCGCCGCTTCTGCACGGCGATCTCAGTTTCCTCGTTCGTCTGGGGGTCGGTTTCCTTCCGGGTGCAGTCGAGGACCGTGAAGATCTGCACGCCGTGTTCGCCGCGGCGGACCTGGCGGCCCTTCGCCTGCCAGGCCAGATACGTCAAGACGTTCTGACGCGGCAGGATCTCCGCTTCGGCGATTCCCCTCGCCACGAAGCCGTCGATGATCGCCCGGTAGTTCGCCTCGCTCAGGTTCTCCTCGGCCCGGGCGAGCGCTTCGCGTGCCATGCGCTCGCGCTCTGCGGGGCTCCGTCGCTTGCGTCGATAGGTCTGCATGTCGAATCTCCCTTATAGGTTCGCTTCGTCCTCATCCTCGACTTCGATCTCGCAATAACAGTGCGGGCATCGGACCGGCTCAACGGGCCAGTCCGGCACGTCGATTTCCTCGTCGCAGTACGGGCACAGGGTCGGCTTGCACATCGGTCGTTCCTTTCAAGCGTTCGCTTGGCTCGCCAGCCGGGCGATGGTGTCGCGGATCAGTTGACAGGCGGCGGCGTGGCCCCAGACGTTCTCGACCACCACCTTGTTCTGGTCGCCGTTGAGCCGATCCAGAAACGGGTGGACGCCCTCGGGCCGGTCGTACCCGGCGAAGCTGGTCGGCCGGCGGTTGTGGACAAGATTCGCCGCGGAGAAACCCACGGTGCGGTAGAACCAGGCGGAGACGCCGGCGGCGAGAGCGCCGAGGTCGACCGGGTCGCCGGCCTGCTTCAGGCAGACGGCGAGGAACATGTCGCCGTTGCTGAACGCCGCCTGTTCGGCCTGGGCCGCCCACAGCTCGACGCTGTAGCCGGCCTGCTCGAGGAGATACGTCAGGGCGACCGCCGCGGCGCCGCGCCAGAGGATGTCGCGGTGGTCAATCGAGCACCTCGCCCGGATGTCGGCGACGATCGTGATCGTCGAGGGGCCGCGGCTGGTGGCCCGGGGTGCCGATCGCCAGAAGTCGCGACCGTCGCGGAGCCGATCGTAATCCAGCTCGTCGCCGGCGTCCTCGGTGAACCGCAGCTTGCGGCGGCGACTCACCGGCTTGGGCAGGTCGGCCCCGTCGAGTTCGGCCAGCATCCGCTCGACCACCGCCAGGCCATCGGCCCACGGCTCGGCCGTCGCGGCAACGATGTCGTCCCACGAGCTGAACCGGCGGCCGTAGAATCGCCGATTGTCGGCCTCCTGAACGATCGGGTGAGGGTGCGTCCGGTTCGCTTCGTCGACCGCGGTCGTCAGCTCGCGCACGCTCTCGGCGATGATCACTTCCACTGCGGAGTTTCCTTCGGTCGTCGTTTCGTGGTACATGGCTGGGCTCCCTTCGTTGGCTGGTGTTTCGTTTCAGGCTCTGACTTTGGCGACTTCGTCGGGCCGCCAGCCGGCGAACAGCTTTTCGTCCACCTGTTCCAGGGTCCAACCGTAGTGAGCAACCATCTTGTAGGCCTTCGCCATGAACCGGGTGGAGACGACCCGCGTGAGCCGGTTGGCCCGAACGCGCTCGCGGTAGCGGCGGAGCCGGGCGAACAGCTCGGCGAGCGGGCAGAGGGCCCGTTCCAGCTCTTCGCTGTAGTCGACCGGCACCACGCCGATCCGAAAGCGGTCCAAAGTCGCTTCGTCGAGCTGGTTCCGCCCGACGTATTGCCGGTCCGAGCCGTGCCCCCAGGTGTTGGCCGCGGCGATGCAGACGAAGTCGGCGTGTTTCCTGGCGACCGGGTTCTCGTGGCGGGCCGGCACGGACAGGTGGCCATTGGCCAGCGCCGAATTGATCACCAACAGGACGTTGGGGTCGGCGGCGTCGATTTCGTCGAACAGGAAGACGCCCCCCTGCTCGTAACAGGTGAGAAACTGCGTCGTGCAGAATTCAAACTCGCCGTTGGCGCCGCGTGGCACCGCGCGGCCGAGGAGCTGGCTCTCGCTCATGCCGGCAGAGCAACTGATCGATCCGAACCGCAGCCCAAGGGCCGTGGCGACCTGGCCGGCGAGGTGCGACTTGCCCGAGCCGCTCGGACCGGGCAGGAAAACGGGCTCGCGGGCCTGGGCGATTTCCAGCACCTGGGCGAACGCCGGGTGGGCGTGTCCTTCGATCTCGACCACTTCGCCTTCCGGCTTCACGACATGGAACACGGGCGGCGTGGGCTCGCGCTGTTCCAGTTCGTCAACGCGGCGTTCCAGCTTCGCCAACAGCGCGGCGACTTCGTCGGGCAGCGCGGTGGGCGTAACGTCGGGGATGTCGGCACAATTCTCATGCTGCCAGCGGACCCGCTGGCCGTTCGACTTGAACGGGCGGATCGGGTGGCCGATCTCGATCATCTTGCGGCAAGCCGGGCACTTCGACCGGTAGCGGCTCCGCTGGCCGTTGTCGGCCGCCGACGGGCGGCAATCGTCGTCATTGCTCGTGTCGGCGCGTGGAGTTAGAATCGCCTTAGACATTTCGAGGCTCCTGACTGCTTCGAGGTGTTCAGGTCCGACGCTGGAACGCACTCCTTCGTCGGACCGTTTTTGTTTTGTTCGTCGCTTGTCTCACTCCCAACGCGTTCGATTTTACCAGCGGGCCGTCGCTTGTCGGGCTTCGGACGAAGGAAAAGCCCCAACCGCGAAAATCGCCGCGAGGGTCCGCCTTGGGAGGCCAGGACTTCCGTCGGGGAAAAAAATTCTCGGAATTCCGCCGTTGATGCCGCGGTTCGAACGACCGCCGCGATGAATTCGCGAAAGCCCGCCTCGGAAGTCCTTGGGCGGGCACAAGAACCGTGGAATCGGCAATCCCCGCTGCGCCGCGGTGTCTAGGGCGATACGGTCAACCCGCGTCGGAAGTCCTTGCACGGCCATAAGAACCGTGGCTGTCTGCGTAAGAACCGCCAGGCCGCCCCCTGGCGAGCCCGTCGCCGGCGACGTCTGCCGATACGTTTTGCGCCTGAAGGGCTCGCCAGCCGCGATCCCAGACGTCTTACCGACGATGGCCCGCGCCGGCCGGGTAGAACGCGAACAGGTCGCCATGCCCGCCCCGGCCGCGGCGGACCAGCCGACCGGCGTCGACCAGCTCGGCCAGCTCGCGCGCGACGACCTCGCGGCTCAAGCCCAACAGGCGAGCCACGCGCGCCGTAGTCGAACCGGGCCAGCGGTAGACGATCGCTTCGACTTGCGCCAGTCGGGCACTCACCCCCATCGGCATCGGACGGGCGTGAAAGTACTGCTCCGCCTGATCGCACGGCATGGCGGGGCCGACGTACTGGAAGCCGGCCGTGATCCGGCTCGCCGACGTCGTGCGGTTGTTCAGCTCGTGCAGCTTGCCCCGCGACTTCAGGCTCTTGACGAACAACCCGCTCATGCCGGTCTTGTTGACCATCCCCAGCCGATGCCGCGTCCAGAGCGGCGACCGCGAACGATAGCGGATCATCGCCGGGTGGGACGTGGTCGAGAACGCCCGGCCGCCCATCCCCGCGATGATCGACGCGCAGGTCTCGCTCAGCCGGTTGCCGATGCCGATCCCCTGGTAATCGGGAAAGACCACCGTCCGGTGCTCGCGAAAGTCGAGCGCTTCGCGCTTGCGCGTCATCCGCCGCACCCATGCCGAAAAGCCGACGAGCGTTTCGCCCCAGTAGGCCCCGAAGCACTTCGCGGCCGGCATGAGCGTCCCGCTCAGATAGTGATGCGGGCGAAACAGAATCCAGGCGGAACGGTGGATCGGAGCGACGTCGAGCACAATCTGAGGACGCCGAAGCCGCCTCCTCGCGAGCTGCTGGCTCGCCATGTCCACGACCCAGTCCGGTTCCAGCCACTCCAGCACGTCGTAATGGCAGGTCACCGCCACGAACCGTTTCTGGATCCGACCCTTGCGAATCGACTTCGCCACCGCCGCGCTGCCGACCTTCGCCACCGTGCGATCGACCACGCTCGTAAACTCGTCATAGACCACCAGCGGCCGCTCGGACGTGAGCGCCCGGGCCAGGTCGCAGCGGAACTTCTCGCCGTTGGACAAGACCTGATACGGGCGCAGCCACGCCGGCGGCGAGGAGAACCCGACGCTGGTGAGCGTCTCGGTGATCTCCTTGATCGACAGCCCCGCAGCGAAGCCGTCGACCACGGCCGCCGCCGGCCAGTCGCCCTGGGCGTAGACGGCATCGCCGAAGGCCTGCCGGGCGACGGTCGACTTGCCCGAACCGCTCGGGCCGACGATCGCCCCCACCTGCCAGTCTTCATCGAGCCCGGGCACTTCGACCGCGAAACGGCGCGAGAGCTTCTCCTCGGCCGCAAGGTCGAACATCCCCAGGACCTGGTCGACCCGAAACGACGGCGCCAGCTCGCAACTGACTACAGCGTCAACAGTCGGCACGTGTAGCCCTCCCCCTTCATCCGTTCGTAGAGCGTACGCTGCTCGTCCTCGTCCTTGCACTCGACCACCACCGACCAGCTCTCCGGTACCGGCTGCTCGGCATCGGCCTCGCCGTCGCCCGCCGCCTGGCCCTTCTTCCGTGCCGGCTCCTCCTCGGCCGTGCTCGTCATGTCAACTTCGAGCAAGTCGTGCAAGAGCAGCGCGTCGTAGAGCCCGGCTTCCTGCTCGCCGACCTCGAACAACAGCTCCTGCAACATCTCCTGATCCCAACGGGCCAGCTCGGCGGTGCGGTTGTCCGCCAGCGAAAAGCCAGTCTGGCTCGACGGATCGTCCTCGACCCAGACCACCGCCAGGTGCGTCCAGCCGAGCTGCCTGGCCGCCAGCAAGGTGCCGTTGCCCGCCTCAATCTGGCCGTTCACCCGATTGACGACGATCGGCCGCCGCTGGCCGAACCGCTTCAGGCTGGCGGCGATCGCCGCCAAGTTCGCTTCGTCGTGCTTGCGGGCGTTCCGCGGATCCAGTTCCAGCCGGTCGACCGGCTCGGCCAGCGGCCGCAGACTCTCGACGATCCATTCCAGCTCGACTTTGGGGGATGCCTGCTTCTTTTTCGCCATGCTTTACTTCGCCTCACAGACCAGTTGCAACAGGTACCGCAGCACGTCGCCGCGGCTCGATACCGGACGCCCGCACCGCAGCCGGCAGCCGCGCGTCCGCAATCCCTCCTGGAGCCGGCGAAACGCCTTCGCTTCGTCCGGCTTCAGACTCACGTCCACGTGGAACAGGTCGGCCACGTACCAGTCGGGCGAGACCTCGCCGAGCGGCAGCTCGATCGACACCACGTCGGGCAGCTCGACCACCACGGGCGGCACGCTGCGAATCGTCGCCACGGGACGCGGCAGCTCGGCCGGCGTTTCGATGATCTTCGCCGTCGCCCGCTTGTCGGTTGGCTTGGACACTTCTTTCTCCTTTGCTACTGGTACGAAGGGAGCGAGACGACGATCGGCCGGGCCGTGGCGTCGATCGCCGGCGAAAGATCCGGTACCGGCAGCACGCGGACGCCGCACAGGTGACCCGCCGCCTTCGCGTTGTAGGAACAGTCAAACCAGTGGTTCGCCCCGCGCTTGTGGATCCATTTCTTCACCACGCCCCGTTCGGGGTGCAGCTCCTCGACCATTTCCTCGCTCGTGTAGTGCCGCGCGATCTTCTTGTGCTCGTTGCCGTCGGCCTGGTAGAGCGTGATCGCGCCGGCTTTCTCCGGCGAGGTCTGCAGGCCTTCGTAGAGCTGCGTCTTCCAGGCGTCGGCCAGCACGTGGACCTCGAAGCACTGCTCCTCGGGGTTCCACTCCACGTAGTAATCCTCGCCGATCACCACGACCGTGCCGCCCAGCTTCGCCGGCTCGCGGTAGGGCTTCTTGTGCTCCTGGCCGATGCCGTAGCCGTGCGACACGAGATACCGCGGCCCCGATTCGCGGCAGAATGCCTCGACAGCCTTCGGCTTATAGTTGCCGTCGCAGAACACACGATCGGGCAGCCGGGACACACCGGAACCGTCGATTGTCCAGCCGGCTTCGATCCGCGGCCGGAATTCCCGCAGCGCCTCGAGGATCGCCAGCTCCACCAGGTCGTCATGCTCCGTGTTGATCGGAAACGACCCATAGTCGACCACGTGCCCGCGGCCGTCGGCCAACCACGCCATCGCGACCCACCAGCCGATCCACTTGCCCAAATCCATGCCGAGCGTCAGCGCCTGGGCGTCGGCCGGCACAATGCCCTTCGTCCATTGGCCATAGCGGCGCCGGACGGTGTTCCACTCCAGCGGTACCAGCTCGTAGCGCGGCGGCGTCCACGGCATCGCCCAGTAGAACTGAAGCAAGTACTTCTCGGCGGCGTCGAGATCCTCGGCCCGTGCGCCCTCCCACTCGGCCGTGCCGATGGCGCCGGTCGACCAGAGCAGGTTATTGAACGCGTTCCAGCGCATGCCGAACGTGTCGGTCGCCGGCGGCTCGCCCGAAATCCGGCCGCCCGTGTCGATCGATTCGCCGTGGTGCAGGAGCTTGGCATCCTGATTCATCCGCCGCCGCTCGGCATCGGTCCAGGCGTGCTCGCACTTCGGGCAGACGAAGAAGGCCCGCTGCCGGGCTTCGATGGCATTCTCCGCCTCCTGCCAGCCGCGCAAGTGTGCCCGCTCGGGCGTCACCCAATGGCCGCAGTACAGACACTGCACGACGATCCGGCTCCGCGTGCCACCAGTGTAGGCTTGCCAGATGTAGCCGGTCGGCACGCTCACCGTGCACTCGGCATGGAATCGCCGCTGGTCGGCGTCGTAGCTGTGCGTGCGGGCCTCGATCTGCTTGATCGGCGGGGCTTCGCGGCTCGCCTCGCCGGCGGTGTCGATCTTGTCAGCTTCGGTGACGATGGCGATTCGGGCCGTGTAGCTCGATCGCGCCTCGTCGCCGCCGTGCCCGTGCATGAACTTGAGCCGCGCGCCGTTGGTGAAGATCACCTCGTCGGCCATGCCGCCGCGCGAACCGCGGCCGTGCGTCGGCAAGTACTCCGCATAGCGCGTCTTGACGATCGCCGGCAGAAGCTCCTTCGACCATTTCGCCTCGGCCGTTTCCATCGTCGGCACGCCGCCCACCATCGGCTCGCGCCACTCAAACAGGTACCAAAGCGAAGGGATCACCCAGCTAATGAGCGACTTGCCCGACTGCACACAGCCGAGCGTCGCCGACTTCGTCCAGCGGCCCGAATCGATCGCGTCGAAGAACAACCCGGCGAACGGCTGCCGGCGGATCCGGAACCGCTGGCCGGCGAACGGCCCTTCCGGCAGCACGATCTCTTCCTCGGCGAACTGCCGGATCGGGCGCACGCGGTGCGCCCGGGCGTGGTCGAGGCACCAGCCGAATTCGCTACGGAGCGTGGGGGCAAACTGGAGCATGCTCACCCGCCATACTTCTGCTGGACAAGCCGCTCGACGTCGGCGATCGCCTCGTTCAGGATCTCCAGGGCCTCGGCCCCGAAGTGCCGCTGCAACAGTTCGCCGCACTGGTTGATCCTCGCCGCCAGCGCCGTCAAGAACTGGTGCACGTCGGCCCGCGGCAATAACTCCCCTTCGCGTTCCTGCCGTTCGTAGCGGGCCAAGAGCGCCTTCTCGCGGCGCAGCGCCTTAAGGCCGTCGGCGTCGGGATCTTCCTCGGGCACGGCGAGGATCTTGCGGCCGTGCTCGGCCAAGAGATCATGGAACGCCCGCAGCGCGTTGCCCAAGTCGATCGACTCGCCCCTGAGCGGCAGTCCGTAGCGGTCGGCCTGCTCGTTGACCACCTTCACCTGGCGGCCGGCCAGCCGGCAGTAATCCCGCTTCGGCACGGCGGCATAGTGACGCTCGCGAAGCTCGCGATCGCGGGACTCCTCAATCCGCCTGAGGGCCGACAACTCGCGCTGCGTCGGCAGTTGGCCGGCCTGCCGCTTCTGCAGCGCCGCCCGCGCCAGCTCCCGATCCACCTGCTCGGCCGTCGATCCCTTGGGCGAGGTCGCCTTCACGCCGCCCCCATTTCGCGCGTAATCGGCCCCGGCCGGCACGCGGCCGCCCCGCCCGGATTCGACCGCTTACTTACTTGCACAATCGACCCTCCCGTACGAAAAAAGCCGCCGATCGAAGCCCGCAGGGCCCCGCCGCCCTGCCCCGAAAGAACCTGCGCCCCCTCGGGCACGCGTGTTCCGGGCTGGTTTCAGCTTGACGGCGAGCGCCCCTTGCCCTCGGCGAGGCAGGGCCGGGCGGCCATCTTGACGTTCAGCGATTGCACGAGGTCGCGGTGCTCCTCCAGTTGGTCGAGCAAGCGGTCGATGCTGTCGGCGTGCCGCTGGATGGCCTTGGTGTTCTCCGCCACGATCTCGTTGGTCTGCTCGTTCAAGGTGATCAGCCGGGCCGACCACGTGGCGAAGTCGGCCTGCCGCGAGCGGACCATCCAGAAGAGGATGTAGCTCTGGATGATGAACGCGCCGCCGATGCCGGCAATCTCGAATACCTTCAACCAACCGGCCAGCTCCATGCGCGTTACCTTTCTCCGATTCGATGCCTAAGGCAGGGCCACGCCACGCTCGGCCGCGGCACGGATCTCATCCGGCCCCACGAACGCCATCCGTTGCCGCTCGCCCTGCCAGTAGTAGATCGCCAGCAGTGGGATGCTCTCGGTCTTCGCGTGCCGCAGGACGGCCTGGGCCACGGCACGGTCGCGGTCGTAATCGACGTAGACGAACGCCCCCAGCCGCTCGAGGTCCGTGTGCAGCGGCCGCAACGCGACGCACCCCGGGCACCAGTCCGCCCCGATCAGCACCACCAGCCGCTCGCGCTCGGCAACATGCTGCCGGTACGCCTTTGCATACGGCGACTCGGGGACCGCTTCACCGCTCGGCTGCGGATCAACGGCGGTCGCTCGCGGCGCCGGCCATGGTGCGGGCCACGGCTGCGGCCAGTCCGCAGCGATGGCGCCCAACGCGCCAAGGATTGCCAGGAGTAAGGCCACGCCGGTTTTCATCAGTTCATCGCATCGCGCAACGCCCACGCGACCCAAACATACGTGCCTGCTGCCAGGATCGTGGCTCCGGCGATCATGCCGCAGATCACGAGTAACACGGCCTTCCAGCGGTTCACAGTCACCTTCCCGTCAACCACTCCCACGCCTCCATCGCCCAGCTAACGGCCACCAGGGCAACGAACAGCAGTCCTCCGAGGACCATACCGATCACTCCGCACGCAGCGAAAAGCCACGCTCGTGGATCGAGCCAATTCCATTGCGGATCAGCCATCACCTCGGCCCCCACGGTTCGTCGCTCGGATGGACCGCCACGCGCGCCAGCCAGCCGTCGGTGAACAGCTCGTCCTCGAAATAGCTCGCCGGCACAATGCCAAAGCCGTTCTTGCCCCACCGCGTGCCCCACGAGTTCACCGTGATCACGCCCCATTGCGTCTTGCCCCGCCGGATCCGCTTCTTGAGCCCAACGGCGCACATCGCATGCCCGCCCCGCCCTTTTCCTTCCTGCACCCAGCCTTCGGCGTCAGTGTCGAAGTTCGATCCCACGGCGATGCCGTAGTTGCCGATGAAACCCCGCTGCAGCCCCGTCGCCAGATGCGCCAACCGCGGTGCGTCGAAGGCCTCCGTGAGGCGGTACTTCTTGGCGATCTCGTTGATGCCGGCCGGCCAGTCCCGCCGCCGCCAGGTCAGCTCGCCCACTTCGGCCGTCGTACATACGCCCACGTCCATGAGCGTCTTCAGCGTGTCGCCCAATAGCGACCCCGCATCGCGGCCGCCGTTGACCATGCCGTACAGGTGGCCCGGCGAGAGCCGCACGTCGAGCTGGCCCGCCATGATCCGGCAAATCCTGAGCGTCATGCACGCCGAAAAGGGATTGCACGCACCGATGCCGTCCTGGTGCATCACTTCCGGCACGCAGCGCGAGTAATCGACCTCCCGCCACTCGGTCTCCGGGATCGGCTCAAACACGTCGCCGAACACGGGAAACAGCTCGCCGATGCCCGCCACGCGCGGCTGGCAGCCGAGTTTGAATTCCTGCCCGGCTGTCGTGATCGTCGGCAGCATTACGGGCCTCCCCATTTCTTCAGCAGGTCGAGATACGCCGCCTCGGTCGCCGGCACGGCGCCCTGAGACAGCACGGCCCCTTGCTCGTCGAGGACCATCAGGCACGGCAGCTTGTTGCCGGCGGCCGCCCAGGTCTTCGCCTGGTTGATCCATTTGGAGATATCGGGCGGAGGCCGGCCGTTCTCATCGACCACGTCCTGATCGACGACCCGCCATTGCCACGCCTTTGCTGCCATCAGATCGCGAGCCGCCTGCGAGTTGACTACCGCCGCCTGCTCGGGCGTCTGGTCCTTCGTCTCGGTGACGATCAGGACGAAGAGCTTGCCCGCGGGCACCGGATCAGGAGCGGGCCCGGGGCCGGGCCCCGGTGTGGGCACCGTGCCGTACGGCATGACAACCAGCGGAATGATCGTCTGGCCGCTCGGCCCTCCGATCGTAAGCACCAGGTAGGCTCGTCCGTCAGGCGACGGCAGCACCAGTGCCGTGGCCGTGCCCAGCGTGGTCGGCACGTTGAACGTCGCACCGGGCGGCAGCGGCACGGCGTCGGCGGCGATCGCCGCCAGCGGCATCGTCGCAAGCAGGACGAGGACCAAGAGACGTTTCATCGATCGAACCCTCTGATCAGCGGTGGTTGCGGCTGCCGAGCTACGCGGCTACCGGGGCCGCCTTGGTGCGCAGATCTCGGAACAGCTTGATCACCGCCACCGCCGCCTCGACGATCCCCAGGATCAGCAGCGGATTGAGCTTGGTCTTTTCGGCCAACGTGTTCAGCTCCGCACGCAGCGAGCTGGGACTGGTTGAGAGGACCGTCTTTACGTCGTTGTGCAGCAGGTTGTCGATCAGCTTGTGAAACGCGGCAAACGTGTCGTCATTGACCACGACCCGTTTGATGGCCTCGACCAGGTCATTATCGAGCGTGATCCCCGTCAGCCCAACGACCTTCTCCGCCAGGCCGACCGCGGCGAGCAGCCAGGCACGCACGGCAACCACGTCCGAGAAGTTCGGCAGCGGCAATATGTTGTCGATGTACTGGAGGGTCGCCCAAACCAACGCTACGATCTTGGAAAACTTCATCCTGTCACTCCTTCGGGAAAACAAAGCGTCTTGAGCACCGGCGCAATCTCGCCGCGGTCCACGCCCACGAGCTGGGCAATCGCGTCCGTCCTTGCCTGGCAGAGCTGCCGGAGATCGACGAGGATTTCACGGGCATCCTCGTCGCGCTGGATCAGCCGTTGGTCGACCATCGCGCACCCGCTACGCCGCGCCGTGCCGCAGGGGCCGCCCGCGGCGAACCTCTTCGTAGCGCCGGAGCAGCTCGCCGCGGAGCTGGAGGGTCGGTTCGTCCGATTCCTCGCCGCCGCCGACCGGCCAGCCTTCGCGTTCGGCGGCCTGGGCGATCATCGTGCAGCCCGGGCACGACGTCCCCTCGCGCTTCATCCGGCCGCACCACGGGCAGGGTTCGTAATGGGGACGCCGGCCCGAGGCGATCGCGCGGATCGTCATCCGGGCCGTGCCTGTCAGCCGATGGATTTCGCGCTGCTTGCGGCCGTCGGCCAGCAGTTGCTCGATGTGCCGAACCTGCTCGGGCCGAAGCATTTAGACAGCCCTTTCTGAGAATAAGGGCTGCCGACAGAGGGCAACGCCGCCGCGCGTCATGGGATAGTCCGCCGCTAGAGCCGGTGCGTTGCCAGTCCCCAGGATACGGCTTTCCCCGCATTGCGGCGAGCGGCGAATTAGCCCACCCTCAAAGACAAGCGCGGACGGGCCCAAGCTGGACCCTTCCGCGCTTGAAAGGCCGGCGCGCGGCATGGTGGCAACGCACTTCGAGTCGAAGTGTGCCGCGGTCGGCCCCTGTTCATTGTGGCTTTTCGGCGGCCGTTTCGTAAATCCCGATCAGCTCGGTGTTTCCGCCAGAAACGACACCGGCGGCTTCGTCGCCTGGGGCTCGCCGGTCGAGCGGAGCTGCTTACAGAGCGACTGTGCCATCTCCACCACAGCGGGTGGTGCCTCGGGCAGTCCGCCCAGCTTCGCGAATGCCGCGGGCAGCTTCCGCAGAATCGCCTCGCGGTGCCGGGCGCTCAAGCAGCCCAGGAAGTAGGCCGCCAGCGCCGCGGCCGTCGGGCTCGACGTCTGCGCCCGCACCCCCGGGTGGCCGACCACGAGCGTGCCGGCGATCGGCCAGCTCACTTCGCGGCCCGCAATCTCCCCGCTGACCGTCAGTCGAACGTGGTAGCTCTGGCCCGCGTGCAAAGGGTCTCGCCGTCCCTTTTTCTCCGCCGCCTTCTCAAGGACCGCCCACAAAACGGCCTCGGCCTCTTCGTTGCTCTGCATGGCTCCGCTCCCGGAGTCTCAGATTAGCAGTACGCTGGCGGCCCATCAGGGCGAGATTAGACCAGAAGGGCATCTGCGACATGCTCTCCTTCCCGTGGCTTTCCACTTTCCAGATTCCGGGCAGATCGTTACCTTAGGCGCTTCGAAACAGACACCGGGGAGGGAGGAAGATGCCGACATTGGACTGGATCGGGAAGAAGGCGGTCGTGAACCATCACCGAGAGGTTCCCTACCACCTGCTCAAGTGCGACCGGGAGCTATCGGTTGGCGATCCGGGCAGCGGCAATCTACTGGTCCAGGGCGATAACCTGTTGGCGCTTAAAGCTCTGTTGCCTTACTACGCGGGCAAGGTGAAGTGCATCTACATCGACCCACCCTACAACACCGGCAACGAGAACTGGGTCTACAACGACGCCGTCAACAGCCCAGAAATTCGGAAATGGCTGGGCAGTACGGTCGGCAGGGAGGCCGAGGATCTGTCCCGCCACGACAAGTGGCTTTGCATGATGTATCCGAGATTGGCTATGTTGCGGTCGTTTCTCACAGAGGACGGCATAATCTTCATTAGCATCGACGACCACTCGCTGCAGAATCTTTGCGCGTTGATGGATGAACTCTTCGGTCGTCGCTCTCGTCTTGGCATCTTGGTCTGGAAGTCTCGACACTTCACTGACACCCGACCGCAAAGTGGGATTTCGGAGGATCATGAGTATATCCTCGTGTACGGAAAGACTGCTGAACAGCGTATTAGGGGTAAAGACAAGGACTTCACCAAGTACAAGAACCCTGACAACGATCCACGTGGCCCCTGGACTTCCTGCAGTCTTCTCGGGAAAGCGACCAAAGAGCAGCGTCCGAACCTACATTACGATTTCGCAGATCCTGTCACCGGCCAGACCTTTCCTTGTCCGAAGAGAACAGGGTGGATCTGTGCTAAGGAGACGATGCTAGGCTATGCGCAGGACAAACGGTTGCTCTATCCCAAGAAGCCGGGCGGCCGCCTTCGTCAAAAGGTATTCAAGCACGAGTTGAAATCGGATGTAATGGGATTTCCCAGTGTGATTACCGACCATTCCACGAGCGATGGAACGGAGGCGTTACGGTCGGTTCTGGGAGATCAAATCTTCAGTTTCCCAAAGCCGCCGCGCTTGATATGCGACCTAGTGCTTCAAGCCACAGAACCGACTGATATCGTGCTCGATTCGTTCGCAGGTAGTGCCACGACCGGGGAAGCTGTGCTGTACGCCAATCAGACCGACGGCGGCAGCAGACGTTTTCTCTTGGTTGAGATGGATGAGACTGTTTGTTCGGGCATTGCAAGACCCCGTCTTTCAACGGTTATCTGCGGGCGTCGTCCTGATGGATCTGCTTGGCAGCGAGATGAAACTGAACTTCTGGCTGAAGAGAAACTTACCATCACAGCTATCAAGAAAGGCGCCGAGGTCAACGCTCGCTTTGACGAACTCCGCGATGACAATCGTGATGAATTCGACGAACTGAAGAAGGTGATTGAAGATGGATATCTGCGGCTCTATGGCATTCGTCGCGGCGTGGAGGCAGGCTTAGGTGGCGGTCTTCGATACTGCCGACTAGGGCCCACGGTTTTTGAGGAGACCGGAGCCATTCGTTCTGGCGTCACATTCGGAGAATTGGCGGCACATATCTATTTCGCCGAAACAGGCGAGCCGCTTCCCAAGCGAAGTAACGGCAAGACGCCACTCTTGGGTATTCACAACGGCAAGTCGATCTACCTCCTTTTCAACGGTATTCTTGGTGACCGAAGCACGAGCGGCGGCAATGTGTTGACCAACTCCGTATTGGCGGCGTTGCCGGCTTACAATGGCCCCCGGATCATCTATGGCGAAGGAAGCCGCCTGGGCAAGGCTCGTCTGAAGCGTGAAGGAGTCGTTTTCAAGCAGATACCCTACGGAATCAAGGTATCCTGACCATGCTGGAACTACGGGACTATCAGAAAGACAGTTTGGGCGCCTTGGAAAGCTACCTTCGACTGACGGTACAGCACGGCGCGAAAATCGCATTTCTACACCAAACAGAGCGGCCATATCGGGCTGTTCCGCAGTTGCCTGGGTTGCCCTACACCTGCCTGCGAGTTCCTACCGGCGGTGGCAAGACATTGATGGCCTGCCATGCCCTGGGGATCGCGACAAGGGAATACCTCCAAGCAGAACGGGCCGTCTGCCTTTGGCTGGTCCCATCCAATGCGATTCGAGGCCAGACCTTAGCCGCGCTGCGAGACCGACAACACCCCTACCGCCAGGCGGTTGATTCCCATTTCGGCGGGCTGATCACGGTCATGGACCTGGCCGAGGCCCTTTACGTCACGCGCGGCACGCTGGCGGGCGAAACGTGTATCATTGTCGCTACGCTGGCCGCGCTGCGGGTGGAAGAGACCGAAGGTCGCAAAGTCTATGAATCTGCCGGCGCCTTGATGGATCATTTCAGCGGGCTCTCAGCCCAGCTGGAGGCGCTGCTTGAACGCAATGGCGACGGGGTGATTCCTTATTCGCTCTGCAACGTGCTGCGGTTGTGGAGGCCCGTGGTCATTATGGACGAGGCCCACAATGCGCGAACCCAATTGTCGTTTGACACGCTGGCACGGTTCAACCCATCTTGCATTATCGAGTTCACTGCTACGCCTGAAACGACTCACAAGCCGGAGAAGGGGCAGTTTGCCAGCAACATCTTGCATCATGTTTCGGCGGCCGAACTGAAGGCCGAAGACATGGTCAAGCTGCCGATCAAACTGGAAACCAGGTCGGAATGGAAAGAGGTTCTGTCCGAAACGCTGAGGACGCAGCGGGGCTTGGAAGCCATTGCAGTGAGCGAGGAGAAGCAGACTGGAGAATACATACGGCCGATCGTGCTCTTGCACGCGCAGCCGAAGCTCAAGGACAAAGAAACGCTGACGGTTGAAATCGTGCGTCAAGCGCTCATTGACGATTTTCACATTCCCGGAGACCAGATTGCTGTAGCGACCGGCCAGACACGGGAAATCGACGACGTCGATTTGTTCGCCCGCGAGTGCCCCATCCGCTTTATCGTAACTCAGAAGGCGCTAAGCGAGGGTTGGGATTGTTCGTTTGCCTATGTACTGTGTTCACTGGCGGAACTTGCATCGACTAAGGCCGTGGAACAGATACTGGGCCGAGTCTTACGATTGCCAGGGGCCAAGGAAAAGAAACACCCTGAGTTGAACTGCGCCTATGCACTGGCGCTTTCGCGGCGGTTTTCAGAGGCCGCAACATCGCTCAAAGACGCGCTGGTTGAGAACGGCTTTCAACGCCTGGAGGCCGAACTATTCGTCTCGCCGGAAGAACCGCAAGCGACTTTCTTTGGGGCAGGTACCATGTTCTTTGAGGCCGAACAGGTGGTTTCCGAAACGCCCGATCTGACCCGACTGCCGGCCGAACTTCAGGCGCGGGTGACGTTTGACCCGCAGTCCAGCACGCTGGCCGTGACGAAATTCCTGACCGAAGAAGACAAAGTCGCGCTGGAGCAATGCTTCATCACACCCGAAGGCAAGCAGGCGGTGGGGGCGATTGTTGAATTGTCGCATGGCCGAGCGACGGCGCAGCCGAAGCCTGAAGAACGCGGCCCGTTCCGCGTGCCCCAGCTTGCAATCCGAGTGGACGGCCAGCTTGAGTTGTTGGAGGAAGGGCATTTTCTCGATACGGCTTGGCGGCTTTCAGAATGCGACGCCGGCCTGACAGAGGCCGATTTTCCATCGGAGTATATCGGCGGGGCTACGGGCGAAATCGACGTTACAGACCAGGGCAAGGTAGAAGTCCACTTCGTCGACCAGATCCATCGGCAGTTGCGGCTCTTGGGCATGGAACCCGGCTGGGACGTAGCCAGCCTGACCAATTGGCTGGATCGGCAGATTCCTCACCCCGACATCATCCGCGCGGAATCGACGCTGTTCATTCACCGGGCGTTGACGTCGCTAATTGAATCGCGCGACCTGACGATTGACCATTTGGCCGGTCAGAAATTCCGTTTGCGCACAGCACTTGCCGAGAAGATCGACCACTACCGGCAGGCCGCGGCCGCCGAAGCCTTCCAGCGGAAGTTGTTTTCAGCGGCCGCCGAACCGGTCGAGGTCAGCCCGGATATCTGCTTCGACTACTCACAAGATCGCTATGCGCCCAACTGGTACTACGAAGGAGCCTACAAGTTCCGCAGGCATTACTTCCCCCTTGTAGGCGAACTGAAGGGGGACGGCGAGGAATATGAGTGCGCCGCCCTCCTGGATCAGCATGACGCCGTAAAGTACTGGGTCCGCAACTTGGAACGACGGCCGGAGGCATCCTTCTGGCTGCAGACCTCCACTGACAAGTTCTACCCCGACTTCGTGGCCCTGCTGGTTGATGGTCGCATTCTGGTAGTCGAATACAAGGGCGAAGACCGCTGGAGCAATGACGACTCGAAAGAAAAGCGCGCTCTTGGCGATCTATGGGCAGACCGAAGCAATGGGAGGTGCATCTTCGTCATGCCGAAGGGACCAGACTGGGGAGCGATTCTGGCGAAGCTGACGTAGCAGGCCAGAGCGATTATGGAATTGTCCTTTTGCGCGCCCGGCCGTTGGTCAGTTTCACCACCAGGTACTGGCAGGGCCTGATCTGCCCTCGGAATACCGTGAGCGTGACGATACGGCCGCCGGTGGCCGGCACGTTGATCGTGTAAAGCGGAGCCTTGGCCGGCAAGCCCATCGGCGCGCAAAAATCCACGCCTGTTGGCCAACTGAGACCGAGGCGTGGATTCAGAAGGAGGACTTCTCCGGTCTGTATCGGTCGTACGGAGCTGAGACTGAAGAAAATCGTCAACGGCGCATGTCCATCGGCCCCCAAGAATAGCGATACCGAAAGCGGACCTACGTGCTAGGGTTTCTCTTAAACCATTCTGCAGACCGGACGGAGCTTATCGATGCTGGCGGGCTTGCGAGGTCATCAACTAATCGCCGCCACGGCAATCACGGGCACACCTCTGCCGAGGCCGTTTCTCGATGATCTGACGAGCGAACAGTTGATGGCCTACGTCGCGTTGAGGAACTGTCTGGTTCCCGAAAGTGTTCTGTCTCGCCTTACCGGCCGCGATCTGTTGGCCTACGCAGCCCTGATCGGGAAGAAGCTCTCGCCAAGACAGGTGGAGAGGCTCACGGACGTCGAACGCACGGCTTACGCGGCTCTTGCGGAGACGTTTTGCGATTCTGAAGATGCTGACTAGCATTGCCGATCAACAGAGATGCTGAGCGACTAACCAGCTCGCTCGGAACCGCCTAGCCCTCTGGTCTTCGCGCCGACCAGAGGGCTTTTTTTGTTGGATCGCGCACTGCCTCCGTCGGGTCCGCTCAATTTCCAAGGTCGGAGCATTTGCTACGCGTGGAAACCGAAGCTAGGGTTGTCGTGGTGGGTGCAGCGCATCACTCCTGGAAGTGTTGTGCTCTTGGCCCGTGCCGTTCCCTGGCGGCACGGGCTTTTTTTGCGCTCGTGGGGACAGAACTCGTCTTAGGCTTGCTCATGGCCTGACGTGGTCGCTGGTCCGATTCTCTTTGCTGATCACTGCGGCGAGGTTGAGCATGGCGGCCTGAACGGGCTTGCTGAAGGGCATCAGAGCCCCAACGATCACGACAAACGCCCGCACATCATCCTCCCGAAGCGCTCTCTCAATCGCCAGCCGCTCGGCCTCATCCCGCACTGCGACTTCGATCGTCGAAATCACGGCTTGATCCTCCTGTTTGCCCGGCCGTTGGTCAGTTTCACCACCAGGTACTGGCAGGGCCGGATTTGCCCTCGGAATACCGTTAGTGTGACGACGCGGCCGCCGGCGGCCGGCACGTCGATCTTGTAGAGCGGGTCCGGCACGGCGGGGAGCGTGGCACGCACGGTGCCCACGCGGTACGACGTCCGCTCGACGCGGCCCGTCCGGCTTGTCCGGCTCGGCTCCCGCCGCACGAACACCGTCTCGCCGGCCCGCGGCGCCCAGCCGTAAGGCATGGGCCGCTCGAAGGCCTCGCGGATCGTCGCCGGCTGGTCGACCGCCGCAGCCAACTCGCTCCAGTCGATCGACACGCCCGAGCGGCAGTGACATTGCCGGACGTGCAGCGCCCCAGCGTGGATCGTCACCACCAGGTCGCCGATCCGCCGGCGAACCGGCTTGGTTAGCTTGGTTGGCATGGCTCGGCCCTAATCGCGATTTGGTGGTAGCGTCTCGGCCAGAAATCACACTGCGTCCGGTCGTCGTGCGTGTAGCCAAGTGCCTTGCACCGCCGGAAGAACAGGCAGTCGCTGCATGTCCTGCCCGCCGGCAAGCGCATCAAGACGTCGTAGTCCCGGAGCCCGCTCATGTCGGCTCCTTCACGATCTTCAGCGACTTCGGAAACGCCAGCGTCGCTCGGCTGGAAGTGAACTGCTCGATCACCTTCGGCTTCGGAAGTGAACCGTTCACTTCCACCTTCAATTCCCGTCCGAGCACGGCGAGCTGGTCCTTGCTGTGCAACTCGTAAAACGCCCGGCCGCGGTCGCCGCGCTGCTCGGTCTTCCAGCGCTCCGCGAGGTCGACGCCCAAGAGATCGGCCGCGGCCAGAATCTCGCCGCCGGGGATCTTGTGAGCCGCGTCGATCGCGAAGCAGCCGGCGACGAAGGCGGCCGCCGTCTCCCGTACCTTGCCGCCGTTCGGCAGTTCGGCCAGCGCCTCAAGGATCTGCGGCGTCGATCGCCAGCCGTGCTTCGCCGACTTGGGCTTGACGTTGTGCGTCAACAGCGATTTGCGGAGCGGCTGCTCGCGGGCCGCAAAGTCGCTACTGAACTCCCACGCATGAGCCGCCCCGCCGAGAAACACGAGGAGCTGGAAGAGCGCGGCGTCGTCAGCGTTTGCTATGACCGCGTCGGGAACGAGCGACAAGGCCCAATCGATCTTGAACTGCCAGACGCGCTTGGCGAGGATCCTCGCCTGCTCTTTCGCCTTGGCGGCCAGCTCCGCCGGCGCGGGCGGCTTCGACTTATCGCGATTCGGCTTGGCATGGCCGTTGCGGCTGTAGGTGCGCTCTGGGTGTTTCTTAACCCACGCCTTTGTGTGTGCCTCCTGGAGCTTGTCCCACAGCTCCGTGTTCGACGCCCGCTGCTCCTTCTTGCCCGACCAGTTCTTCACCTCGATGATGCCGAGTTGGGCCTTCTGCTCTTCGGTTGGCTTGAAGATCGGCACCTGTCGGTGCAGGTCGTGATCGTAGGTCTCGCCCGAGAGCTGCCGAGTGCCGCTCCACGCCGCTTGGCGCACGTTTGCCTCAAACTGCTTCAGGCTGCAGCCGCAGTCCTCATCGAGGTCATCTTCCAGCTCGCTCAAGATCTCCGGCTTGTCGGCATACGGCGCGAGGCAGCGGGCATGGCTCGCCGGGATTTCGCGCGAAATAACACGCTCCTGCCACTTCTCCGGCAACCGGAGAAGCGCGAGCCGCGCGCTGACGTGCCCCTGGGAGACGCCGAGCCGCTTCGCCAGCTCGGTCGGCCCCGCGGCGTCGCCGGCGTCGAGCATCCCCTTCAGCTCGCGAGCCTCTTCGATCGGGTCGAGGTCTTTCCGCGTGGCGTTCTCGTGGAAACGGATTTCCCGCAACTGGGCATCGCTCATCGTGCGGATCGTCACCCGGACCTCCGCCAGGCCGGCGGCCTTCGCCGCCCGGTACCGCCGCTCGCCGGCGGCGATCTCGTAAAGCGGCAGCACGCGGCCGCCCACCCGGGGCGCGCCGTTACCGTGGTAGCCGGGCTTTTGGCGGACGAGGAGCGGCTCGAGCACGCCCAGCCGCCGCACGGACTCGACCAGCTGCCGGAAATCCTCGTCCTCGGCGAAATTCCGCGGGTTGTCTTTCCGCGGTTCGATCAGCTCTAGCGCAACGGCGCGGGTCTCCTCCGTGACGCTGACGACGGCCTTGCCGTTGCTTGTCGCCGCAGCCGGCCGTTTGCGTTCTTTCGTGGCGGGCATCGGATCATCCTTTCATCGCATGGGGCACTTGATGCCGACCGGCAGCACCACGCTGCGGTCACGTGCCAGCCGGCCGATAAAATCGATCAGGCAGCAACACGGGCAGATGTTCGGGCCGGCTTGGCGGGCGCGCGAGAGGTACCACACGGCCTGCTCGACTTCCGCAAGCGGCAGGCCGCCTCGAACCACGGCCGCCGCGGTCCAGGCGGCGATCGGCAGCGGCAACTGCGGCGGGCCGACGATCGTCAGAATCCAGCGGGTCAGGCACAAGATCCGCGCGCGGTCGCGCCGCCGCGTCAGCCGGCGCCGGCACTCGCTTCGCTCATCCGGTGAGGCAAAGGCAACCATGGGCAAATCCTTTCGATGGCGGGGGAGAAACAAACCAACGCCGCCAGGCGTCTACGGGCTGCGGTTACGCGGCGGGCCGAACAGGGCCTCGCAACCGGGCAGGGCATCGAAGGCGGCAAAGAACGCGATGCGATCGCCGCTTTTGTTGGCGGCAACGCCCTTGAAGAAATCCACATCGCGCGGCTTTCGCCGCCGCGCGATCGCCAGAGATTCGCGGAACCAGCTCGCCGAGTACCGCGTGACGCCGAGCCACGCCAGCCGGCCGATCGTGTCGCGGGCGTAGGCCGGCAGCCGCGACGCCAAGCCGCCCGGCCAGAGCCCGCGCTCCGGCTCGATCGCCTCACGCGCCAGGCTCAGCGCCAGAGAGCGCGCTTCTCCTACGTTCGTTCCTTCGTTCGTCGTCGTCGTAAGAGAAGAGTTTTCTTCTTCTAGAAGAAAAGCTTCTTGGTCGCGCGCCTGCGCACGCGAGAGCCCGCCGGCAGCGGGGGTTTTCGGGCTCACATCCGGAATGGATTCCGGTTTATCCGGAACCGGTTCCGCTTGCGCATCCGGAATGTATTCCGGTTTTTCCGGAACCGGTTCCGGATGCGCTGTCACCAGGCGTAGGTTCGGGGGGTCTTGCTTGTCGAAAAGAGAAGGGCCGCCGCGTGCGCCACCATGAACACGCGGCGGCCTCGGCGCCGCCCCCGGCTCGGCAGCGCGTGGATCGAAGAACTTCACCTGCACTTTGCCGTCGATCGCCCGCCACTTGACGAGCCCGGCGCGGGCCAAACCCGACAGGCGACGATGGATCGACGATTGGGCCACGCCCAGGGCGATGCACAGTTCCGGGTAGCTGGTCACCAGCAGCCTTCGGCCTGGCTGGCAGAGCCCACACAATTCGTGCCAGGTGGTCTTGTGCTCTTTCCGCAGGCCCGGCCAGCGGCATACCGCTGCCAGGCATTCGTCGCGATCCTCGCGAGGTCGAAACGTGACGGCACGCTTCGGTCGTGGCACGACTGCCTCCCTTCCGTGAGATGGCTACTCCGCTGCTGTGAACACCGGTTCGTCCACGATGTCGATCCCGGTCAGGAGCCGGACCTCGACGATCCGAACCCCGTCGCAAGTCACCCCCAGAAACTCCTCGCCGTGGACGCAGCGGGCTAGGCAGGCGATCGCTTCTTCGGCATTGGCGATTCCCGCGACGCGCCTCGATTGCGGCGCCGCGGTGATCGGATTGCCCGGGCCGTCCAGCGGCAGGAAGCGAACGTCGTAAACCACGAACTCAGACGCCGGCATGGCGAGACTCCTTTCAACGGTTGAGAGGCCTCTACGGCGCGATATCGAAACGGGCCTGCCGCAACACCTGGCGGGCCGTGTGGCGCGGCTGCCGTCCGCGGCCATGTCGACCGCGGCGAAAGCGAATCTCGTGACGCCGCCGCAGACAGTACAGGTTCTCGGCTTCAGATCGGCGGGAGTTCCTCTTCAGCATGTCGCGGCTCCTTGCTCATGGGCGGTCTCTTCACGATGCTTGATGATTGCCCGGGCGACGCTCTCGCAGCGGTCGGCCAGCTCGGCGACCTCGTCGGCCTGGTCCTCCAACGGGTCGATCCGCTCCAGCCCGATCGACACGCACCGCAGATGCGAGCATGCTGCCTGGACGTCTTTGAGGGCCTGATCGATCCGCGCCGTGCGGATTTCCTCCAGCGTTGTCATGGATGCCTCCGTGAAACAAAGAACAAAAAACCCGCGCGACCGAAGCTCAGCGCCGAGCTGAGGGACCGCGCGGGTCGTGGGCTGTCGAGTAAAGCGGCGGCCGCGGTGCGATCGTGCATCCCTTGCACGAAACGGGGCGCGCACTCCTGCATCGCGCCCCGTGCTTCCTCGCGCGCACCGCGGCCGCATCCGGTGTTTTGGAACTCCGGCTTACCGCGGGCGATTAGAAGAGCCGCTTCTGCTCCAATGGATCGGTGGGTTGTGCCATCCGTTCCAGCGGCGCCTTGACTACCTCGATGTGCTCGTAGTGCCGGGCTGTGGTTGCCGCGTCGCTGTGCCCGAGCTGATGCTGCGCCGCCTCCGTCCCAGCCATCTTGCTGATTCGCGTCGCCAGCGAGCGTCGGAAACCATGGTAGCCATTGCCGTGATAGCGGCTTTCGGGAATCCCCGAAGCCTTCATGATGTGCTTGCGGTGAACGTGCCAGACTTGCAGCGTAAACGGCCAGGGGAAGAGCCGCACTTCGTCGGTTTCGCGGATCGATATCGCCGCTTCGTAGGCCGCGTGATTGACGTAGGCGATCGTCGGTTCGTCGGTCTTCTGGATATCGCCAGGAATCTTGACCAGCCAGCCGCCGTCCTCGTCGGCTTCTAGCATTTCCCAGTTGAGCTTGAGCGTGGCACCGATCCGCGTGCCGACATTCCATCCCCACACGAACAGCGCCCGCCACCAGGCTGGCGAGCGGTCGCCGCACGGCTGTCGGGCCACCTTGCATGCCTCGAGGATCCTCGCGGTCTCGTCCACAGTCCAGCCTTTTTTGGCCTGCGGCTTGCCGAGCTTCGGCCTTTCGATCCAAGGCGCCTCGCGCGGCATCCCAAGACCATTTGTGCCGAAAAGCCCCTCGTCTCGTACCGCCCGCGGCCGATCGCGAGTCTTCGGAGCCGCCAGATCCAAGAGGATCTGCAGATCGCGGATCAGCCGATACTGCGTCCGGCGGCCGACTGGCCTGTCTCTCCAAGTCCGTTTGGCCACAAGATCGCGGAAGGCCTCGGTCGAGGCCTGGTTGATCGACCCCAGCCGAGGATTGCCGGCTGCCTCGGCGAACAGCCTTGCCGCGATGTCCAAGAGCTGAACGTAGGTCGGTTCGGCGGATCGGAATCGCGTCCGCCGCAAGTATTCCCAGAACTCCAGCCAATGCCAGGAGTTCGTCGGCTCGCCGGCCGGCACGGTGGTCGGCTCGTCTTCGCCAAAAACCACATACAGTCGAGGGCCGTCCGGCCCATTGGCCGGCGGCCCTTTCGGAAGGGAGGTACTCATTTGGAACCCCACACGAAAGGACTTGCTCCCTGCGGAATCCAGCCGCTCCCTCAGCCCGCCGTGTGTCTGCCTCTGTTACAACTCTAGCGGGTCTTGCCACGCGGCGGGGGAACGCGGCGGCCCGATTTGACACATAAGTGAAAACCCCGGATCCGTGGTTGACGGTCGTGCGGCGCATGCGGCTCTCCATCGCGCACGCGAGCATCGCGGCGACCGGTCGGCGCGCACCTGCGGGGCAGGCGCAAGCGCGCAACGCGACCGGATCGCCGGTGATGCAAGCGATGACTCGAAGCCGAGGCCGTAACCAACCCCGTTTCGACGAAGGGTTCGGCCCGGTTGTCCCGATCGGCCGCGGCCGTGCTTCGAGCCACAAAGAGAAGCCGCCTTGGGCGGCGCGTGGCTGCGTAGAGGCTAGGGTCGGTCGAAACGATCTGGTTAATTCACGCCCGCGGTTAAACGAGCGTTTCGAACAGTGTGCGATGCTAAGCTGCGCCCAGCATCAATGTCAACTGGGGGCGCCGTGAGGATCACGAACGGCGAGATTGCCTTCTACCAGCCTTAGTAGGCAATCAAACAGAGAATTGCTTCCCCACACCAGATTTTGTGGGCGAGCATCACAAGAAGAACAGGGACAAGTCGCGAGGGTTAACCAGGTCCATAGGGCGTAACCAGGGCCGTTTCGACCGTTGTCTTCAAACCCCAACCACCGTTACCGATGGCCGCACCCTACTTTCCCCCGCGTACGTCGCCGTACACAGCACCTCGCGACTTGTCGTTAGTTCAACGCAGAAGCCGGAAAGGAGGTTTATCAGGGACCTGTCCTTTAGTCGCCCGGGTGACCAACCTGAGCTGTTCGATTTTGGCCCCCCGCGGGCCTCGCAACCTGCGGAGCCTCCTCACCGGCGTCTGTGGCTGCTTTAAGCGATTACTGGATAAACCATCCAGTAATTGGGCCCGCTGCCCCGGGGGCGGGCCACAAGCCACAACTCTCACATTAACAGGATGTTGCGGCTAATTCTGGGGCAAAGCGAGGGTGACGGGACTCGAACCCGCAACCACTGGATCGACAGTCCAGTACTCTAACCAATTGAGCTACACCCCCAAGGTTAGGAGCAGTGAATTATACCTCTTCGCTTTCGCCACGCAAGTCACTGGAAAATGCCTTCATATTCGAGAACACTCCACTCGAATGAGGGATTTTGCCGTCGTCCCGAGATTCCTGAACTAGACTTTGGTGCCGGGCAAGCGGCACAGAGGAGAGGGCGTGTCGGTCGTTGCCGACACGACCCGGCACGGCCCGACCCGGGCGCCGCACCGCGCCAGTCGGGCTTGCCGGGTGTGTTTTATTGACCTGTCTCTTCTGTGGAGTCGCGGACCGTCCAAGGTACACGGTGTATGGGACACATCTACCGCGAAGT
Organism: Thermoguttaceae bacterium; assembly: GCA_040766885.1. Lineage (GTDB taxonomy): Bacteria > Planctomycetota > Planctomycetia > Pirellulales > Thermoguttaceae > JAXGPP01. Next base: position 242,051 of record JAXGPP010000010.1, on the reverse strand, counting down.
GATGCGGTTCCTCATCCAGATGGATGCCCAGGAATTCCTGTTTGTCCTGATGGGGCTCGCGGTCCTCGGCATGATTTGTCTGCGGGGATTCGGGTCCCGGTCCAGCTACTGATCGACCCGTCGAACGAGGTCCGCGCCGGCGACGCGTTCCTTTCGCCGCGGCCGCATCCGGGCAAGCGCGGCCACGGGAGACGGATGCTTCTCAGAGCACTGGCTCGCGCCTTCGGTGCTTCCGTTCGATCAGTCGCAGGCTGCGGCGGAACGAGTCGCGCCAGAGCTTCTTCCAATCGACTTCGCCTTGCGGGAACTGCCGCGAATAGGCGCGAAAGAATCGGCACCCCACGGTTCGCGAAACCCACGGGTGAGCACTCAGGCTGGTGACGAGCCGCGCCAGGTCGGAAGCCCGATCCGCCGGCGCCAAGCGACGTTGAATCCTCACGTCGTCGGCGTCAATCACGTAAGTCCGCAACTGCTGGTCGCGATCGACCACCAGCAGGTTGCCCCCTTTTAGGTCCCCGTGCACGATCTGCCAAGAGTGCATGCGGCCGAGCATTTCGCCCAGGCTCTCCGCGCACTCGGCGGCGCGGCGAAATCGCTCCTTCGGCGGCCGAGACGCCAGCCGCCAGCCGAACAGATGCAAATTCTCCGCCCCTTCGATCCATTCCGTGGCCAGGTAGCCCTGCCGTCGCCGTCCGGGTAGCGAGATCTCGCACGCAGCCACCGGGCGAGCGGTGGGAATATTACGCTCCAGCAGCGCGTGACCAGAATACCATGCGCGAACCGCCCGAGTTCCGCACATCTGGGCCACGAGTCCGCGGAGACCGCTGCGAGCGCGAAACCGCTTGTAAAGCACTCGTGTGGGCCGGCCATCGACCTCGATCTCCGCCTCAACCGCCAGGCTGCTGTGGCCAAGCTTGACTGGCCGCTCGAGGTTGCGCCACAGCAACTGTTCCGGATTGCTCAACAGCCGGGCGAGGTCGACCTTCGGCAGGCCGCGAATGCCGTACGCAGTACCCTGGTCGCCATGGATGCCGACATAGTCGCGGTTGGCGCGCAGCGAACGCTTGTCGCGACCGCGTTGCAGCAAGGAACTGTACCGCCGCGTGGCCGCGTCAAGCCACTCCAACGCGCGCCGCTGGTCGAGCACAAACAGTTCGGGGCGAGCGGCGAGATAGGCTCGCCAGAATCGCATTCGCTCCCCGCGGGAGGTCCGGTCCCAGCAAGCCGCGTGAAGCGGGACGAGGTTTGCCAGACTCTTGCGCCAGTTCAGCGGGCCAGTGAGTGAGGCTCGCGCCAAGTCAATGAACTTCAACGCCAACCGTCCCCCTCCTCCATTGCTGGCGCGGCCGTCTTCGACAAGGATGTTGCCCAGGTGTAGATCGTGGTGAACGAGGCCGGCCTGATGTGCGGAGGCCACGAAACGTGCCAGTTCCCCGGCCAACTCGCTACGCTGACCCGTCGCAGCGTCGGCTGGCATACCAGGCGTGCACTTACGCAGCCACTCGTCAAGCGTGCATGCGTCGGGGATCTCTTGGCTGATGAAGAAACTGTCGCGAACAAGCCCCTGAGCCACCCGCTCGACCCACGCGAGCGGCCTGGCAGTGTGAACTCCTCGCCGTGTCGCCTGGCTGGTCCGCTGCCATTCGCGCCGCGCGCGGCTTGGCAACAGGAGGTGTCGGGCAACGTCGGCGATCCGCGGGCAGTGATACTGCTTTATATAGATGGCCGTGCCTGGCAGTTGCACTCGGTAGACCGTGCGGTGGTCGCCGTGCTTCACGACTCCCACTCGCCCCTCAGTCCGCCATTGGTCCAACCGCAATCCTTCGGGGCCGAACAGGAGCGGTTCCCACTCGGCCAGCACTTCCCAGCGATAGTCGGCAAGGCGGCGTTGGACCAAGAAGTCGCTCACGGAATGGCAGACGAGACACGCGTGAAAGGAGCCCCCAGAATTGGGCCTGGGAAATACCAAGCGAGAGTCCGCCACGCAAGCCCAACCTGTCGGCAACTTTCGGCCCGAGCGGAGCGATCGCTTTACCAGTTCTCCCTGTCGCCCCAGGTCGCGCAGTTTGTGGTTTGCTCGCCCCGTAAGGACCTGGAGCCAGCCCATCGGACGGACTTCACCATTCCACCCCCGTGGGTGGGGTCGACGTTGAGACTCGTTTGATTTCTTGTCGAGCGGAGTCTATTCTGGCACCTGGAAATTCCATGGAGAGACTTGGGCAGGAAGGCCCTTTCCAGGATCGCGCGCCGGGTGCGCATCGGATGATTGGTCCCGGCCGCTTGCTTTTGCAGCGGACTGAACCATGTCTAACCGTGCCCGCCTGGCGGTCATGCCGCTACTGTTCTCGGTCGTTCTCGCCGCGGCGGCGGAACAACCGCCCGATTCCGCCCCAATCAACCTGACCGTGTGGGTGCCTACGGGCGCCGAACTGGAGCTTCAGGGCGCGAAGATGCCGGTTGCTGGCGGAGTATGCCGGGCAATCTCGCCGCCGATGCGCGTCGGCTGCGAGTACATTTATCGGCTCAAGGCGAGTTGGATCGAGAGTTCGCGGCCTTGCATGGTCGATCGCGAAGTCCGGGTGCGGGCCGGTGAGCCGATCGTCGTCGACTTGCGTCCCGACGATCTCACTGCGGAGGAACGACAGGTGCTCGAGTGGACCAACGCGGAGCGCGCCCGAGTGGGACTGCCTCCACTGCGGGGCAATCGCAGTCTGAACCTCGCTGCCCGGCGGCACGCCGAGAACATGGCTCGCCGCAACCTGTTGAGCCACGTGCTCGATGGACTCTCGGTAACCGACCGGATCAGCGCGATGGGCTATCGGTGGTGCGCCGCGGCGGAGAACTGCGCCCAAGGGCAACCAACACCGCGCGACGCCGTCCGGAGTTGGATGCAGTCACCGGGGCACCGGCAGAACATCCTGAGTGCGAACTATCTTGAGATCGGCATCGGCATTGCCGTCAGCCGTGGCGGTGAGAAGTTCTTCACCCAGGTATTTGCCCGGCAATAGACAAAGTCAAGCACGTTGGGCCTCTATACCACTGCCTGCAGTTCCAACCGGTCATAGATGATGTTCCACTTCAGCGGCACGGCGCGGATCGGCAATTGGGTGTCGGGCACAAGCGTGTCGAGCCGCTCGTTCTCAGTTGCGGGAAACTGGACGGCGAGTTGCAGGTCGGTGTCGGCAAGGCGGCCGATCACGGTGCGGCCATTGCGAAACGCATCGGATACGTAGTCGAATGTGCGGTTGACCGATTCGACGTTGAGCACCGCTTCGACCGTGTGGCCCAGAAGCCGGGATACCAGGTTGGTCCGCTCCGATCCGTAACGCGGCGATTCCGCCAGGTCGCGTGCGAACGCCGCCAGCGACGCAGTCGAAGGCGGTTCGGCGCCCGCCCCGGTCGCAGCTTCATATGCTTCCGGCTCGGTCGCAGAATCGCTGTCCAGAAACGGTGAAGGGCCGCCGTCCAACGAGTCATAATCCCGGTCGAAGCTCGTGTCGGCAGGTAGCGGCGGGACGAGGGCCGGGATGACTTCCGGGAACTCGGTGGACGCCGCTGCCGGCTCCCCGTCGGGCCGCACTTCGAGGATGGTCTCCTCGACCCAATCCGGCCATCGCGGTACGTCGACGCGGAGTTCGACGCTCCATTTCAGTTCGTTGTCGGTCGTCGAAAAGCTGTAACCGGCCGTAGGCGGCAGGGAGATCGAGCCAGTCAATTCCGTCAGGCGCCGGCCAGGCAATTGCATCGACGGCGCAATGGATATCTTCTGATCGTACAGCGTGTGGGTGTGGGTGCTGCGGTTCGTGCCACTTCCCGAGGTGCAGATTTCGCGGCCGAGGACGCGAGCCGTCACGCCAGAGATCTCGACCGCTTTGGGTGGCGTGATTCGCAGCCGCAAGGGGACCTCTCCACCCGGCGCCACGCGACGTTTGCCCCACTCGACTTCCACCACGCCCAACTTCTGCCGCGCCAGGGACTTCTGCATAAGCTTGTAGAACACGATCACGGCGATGAAGCCCGGAATGATCGCGCAAGGCAGCATGATCGAGCCAAAGAAGATCATGAAGGCGACCAGGATCGCCAGCGCGAACCAGCCGCCTCCCTGATTTGCCGCCGTCGATTTCGCTTTCGCCGTCGGCAGCCAGCCCCAGGATTGGTCGCCCGGCAGGAGCGTGTAGTCCTCCTCGTACTTCGGGTCGATGGCCCAGGGGATGTCGGCGTAGATGCGTACGTAGTGATCGATGTTCAGGTACGTGCCGTGATAGCTGGGCGGCCCCGACGGTGCGGTGAACTGGAAGGGGAAATGCTGCCGCTGGCCGGCGCGGAACTCGGCCGCCGGGAACTCCACCTTGTTCTTCGGCCCCTCCTGCCTGTTGCCCTTGCCGTGCGTTTTCCAGTGGTGCTCGATTACTACGCGGTCGCACGAGAAGTCGCGGTTAACCTCAATCGTGGCGGTGCCGCGGATCGGTTCGCCGGGCCGAAACGTTCGCTCGGGCTGCTCGAACTGGATCGTAAAATCACATTTCGACATCGTCGCCGCCTCCCGATTGGATCCATTCGTAAAGTCGGTGTTCAATCGCCCGCAAGTCGGAACCGTGATCGGCGATCAACCGTTCCGCGGTCGTTCGCGGCAGCGCAGGTACGACCCCGGGACCACGCCGCGCCAGTTCGATTCGCCGCCGGGAGATTTCCATCAAACGGTCGGCGTTCGCTTCACCCGGATCATTCGTCGCGACTTCAAAGCCCGCTCGCACGAGTGCCGGGGTACAATCGGCCTGCCCCGCAAGCGCCAGGGATCTCCACGGCCGGAACAGACCTCGCCGCGCTCGATATCCCAGGTACTGGGCCTCGTCGACCAGAACTGTCGCGGCTCTGGGCGGAGCGATTCGGCCCGATTCGGGCACTTCGATGAGTTCCGCTTCGGGCAGATGAGCAAGCAGGGCGAGCAAATGGGTTGTCTTTCCGCGACCGCTGTCGCCGAGGAACTGCAGAGCGAATCCCGGACGTCGCAGGCGGCCGGCCCAGCACGAGACATCGGCCACGGCGACTGCTGCCCTTTGGTCGAGCGTCAATTCGCCGAACGGGTTCCAGCGCAGATTCAGTCGGGCGTAGGCCAGTGCAGTTGGCATTCCTTGAACACCAGGCAGGGGCGATTGTTGGCAATCATCATGCACCATCGACGGATCGGAACGCAAGCCATTCGGCCAACGGCACTTCTCCGCCTTCTACCGCATGTCCAAGCCAGGGGCGGCGAGCTTCGCCTTGCCCGGAGGCGACAAGCATCGGAGAATGCTCAGCAGGCACCCTCCCACTGATTAATTCGGCAGCCGGCCGCCCTTATAGGAGGCGATCGTGATGATCTATCTGATGAAGCAAAAGCTGTTTGCCTTTGGGGACGACTTTGCCATCAAAGACGACCAGGGACGCGACGTGTTCCTCGTCGACGGTAAGGTATGGAGCATTGGAAACCAGCTCTCGTTCCGCGATATGGCGGGCAACGAACTGGCTTACATCCGCCAGAAGCTTCTGTCGTGGGGGCCGACCTACGAGGTTTACCGCGACGGGCAGCTTCAAGCCATGGTCAAGAAGAAGTTGTTCACGCTCCTCCGGCACCGTTTTGTTGTCGACGTCGAGGGCCCCGACGATCTGGAAGCCCGCGGCGACTTTCTGGCCCACGAGTACGAATTCGACCGTGGGGACCGCCTCGTGGCGCGCGTGTCCAAGCGATGGTTTTCGTGGACCGACACCTACGGCGTGGAGACTGCGGACGGCGAAGACGATGTGCTGATCCTCGCCGCCACCGTGGTGATCGACATGGTGCTCCACGAGGAACGCGACTGACGGAGGTTTCTTGCACTTGATGTGGCAACAGGCGCTCGTCATTCTTTCGGTAACGGCAACTGCCATGTCGCTCGGGGTGCTCGCGCTGGCGGTGGTGGCGGCCCGGCACGTCGGCAAGGCGGAGGAGTATCAGGGGGAGGCTGTAACCAAGGGCGTGATCAGCGTCGTAGTCCCAGCGCGGAACGAGGAGTCTGATATCGGGCGAGCCATGTTATCGATCTTGGCGCAGGAGGACGTTGATCTCCAGGTGATTGCCGTCAACGACCATTCAAGCGACCGGACAGGCGCCATTCTTGAATCGCTCGCTGCGGCAGACCATCGCTTGACGGTGATCCACGATCCGCCTCTCAAACCCGGCTGGTTTGGCAAGTGCAATGCCATGGAACACGGTGTTGCCTTGGCAACGGGCGAGTACCTTGCCCTCTGCGACGCCGATGTGGTGCACTCTCCACGAAGCCTGGTCTCGGCGCTGGCCGAACTGCACCGTGACGATCTGGATTTCATCAGCTACATACCGCGATTGATATGCGAATCTTTTTGGGAGAACGTCAGCCTTGCTCCGTTTGGCCTGGTAGCACTCGCTCTCCTGGGCGGTACGCGCGTCAACGACCCTGACTCGACGGAGGCCGTAGCAGCCGGGGCGCTTATCTTGATGCGTCGCGAAGTGTTGCGCGACCTGGGCGGCTTTGTCGCTGTGAGGAGCCAGATGGTCGACGACGTGGCCCTCGCCCGCACCGTCAAATCGCGCGGCCATCGCGTCCGTCTGCGGCTCGCGCCGCGGCTGCTCGAAGTGCGGATGTTCAAGGGGAATCACCAGGCGTTTTGGGGTCCCACGAAGAACATCCTCGCCTTCCTTGGCCACCCCTGGCTGGCGCTGCCGGCCCTGATGCTCCCGGTGCTCGTGTATTGGGTCCCGCTGGCCGCTCTGGCGGCTGGATGGTGGCACCGCAATCCGCTCCTGCTCGCCGCCGGGGTCAGCACCTATCTCGTCCACATCCTGATGATCCTGCACGCCCGGAAGATCAGCCGGTTACGATGGACGAGAGCCGCCTTCTTTCCGCTGCTGGTTGTGCCGCTCGTCTGTTGTGGACTGCGGGCGCTGTACTATCGGTTTGCGAGAGATTCAGTCCAGTGGCGCGGCCGGACAATCCCCCTCCAGGAACCACGACATTGAGAGTGGGCGGGGGAAAGCAGAACCGCCCCGCGGAATCGCGGGGCGGTAATGCGAAGCCTGGCGGCGAGGCGAGCTTACTCGCCCATGTCGCGGACCAGACGGAGCATGTTGCCGCAAAGCCGCCGCTCGGCGGCCTGGCCGACCTCGCTCTGGGTGCGGCGCTTGCCGACGGCGTGCCACGGATTGACGCCCTTCAATTCAGGCATCAATTCGATCAACTGGTCGACCAGCACCTGAGCCATGCGGCGGATACCGGTCTGGTGGCTCCGCTCGAGGATCGCGACGGCCGTTTTCATCAACCGCACCATCTGGGCCCGTTTCAAGACCGGCGCGGAAAGCGGTTCGTCGCTGTCGACGAGCAGTTCCAGGAGTGGCACATCGAGCGCCGCCTGCCAGCGGTAAAGCTCGCTGAGCGGAAGATCGGACGTCTGCTCTTCCTGCTTCTTGACTTCGCTGACATCGGTGTTCAGCCGTCGCGCCAGCGTGCGGCGCGAGATACCCTGAGTCCGGCGGACTTCCGCCAGCCGGTGCAGTGGGCGCGTCTTGCTTCGGATTCTCACTGGGGCATCGCCGCCAGTTCCCACGGAGGAGACATTGAAATCCGCGATGCTCATGATTGCGACCCTCCACGTTCACGTTTGGGCGTGAACCGACACAATAACCCGGATAATGAACCCACAATAACCAAATGGTCCGGAGCGTTGACGGAGGATGCGCTGCCTAGTCAAGAGCAGTCTTGCCAGCAAAGGCCGCGCTTCACCGTTGCCCTGGATTGGGAATGGTAAGCCGAGGGTCGTCGAGGTTCGCCTTGAAGCAAGTCCCGTCATGCGCAGCGGAAATCGGATGGATGAAACCGCCACCTTCGGGCGCATCTCCCCAAAAGCGAGCCCAACCACGTCTCAGCCCGGGCGGATCCGGTTTGCGTGTCGAGCGTCTGGAGAGCGACGGCGAGTCAAACCGTCGTGAGAGGGTCGAAAGACGGGCGCGACTAAAAACGAAAGAACAAGTAGTCCACCAGGAAATGACGGGCACTCGCGCAACCGACCCAACACAGCCTTTGTTGCCGCTCTTCTACTCCAGCCGCTTTCCTCCGCAAATACACCGAGTCCGCAACCGCTATGTCATCCGCCTATATTGAAGCAGCGCGACGGCCGCCATACTGGGAAGCCATTGGCTCTTGCAGCACAGCCCCCACACGCCGCGAACCAAAGAGGGAACGTCTCAGATTCCACACTGGCGGGGACCTTGCCCGGAACCGCCGCCTGTTATGAGCTGACCCGCCACGTCCGCCAAGCCAATTCAGCAATTGACTTGCCAGCCGCGCAAATTCATGCTAGCCGTGCAATCCGGATTTCGCAAGTGCCACTTACGGGTGGAAAGTAAAGATTTTTCTTAGGTCGCCTCGAAATCCTTGGCATGCGGCCGGCGGAAGTGTCAGATGCGAAGCCGGTGCGAGTTATGGCTGCCGAGGGGTGGCGCGGGAGAACGATGGGCGTCGCCTCCGGTCGAGGAAGTGCGGGTCATCGACTCGATCGAGCGCCGCTGAATCATGTGAAAACCGCCGTCAAGCGCTCGGTCGCCTTTCGCTCGGGCCAGAAAATGGCTCGTGGGCGCATGGTGATCGGGAGCCTGATGGGCGTGCCATCGACGATGAATCTCGTCGATGCTCATTCCGCCTCCTTCGTCGCGGAGGAAGATAATCTCGCCCGAACTGTGCGACAGCCCAGTGCGCACGGCCGCCGCGTGGCCGAGCGGCTTAGAATGCCGAACGGCCCGCACCTGGGGGTAGCGACTAGCCAGTTCGTCGGCCACTTCGATCGTCGCGTCGGTGGAGCCGTCATCGACGATTACCAGTTCGAAACGGCTGGTGAGGTCGGGCAGGACCTCGAGAATCCGCTGCACCAGTCCGGTCAGCGTCGACTGCGTATTGCAGACGGGAAGGAGGACTGTCAGGGAACGTTCCAACGTGCACACCTGTTGCTGGTTCCGTGGTTGATGATGGAACTCTGCCAGCGTTCTCATCCGGCGAACCGGCCTCGCTTTACCGGCCCTCGTGTCCCGTGCACCGGGAGTCAATAGAGGGAGTGGCAGCGAGCGAGCGCTGGTAAGTGATTCGGCCGCACCCCTTCTTCGACTCAAGAATACCTGGCCGCTGCCAACCTCTGCCGTCCTTGCCGCCAGACGCGGTGATTCCTGTTGTAAGCGGCTGAATGGGGGTGACGGGGGTGACGGTCGCGCGGGCTCATCCCCTGGTCATTGCCCGCCACAGGTAGTATGCTCGTAGGGTTCTGAGCTCAACGCGAACCCCGTCCAGCGAACACCCGTCTTTCCGACCATGTCCGACCCCAATCCCACTACCGGCCCCGATTTCAGCAAGGGGGACGGCCTGATCCCGGCCATTGCCCAGGACGTCGAGACCGGCGAAGTCCTGATGATGGCCTATATGAATGCCGAGAGCTACGCCGAAACGCTCGCCACCGGCCGAGTGGTGTACTACAGCCGCAGCCGAAAAAAGCTCTGGCGCAAGGGCGAGGAAAGCGGCAATGTGCAGCAGTTGCACGCCCTCTACATCGACTGTGACGCCGACACGATCCTGCTCCAGGTAGAGCAGATCGGCGGCGCGGCCTGCCATGAAGGCTACAAGAGCTGTTTTTTCCGCAAGGTGACGCCAGCGGGCCTCGAGGTCGTCGGCCAGCGGGTCTTTGATCCACAGCAGGTGTATGGCAAGAAGTAGCCGCGATCCATTTTCAGAGCAGACCGACATGTCGAAGATTCTCAAGCTTGGTATTCCCGCCGGCAGCCTTCAGGAGGCCACCGGCGAACTGTTTCGCCGCGCCGGGTACAAGATCACGTTCAGCTCGCGGAGCTATTATCCGACCATCGATGATGACGAGATCGAGTGCCTGCTGATTCGGGCGCAGGAGATGGCCCGCTACGTTCAAGACGGCGTCCTGGATGCCGGCCTGACCGGGCACGACTGGGTAGTGGAAACTGGGTCCGACGTTCACGAAGTCGCCGAGTTGATGTTCTCCAAGACGAGCCGCCGCCCGGTCCGCTGGGTGCTGGCAGTACCGGAAGACTCGCCGGTCCAGTCCGTCAAGGACCTCGAAGGCAAGCGGATTGCCACCGAGGCCGTCGGGCTGGCGACGCGGTTTCTGCAGGAACACGGCGTCAAGGCCAAAGTCGAATTCAGTTGGGGCGCTACCGAAGTCAAGCCGCCGAAGCTGGTCGACGCCATTGTCGAGGTGACGGAGACCGGCAGTTCGCTCCGCGCCAACAACCTGCGGATCGTGGCCGAGGTGCTGCAGAGCACCACCCGTTTCATTGCCAACCGCGCGGCCTACGCCGATCCCTGGAAGAAGCAGAAGATCGACGACATCGCCCTGATGCTCAAGGGGGCTATGGCCGCTGAAGGCAAGGTCGGGCTGATGATGAATGTCCCCCGGGCCAATCTCGCCCAGGTGCTGTCGATCCTGCCGGCCCTGCTGAAGCCGACGATTGCCGACCTTTCCGACCGCGACTGGGTTGACGTGACCACGATCATCGATGAATCGATTGTCCGCAACATCATCCCCCGGCTTAAAATGACCGGGGCACGGGGCATCGTCGAGTATCCGCTGACCAAGATCATCGATTGACGGGCGCCGATCCCGTTCTCGCCGAGCGGCGTTTGCGGCGCAGGCTAGGCAGCGGCGAAACGTCAACCCGCGCGAGGGTGGTCATGAGCGTCGAACAGCAAATTCGCGAGTTGGGCCTGGTTCTGCCGCCGCCGGCTGAGCCGAAGGGCCTCTACAAGCCGGTAGTGGTGATCGGAGGTCTCGCCTTTACCTCGGGTCACCTGCCGATCGACGCCGCCGGGAAGTTGATCGCCGGGCGCGTGGGAGCTGAGCTCGACCAGCAGGCCGGGCAGGAGGCGGCACGGTTGGCCGGTCTGGGAATCCTCTCCTCTCTGCGAGCGGCGATTGGTTCGCTCGACCGGGTTCTCCGCGTGGTGAAGCTGGTGGGGCTGGTCAACTCGACGGCCGACTTCACCCAGCAGCCCGCGGTCGTCAATGGCTGCAGTCAGCTCCTGGCCGATGTGTTCGGTCCCGATGCGGGCGTCGGCGCCCGCAGCGCTTTTGGTTCGAACACCCTGCCTCTTGGCGCCGCGGTCGAAATCGAGGCGATATTCCAGGTGGGAGAGTAGGCAGAGAAACGCGTCCCTTCGAGAGCGTACTGGGAGTGAGCATGCGCACACGCCGCCTGTTCTGGAAGCTCGTTCCCTCGTATCTGCTGATCACACTGGCCGCGCTTCTGGCAGCGGGACTCTATGCGTCGAGCGCTGTCGAGAAGATCTATCGGCAGCAGACGGTCCGTGATTTGCGCGCCCGCGCGGCGTTGGCCCGCGATCAGTTGGGACCGCCGCTGGCCGCCGGGCGGCGCGAGCAGGTGCATTCAGTCGCGGTGCGGCTGGGTAGGGCGTCGGCCACCCGAATCACAGTCGTCGCCCCCGACGGCGAGGTGATTGGCGACAGCCAGGAAACGCCGGGCACGATGGATAACCACGCCGACCGTGCCGAGATACGTGCCGCGCTGGCCGGTCGCGCGGAACATTCGGAACGCTTCAGCGACACGCTCCAGACGCATCAGACCTACGTGGCATTGCCGGTGAGCCGCGAGGGGCGGGTGGTCGGGGTGGTGCGGGTCTCGATTGCCACGAGCGACATCCGCGAAATGATTCGCTCGCTGCACGAGCGGTTGGCCTTGGCGGGACTGATTGTCGCGCTGCTGGCCGCGGGCGTCAGCCTGTTCGTCGCCCGGCGAATCGCTCGTCCGCTGGAAGAGATCCAGCTCGGAGCCGAGCGATTTGCGCATGGCGACTTGCAGCACAAGCTGCCGATTCCGCACACCGCAGAAGTAGCGGCGCTGGCGGAGAGCATGAACCGCATGGCCCACCAGCTCGACGACCGCGTCAACGCGGTGCTCCGCGAACGGAATGAACGCGAGGCCGTCCTCTCCAGCATGGTCGAGGGGGTACTGGCCGTCGATGTTGACGAACGGGTGATCAGCGTCAATCGGGCGGGCGCCGAGGTCCTGGGGCTTGAAGGAGGGCGGGTCGAGGGACGCACGCTGCAGGAAGTGGTGCGCAATCCCGACCTGCAGCGGCTCGTGGCCCAGGTGCTCGCCAGCCGCAATGAGGTTTCGAGTGAAATCGAGATCCTCCACCGTGGCGGGGGCCTGCGGACTCTCGACGCCCAAGGGACCGTGCTGCGCGACGCGCAGGGGCGGGCGGCGGGGGCGCTGGTGGTCCTGCACGACGTCACGCGGCTCAAGCGACTCGAGAACGTCCGCCGCGACTTCGTCGCCAACGTGTCGCATGAGTTGAAGACGCCCGTCACATCGATCAAGGGCTTTATTGAGACGCTGCTCGACGGGGCGATGCACACTCCGGCCGACGCCGAGCGTTTCCTCCGCATTGTCGCGGCCCAGGCCGATCGTCTGGGAGCGATTATCGAGGATCTGCTCATGCTGTCGCGGGTGGAGCAAGGAGTAGACAAGGCGGGTATCGAACTGCACCCCGGCGAGATCGCTCCAATTCTCGAACGGGCAGTGGGGGTTTGCCAGCACAAAGCAGCCGAAAGGCGAATCACTCTCGATGTCCGCTGTGAGCCCGAATTGACCGCGACGGTCAGCGCGCCGCTCGTCGAGCAGGCGGTCGTGAATCTGATTGATAATGCCGTCAAGTATTCGCCCGCCAATGAAACGGTATCCGTCGCCGCGGAGCGCGTGGCCGACGAAATCGCGATTCGTGTCGTCGACCGCGGCTGCGGTATACCACGCGAGCACCTGGCGAGGGTCTTCGAGCGGTTCTACCGAGTGGACAAGGCCCGCAGCCGCGAGCTTGGCGGCACCGGACTTGGACTGGCCATCGTCAAACACATTGCACAGGTGCATGGCGGCCGGGCGACCGCCCAGAGCGTGATTGGCCAGGGAAGCACGTTCACCATTTGGCTCCCCGCGCGCCAGGCTGCTCGATCGGGCTCGTGAGCCTCTTATTCAGCGGCGCTACTCAATCCAGCCGCCGCCCAGCACGCGGTCGCCATCGTAGCAAACCGCCGCCTGTCCGGGCGCGACTCCGTAGCAGGGCTCGTCGAAGCGCACCCGAAACCGGTCGTCGCCGGAGGGCTCCACAGTGGCTGCCGCCGCCGCACTGCGGTAACGGATCTTGACGCGGCAGCGCAGGGGCGCGGCCGGTGGTTCTACCAGCCAGTTCACGCCCGCGGCGCTCAGTTCGTTCCGCGCAAGCTCGTCACGCGTGCCGATCACGACTCGCCGGGTGTCGGGCTCCAGGCGGACCACAAACCGCGGCTCGCCAAAGGCGATTCCCAGCCCCTTGCGCTGCCCGATCGTGTAGCGTTCGTAGCCGTCGTGACGGCCGACAATCGTGCCATCGATAGTGACAATCTCGCCGGAAGTGTCCGGAGTGTTCTCGCGCTGGCGGATGAAACGGGCGTGATCCTGGTCGGGGACAAAGCAGATTTCCTGGCTATCCTTCTTCTGGGCGACGCGGAGGTTCAGCTTTACGGCGATCCGGCGGATTTCGTCCTTCCGATAGTCTCCGATCGGCAACAGCATCCGGCCGAGCAGATGCCGCCGGATGCCGAAGAGGACGTAGGACTGGTCCTTTCCGGCGTCCAGCCCGCAGTGGAGGGCCGGGACGTCGGTATCATTTGTCGGCAGCAGGCGGGCGTAGTGTCCGGTAGCGACGTACTGCGCGCCGATGCTGTCGGCATAATCGAAAAGCTTGCCGAATTTGAGGCGGTTGTTGCAGAGGACGCAGGGGTTGGGCGTGCGGCCGCCGACGTATTCGGAAACGAAGTAGTCGACGATCTGGACGAACTCGCGTTCGAAATTCACCGCGTAGAAGGGGATGGCCAGTTCGTCGGCCACGCGGCGGGCGTCGGCGGCGTCGGCGGCACTGCAGCAGCCCTGCTTGCGGCCGGCAAAGTCGCCGTCGGTGCGGCAGGTCGACTCAGCCTGGATGCCGTGGCGCATGAAGAGGCCGACCACGTCGTGTCCCTGCTCGCGGAGCAGCCAGGCTGCCACGCTGCTATCGACACCGCCGGACATAGCTAGGACGACGCGCGCCATAAGAGAACTGCCATTTTCGACTGAAAATCGCAGATCGGCAATTGGCAATTCTCGATCCCGGGACAAAAATATCCGGCCCCGGCGTCCGTTTTGGCGGGAGGTCAAAACGTGCCGGGGCCGGAGGTAGGGGGAGGCATCGTATGCGTTTTGAGCGTACGGGCGGTCGTACCGATAGGCGAACCTGGGACGCCGGGCTCCAGAGGGAAAAAGGAAACCCGCGGCGTCTGGCCTGATGGGAATGCAGGCCAGCCCACCTGCTTGGAGACTGCTTGTGCCCGACGCTCTTGAATGTCCTCCTGAGTGCTGTTCCGGTGTTGAGGTCGGGCGGGTGCCGGGCCTCACGATGGATTAAACCCGGCGGATCGGGAATGGTTCCGCGGATTCTGAAAAAAGTTTTGCGGAGTTCCGGAGGCCGCCCAGCGACTTATCATGATCCCGGCTGAAGTGGGGTGAGTTGAGCTTGCCAGCGGGCTCCATGTTTCGTACGAATAGATAACCCATCGTGCGGGTGCTGGCCGATCTAGACCCTTGCCGCAGAAGAACCTATGACCGAGCCCCAAGACCAATCGAGCACGTTGTTTGGCCATCCGGTAGGGCTTTTTACGCTGTTTTTCGCCGAGATGTGGGAACGGTTTTCCTACTACGGCATGCGGGCCCTGCTGGTCCTTTACATGATCAAGGGGTTTCTGGGCTACAGCGACAACCAGGCGTACGAGGTTTATGGCGCCTACACGGCGCTGGTGTATGCGACACCCTTTCTGGGCGGGTTGCTGGCGGATCGATTGTTGGGCGCCCGGCTGGCCGTGGTGCTCGGTGGGCTGTTGATGGCGGCCGGACACCTGACGATGACGCTGGAGTACGAATCGGCGTTCTTTGTAGCGCTGGCACTGCTCATTTGCGGGAACGGTTTCTTCAAGCCCAATATCTCTACGATTGTCGGCACGCTCTACCCGAAGCAAAGCGCGAAAAAGGATAGCGCGTTTACGATCTTCTATATGGGCGTGAATATGGGGGCTGCCTTGGCGCCGGTATTGTGCGGTTACGTGGGTGAAACCTACGGATGGCACTACGGGTTCGGCTTGGCTACGGTTGGGATGCTGGTGGGGGTGGCCATTTTTGTCGCGCCGACGCGGCTCACGCAGGCGCTGATCGGGATTGGGGCGGCGGGGACGGCGGCCTCGCTGCCATTTTTGCAGAACAGCCTGCTGCAACTGGCGGTGCGCGGCTTCCTGGGGCTGGCGCTTCTGGCGGCCGGCGCCATCGCGGTGGTGGCGCTGGGACGGGGGGGCGTGCCGAAGGAAGCCGGGGCGCCGCCGGCGCCGGAGCGTCTGAGGCGGCTGGGCCTGCCGGTGTTGCGGGAGAACCTCTTCGCCTACTACGGGTCACTGTTTCTAGCGGCGGCAGGACTCGTGGCGGCGGGATACTTGTTTGAGGACGCGGGGGTCGAACCGTGGATGGTCCTTGTCACTGCCGTGGCGGCGGCGCTGCTTCCCTGGGTGTCGGCGCAGAACGCCATATTCCTTGGGGTGCTTGCCGCGGTGCCGCTGATCGCCATGCTCGTGCAGCGGAACACGGTCGCCGGCTATCTGCTCATCTTGTTCGGACTTCTTGCCTTCGGCTCGCTGATCGTCGAGGCGTTCCGGGCGTCGCGGATTGAACGAGAGCGGTTGTTTGTCGTGCTGACGCTGTTCTTCTTCTCGATGCTCTTCTGGGCATTCTTCGAGCAGGCGGGGAGTTCGATCAACAACTTCACCGACCGTAACGTCGATCGGGTGTTTGAATCCCAGCGACTCACGGCACAGGATGTGAATACGACGCTGGAATTCCGGATCTCGCCGCGGTCCAGTTCGGCTGATCTCGCCGAGCTTCCGCTGCTGAGCCAGGAGCAACTCGGTTACCCGTACAAAGGGAAGCCGTTCACGTTGAGCGACTTGGCCAAGCTTCGCGAGGAAGCCGCGCGGGGGAATGGCGGGGTGCAGACGTTGCGCTGGCCGGTGACGGATGCCCACGTGGGGATGGGGATCGGGAGCGCTGAGGTGCCGGCTTCGGAATTCCAGGCGGCGAATCCGATATTCATCCTGCTATTCGGGCTGGTGTTCAGCGCGCTGTGGGCGGTTCTGGCCGCGCGGGGCCTCGAACCGAGCACGCCGGTCAAGTTTGCATTCGGATTGCTGCAACTCGGGTTCGGTTTTGCGGCGCTGTGGTTCGGCGCGCACCAGGCCGACGAGCGGGGGATGGTGGCGATTCCATGGCTCCTGCTGGGTTATCTGCTGCACACGACCGGGGAGCTTTGCCTGTCGCCGGTCGGGTTGTCAATGGTGACGAAGCTTTCGCCGACGCGGATCGTGAGCACGGTGATGGGGGCATGGTTTCTCGCCACGGCATTCTCCAACTACCTTGCGGGGATGATCGCCACACTGACCGGCCTGCCACACGAGCCGGGGGCCGAGCAGGTGATCCCGCCTCCGATCGAAACGCTGGGGCTCTATCATGGCGTGTTCGGGAACATCGCACTGACGGCGATCCTCTCGGCGGTCATCTGCTTTGCCATTGCGCCGTTGCTGAAGCGCTGGATGCACCCCGAAGTGGAAGAAGACGTTGAGGTGGAGAGTCGAGAGTGAATGGGCGACTTTGAGTGGTCCGCTTTCAGCCGAAACCAATCGGCCATTTCCGCCCTGTCAGTGCGGGACGTTCCAGCGCCCCTGCGGCGTGTTCGAAGCGGCGGCCAGCTTCCAACCGAACAGGTCCCGATAGCGGCGATAGCCGATACCTCCCGGCAACGCGCGGCCGGAGGAGTCTGTGGTTCGGACCGGCGGCTGCCCGGTGCCGCTTTACACTGGCGTACAATTGCGATAAAAGCAGAGTCTCAATGGCGCGGGCCAACAGCCGCGGCACTCGGCTCCCACTCCAGCAGGGCCGCCGGGTGTCACCACTTTTCCAGCGTTTTGGAAACAATCGCCAGGTTCCCGCTCCGCCGCAAAGGGATGCCCCATGACCGACGGCAAACGTGTCAAGAAGAGCCGACTGTATCTGGCGGTGGATATTGGCGGCACCAAGATCCAGTCGTCGCTTGTCGAGGAATCGGGGTCGATTCTGGCCCGTGAGCGCGTGAGAACTCCACGGGAAGGAGGCTCACCGGAAGTGCTCGCCGCGCTGGAAATTGCGATGCAGCAAGTGCTCTCAGACCCGGCGGTCCGGCCCAACGGGCTCGCGGGGATCGGGGTGGCCGTGCCAGGCGTGGTGGAGCCGCGTTCGGGCCGGGTGGTGGTCACCCCGAACATGAACCTCACAGGGGTTGAGTTGGGGCCGCACCTTGAGGCCCGATTCCGGGTGCCGGTCGCGATCGGCAATGACTGCAACCTGGGGACGCTGGGCGAGGCCTGGCTGGGATCGGCGCGAAACGCCAAGAGCGTCGTGGGCATGTTTGTGGGGACCGGTCTGGGGGGTGGGTTCGTTCGCAAGGGGAAGCTGTGGCGGGGGGCCCGAGAGGCAGCGATGGAGGTGGGCCACACGGTGATGCAAATGGGCGGGCGCTTGTGCGGCTGCGGCAACAAGGGGTGCCTGGAAGCCGCGGCCAGTCGATCGGCGATCGAGCGCGATATCCGCGAAGGCGTCGCGCAGGGTCGGCCCACCGCGCTTAACGAGATGCTCGCCGGAGACCTGGGCCAGATCCGTTCCGGCACGCTCCGCAAGGCTTTGGAGCAGAGGGATGAACTGGTGACCGAGGTCGTCCACCGCGCCGCCGACGTGCTTGGCCACGCCTGTCTCACGATCCGTCACCTTCTCGATCCCGAACTGATCGTGCTCGGCGGCGGCGTGGTCGAGGCCTGCCACGCGTACATCCTGCCGATCGTCGAGGGCATTGTTACTGGGGACAAGCTGCCAGGGGCCCGCGATGCCGGCCACGTGGTTCTTTCAGCCTTGGGCGACGACGCGGTTGTGCTGGGAGCCGCCGCCCTGGCCGCTCGACATGCGGGCCGCAACCCGTTCAAGAAGAAGTACCGGTTCGCGCCCACCTATCCGGCTGTCACGTGGACGCGGCAGGGAGAGGTGCTGATTGCCAACCAGACTTACACCGACGACGTCTATGTGCGCGTCGACGGCAGGATCAAACGCCGCAAGACCGACGGTCAGCTCGGCTGCGGCGATTCCCACACGATCGGCGCGGAAGAACTGGAGAAGGTCTGCAAGGGAGGTCCCACCGCCGTGTTCATCGGCACGGGTGAAAGCGGCCAGCTGCAGTTGGACGACGCCGCGCGGCGTTACCTCCAGCAGCGGTCGATCGAGCACCGCGCTTTGCCGACGCCACAGGCGATTGTTGCCTACAACGACTCGAACCAACGCAAGGCAGGGCTGTTCCACGTGACCTGCTGACGCGGCAGTGCCTGGATTACAGGCCGGATCAGCGATCCGGTAAAAAAGGGCCAAAGTCTAACCCATTTATTAACGGAAGCCACCAAGTTCCGCAGCCGAGCGCTTCGGACCGGATGGGCAAACGCGAATCTACCATGCCCGAACTACAGCGACTCGTAGCCGTCATCTCCCCCTGGGACAAGCTGTCGGAACTGGTAAAGAAGAAGTTCCGCGTGGAGAGCCTGCCGGAAGAGAAGAAAGTCATGGTTTGGCGCGACGATCTTCAGGCCAAGGAAGATCTGGAGGCCGAACTCAAATCGACTGGTATCTCGTCAGTCGAGATCCGCACCAAGAACGTCACCGCCCGCTGGCAGGAAGTGAACTGAGCGGTGGCCGGGCCATCTGCCTGCGTGTGGGCGATGACCCGAAGACTTGGGCGTAGCCCGCGAGCGCCGTCGCTCGTGAAGCGGCGGGCGCGAAGAGTGGTAGTTCTCCGCCAAATGCGGCGCGAGGTCGGGCTGAAGCCCAACCTACGGAGAGGCATGGGAGAGCCCGGGCGCCGTGGTGCACGGCGCCCTCGCTCGGTGAATTGATATCACTTGGCTGACACCGCCTGCGGCTGGCCTTGGATGTCGAGCGTGACGACCGTGGCAATCTTATCGGGGGCTTCCGCGGGGAGGCCGCTGATGCGAACAGCGCCCTCGGCGGCCGAAGCTTCCAGTTCCCCTCCGCCCAGGATGCCGGCGGCCACGGGCTTGTTTTTCAAGCTGGCAACGGTGAGAACGCCGTCTTGCGGCCAGTTGAAGACGTGCAGATAGAGCCGCGTGCGCCGGCCTTCGAGTTTCTTCTGGGTGCAGCGGCCCCACGGTGTTTCAGCTAATGGATTGGCACGGGTGCCGTAGATCGACTGGCCATTGATCTTCATCCAGCGACCGAGCGCCTCAAGCCGTTCCACGGATGGTGCGGGGATCTCGCCCTCGGCGGTCGGCCCGACGTTCAGAAGGTAATTGCCTCCCTTCGAGGCAGTGTCGATCGTGTTGCGGATCAGCGTCTCGGCGCTCTTCCAGTTCTGGTCGTTCTTCTTGTAGCCCCAAGTGTCGTTCATCGTCATGCACGACTCCCAGTCGACCCCTTCGAGTCCCGTAGCCGGAATCTGCTGCTCGGGGGTACCGAAGTCGCCGGCGTAGTCCTGATCGCCCTTGCTCATCCCTTCCATGCCCTTGCGCCCCTTGCCAACCCGGTTATTGATGATCAGCTTGGGTTTCATCTCGCGAAGGTAGCGGTACACCTCGCGGGCGTCTTCCTCGGTGTACCAGTCAGGCCACTCGCCATCGAACCACAGCACGGCCGGATCGCAACTGGCAAGAAGGTCCTTGAGCTGCTGTTTCATGTAGCTCATGTATTCCGCCTTGCGGTCGGCGTGCATCTTGGTCGGATTGTAGCGCTGGGGGTTGTTGCGGTATTGGGCCGGGTGGTGCCAGTCCATGATCGAGTAGTAGGTGCAGAACTCGATCCCCTCTTTCCGGCACGCCTCGGCCAGCGGCTTGAGCAGGTCCTTGCCGTACGGGCTGGCGTCGACCACGTCGTAGTCGGTGGTGCCGGTCTCGAACAGGCAGAAACCGTCGTGGTGTTTCGAGGTGATCACCACATATTTCATGCCGGCTTGCCTGGCGATCCGCGCCCACTGGACCGGGTCGTATTTCACCGGGTTGAACTGGCCGGCCAACTGCTCGTACTCTTCGACCGGTATATTCGCCCGGTCCATGATCCACTCACCGATTCCGGGCACGTCCTGCCCGTTCCAGACGCCAGCCGGAATGGCATACAGTCCCCAGTGAATAAACAAGCCCAGCCGCGCGTCGCGCCACCACTGCATCCGGGCGTCGCGATCGGCGGGGCTCTCGGTGTTCCACTTCTCCGCGGCTGCTGCCGCCGAAACGACTCCCAGCACGCACGATGAGATGACCAACACGGCTGCCAAAAGACGTCGCATGACAAGACTCCTCATTGCCTGTTCAGATCTGCGAACCGGCGGCGGGGCGCAGGATGAGATTGGTGATGTTCGACACGGTGTCCTTGTATTGCGGATCATCCTTGAGTTTGAGCCACGCTGGATCCTGGCGGAAGGCCTCCCAGTTCTTGTCCAGCGCCTCCTGGTCCTCGAAACCAAGCATGTAGGTCAGGTTGGGCATCTTGGGACCGGCGAGGCTTTCGCCGAAGAACACCGGGGCGAGGCCCACACGGCGGAAGATTTCGATCTCGCCGCCGGCATTGAACATCTCGATCTTCTTCTGGCCTTTCTTCACGCTGTGGCTCTCGTAAATGCGAAGCTGCAATAGCCGAGTCTCGGCTTGCGTCGGCACTTCAAGTTCCGGCATGCCGATGAACGCCGCGAGGAGACTGATCTCAATCCGCTTGTAGGCCGGATCGTTGAGCGGCGCGTCGAGCACGGTGGCGCCGGCGCGAAGAAACTGCTCATCGCGCGTCAACCGCCAGGTGGCGGTCACCAGCGATTCGAGCGAACGATGCGGCAGAAGGACATACAGGTCGCCGGTCGCACCATCCTTCTGCTTGAATACGCCGACTGGCTGGATGCTCAGCCGGTTCCATGCAGGAATCGCCGCCTCGGCAAAGAACTCTTCGAGCGCCTGCTGCTTTGCGCCGGGATCATTGCGGTAGACGCGGAGTTCGAAGAACTGCCGGGCCGGGCCGGTGTGCTGGACGTCGATCAATCCTTGGGGCTGCAGCTTGATCGCCTCAGTGGCAACTTCTGCCGGTTGCGACTCCTGGGCCATCGCGGCCAAGGGCGTGAATCCGGCGAGGCACGAAGCGGCGATGAACTGGCGGCGTTTCACGGTGGGTCTCCTCAACAATAGAACGGTACAAGCCGCCCCGGGGCACGCGGCGGTCGCACCCGAAGACGGTTGCGCTCAAAGATAACGACGCGATTGTAATTCGCGGCGGCAGCCCGGACAACCGCCGGACTTGGCGCCGTCGAGTGGCACAAGCCCTGCCCGGGACGCCGGCATTGCCTGGGTGCGGGAAATCGCGAATGCGGAATACCGTATGAGCACTTCAGAACGGGACGCCGGCATCGCAATCACACTTCCGCATTTTTCATCCCGGATTCACTATTCCCGTCCTTCATTCCTTACTCCCAGCCAGCGCGTCGATCGCCGCCAGGGCGGACTCGCGGCCGGAAACCGGGGCTTCGCAGGCGAAATTCCGGCAGACAAAGAGGGTCGGGCCGTGCGCGATGGGCTGCTTACCAGCAAAGATCCCATCCAATGCGGCTGATCGAGCTACACTCGCCCGGCCGTCACGGAAAGCGAGCACCTTGTTGGGCAGAAACCGCCGGTGCAACTCGCCAAGGAAGGCCTCGTTTTCCCCAGGTGCTTCGGCGGCGAGGACCACGATCTCGGCTGCGGGCCCCAGCCAGGCATCGAGGGTTAAGAGCAACTGGCCCGTGCCCAATGGGGCCCGCTCCATGAGCTTCGTCGAGGCGGCCAGCGCCCGGTCCACCGTCTCCAGAAACTCGGACTTGCCAGTGAGCTTGCCCAGTCGCAGGAGCGCCGCCGCCGCCAGTCCGCCACCGCTGGGAATGGAACTGTCGAGCATGTCTTTCTTCCGGGCGATGAGTGATTCATGCTCGGCCGAAGTATAAAAGAAGCCTCCTTCCTCAGCATCGGCAAAGCGGGCGACGATCTCGTCGGCAAGGAGCATCGCCTCATCGATCCAGCGTTCCTCAAAAGTTGCTTCATAGAGCGTGACCAGCGCGTGAGCCATCGCGGCGTAGTCGTCGAGATATGCCGGATGCACTGCCCGGCCGTCTCGCCAGACGTGAAGCAGACTGCCCCGCTCGTCGCGAAGGTGTTCGAGGAGGAATCGTGCTGCAGCCACCGCGGCCTCGGTGTAGCGCGGCTCATTGAGCACAACCCCCGCCTGCGCCATCGCGTCGATCATCAGCGCGTTCCAACTCACTAAAACCTTGTCGTCGCGACCGGGGCGAATGCGGTGGCTGCGGACGCCAAAAAGCCGGCAGCGGGACTCCGCCAGTTCGGCCTCCAGGCTGTCGTGATCGCGGGCGAGCATCGTCGCAACCGCGTCGACGGGCTTGGGCAAGTTGAGGATATTTGCCCCCTCGAAGTTCCCCTCCGGGGTGACGTCATAGACACGAGCGAACGTCGCCGCCCGATCGGCTCCAAGGACTTCCTCCAGTTCGGCCGTCGTCCAGACGTAGAACTTGCCTTCCTCGCCTTCACTGTCGGCGTCCTCGGTGCTGTAGAAGCCGCCCAGGGGATCGGTCATGTCGCGGAGCACGTAGTCGAGCGTCTCGCGGACAGTGCGCGAATAGCGTGCGCGGCCGGTAGCCTGAAATGCTTCAAGGTACGCTACGGACAGAAGCGCGTTGTCGTAGAGCATCTTCTCAAAGTGCGGCACGAGCCACCGTTCGTCGATGCTGTAACGATGGAAACCGCCTCCCAAGTGGTCGTAGATTCCACCGGCGGCCATGCGGTCGAGCGTCTGAGTGACCATCGACAACAACTCGTCGCGGCCGCTGCGGCGCCACAGCCGCAACAGGAGCCGCAGGTCGATCGGATGAGGAAACTTGGGAGCCGAACCGAAGCCGCCGTGGATGCGGTCGAAGCCTCGCCCCAAAGTCGTCTCCGCCGACCGGAGCAGGCGAATATCGGGCGCGCCGGGCTCGCCGTCGCTCAACCGCGTGTCGCGAAGCATGTCGGCCAACTGCTGCCCCTGCTTGACCGCCTCATCACGCCGGTTCTTCCAGGCGTCGACCACGGCGGTGAGTACCTGCTTGAAGCCGGGCATGCCGTGCCGCTGCGTCGGCGGCCAGTACGTGCCGCCGAAAAACGGCTCCAGCGACGGTGTGAGAAAGACCGACATCGGCCAGCCGCCGTGGCCGGTCATCATCTGCACCGCCTCCATGTAAATCTGGTCCAGTTCCGGGCGTTCCTCGCGATCGACCTTGATCGAAATGAAATGCTCGTTGAGGATGCGCGCGATCTCTTCGTTCTCGAAGCTTTCATGGGCCATCACATGGCACCAGTGACAGGCCGAATAGCCGATCGACAGAAAGATCGGCTTCTGCTCCTCTTTCGCCCGATCCAAGGCTTCCGGCCCCCACGGATACCAGTCCACCGGATTGTCGGCGTGTTGCTGGAGGTAGGGGCTGATCTCGCTGGCCAATCGATTGGGCATAGTACACCGGCGGCAGGAAATGAAGTGAACCGATCCCCGGCTGACGAATCGCCGGCTCAGGCTCGGAAGGGAATTCTAGCGCGGCGCTGCCCCTGGGCGAGGGTCGGCCGCGTGTGCAGGCCAGCGCGTGCCGTGGCACGAACCGGCAGCGCCGTGCGACGCGGACGCTGCCGGGGCGGGCGCCGGCCCGCACGTTCGCTCAATCCAGGATCAGGCTCTCGGGCCGATAGCGGCCCAGCACGAACTCGAGTTGCCCGTCCATGATCGTAAGAGCGTCGCCTGTGAATTCACCGCGAAGATTGCACCGCCGAGCCGATTCGAAGCGACGCCCGGACGGCAACCGGATGCGACAGTCGGTATTCCGTCCGGCTTGCTCCCAGAGGCGCAGCACGAGCCCATCGCCGTCGGGGTTTGCTCCGAACGCAGTCAGGAGCACTCCGCGCGGCGACAACTCCAGGCCCGCCTGAGACGCCGGCAGCCGGCCGGCCGGGGCGCTGCAGTAAATGGCTTCGGACGGAACGCGAGCCTCCCACGACGGCGAAATCAGGTTGTCTTCGATCGACTTTCCGTCGATCGCCCACAGGCGCACCCGGGAGGACCATGATCCGTTGATCCACTGGCGGAAGTTCGTTCCCCAGACATTGTTGAACAGGTTGACCAGCACGACACTCTCGCGGGGCGCGAAGTCAATGGAGTGGCGCATCACTCCAGGCCGGCCGAGGCTCACCAGCGGCGAGTCGAGCGGGCAGACGCCGACGCCGTAGCCGTCGGCGCCCGTCACGGTCAGGCCGCTGTTCAAGCAGAAGACTTCGTGATTCGCACCTCGGCAGATGTCGTTGGCCGGATCGATCACGGCGCCCAATCGTCCCAGGCGGAACTGAGGTTCCTCGATCGCCAGCGGCAGGCAGAGCCAGCCCGCCTCGGGCCACGTGTCGGGCTGCTTGCCGCGGATACTCCAGGTGACGTCCAGATAGGGCAGCCCGGTGGGGAGCGTGACTTCTAGTGCGACCTGCTCGGCTTGCGTTTCACCCGGGGCCGCGGTCATCAGCGCGGTCGAACCGCACGACGTGCGACGCACCTCGCAGCGGAAGTCGCGCGGAGATGCCGCGGAATACGGCGCCTCCGAAGCCGGCGGCATGTCGAACCGCGTGAAATGCCCAACCCAGGAAGGAATCTCCTTGAGGTACGCCTTGAGATAGGCCTGGTTCATGTCCTCGTCGAACCGCTCGTAGAGATACTGGCCGAATCCCCATCGGCCGCGTGAAGCGACTAGCTCCCGGCCGGTCCGCTTGTCCAGCAGCGACACGATCACCCCGCGAGTCGTATCGAGAGCAAGCGCGAAGAACTCGTTCTCCAGCGTTGCCACGCTCGAATCCGACGGAGATCCGCTTTCACGACCGCGGGAACGGGCTGCGGGCACAAACGTCTTGTAGCCGAGTGGCGGCAGATCGCGGGCCAGAAATCGGCAACCGCGATCAGTGCTCTCTGCAGCGATGATTTCGCCCCCCTCCGTGTCTTGAAGACCTTCGATTTCAACCCCGGCCGGCAGGTCGAAAGAAACGAGTGAGTCGCGCCGCCACGGCAGGGGGTTGAAGACTACGACGCGCGGACCGCGTACTTCGACGGCCTCGGCCAGCGACGTCATCCGCGCCGAGATCGATGGCTCGACGATCGCGGCGGCCCGGCGGATGTTGGCTCCGTGTTCCTGCCACGACTCTTCGAAACGGTCGTACTTGCCGGCCCGGAGTTCCTCGCGCCACGCGCTGCCATAGGGCCGCCGGTCAAGCGGAATGCTGTAGCCCCAGGTGTGTTCGCCATACATCAGGCTCCCTTCATAGGCGGCGGTGATCTGGGCGGCGGCTGGCGGCGATTCGACTCCCCACAGGCGCAAGAGCGTATCCAGCGACTCCAGGCCGGCGATTCGCGGCCGGGTATAGCGCGCCAGCTTCGTCTCTTCGGGCATCGACATGATGCCGTGGATCCAAGTATCGGGCATATCGGCCCGCACGACGGGCAAATCGGGGTTTTCGGCCAGAATCGCCGCGGCACAATCGGACAGGCGGCCGAAGCGAACCTTTACGCCCGGCAGCTCTCTGGCCGCGCTCTCCAGCAGCTTGTCCACTTCTTCGGGCCGCGGCGGGCCGTGATTATCGCCGGTGTGGATCATCGCCAGCCAGGTCCGGTGGGGCCAGTCGGCCGGTGGCTGGAGCCCGCTGCCATAGCCGCTCGCCTCGTACATCGTCAATAGCCGTGACCCGTCGGGACCCTCCCACCAGAAGAGCCGCGGCACATCGGGCGATCCGCTGGCCGAATTACAGCCGATGTGGAGAAAACGCACGCCCGCATGCACGAGCAGCGTCGGCATGCTCCAACTGTGCGACGGGA
The DNA here is from genome assembly GCA_040766885.1 of Thermoguttaceae bacterium. Lineage (GTDB taxonomy): Bacteria > Planctomycetota > Planctomycetia > Pirellulales > Thermoguttaceae > JAXGPP01. The sequence goes on along the minus strand of JAXGPP010000010.1, from coordinate 215,947 downwards.
CGTCGGTCATCTTCGCGTCGAGCGCCAGGGGCTGGCCGAACTGGCGCGAGAGCTGGGAAGAAAAGCCCAGACCGCGGACAATATCCTCCAGGTCGAGCGACTCGGTATGCAGGCTGCCCGGCAGCGCATGCCACACGAGGCGACCGCTGCGGACCGCCGCCTCCAGCCGCTCGCGCCGCTGGGCGGTCTGGCCGGGCCAGAGGATCTGCGTCATTGGCCAGCCCGGGACCGTCCATACGAATCGTTTCTCGTTCGGCAGCGCCGCGCTGCGATCGCAGACATCCAGCGCTTGGTCGATCATCGATGTCCGGTAACGATCGACAACCTCTCGCGCTAACGCCGTATAGCCGATGTCGAAGTGCGTCTTGAAGACCACGATCACTTCCTCGACCCGTGGCCTGCCAGGCACCGCTTCGGCCGATGTTGCTTCAACGGCATGCGCCAAGACCACTGCGAAGGCGACCGCCAGCAACACCTTCGCGACGACTGGTGACCTCATGGCATCCTCCCCAAAAGCCGACCGCTCTTCGTATGCCGCTTATCCCTCTCCGTGGTCGCCAGTTTAGGGTCTACCCGCGCGCCTGGCAATTCGGGATCTGCACCGTTCGGGCGATTCTCCCGTCTGGCAACATGTCGCGATTTCTTGGCGCGCTGCGATCTTCTCTTCGGTTGCCTCTTGTCCGATAATACGGCTTCCATGAAGATCCTCTTTCTCCACGGCTGGCAATCGACGCCCGGCGGGCTGAAGCCGAAGTACCTGGCGGCACAGGGGCATGAAGTGCTCAATCCGGCACTGCCCGACGACGATTTCGACGGGGCAGTCCACATCGCCCAGGCCGAATTCGATCAGCATCACCCGGACGTGATTGTGGGCAGTTCTCGCGGCGGCGCGGTAGCCATGAACTTCGACAGCCGTGACACGCCTCTGGTGCTTCTATGCCCAGCATGGAAACACTGGGGAACGGCCCGGACCGTAAAGCCGGGCACGGTGATCCTGCACTCGCCGGACGACGAGACGATCCCCTTCGCCGACAGCCTGGAGTTGCTGCGCGCCAGCCATTTGCGGGAATCGTCGCTTGTGGCGATCGGCAGCGACCATCGGCTGGCCGATCTTGCGGCACTGGAGGCAATGCTCAAGGCGATCGAAAGCGTGAGAGCCGATGGCGGCGAGTTGCCTCACGAAGCGGGCGTGCCTCGCCGCTTCGGCATGGGCGTCCTCTTGGTGATCACGGCGATGTATGCGGTACTCTTCGGCGTGATGCGCGGGATCGGGGCCAATCCCATCACGTTCGTTTTGGTTGCTCTCTTCTTCACCGCCGTCGGAGCCGGACAGATGCTGCTGTTCAAGGGCCGTCAGCCAAGGTGGGCATCGATGGTCGCGGGCGCCGCGGCGTGCCCACTTCTGTACCTGGGCGGCATCATCTATTATCATCTGGTTTTCGGCCTCCGCACCTCTCCAGACATCTGTGGCAATTTCACATGCGGAGTCATCGCCGGGGCCATTTACGGCTACCTTGCCGGGGTGCTTGTCGCTGGCGTGTTTCTCATCGCCGACTGGCTCACGGGCCGCGCACGGCACGACAGGCGGCGGCGATAAAGCCCAACGACGGCCCTTGCGCACCAATCACCGCTTGCATCCAGGCAAGAACCCGTTAGCATGCTGGGGGGCGGTCGGCCGATTCGGGCCGCAAATCTCTGCGAATGAAGGTGTCGACGCGGTGAAGGTCGTTTCCACGCTGCTTCTGCTCTACGCCCGGGAAGGCACGCACCGGCGCAACCTGATGGTGCTGCTGCGCATCGTGCTGGTCTTCCTGGGTCTTGTTGCCGTATACAGTGTGCTGTTTCATTTCCTCATGGCGCGGGAGGGGCAGGACCATACCTGGATGACGGGCGTCTACTGGACGCTGGTCGTCATGTCGACGCTCGGCTTCGGCGACATTACTTTCACCTCTGACTTGGGACGGCTGTTCTCGGTCGTCGTGCTGATGTCGGGCACGGTCTTCCTGCTTATCCTGCTGCCCTTTACGTTCATCCAGTTTTTCTATGCCCCGTGGCTCGAAGCCCAGGCGGCTGCGCGGGCGCCGCGATCGCTGCCACCCGAAACATCGCGGCACGTAGTGCTCACGTCGTATGGCCCGGTCGAGGCCGCGCTGATTCGCCGGCTCAATCAATTTCATTACGATTACGTGGTGCTGGCGCCTGACGTGACCGAGGCCGTCGCGCTTTCGGACCGCGGTGTAAGGGTGATGGTCGGAGACATCGATGATCCCGACACATATCGGCAGGCCCGCGTCGCCCAGGCGGCGCTCGTAGCGGCCACGCGCGCCGATACGGTGAACTCCAACATCGCGTTCACCGTCCGCGAGATCTCCGAACAGGTGCCGATTATCGCCACTGCCGAGTCGCCCGCTTCCGCCGACGTGCTCGAACTGGCCGGCTGCCACCGCGTGCTCCAGCTTGGCGAGACGCTGGGACAGTTGTTCGCCCGCCGGGTGATCGGGCGGGACGCCAAGAGCCATGTCATCGGCCAGTTCGATGAGCTGCTGATCGCCGAAGCCACCACCGCCAACACACCCCTGGTCGGACGCACGATCCGCCAGATCAACCTCCGCGAGCACGTCAACGTGAACATCATTGGCGTGTGGCAGCGCGGGCGATTCGAGATCCCCGGGCCCGACACGCCGATCACCGCCAACACGGTGCTCGTGCTCGCCGGGTCGCGCGCGCAGTTGGATGCCTACGACGCCCTGTTCTGCATCTATAACTACTCTCCCGCGCCGGTCGTGATCCTGGGCGGCGGACGCGTCGGGTCCGCAACCGCCCGGGCGCTGGAGAGTGAGGGAATCGACTATCGAGTCGTCGAGCAGCAGCCCGGGCCGGCAATCCGACCCGAACGGCACGTGCTCGGCGATGCGGCTGAGCTCGAGGTGCTTCAGCAGGCTGGGATCATGGGGTCGTCGACCGTAGTGGTCACCACCCGCGACGACGACATGAATGTCTACCTGACGATCTACTGCCGCCGCTTGCGGCCCGACATCCAGATCCTCAGCCGAGCCACGCAGGAACGGAACATCACCACGCTGCACCGCGCCGGGGCCGATATTGTGCTGTCCTACGCGTCGTTGGGTGCCAACGCGATGTTCAATCTGCTCAAGCGCAGCGACGTCCTCCTGGTGGCCGAAGGGCTCGACGTGATCAAGGTGCCCATTCCGCCGAGCCTGGCCGGCAGGTCGATCCTCGACGCCGGCATCCGCCACCACACCGGATGCAGCGTGGTCGCCGTCGCACAGAACGGCGAGACGGACGTCAACCCCGACGTCACCCAGCCGCTCCCCCGCGACGGTGAAATGATCATTATCGGCGACGCCGACTCCCACGACCGTTTCTTCGGCCGCTACGTCAGTACGTAACGCCGGAAGGGGGGTGCTCTATTCGGGACCACGCAACATGAACGACAGATATCCTGACGACGCAGACGGCCAGGCGCTCGAGAGCTTGGCCGCGGACGGCAACGACATGTCGAAGCCGATGGACATCGACTTCCACGTGGCCGCCCCAAGCGAGGCGGCGGCTCGGCAGGTTGCCGATCAAGCCGCGAGGCTCGGCTACCACGCGGAGATCTTCTTCGACGACCAAGAGCCGGGCCTTGAGGAGGAAGAACTGCCCCCCTGGACCTGCGAATGCACCAGGACAATGGTCCCCGACTACGACGCGATCGTCGCGGCGCAGAAGGAACTCGACGCACTCGCCCGCCCGCTCGGCGCGTACGTCGATGGCTGGGGCAGCTTTGGGAACGCCGACGGGTAGCCAGCGGCCAAAGCGTGCCCGATCGTCAGTGCACCCGTTCGCCCGGCTTGGCGCCCTCGTCGGGCGAGAGCAGGAACACGTCCTTGCCGCCGGGACCGGAGGCGAGGATCATCCCTTCGCTCAGGCCGAACTTCATCTTCCGCGGCGCAAGGTTCGCCGCGCAGATCACCAGCCGGCCGACGAGTTGTTCGGGGCGATACGACTCTTTGATCCCGGCAAAGACGGTCCGTTTCACGTCGCCGCCGAAGCCCAGTGTCAGCTTGAGCAGTTTCTTGGCTTCCGCCACATCTTCGGCCGCCAACACGCGGGCAACGCGAAGGTCCACCTTGGCAAACTCGTCAAATGCAATCTCCGGCGAAAGCGGCTCGGCTTTGAGCGGCTCATCGCTGTCGACCGGTGCGGCCGGCGCCGGCTCGGCAGCGACGTCCGTTTCGCGGCTCTCTTCTACCATGGCATCCACCTACTCGCGCATCACGCGGGTCATCAAGTGCTGGAAACGGCTCACCTTCGTGCCCACCAGCGGCGTCTGCGACTCCTCCCACCGCTCGATCGGCTTGTTCAACAGTTCCCCAGTTTGCGCGGCCAGCTTGGGCAGCACCGGTGCCAGGTACACGACCATCTGCCGGAAGAGGTTCAAGCCGATCGTGCAGACGTCCTGCAGTTCGCGCTCCCGGCCTGTCTGCTTGCGGAGGTTCCACGGGGCGGCCTCCTCGATGAACTTGTTGGCCCGGTCGCCCGCCGCCAACACCAGTCGCATCGCCCGGTTGTAGTCGCCCGCATCGTACGCGTCGGCGATCGCTTCACCGTCTTTGGCCGCCTGGGCAAACAGCCCGCCGTCGTCCGGATACCTGGCCGACAGCCCGAGTTCCTCGACGAACCGCGCCGTGCGGCTGGCCAGGTTCACCACGTTGCCCACAAGGTCGGCGTTCACCTTGGTCACGAACTCGTCGAAATTGAGGTCGATATCCTCCACCCGTGGCGAAAGCTTGGCGGCGTAGTAGTACCGCAAGTACGACGGATCGAGGTGCTTGAGGTAGGTCGACGCGCGGATGAACGTCCCCCGGCTCTTCGACATCTTCTCGCCGTCGACCGTCAGGAACCCGTGGATATGCACCTTCCGCGGCAGGCTGAATCCGGCCGTCTTGAGCATCGCCGGCCAGAACAGCGTGTGGAAGTACATGATGTCCTTGCCGATGAAGTGGTGAATCTCGCACTCCTCGCTCCGCCACCAGTCGTCGAGCTTCTGGCCGTGCTTCTTGCACCATTGCTCGGTGGAAGCGATATAGCCGATCGGAGCGTCGAACCACACGTACCAGTAATTGCCCGGCGAATCCGGGATCTCGAAGCCGAAATACGGGGCGGGACGCGAGATGTCCCAGTCGCGCAAGGGTTCATTCAGGAAGTGGCCCGCCAGGTAGTTGGCCATTTCCGGCTGGAGGTGATCTCCCTCCTGCGTCCACTGACGAAGGAACTCGTGCAACTGCTCAATCTCGACGAACAAATGCTGCGCGTTTCGCAGTTCGGGTGTCGCCCCCGAAAGCGTGCTCACCGGGTCGACAAGATCGGTGGGCCGATAGGTGCGGCCGCACCGCTCGCAGTTGTCGCCGTACTGGTTCGGCGCGCGGCAGTCGCTGTAAGGGCACGTCCCCTTGACGAAGCGGTCGGCCAGGAAGGTCCCGGCCACCGGATCGAAAAGCTGGGTGATCTCCCTTTCGACAACCATGCCCGCCTTCCGTAGCGCAGCCCAGATCTCCGCACAGAATTGCCGATTCTCCTCGCTGTGCGTCGAGCCGTAGTTGTCGAACTCGATATGAAAACCGGTGAAGTCCGCGATGTGGGCCTTCTGCATCCGCGCGATGAGTTGCTCTTCGGAGACTCCCTCCTTCCGGGCCGAGATCATGATCGCCGTGCCGTGGGTGTCGTCGGCGCACATGTAGCGGCATTCGCGCCCCCGCAGTCTCTGGAACCGCACCCAAATATCGGTCTGCAGGTACTCGACGAGGTGGCCGATATGGATTGGCCCGTTGGCGTATGGCAGGGCACTGGTGACAAGGATCCGTTTGCTCATGCGTCGTCCGTCCACAACAGAAATTGCCGCGCGTTGACTAAAGCGGCGAAAGGGCAAATTGTAACAAACCGTCAGTCAGCGGGGGAGAGCGACTCGCCCGCCGTATGGCACCACGCCACCCGAACGGGTAGAATGCGACTCCGGTCCTTTTCTGCCGATCGAAGCAAGGAACGTGGCTATGTTCCAAGGATTCCCAGCCGGCATGATTATCGCGACCGCCGTAGCCGCAGCCGCAGCCGTAACAGCCGCCGAAAAGCCGGCCCATTTGCCGACGATCTACGTCGCCAACGACAACTGCCCCGACTACACCTGGGGCTTGACGGAAGCGGCAACACGTCGCGCGCTGGCCGACCTGGTCGCCGCCCACCTGGATGAGATGACACGGACCGACGGCCAGCGGTTCGAGTGCCGCAACCGCTACAACATGGCGGTCACGCAGGAGGCGATTTGCTTCCTGGAGCACTACCCGCAGCGCAAGGAAGAACTCATCCGCCGGATCCGCGAGGGTCGGCTGTACGTCAGCTCCTACTTCTGCAACACATTGTGGGGCATGCAGAGCGCTGAGGGAGCAATCCGCAGCTTCTACCCCGCCAGGCGGCTGGCCGACGAGTGGGGTTTTCAACTCGATTCGGCGCAGCACATCGAGCTGCCGTCGTTGCCCTGGGGCACGGCGTCAATCTTAGCGGGGTGCGGCATCCGCTCGCTGACGGTTCCCTACCTGGACTACGACAGCACGCTGAAAGGACTCAAATGCCCGCCGTTGTTCTATCTTGAAGGCCCCGACGGCAGCCGCCTTCGCGTGTGGTTCGACCAATGGGCCAGCGCCAAAGCGAACTACACCCAGGGTAGGGCGGTGCTGGCTGAAGAAAGCGCGCCAAATGAGTGGCTCGAGCACTATGCTGCCCTCGGCGAGGCGTATCCGCTGGCAGCGATCCTGGCCAGTGGCACTCACGGCGATATCTCGCCCAAGTCGGCAGCGGGAGCCCGCGTCTACGCTGACAAGATCATCAACTTCAATCTCCGCCCCCATCGTCCGGCGACGATTGTCAACGCCACGTTTGACCAGTTCTGGCAGGCGGTCGATGAGGCGGAAGCGCGCGGCGCCAAGCTGCCGGCGTTGCGTGGCTGCCTGGGGCATTCCTGGGAGCTGTGGCCCGTGTCACTGGCTCGCTACGTGGCGGCGATGCGGCAAGGGGAGCGGGATTTCTTGAGCGCCGAGGCGCTCGTCGCACTAGCTGCGGCGGTCCGGCCGGAGCTTTCGGAATCCACGCAGGACGCGCGCCGCCGGGCTGAATGGTGCTGGACGATGCTCGCGGACCACGCCTGGAACGGCACCGATGACGCCAACCGCCGCCATAACGCCGAGTTGCGGCGGGGCTGGGGTGAGGAATTGGAACGGCGAAGCCGCGAGCTGACTGACGCAGCCTGGACCGCGCTGGGAGGTGAGCCCGAACCGGGCCGCCTCACGCTCTTTAACCCACTCAGCACGCCACGTCGGGAACTCGTGCGCGTCGCTGACGTCTCGGGTGCTCCGTGCGGCGTGTCGCATCAGGGAAGGCCGATAGCTATGCAGACTGTGAACGAAGGCGAACAAACCTGCCTCTATTTTGTTTCGCCGCCGATTGCCGGCTTCGGGTTCTGTCAACTTGGCCGGCACGACGAACCGATCCGGACAAACGCCGTGCTCACCGCTGGCCGCGATGCGCTCGAGGGGCCGTACTATCGCCTGGTTCCGGATGCAATCACCGGAGGCATCGCCAGCCTCGTCCACAGGCCGACGGGTACGGAACTCGTCGCCGCCGATCGCGGCCGCACGCTCGGCCAGACGGTCTATTTCGAGGGGCAGGAACGCCTCCTGACCAATGTAAGCGTGGAGCCGGTCGCCTGCGGCCCCGTCCTGGCCCGGGTCCGCATTCGCGGACGAATCGATGGAACGGAAATCGATGTCGATGAGAATGTCACCGTGTATGCGGAGTTGGACCGTGTCGACTTCGATTTCCGCATCCGCAAGCCGGTCAGTACCGGCCAGCAGCGACTGTGTCATGCCTTCCCGCTGCTTGGGGATGAATCCGTACTCCGCGTCGCCGCAGCCGGTGCCGTCATTCGTCCACGCCCGCAGCCAGACGGCGATCTGCTCCCCGGCGCCGATCCCCGGCGTTTCGCTGTTGGAGAATTCTTGAGCGTCGCCTCCGAGGAGATCGTCGTAACCGTGGTGCCGTGGGATGCCTATGCGCTCCGGCTCGACCTTGGCCCGCCGATGTTCGAGGCCCTGGGCAACGACCAGAACTACCGCGAGGTATCGCGCGATCAAAACGGCGAGACGGAGTTCCGCTTCCGCTACTCGCTCCGCGCCGCGCCGGGCGACTCGGGGGCAAACGCCGCGTTCGGCCGCCAGCCCGCAACACCGCTCCTGGTATCGGCAGTGCCCGCGGACATCGGCCAGCGGCTGCCGAGAGTCGACATTGACCCCGCTCGCGCTGTGGCGATCTGCCTCAAGCCGTGCGACGAACCTGACCGCGGCACCGTCGTTCGTTTGTGGGAGACGGCGGGGCGGACGGGTTCGATGAATGTTGGACTGAACGGTTACCGCGCGGCTTACGTTACCGATCTGATGGAGCGAGACCAAAGGAGGCTCGAGATCGTCGACGGCAATGTCTCGTTCGATCTGCCCGCCCACGGCTATGTTGCACTGAGGCTGAAGTAACGGGCCAGACGAGTTGCAGGAAACGCGCCGATGCAAACCGTCGCCCTGATTGGAGCCCTGCGCCAAGCAGCCTCAGGTTCGTCGGCAGAGCGCCCGGCCTCCGCGAGCCCCTATCAGGAGCGGGGCCAAGAGCACCGTTAGCCCATAGTTACACTGCCACTCTTTCGGGTGGATCCCGTGTGACGAGGCATTGGAAACTTACGCCCCTTCGGGATTGGCGGGTCACCCGTTTATGGAGACTGTTTACCATTGTGGAAGGGGAGCATCCTCTCAGTAGTGGTAATTGGCAGCAAGCATCTGGCCATCCACAAAAAGGGGGCCGGGTTGTCCTTGAAGCCCCTCCCGGAGCCGGGTATACTCACTGGTTTGTCGCGGCGGCTGTAAAGACGCCTAAGACTGAGACGGCTTCCCCCTGTGCTTACCACGCACCCCGATTGCTGGTGCGTTTTGCGCAAACTGGCGGATTCTGGCAGGAGATGAACGAGATGACGATGGACAAAAGCCTCCGGGCGCGGCGCGGTCTGGTTCGCAGCCGCAGCGTGCTCACCCGGGCCGAACGGATCGACAAGCTCAAGGAAGTGGAACGCTGGCAGGAAGGTGACAGTCCCTTCGGGCTGGCGAAGGTTCGGGTCTACAAGCTCTCGATGAAGAAGAAAAAGAAGAAGAAGGAAGAAGAGGGCGAGGGCGAGGCAACCGCTCCGGCGAAAGGCGCGCCGGCGAAGGGTGCTCCCGCCAAGGGCGCTGCGGCGAAGAAGTAGCCGCCCCCGACCGCCACGGGTATCATGCGCTGTGGCGTGTCCGGACCGAACACCGGGCCGACCAGCGCAACTTACTCCGTGGGGATGCCGATGCGGGTTCATCTGGAATACGGGCGTTCCGGTCTGGAGGTGGAGCTTCCCGACCGGAACGTCGTCAAGTGTCTCGGCTACCGGGCCGCCGCGCCGGTGCCCGATCCCACTGCGGTCATTCAAGAGGTGCTGGCACGCCCAACCGGCACACGGCCGCTGGCGGATCTCGCGCGTGGCCGGCAGAGCGCGTGCGTGGTGATCAGCGACGTCACCAGGCCGGTTCCCAACGCGGTGCTCCTGCCACCGATCCTCGCGGTTCTGGAAGCCAACGGCATTCCGCGGGATCGCATCGTGATCCTGGTTGCCACGGGGCTGCACCGGCCGAACCTGGGCGACGAACTGGTCGAGATGGTCGGGCGCGAAGTCGCCGACGCGTACCGCATCGAGAACCACCACGGCTGCGAACAGGCCGAGCACGTTCATTTGGGCGAGAGCCCGCGCGGCGTGCCGATCTGGATCGACCGCCGCTACGTGGAGGCCGATCTGAAGATTACGACCGGCCTCATTGAACCGCATTTCATGGCCGGTTTCTCCGGCGGCCGCAAGCTTGTCTGCCCGGGCATCGCGGGGATCGAGACGATCCGCGCCTGGCATAGCCCGCGGTTCCTGGAGCACCCCAGCGCGCGGAGCGGTTGCATTGACGGCAATCCGGTGCATGAAGAAAACACGTGGATCGCGCGGCGGGCCGGATGCGACTTCATCGTCAACGTGGTCATCGATGCCGAGCGGCAGATCCTCAAGGTCGTGGCCGGTGACATGGAGGCCGCCTGGCTGGAAGGGGTTGAATACGTCCGCGGCCTCGTGCGCGACACGGTTGCCGAAGCGGTCGATATTGTCGTCACCAGTTCCGCCGGGTATCCGCTCGACACGACGTATTATCAGTCGGTCAAGGGGATGGTGGCGGCCATGGAGATCGTCAAGCCGGGCGGGACGGTAATCGTGGCGGCCAGCATGAGCGAGGGAATCGGCAGCAAACCGTTTCAGAGCCTGTTTGACACCCATGTGTCGCTGGACGCCTTCTGCCAGGAGATCGCCAACCCGGAATACTTTGTGATGGACCAGTGGCAACTGGAGATGCTGGCGAAGATCCGCCGCAAGGCCGCGGTGAAGGCGGTGACGGACGGCCTGCCGCCCGAGGTGCTCCGCCGGCTGTTCATCGAGCCGGCGGCGAGCGTGGAGGCGGCGGTGGCCGATGCGCTGGCCGAGCATGGCGCGGACGCGACCATCGCCGTGATCCCCAAGGGACCGTACGTGATCGCCGAAGTGGCATAGCCGCGAGACCGGGAGGACACGATGATCGCACGATGGTTGACATTCGTTGTGGTATGCGCCCTGGGCGGGCCGTCGATCTACGGCGTTGAAGCGGGCCGGGTGATCGATGCCCAATGGATCGAGATCGAGGGAACGCGGATTCCGGTCCCGCCGCGCGAGCATCCGCGGCTGTATCTCCGCCGCTCAGATGTGGACGATCTGCGCACGCGGATGTCGCATCCGGTGCTCAAGCCGGTATGGGAGGAACTCGAGCGTCTGGCCGAGCGGAGGCAGAGCAGCCGGCTGGAACTCGAGGCGCTCGGCTATCTGGTCGATCCGCAGCCCGAAGCGGGACGGCGGACCGTGGCCGAAACGCTGGAGATGCTCCAGGAGAGCACGTTTCCGGACGAGCAGGATATCTCGCGCGCGATCGGCCGGACGATGGTCACCGGAGCGATTGTATACGACTGGTGCTACGAGTTACTGACCGCCGAACAGAAGCAAGGTTACATCGAGCAGTTCGTGCGGCTGGCGAAGATGATGGAGTGCGGCTATCCGCCGACGCGGCAGGGGTCGGTGACCGGGCACTCCTCGGAGCGGATGATCATGCGCGACATGATCTCGGCGGGCATCGCCATCTATGACGAGGCGCCCGAGATGTATCGCCTGGCGGCCGGGCGGTTCTTCCGCGAGCACCTGCCGGCGCGGAACTGGTTCTATCCGGGACACGCGTACCATCAGGGCGACTCGTACGGGTCGTATCGCTATGCCTCGGACCTGTATCCGCTGTGGATCTTTCATCGCATGGGGGCGGGCAACGTGTATGATCCGGCGCAGCAGTATGTGCCCTACCAGTGGATTTACATGCGGCGGCCCGACGGGCAATTGATCCGCTCGGGCGATACGTACCTGCATTCGCGGCGGCCGGGACAGGTCTGGCCGCTGGAGACGGCCACGATTCTCTCGGCAAGCTACTATGGCGACGGCCACGTATACGGCGAGTTCCTCAAAGAGCCCTCGGTGAGCGCCGAGAACAAGCTCTTTGAGTTCCTGTGGCGCGATCCGGAACTGCAGCCGCGGCCCACGAGCGAACTGCCTCTGACGCGCTACATGGGCGCGCCGTTCGGCTGGATGATCGCCCGCACGGGCTGGGACGAGAATGCGGCGATCGTCGAGATGAAGGTCAACGAGTACAACTTCACCAACCACCAGCACCTCGACGCCGGCAGTTTTCAGATCTATTATCGCGGCGCGCTGGCGATCGATTCCGGTCTGTACTCGGGATCGTCGGGCGCATACGGCAGCCCGCACACCGCGAACTACTACTGGCGGACGATCGCCCACAACAGCCTGCTGGTCTACGATCCTGACGAGGTATTCTCCCGGTCGCGCGATCGTGATTACGGCAATGACGGCGGGCAGCGATTGCCGAACGGCCGCTCGGAGCCGCGGAACCTTGACGATCTGCTCACCAGGGGCTACGCCACCGGCAAGGTACTGGCGCACGATTTCGGACCGGATGCCCAGCGGCCGCAGTACAGCTACTTGAAGGGCGATATTACCCAGGCCTACAGCGACAAGGTCCGCCAGGTGGTGCGATCGTTCGTGTTTCTCAACCTGGACGATGACGCGAGGCCGGGAGCGCTGGTGGTCTTCGACCGCGTGGTCGCTTCCGATCCGGCCTTCAAGAAGTATTGGCTCCTGCACAGCATCGAGGAGCCGCAGGTCGATGGCCCGCGGGTTTCGATCGCGCGGACCGAGGAGGGTAATCGGGGGCGATTGTACCTCACTGCGCTACGACCGGCGGCCGACAACCTGGCGATCGAGAAGGTCGGCGGGCCGGGCAAGGAATTCTGGGTCTTCGGCCGCAATTTTCCCAACGACATTGAGCCCCGCCGGCGAGCGTCGCAGGAGCCTGGGGCGTGGCGGATCGAAGTTTCGCCCCAGCGCGCCGCGGCCGACGACTGCTTTTTGAACGTGCTCGAGATCGCCGATGTCGACGCGGGGCCCCCGCTGCCGTCCACACTGGTGGAAGGCGATGGGGGGATCGGTGTGCAAATCGCCGACCGCGTGGTACTGTTCTCTGCATCCGGCGAGCCGGCGTCAACCGAAGTCCGCTTCACGCTGCCGGGCGAGAGACCCCTTCAGGTCCTGGTCGCCGACCTGGCCGCGGGAACGTGGCAGGTCTCTTGCGATGGCAAGCCGCTGAGAGAGCTTGCCAGCCAGGAGCCTGGACTGGCGGTGTATTTCACCGCCGCGCCGGGCGAGTACACGTTGCGGCGCGCCCGCTGAAGGTGCATATTGGAGTCGTCCATCGCAACCCGAAGCGCAAGCGAGGAACCCCTGGCAAGCCGGTCCTCGCTTGCGCTTCAGGTTACGATGCGGAAGGCAACTAACCCGAGGTACTCCATGAACTACTTGCGATCACTTCAGACGATGGCAGTCCTGCTGGTTCTTGCCGGGCTGGCTGCGGCGGGCGAACCTCAGCCAGCGGCCTCGCGGCCCAATATCCTGTTCTGCATTGCCGACGACGCCTCATACCCGCACATGGGCGCTTACGGCTGTTCGTGGGTGAAGACCCCTGGTTTCGACCGCGTGGCCCGCGAAGGGATTCTGTTCACCAACGCGTACACGCCCAATGCGAAGTGCGCTCCCTCGCGATCGTGCATCATCACGGGGCGGAATTCGTGGCAGCTCGAGGCGGCGGCCAACCACATCTGCTACTTCCCCGAGAAGTTCAAATCGTATGCCGAGGTACTGACCGAGCACGGGTATTTCGTGGGCTACACGACCAAGGGCTGGGGGCCCGGCAACATGGGACAGATCGACGGCCGCCCGCGAGAGCTCACCGGCACCGCGTTCAACAAGCGGAAGTCGCCGCCGCCCACCAAGGGCATCATCGCCAGTGACTACGCCGCCAACTTCGACGACTTCCTCGCTGCCCGGCCGGAAGGCCAGCCCTTCTGCTTCTGGTACGGGAGCGTTGAGCCGCACCGCGGCTACGAGTTCGGTTCGGGCATCGCGAAAGGGGGCAAGAAGACAAGCGACGTGCCCGATGTGCCTGATTTCCTGCCGGATAATGAGACCATCCGCACGGACATGCTGGACTACGCCTTTGAGATCGAGCATTTCGATCGGCACCTGGAGCGGATGCTCGCGAGCCTGGAAAGACTCGGCGAGCTGGACAATACGCTCGTCATTGTCACCGCCGACAACGGCCTGCCATTCCCGCGATGCAAGGGGCAGGCGTACGAATACTCCAACCACATGCCGATGGCGGTGATGTGGAAACGGGGAATCGTAAATCCAGGGCGGACGGTGGACGACTACGTGAGCTTCATCGACTTCGCGCCGACGTTTCTCGAGGTGGCCGGCATCGGCCAGGCAGAGAGCGGGATGCAGCCGATCACCGGGCGGAGCCTGAGCGACGTCTTTTCCTCCGATCGGACCGGCAGGGTCAATCCAGCGCGCGATTACCTCCTGCTGGGACAGGAGCGGCACGACGTCGGCCGTCCACACGACTGGGGGTATCCGATTCGCGGCATCGTCAAGGACGGCTTCCTCTACCTTCACAACTTCGAACCGTCGCGCTGGCCGGCCTGCAACCCGGAGACAGGATATCTCAACTGCGACGGGAGCCCGGCGAAGACGGAGTGCATCGAGGCGCGGAAGAACCCGGAAACGAAGAAGTACTGGCAATGGGCGTTCGGCAAGCGGGGCCAGGAGGAGTTGTACCAGATCAGCGCCGATCGCGACTGCCTGAAGAACCTGGTCGACGACCCGCAATACGCTGCGAAGAAGTCGCAGCTCAAGTCGCGGCTCTTCGCCGAGCTTGAGAAGCAGGGCGATCCGCGGATGTCGGGCCAGGGGCACGTGTTTGACGAGTACCCCTATGCCGGCGCCGGCCAGCGAGGCTTCTACGAACGGTTCATGCGCGGCGAGAAGATGAACGCCGGATGGGTGAACGAGAGCGACTTCGACCCGGAAGCGGCAGACGAGCAATGATGAACGATGAGCGATGAGCGAGCACGGCGCTGGTGGCCGCGGCTGACCTTGTCCCGGATGGTCGCAGTCGTGTGGGGGGCGTGGCTCGCCGGGCTGGTGTGGATGGCGGTGGTGTGGGGCTGGCAGGTGCTGCACCCGCACTTCCTGCCGCTGGTCGTACTGCTGGCGATCCAGGTCGTCGGCGGCCTGACGGTGCTGGTGGCAGCGCTGTTACGGATGGCCATCGGTCCTCGCCGGGTAGAGGCACTCGCGTGGTTGTTTCTGGGGACAACGCCCCTCTGGCTATGGGCAGCCCATTTCAGCTATGGATTCTGGGTTGCCGAGGGACGGGTCTGGTCGACAAACCTGATGAATGGGAGCACTGCGGCGGCCGGTGCCGCGCTGGCAGACGCTATCGCGCGACTCCAGTACCCGCGGCGATTGGAAGGCCGCCGAACGGTGATGATCTACGCCGAATCGCCCGCGGCGGCGCGCGAAGTCGAAGCCATGGATCGGCACGTCGAGCGGCTGGAGGAACTTCTCGGTCGCCCGTGCCGCGCGAAGGTGCATTGGATTCGCGGCGGGATACTGGGAATGAGTGGCCGCTACTTCCAGGGACTCTCGTTGGGACTGGATGACAATACGCAACCCGTCGGCGAGGATGGCTTGACTGACGTCGACCGCCATGAGGTGGCCCACTTCGTCCTCCATCACCATTGCCGGGCGTCGAGTGAACCACCAAGCCTGCTCGTCGAAGGCTGGGCCGAGGCGCAGTCGGGCTACGAGCCCGGTTACCTGGTTCGCCGGGCATGGGGAGCGCGGACAGCCGGCACCACGATGACGCTCCGCGAACTCACCAGTCCGGACTGGTATCACCGCCATGACTACGAAGTGTACGAGCACGGCGGAGTGCTGGTCGATTATCTCCTGCGGGCATTCGGCGCAGCAAAGTTCTTCGAGCTTTACACGACATGCCGCGAGGAGACGTTTGAGGCCGACTGCCATCGCATCCTGGGAGTTGGGCCTGACGAACTGGACCGACGCTATTGGGGCGACGTTGAAGCCCAGTTCGCCGCGACGGGCGAGCCTCTGGAGAGGAATCCGTTTGCCGAGGTGAAGCTGGGGGAGCAAGTCGACCCGGCCACATGGGCCAGATTCCTTGCGGAGTATCCGGCCGCCCGGAAGCGGCTTGAAGAGCCCTACCGCCAGGTTCAACTCGAGATGGAGAGCGTCACCACGAGTGAGAACGCGGAAGGCGGTCAGACGACGCGACGCCTCCAGACGACCGTCGCTGTCTGCGGTGACTGGCACCGGCTTCTGACAGTGAACGAGGAAGGAGCCAGCGTATTCGTAGCCCATCCGCGCGAATCGTTTTGTCTGGTGCGAAGACCCGGGCAGTCAGAATGGCAGCGGCGGCCAGCGCCGGAACATTACCCGCAGCGGTATCATTACGCCCAATGCCGACAGCAAGTGCGCAGGGCATTGCCGCTGGCCAACGATCGTATTCGGCTCAGGATCCCTGAACCGCCCGGCATCGTGACGAGGTTTGAACAGTTCGAGGCGGCTGGAGAGCCGCAGGCTCGGATCGTGCTCGAATCGGCAGGCGATCACGGCGAGGGAGCGTGGTCGCGCCGGGATGAATTCACATTCCTGCCAGAGAAGCACTGGGCGGCGGCTGGAGTGGCAACCACGATTACAAGGGACGACGGCGCAGAAGTGGCGCTGGGACTTGAGGTTCAGTACGGCCCGGATCGTGACGGAGTCCCAGTTGTCGAACAGGTTCGCTCGACGTATCAGGGCCTCGAGGGGAGGCTTGACGAATCGGTTGACCGTCTGCTCCGCTACGACTTCTCGCCCACACCAGAGGAGGGGTTCACGCCAGCAGCGTTCGATGTGGCGCCGACCCCGCCGGAATCGTGGTGGGTCCGGCTTAGGCTGCCGCTCCACGCCATCGTTACTTGGTCGGGCGCGGCGGTCTGGCTGGCGCTCGGACCGGCACTCCTGTGCGGAGTCCGCCTGCGGAAGAAGCTTTTCGGACGGCGCAGCCCGGCCGCGGCCGACTAGCGCCGCCTGAGAACGGCCGAATATCAGGCCGCTGGCAGCGAACTGGGATAGCCCCGATCTGGGGTAGGAAGTTCCCCGATCTCCCGACTTCTCGCCAGTCGCTAACCTCTCCGCCGCTGACGTGACCAAGATGGGGCCTCAGCGTTCACCAACTGGAGGAAAGAAGTGCCCGGAGTTTTCCTGTCTACATCGAAGGGCGTCGGCTACGCGATCATCGTTGATCGATGCGATGTCCCTGTCGATTTCGTCTGCTCGCATGGAGTGGAACTCTCGCCATCCGACGCACAGCAACTGGCCGAAGCGATCGGCCGCGGCCACCGGAGCGGACGAGTCGCCGCGTACGCCTGGCAGCTTGACGAAGCCCGCGAGGGCACGACGGCCCCGCGCGACGCTACACAGCGATCGGCGGCTTGAAGGCGAAACCTGCGGAACCGCTCAGTTCACCTCCAAGGCGTCGCGGTTGGGCAACGCCGGGAATGGTGCGGTGGGGAGCGTCTGATACCAGAAGGCGACCGACGCGATATCATCCTGAAGCGGCAGGTAGCGGCGGTCCTTCCGCCAGCCGAGGGCCTGGATCGTGACCCGGAGGTCCTGCTTGAACCGGATCGGATCCGGGATGTGCCAGCGGTACATGCCGAATCGCTGTTGTGACTGGTACAGGCCGTCGGGACGAAGCACCTGGTGCAGGCCCGAGTAGGGCGTCGAGAACTCCTGGTAGCGCTGCGTCTCCTTGTTTTCGAAGTTGTACGAGCCGCAGATGTAGTCTTCGGTACCGGTGCCGCAGATGGTGGGAAACTCCTTGTCGCCGTCGAGGAAGAACTTGATTTCTCCTTCGCCCCACCAGCCGCTGCTGTTCACGCCCCACGCCAGGTACGTGCCCACGTACTGGCCCTTTCCTTTCACGCCGTCCAGGATCGTGTAGACGTCCTGGTAAGGGAGCGGATTGACGCGGCGGAACTGGGCGTGGAAGTAGGCTGCGTCGGCGGGAACCTCGGCGAGGACATAGTCGATCTGGTAATAGAGCCGCATCTTCGCGTCGGCCAGATTGGTCATCGTGATCCGGCACCGTTTGCGGAACGGCATCTCCCAATAGCAGTTGAACGCACTTCCGGGATTGACGCACACGGCCAGCGAGGTGAGTTGGGCGTACTTCTCCCAGCCCATGCAGAAGAAATCGCCGACCGGGCATTCAACCGAGGGATTCTCCTGATCGTCCCAGTAGATCCGCAGGATGCTCTTCCGCCACTCGCCGGTGGGCGTCATCCAGATGTGCTGGATGGCGCCGGAGGCCTGGATATCGGCGAGCGTGAAGGTCTGCCCGGCGGCGATGTCGATCGCGGGGGATACCTTCCAGCCCTGACCGAGATCGCGGGCCGCCGCCGCATTAGTCCCCTCCGTGGCCATGCCGCCCTTGCCCTTCTCGCCGGTGAAGTTCTCGGGACTGATCGACCGGGTTTCGGCGTCCGAGAGCCGCGCGAGATTGCCGAGGCTCATTCCCAGGCCGTTGAAGCCGCCCGGCGACTTCGCCTCCTGGGCCGTCGTGCTCACGGAACTCAGGCCGGCCAGAGCCAGTGTGATCGCCGCCAGGACTCGCCACTCGCCGCGCATGGATTGCTCCTTTGTCGCCTTGCTGCAGGAGAACTCGCTCAAAAGCCGCAGCCCCGATCTTGATTAGCGCGGCGTCGGGTGTCAACGGCATGGGGGCAGGCGACGATCTCCGCCACGGCGGCCGTGCCCCGCCGCGCTTGACGGCAACGCGGCAGGGGAGGATGATTGCCTATGTTGGAAACGTGTCGTAAGAAATGGCCGATTCGCCAAACAGCGCCGAGCGTTCTGGCGAACTTTGCCTTAGCCTGTCTCTACGTGGAGATTGAGGAGCTATGCAACGATCGTTCGTTCTAGAATATTGGGAAGATGAAGGCTGGTTCGTCGGGCGTCTGAAAGGCATCCCGGGCGTGTTTAGCCAGGGAGAGACCCTGGAGGAATTGGAGGAGAACATCCGCGATGCCTATAAGATGATGGTCGATGATGAAGATGCCCCCCCAGGAACTGCGCGGACCAAGGACTTGGCAATTGAAGTATGAAACGCCAGGACTTGATTCGCGAGTTGGAGCAGGCGGGTTGTGTGCTCCATCGCCACGGAGCCCGGCACGACATCTACCGAAATCCAGCCAATGCACGGCAGGCTCCGGTGCCAAGGCATAACGAAATTCGAGACAGTCTGTGCAGGCTGATCCGCAGGCAATTGGGGCTGGCGCGCGAATGAGTTCCAGATCTGCCTGCAAGACGAACGTCCCCATCCGAATCGAAGCCTCCCGAGTCCGACCGATGCTCCGTTCCGTCCGATATCGAGACACTTTCGCTCTACTGACCCTCGCTGTCACGATGGCACTTGCCGCTGCCCCCGTACTTGCCGACAACTGGCCCCAATGGCGCGGCCCTACGGGTGATGGAGTGGTGGTCGAGGACGATCTCCCCTTACGATGGAGCGAGGACGAGGGTGTGGCGTGGAAGTGCGGCTTGCCCGAGTGGGGCAACAGCACCCCGGCGATCTGGGGCGACGCGATCTTCCTCACCAGCCATGTCGAGGATCGCGACCTGGTGTTGTTGCGGATCGACAAGACGAGTGGCCGAATTGTGTGGACGCGGCAGGTGGGCAGCGGTTCCACACGGCGGGCGCCCGCCGGACACAAGTCGGGCGAGGATCGCGGCCGCCAGAAGTTCCACAACACACACAACCTCGCCACGCCATCGCCGGTCACCAACGGCCAAGTGGTGATCGCTCATTTCGGCAATGGCGACCTGGCCGCTTATGACTTCGACGGCAAGCAACTCTGGCTTCGCAACCTGCAACAGGACTTCGGCCCCTATACGATCTGGTGGGGGCACGGCAATAGCCCTGTGCTTTTCGAGGATCTGGTAATCTCGGTATGCATGCAGGACAACTGCCGCGATTTCCGCGGTGAGCCGGCGCCAAGCTATATCGTGGCGCACGACCTTCGCACGGGCGAAGTGCGTTGGACGACGCTGCGCATGACTGACGCGACGATGGAGAACTGCGATTCGTACACTACCCCCCTGTTCCGCCGCCATAATGGCCGCACCGAGATGATCTTGATGGGCGGCCAGATGCTCGACGCCTACGATCCGCGAACCGGGAGACAGTTGTGGTCGCTTCCCGATCTGATCGGCAACCGGGTGATTCCCACACCCGTGGCGGCAGGCGACATGGTCTTCGCGATCCAAGGGATGCGCGAGCCGCTGCTGGCCGTTCGGCCTGGCGGCGACGGCAAGCGAAGTCAGGACGAGATCATCTGGCAGAGCGAAAAGGGCACGTCCGACAGCCCTTCGCCGATCTGTTCGAACGGGCTGGTGTTCATGGTCACCAACAACGGCATCGCCCACTGTTTCGAGGCGGAAACCGGCAAGCTGGCGTGGAAGGAGCGGATCAAGGGAGACTACCGGGCGTCGCCGATCGCCGCCGCCGGGCGGATCTACTTCCTGAACACGGCGGGGGTAACCACCGTGCTGGCCGCGTCCGAGCGCTTCGAGCGGCTGGCCGAGAACAAGCTGGACGACGAGACAGTTGCCTCGCCGGCCGTTTCCGACGGCCAGATCTTCATCCGCGGGCGCAAGTCCTTGTATTGTCTGAAACAATGATGCGCTGGGGGCACACCTCCGCGAGGCAGGGCCTCAAGAAGTGCACTCGGCGGACGAATTACTTGCCGGCGGGTACATTTCACGACCGGGTCAGGGGGAGGCTTCATGGATGCTGCGGCCGTTGATCTCAGCGACCTTGCCAAGACGTATCGCGGCAAGGTGCAAGCGCTTCGCGGCGTGGCCATGCGGGTATTGCCCGCGGAAGTGTTCGGCCTGCTGGGCCCGAACGGCGCCGGCAAGAGCACGCTGGTGAAGATCCTGATGACCGTTGTCAGGCCCACACGAGCGACCGGAACCCTGCTGGGCCACCCGATCGGGCACAAAGCGACTTTGGCCCGTGTGGGCTATCTGCCCGAACACCTTCGCTTCCCGGCCTATCTTACCGGTCGGCAGGCGGTCGAGTTCTTTGGCGCGCTGGCCAAGGTGGACCGTCCCACGCGTCGCCGCCGGACCGGCGAGCTACTCGAATTGGTCGGCATGACCGAATCGGCCGACCGGAAGCTCGGCACGTATTCGAAAGGCATGCAGCAGCGGATCGGGCTGGCCCAGGCGCTGGTGAACGATCCGGAACTGGTCGTGCTCGACGAACCCACCGACGGCCTCGATCCGGTCGGCCGGCGCGAAGTCCGCGAAGTGCTCGTGCGGCTTCGCGAACAGGGCAAGACGGTGCTTCTGAACAGCCACTTGCTCGGCGAGGTCGAGCAGGTGTGTGACCGCGTGGCCATCCTCGTAGCCGGAAAGATCCTCAAGCAGGGGACGATCGACGAGCTTACCGCCCGGAGCGCAACCTACGATATCGAAGTTTCGGCGGCCAGCGGCGGCGCCGAGTCGATCCAAGCTGCGCTGCCGCTGCCGCTGGCCGTGCCCGGAGGGAAAGGAAATTCGCCGCCGGCCGGGCGATTGCCCACCGGCGAGGTCGTCGAACTCGACGGAACGACGGTGCGGATCGTTACGGGCGACGCCGATCGGATCCAGCCGGTGATCGACGCCCTTCGGCAACATGGCCTCGTCATCCAGGCGGTTCGCCCGGTCCGCCAATCGCTCGAAGACTTCTTCATCGCCACGGTCTCCGACACCGGACATGAAACCGCCGCACCTGCCCTGGTGCTCGGAGGCCGGCCATGACCCAGACGCTTGCTATCTTCTACGGCGCGTACCGCAACCTCAACTCGCGAAAACTGTTTTGGATCTCGCTGGTGATTTCCGCCCTGGTGGTCGCGGCCTTCGCCATGGTCGGAATCACCGACCGCGGGCTCAAGATCATCACTTGGGAGATCGAAAGCCACGTGCTCAACACGCGGGTGATGGAGCCCGATGTCTTCTACAAGATGATCTTCGTCGAGGTCGGCATCGGCGTCTGGCTGGCGTGGATCGCCACGATTCTGGCCCTCGTCTCGACCGCCGGAATCTTCCCCGACCTGATCACCAGCGGGTCGGTCGATCTGTACGTATCGAAGCCGATGAGCCGCGCGAGGCTTTTTCTCACTGAGTATCTGGCCGGACTGCTGTTCGTCACGCTTCAGGTGGCGGTCTTCAGTCTGGCGAGCTTCCTCGTGATCGGCTTCCGCGGCGGCGCCTGGGAGCCGGGGGTGTTTGTTTCCATTCCACTGGTGGTGGCGCTGTTCAGTTACCTGTACGCCGTCTGCGTGCTGCTCGGCGTAATCACCCGTTCGACCGTCGCGTCGCTCCTGATGACACTCCTGTTCTGGTTTGGGGTGGCCATGATCGGCGCCGGAGAGCAAGGTGTGCTGGTACAGATCAAGTACGAGGAACACAAGGTCGACCTGAGCCAGATGTTCGTCGTATCGGGCGATGGAGTCACCGCCCATCAGACCGGAGACAAACCGAAGCCGAAGGTCGAGAAAGTAGAAGGCGAGTCCCGCGGTGAAGCGTCTCGGGGGCTGAAACAGGCCCACCGCATCCTGTACGGCATCAAGACGGTGCTGCCGAAGACGGGCGATACGGTGGAGTTGCTCCGCCGCTCGCTGATCAGCCTGGCCGAACTACCCGATCAATCCCATGTTCCTGACCAGCGGTTCCGGGCCGCCCAACGCGATTTTCAGGAAGAGATCGAGAACCGTTCCGTGGCCTGGGTGGTGGGGACGTCGCTGGCCTTCGAGTGCGTTGTGCTCGCGCTGGCCGCTGCGGTGTTCTGCCGCCGCGATTTCTCCTGACTCTCAGCAGTTCACTGCCGCGAGGGAACCGCACTTGCCGGTCTCAACTTCGGCTTGAAAACCTTGCGGAACTTCTCCAGCTTGGGCTGGATGACAAACGCGCAGTAACCCTGGGCCGGGTTGCGGCGGTAATAATCCTGGTGGTACTCTTCGGCCGGATAGAACTTCGTCAACGGCTCGATTTGCGTCACCAACGGTTGCTTCCAGGCCCCGGAAGCGTCCAGTTCACGCTTGAGCCTCTCGGCCACCGCTTTCTGTTCCTCGTTGTGGTAGAAGATCACCGACCGGTACTGCGTGCCGATGTCGTTTCCCTGCCGGTTGAGCGTCGTCGGATCGTGCGTCTTCCAGAAGACCTCCAGGATGTCGGTAAAGCTGATCTTGGCCGGATCGTAGCGGATCTGGCAGACTTCGGCGTGGCCGGTCGTGCCCGTACAGACTTGTTCGTAAGTTGGATTGGCGACACTGCCGCCGGCGTAGCCCGACTCAGCCGAGATCACGCCGTCCAGTTCTTCGAACACCGCCTCGACACACCAGAAACAACCGCCTCCAAGGGTGGCCAGTTCGGTGTGCACCGACGGCTCGGCTGCTTGCGATTCGCTCATTTCCATTGCTCCCATACGCCACGGGCAACACCACGCGAGCCCGGCCAGCAGCACGACCGTGGCGCTGCGGTTCATCTGACAAAGCTGCACGACGATGATCCTCTCTCTGTGCGGGGAGTCTACCAGCCATCTGATTCTACGCAGTCCGGCCTGGCCAAAGAAGGGAAGAAGGCGCGGCATCCGACCCGATACCGCAGATGCGGCGTCCGGCCGCGCCGCCGTCATGGCGCGACGAGACGGCGCACTATCGAACCTTCGCGTCCGCGTTTATGGTTTGGCCGCGCGGCGGTTGATGAACAGGAAGCTGCCCAGTTTCGAGGCCGAGAGGATGTCGGCAGCGCCGTCGCCGGTCACGTCGCGGGCGACGACCTGCAGGCCGACGCCCGACTGGTCGTCCACAAGTTGCGGCCGGAATGTAGCGCCTTCCGCGCCGCGCTGCGCCTGGAACCAATAGATCACCGGGGTCGCGCCCGGTTCGATGTCCTTCTCGGGACCGTGCGCCCAGCGGCGTTTTCCGACCACAATATCCGTCAGGCCATCGCCGTCGATATCGGCCGCATCAAGCGCATGCGGTTGGGAGAAGGCAACGCCATACTGAGCCTCTGCCGTGCGATCGCCCATGATCGTATGCTCGACGAAAGTCGACTCGCCGTCGCGCACGACCTGTTCAAACCATGCCAGCCCCCAGCCGTGGGCGTCGAGGGCCGTAATCACGTCCGCGTCGCCGTCGCCGTCCACGTCCCAGGCGTACATCTGCGCGCCCCCTTTCTTGGCAAAACGGAATGGATGGGCAGTCCATTCGGCCTGGCCCGATCCGTGTGGCGGCTGTTCCCACCAGCCGTCGTTGAGGATCAAATCGTTGCGGCCGTCGCCGTTGATGTCGCCGATCCCGGTGCCATGATAGAACTGGTCATAGTCTCCAGGCGCGGTGACAGGGTGGAACTTCCACGGTTCTTCGGGACGATCCCAATCGGGCGCGACGTAACCCCAGCGCCCTTCCCAGTGGCATACCAGTTCCGGGCGGCCGTCGTGTGTCAAATCCGCGAACGGCGGCGTCTCTCCCTGAATCCGTTCAAAGACGTAGTGCTTCTTCCAATGCCCTGAGCCGCCGTGCGGGTTCTCATACCAATAGGCCGGGTGGAGATGCACGCGTCCGATGACGAGGATATCCATCCAGCCGTCGGCGTTGAAATCATAGACGTGCGTGAACAGGCTATTCGTGGGGCTCTTCGCGGGCTCAAAAGGCTCGGCGGGGTAGAACTCATGCCGCGCAACGAACTCCGGCCCCTTGTACCAGTACGGCCCGGCGACAATGTCCAGATGGCCGTCACGGTTGAGATCGCCGGCATTGATGCCGTCGCAGAAATACTGATCGACAAGCACATTCCGCTCGAAAGTCACGTCGCCGGCGTCGGATACCGCCGCACTCATCACCGTTACCGCAAGCACTGTGAGTATTGCCTTGTGCATTGCCGATGTTCTCCCAAAGAAAGCCGCCCCGTTGTGCGCCCGCAGACACAGAAAACTCTCACTTCACGTCAAAGCGCTGCAAGCCCTCTTCCCTGGCGATCCGGAAGGCTTCGTCCACTTCGCTCCGCGTGACGCGCCGGCCGAGATGGGCGTGGCCATCGATGTGGCCCTCCGGATGGTACTGACCCATGATGTTTACGAACGTGTTCCGCGAAAGCCCGGCGAGAAATCGCATCACTTCGCGGGTTCCTGCCTGGCCGCCGGGCATGACGAGGTGCCGGACCAACAGGCCGCGGCGAGCCAAACCGCGGCCAGTCAGTTCCAGGTCGCCCACCTGGCGGTGCATCTCGGCAATTGCGGCCCGGGCCACTTCCGGGTAGTCCTCTGCTTCAGCCAGCTCGGCGGAAACGACCGGATCCGAGAACTTGAAATCGGGCATGTAGATATCCACCACCCCATCGAGTAGCCGCAGCGTCTCCACGCGGTCGTAGCCGCCCGTGTTGTACACGATGGGAATCCGCAGACCGCCTTCCACGGCAACGCAGAGCGCTTCGAGAATCTGCGGCACGACGTGCGAGGGCGTCACCAGATTCAGGTTGTGGCAACCGCGTTGCTCAAGCTCGAGCATCATACGCGCCAACTGCTCAGCGGTTACGGGGCGGCCTTCTCCAAGCCAGCTCAAGTCGTAATTCTGACAGAAGATGCAGCGCAGGCTGCAGTGACTGAAAAAGATAGTGCCGGAACCGTTCCATCCGCGCAGACAAGCTTCCTCACCGTGGTGCGCGAAGTAGCTGCCGACCTCGGCCAGCAGACCGGTGCGGCAGAACGACTTCGGCCGGGCGTCGTGCAGACGATCGGCATGGCATTGCCGGCCGCACAGTGCGCAGTCGGCCAGCGAGCGGCGCGCCGCTGCTGCGCGGCGGGCCAGCTCGCCCGTTTCAAACAGTTCCATGTACGACGGATAGCTGGCCACGCGACGAAATCCTTGAGGCGCCCTCGAGACTTGCGGTCACGGCGTGCGCTGCTGCCGCGCCGGTAGCCGCCATTGTACCGCAAACAGACTGTACGCGGGGCGGCTCAAGCCCAACCTATCTGTCACGGCCAGCCGTCACGTTGTTCGTCCCAGCGCGCGGCCCAAGACTCAAGAAGCCGCCTGCCGTGACACAGAGTTTCGGCGGATCAGGTAGAGTTCCAGTGCCGTTGCCAACAGGCAACACGCACCGCCAAAAACCAATAAGGGCAGCGACGCCCTTACCGCACCCCACACGAGAACCACAACCGCCAACCAGGATGTGACCGAGGCCAGGATGGCAAGGGGCGACATTCCGCTCATGCCAGTCTCCGTGAAGGAAGGGACCGCAGTTGGTGATCGGCAGCAACCAGTCACAACCACGAGATATCCCGCAATACAACCCTAGCATCCTGCTGCGCAGGACGCCGCCGCGATATACCGCCGGTGTTGGATCTCACTCTGGACACGACCGAAGACGCCGGTTTTGCCCATTTGCGCATCCGCCCATTGTTTACCAACAACTGGTCTTCCCCCGCCGGAGCGGATCTGGTAGAGAGGCAGCCGATTCTCGGCGGGCCGGGTGAAGACCGCACCGCCGCAACGCGCCAAGTGACAAGGAAGTCCGCTGATGAAGCGTCTTTCGGTTCGCATATCGGTCCTGTCGGCAGTGGTGGTGTTGGGCATCATGGCCATCGCCTACGCCCAGCGACGCGACGAAGCACCCGCACCCGACGCAGCGCAACTTCAGAAGGCAAAAGAACTTCTGCAACAAGGACTGGCAGAAGGAAGCGATAACGCGAGCCAGGTGCCGCGGCAACTGGGCAGCGCATCAAGAGCAACGCCCCTCTTTCCCTCCCAAGCTTCCTCGGAAGTCGTCCCTGCTTCGGCGGTCGGGACGCCCGATCCATCAGCCACGGCTGCCAGACCGGCCGACGAAGGTCGGGTAAGCGTGCGATTTTCAACGGCGAATACGCAAGTCTCCGCGCCAAACGCCCAAAGCCCGTTCGATTTGGCGGCCAATACGGCGGCGATGATGACGCCGCAAGGCGGACTTGCCGGCGGGCCGACCGTGGGAACGCCGATGCCATCGACCGGCGAGACGGCCGGGTTGGTCGAACCGGCGATCGGTTCGACGGCCGCCCCACCTGCGACCGCAGCAGCGCCGCCTGCTGGGGAAGAGGCGGCGAGGGGCGCAATTTCCACACCGTTCAACATCATGCCGAGTGAGCCGGACGCTGCCGCAATGCCGCAGAATCCAACGGACGCCGGATCCACCGAGAGTCCGCCCGGCACGCCGCTGCCGCCACCCGACGACTTGGCCCACATCCTGCCCAATGCCGATCCGACCATGCCGGCCGCCGGCGCCATGGTGCCTATCGGTTCAGGACCCTCCGGTGTCTCATCATCGGACGAGTCAGCCTCGGCGGCGAGCGACGGCCTTGCGACGGCAATGCCCGTCCCACAGGCAGGCCTGTCCCTGACTCAGGGAACAGCCTCGCCGGGCAGCCCGCAGCTCGAAGGGCCGAGAACACCGCAGGTGACAATCGAAAAGATTGCTCCGACCGACGTTCAGGTTGGCAAGCCGACGATCTTCCGCGTCAAAGTGCAGAATGTCGGGCAGGTGGAGGCCTATGGCGTGACCGTTCACGACCAGGTGCCGCGTGGCACCCGGCTGGTGAGCACCAACCCGCGTGCGTCGCAGGGGTTGCAGGGCGAACTCGTCTGGGATCTGGGCACGCTCAGACCGGGCGAGGAAGCCTCTGCCGAGATGGAGGTGATGCCCGTCGAAGAAGGCGAAATCGGCAGTGTTGCCACCGTTCAGTTCCGCGCCGATGCCGCGGCCCGCGCGGTGGCCACCAAGCCGGAACTCGTCGTGAAGACCTCCGGCCCCACCCAGGTGCTCATCGGCGATGAGATGACGCTATCGATCACGGTCACCAATCCCGGCAGCGGCGTGGCGACCGGCGTGGTGCTCGAAGAACATGTGCCGACCGGTCTGGTGCACGAAGCCGGGAGCGAGCTGCAGTATGAAGTCGGCGACCTGAAGCCCAACGAGAGCCGTGAACTGCAGCTTCAACTCCGCGCCGACCGTCCGGGCGTGGCGAGCAATATCCTCACCGCCTTCGGTGACGGCAATCTAAAGGCCGAGGACCGGCTGGACGTGGAGATCATTTCGCCGCAGTTGCGGGTAGCCGTAGACGGGGCCTCGCGAAGATTTCTTGAGCGGCAAGCGGCGTATACGCTGTCGATCTCCAACCCCGGCACGGCCCCGGCCACGAACGTGCGGCTGGCGGCCGAACTTCCGCCCGGATTGCAGTTCGTTAGCGCGAATAATTCCGGCCAGTACGACGAAGCAACACGAACGGTCCAGTGGCAACTCCAGGAGTTGCCTGTCAAGGAGACGGGCTCGGTGCAACTGGTGACCATGCCGATGCATCCCGGCGAGCAGTTGCTTCGCGTCAGCGGCCGGAGCGATCGCGGTATTGCCGACGAGATCGAGCAGCCACTGGTGATCGAAGGGGTAGCAGCACTGAACTTCGAGGTCGTCGACGCCGAAGATCCGATCGAGCGGGGAGGCGAGACGACTTACGAAATCCGCGTCGTCAACCAGGGCTCGAAGCCTGCCAGCAACGTGCAGGTCGTGGCGTTCCTTGCGCCGGAGATGCAGGCTGTGGCGGCCGAGGGGCCGTCGCAGCACGTGATCGACGCCACCCGCGTCGCCTTTGAACCGCTGCCGCGTCTGGCTCCGAAAGCCGACACTACGTACCGCGTCCGCGTTCAGGGACTTCAACCCGGCGATTTGCGGCTCAAGGTGCAGGTGGCCAGCGACGACATCCGCAATCCGGTCACCAAGGAAGAGAGCACGCAGGTTTATGCGGAGTGACTCGTTCGGATACCGGTCGCAGCAGGCAGCCTGTGCGGAGCTGGCAACGACGCGGGAACGCCCGTGGCCCGCCAGGGCTGGGCATTCGAGATCCCGGTCATCGTGGCGCGCGTATTGACGCCCGCGCTGCCGTGGCGAAGATGGGAGTGGAGCCTGTCGCCGCGAAGTTCCGATGACCGTCTTCTTCTACTGCCCTTCCGGACATGAAATCGCCGCGCCGGCGGAAATCGCCCGCCGCGAAGTCCAGTGCCCGCAATGCGGCCAATGGGTGATCGTGCCGCCGGCCAGTCGGGCCAATCCGAGTGACGATGAGGCGGCGCTGGTGCTGCTCTCGACTCCCGACCGTCGCGAACCTGTTGCCGCCGCGGCCGACGCCGAAGAGACAATTGCCGAGGCGACCGATCACGCCCAGTCGGGAGAATCCTGGACTGAGTTCCCGCCTGATCGGCCAGGGAACCAGCACTGGCGATCGTCGACTGGGCCGCGGCTGACCTGGCGCGGGCTTCTGGGCCAACCGATTACCCGCATCCCGCCGCATCTCCATCCACCCGACGGCCGGTACGTGAAAACGGTGAACCGGCTGGCAATCGGGTTGCTGGCGGCGGCGCTTGCCGGAACGCTGCCGGCCATCGGCTATCTCGACCTCGGCGATGCTCCCGGTTGGGCGCGCGGCGCGCTGGTGATGGCGACGATTCAGGTGGCGTACATCGCCTGGATGGCCGCAGTGCCCGATTGGGCCAGCGTCCGCGTCGTGATGCTGGTTTTCGCTCTGGTTGCAGCCATCTACGGGGGCGTCGGCGCAATGGTCATCTCCACGCCAATGACGCGATTGCTGCCGCTGACCCTTGATCCCGTACGGCGCGCGGCCCCGGAGTGGTGCGGAGTCATGCTGTTGATTACCGGGCTCTGCGCCTATCTCTGCGGGCACATCAGCGCTCAGTGGCGCCGTGCGGAAGTCTGCCGATCGGTCAAGGAGTAGCGCTCATGCCGGCCAGTCTGGGTTTTCGCAAGGCTCCCAATAGGTCCACGCTCTCGGAAGTCTTCCGGGCGATCGACATGGCGTGGTTCGACAAGGCGTCGCTTGCTGGCCATCGTTCTTCTCATGGCCTCGCTGGAGGGAGATCCCTGGCCGTGCACCTGGTTCGACTGGCACAGCTTCTGGACGGGCCATCACCTCTTCGCCATGCCTTTTCTCCTGGCGGCATGGGCGGCACTCGGATCGCGGCCGCTGGCGACGCGGCTGCCTCAGGCCCTGGCGGTCGCGTCAATCCTGGCGCTGGTTCAGGCCTGGGGGGCGAATCGATATCCACTCGCCGAGCCAGTGAGCGCTCTGGGAACAGTGCTCGTTTTTGTGCTGTTTCTCATCTTGCCGATGTCGCTCCTTGCGATCGTAAGGCGGCGCCGCGGCTGGCGAATCGGCTTGCCGGGCGACATGCCTCTCCCGGCCGCCGAGCGATGGCAGTTCAGCCTGCGGCAGCTTCTCGCCTGGCTGGCCGGCACGGCGATGGTCCTGTCGCTAGCCGCCTGGCTCTCGCCGGGTGCGCCGCTCCTGGACAGTCGTGTCGACGCGGTCAGTCTGCTCATCTTCCTCGTCTTCGCCTGGCTCGTTTCGTTGCCAATGGTGCCCGCTCTGCCCGCGATGCTCCGCGAGCGAGGCCGAAAGCGGCTGTTCGCGTGGAGTCTCGCCACGACCGCTGCGCTATGGACCCTCTTATTCGGCGTATTCCTGGGCATGTACTACTGGAACGAGCGCCCAGCCACCGCGGCGGAACGTGCCGACGTCGTTCAGATCGCGGCCGTCCAGACCGGATCACTGGCACTCGGTCTGCTCGCCACGTGCTTCGGCGTGCTGGCTGTCTTTCGACTCTGCGGTTATCGGCTGACCAGAAGCGGCGACGAGCGCATGGCAGCGATTCCTGCGGCCGGGCAGCTATTGCCGTCCGCCGTTTGCCGCGGCTGGCAGTCCCTTGCTCTGGCGGCCATGCTCGGACTGGCGATTGCCGCCTTGTATTGGCCGGCCCGTGCCATCGATCGGCAACGATCGCGCGATTATCGCGACCGGCAGTTGACCGTAGAGTGGAAGGCACTAGGGATTCAGGCAGTGGTCCAGGAAGGCCTGGTGTATTCGCTTGAATTTCCGGCCGATGAGGCGCTATCAGATGCCATACTCGAGCGGATCGAAGGCATCGCCGGCAACGACCGGCTGAATTACTTCTGGCTCTCCAACCGGCCGATCACCGACGAGCAGTTGCGCCGCTTGGGCAGCCTGAAGAGCATCCGTGCCCTTTCGCTCGACGGAACGCAAGTGACCGATGCCGGACTCGTCCATCTGCCCGCCACCGGCAACCTGCAGGAAGTGAACCTCGCCGGCACGGCGGTGACCGACGCGGGACTGGAAACACTCGCGCGGATCGAGTCGCTGACCACGATCGGATTGGATGGAACATCGATCACCGACGCCGGCCTGGCACGTCTCACATCGATGCCGAATCTGAAGGTGGTGTACCTATCGAAGACGAACGTCACCCCAAAAGCCATGGCAGCGTTTGAGGCAAGCATGCCCGGCCGCTATGCCGTGGTTCAGGGCCAGGCCTTTGTACTAGCATCGATTCATGACGTATTGGTGCGGCTTTGCGCCAGCACACGGGCCGTCGAGACATGGCTTCGGCGTCGTTTGTCCATTTTGGGTGGGGGCCGCTTGGGACCGCGTTGATGCTTGCGATAGCGGGCAAGATCCACCTGTCGCGCCAGGCGGATCAGTGCACGGGCCATACGGGCGGGCGTCAAGCGTGCGTACTTACGCCGCCAGTATTCGTCGGGCAGGGCGATATCCAGGCCGCGATGCGTGTGGGCCACTTCGTCGCAGAGATAGTAGAAGGAAAGCTGCGTCTGCGCCGTTTCGTGGCCATGCACCGCCCGCAGTGCCGCCAGGACCACGCTCAGCAGGTTGTAGCAGACCAAGGCCATCGAGAAGGCGAACAGCGCGGCACGCGGGTAGCCCAGCGTCTCGATCTCTCCCTCCAGGTTCTGCGCCAGCTCGCAAAAGGCGGTTTCGATGGTCCAGCGCCGGCGATACAAATCGGCCACGCGCTCGGCCGATACTTTCCGCGGGAGGTTGGTCAGCAGATGGATCTCGGTGTCTCCGTCCCGGGTGGGTTGATGGAGTACGACCGTCACGCGGCGGATCTTGATGGCGCGGCCTTCCTTGTCGAAAATCCGCATGCTCTGCTCGTAGACCACTCCGGTTTCCGTCTCGCCGACGCGATTGCGTCGGCCGATCAGTTCATAGCGCAATGCCTGGGCGTGCTGACGGATAAGGAAGTAACCCCGCTGTGCTTGGATGCCGAACAGGAAGTCCGTCGTGCAGAAATTCCGGTCGCCGATCCACAGGTCGCGCGGCGCCACGGTCTCCAGCACCTGCGGCAACAGACTGCGTTCCTGCGCGTGCCCGTCCTCGCAAGGGATCACGTCGATCGCCAGCTTCAAGCGCGGATCCAGGACCACCACGCAATGCCCCGGCAGCGGGGCCGCGTTGAGCTTCCGCAATGCTCCCAGCCGGCGCTGCGTGCGACGCAAGTGGTTGCCATCGAGGATCTTCACGCGGTAACCGGGCACCAACTCCGGCAGCGTGCCTCCACTGTTGGTAATGATCGCTTCCATGCGCGCGGCCGTCTCGGCCACCAGCTGCCGAGAGACGTTACTCTCCATCCGCTGCAGCTTGTCGTAGACGGCCTTGACCGTCACGCCGACTGCCTTGGCCTTAGCCTGATACGCCGCATGCACCGAGGGATGGATCTTGCAGGCCACCAGCCCCATCATCTCGGCCACGGTCGAGAACATGAGCTGCCGATTGGCCTGCCGCTCGGCGGCTTCCTCGAACAATCCGTCGAGACGCTCGGCCGAAAGCACGTTCTCCATGGCCGCACGCACCATCACGCACACCGGCGCTTTCTGCTCGAAACGATCAATCACTTCCTGAAGAATCATTGGAATGCCTCCTGGAGAAATCGCGGTTCTTCTCCAAGTATAGGCACCGGTCATCGACGCAACTCATTGCCGCAAGCCGCCTTGGTAACCGGCTCCGCATGCTAGTACAAAGGCCTGGGTTCAGGGCCTAGACAGCATCATCCGCGGCGCAAACCTTGTTCGCCAGGCGGCACGGCCCTCGGAATGACGAGGACTACTTGGAAATGAGGTCGCCAAACGGCGCGAGCAGCTCGTACTTGTTCTGCCAGGTCGTGTACATGATCCCCACGGCCCCGGGCGTGCGATCGAGCGCTTCGAGCCAGCCCTTGGGGTTATCGAGCGTGTCGGCGTCGTAGTATGCGCCGGCCAGGGTCTTGAAGCCGAGGCCCGAGAAATGCGCCAGGCTCTCGTTCCGCTTGTCGTAGTACCAGCAGACGATCTGCATCTCGCGGGGAATGTGCTCCCACGAACCCGAGTAGTCGCCGTCGACCAGGTAGTAGTTGCCGTGGGCGTTGTGGTTCGGATCGAGCATGTCGGACCACACGAAGACCTCGGCCTGCGGGTTGGCGCCGCGGATCATCTCGAACTGCCGGGTGAGGCAGTCGCCAAGAATCCGGGCCATGCTCAGCTTGCGATCCTTGCAGGCCTTGCACGAGCCTCCCGCGCGAATCTCGTCCATGCTCAACAGCCATCGCTTCGGCGCGATGTGCTCTTGGATGACCTCGACCTGCTTCCGCCAGACCTCATAGACCACCGGCTCCGACATGCAGATCGTCACCTGCCCGTCGTGCACCGACATGCCGTGATAGTAGTCCACGCGAAGCGACTGGCCGTCCTTGATGCGGCTGCCGGGCAGAATCTTCAGCGGCGGACCGTCGTGGTCGAAGCGGAACGTGAGCTTCGGGTCGGCAAGCGGCGCGTAGTCGCGGCCTTCCTCGTAGACCACCGCCGAAGCCTCGTCGCGAACCTCAATCGGCGTCCCCGGCCGGCGAAGCAGGTTCACCAGCCCCACTTCCTCGATCCGCAGGTCGTCGAGCCAGAATTTTCCCTCTTTCCCGCGCCACACGCCCGCATAGATCCGCACCTTGTCGTATTCCATGCTGTTGAAGCCGACGACGATCGGCCGCCAGTCGGCCGTCGACTCGGTGCGCACGCTAACCGGCGCAAGCGATCGCTCGCCGGCCAGCACCTGGATCTGGAATCGGTCCGACGGCTGGAGATTCTCCGTCTTCAGCCAGCCGGTGATGCGATAGGAGCGGTGCGGCTTGACCGGCACCTCGAACATCACCCGGCCGTGCCCGTGCAGGTTCTGGCCGAAGTTCTCCAGCCGCAAAGCGGCCTTCCCCTCCTTGAACACCTGCGTGTCGACGAAACTCACGGTCCCAGGCTGGTCGTGAAACCGCGGGCCGCGAACCTGGTTGCCCTGGTAATCTTCAAACCCACCGCCGGCGATCTCGACCGGGAAATCGGATTCCAGCCGCGCCTCGCTGCCATGAACGACGAACCGCGCGCCCCCCACCGGCAGCCCCTCGGCGAGATTGCGGTCGTGGCCGAGCACGCTTCCGCCATACCCGGCCGAGAAGATGATGGGAATGATCTCGATCCCGTTCTCGGCACACATTCGCTTGACTGCCTCCAACCGCTCCACGTATCCGCCCGGCTGGCGATCGAGGCGATCGAGACCTGTGAGGACCATGCCGTTCAGGCCGTGCGCCGCCGCCGTTTTGACGATCTCGCCGATCTCTTCAACATTGCGATCGTTCGAGAGGTTGCGGGAAACATACACCCAGCGGCAGGGATACTCCTTGGCCGAGGCCTGTGCTATGCCGAAACCGAGAACGATCAGGATCAATCCCACAACTGCATTTCGCACGGCATTCTCCTTCATTCAATCTCGAAGCACTTCACTGCCAGCCGCGGCAGCTCAACCCGCAGCAGCTCACCATCGCTGGCCACCGACCGATCCTCGTCCACAGGCCGCACGCTCCGGGGAGCCGACGGCAGTCGGAACGCGACCGTTCCTTCACCGTCGCCGTCGTTCACCGCCGCGAGATACAATTTGCCGTTGTGGCGGCGGGCCAGCCAGTGCAGCCACGCCGGCCGCTCCCCTTCAACTCCGATCGCCGGCGCGGGCTCGACCGAAAGCAGGATCGGCGCCATGCGGTCGATCTCCGCTGCCAGCCGCTTGAGCCCGTCCCACTGCACGTCAAACGAAACGTCCGGGTTCCGCTTCACGTCGTACCACGAGTAGAACACCAATCCCGTGGCCCCTTCCGCGATGCACTGCCACGCCATGCTGCGGACTTCGTCGAAAGTCGGCGTTCGCCCGCGCGCTTTCTCGGCATCCGTCTTGGCGTAGTTGGCCCAGTTGTGAAGCTGCGGAACCTGCCACATC
Source organism: Thermoguttaceae bacterium (assembly GCA_040766885.1). Taxonomy (GTDB): domain Bacteria; phylum Planctomycetota; class Planctomycetia; order Pirellulales; family Thermoguttaceae; genus JAXGPP01. The sequence continues at coordinate 181,058 of JAXGPP010000010.1, read as the reverse complement.
GGCCGCGCCTGCTCCACCTGGCGGAAGGTCTCCGCCGTCCACTCGGCGGCCATCGACGCCGGGTTGCGCCCGATCGGGTACGGATCGGTCCCGATCACGTCGAATGTCTTGAGATACGCGGCCACCTCGCGATACTGGTAGAGAACGACCCACGTCGGATGATTCGGGTCCTCCGCCGCCACCCACCGCTGATGGGCCTCCAACTGCGGCATGAACTGCTGCGAAAGCTCGTCGTTCAGGTACCACGCCAGCAGGGCCGGATGATCGCGGAACTCCCGCACCCTCGCCCGGACCATCGGCTCCTCATCGGCCGCCGTCCTGATTGCCGGCGGGCACCACGACGAACCCGCGTACCAGTCCTTGATCGAGTAGATCACCTTGAGCCCGTGCTTCTGGGCCAGATCCATCTGCTCGCGCGTCGGCGATCCGTAGGGCATCAGGCAATTGAACTTGCTCTGGGCGTAAACCTCCATGTCGCGGGCGTCGATGCGGCTGAAGTACATGCCGATGGGAAAGAATGGCTTTCCCTCGACCAGCAGCCGCCGGTTCTCGTCAATGCGGCAAGTGAAGTCCTCTCCTTCGCTGAGGCACTCGATCACGTGTTGATCGGTCTGAAGCTCCTTGCCTTCGGGGCCCTCCAGGCGAATCGCCAGACCGTACGATCCCGGGGCCAGCCCGGCCAGCGGCAGGGTAATGTCAAGGTATTCCGCCTCGTTGTTCTGCGCCTGGCTGGTCGCTTCGCGAAGAAACGCCTTGGCCATGCCCGTCATACGCGCGCGAACGCGGAGGTCGCGCGGCGCGAGATCATAGTCCGCCAGGTTCCACCGCACCCGGACACGCGCCTCCTTGGGCCCGTCGGGCGTCACGCGTCCGCGATAGCCGGGTGCGAGCAGCACGCTCCGCATCGGCGGATCCTTGACGCGGACTACCTCCACGTCGTCGAACCATGCCTTGCCCGTCATCCCCTGGCGGACATAGCACGCCACGTTGCAGGTGGCGGCGTTCTCCGGAAGCCGCGTGACTCCCTCGACGCGGGTCCAGTCTTTCGTGCCTCGGATGCCCGTCGGATAGGCTCCGCCCAGCCACTTGCCGTCCTTGTCTTGCCATTCCAGGCAGATGGTCGCCCCCGATTCGTCCCCCTTGATGTCCTCGGTCTTGATCCACACTCCGAAACGGCATTTCCAGCCCGGCTCCAGTGCCACCCTCTGCGTGCAGAGCAAGTAGCGTTTTGCATCCGCATTATCGTACTTGAGCGAAGCCTTGCCCGACCGGGCCACGCTGCTGTCCAGGCTGTACGCCTGCGGCGCGCCTCGCCACTCGGCCGGAACCGGCGTGTTCATCCCTGCTTGCTCGAACGACGCGTTCCGGACCAGGTTCTCGCCCCCGTCGGCAGACTGAGCGGCGGCCACGCCGAGCGGCGTCATGCCGATAAGCCAGAGCATCAGCGTCCATCGTGTCGTCCGTATCGTCCAAGTGGGTCCGGTCCTCATCATTTCTCCTCCCCTTTGCTAAGCCGTGATCCCCGCCGCACCGGCGGCGATCACTCGCCGTGGCGAATGAACTTCTGCGCCCGCTTGCCGATGATGTCCACGGCGTAGATGTTCCCTTGCGAATCGAGAGCCAGGCTGTGCAGCCAGTTGAGCTCCCCCGGCTTCTCTTCGCCGTCGTTCCCCTTGGGCACCGACCAGAGCTGAAGCAGCCGGCCCGATGTGTCGAACTTCATGAAGAGCTGATCCTTGGGCGGACAGCCGACCACCGAGTCTTCCGGCCGCCAGATCATCGGCGACGAACCGCACGTCCAGATCTCATCCTTATCGCTGATCCAGAACGACCACGGCACGAGCAGGTTCGACCACACGTCGAGCAGCTTCCCCTCCTGGTCGAAGACCTGGATCCTCGCGTTGTTCCGATCGGCCACAAACAGCCGCCCCTTCGAGTCCATGACGATCGCGTGAGGAATACTGAACTCGCCCGGCGCTGACCCCAGCCGGCCCCAGCTCTTCTTGTAGCGCCCTTGCCGATCGAAATGGACCACCCGGGCATTGCCGTAGCCGTCGGTCACAAATACGTCGCCGTTCGGAGCCACGACCATGTCGGTGGGCTTGTTCAAGTGCCGCTCATCGCAGCCGGGCTCGCCGGTTGTCCCCAACCGCGCCAGCACCTTCCCCTCGCGCGAACACTTCAAGATCACGTGGTTGCCCACGTCGGCCAGCCAGACATTCCCTTCCCGATCGAATTTGATCTGGTGTGCCTTGCCGACGAAATCCTCTCCCCACGACCGAACAAACTTCCCGTCGGGCCGGTAGACCTGCACCGGCGGCGTTCCCCGGGTGAAGATCCAGATATTGTCCTGCTCGTCCACCGCCACGCCCGGCATCTGGTCCCACGCCGCTTCAGCCGGCCGTTGTGGCCACGCCGGGTCAACTTCATACCAGATCGACGTGTTGACCCGCGGATAACTGGGCGTCGGAATCAGTTCGGCCGCCGTCACGGCGCCGCCCACCAGGGCCAGGAGTGCCATCGCCAGCATGAAACACCGCGCTTCGAGCCGAGCAATCATCGCAGAAGTCCTCAAGTTTACGAACAGCGGGATATGTCCTGTCGCCGGTATCCTAATCCGGCCGCGACCGCATGTCGACCAGCCACCACGGCGTCGCGTTTCGCTGTAACAGTCTTTGTCGGCGACGATTCTCATAATCGCAGAGAGCCCCCTCCGCCTTCATGCCGCGCAGCCGCGCCTGCCCCCCACCGCTGAGGCGGTTGCTTGCATGCGGTGTGTCAGCCGGTAATAAAAGAGCCGGGTACGATCGGCCGCACGGGGCATCGAACGACGGCCGCAAGACCATGCGGAGCAGCACGATGAAGACCTCACTCACCCGGCGGCGGTTTCTCCAGCAGGCGGCGGGCGGCTCCGCCGCGTTTCTCCTCCTCCGCGATAGTCGCTCGGCACGCGCCTACGCGGCCAACGAGCGGCTGAACGTCGCGCTGGTGGGTCTCGCCGGCCGCGGCGGATCGTTTGTCGAGAGTGTGCCGCGGATTGGCGAAAACGTCGTCGCCCTCTGCGACGTCAACCAGAAGCGGGCCGCCCCGGCGTTCAAGCTGTTCCCCGACGTGCCCAAGTACGAAGACTTCCGCGTCATGCTCGACGAGCGCGGCCGCGAGATCGACGCCGTCTTCGTCGCTACACCCGACAACACCCACGCCGTCATCTCGGCCGCGGCGATGCGCGCCGGCAAGCACGTCTACTGCGAGAAGCCCCTCACCCACGATGTGGCCGAGGCCCGCGCACTTCGCGACATCGCCCGCCGGCAGGGCGTCGTCACGCAGATGGGCAACCAGGGCACCGCCACCGAGGCCTTCCGCCGCGCGGTCGAACTGATCCAAGCTGGCTCCATCGGAACTCTCCAGGAGATTCATGTCTGGGATTCGGGCGGCAGCGGCCCCGTCGAACCGCCCCAGGGAAGCGAACCTGCGCCCGACGGACTCAACTGGGACCTGTGGCTCGGCCCGGCCGCCGATCGTCCGTTCCACTCCCAGTGGCTCAATTGGCACCGTTGGCGCGACTTCGCTACCGGAACCGTGGGCAACTGGGGCCCGCACAGCGGCAATCTCCCCTTCAAAGCGTTTTCCATCGATGAGCTGTGGAGTGCCGACGCGGCAAGCACGACTCCGATCCGCGTCCACGTCGAAATGTCCGAGACCGAACGCGTCGGATTCCCCCGCTGGGCCTCGATCCGCTACGAAGTCCCCGCTCGCGGCGAGCAGCCTCCAATCGGGTTCAATCATCACTACGGTTCGCCGGAAGGCCGCCGCCGTGTGGAAGCCCACCTCGGCCGCCAGCTCGATTGGGGCGATGCCGGCGAGCGGAAGTGGAAGGAACATGGCGGCTGCCTGATCGTCGGCGCCGAAGGCATGATCAAGTCGACCGAACACAACTCCTCGTTCGAACTGCTGCCCGAAGACAAGTTCGCCGGCTTCGAAGGCCCTCCCCGCACTCTGCCCCGCTCCGGCAGTCACGAACGCGAGTTCACCGCCGCCTGCAAGGGCGGCCCGCCGACCATGTCAAACTTCGACTACGCCGCCCCGCTCATCGAGTTCCTCCTCCTGGCCAACGTCGCCACGCTCTTCGGCGAAACGCTCGAGTATGACCCCGTGGCCTGCAAGGTCGTCAACCATCCCGAAGCCGATGCCGCACTTCGCCGCGAATACCGAAAGGGCTGGACGCTATGAGCTGGCACGCCGGGCTCCGCCATTCCGCTCTCCTGCGCCTCTCGGCGTTCGGCAATACGTCCGGCGGCCCTTGCCGCCCTCAAACCGCCCTGCTGCTGTTGGCGTTTTCACTTCTCTGTCCTCCAGCCGAAGCCGCCGTCTACAACCTTCACCTCGCGACCGACAACGTACCCGACTACGCCACGCTCGAGTCGTTCGTTGAGAGCTCCACCGCCGCCTGGCAGACACCCCAGGACAAGGCAATCGCCGTCTGGCGATGGGGCCGGCGGAGCCGCCGGCAGACCAGTTGCGCCGTCGAGGACGGCCGCCACATCCTCGACCCGATCCTGCACTACAACTCCTACGGCGCGATGAACTGCGGGATCATCTCCCTGCTCAATATCGCCGCCTGGCGCGAACTGGGTTTCCAGGCCCGCTACATCCAACTCGGCGACCACACGGTCAGCGAGGTCTCCTGGGACGGCGGCCAGACCTGGCACCTCTTCGACTCCTCGATGAGCGTCTACTGCTTCAATCACGCCGGCGAAGTCGCCAGTTGCGAAGAGATCCAGCAGTCGCACGCCTGCGAGCTGTCTGGCGGAAAGAGCGAACCGGGCCACTACTACCTCTATCACAGCGCGCCGGCATGCGCGTCGCACGCCGGCCCCACCGGCTGGCGCTCGGCCTCCGATCAGCCGGTCGCCTACCGGCGAACCCTCCTCAACGGCGCCGCCTCCTACATCGACGGCTTCTCCGTCGACCGCTACTGCCAGATGTCGCGGACTGGCCACCGCGCGACGCTCAATCTACGCCCCTACGAGTCCTATACGCGCTATTGGAAGCCCTTGGATCCCGCCCGGCCGCCGGGCGACGCCTCGCCCAAGAACCCTGCCTTCTTCCGCCCGATGGCCGACGGCTCCGACCCCGACGACCAGCACGGCTTGAATAACCTCCGCGGCAATGGCCGCTGGCTCTTCTCTCCCGATCTGTCGGCCGCCGACTGCCGCAGCGTCTTCTACGACGATCACGGCATCGCCCTGAAAGCCGACGACGGCGTGGGGCCCGCAGTCCATCCGCGCGAGCCGGGTAGGACCGCCAGCGTCGTGTTCAAAGTCTACGCCGCCAACGTGATCACCTCCACGGAAATCGAGGCCGCCGCCGTCTGCTCGCCCGACGATTCGCTCGAGATCCTCGTCTCGCGCGACGCCGGCCTCAACTGGACCTCCGTCTGGCAGGCGACACCCGGTGCGCCACAGCCCCTCCGCCTCAGCCTGCAAGAAGAAGTTGCCGGCGTGACGCAGTGCCTCATCAAAGTCGCGATGCGCGCTGCCGCCGACGTTCGCGGCGTGGGCCTCGATTCGTTCCGCGCGACCACGCTCACCCAGCTCAATCGCCTCGCGCTCCCCAAGCTCACCCTCGGCGCCAACCAGATTGCCCTCTGGGCCGGCCAACAAGTCGAGACGGCCGAACTCTGGCCAACACTTCATGCCGGGGCGTACAAGAGAACCATCTTCGCAGAGGATGGCCTCTCGAGCGACGATCAGCCCGACGGAGCCTACAAGGCGACGCTCGGCGCCGGCGTCGACGGCCGCGAGTGCTCCGCCACCTGGCGGCTCGAGGTCCCCGGCGCGGTCGAGTCGGTCAGTTATGCCGTCGTGAGCACCAACCGCTCGCCGCGATCATGGGTCTCGCTTCGCCACTCGTGGGACGGCGCCGACTACCGCGAGTTCCACCTCAACCGCGACGGCGATTTCCCCTTCGATGAGCAGGTTCACCAGACGTTTTCCGGCCCCGACGTCCCGCCCGACACCCGCCGGGCCTTCTTCCGCGGCGTCTTCTTCTGCAGTCGCGGCGCCGCCACCTACAACATGCCGGGCATTCAGGACCTGCTCCTGCGCGTCGCGCACAAGCCGCGTGATCCGGCGTTCCAGCCCATCGAAGTGACCTATCGCTGGACCGAGCACCGCGCGGAAGGCGACGTCTCCCGCGCGCACACCGAACTGGTCTCCTCCTTGCCCCATCGCTACTCGATCAACGTCGCCGGCCGCCGCGACCCGACCATGGACTCGGTGACCGTCAACCTGCAGGGGCATGGCCCCGACCAGTCGCCCCCTCGCTACGGCTATGCCGACGGCGCCGACGTCGGACCCGGCGGGGAGCGTCCCAAGCTGGCCTGCCGCTGGGGCAAGTCGCTCGCCGCCGGAAAACCCTACACGGTGAGCCGCGATGCAAGCTCAGCTTCGGGTAATCCCGATACCGCCGGGTGCGAACTGACCAACGCCGCCGTCATCGCGCCCACCGACTATGTCCGCGACGAAGTCCAGCAGGCAACCGCCTTCTGGGACGGCGACGCCCCGCTCTCCGTCGTCGTCGATCTCCTGGATGAACAAACGATGGCCGGCGTCCGCGTGAGCACGCACCAGCCCAACGCCCGTTACTGCCATCCGGCCACGGTCGAGGTCTCGCTCTCCGGCGACGGCCGCCGCTGGACGTCCTGCGGGACGATCCGCCACGACGACCTCTGGCAACCACCCGACGACTACGAAGCCTGGGAACACGATGACGATCCCTCGTACGACGATCTGCCCGCCGGCGGCCGTCTGGCGTACTCCTACCCGCTGGTTTTCGAGAAACCCCTGCCGGGCCGCTACGTGAGGTTCGATTTCACGCCCCAGCCCGGCCGGGGCCTCGGCCTCTCCGAACTCGAAGCCTTCGACCAGGTCGAAGTCCGCCCCTGGCCCGCCGAAATCGTCCTCCCTCCGCACGACTCCAATTGATCATCCCCTGTCCCCTGTCACCTGCCACCTGTCACCCATGACCCGAATCACCTCCATCGCCGCTGTCGCCTGCCTCGTAGCGTTCTCGGCCGCCCCAGCCCCGGCTCAGCTCCATCCCCACCACGCCCAGCAGATCCGCGCCGCGGCCAAAGAGGTGAAACCGAGCGCCGTGCCCCAGCAAGCCCGCACGGTCCTCATCTGGAACACGCCGCCCCACCTCATGGACAAAGACCCGCACAAGGGCTACTGCATTCCCTACGGCGAAGAGGCCCTGCGCGCGATCGGCGAGGCGAGCGGCGCCTTCAAGCCCGTGGTGAGCGACGACCTCGCCGTCTTCGCCCCCGAGAACCTGCAAGCTTTCGACGCCGTCGTCCTCAACAACGCTTCGGGTGCGTGGATCACTCCCACCCCCGCCGACCTCGAGAAGCCGTCGCTCAAGAAGCTCGGCTCAACCGCCGAAGAGGTCGAGGCGGCGCTTCGCAAGAGCTTCGTCGAGTTCCTCGCCGCTGGCGGCGGCGTGGTGAGCATCCATTACGCGATCGCGGCAAACCGGCATTGGCCCGAGTTCAAGGAGATCTTCGGCGGCACCTTCACCGGCCACCCCTGGACCGAGGAGGTCGGAGTCGCGATTGAAGAGCCCGGCCATCCGCTCGTGGCGGCGTTTGGCGGCAAGGATTTCCGCATTGCCGACGAGATCTACGAGTACGGTCCGCCCTACGACCGCGCCAACCTCCGCGTCCTCATGTCACTCGACCCGGCCCGCACCAACATGGGCGCCCGCTGGATCCACCGCGACGACGGCGACTTCGCCCTCACCTGGGTCAAGCCCTACGGCAAGGGCCGCGTGTTCAACACCTCGTTCGGCCACATGTCCGCGATCTACTCCAACCCGCAGATGCTCCAGTTCTATCTCGACGCCATCCAGTTCGCCGCCGGCGACCTCGCCGCGCCGACCGCGCCCCGCCCAGGCCGGCCCGAGCACGAGAACGTCCCCGGCACCCGGCCCGCGCCCGGCCTCGAGCCCGGCTTCTTGTCGCTCTTCGACGGGCAGACGTTCGACGGCTGGGAGGGCGACCGCGCCATCTGGACCGTCGAAGACGGCGCGATCACCGGCCGGACCACCGCCGAGACCGGGCTCAAGGAGAACAACTTCCTCGTCTGGAAGGACCAGGTGGAGAACTTCGAGCTGCGCCTCAAGGTCCGGCTCGAAGGGGGCAATTCCGGGATCTACTACCGCGCCCAGAAGAGGCGCCCCGGCCAGAAAGAAGGCGACCCGCTCATCGGCCCGCAGGCCGATTTCGACGCCTCGGGCCGCTGGACCGGCGTCATCATGGAGTACCTGCTCCGCGACGTCCTCGCCGAGCGCGGCCAGCGCGTCACGATCGACGACCAGGGCCGCCGCCAGGTGACCGGCACGCTCGGCGATCCGGCCGAACTGCTCAAGGTCTTCAAGCCCGGCGACTGGAACGACTATACGGTCGTCGCCGGCCGCGATCGTGTCGTGCTCAAGATCAACGGCGTCACGATGTGCGAACTCGAAGATCGCGACCCCCAGCGCCCCGTGCACGGCTGGCTCGCCCTCCAGGTCCACGTCGGCCCGCCGATGCGCGTGCAGTTCAAAGACATCTCCCTCCGTCGATTCTGACCCCCCGCCCATCCGGCAGGCTCCGCGCCCCCGGGTCAGCTCCTCGTCAGCTCCTCAAGCGCCGCGCGGGACCCTGCAACTTCGGGCTCAGCGTGGACGGCGCATTCATACGCAAAGATGGCCGCCTCTCGCAGACCCCGCCTGCGGCAGGCGTTACCCAGTTCCATGTGCATCTGCCCGTCCCATGGATTGTACTTCAAGCATTCCTCCGCCACACGATCGACCCTCTCCCAGTCCTCCGCCCGCTTGGCGTCTTCAAGCTCCGCTCGGGCTCGCTCGATCTCGCCCCTCGACTCGGGACTCTCGGCGGTCCGCTGCGCGAATCTGGCGTACTCCGCCTTTCGGAGCCATCGCCGGTATCGCGCCTCGCCGGGCTCGAGCTTTACGGCCTGATGCAGTATTTCAATCACCTCGTCGAAGTCGTAGCTCGCCTGCCCCATCAGCCCGACCGCCTGCCGCCAGAGAACCTCCGCCTCGCTCTCCGGAGCTTCAACGTTGAACCAGAGAAGATGGCCGCAGTGCGGGCAAGGCGCGTCTCCCGGTTCCCGGGTAGGCTCAACGCGCGACGACTTGCCACACACCGGGCAACGGTTCCACGAACCTTCCGGCGTCCGCGACGATGGCTTCATGACTCATTCCCCAACCCGCCCCAAGCAGCACGCCGCCGACCGCAACAAAGCACGTAGCTCCCCGCGCCACGTCGCCCCCGCTCGTCGCCGCTTTATGCCCGCCAGGGCGCAGGCCCTCCTTTCAGGCCTGAAAGGCCGCCAGTCAATGGCCCAGCCCTGAAAGGGCGACAGAACCCCGCGGCATGGACCTGTCCCCTTCGGTCGCGGCCCGTGAACGGTCTACGAAGGCTCATTGGGCGGGGCATCCAGGCATATCCCCAAGAAACTACTGGCCGAACCGCCCGACTCGAACTGTCGCGCGCCCTCGCTCTACCGCCGACCAGGGCTGCCTGAAATTCGCCGCCTCCATGCCATCCAATCCTCACAACACCAGCCGGATCCACCGCCCACCACACGTCTCCTCTGCGAGGAGGTCTCCCTAACCGTTGCGGGAACGCCGCAATGCACCGGCACACAGCCACACGATCGCTCCGTATAGCGCCCCTTGAAACGCCGGGTAGGCAATAGAGCCTTGCAGCCACTCCTCCAGCCGCCCGAAATGCTCGTACGGCAGCGCCCACAAGAATATCGGAGAGATCAGGTAGCCGTACAGGAGTAGAACGGGCAGGCAGAACGGCAGCAACACCAACTCGACCACCCCTCCCCAAGCTCCGAGCGGGTGGTCGCTCGGCTCCGGCGAAGCCGCCCCCAGCGCACTGAAAACCATGGCAAGCACGGCGCCTGCTGCCGCTGCAAGTACCACCATCTTCGCCTTCTTCGATTTCATCGGCCCTCGCCCAACAGCCCGCACAACAAGACCAAATCAGACTATCGGCCTTCGCCAGCCAACGGGCTGCGTTTCCAACCGCGAAGCGCGCCGCCTTCAGCGGCGCGACAAGTACGCCGTGTTGTCCGCCAGATCAGGTGTCTACTTCTCGCAACGGCGCATTGTGAACGGGATCTGGATGATCAAACGGCTCAGCCCACAGTCTCCGCCGCCAACGGTCCGCAAAGTCCTGTGCCAGCTTCTCCCTCGCGAATCTGTGACGCGGGCTCTTGGCGGAATCGTCGATGACCTGCAGATGGCCCAATTCGTGTAGGAAGATTTCGTACAACATGAATCGTCGGATCGCCAGGTGTGGCCATTGCACGCCGCGGCGAGCACCAAATTCACTCGGCGAGGTCGGACGCCGCAAGAAACGCGTGACGCTCACGCGCGGCGGCAACGCGCACAGGGCGATCTCGCGGTGACCGCGGTTCACGTAGCCGAGCCGTCGAACTCCAAAACCCCGATCGTTGAAATGAACGCCCCGCAAGCGAGACCACAGTTCTGGAGGCAATCGATCGAGGAGAACCGTTACGTCGTCAGCATTGATGAAGTGCAGGCGATCAGCCCGAGGTGGAATGCCCGAAAACCTGATGCTCTTATTCATGTTCGAATGACCAACGGACGCCACTTTCGACATGCGAAGCCTGTCCGCCGCAGGCGGACCGGGTATGCTGTGCTGGCCAGTCCATGCTCTACCCGACGACTGTCGCCCCCGTCGAAACCCCGTCCTCGTCGGTTCCGCGCAACCCCTTCCACCCCCACCTCCATCCTAGGCCGCAAGCGGGGTTTTTCCAAGAGCGCCACAGGCCGCGCAGCACGGCGTCCGGCCGTGTTGGCCTGCCTCTCCTCCCGCGGTTCCCGCCGCTCGTCAGCTCGTGCGCCGCGCGGAGCGAAACGTGTTGCGAATCGACCTGGTGGCGCGGGCCGAGGTTCTCAGTCCACGCGCTCAAGGACGCCGAGTTGCCCGAGAGACTGGCCAGATACCTCAGCGAGGGCAAACCCATACTGGTCTCCGCTGGTCTCACAGAGCGACTCGACGGCAAAGTGAAGCTAGACGCGCCGAACGTCCATGTGCTGGCCGTCAAGGGCGAGCCCGAGGGTCTGCTCGATTGGGCCCAATCCGAACTCGCCCCCTCCGTGCATCGATTCTGCCGACCCTGGGGCGCACGTTCGAAGCGCCCAACCGCGTCGGACTCTACCTCTTCGGAAGCTGCGTAGTCGAGGATTTCAACGACGAGCCGGTGACCACGAGGCTGGACGGCCAGCCCGTCGAGATTCCGGCCCGCGGCCGGGTTCGCCACTGGAAGTGACGCGTCAAGCACTTTCCCGGAACGGCGACTGTGTTAGAATAAAATCAACAAAACTGCCGTTTTCTGCAGACTGCCTATCCAGCAGACAGGTACCGTAGCGTTTCGACGCTACACGGGGCCAGGCGCTTCGCAAGAAGCTGCCTGGCCCCGCTTGCTTCCCCCTCCAGCATCTCCTGCCCCCCGCAGTGGTCGCTCGGCGTGGGGGCTTATTGAGGCGGCGCTGCGCGACTCTCCCCGATCGCATTTCGCGGCAGCGTGGTGTGTGGCAGAGAGTCTTCTTTGCCGAGAGGGCATACGGCAACGCCGGCCCGATGGCACGCGGTCTATCGTGATGGGCGTTCGCGAAAAAATCCGTTCGCCGGGTCTTGACGCCGCTGGACGATTGTATTAAATAATTAATACAGTGATACAAAACGTCTGTGCGGCCGAGGCAGAGCCATGCAAGTGCGGATCTCGGACCGGGACGGCGTGCCCGTCTATGTCCAACTCGTCAGCCAGATCAAGTACCTGGTTTCTTCCGGGCGGCTGGCCCCGGGCGAACAGCTCCCGCCGGTGCGGAAGCTCGCCGAGCGGCTCGTCGTCAATCCCAACACGGTGGCCCGGGCCTACCGCGAGTTGGAAAGCGAAGGCGTGGTGACCTGCCGCCGCGGCGCGGGGGTATTCGTGGCCGATGGCGTCTCTCCGCTGGCCCGCCGCGAGCAGAATCGCATTCTCGCCGAACGGGTCGACGTGCTGGTCACCGAAGCACGGCAGATGAAGGTCGATCTGGAAACCCTCGTGGCGATCGTCCGCCGCCGCTACGAACTTCTCGAGGAGCCGTCAGCATGAGCGAGGCAATTGTCTCCGTTACCGAGCTATCGCGGCGATTCGGCAGTACCGTGGCACTGGACCGCGTGACGCTCTCCGTTGAGCGGGGTACGGTCTTCGGCCTGGTGGGCGAGAACGGCGCCGGCAAAACCACGCTCATCCGCCACCTGCTCGGGCTCGAGCGGGCCCGGGCGGGAAGCGTGCGGGTATTCGGGCTCGATCCGGCCAGCGAGCCGGTGGGCGTGTTGAGCCGCATCGGCTATCTCTCCGAGGAACGCGACCTGCCCGACTGGATGCGGGTGGGGGAGCTGATGAGCTACACGCGGGCCTTCTATCCGCGCTGGGACGACGGCTTTGCCTCCGAGCTTCTCGCCATGTTCGAGCTTAATCCGGGCCAGAAGATCCGCACCCTGTCGCGCGGCCAGCGTGCCCGCGCCGGTCTGCTGATTGCCCTGGCGCACCGGCCGGAGTTTCTCGTGCTCGACGAGCCCTCGTCGGGGCTCGATCCGTCGGCCCGGCAGGACATCCTGGCCGCCGTGGTACGGACGGTGGCCGATGAGGGGCGAACCGTGCTTCTATCGTCTCATCTGCTCCACGAGGTCCAGCGCGTGGCCGACCGCGTGGCCATGCTTCATCGCGGGCGGCTGTTGCTCGATGAGCCGGTTGAGGACCTGCTGGCGAGGCATTGCCTGCTGACGCTGCATTTCCCTTGCGCCCTGGCGGCCCAGCCGCAACTGGCCGGCGGGCTCTGCTGGTGGGGCGAAGGAACCGAATGGACGTGCCTGACCGACGGCGAGCAGGGCGTGCTGCGCGAAGCCGCGGCAGCGGCGGGAGCCGAGATTGTCGAGCAGCGGCCGCCATCGCTGGAAGAAGTCTTTCTCGCGCGGCGCAAGAGCGCGGCTGCCGGGAGCGAGCAACCATGATTACTCGATCGATCGGCTTCTGGCTGTCGTGGGAGTATTGGCGCCGGGGAATGTACTGGTTCGTACCCGGCTGCGTGCTGCTGGTGGTCGGTTTCATGGCGCCGGCGTATGCGGTGCTTTCCGCAGAGGCCAGTGTTCGAGCGGCGTTGAATTACGCCATTCTGGCCATGGTCTGCTGGACACCGCTGGTGATGGCATTGGCCTCGCGCGGATTGCTGCGGCGGCAGTACACGTTGCCGGTGGGAAGCGGAACGCTGGCGGGGTGGACCCTGGTCAACGGGGCGCTGGCGGTGGCGATCACGTACTGGCTCGTGGCGCTGAGCTTCAACGCAATGTTCCGTGCCGGCTGGCCGATTTGGGGACCGGCATGGTGGGCGGTGGTGATCTATATGGTCTTTCAGACGGCAGTGTGGTCGGTGGCCGGCAGCCGGGGTGCATTGCTCCTTCCTGTCGTTGTCATGATGCTGCTGACTGTCTTTTCGGGGCCGCTCAGTCTTCATGAGCGAGTCGTGCCGGCCGCCAGCGATAGCGGCAGCGGCATGGTTTACCCGACGATGTCTGCCGCTGAACTGACGGCCTCGCTGGCTGTGGTGGCAGCGTTCTACCTGACGAGCGTCTATATCGTCGGCCGCGATCGACGCGGCGAGGCATGGTCGTTTTCGTGGCTGAGTCCGGCGCGGTGGGTCGAGCGCGTCCGGGATTCCAGGTCCACGGCAACGGCGGCACCGGCCCCGTTCGTTGCCCGGACGTTCCGCTCACCGCGCGGGGCCCAGTTCTGGATGGAGTGGCGATCCAGGGGTCGCTACGTGCCGCTGGCGGTGGCGGGCGGGTTCGGCATGCTGTGGATTGTCGCGGTATTGAACGGGCTCGACTGGTATTCAGTTTCCAGTGCGCTGGGCGGAATCTCGAGTTCGCTTATCCTGATCTCGCCGTTTGCGGGGATCTTTCTCGGGCATCGAAGCGACGGGTTCGACATCAAGCCTTTCCTGGCCACGCGACCGCTGGGGGACGGCGAGCATGCGATGCTCGTGCTGCGAATCGTGGCGGCGGCTTACGGTTCGGCAGTGCTGGTGTGGCTCGGCGGATTTGTGGTGACGGTTGCCCTCTGGGGGCCGTCGCCGCCGAGTTGGTCGCCGCCGCCCCTGTCCGGCTGGGCTGATGTGGCGCGGTTTCTCCTTGGCAGTTTGGTAGTTATCGTTGGCATCTTGCTGCTGGGGTGGACGCTCATGGCGCTCGGGGCGTCGCTGGCGATGGCGCGAAGCTGGTTCGTGGCGGTGGCTGGTATCGGCGGCGGAGTGGTGATACTCATCCTGTTCAACATCGCCGGGCAGGCGCCGTCGCTGGTTGCGGCGACCGCCACGTTCCTGCTGGCGGCTGGCTCGGCCGGCGGAACGGCGGCGGCTTATGCCGCCGCGTGGCGGCGAGAACTCATCTCCGAGCGAACTGTGGCGGGCTCGCTGGCGGTGTACGTGCTCCTTTTGATGGGCTTCGTCGTGGCGCGCTTCGCCCTGGAGTTGAGGGGAGAGGTGACGCTCTTGGGCGTGCTGGCCGCGCTCGGGGTCTGCGCGGCGCCGCTGGCGCCGCTGGCGGCGGGTCCACTGGCGCTTGCGTGGAACCGGCACCGATAGGATCGTGCCGGCGACTGTTGGCGGATTGGATCTAGCGCGCGGGGGCAACGAGCGGGTCGAGGAACTTGAATAGCTCCGCCGTGGCGGGATCGTCGGGCAATCCGAGGTCGGCGTTCAGTTTCCGGTGCGTGGTTTCCGGCGCGCCAAATACGGTGACCGGAATTTCGGCTTGCTGGAGCACCGCGCCCAGACGCCGCGCCTGCGCGGTGACGTCGGGATGCCCGGCCACGTGAAGGATCAGAAACGGCGGAATGCCTTTGCCCTTCGCCACGTGCGTGACGGCGGAGAAGTCGATGTGCTTCTTGGGGTCGTTGCCGAACTTCACGCGGTGCCCGACCGTCGGCAGCGGCAGGCCGTGGACCGCCTGGCGAATTTCCGCCGTAAAGATCATCGCCGGCAGGTCGTAGGTATCGCCGTCGACCGGCACGCAGCCCTTGAGGACCTCAAACGGCACCCCTTCGGCTTTCAGGTAGCGGTCGTCGATCGAAATCAGGGCGGCAAGCTGCGCGCCGGCCGAATGCCCCATGACGAAGATCCGCTTCGGATCGCCTCCGTGCCCGGCGATGTTCCGGTGCACCCAGCCGAGGGCCTTGGCGACGTCGCGGATGAGGACGTCCATTTCCACTTCGGGCAGCAGCCGGTAGTTTGTCGAGACGAAGACGAAGCCGCGCTCGGTGAAGACTCGCGGCTTGATCTGGACGTCGGCCTTGTCGCCGGCCTGCCAGCCGCCGCCGTGGATCCAGAACACGACGGGCAGTTCCTTCGCGCCGTCGGGGGCATAGATGTCGAGCACCTGGCGCGCGTGGGCGGGATCGGCGTAGGGAATGTCGGACTTCAGATTCTGTGCCTGCGCGGCAGACACCAGCAGCAGGAAGGCAGCCGCAGTTCTCATGGTTGATGGCTCCTGTTTCAAGAGACTTGCTCGCTCGCACCGGCCGCGTCGATCATGACGCCGCTCCGCGGAAGGACGCAGCTTTCGCGGGAGCGAAAGGCGACAGTTGGATCCGCGATGCTTACCCATCTTTTCACTCAACGCTCCACGGGGCCATTCTCGCCGCTGGTTCTTCCCGTGGTCAATCTCCGGGGGGCTGGCTTGGTGACCGTGCCCGAGGCGACGGGGAAGGACCGGTGGAGGGCGGGCTGCAGGGCGGCTGATGCGCAACAATAAAGCGTTGCGTTAAAAATCTTGGATCTGGCCTGAGGCCGTAAGTGGCGTTTGTATAAGCAGTTGAATACATGGCGGTTCGACGTAACTTTGCCATACTTGTGAGGTACGTGTTGAAGTTCACTTCTGGAACCATGAATCTTAGGGGGGTATGTTTCGGTCAGTTCGAGACGTTCTCCAGGTCAGTGGCCGGTACATTTTGAATGCCTCGCATTACGGAAGAAATCGGGAAGCGGCTTCCGCGGCCCCGCCGGCACGGCTTTGTGTACTAATGTGCGCCATGTGTGGCCTAAGTGGCAAGAGGAAAAATCGGCAGGGGCGGCTGTTTTTTTGGCGTAGGTCGAATTGCCGCCCCTCGCGTACAATGGGCCCCGCTGCCCGCCCGCCTGCTACTTTTTTCCGGCGGGACTCGTCTATGTAGCGACGCGGATCGGCCAGGGGGGCCGACCTGCAACCAGACCCGAACTGACATCGTGTACCATGTACCGCCACGCGTTGTGCGTTTATCCCTACCCGCGCACGAGCAGTTCGATGACTTCCTTCCCGCCGCTGGGACTGGAGTACATCGCTGCCGCATTGAGGCCGTACGCCGAACGCCTTGAACTGATCAACTTCCGGCACGAGCGGAAACCCAGCACGCTGCCGTTTCTGCGTCCGGAGACCGACCTGGTCTGCTACTCGATCAACTGGCCGCGGAACCTGGAGCTCATTCGCGACGACATCAACGCCTTGCCTGCGGGCATCACGACGATCGTGGGGGGCCGGACGGCCACGCAGGACCCGCAGGCCTGGCTCGACGCCTGCCCGAATATTGACGCGGTGGTGTGCGGCGACGGCGAGCAGGCGATCGCGGAGATCGCCAGCGGCCGTCCGTGGTCGGAGATCGCCGGTCTCACCTACCGCGGCCCCGACGGCCGGATGATCCACAACGCGCCCCGCGCCAACGCCCCGCTGAGCGACGACCTGCTGCCCGCGCGCGACCTGCGGCGCAAGCCGTACTACCTCACGAGCAAGGGGATCAGCACGGGGATCAAGGTCGACATGATCGCCGGTTCGCGCGGCTGCCCGTTCCGCTGCAAGTTCTGCAGCTTCGCGGTGAACCCGTGGGGAGTCCGGCGGACCTGGGCGCCCCGCTCGGCCGAATCCATCGTCCGTGAGATCGAGGAGTCGCCGGCCGATCTCATCATCTTCGTCGACGATGTGTTTACCTACTTGCCCGACCGGGTGATGGAGATCTGCGATCTGCTCATCGCCCGGAAGGTCCGCAAGCACTACATTGTCAATGCGCGGCTGGAACTGGCCGACCACCCGGAAGTGATCCGGAGGATGGAAGAGGCGGGCTTCATCGGCCTCTTGCTGGGGGTTGAATCGGCGCAGGATGCGACGCTCAAGTCGATGGGCAAGGGGTTCAACGTCGCGCAGATCCGCCAGCGGTTTGAAGTCCTCCGCCAGACGAAGATGGTGCTCAACGCCTACTTCATCGTGGGGAACATCGGCGAGACAGAAGAGCAGATGCTCGAGATCGCGCCGTTTGCCCGGTCGCTGGGGGTGGACCTGATCCACGTTTCGCGGCTGCGGAACGAGCCGTATTCGGGTTTGAGCGAACTGGTGCAGCGGACGCCGGGCTACCACATCGACGAGGAGGGGTTCGTCTACAGCGACGCCTGCTCGGCGCGGAAGATCGCCCAGCTTCGCAAGCAGATCGACCGCCGCTTCCACACGCCGCTCCACGTGGCGGGCGTGGTGCTCAAGATCGCCCGCGCGATGCACTGGCAGGTGCGGATGAAGGCGCTGGCGACGATTCCGGTGTTTCTCGTCAAGCTCCTGGCCACGCAGGCCATGCACCGGGTTCACAAGTGGCTCGACCGGAAGGCCGGATCGCGGCCGGTCACGCACCCGAGAGCGCTCATCGCGCCCGTTGAGGGTGGAAAGCCGCGCGACACCATCCAGCGTCGATCGGCCGCCTGAGCGGGATTGCGGAGCGGCTCGCGCGAGGGTGAAAGTGGCTTCCAATCGCCAAGCGAAACGCCCTTGAGGGTGTTTCGGTTGGATACGTCACGGCGGGAAATCACAAGCGCAAGGCGGATAGGGTTTTCTGGCCACTCGGCTGGGCGCAAGTGAATCCACCCTTTTGGCTTCAGTGTTGAAGTCTATAGAGGGGACGATTAGGCCAGTAGCCAGCAAATAACAGGAGGGAGCGGAGGGAGCAGAGAGAATCATGGTGGTTATCGGCCTATCGCTTTCTAGACCAGGAATGAGCGCGGAGAGAGTCGCACCGGGAGGCGGTGGTGAGAGTGTCGAATTTTCAAAGAGCGGACACGGGCGCAGTCTGAGCGGTCGGGCGAGGCCGTGCCAGCGGACGGAGGTTCCGCCGCCACGGTATAGTATACCCATGTATATGTATTCTTGTCAATAGGCCAGCGGGCCCGTTTTTCGGAGATTCTGGAGGGGGTGGGTTTCGGGGTGGTGATCGAATTGTGAATGCTGAATAGCGAATAATGAATGCAGAATCTAGGCCGCGCGCCCGCCCGTGGTCGACCGGGAGCCTCGGGCGCGAGGTGTCGCCGGCTCCAATGGAAATGTCCAATCGCGGATTCTTAAGTTGCAGGCGCTCGGGGGCGTCGGTGGGGGCGACCGAAGCAGTCTGGCAAGCAGAGTTCGAACCGGCGGTCGGTGTGACCGAGGCAGGCTGGCAACCCTGCCGTTCGTGACACAGGACGATTCGTCTTTGGTCAGGCAACGAGAACCGCTGGGAGCATAGCAATCGACTGTGTCATGCACGCAACCCGACGACACCGATACAGATTTGCTTGCCCGCTCAGAATTCAGCGGCAGGGGACGCGAGTGGATTCGAACGCACAAGCTCATCAGCCGGGGCCGGTTTTGCGGCCCCGGTCGGGTGCAGCGTCTGGTTCGGCCCTACGCCAGCACTCCGCGACGCCTCAACGCTTCTTCGATCAGTGGCCGGGCCCAGGCCGGACACGGATGAACACGATAGTTCAGCGATCGCCGATTTGGAGCTGTCCGCATCGGCAGTCCGTTGAGGGACTTGACATGGGCAATCCAGCAGGTCCTGATCGACCGCCCGCTGCGCTGCTGCACGTCGGCTTGGATCGTTGCGTAGGTGCCAGTCATTGTTGAGTGATCTCCAGCACGCGGTTGCGGTGTGTTATCAGGAACTGACCGGAGCAACCGCAGTTGAATAAAGCCGTCGCCGCCGCACGGATACGGGCCGGGAATCGAGTCGGATCGGAAGCCTGGAAATCAGACCCGAAGCCACTGCCATCGCCAGCGCGGATCTCGACTACGACTTGGCCTGAGTAGCCGGGCTTCTCGGCGTCCAAGTCGATTCGAATCGGCTCGCCGGCCGACAGGGCGATACGCTCGGAACGAATCGCCCGCTCGCACGGCTCGAGGAAATCAGATTCGCTGACGTAGGTGATGTCCACGACGTAAGCCCTCCGCCGCCGAACCAGGTAATTCTGCCGCCGGGCCGGCGGCGCCGCAGTGAGTTATCGCGGCGATTCCGGCGGCATAACGCGCATCGCAATGCCGGTCATTTTCGCTCTGGGCTGGCTGTCCATCAAGCACTTACCCGAACGACCTGCAGATTGGGGCAGCGTGTTCTGCGGTGCGCATAACACGCCCGGCCCCCGCCGACGATCGCGACCGTGCTGGCGGTGCCGCGGTAGCGCCGCCGGTTGTGCCACATGTGTCGGCGGGAGAACACGCCGAGGGCCAAACGAAATCGCGTTCCCAAGCTAATGGCAGCCAAAAGGTTGCGACGGACGACGTGGGCGGCTCCCACGGGGTTATGCCGCCAGGGATCGCGGCCGAACATGCGGGCGACGCCCTTGGCGAGTAGATTTTGTCCTGGACGCAGGGGCGAAAGGGCTGCCTGGACACGTCTGTTGCCCCTGGCGGGGCTGGGGCGTCTTTCCGGGGCCGGCGTCCCACGGCTTGCGCCGTGGGCTATTGCCTGCCATCGCGTGCGCGGCTGGGAAAATGCACGCGGAGGCCGGGCAGGCCGATGTGGGCCGGTGGCGTGATGGGCTTGCGAGGGTGGCTCGTTGAGAACCTGATCGCGCGGTTAATCATTCTCCGGTCGAATTCTGGGGTCTCTGCAAGGTGCGTTCCGACGGCGACGCCAACGCATTTCCCGGCACACGGCCGGGGGAGTCTCAAGGCTGCGAAGTTGCAGGGCCACTGGCACTGTGGTAAGGTGCGAAGCGCGTGAGGACGCGTGAACGACACGGGCGGCAATCATGCTGAAGGGGAGTGACCATGCACGAAGATCACGAAGCGTACTACAGGTTCACTGGCAAATCGCGCATCGATAAGGCGGGCAACTCATTACTGGGACTTCTCGAAGGGATTACCACTGACAAGAAGATCTCGGTGCAGGAGTTCCGGTTTCTTCGACAATGGATCGCCGATCACGAGGACGTGCGGCACTTTCATCCCTTCAACGAACTGCGGGCCAAGGTCGAGGAGATCATGGCGGATGGCGAGATCACTGAAGACGAGCGCGATGACCTATCTTGGTTCTGCGACCAACTGCTCTCCACGAGGTACTACGACGAGGTCACGGCAGATCTGCAACGGCTTCACGCGGTGCTGGGCGGGATCATGGCTGATGGTGTCGTCACTGAAGAGTAAGCGTTCCACGAACTACATGCCGATCTTGAGGCCGCGGGGCGGGGGCGCGACATCCGCTGTGCCAGGGCGGGAGGCCGGGGGCCGTGGGTCAGGCGGCTTCGCCGACGATCCGGGTGCGGCGGTTGATTTCCAGAAACGCCTCGGGATGCTCCGATAGCCAGCGATCGGGCAGCAGGGCGTTGAGTTCGGCCACGAGGGCCGGATCGAGCTGCGAGTCGGCGCGCAGCCGTTCGATGAGCGGACGAGGATGGTCCTTGAGGATGCGGAGGTAGTCGAGCGGGCTGTCCAGCCGTTCCAGACGCGGACGGGCGCCGCCTGGCAGTTCGACTTGACCGCAGGCGTCCCGCAGCACCGGCAGCAGGGATTCATGCTGGCGGATCTTCGGCAGACGGCGGTAGATGTCTTCCAGGTAGAAGTACGGGTGTACCCGATTGGCCTTCGCCGAGCAGACGAGCGAATACAAGATGGCTCCCGTCCGCCCGCCGCCGTCGCTTCCGAAGAAGAGCCAGTTGTTCCTGCCCACGGCGATGGGACGCAGCGCCCGCTCGCTGCGGGTGTTGTCGATCAACAGCCAGCCGTGGTCGCAGTAACGGACGAAGGCGTCCCACTGGTTCAATGCGTACCCGACCGCCGTGGCAATCTCGGTCTTGGGAACCACCACGGGCGCCATGTTGTCGAGCCATGCCTTGAACTCGTCGAGGATCGGCATCGCCCGCTCCTGTCGCAGCGCGCGTCTCTCATCATCCGAAACGCCCGCCAGCTCCCGCTCCAGCATGTAGAGCTGCCGGAACGAGACCAGCGCACGGTGAGCCTCCAGCGCCGCCGAGTGACGGGCCTTGTAGAAGTAGCGTCGCATGTGGGCCCCGCAGGCCACTTCGAAGACGGTTCCTCCGCGATAGAGTTGATCGAAGACCGAGGCGGCATCGGCCTGCAGATAACCGGCATACCCGTCAAGGAAGCGCCGCGGCGCCTCGCCGTCGCCGCTGCGGGTGTACTCGTAGACGAGATAGGGGCAGACCTCCCGCTGCCCACAGTAGACCCAGACGGTTCCCTTTTGAGCCTGCCCCGACCCCGGCTCCAGGACCCGGACGCCGGTGGCGTCCGTGCTGAGCAGCTTTCCTCCCAGCACGCGGCTGGCCATCCAACTGTAGAGGATCACGGCCGTCACGGCCGTCTGCCCCAGCCAGCCAACCTGCGTGCTGCGGGGGAGCCACCAGCCATGGCGAAGGCTGATCTCTTCATAGCGGTAGGTGGGCAGGTGGTCGCCCTTATTGGAGGTCGTCAGGTGGGCCAGCAGGCTGGCGTCGGCCGCCCCTTTTTCGATCATCTGCGGCGGCTTGTCGGCCACCACCACGTGCTCGTGGCAGCACTGGCAGAAGCCCTTTTCATGGACGTGCTGGATGCCGTAGATCTTGGCCGGCCGGTGGGCCCATTGCAGCAGACCGTCCACCAACACGATCACCAGCGGAGCGCCGCACTTGGGGCACACCTTCTGCTCGTCGGTCAGCTTGTGGAACAGCTTTTCGCGAGCCGCCTCGGCGTCGAGAATCCGCCGCCCCTTTCCGCCCCGTCTCTTCCTTCTCTTTTTGGCGGACGAATCGTCGTCCTCCTCCTCGCCGGGCGATTCAAGCGGTTCGGCGACCTCGCCCGGTTCGTCGAACAGGAGTTGCTGGTCCGGATCCGTGTAGCGTTCCCGCTTCGGGGCATAACGCTGGCGGATCAACGCCTCCATGGCCGCTTCCAACTGGGCAATCCGGCGGTCCCGCTCCTGGAGCGTCCGAGCAAGACTTTGGAGCATCTCATGACACGACGCCACATCGCCGGGGAGCGAAAGAGCGGTGGTGTCTTGACTGGCCGGCATGCTGGCTTCCTGCGAGCGCCCGTTTCCGTTGGCTGGGGGCAAGATAAACCATCGCGGCCGATCGCGCTACCCCTGTTCGGACCTTTCTTGGAGATTTTCTCAAACGACTCCGCTACGGCCGCAGCAGCGTTTGAACTTCCGCCCGCTGCCGCAGGGACAGGGATCGTTACGCCCCCGGCGAGCTTCGGCCGGCGATATGCCGAGCGGCGCTGGGGAAACGTACTTCACGACCGGGGCCGGAGGTGGTGCCGGCATGCTGCGCCGGCCGATCACCTTGATCTGTTCATAACGCTCCCGGAAGATTTCGAACCGCTCGCCGCAGTGCTCACGCCAGGCCCGGGCGACCGACGCCGCGCCACGCCAGCCCTCCTCGCAGAGCGTGATCTCCTTGAATCGCCCGTCGAGAGCGAACGCCGCCCGGAAGCGTTGCCAGAGGTCGATCTTGTTCTGCGGCGACTCGATCCGCTCCCAGAACCCGAGGTGGACCAGCTGGCAATCGCAGGCCGGGTTCGGGCAGTAGTGATCCTCGATCAGATAGTCGTGCCCCTCGTGGGCGAAGAACAACCCGAACCGGCACGCGCATGCCTCCCGATCCTCGGCCGCGTCGATCACTTCCGCGTAAGCGATCAACTCGCCCCGCCTCGACGGATCGATCGTGTAATGGCTCAACCGCCGCCGAGCGGTGCGTTGTTCCCCACGCCGGTCGGCCATCTCCCCGAAGCGCTCGGCAGGAAAGCCAACCAGGAATTCGCGGACCAACGCCTCGATCTCCGCCGGACGTTCCGGCCGGCGACGCTCGCGTCCGCTGCACAGATTGACCTGGATCTCAAAGGTGAGCGGTTCCTCCAGCGCCTGCCCCCCAAGATCCACCTCGGTGAACGTCAGCCAGGCGTCGGTACAATCGCATTCCAGATCCAGGCAGTGCCGTTCACACACGGCAAACGGTTGCTGGCGGGAAGAGAACCAGACCAGGCTTCCCAACTGCATCGGGCGTCTCCTGAAGGGCTGTCAAGGGCAGTGCTTCAGGCTACCCCAGGGCCGCCAGCCGAAACAGCCCCGCTTGACACACCCCTCAGGCGGACACCGCTGGCCGTTCGTAACGCAGCCGACGCCGGCGGCCCTGGAGTTCGATCCCGTCAAGCAGCATCGAAAGCTCGCTGCCGCGGATCTCGATCGCCGGCGACTGCGGATCCTGCGGCACGGGCAGTTCGAAGGTGCCGCGGGCCAGCCGCTTGTAGAAAAGGGCGTAGCCGTCGCCGTCCCAGAAGAGCAGCTTCACCCGATCGCGGCGGCGATTGCGGAACAGGAACAAATGGCCCGAGAGCGGATCCTGTTCCAGGGTTTCTTGTACCAGGGCCGACAGGCCGTCGAAGCCCCGCCGCATATCGACCGGATCGAGGGCCACGAAGATCTTGACCTGCCGAGGAACATGGAACATGAGCCCCCTCAAGCGATTTCATGCACCAGGTGCAGGACCCGCCGGACGTTCTCCGTCCCCGCATCGTCGTGGACCCGAAGCACCAGTCCGCTCGGCGAAACCACCTCCACGGCAGCCGCCCCCTTGGCTTCCAGCAGCCGCACCGGAACCAGACGTGGCGAATCCTCTGCGTGGTTCTTCTCGAGTGGAGGGTGGCGTTCGGCTGCCGGCGCACCCTGCCGCAGCTTCCGCCGCCAGGCGAAGAAGCTGGCCTGGCTGACCCCTTCCCGCGCGCAGAACTCCCGGATCGGCAGACCGCTCTCCCCCTGCAACTGAATCACCATCCGCCAGAACGCCCGCTTCTCCTCGCTGCTCCGCCGCGCCACGCTCGATCTCCTCGAAAGCCATCCGGATTCACCATTCACCCCCAATCTACCGTGGCATGCAAGATGCTATTGGACGTACGCTTACACTGAAGAAGAGCTAAACGGCCTCGCCGAGTGGCTAGAGGACCATGAACACCTGCGAACCTGCTGGCCGTTCGACGAGGTTGATTCACTTATCACGGCGATCATGGCCGACCGGAAGATCGATGAGGACGAACACGAAAAGCTCAAGGTCTTCTTCAGCGAATTCGTTGATGTGCGCGGGCACCACGCGATCCTGGAGCCACCCGTGGCTGACGAGAGGTCCTTGAAGGGTCTGTGCGCGGTGTGCCCTCAGATCACGTTCGCACAGTCCCTGTTCTGTTTCACCGGCGCATCGGGCAAGGGCAAACGCGCGGAGCTAGCCGACCGAGTGAAGCAGCTTGGCGGACGCGTCACAAACTGCGTGAGCAAGACGCTGAACTATCTCGTCATCGGCGCTGAGGGGAATCCATGCTGGGCGTACGCCTGCTACGTCAGGAAGGTCGAAGCTGCCGTGAAGCTGCGGAAGGAAGGTTACCGGATACTCCTGGTGCACGAGCACGACTTCCACGATGCCGCGGGCAGTGCAAGACGTCGCTAGGTCAGTCAAAGCGGCCACACATCCCTGGTGGACGCGATAGCATGCCGCTGTTTGATCAGGTGATAGGCAGCGATTGGAACATTTTCCTTGGCGTGCTCATAAGAGCAGTTTTGCGCTGCAGAAACAACCTACGGCCCGAATCCCGCCAATTCTGGTAGGCCAATTCGAGCCAAATAGTGCGCAAAACGATGCGAGACCTGCTCCCGATAGAGGCTGCCCAGTTTACAGACGAAGTTGGATCGCTTCTCCCTGCGCAGCCGTACGACATTGACGGAGAAGTAGTGCTTGAAGTCAATGACGTGATCTACCAATCCTGAATTGGGAGGAAACTGTAGGTAGTGGTATCGTGGCGTCTCGTTGTGCCTGAGGTTCTTCTGGTCGGTTGTCAAGCCGTTCTTCTTCTTAGGGAACTGCCGCATCGCCAGACCTAGTTCGCTCAGATGTTCGCCCTCCTCGAATTGAGCGATGTTGTACAGAGGAGCCACCAGAACAGAAAGAACTCGGGCGCTACATGAAGGCCTGCCTTGAGGCCCAGGCCACCGCCCAGTGTTGTCCTGCTGAAGATCACAATCTTGAGTCAAGACGATGATGAGTGGAAACAGGATCCTGCGCACTTCAATGTGTTCGGCCTCCTGAAGGACATCCTCAATGCATGCTACGTTCCGAATGAGGTCGCCTTGGCAGATGCGACTTTCGAGTGCCGTATCGACTTCTACACGAGGAAAATTACTCATTCGTCTCGGCTGCCTTAGGCGGCCTAGCAGGGAGGTGGGGAACGATTCGAGCGAAAATAGAGTGGTATCGTGGCTTGTCGATTGGGGGCATATTGAGTGCCAGCAATCCCTCCGCTTCGGGCGCGGAGGTGGTGCTGGTAAAGGAAGGAAACTGCCGTTCAATTCCTTCACCTTGAGTCGAACTGCTCTGTGGGAGCGAAATTGTCTGCGGCATCTCCGTTCGCGAATCGTCTCGTCCGCCCGATGTTGATGGTAGGGCTATTTCATCCTCGTAGTTCATGCAATCACTCCCATGTGTCTGCGGAACTTATCGGTGATGACCGCCTCAAACGAACGCTTTACGGTCGCGCGCAGAGTCTCAAGGTAGTCCTTGATGGCGTCGTAGTCGAGGAGACCTGTCGTGAAAGCGTCATGGTCCAGCGTAAAGACCTTCCGCTGAATCGGCGCTGGGTAGTCGGGATTGTGCATGCCGTACTGGAAACGAAGATGCACAGTGTCCTCTCGGGTCTCGACTACGTGCCAGCATCGCACCATCTTTGATGGATCTTCCGGAACAGCGAAACTCGACAGCAGGTTAGGAAGCAGATAGTCAGCCCATTCACAAGGGTCTTTCTCGGTTCGCAGGTCAATGGTGTCAATGTAGCGCAGCCCAAGGCGATTGCCCTGCACGTTCTCATAAGAGGAAAAGATGGCGGCGAGTGGACCGAGAAAATCCTTCTTCAACTGGCTGAACGACTGATAGGTCTGGTACTCTACGGTAAGTGCTTCATCGGTAAGGACTGCCGTTTTGTCCCCGGCGACAGTCTTGTAGAGGTGCTTCTTGAAGTACCGCTGGGTCGTCTTCGGCTTGCCGTCCACGATCAAAACTTGGTGTTCGTATGTGTCCTCGTAGCTTTGGACGCGGAAGTTCTCTAGCATGGCGAGGTTGAATTTCTCCGAAGGCCCGCCTTTGAGGTCTGCCAGAGGTTCGGCGAATTTCAACTGGACGACCACCTTCGACAAGTAGTTCTTCCGATACTTGCGTTTGAGCGGGTCTGTCGAAGACTTGCGGGTGGCGGTGGATCGGGTTGCTTTCTTCTTGGGCATGGCTGGCTCTCGGCAGGACTTCTGCTGGCAATGGATGCTAGTATAGCCCCAATGATGGCGCGCGTGTACCCTCGGAAGCTTGAACGACAACTAGGATTGCCCGGTAACAGACGTTCGGGGGCTTCGGTGGGGCACCACGAAGCACGTTGACTGCTCGCGATTCGAGGCGGCAGTACGACACGCCGAAGCAGTATCGAGGCCGGCAAGGAACCGGGAAGCGATGCCGCGGAAAGACCGCAGTTACGCCTTGCGGCGAGGCTGCGGTCAGGGCAGGAAGTCGGGTTTTGGGGGGATCTTGGGGGGTGACGAGGGTGGTTGTTCCACAAGCACAACGCTGTTCGCAACCTGCGCATTTGATGAAATGCGAGGCTTCTTTCCGCTCGCTGTGGTGAGGCCTCGGACCGTCAATTTCTGGCAGCGGGTGTACGGGAAGGGGGAGTCGGCCGGATCGCTGCCGCCGGGATTGCTGAGGAAGAACAACCCGGCGTAGTCCTTGGGATGATTCGAGTCATCGACATAGAGGCCGTCGATCGTGATCTCGCGCGGCATGGAGCAGTCGTACCCGAAATCGTGCGTGCCGTCGTTGCCCACGTGGAACATCTGCGGCCGAGACGGGCTGCCGCAAGAAGGAATCCAGCGGCAATTGCGGATGGCGACATCGCCTTCCCAGGTGCTTCCGTAGTCGCCGCGGAAGTTGACCAGCGAGCTTCCGCAAAGGACGGAGTCTTCCACGAGGAGCAGACCGCGGCCAATGGCGTTCAGTCCCGCATACCCGAGCGTGCAGCGGCGGATGATATAGCTGCCGGAGACGCCCATGTGGGTGTCCATGCGGTTGAGCGTGCAATCCTCGAGCAGGATGTTCTTGCAGAAGTTGGTTCCGATCACGCCCCAGCGGGTGCGATCGCAGATGTCTTCCATGCGGCACTTGATCATGGCGAAGTTGACCACGCCGCTGGCCGAGTAGTCGTACGACCCCATGCTGACCGGCCTGTCGGCGGCCCCGATCGTCTGATAGGTCTTGTGTGCCGAGGCGAAGCAGTTGCGAAGCGTGACGTTGGCGCAGTCGCTGACGCGGATGAAGCCCGAATAGGGATGCCCCACCGAGGTCTCTCCGACGATGCGGTGGGCCAGGCCATCGACTTCGGTGTTGGAGCGCCGGATGTCGATGTTCCGGGACCAGTAGTTGTAGCCGACCTCCTGTTTCATTTGATTCGCAACCGTTGTGAAGACGCCGCCCCGCAGCACGAGGCGTTTCTTGTCGATCGGACGGGCTTCGACACGGCTGACCTTCTCGTAGTCCCAGTCGATGTTGCCCTCGATCGTCCCGTCCTGGCGAAGGATGAAGCAGTCGCGCTGGGCAGTACCCGAATTGCGGTTGCTGCCACGCCGGATGTACCGCTTCTTCGCACTGTTGAATACGACCACGTGGCAATCGTGCTCGGGGCGGACATCCAACCGTTTCTGGTCGCGGACAAGCCGATCGATCTGCAGTCTCACCGGCTTCAACAAGGAACGCACTTCAAACAGCGCCTTCCTGTGGTTCTCGACTTTCGTGTCATCAATGGTAAAGCGCGAGGTGTTCCAGTCGGTGTCGGTGGCGATCGTCGCGGTCAGGGCCTTGCTGCCGAGATGGTACGTGGCGCCGGGCCGAGTCTTGACAGGCAACCCATTCCGATTGGCGTACTCGTGCGCTTCGCAAATCGCCGGCAGATCGTCATGCACGCCGTCGCCGACGGCCCCGAATCGCTCGTAGGTGACAGAATTTTCGGCCCCGATCAGTAACGCCGGCAAAAAGACGCCGAGCGATATCGCCAGTGCAAATCCAAAATACCGCAGTTTCATTGATCCACCCGTAGTTTTCTCGCTGTGATCATTCGCCCGGCGATTGTCTCTGGCAGGGACCGGAGGGACCCATTCTATCGTGGTTGAACGGCTGACGCCAACAGGGGCCCGATTCGCGCGTCATGCGCCAGAGATCGCGTGCGCGAACCGGTAGGGGGTGTGCTTGGAGATTCTGGAGGGGGCGGCGATCGAATTGTGAATGCTGAATAGCGAATGCTGAATAGTGAATGCTGAATAGTGAATGCTGAATAGTGAATGCTGAATTGTGAATGCTGAATAGTGAATGCTGAATTGTGAATGCTGAATTGTGAATGCTGAATTGTGAATGCTGAATACTGAATTGTGAATGCTGAATGCAGAATATACGCCACGCGCCGGGAGTTCTGCCTGAGCCTTGAGCGCGCGTCGCTGGCGCGGACCGAAGCGGGTTGTCCCTGGCGGTATACTTCACTTGCCGCGGAGCGTCGCGCGTGCGGCGCCGCGGCCGCTCGGTGACCGGACTCGATCGCGCCGGTGCGAAGTGGACTCCGGCCTCAGGGCAGCTCATCTCGATGGAGAAGTGACATGGCGAAGCCCGCGAAGAACACGGTTTGCCTTTGGTACGATGACGATGCCGAGGAGGCGGCACGGTTCTATGCGAAGACGTTTCCCGATTCGTCGGTCGGCGCGGTGCACCGCGCGCCGGGGGACTTTCCGTCGGGGAGGCAAGGGGACGCGTTGATGGTCGAGTTTACCGTGATGGGGATACCCTGCCTCGGGCTCAACGGCGGACCTGCGTTCAAGCACAGTGAAGCGTTCTCGTTTCAGGTCGCAACGGCTGACCAGGCCGAAACCGATCGCTACTGGAACGCGATCGTGGGCAACGGCGGCCAGGAGAGCGAGTGCGGCTGGTGCAAGGACAAATGGGGATTGTCGTGGCAGATTACGCCGATCGCGCT
Source organism: Thermoguttaceae bacterium (assembly GCA_040766885.1). Lineage (GTDB taxonomy): Bacteria > Planctomycetota > Planctomycetia > Pirellulales > Thermoguttaceae > JAXGPP01. The sequence continues at coordinate 151,612 of JAXGPP010000010.1, read as the reverse complement.
GACGAAAGCGGTCACCGATCCCGATCCGGCCGTCGCCAAGCGGGCGTTTGACGCGATGATGCAGATGAAGAAGATCGACATCGCGGCAATCGAGGCGGCTCGCCGCGGTTGAGGTCGCGCGTTCAGCGGTCTCGCGTTTGTTGTTGCGCCTCGATGCGACAAGGTACCAGCGGCGACGTCGACTTGATGATGCACGCCCGATCGCGCGGCCCGTGGGAGTGGCGGTCGACTTCATCGACTGGCTTGTACACCGATTGCCCGATGCGAGCCGCCTGCTCCTTCTCCACTGGCCGCCGCAACGCCTTCGCCAGTCTCTTGAACTGGAAACAACTCGTTGCAGCGCTGCAACTGGCTCGCCTGCTTCAGAATCGCCGGCCCGGCGAATCGCGGAAGGCCGTTCCCGGGCCCCAGGTCCAGCCGTAACCGGAGTAGTCCCTTGGTCCCGCAGTGTAGGCCGGGCGGTAAGCACCCTGGCCCGAGTAACCGTAGGTCTCTCGGCCCGAGTAGATGGGCTGCGGCGCCGCAGCGACTGCCGGGGCTTCGTAGCTGCCGTAATTCGCCACGTACGGCCTCGGCTGATCCGCTACGGCAACCCCGTCGCCGTTTGACGGGCGGTAGGGCGTCCAGGCCGATCCCGACCAGACGAGCCAGGAATTCTGGTCCGTCCAGTACCACCACTTCCCGGCATGCCAGACGCTCCGCCAGTCGGTCGACGGGGTCTTGACTGTCGCGGGGGCTTCCGCGCTCGACTTTTCGACAGCAAGAGCCACGACCGTGGCTGCCGCAAATGCCAACAGGATTCGTTTCATCGCAATGCTCCTTCGGAGTGTGGCCCTTGCTGCCGCACCTCGGGTTTTCGACCGGATCTGCGGCCGCCTGTCAGGCCCGCCTATTGCATGGTTTGTACTCCCTCCGCTCCGGCAAAGCCCCAGCCGCGGACACAGCCGGCCTGCCCTGCGCAACCCTCTGGTATCGCCCGGTTTGTGAGAACTCCGCGCCCGCCTTCTCCCACTTCGACATTTCGCCCGGAGGCGGTACGGCGGCCGGATAGCGGGCCGCCGCGGCAAACCACCCAACCGTGAGTTCCAAGGAGGATCCCCGCGGGCAATACGGATGCAGGCCTCGCACGCCGGCCAGGCCCGTTTGGTGAATGCCGCGGCGCGCGACACCCCGTTTGAAATCCGACCGTGCAGCGTGATTCATCGGGTTGACACAGAATAATATACTTATGTATACTATCGCCGTGCTTGAAATCGCAGGTGAGCCCGTTCGCTTCGCCGGCTTGGCTAAATCGATCCACCTCGGGCGCCTTGCAGCGGCCCCGATCAGTTAAGGATAGAATGGCCCGGCAGCAAGAATCGCTGCACATCGGCCGCCCTGGAGGACACACTCGTGAAGACTGCCGGAACTTTCATCACGGCGTTGCTGCTCGTCTTGGCGGCGGCCGCGGTTGCCTTCGGCCAACAGTCTGCCCCCACCCCGCTCGCCCGCGCCCACGCCCATAACGACTATCTCCACGACCGTCCCCTGCTCGATGCGCTCGCGCACGGCTTCTCGAGCGTCGAGGCCGACATCTTCCTGGTCGATGGCAAACTCCTCGTTGCCCACACCCGTGCGGAACTCAAACCCGGGCGGACGCTGGAGCGTCTGTACCTCGATCCGCTGCGCCAACGTATCGGGGAGAATGGCGGACGAGTGTACCGTGGGGGGCCAGCCTTCTCGTTGCTCATCGACGTGAAGAGCGACGCCGAAGCGACGTACGCAGCGCTTCGCCCGGTGCTGGCCCAGTACGCCGACATCCTCACCGCGGTCCGCCATGGCGTCGTCGAAGAGAAGGCCGTCACGGTGATCGTCAGCGGCAACCGGGCGCAGCAAACGATTGCTTCCGACCCGCTGCGGTTCGCCGGGCTGGATGGCCGGCTGACCGACCTGGAGAGCGACCAGCCCGCGCATCTCATGCCATGGATCAGCGACAACTGGCGGAACCACTTCTCGTGGCAGGGCAAGGGCCCAATGCCCCAGCCGGAACGCGACAAGCTGCGAGTGATCGTTGAACAATCGCACGCGAAGCACCGCCGCGTCCGCTTCTGGGCCACTCCCGATGGCCCCGCTGCCTGGAAGGAGCTTCTCGCCGCCGGCGTCGATCTGATCAATACCGACGATCTCGCCGGGCTGGAGCAGTTTCTGCTCACAAACAACGGAGGGTAGAACCGTCATTGGCTGCAAAGGCGCTAGACTCCTCCGCTGCTTCGCATTGGCTGCGCTTCGTAATCCGGATAGAATGGAGTGGCATGAATGCGAGTCCAGAGGACGATCATGAACACGATTCGGGTAACGGCCACAGTTGACGAGAAACACCAACTTTCGGCGCAGGTCCCTCCCACGATTCCCCCCGGACCTGTCACGGTCCTGATCGTTTCCCAACCGCAGGAGGATGAAGCTGGCGACACCTGGGCTGCCGCTGTTGCGGCCGAGTGGGAGGAGGAGTTGGCCGATCCACGTCAGGACATCTACACGCTGACCGATGGAGAGCCGGTGGATGAATCCTGACGAAGTCTATCTGGCCAGTTTTCCTTTCGGCGGGAGCGCCGGCATGAAGTTGCGCCCCGTGTTGCTGTTGACCGCCCCCGTCGGCAGCGTCCCGGAAGTCGACGCCAGGCTCCGCGTTCTGCTCGATCTCTAACGCCTTACCAGTCCACGATGTTCTGCTTGCGCCCCGCCATCGTCTGCACTACCACGCTTCTCGTCCTAATTCAGCTCGACGTTGCCGCCAGCGAAGCTGCGGATGACTCTGCGCCGCGCCGCAACCTTCCCGCCGTCGTCGCTCAAATCCGCGCCGAGGTGACCAAGAAGACTTCAGACCCCGCCGGACGGCCGTTGCCGGTCGTCGCCCACTGGGCCAACGGCTTCGGGCGCCCTAATTTCTCCAGCGACTACCAGATCAGCCTCTTGGAGCGAGGCCACCATATCGTCCCGACGCTTCCCTTTCCCCGTCCCGACGCCAGGCAGTACGACGAGGCAGGCCGCCTCTGGGTCGAGAAGCTGGCCCGCTGGAAAGCGCCTTTTTCGCTCCGCGCCGGCCAGTGGGAATCGGTGCTTTACGAGGAAGAACACCCCGTCGATGCTCCCGGCAAATGGCGCAACCTGCCGCCGGAGAAGAATCCCCGCGTGATCGGCCCCGAGGGCAAGCTGATCCGCATGTTGTCGCCCTGGGGCGCCGTGGAGCCGTGGTACGAGGCGGGCGTCTACCACACGAGTTCACCGGCATTTCGGCAGCTCGAACAGTGGTATCCCGATCCGCCCCTGGTGATCCTGCTTTCGAACAACGAAGCGGGCCGGCTGGAGCCGAAACACGACGTCGAGAAGACGAGCCGGCGATACCTGGAGCGGTACGGCACCGGGCGTTCCGCCGACTTCATCCGCGGCGTTATGGCCGAAGGCTACCTCGAGCGCTATGCCGCCCTGCTCAGCGGCATCCGCGATGGCCTCCAGAGCGACGCGTGGCGCGAGCGGTCGCTCCGCGTGGCCTATGAAGCCTTTGGGCCTCCGCACCTGGGACGCTGGTCGGGCTGGAGCGAATACAGTTACTGCGACGGCGAGCGGATCGATCCCTGGCATCTCGTCTGGGACGGCGGATCCCCCTCCTACTACACCCACAATTGGAACGCCTCGACCGATTACCGCGTCTGGTCGCCCCAGGTCGAGGCGAACAACTGGCCGTTCATGCTCGAGGCCGCTTACCGCGAGCGGCCCGATTTCTGGTTTGAACTGTCGATCTGGGACGGCAACGAGGCGAAGAGCAGCCAGCGAAGCAAGAGGGCCGAGTATCAGAAAGCTGGCCAGCGCTGGTCGCCCGAGCGTTACGCGGGCTTCGTCCAGTACGGCCTGTGGCTCCTCACACCCCGGGCGGTTCGCGAGTTCCGCGGCAGCACCGTCCCGCGCGAGGAATTCGGCCGCGACTTCGAGGCCCTTGTGGCGGCGATCGATCTTGTCTGGCAAGACCCTGTGCTCACGCGCTTCTGGCGGCACAGTGAACTGGTGCCCAACCGTTCGCAGAAGCACCCCTACCAGACCGACATCCCCGCGCGGTGGCGCGATGCCGACCGCTGGTACATGCTCGACACGAGCCTCGATCCGCCGCGCCCCTGGACGCTGGAGACTGAATTGCCCGTCTTCTCCCTGGCCCGTGTTCTCGGCAGCAAGGGCAAACGCGAATGGCTGGTTTATGCCCACGCCCCCGTCGAGGCGCGCCGCAATGTCCGGATTGAGATCCCCGGCTACCGCGAAGTGACGGTCGATGTCGTGCCCGGCGGGAGCTTTTACCTGGTGGGTGAAGAGCACGGAAACGTGACCCCCGTTGCGGTGGAAGGGAAGTGATTGCCAAACCCGATCACCTCACGCGTGGCCTGCGGAGTAAGTGGGAATGAAACTCAAGCGATTACCCGAGGATTTCCAGGTAGACGAGATCTCGGCATTCCGGGCCGACGGGGGAGCCCATGCGCTGTATCGGCTGACGAAGCACGGGATGGGCACGTTTGAGGCGATCGAAGCGATCCGGCGACGGTGGAACCTTGAATCCGACCGCATCTCCTGCGGCGGGCTCAAAGACCGGCATGCGGTTACCAGCCAGTACCTCACCGTTCTGCACGGGCCGCGCCGCGGCCTGCGGGAAACAAGCTTCGAGTTGGCTTATCTCGGGCAGGCTTCCCGGCGATTCAGCTCCGAAGACATCTCCGCCAATCGCTTCCGCATCGTGCTTCGCGATCTGAGCAAAGCCGAAATTGCCTCCGCACGGATCGCCCTGGAGGAGATTGCTCGCGACGGATTGGCCAACTATTTCGACCGCCAGCGATTCGGGTCCGTAGGCGAGTCGGGCGAGTTCGTCGCCCAGCCGTGGTGCCGGGGCGACTATGAGCGCGCCGTGTGGCTGGCGTTGGCCGACGCGAACGACCACGACCGGCCGCAGGACCGCGCGGAGAAAGAATCGCTCCGCGCCCACTGGGGCGACTGGCAGACCTGCCTGCCGCTCCTGACCGACTCATCGCGACGCCAAGTGGTCGAGTATCTGGCCGATCGTCCCGGCGACTTCCGCGCGGCGATCACCCGGATCGACCATCATCTGCGGAGCATGTACCTTGCAGCCTTCCAGAGCTTCTTGTGGAACGAGATGCTCGCCGAGTGGCTCCGCAGTGAGTGCCGCGGCGACGAAATTGTCGAGGTGCCCCTCCACGATCGCCGCTATCCGTTTCCGCGGCGCACCGAGAGCGACAAGCGAGCGTTGATCGAGAGAGCATCACTTCCCCTCCCCTCCGCTCGCCTGCACCTGGAAGAGGGCAAGACCCGGAAGCTGATCGAGCGCGTGCTCGGACGATACGGTCTCGAGTTACGGCAATTGCGGGTGAAGTACCCGCGCGACACGTTCTTCTCGAAAGGCGATCGGCCGGCGATCGTCTACCCGGCGAATCTCACGCACACGACGGGCGTTGACGACATCTACCCGCAGCGCGAGACATTAACGCTCGGTTTCGATCTTCCCCGCGGCGCATACGCGACCGTGCTCGTCGCGCGAATGGCGGTGAGCGATCGAGCCCAGCCCGAACAGTAGCCTGCTCGGCGGACCCGCTCGATCGCCACCAGGAGGCAAAGCCTGTCGACCCGCTCAGGCCTGCTGGTCGCGAGGCTTGTCGAGCGCCTCGACGTCGTTCAAGCCGCGCTTGAATTCCGAAATGCCGCTCCCCAACGATCGCATCACCGAGGGGAGTCGGTTACCGAACAACAACAAGGCAATCACGCCCACAATCATCAATTCCGTGTGGCCAATGCCAAACATCGTGCAGTCGCCTCAACGAGCAGATTCTCAGGAAATCCGTGCCCCACGCGGCATCGCCGCCGCGGCTCCAGCAGGTAATTATAACTGACAAGCGGCCGCGTCTGCCAGGAGGCAATAGAACCTTGCCCCCCCACCTGAGTGCAGCGATAATAGGACAGGAGTGGGCTCCAACCAACATCAGTCACTGCGTCGGCCAACGAGGAGATGTCGAACCATGCAGCTTTCCGCGATCCTACTTTTCGGCATCCTCACGTTGTCGGGCGCCGCCGGGGAACCGGCCCAGAAGGCGGAGTCCATCGACGGATTCATCCAAGCCCTTGATGCGTCGGAACCTGAGGCCCGGTACCAGTCGGCGCTCGAACTCGGCGATCGCGGCCCAGACGCGGCGCCGGCCGTTCCAGCGTTGGTCAAACGGCTTAGCGACGACAACACGAATGTCCGCGCCGCTTCCGCTTGGGCCTTGGGCCGGATCGGTCCCCAGGCCAAGGAGGCGGTTCCCTCGCTGGTCAAGGCGTTTGCCGATCCTGGCTACACTGCTGAAGGCGTTGCGCTCTGGCCAGTCGCCGCCGAGGCGCTCGGCCAGATCGGCCCGGCCGCGGTGCCTGCGCTTACCGAAGCGCTCGGCAGCTCCGAGCTTCAAGTCGTGAAAGGCGCCGCCGGCGCGCTGCACGACATCGGCCCGGAAGCGAAAGACGCGGTGCCGGCGCTGATCGCCATTCTGGAAAAACCCGCCATCACGGTGGCCGAGGGCGACAACAGCCCCGATAGCCATGGATCGGCGATGTTTGCCCTGATCGGTATCGGCCCGGCCGCGAAGCCGGCAGTCCCTGCCTTGATCAAGCTGCTCGATAGCGAAAACTTCCACAACCAATATTGGGCATGTCGCGCGCTTGCGGCGATCGGCGCTGAAGCGAAGCCCGCCGTCCCCGACCTCTGCCGATTGACCAGGGAGGCGGTCCCGTCCGTCCGCCGCCACGCCGCCATGGCGCTGGGCAAGATCGGCTCGGGCATTGGCGATGAGGGTCTCAAGTGCCTCATAGCCGCGATTGAAGATCCGCTCGAACCGGTCCGTCAGGATGCAGTCGTGGCCCTCGGCGATCTCGGTTCATTCGCCCAACCGTCCATCCCCGCGCTGGAGAAGGCGCTGGCTGGCAACCGCCTCGCCGCACGAGCGCACGCAGCGCGGAGCCTGTGGCAGATCACTGGCAAGACCGAGCAAGCCCTGACCGTGCTGGCCGAGGCAATTGCCAACCCTGTCGAAGCCGAATTCGCCGCCGCAACGCTGATCGAAATGGGACCAACAGCCAAACCGGCCGTACCCCGGCTCAACGAGTATCTCAAGTCCACCGATCCGCTCGTTCGCCTCTCCGCCGCCGAGGCGCTGCTGTCCATCGAACCCGATTCGCAGGCCGCCGCCGCGACGATCGAGGAACTGGAGAAGAGCGACAGCGAAGAGGTGCGGGAAGACACGGCCAAGGTGCTCAAGAGGCTGAAGAAGCCCTGAGCTGAACCGCGGACGGTCCCGCCCAGCGGCTGCCCCCCTCCATCGGTCGGACGCTTTCGGCCATACGCGATTTCCCGGTACCCGGCGTGTGCCGTAGCGCGGACCCTGATCGCATCTCGGTTCCCTGATCGCTTGTGTTTGCAGCTCCGGCGCGATCCGCTACATTGAGGACTTGTGCGCTGTCAACATAGCCTTGAGGGGATGACCGAATGTCACGCTTTACTCGGCGCCGCTTCCTGGCGTGCGCGGTTGGGGCTGCCGGGATCTGCAGCGTCGGGTTTGCGGCGCGTCCGCGACGCGGCGGCAGCCAAGTCGTCAAGCGCGAGGGCCAGGCTCTTGGCACCTCGATTTCGCTGACAGTGATCCATCCCGATCACCAACTTGCCCAACGCGCGGCGGAAGCCGCTTTGGCCGAGGTACAGTTGATCGATCGACTGATGAGCCTCTACCACCCCGATAGCCAGCTCTACCGGCTCAACGCCAGCGGGCGGCTGGACAATCCGCATCCCTACCTCGTGTCGGCGCTCCGGCAAGCCCAACAAGTCTCTTCGCGCAGCAACGGCGCGTTCGACGTGACGGTTCAACCGCTTTGGGAACTCCATTCCGCCGCCCGCCGCACGGGCAGCCTTCCCGACAGCAACCGCCTGGAAGCCGCCGTGCGAAAGGTGAACTGGCGGAACGTTGAAGTGGCGTCGCACCGCATTCGGCTCCGCGGCCACGGTACGGCAGTGACGCTCAACGGCATCGCCCAGGGATTCGCCGCGGATCGGGCGCTCTTGGTTCTTGAGCAACTCGGCATTCACGACGCCTTGCTCGACACGGGTGAAATCGGCAGCCTGGGACGCCGCGAATCCGCCCGACCATGGTCGATCGGTATCCAGCATCCTCGCTATCCAGAGGCTTACCTGGCGGTGGCGACCCTGGAAGGCCGCTGCCTTTCGACATCCGCCGATTATGCGACGAGTTTCAGCGCCGACCATCGCGACAATCACCTCTTCGATCCGCGTACCGGGCGGTCGCCGACAGCTCTCGCCAGCGTGTCGGTGGTGGCTCGCACGGCGACCGAGGCCGACGCCTTGTCGACAGCCGCATTCGTGCTTCAACCGGAGGACGGGCTGCACCTCATCCAGTCCACTCCCGGAGCCGACGTGCTGATGGTCTTCAAGGATGGCCACACGCTGGCCAGCGCCGGTTTCCCCGCGCCCGTCTCCTGAACGTCTTCCGCGGAGCCAGACCGAAATGACCGATCGGCCGAATGCCAGTCGCACAACAGGTTTCGTCATCGCGATTGTTGCCGCAGTCATCCTGCGTTCGATCTCGCTCGCCGCCGACGCGCCCAAGAGACAGGTCTTGGTCGAGCTACTGGCCGGGTCGAAACTGCAAGGCGAACTGGTCGCGCGCGACTCCAGTGCGATCACCATCACGACGACGGTCAGCGGCCGGACTTACACCCGGAAGCTGCCGTTGGACCGACTTCTCGCGATAACCATCGATGGCAAGCGCGAGGTACTGAACAAGGCGGCCAGCACGTCATCGCCAGCCGCGGCGAGCAAGACGCCTGTAGTGCCTGCTGGAGTAAATCGATCGAAGGCCGAAATCGAAGCCTTGATCGACAAGCTCGGCCAGACTTCGCCGGACTGGTGGGACTCGGCAGATCTCAATTATCCTCAGTCGCTCGATCTGAGCTGGCCGGAGCCCGCTCCCCCGCCGTGGAACGCGCAGAAGAATGTCGGCCAGTACATCTGGGACGTGATCAACCCGAATCCGGGAAGGTGGCATCACGGAATCCGGCTGGTGCATCACCTGCTCACCACGCATCAGAAGGATCGTCAGAAACGAATCCGGGCGATGGAAACCCTGGGCAACATGTACTTCAACCTGCTGCAGGACTATCCCCGCGCGGCGTTCTGGTGGCGAAAAGCCATTGCCGATCGCGGCGCCGCCATGCCCAGCGGCGTAAGCCTGGCCGAATGCTATTGGCGGCTGGGCAACAGGCAAATGGCACTCGAACAACTCAACAAGATCCCACTGTACTATCCGACCATCAAGCTTCTGGCCGACATGGGAGAGACTCGCCGCGCCCTGCAGATCGCCGAGGCCTCGGCCCGCAGCCTGCCCGACATGGCCTGGCTCTATGCCGGGGACGCGGCACGGGTTGGCGGCCAGTACCAGCAGGCATTGCAGTACTACCAGAAGGTGCTCGATGTTCCGGCGACCGGCAGAATGCAGCAGCGGATCGAGCGCAACCAGACCCGTGCGCGCGCCAATATCGAAGGAATCAAGCTGTTCGACGCGCTCGATCTGAAACGGATTCCCGACGGCAAATACCGTGGCGCGAGCCCGGCCTATGCCGGTGATCTCACCGTGGAGGTCACCGTCAAGGGCGGTCGGATCCAGGCCGTCGATGTCGTCGCGCACCAGGAGAAGCAGTTCTACTCGGCGATCACCGATACGACGCGGAAGATCGTCCAGAAGCAGAGCCTCAAGGGAATTGATGCCACCACCCACGCGACCATCACGTCCGACGCCATCGTCAATGCTTCCGCCAAGGCGCTTGCCGGCGGGATGAAGTAGACCTCTGGGGCAGATTGTGCCGCGTCCATTGCATCTCCACTGGTTTCTTCCCTTTCGGAAACCGAAGGCCCCCGCCGGACCGCTTCGTCGCGTGCTGCGCCGAGTTGGACCGACCTGGCTTTCATCACCCGTACGTCGCCTCGTGCAGGCAATTTGCCTTGCCGCTTTCTTCTACCTGTTCGCCTACGTCGCGTGGCCGTACACCGCTCAGCCGGCGAAGACATGGCCCGACTGGTTGCCCATCGAGGTCGATTCGAGCACTGGAAGGGTCGCGGCAACGCGCGAGCAGCCGGGTGAGCCGGTCCCGCCAGGCATCGTCGTGCACGTAGTCGATCCCGGCGCCGACGCCGCCGCTTCACTGGGGCGATTCCGCGTCGAGAAAACCGGGCCGAACGAGCTCTCGCTGTCTCCCGTCGAGCCGTTGGCTGCCGAACAGATCGATATTCTGTCGACCAGCTTCGGCCCGTGGACGCTCTCGGAAACCGATCCGCGGGCGTGGCCGTCGCACTATGCCCGCGATCTCGACGCCAAAGAACGCGTCGCGGCAGAACTGTTTCTGATCCTCGATCCACTCGTCAGCCTGTCCACCGCTGTAGCAGCGAAGTCCTGGGTCTGGTCGCTTACTGCCGCCGGCGTGATTCTGGCGATCTGCCTGGTGATTCCCCGCGGGTTCTGCGGTTACCTGTGCCCGCTCGGCACACTGATCGATCTGTTCGACTGGACCGTCGGCCGCCGCGTAACCTGGTTTCGGGTATCGGGCGAAGGCTGGTGGGTGCACACAAAATACTTCGTGCTGCTAGCGGTGCTTGTCGCAGCACTCTTCGGCGTGCTGCTATCGGGTTTCGTGTCCGCGATACCGGTAGTCACTCGGGGCGTGGCGTTTGTGCTTTCGCCTCTGGAATTGGGGTTTGCGCGCGGCTGGCACCAGGTGCCACAACTCTCCGCCGGGCATTATGTCTCGATCGGGCTTTTCTTCGCGGTGTTCGCCCTCGGCCTGCTGCGGCCGCGATTCTGGTGCAAGTACGTCTGCCCGACGGGGGCTGTCTTCTCGCTGGGCAATCTGTTCCGCACCACCGAGCGGAAAGTCGAGTCGAGCTGCATCCATTGCCGGCGGTGTATCGAAATCTGCCCGTTCGATGCGATCAAGCCCAACTTCACCACGCGGGGAACCGACTGCACATTTTGCCAGACGTGCGCCGGTGTCTGCCCGCCGCACTCGATCAAGTTCGTCGGCCGCTGGAATCAGATCGACCTCAAACCGGTCGGCGATCCTCCCACGGGCGAAACGCCATTGGGCCGTCGCGGCTTCCTGGCCACCGCCGCCGGCGTGGCCGCGGGCGTGACCGGCGGCCTGGCGGGCGCATGGGCCACGCGAGCCCTGGGAGCATCGGATGGACCGCTCGTCCGGCCGCCGGGAAGCGTTCCCGAACGGCAGTTCCTTGAGCTGTGCATCCGCTGCGGCGAGTGCTTCCAGGCCTGTCCCAACAACGTACTGCAGCCGGTCAGCTTCAGCGGCGGCTGGGAGTCGTTATGGACGCCGCAGGTCGTGGCCGACTGGTCGGGCTGCGAACCGAGTTGCGCTAACTGCGGCCAGGTCTGCCCTACCGGGGCGATTCGTGCCCTGGCCCTGGAGGAGAAGCGCGCCGCGCGGATGGGGCTGGCGGTAGTCAACTCGCAGACGTGCCTCCCCTTTGCCGGTCGGGAAGAGTGCCGGTTGTGCGTCGATGAATGCATCACGGCCGGGTATAGCGCGATCGAGTTCCTCCGCGTGGGAACGCGGCTCGACGAGTCGGGAGATCCGATTGAAGACAGCGGGTTCCTGGCACCAGTGGTCCTTCCGGAAAAGTGCGTGGGCTGCGGCCTGTGCCAGACCCGGTGCTTTGCGATCAACGTGAAATCGAAGCACCTGCTCGAGCACTCGGCGATCGTCGTCGAAGCTGGCGAGGGGAAGGAAGACCGGCTTGCCAGCGGCTCGTACGTCGCGCTTCGCGAGACCGAGGCACGCCAACGGCGTGCCAGGCAGCAGCAAACCCTTGGCGGCGACAGCGGCTATCTTCCCGAGTTTCTGGAGTGATCGCCAAGCCGCCGCCGCGTGGCATACGCAATGAACGCGATGCTTGCTCGACGTCTATGCGATCGGCAATCCGCTGGCGCGGAGCAACATCTCTTCGACGGCCAGGTCGTGCTCGGGCTTGTACGGGTGCTCCCGCTCGCCGCGGATGATCGCGGCGAGCTCGAGAAGCTGATCGTCGTAGCGGCCTGGCATCGCCGGCAATTCCACGGCCTGCGAGCCACGGCGGAAACGGCCGCGTGGTTGTGTCAGGGCGAGGCGGACGGCAGGTGGTTCCAACGGCTTGATCTCCAGCGTTCCCTCGTCGCCGCAGACGACGAACTGCCTGCGCTCCGCGCCGGCCACCTCGAGCAGTGAAACGCGAATCGTCGCCACCGCCCCGGGATACTCGAACACCGCGAGTTGATTGTCCTGCAGACCGTCGTCATGGCCTTGCCCTGGCCGGGCAAACGGCGTGACGTTTGTCGAACGTCCCAGTACGGCCGCGAGCGCATCGATCAGGTGACCACCCAGCTCGAACATGCCTCCGCCCCGATAGGCCGCCAGGGGCCGGCGATCTTGGGGGGCCACCTGCTTGCTCATCACGCCGTGCACTTCGAACACCCGGCCAAGCCACTGCTGGCGGACCGCCTCAAAACAGAGTTGGAACGCCGGGTTGTTGCGGAACATGTAACCCATCTGGATCGTCAGGCCGCGGGCTGTCGCTGCTGAGAGCAGTTGCTCGAACTGGCTGAGCGACTCGCCGGCCGGCTTGTCGAGGTGCACGTGCATCCCCGCGGCGATGCATCGCGCGGCGGTGGGAACCAGGTCGCCGACGTCGGTCTCGACCGCCACTGCCTCGAGGCCAGGCGCAGACAGAAGCTGTTCTTGGCTCATCCACGGCAGATCGCGGTACGGCGGCCGAGACTCCCAGGCGCGGCTCGGCGTCGGGCTCGGCGATGCCCACCACCTCGAAATCACCCGCCAGTTCCTCAAGGCGGCCGTCTTCCCGGCCGCGTGGGCGCATGCCCCACGCCGATCTGTCCGACCTTGATCCGCCGCCGTGATCCACTCTTCGCGGGCTGATGCCGGCGCAGGCTGTTGGCCAGGACCCCTGGCGGCAGCCGACAGGAACTCGCGACGGCGAAAACAGTTGAGCATACTACACCTCGACTGGCGGCACGGCTTTCGACATCGAAGCACCAGCTTCCCGTGCGGAGACAGGATGCAACCCGCCGCGGCCGGCGTCCTGGTCGTGCGACGAAGGTCTCCGAAAACTGGTGTGTCTGTCGTGAGATCTCGACCTATAATCCGCTCCATGCAAAAGACACGGGGGCTCGAATTGGTGCGTTTTGAGCGGCTGCAGGTGGCGGCCGAGTGCCTGAAGACGCTGGCCCACCCGGTGCGGCTTCGCATGGTGCAGATGATGCTCCACGCGGAGTACACGGTGGGCGAGATGGCGGAAGCCTGCGAGGTGGCCAGCCACGTGGCCTCAGAACACTTGCGCCTGATGCAGCATTGCGGTTTTCTGTCGCGACGCCAGAACGGACGGCGGATCTATTACCAGGTCGCCGAACCCAGTCTGGCCAGTATCATGACCTGTGTGGTGACCCGGTTCGGCGCGCCCGAAGACTGATTTTTTCGCCGCCGATATGTCGTCACTTCACGATATGTAGAAGTCCCGAGAAGTCGGCCTGGCCGCTGCCGGGAAGCGGCGGCGCCTCATTGGGCCTGTTGCCAGGCCTCGCGGAACCGGGCGGCGGCCATCGCCTGGAGCAGCTTCCCAGGGGAGAGGGATAGCACGATGCTCGTTCAACCCAGAGGCTGGGTGAGAAGCTCCACATCGGCGATTCGGTGGTGATCACCGTCGTGTCGATGAAGGAACGGCCGCGTCCGCATCGGCGTCGAGCCGCGGCGAGGTTGCGGTCATCCGCGAGGAACTGCGGCACGGCGCGGTGCGGAATATCCGTAACCCGCAGCCGCGAGTAAGCTGAAAGCACCAATGACCAGGGTTCCCATGACCGTCAATGGTCGCTGGAGCCTGGTCATTGGCACTTCCCCGCCATACGGCCTGGTGGCCTACAGTGTGAACAAGCCCGGCACCGGCACCGGGTAGAGGCCATCGGCCCCCGGCTTCACCGGGGGTTCGGTGTTGAAATCGCATTGTTCGGGGCCAAAACGGTGCGGGCTCTCGATCGCCTCTTGCCAGGTGATCTGACGGCCCGTGTAGACCGCCATCTGCCCGAGAATCCCCAGCATCGTGCTGCCGATCATGTAAACGGAGTTGTTGACCGGTTGGCCGCTGCGGATGGCGCTGAACAGGACCTTGTGCTCCTCGTCGTACATGTTGCACTTGGGGCCCTCGTAGCGCCAGGAGTTCTCCCCTTCGATGACGTGCTTCTGCAGGTCGCAACGTCCCTTGGTGCCCATCAGAATGTCGGAGACTTCGTTGTAGCAGCCGTCCTGGGCCCGCCCGATGGCGTACATCCGCACGCCGTTGGCATATTCGTAGACGGTCGCGGTATGGTCGACGACGTCGCCGTGGATCGGGTCGAAGGTGGCCGCTCGGCCGCCGACGGCGTACGCCTTGACGGGCGGTTCCTCGTGCATCAGCCAGGCCCCCTTGTCCATGCTGTGGATGAGCGACTGGGCGATATCGTCGCCGGAGAGCCACTTGAAGTGATACCAGTTGCGATACTGGTACTCGATCTCGCTCCAGCCGGCCTCACGGGCGATCAGCCGGTACGGGCTCCGCATGTAGGTTTCCTGGATCGCCACGATGTCGCCGATCGCACCGTCGTGAACCCGCTTCATCGTCTCCTGCACCCCGGTGTGGTAGCGCCAGCAGAGGCCCGAGACGACCGAGAGATTCTTCTTCTTTGCCGTCTCACAGGCCTCGGCGACCACCTTCAGCCCCACCGGTTCGACGGCATGCGGTTTCTCCACGAACACGTGCTTGCCGGCATCGACTGCCGCCTTGAGGTACGCCGGATGGAATTTCGACGCGCAGGCGATCAGCACCACGTCAACGCCGCTCTCGATCACCTGCTTGTATCCATCAAACCCCACGAAACAGTGCTCGTCGTCGACGGCCGTCTGATCCGGCTTGGCCTTCTGGATCTGCTCGCGGGCCGCCTGGAGCCGGTCGTCGAACACGTCGGCCATGGCAATGAGCTTCACATTCGCGTCGGCGTTCATGGCGTTGACCGCCGCCCCCGATCCGCGTCCGCCGCAGCCGATCAATCCGATCTTGAGTACGTCGCTCCCGGCGGCATGCACCGAGCGGCTGAGCACGCTGCCGGCCAAAGCGCTGGAAGCGGCTAGTGCCGAGGCTTTGAGGAAATCGCGGCGTGAAGTGTGGGTGTCTGCGGGATTCAACATCATCGGACTCCTTGGCGGGTACTCAAGAGCGGAAACTCCTCGCCATGATCTTAACCCGGCACCGCTCCCCGCTCAACCGCGTCGCCATAACTGCCCAGCCATTATCCACTTAGGAAAAAGGGGCTCGCCATTTAGGCCATTCATCGGCCATAATGTGTCGCGTGACTAGCATGACGGGCGTTCGCTGGGCAATTACCCCCGGGTTGCGCCCGACTGCATTTCGGACTGTGCATGTCATGACTGACCAACCGATCGGTGGAAACCAGGCAATGGCGCGCTGGAAACGACTGCTGCTGAGCGTGCTGCGGATTGCGGCCGGTGTGCCGATCGTCAGCGTGTGGGGCGGTGGGATGCTGCTGGTGATCTTCTCGGCGACCTGGCGGGGGCGCGCCGTGGGACTGAGCGCAGCCACCCTGACCGGTGCAGCCTTCTTCGCGGCGGGGTACTGGCACTACCCTTGGTTTCGCCGCGTGCGCAGCCGAGTGATGGCGGTGGCGATTCTGGCTGGATTGCTCCTCTACATGGTGCCCATGCGGCTTGCGCCGGACGGCGGCCGCGCGGATGCATCGGCGCGGAACTGTTTCTTGGAGCAGAGGACAGGATTCGTGCGGTACTCGCCGGGCAATGTCATCCCGGAAGTCGATCAGCTCAAAGTGGGCATGCACCTGCTGCCGTTGAGCGATCCCGATATGGCCGAGGCGGCGCGGCTGCGGTCGCTCGTGCTGCCTCTCTATGCGGAGATGGACCGCGATCAGGAGTTCCGCGCGCTGGGTTCGACGATGGGAAGCGCCTATCGAGAGTTGTTCCACTTCGATTTCCGCACCGGCCACTATTACGTGGTCTTGCCGGAGAAGACGCAAGCGGAACCCTTTCCCTGCCTCATTTTCCTGCACGGGATGGGAGGCAACATGAAAGCCTGCCTGTGGGTGCTGGCGGAACTGGCGCGGGACCATGGTTGCGTGGTGATCGCGCCGACCTTCGGCTTCGGCAACTGGGACCGGCCCGACGGGGCCCGGCTTACGGTTGCGGTGACACGCGAAGCGATGGCAACGCTGCCCATCGATCGGCGGCAGATTTTCCTTATGGGCTACTCCAACGGTGCAATGGGTGTCACCCGGGCCGCCGTCAAAGAGCCGAAGCTCTATCGTGGCCTGATCTATCTTTCACCGGTCACAGAGGATGAGTTCTTCTCCTCTTCGGCCTTCTCCACGCGCAAGGCGGACCGTCGGGTCCTGTTCATTCATGGCGGGTGCGACAAGCGGATTCCGCGGACCTTCGTGGAGGGAACGGCAGGCACACTCAAACATCTTAGGCACGACGTGCGGATCAGGCTGTACGAAGATGAGGACCACTACCTGCTTTTTTCCCGGCCCGACGCGGTACTGGGAGACATTCGCGAACTTATCGAGTTGCGCGCAACTCAGGAGAAGAAATGATGCGGATTGATCGAAGGCGATTTCTGGCGTGGGCGGCTTGTGGATCGGCCCTCGGTTCGCTGGCGGCGAGCGGGGCCGAGAAGCGGAAGCCGCGAATCCTGCTCCGATCATCGTGGCAAACGGTCAATATCGGCGATATTGCCCACACGCCCGGTGTGCTTGCCGTCCTCGAAAAGCACCTGCCCGACGCCGAGGTTCGTCTCTGGCCGTCGAAAGTGGACAACGGCGTTGATGTCCTGCTGCGCCGGCGTTTTCCGAAGCTGCGGATCGTCCAGGGCGCCGAGGCCGTGAAGACGGCGATGGCCGAAAGCGATTTTCTGCTGCATGGTTCCGGGCCATCGCTGGTGGCGGCCAAGGATGTCGCGCGGTGGCGAGCTGAGACGGGCAAGCCCTACGGCATTTACGGGATCACGCTGCCGGTGGTCGAGCCCCAGACGATTGACCTCATCAGCGGAGCCCGATTCTGTTTCTTCCGCGACTCGGTCTCGCTGGCGCTGGCTCGCATCTGTGGAGCTAAGAGCCCGATCATGGAGTTCGGCCCCGACGGGGCCTTTGGCGTTGATCTGCGCAATGACGATGCGGCCGTCGCGTTTCTCAAGAAACACGGCCTGGAGGAAGGCCGCTTCCTCTGCTGCATCGGGCGGCTGCGCCACACGCCTTACTGGAAGATCCACGGGCGTGCGATGAACGCCGAGGACGAGAAGAAACACTTGATCAACGAAGCGAAGAAGGAACCGGACCACGCTCCACTCCGCGAGGCGATCACGGCGGTCGTCCGCCAGACAGGCATGAAGGTGCTCGTCTGCCCCGAGGACCAGAGCCAAATGGCCGTGGGCAAGGAGATGCTTGTCGACCCGTTGCCGGATGATGTCAAGGCCGCGGTCGTGTGGCGCGAAGACTACTGGCTCACCGATGAAGCGGTGAGCACGTACATCCGCTCGGCGGGGCTCTTTGGCAACGAAATGCACTCGCCCATCATGTGCGTGGGGCACGGCGTGCCGGCTGTTGTCTGCCGCTGGGCGGAACAGACGAGCAAGGGCGTCATGTGGAAGGACATCGGTTTGGGCGACTGGCTCTTCGACATGGATGAAGAGGAGGATCGCGGCCGCGTGCCCGCCGCGGTGCTGGCAATGGCCCGCGACCCCGAAGCGGCCCGCCGCCGTGCCCGTGAAGCACAACAGTTCGTCCGCCGCCGCCAGGCCGAGACGATGGAGATTCTGCATGAGCAACTGTCTAACGTTGGGTAATCGTGAAATCGATCACCGTCTTCACGTCGCCGAGCTGACGCTCCAGCGCCTCCGGCCAGCGCTCCAGCGGCACGCGGCGGGTGATGAGCCGTTCGAGCCAGCCTTGGTTGGCCCGCAGCAGGCTTTCGGCTGCCTGGTCGTAGTGCCGGCGGTTGGCGTTCACCGAGCCGAAAATGACGTCGTTTTCGAGCACAATGTCGCGATTGAGCCGGCCGATGTCGACGTGAAGCGTCCGGCCGCCGGAGGAGATTCCGGTGAGGCAAACCACGCCTCCTTTGGCCGTATTCTGCATGGCCTCAAAGATCAGCCGGTCGGCGCCGGTGCACTCGATGACGATGTCGGCACCGCTGCATGCTTCGGCGACCGAACCGGTGTGGTAGTGCGCGCCGAGGTCGGCGACGAGCTTCGGCTTGGGGCCGTCGGTCACGCGATCGAGGACGTGGATTTCGAGCCCCCGCTGGGCGCCCATCATCGCGGCCAGCAGGCCCACCGGTCCGGCCCCGGTGACGAGCACCCGGCGCGGCCCCCATAGGGCCCGCTCGCCGATCCGCGTGATGTGCTCCCACGCTTTGGCCAACACGCTGGCCGGCTCCAGGAGCATCCCCACCCGGTGCAATCGCGGGTCGAGCCGCACGGCGAATTCCGGCTCGATGCGGAACCGCTCGGCACAGAAGCCGTCGCGGGCCTTGATGCCACATTCGGTGTACTGCCCATTGCGGCACATATCCCATTCGCCCACATCGCAATTGGCGCAGGGCACCGGATCGGGCCGCCGCACGATGCCGACGACGAGGTCACCCGGCGACAATCCGCAGCTTTGCGGGGCCTCGAGCACACGGCCCAGCGACTCGTGGCCGAGAATCAGCCGCTTGTGACCTGGCGGGGGCTCGCCATAGAGTCCGGCGATGATCTCACGGTCAGTACCGCAAATCCCGTTGGCCAGCGATTCGACAAGCACTGCCCCCTTGTCGGACGAGGGCTCGGCGAAATCCGACAGTTCGATCGAGTCTGGCTGCCGGGGAATGACGGTCAGAGCGCGCATGGATCGAACATCCGGGTTGTGGTGAGTGAGCAGAGCGATAGTATTCTAGAGTCGCGGGTCTATCCCGTGGCGCGTCGGACTCCCCAGATAGATGGGCTAAGCGGTACGGTCCGCCTTCCGTAGAGCGGCCCCGAACTGCACGCCAGCGAGAATGCCGAAACGGTTTGCCGCTCTGGCCCGTCTTTGGTGATGGGCACCAAGTACAGGAGACACTGCCGTGTGGGGGAGAAGGCTCTTGCGATTTCGAGCGGCACAAGCGGCGGCGGTAGTCGTCGCCGTCACAATGACGTTGGCTGGCTGCGGGACGGCGTTTGGCCTGATTACCGGCGGAGAAGGGAACGAGCCAATCCCGGATCCGGGTTGGCCTGCCGGAGCGGCGGCGATCTTCAACCACCCGGGGCGCGTTGCGTATTGGGAAGGTCCACCCTTCGGCGGCGGCCAGTGGCACGCCGAATGCCGCGGCGACGCGCAGGCTCTGAACGCCGTATTGGCCGAATTCGCGAAGCTGGAGGTGAAAGTCAAACGACTAGTGGTCCACGACGGCGTCGGCCACAGCTTCTGGCTCAACCCGAACCGCGAGCCGGCCAAACAGCAGACCGCGCAAATCGACTGGGTTTTGATGGTCTGGCGGCCGGATAGCTGGCAGCGTCTGCGCAGCCTTCCGGCTGATCTCAAACCGGCCGATATGGGCGAAGCCGAGGAGGGCCCGCCGGCACAGATCGACGTATACACCGGCGGCAACGTCCGCTGGTCGGAGGTGACCGTTCCCAAGGGCCTCGAAGTAGTCGACGAGCGATTGGAAACGCATGGGTTCGCGCCGGCCGATGGGACCGTGCTCCAAGGGAGAGTCACCGACTTGGATACCGGCACCCCAGTTGCCACGCGGATGCGACTGGAACGGGTCGAACAAGCACCGGAGGGCGGCTATCGATATGTCGCTGTAACCGAAGTGGCCGCCGATAGGGAAGGCCGCTGGGTGCTCAAGAACACGCCGGCAGGATGGCACCGTGTCGTCGTCACGGCCGACGGTTACGTGTCAAGAGTGGTCGGCTATGTGCGAACCGACGGACAGCCAAGTTGGCAATCGTTCGACGGTGGATTAGCACGGGCGGCGACAGTTGCCGGTCGGATAACCGACGACGCCGGCAACGCGCTTCCCGACGTGGAGGTTCGGCTGGCAAACGTTGCAGTCGCGGGCGGTGGGCGCTACCAGGCGCCCCACGAATATGCGGCGAAGACCGATTCCGACGGCCGTTTTCGCATCGACATGGTTCCGGTGGGAAAGGCTTCCGTCTGGCTCCGCAAACAAGGGTACTGTCGCCCCGGCCTTGGCCAGCCGATCGTCACGCCGATGCAAGACGTCGCGCTCAGCATGATGCGGTCGGCGGCCGTGCGTGTCACCGTCGACTTCGCCGGAAAGGAACGTCCTGAGGCGTACATCGTGGAAATGGAACCGGAAGGCGGAGAGGCGGTAGGAAAGTGGTCCGGCTCAGGAATGATCGATACGGGTAACCAGATCACGTACAAGGATGTCCCGCCGGAGCGTTACATCATCACCGGACGACCGAACCCCGGCAGCGACGACCAACAGAGCGATCCGATCACGGTCGACCTGAAAGGAGGCGAGACGACCGAGATCACGCTCCGGGCCAAGTAATTCCGGATGCAGAGCGTGTGATGCGCCGCTGGAGTCGGCGGCAATGGGCAGGCTTTCAGCCTGCCAGAGAGCCCGCAGGGGACTGCGGGCCTACTTTACTCGCGGATGCCGGGCACGCGGAAGTGGGAGCAGAGGTCGGCGATCTCGCGGCGGACGCTGGCGGCTTCGCCGTCGACATTGGGCAGCGCGCGGCAGACGCGGTCGATCCAGCCGGCGATTCTTTCCATCTCCGGCTCTTTCATGCCCATCGATGTGAGGGCCGGCGTGCCCATGCGGACGCCGCTGGTGACGAACGGCTTGCGATGATCGCCGGGCACCATGTTGAAGTTGGCGATAATGCCCGCTTTGGACAGTGCCTGGGCCACTTGCTTGCCGGTGAACTCGCTGGAGCGGAAGTCGAGGATGAGGAGATGGTTGTCGGTGCCACCGCTGGCCAGCCGGTACCCTCGCTCGACCAGGCAGGCGGCCAGATGCCGGGCATTAGCGACCACCTGGTGACCATACTGGCGGAATTCGTCGGTAGCTGCTTCCTTGAAGCACACGGCCGCGGCAGCGATGGCATGCATGTGCGGCCCGCCCTGCAGGCCCGGAAACACCGCCCGGTCGATCCGCTTGGCCAGGTTGAGCTTGCTGTCGGGGAAGTACTTCGCCTGGTAGGGATCCTCAATCTTCGAGAGGATCATCGCCGCACGTGGGCCGCGGAGCGACTTGTGGATCGTGGTGGTCACCATCTCGCACAAGGGCGTCGGGTTGGGGTGCGCCCCCGCCGCGACCAGGCCGGCGATGTGGGCGATATCGGCCACCAGGTAGGCTTCGATCTCGCGGGCGATCTCGGCGAAGCACTCGTAGTTGAACACGCGGGGATAGGCCGTCGCGCCAACCCAGATCATTCGCGGCCGCTCGCGACGGGCGATGTCGCGAATCTGGTCGTAGTCCAAAAGGCCCGTCTCGGGATCGGGGCCATAGGGGACCTGAACGTAATCCGTGCCCGAAAAATTCACTTTCCAGCCGTGGGTGAGGTGGCCACCCTCGGGCACGGGCATGCCCATGATCTTGTCGCCGGCGCGGCACACCGCCCGGCAAGCTGCCTGATTGGCGGGCGAACCGGAGAGCGGCTGCAGGTTGGCGTGCTCGGCTCCAAACAGGGCCTTGGCCCGCTCGATGGCGAGATTCTCGATCTCGTCCATCACCTCGTTCCCCTCGTAATACCGCGCGCCCGGGTAGCCCTCGGCGTACTTGTTGGTGAGGATCGAGCCGGTTGCCTCGAGGACAGCGAACGAGGTGAGGTTTTCCGAAGGGATCATCTTGAGCGTCGTCGCCTCAAGCTCCGTTTGCCGCTGGATCATACGGTAGACGTCGGGATCGGACTGCTTGAGGTGGGGGTAGCGCTCGGCGGACTCGGCCATGGAGCTCGTCTTTCCTGGGGAAGCGGCGACGCGAGACGGTAAATCCTTAGGATACGTCTCGTCGGCGGAAGAGACAACTTGCCCCCGCGAAGGCAGGGGACGACTCGTCCCAACAGATGGGAAAACAGGCTTAGGGTTCAGTTCGGCGCAAGTTGGAACGTCCGCGATCCGACCA
Source organism: Thermoguttaceae bacterium (assembly GCA_040766885.1). Lineage (GTDB taxonomy): Bacteria > Planctomycetota > Planctomycetia > Pirellulales > Thermoguttaceae > JAXGPP01. Next base: position 129,310 of record JAXGPP010000010.1, on the reverse strand, counting down.
CTTTGCCGTAAAGCTCCAAGGTGTCATACGTCACGGTAATCGTGAACTCCCGGCCTTCCGCCAGATTGATGTCGTTGGGCACCCGCCACGAGTACCCGCAGGTGCCATCTCAGCCGAACGGCATCGTGCCCTCGGCCACTTTCCGGCCGGACGCATCAGAGATGGTGACCGTGGGGTCGAGCGACAGGTCTTGTTCGATCGTGCGGTCGCCGAACTTGCGGCTTTGCTTCCGCGTGGTGTCGTCCAGCCCGCGGATCATCGTATTGAGCTCCGGATCGATCAGCACCGCTGCGACGGTAAGTTCGTCACCCGGCTTGAGCGTCTGGTCTCTGGCGGGACTGGCGAACAGCACTTCGGGCCGGTTGGAGAAGTCGAACCTGAAGGGTTTGTCCTTGCGGACGCGAATGGCGTAAACCGGCGGATTGCCGATCGCGCCGCGTTTGCCGCCATCAACGTGGTAGTTGTCGGTGAGCCAGAATTGGAGCCGGCCGTAGCGGAATCGCAGTTGTTCCGGCAGGTAGTCGCCCACGGGCACCTGGCACTCCTTGACCTTTTCCAGCCGGCCGGTGGCGTACGGCAGCCTGCCGACAGGCACTGTGGTCGATGCCGAGCGAAGCGACCCGGACATCTCCGCCCCGCTGATTGTCCGGCCGCCTGGCGTCACTTGCACCAGTCCCAGATCGCCCCGGTACCGCCGAACCTTGAGCGTGTCTCCCGTGGGCGTGACGGAGAGCGTATAGAATGTTCCGTCGACCAGTCGGAACGAAGCGAGGCGTTCATCGCCCCACCAACGCTGCACAAGGGGATACCGGCGGAAACCACTCGTCAGGAGGTAGCAGTCGGCCGCGGGAGTGTCGTATCTCCCGGTCAGGTTCTCCGACTGCGCGATGAGGGCTCCGAACCGACGGCGTCCCATCCGGATCGTTCCCATGCGTGCCTCGGGGTTCACGAAGAACATCGAGACGCGGCCGTCCTCAATATCCAGCCTCGGCAGGATCTCAAACGGTCGCGTGCCGACGCCGGGGCCATAATCCATCGGAATGCTGACGGGGGCGAAAACCGTGTTCTCTCCCCAGTGACTGTAGCGATGCGACGGCGACGGCGGGCTCTCCATGGGCGCGGACGGAGGGTCGTTCGTAAGGTCGAGATCGTCGTTGGCATCGAAGTACAGCCGGTCGTAGCCTCGGCCGGTACCCGCCGACTCGTCGGCGACGAAATGCCGCTTCGCTTCCCTATCCGGCCAAATGCGACCCGGGCCCAAGTCGATCGCGCCGTAGAGCGGTCGGCTGGAACTCAGCTTCGGATATGCCTTCACTTCCTCATGGGGAGCAGTCTTCCAGTGGGTGTCTTCGCTGACCCAGAACACTTCTTCGTCCGGTCCAGCGTGCCACCGGGCGTGCTCGCCTCGGGCCAGGTACTGCAGGCCCGAGCGGGCGTCCTCGGTGAACACCGAGACGCTGTGGAGCGGGAAGTCTCCGTCGTCGACCGCCGGCAGCGGGAACAGGTCGAGACCGTAGGCCAGAATACCAGCGATGAGGATGACAGAGACGCCCCCAGCAAGTATCCAACGGCGTTTGCTCATCCTGCATGCCTCCCCACAGCTGGTGGACGCTGCTAACGACGAAGCCCGAAACCGGGTTTTCCCACCTACTCCAGTTTCTCCGATTCCGGCGGAGAAGTCCAGCCCAGGCGGACGGTCTCGATCGATTTGAATCCGGCCGCGCGGCCCATCTCCTTGAGCTTTTCGACATCCGGCTGGCCGGTGTCGCTGTAACACTCGATGAGCAATCGGGGCTTGAACCCTCTGGACCGCAAGCGGGTCGCGGCTCGCTGGAGTTCCGGCCCGAAGGCGGAGAGGGGAACGGTGCCGTCGCCCCACCGAACACCCCCCGACGACGTGAGCCTCGCCACAATGGTTACAGTGCGCCACGACTGCCACATTCGAATGACGGGAAGCATGGTCGCCAGAACGACCGCCAGGAGGGCAGTGGCGATGAGGCACGACCGCAAGCTGACCTGCAGCCTTCGCGGAGTTTTGAATTCCGCACCCTTCACCTGGCCCACCTCTTCAAGGGCTTCTGCCGCGTGCTCGGAATCGGCCCTCCGCCTGCTTTCAGGCTGCTCCCCGGTTACCGCTCAATCAAGAAAATCGCGCTCGGCCAGCCGGGCGGGGACGTATTCCTGGGTGACGTAGCTGATGTCCTTGGAGACCAGGGCTTCGACTTCCAGTTTGAAGCCGTTGGAGAGCATCTTCTCGATCTCTTTCTGCCACGCCTTCTTCTTGGCGAACCAGGGATACGCGGCGATCTGCCTGGCCCGCTTGCGGTCGGTCTCGCTGAGGTCGATCTTTACGCTGTTCGACAACTGGCATCGTTCGAAATCGATCGACCGCAGGCCGACGAACTTGGCGTCGGGGATCGCCATCCGCTGCGACTCATAGGCGAGGTTGATCGAGCCCTGCTTGATGACGCTGTAGATGTAGTATCCCCAGGGATCGTTGTCCAACACACAGTAGACGGGCAGTCCCAACTCGTTGTGCAGCCGGTAGAGGAGCCTCCGCACGCCGCGCGACGGCTGCCCGCCGCCGTGCGTGAGAATGCACTTGTGCTCGCGCCAGAACTTGTCCTCGTTGAAGCGCCGCCAGACGGTGTCCTTTTCGACATGCAGGACGAACTTCGCGCCGCACTTGCCGAACTGGATGACGTCGGGCTCGACGATCGAGGGGATGCTGTATCCGCCGGAACCCATGCGGCTGCAGTCGATCGTATCGCCGGTGTCGGTGAAGGTGATCTCACCGGCCATTGTGCCGCGGTTCGACGCGAAGACGTGCAATTCCTCGCGCAACGAGTTGAGCGCGACCTCCACGTCCTCGATGATCGGATCGCACTCGTCCTGATCGTTGAAAGTCTCCTCGCGGGTGCCCGGTATCGTGTGCTTGAGCATGTAGAACATCTGGCGGATGCTGCCGGTCTTCCCCTGCTCAATGAGCTTCTTCGCCCCGCTGGCCACGAGCATCGTCTGCATGTAGCTCTTGGCCTGGCTCAGATTGAAGAGCTGGCGGCGGTTGGTGCTCGAGCCCATCTCGATGAACCGCTTGCTCTGGTTGTAGCGCACGTTGGAAAGCGTGCGCGACGGGATATCGAGGTGCGGATCGCGCCGCGTCTCGGCCGCTTTCACCACATTATTTGCCAGGGACGTGATCTGCCCCATGGTCTTCTTGTCGCGGTCGGTCAGCTTGACCGCCGGTGCGGGAGATGACTGCTTGGGCTTTTGTTTTTTGGCCATGGAGAGAATAGTGCCTGGTTCTTTGCGTTTATTGGGTGGTTGTCTTGAAAGCGAGCTCGCGGGCCACCGCCGTCAATCCCGGTTCCGCGGCGGTTCGCCTTGCCCACTGCCGATGCAACGCTCGATAGGTCTGCAGGCGGGCGGGCGCCGACAGGTTTTTCAGTGCGCTTCTCCGTTTCCGCTCGGCGGGGCTTGGGCGGCACGGCTGGCGGGGTCGACCACCAGCACGTTCTCGCCGTAATCGTGTTCTTCCTCGTCGATCGGACGGCCGCGATCGTCGAGCTTCATGTCCGCTTGAATCGTCTTTCGCTTGGCCACGTCGAGTAATTGCTCGTAAAGGGATTCGCGGTCGACAGCGTTGATGTCGCTCACCGCGCTGGCCACTTCGCCCAGGTAGCGGAGAAAGATGTTGCGGCGCTCTCCCTCATGCTTTACCCGTTGCCGCCGCCGCATGTACATGCCCAGCTTTCGGCCCACCGCCTGGAGGGCCAGGCGGAGTTCCTTCTGGATCTCCGGGTAAGATGCGATGGCTTCCTTCGATTCGCTGGTGAACGGCACCCAAACGCTGGCGATGTGGACCATGACGGTAACCGGGCCGCGGGGAAGGGAGCCGCGGCTCTGCCCCAAGCCGTACGATCGCCAGTTCGTGGCGAGGATCGTCTGCGTAATGGCGCATGCGCCAGCCTGAAATTGCAGCGGCACGCGGTTGGCGTACCGCAGCACGTTCATCGTCTGCCCTTCGTTGATGTTGACGTGCTGGAGCGCTTCGTGCAGGTGTTCGATGTCGGCTTTCTTGAGCTTGCCCGGCGACACCCGGGTGGGCACCTTGGCCTGGGCGAGGATCTTGTCGGCGGCGTCGAGCCCCATGCCTTCGAAGGCACTAGCAAGGAACTGACGCAGCGTCCGAGCATCGCTCTGCTCGAGCATCTCGACGAGCGTATCGCGCGAAACGCGATAGACGATCGGCGCCCCACCATAGGCCAGACCGACCTCGATCTGGAACGGGTTGCCGCGGTAGACGGCCGGCGGACGGGTGGCGGCGGCGTAAAACTCGCCCGGCACGACCTGGTGCAGCCCTTTGAGGATCAGTTCTTCGCCGATCGGGCAGATGCAATCGGTGGCCGGCGACGGCAGTCGCACCGCCTGGAGCGACTTGTAGAGCGACTCAGCCTCGTGGCGGCCGATCTTCCTGGTGCTCGACCGAGTGCTGATCTTTGCCGTCTGGCAGATTTTGCGAGCCGCGGCCGGTGAAACGCGGCAAAACGACTCGGTGAGAAACTGGCTGATCGTCCCTGCCTTGCCGTCCTTGAGCATGGCCACCAAGCGGCCCAACTCGACGCCGTAGGGATGTGGCTTGATCTCCTTCGGCTCCGGCGGCAGCTTCTCCGCCACGCGGGGGTACTCGCGCTGGTTCCCGTCCGGATCGAGGTAATGGACCGTCACGTGCGGGTTGGCGATCGCCGTCTGTTCCAGGTACTCGTCGACGCTGCCGCGGCCCCGCTGATAGCGGGCCTCCAGCTCAATCGTCACCCGTGTGCCATGATCGACATCGATCCACTCGATACCATGTTTCGCGATCAGGTCCTGCCCCTTGTTGCCCGCCGGGATGTCGATCCCCTCCCCACCGCCGTTGAGAATCTCGGGCTGGTTGCGTTTGGTGTCGATCTGGATCTCGTAGTAGTGGGCCGACTTCCCCTTTCCGATCCGCGAGACGATCTTCACCGGCTTGCCCGTGCTGAGAAGCCCGTACATACCGGCGGCACTGATGCCGATTCCCTGCTGGCCGCGGCTCATCCTCAGGCGGTGGAACTTGGAGCCGTAGAGCAGCTTGCCGAAAATCAGCGGGATCTGCTTCTTCACGATGCCCGGCCCGTTGTCCTGGACACCAACCTTGTAGCGATTCTCACCGGTCTGCTGGATATGGACCCACACTTCGGGGAGTATGCCGGCCTCTTCGCATGCGTCGAGGGCGTTGTCTACAGCCTCCTTAACGGTAGTAAGCAGCGCTTTTCGGGGGTTGTCGAACCCCAAAAGATGGCGGTTCTTGGCAAAGAACTCGCTCACCGAGATGTCGCGCTGGCTGGCGGCCATGGATTGGGCCGTGGCGCGCCGACGATGCGATCCTTTCGCGGCCGCCTCGCCGTTTGATTCAGTGGAAACCCGTTCAGTATCTTCGGTCGGCACGGTTTCAACCTGTGATATTGCCACTCGTTGGCTCCGTGGGGGAAGCGCCACTCGGGGAGATGTCAGAACGGCCCGACGATGCGAGGGCCAAGCGACGCGTCGAGACGAAGTCGCCAAGTAATTCCGATTATAACGGTTATTCCGGCACCGTCCCAGGTGGCTTTTTCGGTCTTTCCGTTACGGTTGGAAGGACTGTTCCATCCAGCACATAAAGACTCACCCGTCGAACCGCTACCAGCCGACGAAGGTACGGGAAACGAAGACTCATTACACGAGTTTGACCCGATCCACAAGACCCAGACTACCCGCAAGGAGTTCTTTCATGGCCATGAAAATGCTGCGCCTCGCGTTGCTTGTCGCGGTCGTGCTGGCGGCTGGCGGACTGCTGTCATTTGACGGCGGGCAGGCACAGGCCCGCGAGCGTAACCCTGACGATCTGTTTTACAACTACTACGCTCCACCCTGCCCCTGGAGTGGTACGGGCGCCCAGCTCTATGTCGCGCCGCGGCCCACGCCGCCCTATGTGGGGCACACGTTCATCACCTATCAGCCACTCATGCCGCACGAGTTCCTCTACCACCACCATCGCGTGTACTGGCGGTACAACGAGGGGAGCGGCTGGACTCGAACCAGCGTAACCTGGCAATGATCCGCTGACGGCCGCGCCGGGACACCGCACCCCCGGCGCACAGCCGATGCAATCGACCCAGAAAGAAGGAACCGACGCCAATGAAACGTTTTGCACTGTCAGGCTTGCTAGGATTGGCCGTCGTGGCGGCCGGTCCGGTGGCAAGCGGCTGGGCATTTGAGCTCGCCCCGCTCGGCTACCACACCTGCGTCCCATTCGGCCACGTGCAGAATTGGGCCTATAACCGGTCGCTGATCGACCCCAACGTGGCCCAAGGCATTACATGCTGGCACGGCTATTACAGCCACACCGGCTGGGGCACGCCGGTGGCTCTGGTCGTGCCGCCGACGGCCGAATATCAGACGCACTGGGGCTGGGGTGTCGGCAATACTCGCGTCACCACCATTGCCCCGCAATTTGGCCGCAACTACGGCGGTCCAGGCTGGCAGGTCCCCGGCGCGCTGCAGTCCACGCCGCGCTGGCCCTCCGACACCGACCAGTTCGGCGTGTATCCTGTCCGCGGTCCGTGGTAAGCGCCTGATCGACCTTCCTGCTGCTTCCCTCCAGAGTGCCGCCATGCGGCCTTACCGGGCGATTCCGCAGCGCCCGGCAAGACCGCATGCGGCGTTTCTTGCTGGGACTATTGGGTTGCCTTGGACAGCAGTTCAAGAAATCGGCCCCTGAGTTCCTCGCCGCCCAGATCGGGCTGAAGAACCTGAAGCTGCCGGATGATGGCCGCGGTTTGCGGCTTGTTGCCGAGCCGGTAGTGGAGCGAAGCCATCTCGTACTTGGCGCGGAACCAGCGATCGGTGCCGGTGGGTGACTGCTTCTCGATCTGGCGCCACTGGGCAAGAGCGGCTTCGAGCGAAGGCCGATCTGTTGCCACCTGCAGGAATCGGGCGTAGCCCTCCTGGATCGCCCCGTCACGCGGATATCGCGCCGCCAGCTTGCCGTACTCGTCGCTGGCTTCCTGTCGGCGGCCTGCATCGGCCAGCGACTCAGCCCGCGCCCGCTCGACTGCCTGACGCTGCGAGGGGGTGAGCTGCGCTCGTTGCGGCCCGACAAGTTCAATTGCCCGGAGAGCAAGTTCCGCCAATTCGGTCCGGGACCCGGCGGCCGCCTCCCGTGTTGCGCGGCGGAGACCGGTAATCAGTTCCAACAGCGGCTGGACGCCTGCCCCGGCAATCTCTTCCAGTGCGGACGAGGCGTCGGCCTGCCGCCCCTGTCCCGCCAGGGCATAGACCCTTATGGCGCGCGCGGCGCCAACCCAATCCGGCGGTGCGTCGGCCGCGTTGGAAAGGGCGGAGGACAGCACCCGTTCCGCAGCCGCATACCCGGCTGGCAGATCGTTGAGCCGGATTCGCGCGGAGGCCAGTGCGGCCCGACGCCGGATCGACGCCGACACAGCCGCGTCGTCTGTAGCCGAACTCGAAGCGAGCGACTCGAACCACTCCGCCGCCTCGCGGACTACCGCCTCGGTTGGCTCCCCGGCGGCCTGCCTGGCTTCAATCAGGGCGAGCCATGCCTGCTCCGCGGCCGCAATCACCTTCTCATATCCCGCATAGGCGGGCGATACGGCGCGGAAGGCCGCGATCGCCGCGGGCCAGTCGCCTTCCTGCTGCCGCAGGCGGCCCAGTTGCCAGCGGGCTTCGTCGGCAGTGGATGACTGGGGCCAGGCGGAAATGTGCTCCGCGAGCAGCGGGCCAAGGCGTTCAAGCTGCGCCGGGTCGCTTCGCGCAAGCTGTGCGGCACAGTAGATCGCCACCATGTGGGCTTCGGCTGCCTTGGGCTGGGATGGCATGTCGAGAGCCACTTCGCGATAGCGGGCCATGGCCTCGGCATAACGGGCGCGCTTCTGCTCGATCGCCGCCGCAGTCCGCCCCAATTCGAAAGCCCGCGTCAGTTCTCCTTGCTGCCGCGCCGTCGCTCGCGCTCGGTCATAGGCGGCGAGCGCATCGTCGGGGTTGCCGCCGTGCCAGGCGTTCTCCGCCGCTTGCACGAGTATGTCGAGGCTCGCCGACTGGCTGCCCATCGATGAGGCCACGAGCAACTGCGCCCTTCGCGTCCAGTAGGGACCGTGTGAAACCTGGATGATTCGGACCATCTCCGCCGCCTTGACCTGCCACTCGGCGGCCTTTGCCTGATCGCCCGCATCGCTGGACGCCCGCCAAGCCGCAAGCATGGTCTCCAGCCACGCGTAATCCAGATCTCCCGAGACGGCGCCTTCCCGCTGCCGGCCGGCCGAGAGAAAGGCCACCGCGTCAGCGACACGGTTCTCGGCCAGCGCAAGCCGAATCCGTTCAGCGCCGGCGCGGAGCAGAACGTGCGTCGGCGGACCGGCGGCCACCAGGGCGTCAAGCCTCTCGCGGGCGGCGCGGTAGTCACCCAGGAGACGATGGCATATAGCTTCGTCCAGTCGGGCGCTCCAGACCAGCGGGTCGGTCGCGTCCAGTCGCGCGAGCGGATCGAGCCGGTCGACGGCTCGGGCAAGGGCGTTGGCACGATCGGGGCTCTCAGCCGGGTAGCATTGGGCCTGATTCTGGTACGCACGGGCGTGCTGGTACTGGATGTGTCGCGAAAACCAGAGGAGTTCCAGCTCGCTCAGCCGACCATCGCGCGGCGAGCTACCCGGCCGACTGAGTGTGCGCAGCTCGGTCTCGACATCCTCCGAAAGCTGATCCAGTTGGCGAATCGCTTCGCGGAGCGCGGTGCGCGATTGCTCCACAAGCGGCTCTGGCGTGGCGGCGACCTGCGATTCCTGCCGGGCCAACTCGCCCTGGGCAAGCACCACCAGCGATCGTTGCAGCCGCACCTGGAGCACGCGCGGGTTCTCCGGATGCTGCCGGACGAAATCGTCTGCCACTTGCTCGGCTCGTTGCCATAGCGAAACGCGGTTTTCGGGTGCAGAGCTGGCGGCCGCCTCGGCTAGCGTCGCGGAGAGTTCGATCACCAGTTCCGCCTGACGAATTTCCGGCACACCCGGCCTGACCAGTTCCTGGCGGCAGTATGCCTCGGCAAGCTCGAACAGGCTCCGCTGGCGGAGAGCGGCCAGAAAGCGAGCGTCGGTCGAACTGTCGGCCAGGGCCGCGGAAGCGGTCAGGGCGAGGAACACAAACGCCGCCAATGAGCGTGTTACCCCGGCAGCATCAGGTGGGGCGGATGACCGGCGCCACGAAGCATGTCCGGCCGCGGCCGCGCTACGTGAAGGGATCTTGCCCGGCCAGACACCAACCTTTTCGCCCAACATCGGCACTCGGTGATCTCCCTCACACTTCCGACGAGGCGGCAAACTGCACCTTCATGAGCCCCAATTGCCGACAAATGTCGTAAACGTCGATCACACGCTCCAACGGCACGTCGCCGTCAATGTCGAGGATTACAGGCACATCGATCTTGATCCCGGCAACCGCCGCCAGCACGTCGCGGACTTCATCGAGCCGGGCGTAATCGCGATCGTTGATCCGCCACGAGACGCGGCCGTCGCCCCACAGCATCTCAACCACGATCTCATCCAGATCCTCAGGCATTTCCGCCGCCGCGGCACCAACACTGCCGGGCAACGCGAAGGTGGTCGGCAGGATCGCTTCCACCGCCTGGAAACTGGCGGTGCAAACGAAGAACACCATGAGCTGGAAGATGACGTCGATCATCGGCGTCATCACGTTGTCGTATTGCTTGGCGTGGCTCCGAGTGCTGGGCAAACGCATGGATAAGAGAGGCTTGGCAGGTAAGTGCGTCACAAACGACTACGTGGGCAGCATTTCCTATCGACATTCCAGTTTCGGTGCGGTGGACGTGGTTCTCTTCTGATGCCCACCTCGATACTACAGAATCAACGGCTGACGGACTCCACCACGGCGAACGTGACGTTCCAGACTCCGGCGCGTGCGCAGGACAGGAGAATGGGTTCGACGGCCCGGTAAGGCATGCGGCGGTCGGAGCGGATGCGGACTTCCAAACCGCGGTCGCCGCTACGGCTTTCGTACTGGATCATGGCAGCCAGTTCCGAGTGCGTCAGCAGCCGGCCGCCGACCTGCACGCGGCCATCCGTACCGATTCCTGGCAGCACGTTGACCACCACCCGGCGAAGCTCAGGCTGTTCGTCCTCCTGGTGGCCGCTGGCGGCAGTGGGAAGATCGACCTCGACCTGCGTCTCTTGCCGCGCGAGATGGCTGGCAACAAGGAAGAAGATGATTAACTGGAAGACAACATCGATCATCGGCGTCATATTGATGCCCAGACCAGCCCGCGCGCTGGACGTCGGCGGTCGCATCAGCGAGTACCTCCCACCGGCGGCGGTGAAGGGGCTCGCGCCGGCGGTGCCGTCGCTGGCCGGGCGCGCTTCAAGGGAAGGAACGCGTGTTCGGCCATGTTGGCTGCTTCTGCCACAAGCTGGTCAAGGCGGTTGCGGAGCACGGCCAGCGCGCCGAGCGTGGGGATGGCCACGACCAGCCCCTCAACCGTCGTCACCAATGCGAGGTAGATGCCTTCGGCCAGATCCGCCGCACGGGCGGCGCCCTGCGTCTCAGCCACTTCGCGGAAGGCGACGATCATACCCATTACGGTGCCCAGCAGGCCGAGCATGGGGGCAACGTTGGCGATGACCGAGAGGTACTCAACCTTGCGAACCAACCGGGCAGTGTGCTGAGCCAGCGAGTCTTCGATCGCCTTCTCGACTGCCGGCCAACCGCCTTCGACTTCAGCGAGACCGTCAGAGAGAACTCCCGCCAGGAAGCTGGGCCGGGCCTGGCACAACTCGGCGGCCTGGGCAGTACGGCCGCCGGCCACCAGCCCTCGCACTTCGTCGGCCAGCCCGGGAGGCATGAGCACCGCAGCGCGGAGCATCAGGGAGTGCTCGATGACCAGGGCCACCGCGGCGATGGACAGCAGGATGATGAGTAAACCGACAACACCGCCCGCGTTGATGATCTGCCACGTCGTCCAGCCCTGCGACTCGGTGGGCGAACTGCCGCGCGGGGCCGTCGATTGGGCGGCGGTTACGGCAGGCGGCCCATCTTGAGCCGGCGGTTCCTGGCCCGCGGCGATGCCCACCACCGCCCACCACACTGTCGCAACGAGCGCTGCGGCCAAGAGTCTGCTATTGAGCAAGGTTTCCTCCGTGAAAGACGAAACTACCTAATTTGCCGGCGGCGAGGCGGGCCGTGTGGGCGCTGGAACGCTGGCGGCCGGCGCGGGCGGTTGGGGGTAGCCCGGCCAGTCGACCGTCTCCGTCCACACGACATCGCGGCTGCGCATGAACCACACGCGGAGCTTGCTCGGCTGGGCGAAGTAAGTTTCGGGCAGATCGAGGTATAGCGTCCGCCGGTCGAGGCTCCAAGGCCTTAATGGATAAAAGGCGGCGCGATTCGTCAAGCCTTCGTCCCGCGCGGCCCTCGCCGCCTCGCTGATGGTGGACTTCTGGGCCGATGTCTGGGCCTCTTGCGCTTCCTGTTCGGCCTGGAGCTTGGCAAGGAGTTCTTCGGCCCGATCGACGGGACGTTGGAGCCTCGCCTGCCAGACGACGACCGCCGAGGGCGCACCGAGCGAGTTTCGCTGCCCAATTACCTCAAACTGGATGTCATCGGCAGTAAACGACATGCTCGTCGGTGCCGTGAATGAACCGTTTTCGACCTCCAACACGGCACGGCTTACCGACCCCTTGAGAATCTGGGCCTGGAACTGCAGCGGCCGCAGTTGAGGAATGAGCGAGGCATCGGGCGGAAGCGTGCCGACTTCGATCGAGGCCTTCTCGTGGACCTGCCAGGGATAGCTGATCACCAGGAGCGGCCGACCGTCTTCGTCGTGGATCACATCGACAAAGGTATCGATCCCCATTTGGCCGGTCTGACCGGCGGCGACACTGCATAGGACGAGCGGCAGAACGGCCAGTATGAGACGGTTCATGGGCGGGCATTCACCAAGAAGCCTAGTAAGCTAATAACACCTTTTACTATCTTGGCCAGACTAGGCGTCGGTGGGCAAGGGGAATCTCCCCCGAACAGTACCGGAAGGGCTGACGCTCTAATCCCCGCAAGTGGGGGCGTTGCGTCTATCGCGCCTCTCGCACTAGAATGCGCTCAAGTGACCGTCTCCGGGTGGCGAGGCCGCCGGGCCGGGCGGATCGACGGGAGGTGACTGGTGCCTGGTGGTGCCCCTGGTCTTCAAAACCAGTGTGGGGTTCGCAAGAGTCCTGGGTGGGTTCGATTCCCATTCGCCTCCGTTTGAGCCGAAGTTTTTCTTCTGATCGATTCAGGCCTGGGGGCACGCGACACCAAGCGGTGCCAGATACTGGATTCTGAAAGATCGCCTGACGGAACAGATTCATTCTCTCGCGGCCGCCGATTGAGGGCAATTCATGCGGAATCTCGGACGACGTGTGATCGCGCCCGCGGTGCTGCTCTCTGCGGGATTTGCCGCCATCGGGTATGCCATGCTCGGAAACATCGTCCCGATCGTTGAGGAATCGGAGACAACCGAGACGATTACCATTCAGCCGTTCGGCCCGCCTGATGTGGCCGATTTTCCGTTTGGACCGCCGGGCTTCGGCCCACCCGGCTTCGATCAGCCGCCTCCGTTCAAACCGCTCACCGAGCAGGTAACGCGGAAGATTGAAACGGTGAAAGAAGAACCGGAATACGTGCTGGTGCGGGAAGTGACGTTCGGCGGCGTCACACTGGCCAACGGCGTGCTCAAACGAACCTACAGCGGCAAGGCGCCGTCGCTCTGCCCTACCTGAGTGCATTAGGAAGGGCATGGTGGCCATGGCCCGAAAGCACTCAATTCTGCGAAAGTTCGTCGAGCGTCGAACGCTCGTGCAAGCGGCGTTCGCCCTGCTGTGGCTGGCGCCTTTCTTCAAGCTGCACACGATCTGTTCGCCCGTCTTCCATTGCTATTCCTGCCCGCTGGCCACGTTTGCCTGCCCCATCGGCGTGCTGGCGAACTTCAGCGCACTGCACCAATTCCCCTACCTTGCAGTGGGCACGCTCGTCGCGGTCGGTGCGATGTTCGGCAGCATGGTGTGTGGCTGGGCATGCCCGTTCGGATTTCTGCAGGATATGGTCGGACGGATTCCGGCTCCCAAGTTCCGGCTGCCGGCGTGGCTCGGCTCGATCCGTTATGTAGTACTCATCGTGTTCGTCCTCGCGGTGCCTTACTTCTTCAGCGAGGCGAGCCCGCTGTTCTTCTGCCGGCTCTGTCCCGCTGGGGCATTGGAGGCCGGACTGCCGCTGACGGCGCAACTGGCGGCCGCCGGCGAGACACTTGTCTGGCCGAGTGCAACCAAGCTGATCATCCTCGGCGTTGTTTTGGTCGCCATGCTCTTTGTGTGGCGGCCGTGGTGCACGATGCTCTGTCCGCTGGGAGCGATTTTCGGACTCTGCAACCGCGTGTCGTTCTGGTTCGTGCGGTTTCAGTCCGACGAGTGCAACGACTGCGAGATCTGCGGCCAGGTGTGCGATGTCCGTGGCCGGTCCGAGCGTCGTGCCGGAGAGTCGCGGTGCATCCGCTGCCTGGAATGCATCCGCTGCGGTGCGTTGTCGGTCGGAACTGCATTTGGCGATACAAGCGGGGGGTGCGCAAAGGACTTGGTCACATTGGAAGGAACGAAGGAAAGGCCGTGACGGGTCGTTGTAGGCCTGGCATCGCCGTCCGGCGTTTCTCCGCAACCATGGGAGGACGCAGCCTATGAACGTGTGGAGGCGATTTCTGCTCGGTGCGAGCCTCGCCGCCGGGGTGATGCTCTCCGTGCCGGTCTCGGCCGAGACCGTGAAGCTCGAGCTAAAGCGTGCCGAGGGCTCGGCACGCGTGATTCGGGCGGGCGACGACATGCTCTACCGCTACACCTACCCTCAACATTTCTTCATGCAGATCATGAAGGACCGCGAGGCGAGCGACGCATCGTCGAAGGAATTCCAGAAGGTCGTCAAGAAAGAGCCGGAAAAGTACAACTCGGAACACCCGTTCCGGGGCGTCGCCGGGCTCGGGTCGGGCAAGTATGCCTTTGTGTTCGATACGGAAGAAGGCCAGTCGAAGGGGTACCGCCTGCTGCGTTTCGACGCCAATCTGAACGGCGATCTGACCGACGACGAGGTCGTCAAGGCGGAAAGCAACTCCGGCAGTGTGGCCGCCCAGTATTACTACGCGAGCTTTCCCCGCATGGATGTCACGATCGACGTCGAAGGCAAGCAAGTCGACTACGCGTTCTTCATGAGCGTCAACGAGAGTTACAGCAGCGACGACTTTCGTTATGCCTCAGCCTCGCTCAACGCGGCGGCGTACCGTGTGGGCGAGATCACGCTGGAGGGCAAGTCGCACCGCTTGGCGCTGCTGGACTTCAACAGCAATGGCCGCTACGACGACCGAATCCGCATTCGGAGCGACGTCACTACGTCCGACGGGCAGGTCTACCCCGAGCAGGGCGACATGCTGTTGATCGATGCGAAAGCAGAGAACCAGATTTCTCCTTACGAGGTTACCAGCAATGATTTCCGGCATTACGTCTCGGAACTGGTCAGCCTCGACGATAAGTTCTACGAACTGAAGGCATCACCCTCCGGCGACGAACTGACGCTTTCGCCGGCGGAGGTTGCCCTGGGAAGTGTCGCCAATCCCAACAAGAACTTCCGGGCGGTGATCTACGGAGACCGGGGCTTCCTCAAGATCAAGGGAGGTAATGAACCGGTCGCGTTGCCCGTGGGCAAGTGGAAGCTGTTGAGCTACACGATTGACGGAACGGGCCTGGCCCCTGAGCCGGCAAAAGAAGACCCGGCCACACCGGAAGGCGGGGTCAAGTCGCTGCTATCGGCGCTGGTGGAGGCCCTTACCGGCCGCTCGGCGGTGAGTCCGGCCGGGGGCCCTCGCTACACGATCGTTTCGGCCGATGCTACGAAGGACTGCCCGACGATCGTGGTCCGCGAGGGAGAAACAGCCGAGTTGCCTTTCGGGCCGCCGTTCAAACCGGTCGTCAAAGTCGGCTACGCTCAACCGACGGGCGAGGTCAATCTGAGCCTGTCGATGGTGGGTTCTGCCGGCGAGGTGTGCAGCGATCTGCGGGTTGACGGTCAGCGACCGGACGCGCCGAAGTTCACCATCACCGACAAGGAGGGTGAGGTGGTGACCGAGGGCACTTTCCGGTATGGCTGAGGCTTCACCTGCGCGTACTCGTGGCGAGTACCATCGGAAGTGGCTGCTGAATACCATGTCAAGGTGACCATGAAAGCTGGCCCGTTCAAGACGGAGGAGTACACCAGCATTCTCACCAAGGCCGATCTTGAACCGGCCGTGCGGATGCGTCAGCAGGCGGAGAAGAAAGCGAACGCGGAGAAAGAGGAGTAGTCAACGGAGATTGGATGAAGAGCGGGGAGTCGGGGCTGGAAAGGCGTCCACCCGATTCCCCGCTCTCATGCGCTTTACCGCTTGCCGGTCTCGAAGAAGTAGCGGAACCAGGCGAGCCCAACAAAGGCCCAGTTGAGTGCGACGATCGTCATCGCCCAGCCCAGTCCACCGGTCCCTTCGCCGTAGCTGTGCAGGCCGCTGCCGAGGACGAAGTTTACGCCGTACCAGGCCATCAGGATCGAGGTCGCACCAAACACCGAGCCCACGGCGAGGCCGAAGTTGCCAAACAAGCCGGCATAGCGGCCGTGAAGAATGGCCAGGTAGATGAGACACGAGACTAGAGCCCACACCTCCTTGGAGTCCCAGCCCCAGAACCGGCCCCACGAGACGTCGGCCCACAGCCCGCCCAGGATTGTACCCGCAGCCAGCAGCAACACGGCCACCTGGATCGACTTGTAGATATAGGTGCCGAGAGTATCGCAGGCTTCGGGTGCTCTGCGAGGCAATGATTCGACCGCGACGGCCGCCTCGCCTGCGTATGCCGGGCGGTGCCCCTGGGCCACGACTTCTTCCGCAGGCAGTACCGGCTCACGATAGCGGCCGAAGAGATAGTGTGTCAGCGAGATCAGTCCCAGCCCCCAGGCGAGGAATCCTGCGCCATAGCTGGCGGTGATGGTAAGCACATGGACCGTGAGCCAGAAGTTGTCGCGCAAAACGGGCATGAGCGGGTTGATCCCTTTATCCAACCCCGGAGCATACCAACCGAGAAGTCCTGCCACCACGGCCACGGAACCGCCGGCCAGTACGAAAGGCTTCCGCGCCAGCATCTGGGCGGTCGGCTTCGCCGTGCCGAGTTTCGCCAACGAGTAAGGCACGGTGAAAACCGCCGCGGCGAGCGCCACCACCAACCGGGGCACGAGCCAGACGGCCAGTGCGAGCATCGCCAGTCCGACCAGCCACACGATCCCGTTGCCGATCGTGGGAACCGAACCGCCCACGTCGGTGCGGGGCCACAGCGCGACGACCGTATAGCCGCCACCCGATCCGTATTCGACGCCGGTCAACAGGTAGCAGATGATGCCGGCCAGGACGGTGCGAGGAATCAGCAAAGCCCATGATAGAGGTGTCCAGCGGTCGGAGTCGATCAGTTCCGCCTGCTGGGCGTCGAGCGGTCTTGACTCCGGAGTGCCCGGAACCGCGGTCAGCCTCCACGCCAGGCTCAAGCCCGGCCACAGCATGGGTACGACTGTAAACCACATGCCAAGCAGGGCCACGACCAGGGCGACGAAGACCACCGTCTCGAACATATTAGTGACCGGAGCCCACCCGGTAATCACCACCCGGAGGCCAAGGCCGTAGATTGTGAACACCTGCGCCAGAGCGAAAATCGTCATTCCCGCCCAGAACATCGGCTTCCGCACCAACCCGAACGACAAGCCGAAAGCCGACAGGGCGAATGCTCCGACAAGCCACGACCAGAAGAAGGGGTCGAGCTTGTAGTAATGCACCTCCGTGTCGGTGGCGCCGGCAGGCGGATAGGCCGTTGCGGCGATCAGTTCCCGGTCCTTCTGCTGAATCGGCAGTTCATTGCGGATCGGCTCGATCTCCTCACCCAGCGTCCGCACCGCCGAAGCGAATTGCTCGATCGCGGCGGAGAACCGTTGCGGCCGGTCGGAAGCTGACCGCTCAGCGTAGGCCTTGCGGGCAGCGGCGAAACTCGTGCGGACCGCGGAAACGCGATCCGGGGGGTACCCATGGAGTACGGCGTCGGAGCCGTAGAGCAGCGTCTGCAGGCTGAGCCAAGGCTGGGCGTCGTCTTCGGTGTCGCGGTTCTTCTCCAGCGCCGCCGGATTCAACGCCGGCACCAGACGCAGCGAGTAGCCGTTGTCGTACAGCGCCAAGTGAGCCTCTTCCGCCTGGCGGGCCAGCTTGGTGGCCATCGCGGCCAGGCCGTGCATCTGGATGCGGAACTGCTTGATCTTGTCCGCGTCCAGCATCGGCGGCGGGCTGTCGAGCAATTTCTGCCGGAACGTGCCGAACTGCCCGGCCAACGCCGCGGTCGAGTCGGCCAGCACCGCCACTCGGGGCTCGATGTCATCCAGCGGCATGTCGTGCGAATGGGCCAGTTCGCGAATCTTGGCGACGGTCGCCGAGACTTCGTCGATCTTGGCGCCCAGCCCGCTCTGGTCCACCGAAGCGATCTGCGAGAGATCCGATTCGATTTGTCCCCAAGTCTGCAGTGCCTCGGAGATGCGGTCGAGGAAACGGCTGCGGCTGGCGTCGGTGGCTCCCGGATCAAAGGTGACGAGGCGGTAGAGGGTCAGCGCTTCGTAAAGCTCCTCGAGTTTCTGTTCGACCGACGTGAGCGAGGGTTTCGCACCGCGGGACTGGGCGGCACGCTGCTTCTCGATCACCGACATCATCCGCTCGCGAAAACGGGGCGCGGCCTGCACCTGAGCCGGCGAAGCATACTTCAGATGCTCACCCCTGGAACCGGTAACCGGCAGCCCGAGTACATCCTGGCGGAGCGTCTCGTGCTCGGCGATGAGGAAAGGAACGTGCTCCCAACGTTCGGGTTCGACAAGCCAACTGAACAGCAACTCGGGCGCCTCGAATCGCCGTGGCTTGCCGTTCGGGAACAATGCCTGCGCGCTCTTCCTGGCTTCAGAATCGGCCTCGCCCGGCTTCACCCTCTCGAGGCTAAGCGTCGGGTTGACTCGGCCGGTAACCTGTTCGACCACATTGCGCGCGAAAGTGTTGACGGGCATCATTCGGCCGTTGTGGAACGAGGGCATGTGCTGCCATGCACTCCAGTCCAACTCGGGTCCGGCAGACAGCACCGGCGTGCACCCAGCGAGGATGACGATCGCAAGCGGAACATACCAGCGAGGCATCGTTAAACCCTATTTTGACCGGACGGATGCCGCCGTATTCGCGGCCGCCGAACGGGTGGCATTTGATCCTGTTACCCTTGCGGAACGGCTTGTGGTTTGATTGCGGCAGCACTCGGCTGCGACCCCGACGGGGCAGCTTCACGGGCCGCCGTTCGCGGTCGGAAGAAGTAGGCCCGCATGTAAAACATGGTGGCAATTCCCGCCACGATCATCAGCGAACCGAAGTATTTGAGCCCGCGCCCCGGATCGTAGTTCACCGTGAGCCACGACATGAAGATCTCGTCGGGCAGATCCTCGCGACCTGTCATCGCCAGAAGCTGCTCGAACTGGCCGTCTCCCGGGCGCCATGGTCCGCGGAATGCTTCCTGGTACAGGCGGTACGACTTCCCCGTCCGCGGGTCGGAGAAGTTCACCGGTTCGTTGAGCGTGATACGCACCTTCTCCTGCAATGGATTGTCGGAACCTTCGCGCGGCAACAGGTCGACCAGGCTCGAGTAATGTGAAGCCTGGCTCGTACCCGGATCCAGCCGACGATCGAACTTCTGCAGCAAGAGGCGGAAGCCAACGTCGATCTGATCCCAAGGCATGGTCACCGCAACGCGGCGACCCTCAGCGTGGACGACGCGGCGCTGCGACGGCGACGGGTCGGGGCCGAAGGGCATCGCGCCCAGTCCCTCGAGCCAGAATTCTTCGCTTCGGCCGTCGACCGCGAGCCGTACACGGGCGCGGCGCTCTTTGAGCCCCTTGTCGCGTTTGCTGAACGGCTTCGGCTTGATGAGCCAACCGGGCTCACTCTGGGCCACGAACTGCTCCACGTAGAACGTGATCGCCGCATCGCTCTTGGCGAAGGCAACCACGCGCTCGCCTCCAGTCGGCAATTCGCCGATCGTCTCCAACTGAGGCGACCGCCATGCACGGTAATGCAGGCGGCCGCCCGCTTGAAGGATGTCGATCCGCGGGCGTTCGGGATGCAGGCCCACGCCGGCAGTGTGTGAATCCGCCACGTCAGCGGGTCGCTTAGTCGCATCGAACCAATAGCTGCCGTAAACGGCGTTCTCGTGGTCCTGCTGATTGAATTCAGGATGATCGGCCAGCAACACCATCCGTCGCGGCTCGCTGCCCGGAGCGTACACCAGTAGTACCACCCCCAGAAACGTGTCGTCAAAGCGGTTCAGGACGACCTCCAGGCCGGTGCTGCCCAAAGGCAGCCGCTTCTGCTGCTGGAGCTCATCGACGGTAAAGACGAACCTCTGATCGCGGGCAAACAGGACCACCTGGCCGTGCTCAGTAAGCGGGCCCTCCGGCTGGCTGTTGAGAAAGGCTTGCGCCTCGTCGTCGTTGGCGGCGACCCAGAAGACGAGCCGATGGCCGCTGGGCATCTCCTCGCGGCCCCCCAGGCCCATTTGGCCATGCGGCGAATCGGAACCGGTCCCCTGCACGCTCAAGTCGGCGGTCGACCATTCAGCGGTCGAACCGTCTTTTTCGGCTGCGACCGGCCGGGCCCGGACCCGAAGCGGCGGCGCCGGCTCGCGCGATGAATCGGCCAGGTAGTCGAGCACTTCGAGGCGGATGCCGTCGCGATCATAGACCGTACCTCGGTCGCGCGGCGATAGTGTCCACGGAAGGGCTGGTAACTTCTCCGCGTAGTCTTCCCAATTGAAGGGACCGGAGCGGAACGGGACGCGAACCGTTCGGACACTTCGTGTGAGCCGCTCCGACGCCGATCTGTCGAATGCTGGGTAGATCTTCAGCTCGAAATGTTGCGTGTCTTCGTAAGCAGTATGGCCGGTGCCTCCCTCAAAGATGGGCATCTGGGCGTCGATTCCGCCGAGCCGGCTTTGCAGACACCCGATGAGCAACACGATAATCCCCGCGTGGGTGATAACGAAGCCCGTCTGATATTTCTTCCAAGGAAAACGAATCGCCGCAGCGCAGAAGACATTGAGGCCCAGCAAACCCAGCAACAGCGCGAACCACCACGTGCCATAGACCCCAAACTGAACGGCTTCCGTCCCGTACCAGCTTTCGACAAACGTGGCATATCCCAGCACGGCCGCGGAGCCGAAAATCACCAGAACCGCCAATCGCAGGGAGGCTGCCGCTTCGAACAACCTGAGCGGCAAACGAATGAAGAGGGGCTGACCAGGTGAGCTGAGCTTGGGACGGGCCATCGGGAGAATAGCTCTGGGGCGGGAGGCGTCAACCCTCGCAGACGGCAGCCTGCCAACCGTCTCAGGTTATCGCCCGATGTGACAATTGTAGGGCCACCACCCGGAAAAGGGTAGCGGTACGGCACGGCACTGACACTACGTCGGTGCGATGCGAAGGGTTCCCGCGGAGAGACGCTGCAGTCGCGGAACCGAGTACTGGACAATGGTCGCCCAGTACTCGGCATGCCGCGATTGCTGCTTAGAACAGTCCCGTGATCAGATCCATCAACGAGCTGTTGACAGTGTAGGGCTGATTCCAACTCCACATGTTGCGGAGCAGATCGTATGTCATGATGCCCGGGAAGATCAGCAGGACCACGGCGACCGCCAGCATTACGATCACACCCGTCGAATAGGGTGCTTCAGGCAGTGTTGCCGCGGGATAGCCGACTGGCGTAAGTGCGGGCTGGCCAATGGGTGCGCCGATCGGCACCGTTGGGACAGCGCCCATCGCCGGAGCTGGGCCCATTCCGCCGAACTCCTCGGCTTCGAGCATTCCCATGCGCGGGGCCGAGCCCATTCCGCCGAAGCCTTCAGGCCCCGGCGCTGCACCGGCGACCATTGTCGCCGCCTCGTCGCCGGTCAACTCGGAGTCGAGGGCGATCACCTGGGAGCCGCTCTCTTCGTCGGCTCCTTCTTCTTCCATCGGTGTGAGGCGAAATTCCTCATCGCCGCCAGCCGCGGGAGCGGCCTCTTCGGAGAGGTTCAGCAGGTCGTCTTCGCCCAACTCGAGCGATTCGTCGCCCCCGCCTAGATCGAGAGGCTCCTCGAGCGACAGGCCGCTGTCGGCCGGATCGACGAGCGAGATGCCGCTGTCGCCGCCGATGGTGATGTCGCTGCCGGTGCCGCTTCCCCCCAACACCAGGTCGTCGTCAACACCTTCGGCCAACTCGATGTTGGAGTCGCCCGTCGTGACTGGCCCCGGTGTGGCGCCGGGAGCAGGGGTCTTGTCTCCGAGCGACAACGCCAGATCGCTGGCTGCGGCGCCGCCCGCGCCCGGCGGCGTCTGGAAGACATCGGAGTTCGCCGGGCTAAGGTCGCTGCCAAGCAGATCGACGCCGCTGCCGACCAGATCGACGTCGCTGCCGACAATCTGCAGATCGCTTGCAGAGGCCGATTTGCCGCTTGATGGTCCGATCACGGTGCCGGAAGCACCCGGATCGCCGGTGCCTAGTTCGTGCTCGCTCAGCAGCACGTCGCCTGATTGCTCATCGTCGGCGGCCGGAGCCGGCGGCCGGCGTTTCTTGATCAACTCGGCCAGCTTGTTCTGGACTTCGTCCGCCTTGAACTTCCAATTGGCGCCGTCGCGGAACGCACGCAATTCGTTCCGCTCCCGCAACTGGTTAACCTCGGCAGGACTCAGGCCGAGCACCTCGGCCGCTTTTTCCAGCGTCAGATATTCTTGGGCCATTGAAGACCTCCCGGGGCCGGGAATGCTCGCGCGCCGCATCTAATCCGGGGCGGTCGTCGGGCGTCCCTTACCGCGGTTGCAGCGTTTGCGATTGGATTTCGAGCGGGGAAAGACCCTTCCCATTGAAGTACGTCATCTGCAGATCCCAGTGGATATTGCGAACACACCGCAGTTCGACTGCGCCGGTCGCCAACTCGATATGGTAGACGCTCATTACCTGCTGTTTCGGATCGATTACCGTCACCTGCTGGTACTTGTCGCCGACCATTGTCGACAAGGCGATCAACTCGCCACTGGCCCGCGCCGGATTGGGCGATCCCAACCGCTGGGCTAACGCTTCGCCGGGATCGGCCGCCAAGCCGACCGCCGCCACCACGAGACCTGCAATAATGAGGGCCCCCAGTGCCACGATTCTCATGCTACACCTGCAAACCCTGAGAAATAGGGAATCTGGGGACTCCCGAACTTTCATTCTAAAAGCCCCGAATCCCATTGCAAGAGAAAACAACCCACCCGAGGGAATAGAAAAGCAAGCGGCGGCGAGTTTAACGGTCGGGTTGGAGGGGAGCAAGGGCAGTGGCGGGGGGACAAGTTCACATTTTGGCGTGGATCCGGCTCATGAACACCGAGGAACTCGGGTGTACCCGTTAACGTACGGCTACGAAACGACTGGCACGCCGACCGCACAATTCCAGAGGTCTAAGTGCTAAGGTACGAGCGATACACGCCGAGCCTTGCCCCTTCACCACTGCTTAGGCCGGCCTTACAATGCCATTGCCACTACCCTACCCCTAAAGAGGTAAGTACAACAGTGGGTTTCATATCCCAGGAACAGTCGACAGTAGGTGTGTTGATAAGCGGCGGTTTGGACAGCGCCATCCTGGTCGGCATGCTCCTCCGGAGGGGATTCCGGGTCCAGCCGTTTTACGTTCGATCAGGTCTGTCTTGGGAGCGGTCGGAACATTGTGCTCTGCGGAGCTTCCTGGCCGCCGTCGGAAATGACCGTCTCGAGCCACTGGTCGTCTTCGATTTGCCGCTCGATGATGTCTATGGGGAACATTGGAGCCTGAATGGCGATGGGGTGCCCGACGCCGCCAGTCCTGATGAGGCTGTGTACCTGCCGGGACGCAACGCCCTCCTGCTCGTCAAGCCGCTCGTCTGGTGTCAACTCCACGGCATTGAGCGGCTTGCGCTGGGCATTCTTGGCACGAATCCGTTTGCCGATGCCGGTCCGGACTTCTTTCGCGATTTTGAAGGCGCACTGAATTGCGGCCGCCAACGCGCCGTTGAGGTAATCAGGCCTTTTGCCCGGTTATCAAAGCGCCAGGTCATGGAGACGGGGCGCGATCTGCCCCTGGGCCTGACGTTCTCGTGCATTGCACCGGTAGGCGGATTGCACTGCGGGCAGTGCAACAAATGCGCTGAGAGGCGTGAGGCATTCCGGCTGATCGCCGCCTGCGATCCCACGCGCTACGCGGCCACGGCCGTCGGTCAACCATAGACAGCAACCCCGGACTTATCCCATGTTCCAAGTCTCACGGGAAATTGATTTCTGCTACGGGCATCGCCTGTTGAATTACGACGGAAAATGCCGCTACTTGCATGGCCATAACGGCAAGGTGGTAATCACCATCGAATCGGCGGAGCTCGACGATCGCGGGATGGTGCTCGATTTTTCCGACATTAAACGAGTGGTGAGCCGCTGGATTGATGAGAACCTGGACCATCGCATGCTGCTATGCCGCAACGATCCCGTGGTGCCGCTGCTGGAACAACTCGGCGAGCCGCTCTTCCTGCTGGATGTCAATCCCACTGCCGAGAACATCGCCCGGCTGATCTTCGACTATACGGCCGGCCAGGGATTTCCGGTGGTGGAGGTCCGACTCTGGGAAACCCCTCGCTGCTACGCCACCTATTGCTCAGGCGAAGGGAGGGCGAATAATTGCTCCACCAGGTCCTGACGACATGAACCTGTGAATCCGACGCGTATCACCGACTGGCACCCTTGAAGGAGAAAACGCGATGAGAAGTTGCCTGAAATTGGGTCCGGCGTTGGTAGTGGCTATCGTGGTGGCAACGTTTGTTTGTCTAAGCCAATCGGCTGACGCTGGGGGTTGGCGTCACCGTCGCCATGGCCATGCCGTGTACACTGGCTACGCCTGTCCCGGCTGGTACGCCGCCGACGAGACGTACTCGGTCTACGGTTCGGGGGGCGGAGTTGGTTGGGGCGCTGCGGCGTACGCGGCGCCACAAAGCGTGTACAATTATGCGTACTGGGGCCAGACGCCGGGCTACCCATGGTATGCCGCGTATGGCTACCCTGGCCCAGGGTTCGGTTATCCCGGCACCCCGTACGCCGTCCCGTTCGGTGCGGGCGTATACGCGACGCCGCCCACGACGCTGAGCGTCTGGTGAGTCGCCGAGCCAGCGTTTCTGCCGCTGGCTGAGAGCTCCTGCCGTTTCGAGGCAGGTGGTGGGTCTCTGCGGCAAGAAAAAACAACAGTCCGGTCAGCTCAGTGAGCCAAGACCGGACTGTCTCCCCCCTGGGAACAATCTTTTCAGCGTCGGTGCGCCGACCCCCTCAGAGAATCCCCAATATACGGACGGCAATATCTGCCGCTGGCGCCCTCAGCACGGTCGAGCCCCCCTTGGCCGTTTCCGGCGGCCTCGACCGTACCGCTGGCGTCAACGCAGTTTAGATCGGCCGCCTGAGTGGTCACACTTTGGCAATCTTTGCCGGTTGTCGGGGTCGTGCCAAAGCGAACCCACCGAAACGGGATCTGCCAGGATACTCGAATCACGCTCCGATCGTGCAAAGCGATCGCAGTTCTCCAGAGTTCGACTCATAAACTGTAGCGATCAGGCCGATTCTGAGGGCTGACGCCGAGAGGCAGTGCACTCGCCGTGCGCCTGTAACGATCTGCCTGTCCTGATCGAGGCAACTCCCGTGAACAAACCGAGCCGGTTCAACCAGTTCGTCGTGAAGTCGCCCCTGTTGTGGGGCGGTCTGGCCAGCGTCGGCTTCTATGGCATCCTGCATACTTGGTTCCCTTGGCTGCGGCCGATCTTCGCCGATCACTGGATCGAATACACGGAAGCCATTCTGTTCTTCATTGGCTTGGCGGCGCTGGTGCTCCGGTTGTTCGACCTGGCGGCGCAGCGTCAAGCGGTCGGCCATCCCATCCTCGGGCCCCATCCGGCAACGGGCGG
This sequence comes from Thermoguttaceae bacterium, assembly GCA_040766885.1. Lineage (GTDB taxonomy): Bacteria > Planctomycetota > Planctomycetia > Pirellulales > Thermoguttaceae > JAXGPP01. Next base: position 104,155 of record JAXGPP010000010.1, on the reverse strand, counting down.
CATTGAATCCGATTGCCAGGTCTTGCTTGGCAGACTGGAGCGAGCGGCAACCGGCACGACGACCGACTACCTGCCCCGCCGGCTTCACGACGCGCTGGAGCACGTACGGCGTCGAGGATCGGCCGCGGGGCTCGATGAGACGCTCCGCTACCTTTCCGACCTCGATCTTGCCCGAGCCCATGCCAGCTACGCCCTGGTCCGAGTCATCATCTGGGCGATTCCGATTCTTGGCTTCCTGGGTACGGTAGTCGGCATCACCATGGCGATTGGCGGTCTGGCCCCGGAGGCCCTGGAACAGTCGCTCCCGGCGGTAATGGCCAACCTGGCGATCGCCTTCAACACTACGATCGAAGCCCTCATCCTGTCGATCATCCTGATGTTCGCTCAGTACATCGCCGACAAGGTTGAGGGAAAACTCCTCGCGGCGGTCGACGAGCAAGTAGAAGCGGAGTTGATCGGCCGCTTCGATCAGCTTGGCGAGTCGTCGGAAGGGCAACTCAGTGCGGTTCGGCGGATGATCGAAGGGGTGCTTCAATCTACCGAACGACTCGTCCTTCGGCAGGCGGAGATATGGCGAACGAGCGTCGACGCCGCACAGTCGAGCTCCGGCGAGATGCTTGTCCGCGCCGGCCAACAGCTTCAATCCGCGCTTGGTGCAGGCGTTCGTGATGCACTGGAGGCCCATGCCCGCCATTTGTCGGCGCAGGAAGAGGCGGTAGCCGAAAAGAGCCGGCGCGCCTGGGAACGGGCCGAGCAGGTGCTGGCCCGGAGCACCCAGGCGATGGCGTCGCTCGAGGAGGCGATCACCACCCAGGCCGAGGCGTTGACGCGGGCCGGTGATGCCGCCGAGCAGATCGAGCGGCTGGAGGCAGCGCTGAACCAGAACCTGCAGGCGTTGGCCGGGTCGCATCATTTCGAACAGACCGTGATGAGTCTGGCGGCGACAATAAACCTCCTGAACGCCCGCCTGACCGGCGCGACGCCGAACGTGAAGCTCGATTTCGGTAAGAAGGCAGGTCAGGCCGCATGAGCCGGAGCGCTCGCGCCGCACTACGGCAGAATGGCGACGCGGCAGGGGGGTTCTCGCTCTACCCGTTCCTGGCGGTGCTCATTTGCACGATGGGAACCCTGATCGTGTTGTTGGTGATCATAGCGCGCCAGGCCCAGATACAGGCGGTCGAGGAACAATCCGCAGAAACAGCGGCCGAGCAGCAGGCAGTTGAAGAAGAGCGGCAGTCGCTGCTGACCCGGATCGAGGAGTTGGAGTCGGCCCGGGAGCGAGCCAACGCCGCAGTGGCCGAATGGCGATTGGCCCTGGGGCGGGCCGAAGACCATGCGCACGCCCTGGCGAAACAACTCGCCCGTCTCGAGCAACGCCAGCAGGCGCTGAAGGCGGGCACCGACGGCGGGCGACGGCAGTTGCTCGAGACGGAGTTGGCCCGAGTGCAAAGCGACATCGCCGAAGCCCGCGACCTCCTCGCCGAAGAGCGCCAACGGGTGGGCGGCCAGCGCCCGAGCTACGCCGTGGTTCCCTACGAAGGTCCGAACGGCACGCGGCGGCGGCCGATCTATATCGAGTGCCGCAGCGACTCGGTGGTGCTCCAGCCGGAAGGAGTCACTTTCGGGGAAGCGGATTTCGACGGCCCGCTCGGCGCGGGCAACCCGCTCGATGCGGCGATCCGCTCGACGCGTGAGTATCTGCTCGAGCGCGGCCAGTTCGCCGCCGGCAAGGACGAGCCCTACCCGCTGTTTCTTGTCCGGCCCAGCGGCATCGGAGCCTACTATGTGGCGCGCATGGCGATTGTGTCGTGGGCATCGGATTTTGGATACGAACTGATCGACGACGACTGGGAAATGGCTTTCCCACTTCCGGATCCCAATCTGGCGGCGAGCGTGGAGCAGGTTGTCGCAACGGCGCGTGCCCGCCAGACACGCCTCGCAACCGCGGCTCCCAGCCATTTCCGTGATGGCAGCGGAGGCGGGGGGAAGTACCGTGTCGGACCCAACGGCGGACTGGTGCGCATTGACGAACAGAGAGGCTCGGGAGGCTACCGGCCCGCGCGACCAAGCGGCCGATTCGCTCGCGAATTGGACGGGGAGCGGCGCGACGCGGCGTCGCAGGAAACGACGGGCGCGAAACCGGCAGTTCCGCATGAGGGCTATGTCGGCAGCCGGCCCCATGATGATCCGGACGACCCGGTGACGCCGCACGACGGTGCGGCCACGCCGGTACTGCCCCGGCCGGGCGATTGGATGCCCAAACCGACCGCGCGCAACGAAAGTACCAAGCCGGAGAAAGACAGCGACTCTCCTTCAACCGCTGCGGCGCGCTGCCTGGCCGACGAGCGGGGACGCAATTGGGGCCTGCCCGGCGAAACGCGCGACTCTGTACCCGTCACGCGGCCAATCCGCGTCGATTGTTACGAGGATCGGCTGGTGCTGGTCCGTGAAGACGGTTCGGCGGGCACGGAGATCCGGCTGGGGCCGCAAATGGAGAATGCCATCGACGAGTTCGTGGCCGCCGTGTGGGACGAAATGGACGCGTGGGGAATCGCCGGTAAAGGGATGTACTGGCGGCCGATCCTCAATGTGCGCGTCGCTCCGAACGCCGACCAGAGGTATCAGGAGTTGGAAACGCTACTTCGCGACAGCGGCCTGGAGGTCCGGCGTGCGGGAACGTCGTCATCCGGCGAGCAGCAGCGAGTCCCCATCCCGTCGGCAGCCCGTCCCAGCCGCCTGGGCTGAACAGGACCAATTCCGATGACCAGAATTCTGACGCCCACGTCCTGAGTCCTATCGCCATGCGCCGACCGATCCGAGCGAATCTTGAAGGGCCGGGCCAGGACTCGTTCCTCGATACGCTGACCAATACGGTGGGTATCCTGATCATCCTCGTGATCGTGACGGGGTTGAGGGTGAAGAACTTCCGCGCCGAGGTCGCCGACGGGCCGGTCTCCAATCCGGCAATTGCCTCGTTGGACGAGGAGCGAACTCGGCTGCAGAAGCTTTCCGGTGAAGTAATCGAGCGGATGAAGCTGGTTGACCAGTTGCGGAAGGAGACGGCCGTCTGGCAATTGCAGCGGGCCGAACAGGCGAGGCTCGTGGCGCTGGCCGAGAAGGAGATCGACTCGCGACGGGCGGCGCTCGATACGGATGCGCAAGCGGTGTTCGACCTTCAGAACCAGGTCCATCTGGCGCGCGAAGAACTGGCCGATTTGGATCGCCAACGCGCGGCGCTGGCCGGCGTCGAACCCGAGCCAATTGTTATCGAGAGCTATCCCACGCCGCTCAGCCGCCCGGCTGACGGCAAAGAAGTGCACATCCAGCTTCGCGAGGGCCGGGTAGCAGTGATCCCGCTCGACGAACTCATTGCTGAGTTCAAAGCCGACGCTCAGAAGCGGATGGGAAGGGTGCTCGATTTTCCCGAGTTGACCGAGACGGTCGGCCCCCAAGGGGGATTCCGGCTACGGTACACGATCGAGCGCCGCGAGATCACACCCGAAATGGGAATGGGCCGGGTAGGCGTCTACGCTGAGTTGCGGCGTTGGACGCTGATACCGGTCTCCAGCGAATTGGGCGAACCGGTCGATCAAGCGCTCGCCCGGGACTCGCAGTTCCGCCAGGCGCTCGCCCGTTTCCATCCTCGCCGGACGGCAGTGACGCTCTGGACATACGAAGACAGCTTCGAAACGTTCCGGCGTCTTCGCAAGGACCTTTACGAGCAGGGCTTTCTTGTGGCCGCCCGGCCGATGCCGTTGGACATGCCGATCGGAGGATCGCCCGGAGGCACGCGCTCGGCAGTGCAGTAATCTCCGCAGAGTGAGCGGGCTCAGCGGCTCCTGAGAGTTCAGCTTCCAGCTTCTTGCGGTTAGTGATGAAGCGGAGGCTGAAAGCTGCCTGCTGTTGCAGGGCACGGGCGAAAAAAGCGGCAGCCACCCGCAAGCTCCGGCTGAAGCTTACGCGACGGACAGTCTACCTTCAGTAGGTGAAGACCACAGCATTGACGTGGAGATGATCAAAGATCTGCTTGCGATCCTCGATCATCTCGATACCGGGCGCCAGTTCTTCAGCCTTAACACCGGTGATCTCGGCACACATCGGACAGACCACCATCTTGGCGCCGCTTTCGCGAAGCTTGGCGATCATCTCCCTGATTGAAGGCATCTCGCCGAAACGTACGCTTTCGGCCAAGTCCTTTCGGGCGAGGGGCGGCGACTTCACATTGAAGAAGATCACCACCTCCCGGTTGTCGGCCAACCCATGTTCAGCAAAGTGAAGCCCCATCGCTACGGCATGGAGGTCGCTCTCGCCGCTGGTGAGATTGATCACAAGGGTAGGCTTCCTGGGCGCGGGCCTTCCAGGCCTTCTCACGGAATCTTCCTGGGCGGATGCACTGCCAAGCAGCACGGCCAGTAGTGCGGCCACCGCAAGACACGACTTCGGCAGGGTCGTCTTCATGGTTCAGCCTCCGTAATCAGTGAGTCGGGGAAACTGCCGACCATTATCACTTGCCAACACGGCGGAAACCACCGGCCACACTGACCTCGCCGGCCTGCTCGACAAACGGATGCAGGATCGCTCCTTTTCGAGAACCGCGACTGACAATTCGCTCGGGAGCGAATCGCTGCCTCAGGCCTGGGCCACGGCGGGTTGCCAGTCGCCGCCGCGGCGGGTGGCGAGGGCAACGAGGAAGACCACCACCGTCATAAGCGCGGCGGCCGCGAGGAACGGCATTGAGTGCCCCAGATGGTAGTGGAGTTGCATCGCCAAGTGCATGCCGCCGATGCGGGCCAGCGTAGTCGTCGTACTGCCGATGCCCAGAATGCCGCCTTGGTTTGCCGGATCGCTGCGGCGTGAAATCAGGGCCATGATGCTCGGGTAGATGAACCCCAATCCGGCGATCACAACCGAACCGGCGAGCATCAGCGCAACAGGCCCGCCGAGATGCGGATCCGCCGCGACAGCCAAGAGGACATAGCCGACGAGGCACAATGCGGTGCCAATTGCCGATAAAACGACTTCGCTGGTGAACGCCGCCATCCACCGGACCAGTCCTCCCTGGACGAGGGTCTGGATCAGGCCCACGTAGGCGAAGGCGAGCGCGATCTGATATCGGCGATCGACCCCGAGAAACTCATCGAGCGACAGAGACAGCGTTCCCTCGAAGCTGGCGAAGCCGAAGTTGCAGAGGAACAACGTGCCAAGCAAAGCGCCGATGGTGGGAATGCTCACCGCCTCCCGGAGCGAGGTCAGATCGAAGTGGCTCCGCCCACTGGAGGCCGTCTCGGGGCGAACCGACTCGGAGAGCTTGAAGACTGCCAAACTGAGCGCGGTAGCCGAAAGCATGGCGGCGAGGAATCCTGGCCAGGGATTAAGCGCGGCCGAGGAGCCCAACTCAGCCAGGGCGCCCAGCAGAGGGCCGAATGTGAAGCCGAGTCCAAAGGCCAGGCCAATGAGGGCCATCCCCTGGGTGCGCTTCTCCGGCGGCGTGATGTCGGCGATGTAGGCCTGGGCGGTGGGGATGGTGGCTCCGGCAATACCGCCGCCTAAACGGGCGAGGAACATTCCCCACAGGCTCCCCCACGCAGTGGCCAGACCGAACAGGGCGTAGAAGATCGTCGAACCGATCAGGCTGAGGATCAGGATCGGCCGACGGCCTACCCGATCGGAGATCCGGCTCCACAACGGGGCAAAGATCAACTGCATGAGCGAGTAGATGGTCATCAGTCCGCCCAAGGTCCATGCGGCTTGGGCCTCGGAGAACCCCGAAGTCAATTGCTTGGCGTAGACGGGTATCAATGGCAAGACCATGCCGAAGCCGAGGAGATCGACCACGACTGTGAGAAACACCGTGAGGAGCGATGCTTTGCGGGAAGATTCAGACATGCGGATATGAAAGAACAGAGGGCTAAACGGTCCGCGTGGGGGGATGGACCGGATCGAAGGAGGTTGCTGGCCGGGAGTTGGGAAATACGACGGATGACGACACGCCCTCACGCGCACCCCATCTCCCGCAGGCCGTAAGGGAGTTCAGCCGGACGTTTTTGTCCAAATACGGCTGTCTATTATCACTTCCACTCCGGCCGCGGGACAACCGCTAGCCGGAGGGATGGCAACGCGCTATGATGTTGCTCATCCAGGACTTCGTAGCTCTGCCTCGGGCAGAGACTGGCGACTTCTTCAGTCGCCGTATGGGCCTGATGAACGCAATTTGACAGAAGGGCCCGCTGCTCTGGGCGGTCCCCAGGTAACGGTCACCCCAAACGGTGAGTCCATGGCCGCGCAGCCCGTGAGTCTGAAACTGAAAGGTAACGTCCTGGCGATCGAATGGGATGACGGCCAGATCCGCGAGTACGAGGTTGCCGAATTGCGGCGGCACTGCCCGTGCGCGACGTGCAACACCGAGCGGCAGCGGTCGGGTAGCGGGCAGATCACGCTTTCGACGCCCGGCGACGAGTTGAAGATTGTCGCCATGCACCCAATAGGCAATTATGGGTACGGCATTCACTTCAGCGACCGGCATACGACAGGTATCTATCCGTTGGCACTGCTCCGCGAACTGGGACAGAGATCGTCGTCATGAACGGGCGCGAGCGAGTTGCAGCGGCGATGCGGCACGAGCCCGTAGATCGGGTGCCGGTGATGTGCCAATTGGCGATCGGCCACTACCTGCTCAACACTGACGTTACGCCGACCGCGATGTGGTTCACTAGCGAGGGCTTCTCGCGGGCGCTGGTTGCATTGGCCGATCGTTACCGGTTCGACGGCGTGCTCATCAACTTGCTGGGGACCGATCCCGACTGGATGCGCTACGTCGAGAGGATCGAGACCGCGGCCGATGGAGGCCAGACGGTGCGATTCTCCAACGGCGACACGGCGCGCTGCCCGGCCGATGACAATGCGCACCACATGGCAGAGGGCGGATCGCGGCGACCGACGATTCGCCAGGTCGATCCGGAGCGGATTTACTACGACGATCCGCACGGGCTGGGCGGACTGAAGTATCCGTTCTATTTTGGTCTGGAGCCCTATGAGCCCGACTTCGACAACTACTGGCCGGAGTACGTGTTTCGCACCATCGACATGGTCCGAAGCGCCGTCGGTGGTCGGCTTTCGGTGCACGGTGAAGTCTTCTCGCCGTTCACGCAACTGATGGAACTATTCGGGTATTCCGAGGCGCTGATGCACCTGATCGACTACCCGGACAAATGCCATGCGATCCTCTCCGCCTATACCCGGGGGACGGCCGATCTGGCGGTGCGGCAGGCGCGGCGGGGAGTGGACGCGGTGCTGATTTCGTCGGCTTTTGCCGGAGCCGGTTTCATCTCGCCACGGCAGTACGAGCAGTTTGTAATGCCTTACGAAGCCGAGGTCGTGCGGCAGGTCCACGCCGCAGGAGTGCCGGTCTATGTCCACACCTGCGGCAATATCGGCGATCGCCTGGAACGAATGGCCGACACCGGGATCGACGGCATCGACACTCTCGACCCACCGCCGCTGGGGAGTGTCGACCTGGCCGATGCGAAGCACCGCGTTGGCCGCCGCGTGTTCTTCAAAGGGAACATCGACCCGGTGAACACGCTTTTGGCCAAAAGCCGCGACGAGGTGCGCCGCGACGCCTTGTGGCGTCTGGAGGTGGGGAGCCCGGGCGGCGGCTATATCCTGTCGAGCGCCTGCTCAGTTTCGCCGCGCGTGAAGCCAGAGAATCTCACCGTGCTGGTTGAAGCGAGCGAAGAGTTTGGCGAGTGGTAACTCTTTGCCTGTAAAGCAGTACCGTCTCAGCCCTTGTCTCCGGGCGGCAAGACGCGACAATAAGTCGCCTGATGATGTTTGATCGAGTAAGAAACTCGGGCGGCGTCCGCAGCGCGATTGCCTCGCGGGCGGGCTCGGGTGAGGACTTTTTTCGGCCGCAACGATTCAACGAACCTGCTCCAAGGAGATGATGATGCTCAGCCAGAAGGTACAGGATGCCCTGAACGCCCAGATCAACGCCGAGATGTACTCCAGCTACCTTTATCTGGCGATGGCCATCCACTGCGACGCCATCAACCTCACCGGGTTTGGCCGCTGGATGCGGCTGCAGAGCAAGGAGGAAATGGACCACGCCATGAAGATCCTGGAGTACATCATCGAGCGCCGCGGACGGCCGCAACTCAAACAGATCAACACGCCTCCGGCTTCGTGGGATACCCCGGTGGCAGTGTTTGAAGATACGATGAAGCACGAAGAAGAAGTGACCGGTATGATCAACCGCCTGGTCGAGCTCGCCGCGTCCGAAAAGGATCACGCGACCTACAACTTCCTGCAATGGTTTGTCTCGGAGCAGGTCGAGGAAGAGGCTCGCGCCGATGCCATCCTGCAGAAGGCGCGGCTCGTGGCCGGGTCGCCCAACGGCCTGTTCATGCTTGACCACCAACTCGGCAGCCGCAGTTAGCGGGCATTGGCGGGATCAGTCTTCCGCAGCCGTCCGCACGAGCGTCGACTGATTGTGGGAGACCTCCGCCAGCCGGTTGCGAAGTTCCTCGCACAGCGTGACGAGTTCTTCGGGCAGCGCGGCGCGGGCCGCGCTGCCGTCACTTGGCTCCGCCGCGATAAGGTCGAGGTCGTCAGCGCCTCCTGGAAGGACCGGCTCGCAACTTCTCCCGTTGTGGTAGTGGGCGCAGTTGCGGCCGGCGTGTTTTGAGGCGTAAAGCGCTTCGTCGGCACGGTGGAAGACGGATGCGGCCGTATCTTCATCCATTGCAATCGCCAGCCCCATGCTCATGGTAACCGGCAGTCTCGTGGGACCGAAGCAGAACGATGCCGCGGCGAGCCCGGCCCGAATCCGGTCGATCACCCGGCGGGCATCGCGAGGCCCGGCACCCGGCAAGAGGATGGCGAACTCCTCGCCACCGACGCGTGCCGCCTTGGATGGCAGCTCAATTGCCTCGTCCAGAATCCGCCCCAGCGTCTTCAGCACTGCGTCGCCCGCAGCATGCCCACACCGGTCGTTGATCTGCTTGAAGAAATCGATGTCGAGTACCAGCAGGCAGAAAGGCGCGCCTTTGCGCCGCCGCTGAGCGGCCAGGCGTTCGAGATCGGCATCGAACGCGCGGCGGTTGAGGAGGCCGGTGAGTGCGTCGGTGTGGGCGGCCAGAAGGCTCGACTCGATCTGCCGGGTCTGCTGCTGAAGCTTGCCTTCGGCCACGCACAGCCGTTGCTGCAACCGCCGGTTTATATGTATCACGCGATGAACGGTGGTGATGACCGTCTGTGCCAATCCGTTTCCATCGCGCTGCACGGCGTCGAGTTCGTCGCTTGCCTCGCCGATTTCAAGCTGGTGCCCTTCCACATCTTCGGCCACGCTGGCGGTCAGGCGATGGAGCTGCCGGGCAAACTGCCGGAGTTGCTCAACCTCGGGGGACGGCACGCCGCGCCTTCGGCGAGCCAGGCTGTGGCCAATCATCAGTCCGGCGGCGAGTTGCACCGCACCGAAGGCCAGACCAACCAGAATAACCGTCAGAATCGATCCCATTCGCACCGCCGATGGCCGCCGGAAGAGGAGACTGATGTGGCCGTCAGCTCAACAATAGGTCACTCGGTCAGCCGACAAGGCCACTCGACCGGTTTCTGGCGGCCTGGGAAGGGCCCGGGGACACTACCGCCAGGCAGGGAGCCAGCCCTTCATGCGATCGAGAAACCCCGCTGAACGTTCGGGTTGGGGCGGAGTGGGGGGAGCAGTTCGCCGTGGCGGCTCGACAGCGCGGCTGACGGCTGCGGGCGGCAAGGGGACGTTGGCCGCAAGGAAACGCGGCCAGTAACCTTCGAGCAGGCCCAGGCAATCGCCCACGTGACCGCGTTCGAGCTTGGTCTTGGCGGGTGTCAGAAGCATGAGCAGCTGCGCCCGCTCGCGTTCGCTGAACTCGAGCGGCCGCAGGCCGACATCGTCGATCCACACCTCGCCGGGGCCAAGCAGATCGAAGCGAAGCTGCAGTTTGGAGAGGCCATAGAGCGGCAAATCCTTCACCTCGATGGGCAGCCATTCCCACTCGTTATTGAGAACCCGAGCCGGCACGTGGCCGCCCCAGCCCTGGCCGACATATACGCTGGAGAGCAGATCCCGCCCGTTGTAGCGGCCGACCAGCGCCACGCGAACCGCGGGTTGCCGTGCGGCGTCGCTGGTACGAAGCCATAGGGAGACGGTCAGGCGGCCGGTGGTCGGCGGGTCAAAAGGTTCGCTCACGAGCGTGACGGCGGGCCCGGTGCTGGCCATTCGCAGGGCGGAGATGCCGTCATGTTTCTGCTTGCCGTCGAGTTCGATGCGCGTGCCTTCCGGCGCCGACGAGAGCCAGCCAGGCAAGGCATCTCCGCTGGCAGGTTGATCGAAACCGGCGTTTGCCAGTGTCTGCGAGGGCGAGGCGTCGCGCAGTACCGCCGCTCGGTCGAGCAGATCGCTGATCCGCCGCTCAAGGGCCTGGCGGACCTCGGGTGACCAGGCGACGCGTGCCCGGAGCAGCCGCACGCCGGGAGTGTCGAAGCGGACCGCCACGAGGTCGTGTGGTTCAAGGTCCACACTGAGGAAGCGGCCATCGCCCACTTCGGCGACGGGTCCCAGCGTTCGACGGCCGCTCAGTTCCTCAAAGGCGGCGCCGGCCGGCAGATCGAGCTGGACGGTAAGCTGCGCGGGAAATGGCGCATCATTGGCGAAATAGACATACGTCTCACCGCCGACGGTGGCATGTCGAACCGTGACCGGCTGAGTGGAAACTGTACCAGGCTGTTCGTCGAGCCGCTGGAAACGCACGGCCGGCAGCCGCCGAAACGCGGCCGCGATGTCGCGGAGGGAATCTTCCTGACCGAGCGGCAACTGCCAGCCGCCGTCGAAGATCGCCTGCGAATCGATCGTCGCCAGGGCGTGGACGAAGCGCCGTCGGTTCTGGTGGTCGGCGGGCACCGCCTGGGTCGCCAGCCACATGTAGCTATTCTTGAACGGCCGCTTCTCGTCGAATGAAGCCAGCCGCAACTCTTGGGGCGGGTGGAAGAACAGGCTGCTCGCGACCGGCGTGCCCTGGAAGTAGGCGTCCATGTCGGGCATCTGCTGGATCTCGAGGTTGACCGCCTGGCGCGCCAGCGACCAGCGAGGAACGACCTGCTCGGTGCGAAGCACGACCGGTCCTTCGGCCTCGAATTGCCTCGCGTCAATGCCCACCCGGAGCAGAGCCTCGGTGATACTCGTCAGCCGCTGGGGCAGCGTCGGCCGCAATTGGCGTTCCCATTCCTCCCCGCCAAACATGTTGGCGCCGGCAAGATACAACCGCGCGTCGGGGCGCACCGCTTTCACTTCGGCCTCGACGCAGCGATAGAATTTCGCCAACTCGACGGCGCGCCACTGGAGCCAATCCCGCGGACAGCGGCTCATCAAGAACTGCGCGCGTTCGGCGAACCGTCCCGGCCCGGTGCCGGGGATGGCAAGTTTGATATCGCGTTGGAACTTGCCGACGGTGGCGTCGTCCAGCCCCCAATCCGGCCCGGGAAGCTGGGCGTAACCGTATCCCGACAATTGCAGCGCCAGGCCGGCGAAGGAAGGGTGTTCGCCATAGCGGGTGATCAGCTCGCGCACCGCGCCGAGCATCGCCTGCTGTACGCGGGGATGGAAAACGTTGTAGTAGGCCGCCGCGCCGCGCTCGGCGGCATAGACGTCGGTCCACGTTTGTCCCTGGGCATTTACCCACCGCAGCCCTTCCGCTTCAGAACCGCCGCGCCGCGCAATAGCCTCAAGTTCAGGCAGCGGGGCGCTGAAATCGAGGGCCGGAATCAGACTCATCTGTTCGCGGTCGAACAGCCGCAGCAGCATCTCCAGCACGTCTTTTCGTACGGGGTCCTGCCCGGAGTCGAGAAAGGCGCCCGTGTCGTAACGCGGCGTCGGTTCGAGCACTGCGCTAGGGTAGATCGTGCTGCCGTCGGCCATGACCGAGAGCATCAATCCGTTGTAGCCGACGTGGTTCAGGTACTCGACGAGCCGTGTTCCTCCCTGGTAGAAGGTGAGCCAATCATCCACGCCGAGATCGCTCGCGCCGCCGATGGCTTCGCTGGCGGAGAAGTTCTCGGGAAACAGCGGTTTGTCGAGGTATCCGGCCAGCAATCGACCCGATTCGATGCGGGGCGAATAAGCGCGCGGAACGGCGCCTTCAACCGCTAGAACGCGGATCTTGCCGAAGAGGGCCGGCGCATCGTCGCGGCGGTTGGTCACGAGGACCATCGGCGATCGGGTGCGCGGCCAGAACAGGATGCGGTGGCGGAGCCAGCACGGCGGCGGCTTGAGCCCGGTAACGTCTGCCGCCACTTCGAAGCCGGAATCGAGACCCATCGGATAGACGGCGCCGGCGTCGTTCGGCTCGACCACGCTGATGCCCATCGTTTGCGGAACGTCGCTCGGGTAGTCGATTTCCAGAATGTGCGGCCGGCCGGGGGAATCGATCGGAAGGGTGTAGGCTTCCCAACTCGGCTCGCCGCGGCCCGGCGCCAACTCGACCAGTTCGCCGAGCGCGTGCGTTCGCGTGCCGCGGTGCCCACTTCCCAGCGGGCCACGCGCCAGTCGCGGCCCGATCCGCCACTGCGGTAGCGCGGCAAACCTTTCCCACCACGAGGGATTCACCGGATTGATCTCGACGACCTGCTTGAGGGCTTCGTCGGTGACGGCATCGGAGGACGCAGGTTCTTCTGCGAGCACCAGGAGCTGGACCTTGCGCTCGGCGATCGATTGCTTGACCCAATCCAAAGGCGAGATCTTCGGCGGGGGGAGCCGGAGCATGCCCGTATGGGCGGCGGTGATCGCCACGTCGTAGACTCCCTCTTCCTTGGGCAGCACGATCTCCTCGGGCCACGAAGCGGTCTCGCCGGTGGTGAGGTCGCGCTCGTGGGACCAAAGGGTCTCGCTCGAACGGGCTCGTCGCAGTTCAACCCGAACGCGGACCCTGGTGCCGGCAGCTACCGGCAAGAGGTGCGGCTGCACGTCGAATTGAAACGTGGCGCCAGGGGCAAATACCAGGTGCGTCTGCTTGATCTGGACGCGGAGGACATCGTCAGGCGCGCGGCGCACCAGCAGTCGGTTCCCCTTCTCGTCGAGGCTTGAGTTGTGCTGATCACGGAGCAGGAGTTCGAGCGGGATCTCGATGGGTTTGGCCCCGGGAGAATCGGCCGGTTCAAGCCGAACCGCCAGCATGCCATTGAGAGCCCCTTCGACGAGCAAATCCACGCCATCATAGGTCCGTAGGCTGCGCTGGCGGACCATTAGCCGTCCGTCTTCCATCCACATCGAACCGGGTTCGTCGGCCTCGATGCCTAGCGGGCGTGGATCGGACACGACCGCACCGGGAGCGGAAATCTCACCCTGCCAGATCCTCGCCGCACCGCCTCCCCAGGCAATCCGGAGGCGGATGGTCGAAGCAGCCTCTGCCGACGAGCGCAGCGCGACCGCCAAGACCAGGCCTAGCGCTAACCGGAAAGCCCAACCGCCGGCGAGCCAGATCCGTCTGTGTATATCCTCCGGCGATCGGTTCGGACGTCCTTGTCCGAGCATTTGCGATCCCAAAGCAGGTACGACAGCCGTCGATTTCGTCCGCTGACAAGTGGCGAATTATAGCTGTCCCCCATCGCCGTCACCTAGCCCGATCAGACAATCTGGCGAGTTTTGAACGTTTCCTCCCTCGATTGCCGGGTGCACCCTGGATCGTCGCGTGCATCATGCGGTAGCATTGATATCATTGCTATCGCGAAACTCACCACCCTATACTCGCTATCCTAACTGGCTTCTGCTGGACGGCTTACCGCCCTGGTGAATTGACCGTTCCGGCCAAAAGATGATGCAAGGGAGAGTCCCATGAGTCTGAGCCAGGCGCTGTTGCCGGAGTTTGACATTGAGATGGGCAATACCCGTCGGGTGCTGGAACGGATTCCCGACGACAAACTGGACTGGAAAGCTCATCCGAAGTCGAACACGATCGGTTGGGTGGGCGCGCACCTGGCGGAGCTTCCGGGTTGGACGGCGATGATCCTCACCAAGGACAGCCTCGACGTTGCCCCGGTGGGCGGGGAGCCCTACCGGACGCCGCTGGCCAGCTCGCGGCAAAACATCCTGGAGCGGTTTGACAAACGCGTGGCGGAGGCCAGAGCGGCAATCGCGGCTGCAACGGACGAGCAGTTCGCGCAGCCTTGGTCGCTCCTGCAAGCGGGCAACACGATCTTCACTTTGCCGCGAGCCGCCGTGCTGCGGAGCTTCGTGCTGAACCACATGATCCACCACCGCGCGCACTTGTGCGTCTACCTGCGGTTAAATGATGTGGCCGTACCTGCCCTCTACGGGCCCTCGGCGGATGAATAGCGCGAAGCAACGATCGCCAACGGGGGTGGTCGCTGAGAGTTTGAGGCGAAGAGAGTTGGGTGGAGCGTTCAGTCGTCGCGGCTGAGGAGCGGTTCGTCGAGCGCGGGCATCGCGGCGAAATCGCCCGATTCGATCGCCTGCCGGAACTGGTCGTGGGCAGCGCGGAGGGGGTCGATCAAGTCTCGGCAACGATCGGCCACGTCGTTGAAGTGCCAACGATCATCGGGGCTGGCGAACAATTCGGGCGGATCGCCGTCGCGGAAGTGCCAAGCCGGCGTCCGCACCGCCCGGTCACCCCGACTGCTGATCAGGCACAGCCGGTCGCGGGGCCAGGGGGCCTCTTCGTCGGCCAGGGGCATAAGACTCTGCGCCGCCAAAGGCAAGGCAACAGCGGGCAGACCGAGCACGTCGCATAGCGTGGCGAAAAGGTCGGCTGGATGGACGAGGGCTTGCGTTCGCGCGCCCGCCCCGCGGCCGCCGGGCAGCCGGAAGAGCAACGGGACGTGGACCAGTTCGTTATAAAGCGCTTCGTCGCAGTCGCCGACGCGGCGGTGCTCACCCAAAGGGAATCCCCGTGCCGACGCCAGCATCAGGACCGTTGGTTCGCGCGGCGGATTGCCATCGAGGTATTCCAATAGCGCCCCGAGGCAGACATCGAGGAGCGAGACCTGCCCGGCGTAGGCCTGGCTGTAGCCCAGCAACTCGTCGGGGTCGTAGTCTCTGTCGAGGATGCGGCAGGGAACGGCGGCCGCCCGGGGCGGTTCGGGATCCTCGTCATCGGCATAGCGCGAGCGGAAGTCCAGCGGCGCGTCCCAAACCGCTCCCAGGCTGCCGAGGTGGGCCCAGAGGCAAAAGGGCTCCCGCGCGCCTTCCAGCCAGTCGATGAGCTGTGTGAAGCAGCGGGCAAGATGCGTCGATTCAATTTCCTCGGCAATCGCCACCGAACGCACCGGATCGAGCGGCAGCACCTGGCCAAAACCGTTCGCCAGGGCGTGCCGCAGCACGCTCGGTTCATCGCTCATCAGCGCCGACGAGATGCCTTGCTCGGCCAACGCCCGTGGCAAAGTGACTCCGGGATCGCCGGCGGACGCCAGCGCGTGCTGGCCTGACCAGTATGCGCGGTACAAGCGGTCGAGCTGTGGGCTGTCGATGAGGAACTGCTCGGCGAGAAACGATTCGGCAGCCAGCCGGTCGAGACTTGGCGTCTCGATCCAGGTATTGCCGTAGGCCCCCACATAGCCGACATGGAGCCGGTCGATCAACAGGCAGATGGCATTCATGTCCCGATTGTACCGATTCGCCGCATGGCCGGCACGTCCCGCGGGAACGCCCGTGGCGGGCGGTTGACGAGCGAGTGCCGGCAACCGATGCGCCAAACGGTATTTCGGCGCGGATGGCGCCTGGAGGTGGTTCTCACCAGGCGTCTTCCTGCAGGTCGAGTTCGCCGGCGGCGATGGCGGCTTCGGCCTGCCGCGCGAGGCGATCGAGGGCCTGCTGGTAGGCCGGAGTGAGGCCGGCATCGGGAACCTTGCCGAGCACGCGGAGGGCGAGGCCGGGGCGGCGATCGTGCTTGAGGAGGACCTCGGCCAGCTTGAGCCGCATCGGCACGGCGTGCGAGGCGTATTGCTCGAGATAGTTGCGCATCAGCACGATGGCCTGGGAATGCTCCTGTTGCTTGAGGCAGGCGACGATGAGGCCGCGGAGTTCCGGCTCGGGAAGTTTCCAGTCGCTCGACGTGCTCGCCATTCGCCGATGCACCGCCAGGGCCATCTTGACTTTGCCCTGGGCGATGACCTCGCGCAACTCGGCGAGGGCCGTCTGGCGCTGGCGCGCCAGATCGGCGGCGGTCGGTGCGAACTGCTCCCGTTCCAGGGCGGCCAACTCTCCGCGCGACATGCGGTGCCGCCCGGTCCAGACGGAGAACAGGTCCCAGTTCTCGCAGTCGACCGCACCACGGCGCAGCATCACCACGCCGACGGCCAGGCCAGCCACGAGTCCGGTGAGGTGGATCATCTCGGTGGTGGGACCGAAGCCGCTTAAGAGCATGAACGCCACCTGCAGCGCGGTGTAAATGGCCGCCAGGATCCAGACAGCCATTTCCACCACGGTTACGTAGATGAAGACCCAGAAGATGCAATTCACGTCGTTCTGCGGGGCCCAGATCAGGGCGATGCCCAACAGGCCGAAAATCGCCCCCGATGCGCCGAGGCAGCCGCCGTCGAGCCCCAGGGCGATCAACTGGATGGTGAACATCACGGCCACCCCCATCGCGAGATAGACCGCGAGCATCCGCCACCAGCCGATCTTCCCCTCGACGATCAATCCGAACGCCCACAGGCCGAACATGTTCCCCGCGAGATGAAACAGATCGGCGTGGAGGAAGTTGGCGGTCAGCCACTGGACCGGATGCAAGCCGTCGCCGTACTGGCAGATATACCCCTCGATGACCGAGAATTCGCTGTTCACCTCGGCCGCCAGCGTGGCGAAGAAAATCAATACATTGGCGACGATCAGGCCGACCGTGGCGATCGGGTAGTGATAGAGCGGCGCGTCGGTGCTGTACGGGAGAAACAACATGAGCGGCCCCTTGTGAACGCCTGGCGTTATTTTGTCTCGGGATCGGCCGGCGGAAAAGTCCCCCGGGGGAAGGAGCAATGACCAAGGACCAATGGTGTGGCGGGCGGGGGCGAGTGGAATGGCTTGACTGCGCGGGGTACCGGCATTGGAATAGGGGCGTTCTTCCTTGCCGGACGACTTCGAGGGAGCCCAAGCATGCGACTGTACAATGCTGGACTGGCAGGCCTGACCGCCGTTTTGCTGAGCGGGGCTGCCGATGCGGCCGACGCGTTCGGGGAGCGAGGCCTCCGTGCCGAGCTTGTCTTCCCGCTCGATCGGCAGCACAACCACGCACCGGGCATCGCCGAGTTGTCCGACGGGAGCCTGCTGGTTTCCTGGTACCGCGGTTCGGGCGAGCGAAAGGCAGATGACGTGGCCGTGCACGGCGCGCGGCGAGCCGCGGGCGAGGCGGCCTGGAGCGAACCGTTCCTGATGGTGGACACGCCGGGCTTCCCCGACTGCAACACGTGCCTGATGCTCGACCGCAAGGGGCGGCTGTGGCTTTTCTGGCCGGTGATCCTGGCCAACAGTTGGGAATCGTGCCTGACGAACTTCCTGGTCGCTTCCGCGCCGACCGGGAGGGGCGCGCCGCGATGGGACCGGCGCGGCACGCTGTATTTGAAACCGGACGATTTCGCAAGGGAGGCGGCCGGCATTCTCGATGCGGAGCTGAAGATGCTGCCGCGGCCGCTCAGCGAGTCGGAAGAATCTGAAGTGGCGGAGGTCCGGCGGCGACTGGGAGACAAGCTCTATCAGCGGCTGGGCTGGCAGCCGCGGTGCAAGCCGACGGTGCTGCCGAGCGGCCGGATTCTGTTGCCGCTCTACTCCGACACGTACTCGATCTCGATGATGGCGGTCTCGAACGACGAGGGGGAGACATGGTATGCGAGCAAGCCGCTGATCGGGTTCGGCAACATCCAGCCGGCCGTGCTTCGCCGGAATGACGGGACGCTGGTGGCGTACATGCGCGAGAACGGGCCGCGGCGGAAGATCCGCGTGGCCGAGTCGCGCGACGACGGCCTCACCTGGGGCCCGGTGGGCGTAGCCGAGTTGCCCAATCCGGGTTCGGGACTGGACGGGGTGCGGCTGGCCAGCGGGCGGTGGCTCCTGGTCTACAACGACACGGTGGAGGGGCGATACAGCCTGGCTGTTTCGCTCTCGGAGGACGAGGGGCGGACGTGGCGGTGGACGCGGCACCTGGAGCGGGAGCCGACCGGATCGTATCACTACCCTGCCGTGATCCAGTCGCGCGACGGCAAGATCCACGCCGTGTACAGCTACTTCGTGGCCGGAGGGAAGAGCATGAAGCACGCCGAGTTTGATGAAGGTTGGGTGCGGGGAGGGGACGACTGAGAGTCGATCGGCGACCGCAGCGGGAGAGCAAAACTCCGGCCTGAAAGACACACCCCCCGCTGATGCGAAACGCCCTAGGCAGGTGTTTCGGTTGACTTCGTCGACGGGCGTGGCGGTAAGTGATTGGGGTGAATGGGTTTCGAACCTGGGTTGTGGACGCAACTGTTCTACGTCTTTTGGGTCGAGTGTTGAAGTTCCTAGAGGGGTTGGTGGGTGGGGAGTGTTGTTGACGCGGATAGGTGTAGTTGGGAAGGCGGGGTGGGAAGAAAGAACACGGACTGGATGCCAGTGGGACGGGGGAGGAACATGGGCTGGAAGCCCGTGCCACGTGAGGGTTGGAGAGTGGTGCATGGATCAGGAGCTTTCATATGAGGGGTGAATCAGTGGCATCGCGCGGGCGCGCAGGTTGAGCGCGGAGCCCGGCGAGGGGCTTTTGCGGAGGCTAACGTGTACGCGTCGGCTGACCGAGTGTACGTGTACTGATATACATGACGCGTGGCCTAAATGTCAACAGGAAATCTTTTCACGAATCCGACGCCGTCCACAGGAGTGAGGAGTCAGAAGTTAGAAGTTGGAAGGCTGGGGGCGGAGCGGAGTGGCGGAGAGACATGGCTAAGCTGGACGGCAGTGACTTCCGCAGCCGGCCGTGCTCTTGGAAATACCCCGCTCGTGGGATAGGATGAGGGTGGGGGTAGAAGGGGTTGCGCGCAACCGACGAGGACGGAGTTTGCGCGATGGACCGCACGTCGCGTTGTTTGTGAGGGCTCGACCAGTGGGGAGGGTGTACAGCTACGTTGGGCCGGGCGAACTGCGCAAGTCAGCAGGCAGCGCGAGTGCGGGCAGGATTATCGAGGCGGTCGAGGATGTCGCTGCGTGGGCCAGCGATACGAAGCAGCAGCCAGATTCATTCGGGCAGAACACAGCGCTAGTCCAACTATGATTTCGCATCCACAATTCATCGAACGGCTCTTGGCCGAGTTCCCCAGTCTGCAATCTGAATTGTCGGAAGACATATGCGCTGGACTGCTTCACGTGGAAACGGGCTGCTTCGCTCGTCATACTCAAGCAGCGATTGACAATCATGATACCGTGGAGCTTCGGCGATGCTTTGACTTCGCCACCGCGGCGTTTCGAGATGCGGATTCCGCGGTCAAGAATGCCATGTATGTGTCGTACCTGGAACACCTGAATTTCGAGGATGGAAAGGTCCAAAGAGCTTGGGCGCTCACGATGATGCCGCCCATTTTGAAGGCGGGTTGGGTTGAGATCAACGAGTACCTGGACGATCTATTCTCCAAGAAGACCAACAAGAGGACTGACAAGGCGTAGCTCGCCGACGTGGTCTTCGGCCAACAGGCTATCGCCTGACGAGCAGGCCTCGCGTTGGCCAAGCTGAAGTTGCGAGCGGGCTAGTTCCCGCGATGCTGATGCGAGCGGAGATCAGCTACGACCACGTGATGGACGATGATATGTCGTTCGTGGAAGGCACGTACCGCCTACCCGGACAGGAGTGGCAAGTCGTCATCTTCTCACGCCGTCCGATTGCGTTTCCTGAACTGCGATCAGGGGCATGGGAAAGCGGGGTTACTGGTGTGTGGGTGGGGTTTCCAAAGGAATGGCAGCTGAACAAGTCCGTGGTTGAGCGATTACTGGGCGAGCATCTTGGCGTGACCGAATGGGTCGAGGTGCGTGGCCCGGATTCCATGAACCGTCGTTAGTGGGCCAACATGGGCCAGCCGCAGAGTGCCGCTGCGCCCGATCAGCTTCGCTGACCGCTGTCCTTTCCGTTGGCCAGGTGTGACCATGGATATGCAGGCGAGAAAGACACTGAGGCGATCGGTTATTGCCGCGCTTCTGTTGATCTCGTTTCTCGTGTTCCTTGGATTCCTCGGGGGGCTGTACCTCTTCGAAACAGAGAACGCAGATCAAGCGGCCGTCCAGCGTGTCAAGCAAGGAATGACCTACCCCCAAGTGGTGGACCTTCTGGGCGTGATGTACGACAGGAGCTACCCTGGTGAGTACGCCAGCACCGATGAGGTGATTGCGAGCATGGTGAATGGTGGTTCCGTCAGTTTTGTGTGTAGGTGGCGGATCGGTTTCTCTCGGGAGGTCATCTACATCGGATTTGACAAGAACGAAGCCGTGGTGGCAACGACATGGAGGCGGTAGCGCACGCTTGTCGCGTGACTGCCGGCCAACAAAGCATGCCCGCAGAGTCCGGCATCCATGCCGGAACGCCTTTACTGGTACTGTAAGCTGTGGCAGCAGTGGTAGATTGACTGGCGCTCGACGTCAGTCGCCGTCGTCCGCGGCGGCGTCGGGCATACTCCCCGTTGGCCATTCAAGCACATGATCAGGCCCCGGGTCGTTCTCATCGAATTCCACTTCAATCCGGCGTCGCCCTTCTGTAGCGGCGAGGTCATTACCTACCGCTACTTTCAGACGGTATCCTGCGGCGATCCCAGTCGGTGGTCAACGTTCCTAGCCGCGATGGCGACACGACTTGCGAGTAGCGGCCTAGGTGCGATCCCGGGGGAAGTCGTCGTAGACGAGAACGCAACAATCGACGATGATCTGCTGGTTGCGCTACGAAACCTGGACTACGGTCGATCCCTCCTTGAGGAGTGCGTGCGAAGTTGTTCGATTTCGGTTGAGCGTCCGATTGTTCCTCGGCGCTGGATCAACTACCGATGCGACGAATACTTCGCCGACGACTGGTGGTATCCGGAAGAGTACGATCGTAAGAACCATTTGTGGGACGGTATACCCGAAAGCCACCTTTGGAACGGCGTCTTCGACTACACCCGGATGTATGAGGATCCTCAATACGCGTTCTTGGCGATCGCCGGTTCCGGTTGCGATGGCGTCGACTTTGGATATCGCCAGGGGTGCGAAGGATTGTGGGCCCTATACCGCGGTGAGGACTACTACAAGCTCATGGCCCCAAGCATTGCCGCTCTACGCGATGGGTGGTGCGGAGGTACGCTGAGCATTTAGGGATGAGCCATCGCGTGCACAGGGAACTGGGCGCGACGGCACACCACGATGACAGAAGGCCAACACCGGCCACTCGCAGAGTCGCCTGCGGCGATCAGCCTGCGGCTGACGAGTCGGCCGTTCCGTTCGCCGGACAGGGAAGGTCGCGATTGTGCTGCCTGCGGTTGAACAAGCGTTATCGGAAGAGCTTCGCTGGCCGCGGAGTATGGTTCAGCGGATCGAAGATGCCCGACGCGGCAGCGGTTCTCATTGGGCGGCAGGGCGGGTGAGGAACTGGATCGAGGAGACCGCACCAGCGGGATGGGAGGAACTGCTTCGGCTCATCCAAGCTGCCAAGGTCGCCGCGGGGGTAAATTCAGACGCAACAGCGCTGATCGAGGAATCGAGGCGGATCTGGTACTTGTACCTGAACGACGTTTACCCGCAGAGGGCTGTCGCCCGGCTGTACGAAGCATTGGCTGCCCGGGTCCGCGGTGATCTGGCTGGGTATGTGTCATCGTTGGCAACAGCAGTTTTCATCGCCGCGTCCAGCGAGACGTTCACGGAGAAGATGTTTCGAGATTTGCAGGAGTCCTATTCTCTCCTGGTTATCAGCGACGAGAATCACACGGCAGGGCAAGACAGGGAGTAACGCCCAACATCGCACGTTCGCTGAACGCGCTTCGCCGGACGACCGCGGCGCCGAACGTGGCGTCCGTTACCCAATCTGGTGCGGAGACGACGGGCGTTCCGCAGGCCAGGATCGCCGGGCGGGATTGGCATTATCTCGGGCGGCGGATTACATTGAGGGGACAGACGCACCGGCGTCTAATCACTGCCTGGAGGTCGCACGCGCCATGCCGTTCTCTGCCAATGGATTCGGTACCGGGCTGGTCCGCCTTTCGCGGAAGCGGACCGTCAACGGTTGCGTTCAATTCGACGCCTTGGAGGCGGTGACGGCGGCGTATTGCCCGCTGGTGCCGTACCGGGTCGTCCACGTGCTCGCCATCTGGGCCGACGGCGGGAGCATGGGCGAGCAGTACCAGCGCGTGGCGCTCCGCCCGGCACCGCGGCTGATTCTCAAAGGCTTTCTCAACGGTTGGGGCAACATGCTCTTGCTGTTCGGAGGGTTAATGGGGACGATCGCCGGTTTTGCCACGGCGACGATGGAGCGGCCGTTCACGACGACCGATGCGACATTTCTCACCGTATTCGTGGTGATGTTCATCATCGGGGTGGCGTGCAAGATTGCATGGCTGGTCATGGACCATGCCGACGAGCGGGTCAAGAACGCCATCGGGCCGCACGACCTGGGCTCGTCGGACCCGCTCTACTGGCCGCAGGACATCGCGCAGGAAGCGGGCGCCACGTTGTGCCAGCAAGAGGCGACGTCAAACCTGGTCGACGCGGCCCACAAGGCGTCGGCCCGGGGCGATCTGGTCCAGGCCGCGCTGTGCGCCCGCCTGGCGATGCAATACCGGACCAACGAGCCGGCCCGCGCCCTGTTTGAACAGATCCTGGCGATGGCGGATGCGCGGCAAATACCGCGCGCGGCAACGCGGTGAGCGTCGCACCCGATGCGAGCGAGGTGGTTGAGAGCCCTGGTGAACGGATAAGAGAACGGAAACGGACGGCCCGGTTTTTCAGGGGCATTGCCAAACCTCAGGGCTCACTGATGGTTCTCGCCAGCGGCATAGTGTTCGTCGCGTGTACGATCGCCTCGGCGGCGATGGTGCGGGGCATTGCTCGGCGGTCCGTCCGCTGGGCAGCAGGCTCCGCGTTCGTGGGTTTGTTGGCGTTCAGATTGATGACGCAACACATTCAAGTCCCCTCCCCCTGAAGCCGGGCTCCGGACCAAGCCTTGCTCGGTGGCGCGTCGCCCTCGTTGCAGAATCAACCTGAAGTTCGATAGGAGAGAAGGGGTTGTCATGTCACATGTTACTTGTGGCGGCGTTGCGGTTGCGCTGAGTCTGGTGGCGGTGGTGAGCATGCAGGCCGAAGAGCGGCAAGTGCCAGCCAAGGCAGCCGGTGCGACGAGCAGGATCGAACGGGCGCTCGAGCAACCGGTGCGATGGAATTTCCGCGAATCTCCCCTGTCGACCGTGGCGAGTTCGATCCGCGAGCAAATGGGCATCCATGTCCAGGTAAACCAGAGCGCGCTGGATGATATGGGGATTGATTGCGACTTGCCCGTTACGGTCACCGTGACCGACCTCCCGCTCGCATCGGCGCTGGAATTGGCCTTCCTGGATTCCGGCCTGACCTGGACCGTCTGGAACGAAGCCCTGGTGATCACCACACCGGAGAAAGCCGCGGACCTGGAGATGCTCGTCACGAGGGTATACCCGGTCGGCGACCTGGTACTGCACGGGCCAGGCCCTGTGGGCACGCCGCGGTGGATGCTGTGGAGCGGCCATGGTGGCGTACCGCCGCCGCAGGCGAAGGCTCTGCCCGGCAGCGACGCGAACTTCGACCGGCTGATTGAGATGATTACCTCCACGATCAGCCCGACAAGCTGGGGAGATGTCGGAGGCCCCGGTTCGATTGAATACTACAAGGTGAACGATGAAGAGGTGTTGATCATTTCGCACACGTATCGAGTACAGCGAGCGATTGAACGGCTGTTTTCCGACCTGCGGGCGATCAAGCCCCACGCAACGAGCGGCGTGACGAATGATTTGCCGCGAGTGCAGCAGGCACCATCGGGGCGCTGAGAACGTGCGACAACCGGCGGGAAACGGCCAGCTC
The DNA here is from genome assembly GCA_040766885.1 of Thermoguttaceae bacterium. GTDB lineage: Bacteria > Planctomycetota > Planctomycetia > Pirellulales > Thermoguttaceae > JAXGPP01. The sequence goes on along the minus strand of JAXGPP010000010.1, from coordinate 80,103 downwards.
GATGGCCGCCGTCTTCCGACGGCACTGCTCCGCTTGGAAAGACCCCGCTTGTGGGATAGGATGAGGGCGGGACAAAAGGGGTTTCGGGCAACCGACGGGGGCGGAGTCTCGGCGGCGGGCTCGAGTTGCGGACGGAGGATGGACGAGAGAACTATTGGCCCAACCTTGGTCCATGTGTACGCGACTGCTGACTGATGGCGAGTTTCATACAACCTTCACGGCCCCGATGAGAAACGTAACGGGCCAGGAGATGGACGTTCTCGACATCTGGCCATACGTGGATTCGGTGCCAACGAGGGACCTTGAAGGCCACGCAGTCTATGACCGGTTCGTCGAGTATGTCTACCGAACCGCTGATGACCGATTTGACCACGTTCTCGTAATGACGAGGACCCGTAACGTATACCTGGCGGTCGTTGTCGATCTCGCCCGTAGCGTGATTTACGGTCACCGCTTGTTGGATATGAACAGTCTGTACGAGTCACAGGGGAAGTGACCGCGGCCGACGGTGGCCACTCGCCGAGCGCCCTTCGGGCAACAGCCTTCGGCTTACGAGTAGCTGCCCCATTCGGTGATTGCGGGAGTTGCTATGGGGGACATGCACCTATTGCTTGACCTCGACGACGAAGCGATCCGCTGGGTCAATTCGGACTGGATCGGGCACAATACGATGCCGCCGTGTGGCGGCACGGCCTTTTCTTAATTGCTCTTGAGTGCGGCCGGAAGACAGAACGCTTGATTGACTACGAGACCATGTGAGAGTGCCAACAGCGGCCACTCGCCGGGTTGCCTTCAATCGGCCTGCGCCCGACAAAATTGGGCGGCCCACCGGCCGAGCAGCGGAGACCACGATGACTTCATCGAGACAATCACACTTTGTGCGTGACGGGGCGGAGCGGATGGCCGAGGGAGTGCGGGCGGAGGTCTATCCGGAGATCGAGGCCGCCGTAACGGCGGAGTACTCCGCCCGGCTGAGCGCTGCGGGCTTCGTGGAGCGGATTCGATTGCGCCGGGCAATGAGGCGGGAGATCGAGCGCCGCGTGAACTGCGAGGTGGCCGGCCGCCTGCCGGGTGAAGATGTTCTGTGGTGAGCTGTCGAGAAGGATGTGAAATGGGGCGCGAGGGCCGGCGCCGAACGTGGTGAGGTGGAGAAGCCCGCAAGACAGCTTTGCTGAAAGCCCGCAAGGGACTGCGGGCCTACTTTGGGCGGGCTGCTTTGGAGGGTGACCGCGGCGGAGGGCCGGGGCAGGAATGGTTCAGAGACGGATTGAAGACTCGTCCTACGGGGAGGCGAGGATCGACGACGAGGGCAACGATTTACCATGAGGTGATGCTACATGTCGGTTGAAGTGATTGTCTACGTCCGTGATGCGGAACTGCCGAGCCGGGAGGAATGGCAGCGAGCCATCGACGCCGAGAACATCGGTCTTCAACTGGAGGACTTTTCGCCGCGCGAGCACACCGGTTTTCTGCCTGCCAGACTGGATGGGCGGGAGTGCGGCTTTGAGTACTCCTTTGAGGCAGTGGACGAGTGGGAATCTGAGGAGGTTCTCGCAGAGATCGGCGACAGGGACCGGCGAGTTGCCTTTGTTTGGCATAGCAGCGAACTCGATGGGCAAGCCGCCATGCTCGCGGCAGCCGTGCTCACGAAGCTGACCGATGGGGTGTTCTTCGATACACAAGGACCGGCGTTTGCCAGAGGCGACGGTGTCTTTGCGATGATGGAAGAAGACGAACGAGCCGCGTGGAACGCCCGAATGGAGCTTGCCGAGCGCAAATGGGGAGGTGCGACAAGTCGCCGATGTCCGAAGTGCCAGGCACCCTGTCCGGAGTACAAACAGAAATGCGCCGTCTGCGGTTTCGTGATCGGAAGAGCCTGAAACTCGTGACTGCAAGGAACGGCGGGGAGGCGAAGAAGCCCGCAGGACAGCTTTGCTGAAAGCCCGCAAGGGACTGCGGGCCTACTTTGGGCGGGCTGCTTTGGGGAGTGACCGCGGCGGAGGGCCGGGGCGAGAATGGTTCAAAGACAGAATGAAGACTCGTCCTACGGGGAGGCGATGGCACCAGTACCGTCTGCGGACGCTGCTCGCGGTCATCTTCGTGGCGAGCGTCGGCATGAGCTGGTTTGCCATGCGGATGGAGGCAGCCAGACGCGAGGCACACGCTGCTGAGGCAATCGCGGCCTTGGGCGGAGGGCTATTCTATGACTATCAGAAGGGGAGCAGCACCTGCAAGCCCCAGGGCGGACCGACTGCGCCCGGTTGGTTGCGCCGGTGTCTTGGCGAGCATTTCTTCGCGGATGTGGTTGGGGTCGCGATTTCCGGCGACGGCGTGAGAAATGCCGACCTTGCTCACCTGCGCGGACTGCCGGACCTGGAGTTCGCGATGCTCCGCTGCCCGAACATCGATGACAGTGCACTCGAACACCTCGCGGGCTGCGCCAAGCTCGAGTACCTGGAAATCCGTGACACGCCAATCACCCGGAGCGCGATCGAACGAATGGGGCCGGCGTTGCCGGACAGGATCAGAATCGACTGGAACGGGCGAGTGATTCGGCAGTCGGATCGCAACCGGTGAGCCGTGGCAACGGGTTTAGTTTCGACTCCGGACCTTCTTCGTCAGCGCCTTCGTTGTGGCGTTGGCGTGTCCGCTGCTGGAGACGGTGTGCCCTTTGGCCGTGCGGAGTTTCATTTCCTGCAGAGATGTACGCGCGGCCAGCCGGATAGGCAGGGCCCTCATGCGACACGAGATGGCTCGGCCAAATAACTACTCGGTGACACTTATCGAACTGTCCACGAGCGGTCAGCAGCCGCAATGCCCCGGTCGGGCAGGATTACCTGCGGTGAAAGCTGGTCGGATTCGATCGTCGGTGTTGAGCGTCGCGGCCGGCAGCGGCCCGGAAGAAAACCCGCAAGGGACTGCGGGGCTACTTTGGCGACCGCGACGGATCTGCACCGGCCCCGGACAAGCGGGCCGAGGATCGTCGCCCTCAAGGTCAGTCTTTGCTTTCGGATGCGGGACTCCCGGCTCGGGCGGTGACGGACGCCAATGCCTCCTCGCGCGAGTGGCAGATCGGCCACAGGCGATTGAGGTGAGAGATTTCGAGCACCTCTTGCCCCAGCGGAGAGACATTGCAGATCGCCATGACGCCGCCGCGTGCGCGGGCCCGCTGCCAGAGCGAGTTCATGGCCCAAAGCATCAGCGAGCCGAAGTAACCGGCCCGCTCGAGATCGAGGACAACGTGTTTGAGCTGTGACGCCTCGAATTGGGCGATCACGCGGCCGAGTTCCGAGTGCAGGCGCTCCTCGTTGAGGCTGCTCACGTCTTCGAGAAGAACCATGACGAGGATCTGGCCTTCGCTCTGCAAATCAAAGAGCCTGGTAGCCGCCATCGTATTCCTTCTCCCATACAGCGACAGCGGGGGTATTGTACCGCCGCCAGACGCACTTCGCAAATAGTGCGGCGTTCAGGCAAGCTAATAGTCTTTCCCAAACGCCACAAACCGCCGGGGCGCAGACGGCGGACCGAGGCTCAGAATTGCCTCCCCGATAGCGGGGCGGAAATGTGGTGACTGTGGTGCGGATGTCTCGAATGGATTGCCGGCAGGCGAGACGGCTGTACTACAAGGCTCACGCAGACAGATGGGTGAGTCATACGGAAATTGCAGTCCGCGCGTCATGGATCGACAGCAGGGCCGCCAATCTTTCCGGTTAGATAAGCTGGGAAGGCTGCATTGAATTCGTTCTGTTACGACTGCGCCGCAGGAATCAATTCGTCATGCGTCGGTCGAGTGTTTGCTCCTGCTTCGCGTACCATCGCGCCGGTTCTTTTCTCGTGCTATATTCCTATAATGACACTCTGCAGAGTTGCCTCCGGGCAGCCGGAATTGCTGGACAGGAGGCTCTACGCCAACTATTGGCATTCGCGTGAGGAACGGAGCAGTGTGCGCTATGATCGGCGACCTTTTCGTCGAGCCGACTGCGCTTCGACTGGCTCAATTCCGCTGCGAAGCTCAATATAGTCTCCGGAGCGTGGGACCGTCCCGAACCGGATTTTGCATCGCTGTAACGAGAAGGGAGCCAACCAGTGGCCAAATCAGAAGACGCCCCTGAGAAGAACGAGCCAGAGCAAGCGGTTGAGACACCGGCGGCCGAAGGAACTGCGACCCCACCGCAGGCAGCGCCGCAAGGCCCGCAGCGCGTGCAGGTGCAGATTGACGACACGAAGGCGATTGCCGCGTACGCCAATTTCTGCCGCGTGACCGGTACGCCCGAGGAGCTGATTATCGACTTCGGTCTCAACCCGCAGCCGATCGGCGTGCCCACCCAGCCGATTCCCGTCACGCAGAGAATCATCACCAACTTCTACACCGCGAAGCGGATGCTGCACGCGCTGCAATTGACGGTGCAGCGTCATGAGGCAACCTTCGGCGTGCTGGAAACGGACGTGCAGCGTCGGGTCCGCCCCGGTGCGTTCGGCACCCCGCAGCAACCCCGCCCGCCGCAACAGCAGTAAAGTAAATCACCGCCGCGGGACAGCGATTCTGCCTCAGAGCACAGTCGAGCGTCCCGCGCCAAGCACAATCGAGCCGTGCCCGTCGCTGGCATGCCGTGGAGAGTCTACGACCACGGCCACCCGGCGACGGGCACGGTTGTTTTGCTCGCGCCGGATGCGGCTCTGGATCGGCCGCGGAAGTTGGGGCTTCAGCCGCTTATGATTGCTCGGACTGCCGCTGCATGGCGGCGACCTGAGCCTGCCGGGCCTGAAACATCGCCTGCTCGGCTTCGGGAATCATACCCGCCTTCTGGCAGACCAGGCTCAAGGCGATGAAGCTGAAGGAATCCTCAGGCTCCAGTTCGCACACTTTGCGGGCGTGGGCGACCGCCTGGGGATACTTCTCCTGCTTGCTGAAGAAGACGCTGAGGGCCGCGTGCGCCAGGGCGTAATCGGGCGCCTCGGCCACGAGATCCTGCAACATGCCGACCGCTTCGTCGAGCTTCCCTTCCTGCTGCAAGACTATGGCCTGATCGTAGATTTCGTCGTGGCTCGGCATGGCGACTGGGTTCTCCGGTGCAGGAACAAGGACAAAGGGAAGTTTACGCCTTCCGGCCGATGGGGGCCAGGGGCACCGAACGCGTCTGGCCGCCCTCCCCGGGGACGGGCTGGCGCGCGGGGCTCCGGCGGCCGGACCGCAGGATTTGCCAGCGATGCCCGATCTGCGCAAAGCTCACGGCGGCTGGCTCTTGCGGGGGCCAGAGCGTAAATCGCACAGGGTCCCCTCGGACAGGAAAACAGGAAAAACCGGCGAAAAGCCGATCCTCGTCGTGAACCGTCCCCCGCTGCCGGGCCGATAACAGTCAGCGCGTGCGGCGGCGGGGCGGCTAGCCATGAGGCACCCCCTCCGCCGCATCCGCTCGGAGCCTGCCGCGCGTGAGCGGCCGGCCCATTCCAATGCACTCAGATTTCGAGGTCCCAACCCGTGAGAGTTCACCCTCTGGCCGTCGTGAGCCCGACGGCTGTGATCGGTCGCGACGTCGAGATTGGTCCTTTCTGCGTGGTGGAGTCCGAGGCAACGATTGGCGATAGCTGCAAGCTGGAGAGCCGTGTCGTCGTCAAGAGCGGGACCACCCTGGGACCGAACAACTGGATCTGCGAAGGCGTGGTGCTGGGGGGCATGCCGCAGCACGTTCACATGCCGGAGCAACCGGGCCGCGTGGTGATCGGCGCCGGCAACACGATCCGCGAGAATGTCACCGTCCACCGCGCGCTCGACGCCGGTGGAGCCACGATCATCGGCGACGGCAACCTGCTGATGGTGAACGTGCACATCGCCCACGACTGCCGGGTGGGAGATCACACGATCTTCGCCAACAACGCCATGCTTGCCGGTCACGTGGCGGTGGGCGACCGGGCGTATATGTCCGGGGCGGCCGCCGCGCACCAGTTCTGCCGCATCGGCACACTGGCGATGGTGGGCGGCCAATCGCACATCACGAAGGACGTGCCACCCTATGTCACGGTGGACGGGTTGAGCAGCTATATCGTCGGCCTGAACCAGATCGGGCTGCGGCGCGCCGGCTTCACGGTGAGCGACGTCCGGCAACTGAAGGCGGCGTATCGCGTGATCTATCGCAGTCGGCTGACGTGGAACGAGGTTCTCACCCGGCTCCAGCAGGAATTCCCTGCGGGGCCGGCGGCGGAGTTCTACCGCTTCCTGGCTGCGACTCGCCGTGGGATTGTGGCCGAACGCCGCGCCCCGCCGGGTGCGACGATCAAACTCCGCACCGAGGCGGAACCTGAAGAAGCGACCCAGAAGCTTCAGGTCCGCGCCGGTTGAAGGCGCGGCGCGTTGCGCGTCGAGCCTCCACGTGCCCAAGCCCGAGCTTGGGCACGTTTTTCCCGTTCATTGCCCCACGGCAACCCGGTAGTTGAGCACGCGCGAGCCGCTGGTGTCCTCGGCGCGCATCCACAGTGTCTTGCCGGCCAGTTCGGCGCCGTCGGCCAGCCGGAAGATGCGCGAGTCCTGGCCGTGAGGCGGCGCGGCGGTGGTGATCTCCATGCGCCGCCGCTGGGGTGCATAGAGATAGCAGCGAAACCGCACCGCCGATTCCGTCTCGTTCAGCAGGCGCTGTTCGACCTCCAGTTCGCCCTGGCCGTTGAGCCGCGCGGCGAGTTCGAAGGACAGGCCCTCGAAGCCGACATCGATCGATCGGTAGACGGAGAAACGCGTGGGAGGGGACGTGTCGAGTTCAAACTCGACGCGAACGGGGTGCCGCCCGCTGATTACGTTGTAGGGTAATTGGATCTCAAGCGGACACTCCCATGTCTCCCCGGCGGCGAGCCGCAACATGCCGGAGCGCGGCTCCACAATCCAGTCGTCGGGCACTGCCAAACGGAATCGCCCGCTGGCGCCTTGCGGGAATGAGTTCCTCACACGGAGAGTGATTGAATGGCGCTGTCCCAGCACGCTGGGGATCCTGTCGGTGTCGAACACACACTGTTGCCGCCAGCGGACGACGGCCGGATCGACGCCGGTAACGAATGTCGGCACGCGCTGGACCGGCAGAGTCTGCATGCCGTCTTCGGCGGCCAGAACGCGGCTGTTGCCGAACACGTCGAGTTGTTTCACGTCGTGCCCGAGCCAGGCAGTCTCTTCAAACGGCACGTCGTTCCAGACCACCATCACGGCATCCTTCTCGCCGGCAAACACCTGGTTTGGGCTGCCGCCCGGCAGATCGACGGTGCCCAGCGGTTCGCGGCCGCCTAACTCGAGAGCGGTGGTGCGCCAGGGCAGGAACAACTCGCCCGGCGTACCGTCGGGATTCATCAATCCGTCGGCGTCAAAGGGATCGGCAGCGAAGATGGTGCTCGCTCCGCCGTTCTTGGCCGCCATCATGCGATGGACCAGGTCGGCGACGCGGCTTTCCAGCGCGTAGCGGTCCTTGGCCAGCGGTTGGAGCACGACCCATCGCTCGACGTCACTCGGCCGCCGGTCGCCCAGATAGGCGGCCAATTCCTGTTGCGTCAGCGGTGGATTGCCGCTGAGACAGACAAACCGCCACTGAGGAGCGATTGCCCCCGTATTCGGAAGCTCCTGCATCCAGTCCCAACTCAAGCCGAGTTCGGTATCCGGTCCCAACTCGTCCTTGATGGCGGCGATTCGCTGGGCCACGTCGGCGGAACGAGCAAGACTCGTGTCGTCGTCGGCTCCCAATTGCCACAGGCGGACGTAGATGCCCAGGCGGGCCAGCACGGCTCGCAACCCGGGCCCCCAGAGCTTTGCGTCGGAGGACAGCACTTCGGCCAGCGTGTGGCCAACGCTCGGATCGAGCTGAGCGCGAACGGCGGCGGGAGGCGTGTCGAGCATGCCCACCAGAACGATCCCCCGTTGCGAGAGCCGTTCGGCCAGTTGCGTCAGCCGGTCGATCGACTGGCCGTCGGCCTCGTCGACCCACATCGGCAGCTTCACGCAGCCGATTCCCGCATCGCCGACCAATTCGGCCAACGCCGACCAACCGAGCGGTTCCGCGCCGCGCGGCAACGACCAGCCGAAGTCGGTGGTGACGGGAGCGGTTGGCGGCGATACGACTACCAGCGAGGTCGCGCGGCTGAGCGCGCTGGTGCCGTTGAGCGACGCGCGAACGCGGTAGAACCCCGGTCCGGGGATCGGCGGCAACCACTCCCCTTCAGCAACCAGGGCGGATGCAGCTTCCATCGCGATCCCATCTGAATGCTCTGCATCTGCCGGCACCGCTTCCGGAGAAGTCGGCGGTGGCACTGGCTCGTCGGCGTTCCGCACTTTCAACGGGACCGATTGCCGAGCGACGCACTGCCCCAGGACGTTCTCGAGTTCCATGACGGCGGCCGAGCCTGCCTCGTCAATACCTGAAGCTTGTATGGAGACGCCCGCCTGTTGCGGGTCGGCGAAGACGTGGTGCCGACTTCCCATGGTGAGCACCAGGCGCGGCAGCCGGATGATCCGCACCTCGGCGAAGCGTGCTGTGCCGGTGAGGTCGGCAGGCCCATTGGGCTCGACGTGCAACCCGGCCACCACGCCGCGGATGGCAGGATTCTGGGGCGACACCGGGCCGAGGCGGATCATTTGCCATTGGCTCGTGCCGCCAATCACTCTGGAGCGGAATTCCTCCAGACGCCGGCGGCCCCCGTCGAGGAATCCCAGCGAAACGAATGCCTTGTCGGCGACCAGTCCGGCAGTGCTTACGTAGACCTCGAGGACATAGTCATAGAGCGATGCGGCCGGGACCGTCGGGCTGAAAGCGACCGCCGCCCCGCCATCCAGATCGATCCGCAGGCACCCTTGGGCATGCGGACCAGGATCATTGGTAATGGCAATCGGCAGCCAGTGCGGGAAACCGGGGCCGCGGCGTCGGGTCCAACCATCGGGCCAAGTGTCGTAGTTCACGTCGCTCGACCCGTCGAACATCGAGCGAAACATTTCCTTTCCAGCCGGGATCTGGTCGGCGATGGGCGCGGCCGGCCCAGCCGCTAAAATCACCATGGGGAGAATCCAGATCATAATTCGAGGCGTCCTTGCCACCACGTTGGGTGGTTGCGGTATTGGCGGGCTCGATGATCTCTGTCTCGGCCGGGGGGAGGACTGGCCGATGATGCCAGACGTTCAGCGGCAGGGTCCCCCCCACGTCGGAATTCCGGCCAATATTCTGGACAGTAGTACCCGAAGGAGCGTTGTGTGGCCAGACTGAAAATCGGAGTGGATATCGCCGCGTTGAACCTGCCGCCCCGACAGGCCTTGGCGGCGACAGCGGAAATGGGGGCCGACGCCGTGGAGATCAACGCCCGCGGGGAATTGGGCCCACAGTTGTCGCAGACTGGTCTGCGGGAACTGCGGAAGGTACTCGACGACCTGCGGCTCCGAGTTTCGGCGGTGACCTTTCGGACGCGGCGAGGCTACAACACGACGGCTGAGCTCGACCGTCGGATTGCGGCCACGAAAGCGGCGATGGACCTGGCTCACAAGCTGGGCACCGGAGTTGTGGTGAATCACGCGGGACGGGTACCCGCGGAGACGGATTCGGAGGCCTGGAGGCTCCTCGTAGAAGTGCTGACTGATCTGGCCGACCACGGCAACCGCGCCGGAGCGATTCTGGCCCTGGAAACGACCACCGATAGCGGCCCTGACATGGCGCGGCTATTGGCCGCGCTGCCGGAGGGACTGATTGGAGTGGATTTCAATCCAGGTGCGTTGCTGCTCAGCGGCCATTCGCCACTGGAGGCCGTGGCAGCCCTCGGCCCGCGGATTCTGCACGTTCATGCCACCGATGCCATACTGGTTCCCGGCGGGCGTTCAGAGTCGACCTCACTGGGAGAGGGCAGCGCCGATTTCCCTGGCCTTCTGGGAGCGCTGGCGGATCACGACTATCGGGGCTTCTTCACCGTCAGCGCCCAGACGGCATCCGATTCGCGAACGGAGATCGCGGATGCGGTTCGGTATCTGCGCAGCTTCTGAATCGCTGGCTTACGCACCAGGCTCCGCGAGCGGAGCGAGACCGACGGGACGGTCGAACTCGCCGGAGGCGAGCCACTCGGGGCAAACGAGCGTCCAGAAGTCGACGGCCAGCCGCTCGCGAACGAAGGTATAGGGAAGCCAGCCGTAGCCGCTGTCGCCCCAGGCGGTGCCCCACGAATTGGCGATCAAAAGCGCCCCCTTGTCGGAGCGAATCCAGCGGTTGTCGTCGTAGCCTACGGCCATCGCCGCCTGACCGCCGCGGATTGTGTCGTAGATAGTCGGGTAGCAGATATCGGGGTCGCGCGAGGGCCAGACACAGACGGGAAACCCGAAGGAGGAAGGGAAGCCGGCTGCCAGGAATGCCTTGGCGGCGAGCAGTGATTCATCGCCGGAGAGATTGCGTCTGTCGAGACGCACGTAGCGCAAGTCGGGCAATTTCTCCGCCGCCGCGTAGGCGAAGGCATCGGGTTCCCCCTCGATCCGCGACCGGCCGTAGGGGCAGTGATGCTCGGCTGGGATTCCGAATCGGGCGATCGCTTTCCAGGTCGTCCGCAGATCACAGCCGCCGTGGCCCGTGCGGTTCAGCAATCGCCGGGTAACCTGGTGAACGAACGCCCGTGAGGGCTGGGAGAACCGCCCGCTCGCGCGGCGTTCGAAGTACCGCACCAGGGTCACCGCAGCGTGGGCCGCGCCGGTCGGAAGATCCTCCTGGTCGGCAATCGGGGGGCAGAACTCCCGCCAGTCGACTGACGTCGGCAGGCGGGTCTGCGCCTTCAAGCCCGTCAGCATCCGTGCCAAATCAGGGTGCTCGGGAGTGTAGTCACGGGGATCGGGTAGATCTGGGTGCCAGCCCAATCCTCCAGGGATCAACTCGAACATGCCGGCATCCTCCGTGCGAAACGATACGGGGGCGCCCGGAGGTCCGCTACATGCAAACTGGTGAAACTCTGGTTGAGACGGACGCCACGCGGAACAAGCATGCTCTTCAGAGGGGGAGTGTCTCGATCTTTGGCAATTGTCCAGCAGGCTGCTAGCAGTGCAAGTTTTCGAGATAGGGCCGTCCGTATGGATCAATTCAATTGACCGCCTTGTCAGGTGTGCATAGGATGAAAGCAATCCCCCACAGAGAGTCAGGCGACCTGGCGCCAATGCAGGGATGCGAAGGGGGAAGTCGAGGCGATCGGAGGGGGCGATTGGCACGATATGGGGCGCACGACGCGTTAGTGAGTGGGGTCAAGAGTCTGTTATGCAGCGATTGTTGAATGCAGCGTCCAAAGAAGAGACGCGCGCGTGGATGGGTCCGGTCGCCGCGGTTGGCGGAGGCGCCGTGGTAGCGGAACACGGCAAGGCCGCTTTGGCACTGCTGCTGGAGTCGCATGCGTACGCCGAGGAGTTGGGCCGGTCGGCGTGGGACTTCGCTGTGGAGATTGCCAGTCTGCGCGCGGCGGGTTTGACAACCAGCGATCTCCGCTGGCTGGTGTGCAAGGGTTTTGTTGAGCACGCCCGCGAAGCGACGATGCCCGGCGATCAGACTCGCTGTTTCCGTGCCAGCGGCGGTTTGACGTTCAGCCGCCGAACGTGCTTTGTGTTGACCGAGACAGGCGTGGCGTATGCGCGCCGCGCTATCGCCAATTCGTGTCATCCGCCGGGAAGCAATGGGGATGGTGAACGGGTCGTTGAGGAGCACGCGTCGAGCACGCGGCGGCCGAAATGGGACCGCGAGCGGCAGGAGCTTCGCGTCGGCGAGATTGTGGTCAAGCAATACAAAGTGCCCGCGGCCAACCAGGAGACGATTCTCGCCGCGTTTGAAGAGGAGGGGTGGCCGGTCCGTCTCGACGATCCCCTGCCGCCGCACCCGGAGCAGGACTCCAAGCGCCGATTGCATGACACGATCGTTTCCTTGAATCGAAACCAGAAAAATCCTGTCATCCGGTTTTCGGGGGATGGCAGCGGCCAGGGGGTGCGCTGGCAGTTGGCTCCGCTCACGGACGGCAAGCCGTTGGAAAACGGCGGGTTCTCTCACCAGTAGCCAAGTCCGCTGGCCACCGGGCCGCCGCGATGAGGTGAAGCCTTGTTCGTGGCGGATTCTTCGCGCGCCGGAGAGGCGGCGAGCCTTTCACCAGATTCTCACCAGAGCTACACCCGGTTGCGTGTTGCTGGCGGGGTGCCTCGAGCGAGAATCGGTAGGCGAACTCGTCTTTTAACCGCAGGGATATTGTCGCCCGTCCCGACCTGTCGCTGGTCCGAAATCCACGGAGTCATACCATGTCCATTCGCACGACATTGGCCAAGCGGGTAGCACGTTTCGCTCGCGGCAGCGGGAAGTCCGGTAAGGGGGCGGGGCCGGCACGAAAGCACCTCTCCTCACGTGCACTGAACATGGAGTGGCTGGAGCAGCGTGCTCTTCTCACCGCCGCGCCGGTGGGGGACCCGCTGCTGAATGATCTGCTGTTCACGGCGGGAAGCGGAGCGCCGGCGCCCGGTGATTCGGCAGAGGCTGGCACTCGGGTTCTCGTCTTCGATCAGTTTGACGGCACATGGTCTGATGCGGAGAAAGACTCGACGTCGACTGAGGATGATGATCTTTGCTGGGCGGCGACCGCGTCGAACATGCTGGAGTGGACTGGCTGGGGATTCGTCAACAACATGTTCAAGGCGGACCAGTTCCTCGACTACTTCGAGGAGCATTGGATGGACGTCGGCCAGTTCGCTCAGAACGCTATCACCTGGTGGTTTGATGGGGCAGGAACCTACGGCGGCGATGTGGATGTCGCGGGCGGCGGCTTCCATCCGACGCACAATCCCGCCACCTATGTTCATGTCGAGCCGAACGATGCGAACGTGATGTCGTTCATCAGCCAGTACACGGCGCTCGGGTCGGGCATGGGCATCTGGGTCCACAACGGATTCAGCCATGAAGTTACCGTGTGGGGATACAACTACGATCCCGCCTATACCCCCGCCGATCCGGAATACTACTTGGGACTGTGGATCACCGATTCGGACGATAACAAAGGCCATCCGAACGCCAACACCGCGCCCAACGATCTCCACTATTACACGGTTTCCTGGGACGACCCAAACAGCCGCTGGATGTTCGATGGCTATTCGGCCAGTGCCTGGATCGAGGAAGTCGTCGCGCTGGACCGGTACAGCAACGGAGTCGTCACCGTCAACGGCGATCAGGACTCTGTCGACCAAGCCGACGACATCAACGTGGCGTTGGATGCGACCGGCATGTATCTCGAGGTGCGCATCAACGGCGCGCTGGAGATCAGCACGCTGTTCTCCCAGGTGAGCGAGATTAACGTGCTGGGATGGGGCGGAAACGACAACTTGACCGTGGACTGGGCCAACGGCAACCCGATCCCCGTCGGAGGTTTCTTTTATGACGGCGGGACAGGGGGCGATGATGCCCTGACGGTGATCGGCGATGGCAGCGGCAGCGGATCGTACCTTCCGGCAACGGTCGCGGGCGAAGGCGTGGTCAACATCGGAGGTTCGGCCATCCACTTCACCGGCCTGGAACCGGTGATCATCAATGGCCTGAGCGAATTGACGTTCGTCACGCCCAGCAGTAACGACGTGCTGACGATCGATAGTCCCGCGGCGGGCCAGAATCGTGTCTCCGGCACGAGCGGGGGCGTGGCCTTCGAGGCGCTGACGTTCTTCAATGTCGGCCATGTAAAGGTCGACTCGGCCACCAACGACGCGGCGCTCGGCAGTCCGAACGACAGCGTCACGTTTACGTCCGATCTGGTAGCCGCAGGGCTCGTCAGCTTCACGGTGGAGACCGGCGAAGGGAATGACACGATTACGGCGACGCCGGTGACGGCGATGCCATTGACTCTCTTGGCTGGAGCCGGCAACGACAACATCGTCGGCGGCAGCGGAGCCGACCGCATTGATGCCGGCGACGGCAACGATGTGGCCGTGGGCGGGCCGGGTGCGGACCAGTTCTTCGGCGGTTCCGGTTCCGATACTTTTACCTGGAATCCGGGCGACGGCAGCGATCTTGTCGAGGGGGGCGCCGACGAAGCGGATCGGCTTGTGTTCAACGGCAGTGCCGCTGCGGAGACATTCTATCTCTACGCCAACACGGTCGATCCGTCGCGGTTCAGCCTGTTTCGCGATGTCGGGTCGGTGCTCATGGACGTGGCGGGGTTCGAGGAGATCGACCTCAACACCCTCGGAGGGGCCGACCAGACAACCGTGGGCAGGTCGCAGGTCGCGGGCAATCCATTGAGCACCCTGGAGACGACCGACGTCAAGGTTGTCGACATTGACGTCGGTGGCGAGGACGGAGCCACGGACATCGTCAGCGTTGATGGCCGCACCGTGGCTGATCACATCGCGGCCACCATGCCGGCCGCGGGTCTCGTGGCCGTGGAGGGATTGCCTTATGACATCAACATTGCCGGGGCGGCACTGGCTGACGACTTGTTGACCATCCGCGGTAATGAGGGCGATGACACGATCACAACCGGCGCCGGACTGGAAGGGGTGATCCGGCTGAGTCTGTTGGGCAATGCCGGGGCCGACACGCTCGACGTGAGTGCCACGGTCGCTAACCCGTTGGCTTCAGTCGGTCTCGATGGCGGCGAGGGCGGCGATCTGCTCATCGGCGGCGCGGGCAACGAAACCATGGACGGCGGCGGCGGTGACGACACCTTCGTGGGCAATGGCGGGACTGACGCTCTAGGCGGAGGCGTCGCGGGCCTCATCGGAGACACGATTCGCGTGCTGGGCACACCGGGCAGCGACATCATCTCGCTGGCGCTGAACGCCAGCGGTCACCTGCTGGCCACCGTTAATGGGCTGGCGACCGTATTCACAGACTTCATCGGCGGGCCGATTTCCTCGTCGGGCGTCGAGAGAATCGCAGTGGATGGCGGCGGCGGGGGCGACCAGCTCACGGTCGACAGCACCAACGGCGCGATTCCGATTTTCGTCAGCTATGACGGCGGCGCAGACAACGACTCGCTGGTGCTTACCGGCGGAACCGCCACGAGCAATGTCTATTCGCCGGGGCCCAATCCGGGTCAAGGCGTAAGCACGGCGGTGATCGGCGGCGTGACGCAGACAGTCAGCTTCAGCAATATCGAACCGCTCGTCGATCTCGTGGCCGGTCCGCTGGTGGTCAATGCCACACCGGCCGACAACGCCATCAGCTACGCTCAGACGCCCGGTGATCCGACGCGCGGCCGGGTGACGATCGACAACCTCGAATACATCGATTTTTCGGCCAAGACTACGCTCACCATCAACGCGCTCGGCGGCAGCGACACGATCAGCCTCAACAATGCCGGCACGCCCACGGGGCTGACCGGAATCACGGTCAACGGCGGCGATCCCGCCGGCAGCGATACGGTGCTGGTGAACGGCACGAGCGGCCTGGACGCGATCAATTACACTCCGACCGGTGTCGATTCCGGCACGGTGCAGGTCGGCGCGTTGCCGCTGGTGACGGTTTCCGCTGCCGAACACCTCGTCATCAACGGCCAGGGCGGCAACGACAACCTCACCGTCACCACGCCCGTTGGGGGCCAGGTGATCGCGTTGGACGACGGCCCCTTGGCCGACGCGGCGAGCATCACGATGCGCAATTTCAGTGGCGGAGCTCTGCTGAGCGTCGATTTCTCGAATCTGGGCTTCAGCGGAACGCTCACGTTCAACGACGCCGGGCTGGCTCGTGTCGATGAACTCGTGGTCAACGCAATCGACAGCGCCAACGTGGATGCGATCTTCACGGTGGCTGCCGCCGGTACGCTCTCGCTGACTTCGCCTTCGTTCCCCTCGCCGGTGCGCGAGCTGATCAACGTCATCACCACTTCGGTGAATGTGTTGCGACTGAACGGTTCGGACGGCGACGACCAGTTCAACGTGCCGGGAAATCATCCGTTCGCCGGCGGGATATTCCTGGAAGGGGGCGACCCGGGGGCCGGTTCCGACGTGCTCAATTTCACCGGCGCTGGCGCAGCAGTGACGCTCAATCTGGAGACCGAGAGAATCCAGGAAACGGCGCTCAACCCTCTGGCCTATGCCGGCATCGAAGTGATCAATCTCAACGCGGGCGGCGCAGCGCCGACGATCGCGGCGACTAGCGGCGATGACGATGTCACCGTGACGGTGCTTACGGCGACCACGGGCAAAGTGGAGAGCGGGCTCGCCCTTCCCACGGTCTATTACTCGAACACCGGGGCAGGCGGAGTGAACATCGACCTCGGCGCTGGTGAGGATGAACTGGCCGTCGTGGGCAATGCCGTCCAACAGACTTTCATCGTTGGCGCCGCGTCGGTCAGCATCGACGACGCGCCGAACGGCGTCGGCAACGATGGCCTGGTGAGTTTCACGGGCGCTGAATCCCTGGCCGTGTACGGTCTGGCCGGCAACGACCAGTTCGACGTCACGCCGGGTGCAATCCCGATCTTCATCGACGGCGGCGACCCCATCGGCACCTCGGCCGGCGATCTGCTGAATCTGTTCCCCGCCGGTCCAACGATCTTCGAACCGGGCCCGGAAAACGATTCGGGCGGTTTTGTCGTGGCCGGTGCGGCCCGAGTGAGCTTCGACCAGATCGAAGACATTACCGTCATGGGCCCCGGCCCGGCGATCATCATTGGCACCAACGGCGACGACAACATCACGATTATCGCCCGCGATGCCTCGACCCATCCGATCCTGGCGGCATTCACGCCGGGCATCCGTGATTTCACCGTCTCGATCGACGACTGGCTCGACATCCTCTATATCAACACTCCGACGCTGTACGTGGACGGTCTGGCCGGCGACGACGACATCGTCGTCCGCACGCCGGCTCCGAACCAGGCGGAATGGGATGTCGATGTGTTCGTGGCGGGTGGCCCCCCTTCGGCCAGCGACAAGCTGATACTGGAGACACCCGGAACCGACACGGTCATCTATCAACCCACGGGTTCCGATACGGGCGTGTTGACAATCGATGAGCCGGTGAACGACTCGACCATCAACATTTCCCCGTTCACCGTCTTCTTCCCCGGCCCGCCGACGGTCTTTTATCAGTCGTCGCCCGGCGGCGTCGAGGAACTGATCTATGACGGCGAGGGAGGCAATGATGGTCTCACGGTCCTCGGCACGGCCGCCGCCGATCTCATCGCCCACACACCCGGAAGCGCATTCGACGAGGGCGCCCTCCGCGTCAACAACCTGCTCGGCATCGCCTATCAGAATGTCGGCAGCGCGGCCGTGCTCACTGTGGACGGCGCGGCGGGCTCCGACACCCTGCTCGCCCGCGGTACCGGTGGAAGCGATACCTTGAGCGTCGCGGCGACCTCCGGGGCGGTGACCCTGACCAGCTCCCTGGGGACGCACCTGGCGATCCAGACCGCCAGCGTCGCCAACCTCACGCTCGACGCCTTTGAGGGCGACGACCGTTTCGTGATCAACAATCCGCAGGCGTATGCTGAGATCCGCATTGAAGGAGGCGGCCCCGGGCATAGCGATGTGCTCACCGTGAACGGCGTCGCGGCGGTCGACGAAGCCTTCTCCGTCAGTCCGGGGTTTGCTAACGGCGACGGCATGGTGAACGTGAACGCGCTGGCAATCCCGTATACCGGCATCGAGCACGTTCTGTTGAACGCCAACGCGGGCGATGCCGATACGCTGCTGGTCAACGACGACTCTGCCGACAATCTGTGGACCGTCAAGGCTGGACCGACGGTGGGCGATCGCATCCAGATCGACGCCCGGGAATCGATCGACTATGACGAGTTCCAGGATGTCACGCTCACCAACGGGTTTGGCGTGGACCGGTTCGAGGTCCATCCAACCGACCTCATCGGCTTCAGCGGCACGTTCACGGTCAATGGCAACGCCGCGATGCCGATCGACGACGTGCTCGACCTGGTGGCGACCGAAGGCAACGACAGTGTTACGTCGACTGCGACAGCGGTGACCGTCAACGGCGTCGCCATCACCGCCGGCGCAAACCTCGCCGAGGTCCGCGTGAGCACGCTGGGCGGCGACGACGTGATCGACCTCGACCTCAACCTGGCTGGAGTTCGCAAGACCATCGATGCCGGCGAGGGCAACGACATCGTCGACATGTCGGGGACCGTCGACGCCAACATCTTCGGCGGTGACGGCGACGACTACCTGATCGGCAGCCCCTTGGCCGATTTCATCGACGGCGGCCGCGGCAACGACACGTTGATCGCCCTGGCCGGCGCGGACGTTCTCTACGGCGGCGAGGGGAACGACATCCTCGATGGCGACGCCGGCGCCGATCAGATGTTCGGCGGCGACGGCTCCGATACATTCCTCTGGGATCCGGGCGACGGCAGCGACCTTATCGAGGGCGGAGCCGGCGACGTCGACGTGATGGCCTTCAATGGTTCCTCGGGCGACGAGGTGTTCACGCTCAACGCGGTCGGCGGACGACTGGAGTTCCTGCGGAGTCTCGGCAGCATCGACATGGACGTGGCCGACGTCGAACAGGTCGACGTCAACCGCGATTTCACGTTCACCGCGGTACTCGACCAGGCCCAGGAAGTCCCGGCGCCGATTGCCGTGCCGGGCGCGGCGGGCACGGCGACAATGCGGTTCAATTCGGCTAACAACACGTTCGATCTGGATCTGTTCGTGCAGGGGCTGAGCGGTCCGATCATCTCCTCGCATCTGCACGTGGCTCCTCCCGGCGCGGCGGGGCCGGCTGT
The DNA here is from genome assembly GCA_040766885.1 of Thermoguttaceae bacterium. Lineage (GTDB taxonomy): Bacteria > Planctomycetota > Planctomycetia > Pirellulales > Thermoguttaceae > JAXGPP01. The sequence goes on along the minus strand of JAXGPP010000010.1, from coordinate 61,422 downwards.
CGTCAGCCTTGGAGATCAGACCGCCTATATCGCCTCGGGCGGCGGCTTCCGCCGCATCGTCCGCGGCCTGGCGTTCCCGACGGCCAACATTGCCGACCTGCTGTCCGGAAACATCTACGTCAATGTCCACACCGCGCTCAATCCGGCCGGTGAGATCCGCAGCCAGATGAACCTGGCCGCAGCCAATGCGACCGGCGCCGATACGTTCGTCGTGAACGACATCACGCAGACCGACGTCCGCGTGGTGAATCTCAACCTGGGCGCCGACGGTCTGGCGGCGGGAGACCAGGTGACGGTCAACGGCCGCACCGTGGCCGACGACATTCTCATCACGGCGGCGGCGGGCGTGGTCAACGTCGCGGGGTTGGAATATGACGTGAATGTGCGCGGCTCGGTGGTTGCGGAAACCGACCGCCTGGTTGTCAACGGCAATGACGGCGACGACCGGATCAAGGCCGCCGCGGGAGTCGAGGCCACCATTCTGATCACCCTCAACGGCGGCCTGGGCGACGACCAACTCTCCGCCGATGCCCTGCTCATCGGCGGACCGGGCGACGACTTCCTCGAAGGGGGCGCCGGCGACGACGTCCTCGAAGGCGGCCCCGGAGAGGACACGCTCATCGGCGGCGGCGGAGCCGACACGATCGATGGCGGGGCCGACTTCGACACGATCCTTGTTCGTGGCACGCTCGGCAACGACCTGATCGACGTATTCCAGCCGGCCCCGCCGGTGGTCAACTTCACGCTCAACGTGACTGTGGGCGGAGTCCTCGATGTCGACACCATCGTGGCCGCCGGTGCCGTGCCCAGCGTCGAGCAGGTGCTCATCGAAGCCAGCGCGGGCGACGACCTGATACGCGTGGGCGTGGCCGATGTCTACACCGATCTCAACCTGGCAAACGGAGTCGCCGCGCAGACGCTGCGATTCACCGTGCATGGCGGCGAGCCGAACGCCAGCGACCGGTTGATCGTTCGCGACGACGGGCTGGGCGACCTTGTGCTGTACCGCAAGGGAACCGACGGCCGCAGCGGCAGCGTTACCGTCGGCGCCGCAGCCCCGGTGGTATTCTCCGAAGTCGAGCGTCTGGATGTCACACCGCTCGACAACGTCGACATCAACGGCAATGGCGATACGGGGACGGACGGCCGCGGTCGGCTGATCGTCTTCGCGTCCGATCCATTCGAATTGAACGACACGCGGCGGGTGTCTACCGCCTTCGACTTCCTCTCGCGCGTGGCGGTCCATCCGACCATCGACCCGGGCGGGATTCCGAACGCCTTCGGTCCGGGACAAGACGTGCCGGGCGACGAGGACTGGTTCGAGTTCGTGGCCCCGAAGACGAGCACCTTCCGCTTCGATCTGCTGTTCGAGGCGATCCCGGTGCTGGCCAACGGCCGCGAGGGCCTGCCGGGGGATGGAGAACTCACGCTGGAGATCTACGGCATCAACAGCGTGACCAACAACCTCGAACTGCTGGCCAGCGGCCTGCCCATTCCGGCCGACGGCGGGGTCTACGCCCCGGTCGGCACCGAGGCCGGCCAGAGCTACTTCGCCCGGGTCCGCGGCGCGATTCCGCTCGGCGAGAACGTTTCGGCGGCGGTCAACCTGTACGACCTTCAGATCGTTGAGACCGACCTCTTCGGCCCGCAGGTGGTCGACGTCTACATCAGCGCCGTGCCGGCCTACAACCTGTTCGGCGACGCCAAGCCGATCAGCCCCACGCCGCTCACTCGGGCGATTACGATCGACATCATCGACCGTCCGGGACGCGAACCGGGGTTCCTCTACGAGGCGCTCAATGAGGCCATTGCCTCGCAACCGGGCCATTACCTGCTGGTCGGCGACCACAGCGGCGTGATTCCGATCCAACAGGTGATCGTGACGAACCTCCCGGTGCTGGCGCCGATCAACGGCACCTTGAGCGCGGTGACCAACGCCGGACGGTTCGCGAGCACGACGGCGGCGCTGCTGGACGTGAATGACGACCACGTCGGGGCTACCCTGCGGTTCACCTCCGGAGCGCTGGCCGGCGAGGAACGGTTCATTACCGATTACATCGTCGGCCCCGGGGCCACGCGGACCTTCGTGTTCCAGGATCCGTTCCCGGCGGCGCCGGCCGTGGGCGACAACTTCATTCTGGTCAGCCCGGCCGAGGCCCGGATTCAGTTGATCTTCGAGAACCCGGGCGAATTCGCCACGGCGCTGGCCGACGACCGCTTCACGCTGACCATTGCCGATGACCTCGTCGACCCGCCGGGCAACAACCTGGACGGCGAATCGAACGCGATTGAGCCGCACGCGCAGCCCAGCTTCCGGTTGGACCTCAACGGTGACGGGCTGGTGGACCATAGCGGCGACGGTGTGCCGGGAGGCGATTTCGTCGCCCGGTTTACCATCGACACCCGGGCGGAGATCGCCGTCTGGGCCGCCGGCAGCATTTACGTCGACGGCAATGGGAACTTCCTGTTCGACACGCAGAACAGCGACGATTTCACCAACCGCGATTTCTCCTTCACCCTGGGCTTTGCCAGCGACTACATTTTCGCGGGCAACTTCGCCACCAACCTGGGCGCCGCAGCCGACGGTTTCGCCAAGATCGCGGCCTACGGCCTGATCGGCAATGCGTACCGCTGGCTGATCGACACCAATAACGATAGCGTGGCGGACGTGGTCCGCACCGAGTCGCTGAGCGTCATTGGTGTGCCGGTAGCCGGAAATTTCGACGGCAATGCCGCCAATGGCGACGAGATCGGCTTGTTTACCGGCACCCAGTGGTGGCTCGACACCGACCACGACTTCCTCATCAGCGACCAGTCGCCACTGCCGGCCGTGCCTTCGGCGGCCAACCCGCCGGCGGGCCTGCCGATCGTGGGCGACTTCGACGGTGACGGCGTCGACGACCTCGGCATCTGGCACCAGGATGTGTTCTCGGTCGACCTCTCGAGCATCGGCGGGATCACCGGCATCACCGATCGCCGTTTCAACTTCGGGCTGATCGGCGTCCGCGAGCGGCCGATTGCCGCCGATTTCGACGGCGATCGCATCGACGACATCGGGCTTTGGGTGCCCGATCGCGGCGGCGCCACGGATGATGAACTCGGCGAGTGGCTGATCCTGATCTCCGACGGCCGGTCGATCGTCGACCGTATCGTGCCCGATCCGGACTATCCACCCGGAACGTTCAAGGTGGCCTTCACGCCGCTGCCGCTGGGCCGCGACATCTTCGCCCAGTTTGGCGATGAATTTGCCGTGCCGCTGGTGGGCAACTTCGATCCGCCCATCGGACCGGCGAGTGCCAATGTCGCCGATGCGATGCCAACCACCGGCACCGCGGGCAATGACGAACTGTTGATCACTCCCGCCGGGGCCGGTCAGTGGAACGTCACGCTGCGAACGAATATCGGTGAGGAATCCGAGGAGGAAGAGACCTTCCTGATCGACGATTCCTCGCTGACCGTTAACTTCAACGGACTGGGGGGCGACGACACGATCAGTATTGTGCTCACCGGTGATCGCGAGCAGATCAAGCTCAACTCGACGGGCGGCAGCGTAGTGGGCGATGGCTTCACCATCGATCTGGCGCCGCTGAACGTCGAAAACTACTTGATCGACGCGGCCGGCAACAAGACCGACGTGGCCCAGCTTTACGGCACCGCAGCGGCGGACGAAGTCACCGCCACGGATTCGTGGGTCGCGCTGGTCGGCCCCGGCTATCTCCTCAGGGTCGACAACGCCGAGTACGTCCACGCTTATCCGATGGAGAACCCGGCTGTCAACTACAAGACCGACACGGCCATCGACAAAGCCTACTTGTACGACAGCTACCGCTCGGAGCGATTCAAGGCGGATGAACTCCAAGGCGTACTCACCGGCACCGACCGGTATCGCCGGGCACGGTACTTCGACGAGGTCTACGCCCACTTCGACAACGGCGGCAACGACCAGGCGGTGTTCGAGGACACGAAGAACAACGATCTCTTCGAAGCCCGCAACGGCCTGGCAAAGTTCAGCAGCGGAAAGCTCGTGCGGCAGGTCGAGGGTGATTTCAGCAAGGTCACCGCGTGGGCCCGCGCCGGCCGAAGCCGCGGCGTCGATGAGCTGCGCCTGACCGGCTCGATGGGCAACGACACGCTCCGCGTGCTCGCCAGCAAGACTGAGATCTACGATACCCCGGAGAACTACCGCATCATCGGCCGCCTGTTCGAGAAGCTCTACGTCGATGTCGGCGCGCAGGGATTCGACCGGGCGTTTGTCTGGGGTACGGCGGGCGATGAACGGGTGGAAGCCGAGGCGACCAACCGGCACGTGACGATGTACGACATCAGCGGCGTTGATCCGCGACTCCTGGCCGAACTGTTCCAGTTCGACCACGTCCGGATCACCGGCAACGGCGGCAGTGACGAGGCGGATCCTGCCCCCGGCACGTTCCCCTGGCTGGAGATCCTGCCCTAAGTCGGACCCGATCCCAACCGCGTGACCCGCTCGGGAGAGACGAGTTCGTCGAACTCGGCGGCGGTGAGCAGTCCGCGCTCGAGCGCGAGATCGCGAACACTTCGACCCTCAGTGCGAGACGCCAGGGCGAGCTCGGTGGCCTTTTCGTAACCGATCCGCTCCACCAGCGCAGTGACGGTGGCCGTACTGCCGTGGACCTGCTCCCGGCATCGCTCGGCATTGGCCTCGATTCCCGCCACGCACAACCGGCGGAAGATATCGCACGCACGCGCGAGCAAATCGAGCGCGGTGAGCAGGCTGTCGGCCACCAGCGGAAGGAACTGGCTCAGCTCCAGATTGCCTGCGTTGACTGCCTGAACCACAACCAGGTCGTGCCCGATGACCACCATCGCCGCCTGGGTGACTGCCTCGGGGATCACCGGGTTGACCTTGCCCGGCATGATCGAAGAGCCTGCCTGGCGCGGCGGCAGACGGATCTCGCCCAGGCCCGCGTCGGGACCGGACGAGAGCAGTCTGAGGTCAGTTGCGACCTTGATCAGGCTCGAAGCCAGGGCGCGCAGGATGCCGCTCACCTCGACGAACACGTCGGCGTTCTGGGTCGCGTCGACGAGGTTCTCGGCCCGTGCGAGTCCCAGCCCGGTGATCTGCCGCAGGTGCTCGGTCGCACGGAAGATGAACTGACGCGGCGCCCCCAGCCCCGTGCCGATCGCCGTGCCGCCCAGGTTCACCACCCGGAGCCGCTCCTCGCACTTGTAGATCCGCCAGCGATCGCGGGAAAACGCTTCGGCGTAGGCCGACATCGTGCGACCGAGCGTCGTGGGCACCGCATCCTGAAGCTGCGTCCGCCCGATCTTCATCACCGCGGTGAACTCGCGTTCCTTCGCCTGGAATGCCTCGACGAGGGCGACCACCTGGCGTTCCAACGCCCGCAGGCCCTCGATGGCCGCGACCTTGAGCGCTGTGGGGAACGTGTCGTTTGTCGACTGGTGCCGGTTGACGTCGTCGGTAGGGCTGATGGAGCAATATTCGCCCAACGGCCGACCGAGGATCTGGAGGGCCCGGTTGGCAAGCACCTCGTTGACGTTCATGTTGGTGGAAGTGCCCGCGCCCCCCTGGAGCGCGTCGACCACCACATGTTCGTCGAGCCGGCCCTCGATCATCTCCCGACAAGCCTCCTCAATGGCCGCTAGCCCAGGCTCCTTCCACCAGCCTAGCTCGTGGTTGGCCCGCGCCGCTGCGAGCTTCACCGCGCCGTAGGCGTGGACCAGCCCTCGATGGACGGGCCGGCGGGCCAACGGGAAGCTCTCCAACGCCCGGAGCGTGTGAATGCCATACAGCGCCCCGGCCGGCACTTCCACCGTTCCGAGCAGGTCGTGTTCGAGGCGAAACTCGGCCATTCTGCTGCCGTGCCTGCGGCACGCTCAGAAATACAGATCCCGCTCGTCGGTTTCCTCGATCCGCTTGAGCCGCGCTATCAGCTCTTCCTTGCGGCGGCCTTCAGGCATCCTGTCCAGTTCCTGGCGGATGAGCTGCTTGCCGGCCTGATAGGTTTCCGTGCTGGAGTAGTCAGCCAGGTACTCCATGAGCGTTGTCAGGGCATTCGGCGTGCAGAGGTTCTGGATGAAGCCGGGGATGGCGAATTCCATGAAGTGCTCGCCGGTGCGTCCAAGCCGGTAGCAGGCAGTGCAGAAACTGGGGATGTAGCCGCTCACCATCAACTCGCGCATCACCTCGTCGAGCGATCGGATATCGCCCAGCTCGAACTGTTCGCGCTCTTTGATCTGCACCTGGCTGTCGCCCGCCTCGGTGTAGCCCCCCAGCTCGATGCGGCTGCCGGCATCGATCTGTGAGACGCCGAAGGCCATCACCTCGCGCCGCAGTTCAGGCCGTTCCCGGGCGGTGAGAATCAGCCCGGTATAGGGCACCGACAGTCGCAGAATGGCCACCAGGCGTTTGAAGTCGTGGTCGCTCACCAGGCCGTGTTCGTCGATGGCCACGCCGCTGGCCGGACGCATCCGCGGGAAGCTGATCGTGTGCGGGCCGACGCCGAAATGCTTCTGCAGGTGCAAAGCGTGCGACACCAGCGCCAGCACCTCGAACCGCCAGTCGTAAAGGCCGAACAGCGCGCCGATGCCCACGTCGTCAAGACCCGCCTCCATCGCCCGACCAACCCCGTCCAGCCGCCAGAGGTAATCTCCCTTGCGCGTATTGCGCGGATGGAGCCGGGCGTACGTCTCGTGGTGATATGTCTCCTGGAAGATTTGAAAGGTGCCGATGCCTGCCTCTTTGAGCTTCCGGTACCCCTCGTGGTCCATCGGAGCCGCGTTGATGTTCACCCGGCGGATATTGCCTTTGCCCGACCGCACGGCGTACACCCGGCGGACGCAGTCGGCGATGTACGCGGCGTTGTACAGCGGGTGTTCGCCGAATACGAGAATCAGCCGCTTGTGCCCCTTGTCCAACAGTGCGGTGACCTGGGCCTCAAGCTCGTTCTTGTCGAGCGTGCGGCGGACCTGCTCCTTGTTCGAGCGGCGAAACGCGCAGTACTGGCAGTCGTTCGTACATTCATTGCCGACGTACAGCGGCGCGAACAAGACGATGCGGTTGCCGTAGACGTCCTTCTTGAGCTGCCTGGCCGCGTCGAAGATTGCCTCGACCTGATCGGGCCCGTCGGCGGCCAGAAGCACGGCCGTCTCCTCCGGCGCAAGCGCCTCCTTGGCCATGCTCTTGGCAATGATATCGCGAACCTCGACTGGATCAGCCCGGCGCTGGAGCAGCCCGTTCAGAAAGCCTTCATCGATAAAATCGTATCCGCCCTCACTCAACTTGTTCCGATCGCTGACACTCGCCATTTCGATTGGGCGCGCTTCCGCGCGTCTCATTCCTCCCTTCCTGCTTGAATCGGCGCCGTCATGCGCCGCTGCTGTTGTCCGATGAATCCTGAACCTCTGATTCCGTGTATGCTGCCTCCGCGCTCCGGTCCAACCTCTCGCGGAATGCCGGTGAGTCGCCCCGCCCGCTCCCCGCCGTGCGGCCAATGGCTTCAATCCGCCAATGCATGCACGAGTGGCACTCGCCGGCCGTCTCGCGGAGGCAGGCCTTGTTGGGATAGATCTCGTAGTTCGCCCGGTACTGCGGCGGAGTCAGGTTGGGCATCACCACGTTCGCGCCGCGGACCAGCCCCAGTTCGCGGCCATTCCGCTTGTTCAACGTCGCCAGCGCCGTAGTGCTGGGGATATTCGCGCGCGGGCAGACCAGCCGCGCCAGCGCGATTACTTTGTATGTCATCAACTCGCTCGGCGGAACCTGGTCGGCGTCGGGCACAAGCGGCCGGAAGTCGGGATCGCCCAGCGGCGTGTCGGGATGCAGCAGGAACGGCCCCACGCCGATCATGTCGAGGTCCAACTCGCGGAACAGTTCGATGTCACGCGCCAAGTCCTCGTACGTCTGGCCCGGTATGCCGATCATCACGCCGCTACCCGCCTCATAACCCAAGTCCTGGAGCCGCCGCAACAGGGCGATGCGGTCCGACGTCCGGCCCGGACGCGGCGGATGGATCAGGTCGTAGAGCCGCCGATTCGACGTCTCAAACCGCAGCAGGTAGCGGTCTGCACCGGCTTGGCGCCACAGCGTCAATTCGTCGTCCTCACGCTCGCCCAGGCTCAATGTCACCGCCAGACCCGTCTCGCCCTTAATCCGGCGGATCAGGTCGGCCATCCAGTCGGCCTTCACGCCGGGATCTTCGCCCGACTGGAGCACCACGGTCCCATATCCGAACGAGGCGGCCTGCCGGGCACACTGGAGTATCTCGTCGGCCGACATGCGGTAGCGGACAATTTCTGTGTTGGCTACCCGCAGGCCGCAGTACGCGCACAACCGCACGCAGTGATTCGAAAACTCGACCAAGCCGCGCAGATGAACCTCGCCGCCGACGTATTGCTGCCGCGTGTCGTCGGCCATCCGCCACAGTTCGGTAAGGCGGCTCTCGCTTGTTTCGCGGAGCCAGGTGAGGATTTCGTGCTGCTGCATGACAAGAGAGAGTACGCGCGCAATCGGTTCGCCGGCGCGGGCAGGACCAAAGCAATTAATTATAGCAAAGCCATCCGTCACAATTAACGCCGAGAAAGCCTCCCGGCCAACCCACCCGATTGAGGGTATGCGGCTTCCAGGGTCCATTGACGACTGCGGTCCCGGGCGAACCAATGGAAGTTCCCCCCGTATTGCAAAGGAATACAATTACTTGGTTTGTGTTCACGGCGCGGGACGGAGGATTTATTGATGGCTGACAAGCGGGACTATCTGGGCGATACGATCGAGCATATCGACATTGCCGAGCATAATGTCGTCGCCTTGGTCGAGGCGATGCGGCGGATGGCCTACAGTTCCCGCGACCTCGCCCGGGCGGCCGAGATCTACGACCGCATGCTCCGCGACCACGATTGCGGGATCATTCTCTGCCTGGCCGGTTCGCTGGTCTCGGCGGGCCTCAAGAAGGTTTTCGCCGACCTGATCCGGCACAGTATGGTCGACATGGTCGTCTCGACCGGCGCCAACATCGTCGACCAGGACTTCTTCGAGGCCCTCGGCTTCCGCCATTACATCGCTGCCGATCGTCTCAAGACGGGTGTCGAGGACGACGACTTGCGCGCCATGCACATCGATCGGATCTACGACACGCTGATCGACGAGGATGAACTGCGGATCTGCGACGCCACGACTCAGCAGATCGCCGACAGCCTCGATCCGCGCCCCTACAGCTCACGGGAGTTCATCCAGCGCATGGGCGAATTCCTCGATCGGCGCGATCGCAAACCGACCGACTCGATCGTCTACGAGGCCTGGCGAGCCGGGGTACCGATCTTCGTACCCGCGTTCAGCGACTGCTCGGCCGGGTTTGGTCTTGTGGCCCACCAGCATGCCCGCGGCGACCAGCCTCGGGTCAGCATCGACAGCGCCAAGGATTTCCTGGAGTTGACCCAGCTCAAAATGAAGACTGCTGAAACGGGCCTCTTCATGATCGGCGGCGGCGTGCCCAAGAATTTCGCCCAGGATGTGGTCGTGGCGGCCGAGTTCCTTGGCGCCGACGTGCCGATGCACAAGTACGCCGTCCAGGTCACCGTGGCCGATGTGCGCGACGGCGCTCTGTCCAGCAGCACACTCCGCGAGGCCTCCAGTTGGGGCAAGGTCGATACGGTTTTCGAGCAGATGGTCTACAGCGAAGCGACGCTCGCCGTGCCGCTCATTGCTGGCTATGCCTACCATCTGGGTCACTGGCGTGATCGCCCTCGACGCCAGCTTGCCCAACTCCTCGAACCGGCGGCCGTCCGCTAGTCGCATCCCTCGCGTTCTAGCGTGAGATTAAGCCAGGGCGGCGTCCCGCAATTCCCATTCGCACCGCGTGTCGGGATCCGCCGACGCACAGTTTGACGCCCCCCCGCGCTGCGGCCTATACTGGCCCTCGTCTCGGCCTTACCATCCGTCCTGCCCGCGAGGTCTGCCATGCCATCGAGTCCGAAGAACCCCGTGTCACGTCGCACTTTCCTGAAGAGTACCGGTCAGTTGGCCGCGGCCTCGTCACTGGCTGCTTTGGCGGTGCCGCACGTCCATGCTGCCGAGAACAACACGATACAGATCGCCCTGGTAGGGTGCGGCGGGCGCGGAACCGGCGCGGCGGCCAACGCGCTGGCGATCGCCAATGGCCCGACGAAACTCGTGGCCATGGCCGACGTGTTCGAGGATCGGCTCACCGCCAGCTACAGCGGCCTCAAGAAGCAGTGCGCCGACAAGATGGATGTCCCTGACGATCGCAAGTTCGTGGGCTTTGACAGCTACCGCAAGGCGATCGACTGCCTGCGGCCGGGCGACGTGGTGATCTTCGCGACCCCGCCCGCGTTCCGTTGGGTGCATTTCGGCTACGCGATCGAGAAGGGCGTCAACGTCTTCATGGAGAAGCCGGTGACCGTCGACGGCCCAACCACCAAGCGGATGTACGCGCTTGCCGACGCGGCCTCGGCCAAGAACCTCAAGGTGGCTGTGGGCCTCATGTGGCGGCACTGCCGCGCACGCCGTGAACTGGTCGATCGCGTGAAACAGGGGCAGATCGGCGACGTGATCGCCATGCGGGCCTATCGGATGCACCCGCCGGTCGGGTCGTTCAATTCCGGTCCGAAGCCCGACAACATCAGCGACCTGGAGTACCAGATCCGGCAATTCCACAGTTTCCTCTGGGCGAGCGGCGGCTGTTACAGCGATTTCTACATCCACAACATCGACGAGCTTTGCTGGATGAAGAACGCCTGGCCGGTTCAGGCACAAGCCACCGGCGGGCGGCACTACCGCGGCGACAACATCGACCAGAACTTCGACAACTACGCGGTGGAGTACACGTTCCCCGACGGCACCAAGCTCTTCTTCTATGGCCGCTGCATGGGCGGATGCGACGACCAGTTCGGCGGCTATGCCCACGGCGCCAAGGGGCTGGCGGTGATCGACAGCATGGCGGCGAACCGCAGCACCGTGTGGTTGTACAAAGGGCACCGCGAATCGAAAGACAACCTGCTCTGGAGCTATCCCGGGCAGGAGCCCAATCCGTACCTGGTCGAGTGGGAGGATTTTGTTGAGGCCATCCGCCAGGACCAGCCCTACAACGAGGCCCGTCGCGGAGCCGAGGCGAGCCTAGTGAGTTCGATGGGCCGTATGGCGGCGCACACCGGACAGATCATCACTTGGGACGAGATTCTCGACTGTCCGCATGAATTCGCACCCGACGTCGACAAACTGGCCACCGATTCGCCCGCTCCGCTCTTGGCCGACGCGACGGGCAAGTATCCGGTGCCGCAGCCGGGCCTTGTCAAAGATCGCGAATATTGAGGCTCTTGCGGGCGGGGGGAATAGGCATCATCGATAGCGGATGTTGCGCCTGTAAGGGATGGCATCCCCCGCGGGAATAATCTCGATTTCGCCCCTCCAGGCCGTCGATGCGCAAGCAGACTGCGGCTCTACCGACGGTTATCTGCGGGGGTGGTGGATCATGAAAATTGCGGTTCTTGGCGCCGGCGCGATCGGTTCGATGTTCGGCGGGCTGATCAAGTATCACCAGCCGGAGCTCGATGTACTGCTGATCGCCCGCGGCGAGCACGGCCGGCGGATGCAGCAGTCGGGCGGAGTCGTCCTCCAAGGGCCGTGGGGCACGCGGCGGGTTGCTGTTGCGGTGTCGCTCAACCCGCGCGACGTCGCCGGCGCGGATTGGGTCGTGTTGACCGTCAAGTCGCAGGATACCGAAACCGCGTTGGCCGTCGTTGGCGACCGGCTGAACGGCTCCCGCGTGGTGTCGATCCAGAACGGGCTCAATCAGCACGTGCTGCGCCGCTACGTCCGCGCCGATCGGCTCGTGCTGGGTGTCACCGCCACCAACATGGCAATCCTTGAACCCGGCACGGTGAGCTACCAGTATGACGGCATCACGGCGTTGGGCGCGGCCACCGATGAAACGCCGCCCGACACGGTTGACGAAGCCGTGGAGGTGCTCGGCCGCTCGGGGCTCAAGGTCCACGCCTGCCGCGACATCTTCGGCCTGCAGTACAGCAAACTGGCGATCAATGCAGTGGGGTATGCCTCGGTGCTTTCGGCCTCCCGGCTGGTGGCCGACTGCCTCCTCTACCGCCGCTGGCGGCAGACTGTTGCCATTCCCATTCTCGACGAGTGCCTGGCAGTCATGGCACAGGCCGGCATCCGTCCCACCGGCACGCCCGGCTTTCGCGACGCTTTCAGCTTTCGCCGCCTGCTGTCGTTCGTCGATCATCCGCTGATTCGTCCCGCGGCAGCCCTTGTCGCGCGAGCTATCTGCCGGCGAACGCCGATTATTTACTCGCTGCAACAGGACCTGATGCGCGGCAAAACGACCGAGATCGATCACCTCAACGGGCGTTTCGTGCAGATTGCCCAGCAGTGCGGTGCCCAGGCGGTCTATAACGCCAAAGTAGTCGAGTTGACGCACCTCCTCGAGGGCCGCCGCGACCGCAGCTTCTACACTCGGGAGGAAGTGATCGCTGCGTTCGCGCCGATTGACGCCGGCGGCCAGCGTGAGGCGGTCCGGCCGCCCCCTTTCTTTCCGCTGATTGATATGGTCAATGCCAGCGAAACCACCGTAATGCCAGCACGAAGGTCATAACGATCCAGGCGGCGATGATTGCCAAGTCGGCCCACACCGCAATAAGCGTCGCCCCTTCGAGCATGATGCTTCGCATGGCGTGGATTAGCGGAGTCAGCGGCAGCAGGAAGAGCAGAGGTTGAACCGCTTCCGGGAAGCGCTCGTTGGAGAAGAAGATGCCCGAGCCGATCCACATCGGCAGCATCACCGCGTTCATCAGCCCGGAGATCGCCTCGATTGTCTGCGCCCGGCTGGCAACCAGCAGGCCGATTCCCGAAAACTGCAGCGCCCCCAGCACGATCAACAATCCGATCGCGAGATGACTCCCCTCGCTGCGGACGTCGAATACCAGCCGGGCGAAAACCAGCAGCAGCACGACTTCAGGCAGCGCGAACAGGATCCGGCTGCCGATCACCGAAGCGAGGAAATGACTTCGCTTCATGGGCGTGGCCAGATAGCGCTTCAGCAGCTTGCGAATCCGCATGTCGACGATGGCGTAGCCGACGCCCCACATGCCGCCCCCCATGAGCCCCATGCCCAGGAGGCCGGGCACGAGAAAGTCGATATAGCGTCCGCCCGGTTCGTTCACCTCCCGTTCCTTGGTGGCCAGCACGTCGCGGCGACCGGCGGCCCGCTGCAAGAGATCATCGGCGGCATTTCGCGCCAGCACGCTCGCTGCCCGCGTGGGATCGTAAGAGTACACATATTCGTCCCTCGGACCGGAAGCGGCCGCCAGCACGAGGTCGGCGCGGCCGCTCCGCAGTCGGAGGCGGGCTTCCGCGTCATCGCTCACCACGGCCTTGAACCGCTTGTCGGCATTGAGTGCGGCCGTCACCCGTTCGGCCTTTGGCCCGGCGACGACCGAAACCCTGAACGCCTCTACGGGCCGATTGCGGAACGCCGCGCCCAATGCCAGCACGAGAAACAGCGGAAAGACATACATCCAGAACACCGCTTCGGGCTCGCGAAAGAACTCGAGCACCCTGGCGGCGGTCAGGCTGACGATGGGATGTTGCCGGCCCCGGCGCACCGACGAGACGCGTTCGTTCATGAAGTGCTGGTCTCCGTCGGTTCGAACTGCCGACCGGTAAGGGCCACGAAGACGTCGTCGAGACTCGCGTGCCGCGTGGTCAGGCTGGCGAGCCGGCCGTTCCGCTCGGCCAGTCGCGCCAACAGCGCGGGAATCGCAACGTGGGGCTCGGTTACCGAAAGGTGGATGGCCTCGCCCTCCAGGCGGCTGGAAGTCACGGCGGGCAACTCGTCCCAGGCGTCGGCTACAACCAGGCTGCGGTCGGCCGCGCTGAGCGAGAATTCAACGACATGGTCGCCGCCCAGCCGGGCGATAAGTTCTCGCGGCGACCCCAGCGCGATCACGCGTCCCTGGTCGACGATCGCCACGCGATCGCACAACCGCTCGGCCTCCTCCATGTAGTGGGTCGTGAGCACCGTCGTTCGTCCCTGGCGGCGGCAGTCGAGGATGATGTCCCAAAGCTGCCGCCGTGAGTTCGGATCAAGTCCCGTGGTCGGTTCATCGAGAAACAACAGCACCGGATCGCCAATGAGCGCTGCGGCCACCGCCAGTCGCTGTTTCTGGCCGCCGGAAAGCTCGCGATACCACGTATTCGCCTTCTCCTCGAGCGACACTTTAGCGATCGCCGCGTCGGCTTCGATGCCGCGGTGGTAGAAGCTGCGGAACAGCCGCAACGTTTCACGCACGGTGAGCTTGTCGGAAAACTTGGTTTCCTGGAGCGAAATCCCGATCCGCTGGCGGATCGTATCGGCCTGCTTCTCCCACCGCATGCCGAGGATCTCGATCTCGCCGCCCGTAGGCTGGAGCAGTCCTTCGAGCATTTCGACGGTGGTCGTCTTGCCGGCCCCGTTCGGCCCCAGCACGCCGAAGCATTCTCCCTCTTCGACTGCCAGATCGAGGCCGCGGACCGCCTCGACCGGCGGCTTGCCGTCGTAGGTCTTCTTGAGTTCTCTGCAGCGGATCGCCAAAGGCATGGGGCGTGTCGGGTCAGGCCGACTTATTGAGGTTTGCGAAGTTGAACCAGGCGCAGCGGAGCCGGACTTGACGGCAAGAGACGCGGTAGCGGCGGTTGCTCCCGGGATATGCACTACGAAAAAACAAAGATTCCTTCTATGGTAATCCACGGGACCAACTTCGGGAATGCCGTAGCGTGTGCGGCTTGTATCGGCCGCTACCGGGACTTACGCTGGTGGCCAACCGGATTTCCTTGCCATGACCGGTTCGACAGGACTCTCACAACGAGGGTATTCATGAGCCGAAATGATCATTGCCGTGCGAGTGGAGTGACCTGGCAGTGCGTGATTATCTTGATTGCGATGCTCATCGCATCGGTCGGCGCGGCCGATCGGCCCGTACCGCAGAATACTTTCTCAGAACGGACATTATCGGCCGACGAGGCAAGTGCCGCCGCCGAAAGCGACGACGCACATGTGCGATGGCGGCCCCACCGTGTCGACCTGTCTCCGGCGCGCTGGATCTGGCTTCCCTCCGAGCGGACGCTGCCCAACACGTTCGTGCTGTTCCGCAAGGAACTGCAGTTCGACCGCGTTCCCGTTCGCGCCGCCGGGTGGATCACCGCCGACAGCCGCTACCGGCTCACCGTGAACGGTCGCCGCGTACAATGGGGACCGGCCCCCTGCGATCCGCGGAGCCTCGACGTTGATCCCTTTGACATCACCGAGCATCTGCGTCCCGGCAAGAACGTGATTGGCGTCGAGGTGCTGTACTACGGCATCGGCGAGGGGACTTGGGCCGCGGGCAAGCCTGGCCTGTTGTTCCATGCCGCGATCGATCTGGGCGGCGGCCAGTCGCAAGCAGTCGTGTCCGATACTTCCTGGCAGACGTACATCGACCGCGCCCACCGGCCGTCACAACCGAAACGCTGGTTCCTTCGCGCGCTGCAAGAAGAGTTTGACGCCCGGTTGCACCCGTACGGCTGGGACACGCCGGAATTTGAGTGCGATGACCGCTGGGTCGCGGCGATGGCGCTTGACTGTCCGCCCGACAAGCCGGCCGCCTGCGGTCCCTATCAGACCACCGATTCGATCGACCGCGCCGATCCGGCCGCAAGCTCGCTGCGGATGCGCCAGATTCCGCTGGTCCGCGAAAGTGAGGTCCTAGCCCGGCGCCTGGCCGAATCGGGTCGTGTCGCCTGGCTCCGCGATCCGGCCGACTGGTTCGATTTCCGCATGCCGAAATCCTTCCGCATTGCGTCCGAACCGGTCGCCAGCGAAGAGCCGCCGGGTGCGTGGACGCTGCCCGGCACCGCCGATCGCGAGGGCCTCTTTCTCACCTTCGAGCTGGAAGAACAGGTCGTCGGCTGGCCCTATTTCACCATCGAGGCCCCGGCCGGCACCGTCGTGGAGCTGATGACACAGGAGTCGCACGATCCGGCCAGGACGCTCTGGCTCGATTCGCAGTTCTATGCCTGGACGCGATTCATCTGCCGGGGCGGCGTGGAGCAGTTCGAGCCGTTCGACTACGAATCATTGCGGTGGATCCAGTTGCACGTCCGCAGCGCGAACGGCCCGGTAAAGATCTCGGCGGTGGGCGTGCGGCGGCGGACGTTCGACTGGCCAGTCGAACCGCGAGTGTCCTGTTCGGAGCCGGCACTCCAGCGGCTGTTTGGCGCCAGCGTCAACACGCTTCGCAACAGCGCTATCGAAACGGTGGTCGATGGTATGGCCCGCGAACGGCAGCAGTACAGCGGCGACGGCGGCCACCAACTGCACGCCATCCGCTACGCCTTCGGCGAGCCGCGCATCGCCGCGCGATTCTTGCGCACCTTCAGCGAAGGACAGGCCCGCGACGGCTACTTCCTCGATTGCTGGCCGGCCTACGACCGCCTGGCCCGGGTGGCCCAGAAACAGGTCGACGGCGCTTTTTGGGGGCCGCTTCTGGACCATGGCGTCGGTTTCGTTTTCGATTGCTGGAACCATTATCTGGAGACAGGCGATCTGGCGGCGCTCGAGGAGCCTTATCCCAGGCTACTGCGATTCGCCGATTACCTCGAGACGCTCCGCAGCGACGATGGCCTGCTGCCGGTCGAGAACCTCGGCATCCCGACCGTTTGGATCGACCACTCGGCCTATCGACGCCCGCGCCACAAGCAGTGCGCGTTCAACCTCTACACCGCCGCCATGTTGCACCACGCCCTGGCGCCGATTGCCGAAGCGTTCGGCCAGCCCGACCGCGCCGCGGAGCTTCGCCGCCGGGCGGACGACATCCAGCGTGCCGCGGTCGAACGCTTCTGGAGCGAAGACCGCGGCCTGTTCGTCGATAATCTGCCGTGGCTCGTCGAAGAAAAGGCGCCTCGGCTGAGCGACCGTTCGCTGGCCACGGCCATTCTCTTTGACCAGTGTCCCGGTGGAAGGCAGTCGGCGGCCCTCGAGGTCCTTGCCAGTTGTCCGCCGGAAATGGGCCTCTCCTACCCCTGCAATGCCGGCTGGCGGCTCTGGGCCCTGGCGAGACTCGGCCGGGCCGATGTAGCGGTCGACGATTTCCGCCGACGCTGGGCCACCATGCGTTCGGTGATCGAGAACAACACGCTCCAGGAAGACTGGAACGCTCCCACCGACAGCCGCGCCCAGTGGAGCCACTGCGCGGTGGTGCCGCTCTATGTGCTGTTCCAGGACATCGCCGGCATTCGCCCCACCGAGCCGGGCTTCGCTCGTTATCAGGTGCGGCCGCAACTGGCCAACTTGGCCGGGCTCGATGTCACCGCTCTCACTGCCATCGGCCCCGTTCGGCTGGCCGCCGAGCGCGATGGGCGGGCACATCGCGTGCAGTTGACGGCTCCCGCCCGGGGCGAAGGCGAGCTCCTTGTGCCGGCCAGCGCCGAACTGCGGCTCGATCGGCTTCAGCCCGACCATCCGTTGGGCCTTCGCCGCTACCGCCTTCCCGCTGGCAAGAGCGTGGAGTTTCAATTGCCGTGGTGAACTGACCGCGTTTAACCGTCTGAGTTGCTGTCGGCCGCCGCCTGCTGTTCCAGCCGATCCAGCCGCCGCTCAATCATCTCCAGGCGGCGGAGAATGCTCTGGAGAAGCTCGCGATCGCTCGACGGTTGAGCGGATGGCATAGGAGTAATCGCTGCGGAATCCGGTCCGGCTTCAACGTTATCGGGCAATGGGTTCACGATCGCCGGCGGGGCCAGTGTCGGAGCCGGGAACGCTGGGAGGGCATTCGCCGCCTGGGCGGGCGGGGGCGGTTCGGTTGCGGGCGCTGCGGATGGCTTCTCATTTGGCGGCGAGGGAGGAGGCATCGGCAGCATCTCTTCCTCGGCGCGCTCCACCGGCGGCGCCGTGATCGGCTGCGGCCGCGATCCGAGCAATGCCTTGACTTTGCGGACGGCGCCGTCGCGGATGACGTCGAAAATCACCGCCTGACCGACCACCGTGTTCTCCAGCACACGCGACAAGCCGTCGAGCGACTGCACGGGCACGCCATCCGCCGCGGTGATCAGGTCGCCCGGAGCAAGTCCGGCCCGCTCGCCCGGGCTCCCCTGGCGAACACTGAGCACGTGCGCGCCTTGCTGATCCGGCGCGGCATTGTCGGCCACAATACCCAGGTAGCCTGGCGTGCTCGATGGTCTGGGGGCGGGCGGCGAATTCACGGCCGGAGCTTGCGGGGGCAGACTCGGCTCGGCCCCTTGCGCGTTTTCGGCCTGTTCGCTGCGGATCAGGTTCTCGAGTTTCTCCAGTGCCGGCTGCGCCGGGGCATTGCGGGCTTCGACGTGCCAACACAGAATCACGATCGTGGCAAAATGGAACTTCCACATGGCAGCCTCGCGATCGGCAGGAGAGTAACTCGAGAGAAGAACGATCCACGGCTGCATTATAGTGAGTCGCAAGACGACAGTCTCGGCCCCCAGATCCGCGTTCCTCACCTCTGGACTCTCAGCTTTCCGCTGCTATGCTGCGGCAGATGACTACTGCGCCTTCTGATGATTTGGTGATTGAATCGCCTCCGCCTACAGAGCACATGGCCGCGCTGGAACTGGTTTTCAGCCGGTGGGAACCCGAACAGCGCGCCGCCCAGGTGGCCGCGGCCCGAGCGGGGATTGAGTCCGGCGCCATTCCTCGCGACGGCCTGATCATCGCGCGGCGCGGCGCAAAGATGGTGGCCGCGGGTTTATTTCAGTTCCAGCCTGGCAGGGCTGCCACAGTCTGCCCCGCGCGGACCATACTGGACGAGGATCCGTCGACCGCCGAGCGAGTGCTGACCGTAGTGCTCAACGGCTTGGCGCGACACCCAGTGCGGCTGGCCTACGCGATTGTTGAGGGATTGGCGAATGATGACGAGCGGCTGCTTCGAGCATGCGGATTCGATCGCCTCGCCGCACTACTTTATCTGGTTTGCCCGGCCGATCGATTTCCTTCCAGTATTCCGCACAATTTATTGACCTTCGATCCCTGTGGACCGGCGCAACACGAGCGATTGCGCCAGGTTGTGGCGGCAACCTACGAAGACACGCTCGATTGTCCCGCATTGAACGGCATCCGCGATATCGACGACGTGCTGGAGGGATACGGCGTGTCCGCGGCTGATCCGGCATTGTTACTGGTTGTGCGCAGCGGACCCGACGATGTCGGGTGTCTCCTCCTGGCCGATCATCCGGGTTTTGGAAACCTCGAACTGGCTTATATGGGCTTGGTCAAAGGCGCAAGAGGCAGAGGTTGGGGAAGACTCATAGTCGCGCATGCGAAGTGGCTTGCCGCGCAATTGGGCCGCGAGCGACTCGTCGTCGCCGTCGACGAGACGAACGGTCCGGCAATGGCAATGTACGAATCGGCCGGGTTTGATGCCTGGGACCGGCGTGTCTGCCATTTCAAGCAGATGGCCCGTTCGGCGTGAGCGTGGGTCGATGGCGGAGCCGCGCTGGCGACTCTCGCGGAAGACGACCGGCACCAAGCCGCTACGCCCCGTCGTGATCGACACTTAGCGATGGACGGGTGCGTTGCCTTAGGGCAGGATCATGGCGAGGATCGAACATGTTTTCCCCGTGTTCTGGTCGTGCGGTTAGCGGAGGATGAGGACGCGGCGAGCGGGAGGTTAGCCGGGATTTGCCGCGGATTATGGCGCGGCGGGAAAAATGGCTGCCGGGAACTCGCTAACAACTCAAATGGACCGTTTGACAGCAACGCTAGCTGGGCTAAAATCACGTGCTCAGGTGACACAATCAACGGGACCAGACGGCCTCGCGGCCGTCGAAGCTCGCCGCATCTTCTTCCGCACGCCCCGCTCGGTTGGGGCCATCGTGGTGGCAAAACGGTGAATCTCTGTGGGGGGAGGGTGCGCGCCGGGGGCGTCAGGAAGTGGCCACGGACGATAAGGAAATCGTGTCGGCATTGCGGACCGCCCTGGCGGACCGCGTCGGCAAGAAGCGGTTCGATCTGTGGTTCGGCGCGAGCACGCGTATGGAACTGCGGGACGGGACGCTCACCATCGGAGTGCCCAGTCCGTTTCTGCTCGACTGGCTCCGCGGCAGTTTCCGCCGCCAGATCGAAGCCGCCTGCGTGGGCGCCCTCGGCCATTGTCCCAGGCTGGAGTTCCTTCTGGAGCAAACCCGGCCCCGCTCGGTGCCGGTGGGGCCCTTGGGCGGCCCACCGCGAGGAAAGCGGGCGGATGACACCGTCCGGCCCGGCTCCGCTCAAGCCGCGCAATCAACGGGCGAGGCCGTACCGGCCGACAGCGCGCCGCGGCGGCGGTTCAACAACCTGGAATCGTTTGTCCGCGGCCCCTGCAATCGGTTGGCCGTCGCGGCCGTCGAAATGGTGTGCCGCCGTCCCGGTGAAGTCTCGCCGCTGGTGGTCTACGGGCCGACCGGTGTCGGCAAGTCGCACTTGCTCGAAGGCATCTGGACGGCAGTCCGCGGTTCTCGCCATGGGCGGTCGGCGGTTTATCTCACCGCCGAACAGTTCGCCAGCGGTTTCCTGCAGGCGATCCGCGGCAGCGGGTTGCCCAGTTTCCGGCGCAAGTACCGCGGCGTCGATCTGCTGATCATCGACGACCTGCAGTTCCTCGGCGGCAAGCGCTATACGCAGATGGAATTGCTCTATACGATCGACACGCTGTTGCGCGAGGGACGCCAGCTTGTGCTGGCTGGCGACCGGCCGCCCGCCAAGATGTGCGACCTGGGACCTGAGCTCACCGCGCGGCTGGAAAGCGGCATGGTCTGTCCGATCGAGCCGCCCGATCTCGAAACGCGTACCGCCATCGTTGCACAGATGGCCCGCCGCCTCGAGGTGTCGGTTCCGCCGGCCGTCTGCCGATATATCGCTGAGCGGTTCACACAGCACGCCCGCGAGCTGTCGGGCGCGCTCTGCCGGCTTAAGGCCACCAGTCAGGCGACTCATCAGCCGGTGACCGTGGCAATGGCCGAGGAGGCGCTCGACGACCTGGTCCGCCAGAGCAGCCGGGTGATTCGCCTGGCCGACATTGAAAAGGCCGTCTGCACCGCCTTCGGCTTGGAACCCGATACGCTTCAGTCGGGCCGCAAGGCGAAGAACGTCAGCCAGCCGCGGATGCTGGCCATGTGGTTGGCGCGGAAGTACACCCGAGCCGCGCTTACCGAGATTGGCCACTACTTCGGCCGCCGCAGCCACAGCACGGTGGCCGCCGCGAAGAAACGCGTCGACGGCTGGCTCTCCGACGACCAGTCGGTCGAACTGGCCGATCGGCCCACAAACATCCACGAGGCCCTGCGCCACGTGGAGCAATGCCTCCGCGTCGGTTGATTACGGCGCGAGCGCGGGCGATCGGAGGCTATGCCGGCGCCCGATGCGCCTACGCCTTAGCCATGCGGTGCGTCGGCACCGGACGGCCAGGACGGAAGGCGGCGAGGTCTTCAATCGTGCAGTCGATTCCGCCCGAAGACCGGAATTGCCGCTCAACAATCCCCCGCAGGGTCGCCGGATCGGCCTCGGCGCGGAGATTGACCAGGAGCGTTCCGCGCGTGAGCGGCTCGCAGAGCCTGTACGGCAGCTCCAATGGCTGCCCGCTGCGCACGAGATTGGCCACCGCCAGATCACGGCCCACGCCCTCAGGCATGAGCGTCATCTTCAAATGGGCTGGCTCGGCCCCTTCGGCTTCGAGGGCCGCGCGGATGGCCTCACCCACCGCCTGTACATAGGCATTGCCGTCGAAATCGGCGTCGCTGTCGAGTTGGACCGTGGCGTTAAGCCAGCCCAGCAGCGCCTCACCTTCAGCATAGGTGTCGTAGTCGACCTCCATCGCATCGCCGGCGCCCAATTCGCCCGCCATCAGGAACTCGAGCCATTCATCGACCCCTGATCCCTCGCGGGCGGAGATCCGCAGGACCTTCTTGGCCGGGAACTCTCGCCGTATCGCGTCTTCCAGTCGCGAGACCTGCTGATCCTCTAGCAAATCGCACTTGTTGATGACGATCGCCTCGGCCTCCTCCAACTGCTTGCGATAGATATACTGGACTTTGGAAGAAAATACCTTTCCGGTATCCAGGCCCAGCACGCGGGCGACACGGACGGGATCGACCAGCACGCAGAGGGGCGCCACCCGGTACGTGTCGCCATACAGCCGGCGCAGCGGATAGCTTACCGTCGCCTTGAGGTCAGTGCAGCTTCCGACCGGCTCCGCGATGAATACATCGGGCCGGTTCTGCTGAGAAAGTTGCTCCGACGCTTCAATGAGCGAATTGAACTTGCAGCAGAAGCAGCCGCCGGTGACCTCGGCGGTCGACTGGCCTCGCCGACTCAGCAGTGCCGTGTCGACGAGTCCCATGCTCTGGTCGTTGGTGATCAGGCCCACGCGGCGCCCCTGACCGGACAGCTTCTGGGCGATTGCGAGGATCGCCGTCGTCTTGCCCGCTCCCAGGAAACCGCCAATCAGGATGTATCGTGCGTGCATGTAAGGACCTCGTCTTCTCTGTCAGATCAGCGGAACGTGACCGCGGTGTGAAAAAAAGCCTATTCTGCTTCTCTCAAGCCTGTCTCCTTGAACTTACTCAAGAGGCTGCCAAGGAGCGAAAAAAACCGTGAAACTGCCCGCACTCTTCTTCCTGAATCCTAGGACCGCCGAGTGTCGCCCGAGCCAGGTACAGCCGATGATGCTTGTGCGCTACAGCCCTTCCAACTCGACCGACTCTGCCGCCACAATTCGCGCCGGGCCGAGCAGGCCCGATTTGAGCAGCGGATCGTCCTTCTTCCACAATCGCCACGAGGTGAATGTCTGCCGCCCCGTCGGACTCGGCTTCCCCTCGGCCAACCAGCCGGGCCACTGCTTGAGCGTTCCGTTGGCATTCCGCTGGCTGTCTTCGGGTAGCTGCTCATCGCCGATCATGCGGTTCGGCGACAGATTGACCACCTCGACCTCCAGCCGGTTCTCTCCCGCAACGATCAGGCCGGTAACATCGGCCCGGAACGGCGGCTTCCACAAGAGGCCCAGATCCCTGCCGTTGAGCTTTACGCGGGCCATCACATGCACGTCGCCCAAGTCGAGATCCAGCCGGCGGCCTTTGCCGAGCAGTCCTTGGGGCACCGTGAACGAGGTGCTGTAGGTTGCCGTACCGCTGTAATATTTGGCCGTTGGGTCTGATAATTCGCTCCAGGACGTAAGCCTCTTGAGCTTGAGACATTTTGATGCGGCGGATTCTCCGGCGAACTTCAGTTCCCAAGGCCCGGCAATGTCGACTGCTGTCGGAATCGCAGCTACCTCGACGTTCCGCGATCCACCCGAAGCAGTCGCCAGAGAATACCGGCCCGCCTGCCAGGCATCCAAGCGAAGACTACCATCGTCGCCGCGCCGCAGCTCTACGATCCGCTCCGTCGCCGCCGGCATGGCCAGGTCGATCGTCTCCGGGTCGGTGCCGCTCACCGTAACTGGGCGTCCGTCGATTGTGTACTCCAGCACCAGCGTCTTCACCACGAGATAGGCCGGATCGTCTCCCTCGGCCATCCGGGCGACCTGGAAGCTGCTCTCTCCCGCATCGACGAGCCTTTGCAGCTTGTCGCGCACGTCGCGCGTCCGTTTCGGATCATCGAGCACCCCATAGGTCGCCTTCTGGATATTGATCTTCACCGCCTCCGCCGTGAGGTGAACGATGCTGTTGTCCTGCCCCTTCACGGTGAACGGCTTGCCGTCGATCGTGTACTCGACCATGAGCGTCTTCACCACGCCTTCCGCCGGATCGTCCCCGGCAGCCAGCTCGGAAACGCGGAACGAATAGTCCCCCGCATCGACTTTCCGCTGCACCTTCTCGCGCACGTCGCGCGTCCGCTGCGGATCGTCGAGCACGCCATAGGTTGCTTCATTGACGATCACACGAGGTGCCGCGTCGGCCGCTGCGTTCCAGAGCATTTGGCCGTCGCGCGCGATCGCCGCCAGCGAGTCGCCCGCCTGGCTCTTGTCGCGGAACACCACAAACACCGAGCCACTGGGCGCGAGCGGCACCAGCACGCTCGTCCGGCCGTCTTGCTCCTGGTACATCGCCGCCCGTTCGATCCGCCCGGTGTCGGGCCACCACAGTTCGGGCGTCTTGCCGCTGACACGGAACGTGGCAACTGACGTGAGCTCGTGCGGTTGCGGGTTCGACATGAAATAAAGATCTGTCTCTCCCGTAGCGCGATGGATGAACCGCAGCCGCTGCCGGCTGGTGAAATCGGGCTTCACGCCGGCCTGCGCAAGAACCTGTTCCGGCGAAAGACCCCACACCACTCGACCCTGGCCGAAGCGATGTTCCCCCGCCTTGTCGCCTGGTGCGTCGCCCCAGATCGCCGCGGCAAGCCGTTCCACTTCGCGATCGCATTCAGGATGCCCACTGAGGCTCGGCGAGCGCAGGGGCCGCGGACCGACGACCGTGGCGCCCGCCTTGACCAGTTCGCCGATCTTGGCCAGGAGCCCCGGCGTCATGCTCCGCACGTTCGGAAGCACCAGCAACCGGTAGCTCATCCCGTCGGGCAGCGCGATTCGGCCCTCGCGGACCGTCATGCGATTCAGAACGACCTCCGCCGTGCACTGGTCCCAGTTGTAGCCGTGCCGGTCGTGCTCCTCGAATCCCTGCGGCGAAGCCTCGGGCTGCAGGTAGCAGATATCGGCCACGAAGAGCCCCTGGCGGAGCAGAAACTGGCAGCGGGCGAGATACTCGTGCCAGGCGGGCGTCTGCTCCCACCAGGTCTGCGTCCGCTCGTAGTGGATGCCCCACGGGCCCATCGTCATGCCGGGCTCGCGGTCCTCCCATGGCTGCAGCGCATAGCGATGGAACACGAAACGGTTGATCCCCTCGCAAAACGCACGATCGCCGAGCGCCTTGATCGAGGCCGGGTGCTCCTTCCACCGCTCCGCGTCCCCTGCGGTGAATGCTTCCGCACCGACGATCGGCAAACCATAGAGATGCGCGGCCGACGCCATCCCCCGGCAGGTCTCAATTGCCCCGCCGCCGATCCAGAACTCGCCCATCGGCTCGTCGCAGCGCCCGGCGTAGGGCAGGTTGTCGCAGGGACTGCCGTAGGCTTCGATCGTGAATCGCAACCCGTGCTGCCGCGCCAGTTCGTGGAGGTGTCCCGCGTAATGGTCGACGACCAGTTCCGAGATCGTCTGCCGCAGGTCCCACAGGAAACGCTCCGAGATCTCGAGGCTGTCGATCACGCGTCCGGTCATGGCGGGCAGAAAAGGGAGCAGATCGTAGCCGCGGCGGGCACGGAACTCTTCGCGCATCCTTGCCGTCCAGTTCTGCGCGCCGTTCTCCCAGCTATCGACGTGCGTGGCCGCCAGCGCCTTGCCGGCAGCGGGGCCGACGTCGGCGATAAGCTTCGCCATCATGCCGTTGAAATTGGCCTCGACCCCTTCCTTGCTGAGCTTGTCGCATTCCAGCCCGCGCCCGCTGGCCGGCGCAGGGGCATTCTGGACGCCGGTGCTGGTGTGACCGAACCGCAGCACCGTCCAGTTGCCCGCGGGGGCATCCCACGTGAGCCTTCCCTGGGCGTCCATTTTCCCCGTCAGGTCCACGACCCGGCCGCGCGGGATGACCATCTCCGGCGGCAATTCGGCCGTCGCAGGCGGTCCCACATGGCCGATCTGGTAGCACGCTTTCACCTTGATGTTCTCGATGCGGTAGTTGCCCGGTGTGGGCACTGCGAGCACGGCGATGTCGCGATAGTACCCGACAACGGTCTCGGGCTGCGGCAACGTAGCCTCGAACGACTGCGGGCCTGTAACCGCCGTTTCGCTCCATACCACCTTCTGCATCGACTCTTCGGGTTTGATCCACGGCCCGCCGCTGCCGTTCCAGCCGGCGTCGTTGTTCATGTTGACTTCAAGCCCCAACCGCCCGGCCTCGGCCACCACGTGCTTGAACATCTCGCGCCATCGGGGGCCCATGAAGTCAACAGGCCCTAACGGCGCACCCTGGTCGACTTCCATGATCAGCACGCCGCCAATCCCCACGCGCTGCATGGCTTCCAGATCGGCGGTGATTCCCTCCTTGGTGATGTTGCCGTTGAGCCAGAACCAATAAACCCACGGGCGCGCCGACGCCGGTGGATCGAGGAACCCCCTCTCAATCTTTGCTTCACTGTCGAGGTTGCGGGCGGAAGGCGTCTCGGCGGCCCAGGCGGCCGACAGCAGGACAATCCCGACCAACGCGGCAAGGGGAAATGAGTGGGCCGGGAGCTTCATCATGATCGGATACCTTCTTTCGAGCGAATCGCGAGGCCACCGCCGGATTGCGAGCCTACTTGAGCCCCGGACCACCTGTCAAGCTGCCAGATCCTCGCCTCCTGGCAAGAAAAAGAGTTGACATTCAGGCCATTCGCGCGGGATGCTGATGGCGTGTCGTAGGCGAGATCGATTTGTTGAGGAGTGACACCATGGGTTCGCATCGGTTGCTGGGCATCATTGCTGCCGGGTGCGTGGCGCTGATCGTGACATTGTCCGGCATTTCGGGCGTTGTGGCGGCCGATACGCCGGCTACGAGGATCGCCATCGTGATCGGACCAAGCAGCCATCCGCCAGGCACGCACGAGGTCGAAGCCGGTGCGCGCGTGATGGAGCACTGTCTCAATCACCTCGAGGGCATGCCGCCGGTTCGTGCCGAGGTGTATACCGAGTGGCCGGGCGCGGCGAGACTGGAGGGCACCGCCTCAATCGTCTTCATTGGCGACTTGTTCCCGCCGGTACGGATGCCTGAGCCGGAACGCATTATGGCCGATCTGGCCGCCATGATGGATCGCGGCTGCGGGCTGGTGTGCGTGCACTACGCCACCGGTCTGCGCGCCGAACATGTAGCCAATGACGGCGACCATCCGCTCCTGCGGTGGATGGGAGGCTATTTCGCCACCGGCTGCAAGCACCACCAGTCCGTGGCCCGGGTGGTCAAGGCGACGATCACTCCGGAGGCGGGCGAACACCCGGTGTTGAGAGGCTGGAAGGAGTTCACGTTCGACGATGAGCCGTACTGGAACAACTATTTCGGTCCCGATGGTCCGGCGAAGAACGTCACCGCGCTGGCCAGCACCATGCTGCCGCCCGAAGCGCCGACGAAGCAGACTGTTGTCTGGGGTGTCGACCGCGCCGACGGCGGCCGTGGTCTGGGAATCGTCATGCCGCACTACTACCGGAATTGGTGGAATGAAGATTTGCGGCGGCTTGTGCTTAACGGTATCGGCTGGACCGCCAAGCTTGACATTCCTGCTGACGGGGTAAACTCCACGTTGCCGGCTCCGGCCGCTTTCAATCCTGCCGCCGCGGAAGCGGCGAAGTAGCCTGCCTCGCTTGCAGCTCAATCTCGGCTGCGACAGTCTGTCCCGTCGTACCGTGTCGACGCGGACTTCGCAGATCCTGCGACGAAACGCCGAAACCATTCTCTGCGAATAAGTTACAGTGGCGCCACGGCGTCCGGCGTGGCCGGCAAGACCGGCTGGCGCGAGTCCGCGGGCACGCGATTTGCGTTTTTCCGCGCTGAACTACCTTGACCAATGGCCGCGGCCAGGAACAATTAGCCGACCTTCCGCGCTGCGGCCGGCAGGGTCGGCGTTGGCACGGATAACGCAAGGGAGCGGAATTGCCGTGCGGGTCGGCCCGACTCGATCTTTATCCGGCCGGGTTCTATTGTTTCGTCTGCGACTCGCTGGGACTTTGCGCGGCGATCGAGCGACGCTGAGTCTGGTGATGACGGGAACATGAACAGAGATCGCGGCGCTGCGGGCCGGTTTTTCCGGCAGGCTACGACAATATAAATAGATCCTTGAGGTGGCATGAGCAGCAATCTCGAATTCACATCGAACAGCAACGTGATGGGGGATGTCCCCGTCCTACCCGCCGACCACACCAGCGAGCCGGCCGCGGCTTCTGAGGCAAGCTCTCCCGAGCAGCGCAGCCATTGGGCCGAAGGGCTCAACTGGCCGACGGTCATCTGGTTCACGCTGATCCACGGCGGCGCGCTTCTGGCCCCGTTCTTCTTTACATGGAAGGCTGTGGTGTTGACGCTGGTCTTGGGCTGGATCACCGGCAGCCTGGGAATTTGCCTTGGCTACCATCGCCTGCTGACCCACAGCAGCTTTCGCACCTACCGTCCCATCCGCTGGTTCTTCGCCTGGCTGGGAGCACTGGCCGGCGAAGGGCCGCCCGTCTTCTGGGTCGCTCAGCACCGCAAACACCACCAGTTCAGCGATCAGCCGGGCGACCCGCACTCGCCGCGCGACGGAGCCTGGTGGAGCCACATGCTTTGGCTGTTTCCCCAGGACCGTGATTCGCACTGGTTGGCCAGTGCCGACCGTTACGCTCCCGACATGCTCAAAGACCCCTTCATGCGATTCCTTGACAAGACTTTCCTGTTCTGGCACATCGCCCTGGGCGCGGCCCTGTTTCTTGCCGGCTGGCTCGTGTGGGACGTCTACACGGGCGTGTCGTTCCTGGTGTTTGGCATGTTTGTCCGGCTGCTCTACGTGCTCCATGTAACCTGGGCCGTCAATTCAGCCTCGCACATGTGGGGCTATCGCAACTACCAGACGACCGACGACAGCCGCAATCTCTGGTGGGTGGGAATCCTGGCCTACGGCGAAGGTTGGCACAACAACCATCATGCCTTCCAGCGTTCTGCGCGCCACGGTCACCGCTGGTGGGAAATCGACGTTACCTACTGGGTCATCCGACTGCTCGAGATGTCGGGGCTGGCGTGGAACGTCGTCCGCGACTACCCTCGCGGCCACCAGCAACTCCGCGAACATCGCCAGGTAAGTCCGACAAGTTCGACGCTTTGAGCCTTGATTCGCTTCGCGCCGCACGGCGTGGTATAGTAGCCCCGGTGAATGCAGAGAACGCCCGGCGGATAAGTTGGCCGCCGGCCAACGACACGCACGACACCGGGAGGCGGACATGGCTCGCTCGACGATGGGGCTGCTCGTATTGTTGCTGCTTGGCTTGGCCTCATGGGCTACCGACAGGGGCAGCCTGGCTGGAGAAGCAAGGCCCGATTGGCCGTTCTTCGCCTTGTGCATGGACACGCACGACGCCCGGCAGCGATCGCTCGGCGAGCAAGCGGCGATGCTCAATGAACTCGGCTACGACGGAGCCGGGCACTTGTGGTTGGACAACCTCCCCGAGCGGATCCGCACGCTCGATGAATCCGGCCTCGCGCTCCACCAGGTCTACATGCGGGTCGATCTCGACAAGAGCCCCCACTACGACCGCCGCCTGGCCACAGTCCTCCCCTTGCTCAAGGGCCGGCCGACGATGCTGGCGGTCCTCTTCTACGGCGGCAAGCCGTCCGACGAAGCACTCGACCCGGCGGCCGTCGACATCCTCCGCGAGATCGCCGACGCCGCTGCAAAGCATGATGTCCGGGTGGTGCTCTACCCGCACGCCAATGCATGGCTGGAGCGTGTGGAAGACTCGCTGCGATTGATTGAGAAGTGCGACCGGCCCAACTTGGGCGTGATGTTCAACCTTTGCCACTGGCTGGCGGTAGACCGGGAGGAGAACCTCGAGCCGCTTCTGGAGCGGGCAAAGCCCCGGCTCTGGGCAGTGAGCTTGCATGGCGCGGATCGCGCCGCCGAAGTGCAGGCAAAAACCGGCCAGTGGATCCAGCCCTTGGATCAAGGGACGTTCGACGTCGCCGGACTGCTGAAGATCCTCCGCCGCCTGGATTACCGCGGTCCGATCGGCCTGCAATGTTACGGCATCCCCGGCGACGCCCGCGAGCATCTCCAGCGATCCATGGCCGCCTGGCGCAAGCTCAACGCAGAGCGTGAAGGACTATAAGCCGGTCCGCCGGTTCGACATGTCCACGGGTGAAGCCGTGGACATGTCGTCTACGTTGTGCGAAAAGGTTCACGCGGTCGCATCGGCCAGGTCTTCTTCGGCTTCGATGGCCTGCATGGCTGGATCCGGACGGTCCTGAACCGACCAGCCGGTCTTCAGGCCAACCACGAACCACGCCAGGGCCATGACGCCGACGGCGAAGATCGTATCGCCCACCACCCGAAGCCAGCGGAGCACGTTCATCAAGCCGCTCTGGAGGAAGTCGGCGGAACGGGCGTACCACAGGCCGTATTCCACGCTGGCCCAAGTCTGCAGCAGTCCGACCGGCAGCACCGAGATCAACACCATCAGCGCCAGCCCGATGTTGATCGCCCAGAACGCGAAGGCCAGCGAACCGGTCCGCCAGACGTTGTGCGTCGTCAGCCCCTTGAGGCAGAAGAGCATCAGCCCCATCCCCAACAGGCCGTAAACGCCGAACAACGCCGTGTGGCCGTGCACCGGCGTCGTGTTCAGGCCCTGCATGTAGTAGAGCGCGATCGGCGGGTTGATGAGGAACCCGAACAACCCGGCTCCGACGAGGTTCCAGAACGCTACGCCCACGAAGAAGTAGATCGGCCACTTGTAGGCGGCGACCCAGGGCCGGGCCCGAGTGAGCGTCAGGTTCTCGTAGGCCTCAAAACCGATCAGCACCAGCGGCACCACCTCCAGCGCGCTGAAGGTCGCTCCGAGGGCCAGGATGGCGGTCGGAGTGCCGGTGAAGTAGAGGTGATGGAAGGTGCCGATGATCCCGCCGAAGAGGAAGATCGTCGATGAGAACAGCACCGCCGCGGTCGCCGTCGTGGCTCGCAACAGCCCCATCCGCGTGAACAGGAAGGCGATCACCACTGTGGCGAAGACCTCGAAGAAACCTTCGACCCAAAGATGGACCACCCACCACCGCCAGTATTCGGCGATCGCCAGGTTGGTGCGTTGGCCCCACATAATGCCGGCCGCGTAAAACACGGCGATGGCCGCCGAGGCGACGACGAACAGGCCGAGCAGGTGTTTGTGCTCGCCTTGCTGGCGAAAGGCCGGCGCGAGCGCCCGCAGCATCAATCCCAGCCAGAGGAAGAGCCCCACCAGCAGGAAGAGCTGCCAGAAGCGGCCCAGATCGACGTATTCATATCCTTGGTGGCCGAACCAGAAATTGGCCGTATACCCCATTTGCTGCCGCGTGCCGTACCAGGTTCCGAACAGCGAACCGACGACAATGATCAGCAGCGAGACGAAGAGAAAATTGACCCCGGCCCGCTGGAACTTCGGCTCGTGGCCCGACACGGCCGGCGCGATGAACAACCCGGTCGCCAGCCAGGCGGTTGCGATCCAGAAGATGGCCAATTGGGTGTGCCATGTTCGCGTAACCGAATAGGGGAGCCAATCGGCCAGCGGAATGCCGTAGAAACCCTCTCCCTCGACGCCGTAGTGTGCCGTCACCGCTCCCAGGCCCACCTGGACGACGATCAACGCCATCACTACCCAGAAATACTTGAGCGTGGCCATCATCGAAGGGGTGGGCGTCAAGGCCAGGAGCGGGTCGCGGCGAGGCAGCGCCACCGGTTCCCCCTCCTTGCCCCGCAGCGCCGCATAGTACCATGCCAGCGCCCCGATGCCGGCCAGCAGCAGGACGAAGCTGAGCACCGACCATACGACGATTGATCCGCTGGGCCGGTTGTCGATCAGCGATTCGGCCGGCCAGTTGTTGGTGTACGTGATCGCGGGAGTCGTGGGAGCAAGGCCGGCCGCGGCGGCGGCCTGCGGTTTCGCCGGACGCTCCGTTCCGCACGCCCACGCCGCCCAGAAGAAGAACGTGTTCAGCTTCTGCTGCCGCTCCGCGTCGCGGACCGTCCGGGCGGGAATCGCGTAGGCGTTGCGCAGCTCGCCCGGCGTCATGCCGCCATCGGCCAGCCAGGCAATATCGGCGGGAAACTCCTGGGCGTCGCCAAAGATCGCGGCGTAGTACCGCCCCAAGGCATCGATCGCCTCCGCCCGCAGCGGCGACAGCAGCAGCTTGTTCGATTCCGGATCAAACGTATTGGTGCGGATTTCGTGGCGAAGCCTCGCCTTGAGCTGCGACTGCACATCGGCCGGTAGCTGGGCAAACGCCTGCTGGTGTTCCGCGCGGCTCCAGTTTTCGAGCAGGTACAGGCACTCGCGGTGGAGCCAATCGGCCGACCAGTCGGGTGCGACGTAAGCGCCGTGCCCCCAGATGCTTCCCAACTGCTGGCCGCCGAGTGACTGCCAGACATTCTGGCCGTCAAGGATGTCTTCCCCGGTGAACAGGACTTGGCCCTCGGTGGTGACTACCTGTTCCGGAATCGGCGGTGCCTGGCGGTAGATTTCTCGGCCGTAATAGCCGAGCACCGCAAACGACACTCCGATCACCAACCACAGCCCAATCCACAGTCGCATGTACTTCATTGCGTCCTTCTCCCATGAATGCTCGTCGCATGGCTCGGCGTTGGAATGGTAGCGCCATGAATCTACATGTCAAGGTATAGAATTATTCGCCGCTCGGCCTCGTGTTCCCTCGGTGTGCGTCTATCTCCAGGCCTGTCCTATCGTTAGCTCGATGCAGCCTGCGGGTCGCGAGCCGGCTGGTAGAGGCAGTCAGGCTCAGCCGCCAGCGGGTCACCTGTGAGGGCAAAGGCCCGCGCCCGGCTGCCGCCGCAGGCGTGGCGGAACTCACAGTCGCCGCATTTGCCCTGGAGCTGATTAAGGTTGCGGAGCCAGCGGAACAACTCCGAGTGGCGATAGACGTCGACCACCGAATCACGCGGGAACCGGCCGCATAGAAGCGGCAAGAAGCCGCTGGGAAAAATCTGGCCGGTGTGGTCGATGAACATCACCCCCTTGCCGTCGTTGATCCCCAACGGGGCACGCTGCGCGGCGCCGGCGCTGGCCGGATTCATCTGCGGCCGACCATGACGTTGGAGGACGTATCGCCGGTAATGCGGCGCCTCGGTGGTCTTGATCCCGTAGGGCTGGCGTTGAGCTTGCCGCCATAAACGCTCAAAGGCTTCCTCGTACTGCTGAGGCGAGATTCTTGCCAGTTGCTCGCCGCGCCCCACCGGAACGAGGAAGAACACCGACCAGAGCACGATCTGGTGCGCGGCGAGCATTTCCGCCAGAGCGTCGATCTGGTGAAAGTTCAGCGCCGTGATCGTCGTGTTGACCTGAAGTGGAAGCCCTTGGCGGCGGCCCTCGGCCAGGATTTCCAAGGTCCGCTCGAAGCTGCCCGGAACGCCGCGAAACGCATCGTGCGTCTGGCAGTCAACCCCATCGAGGCTCACGGCCAGCCGGCTGAGCCCGGCCTGGTGAAGCCCGGCCAGCGCCTCGGCGGTCACCAGCGGGGTGGCGGAGGGAGTCATCGCCATTTCGAGTCCGGCCGCAACGCCGTGCCCGACCAGGTTGGTAACGTCGGGCCGTTTCAGCGGATCGCCGCCGGTGAGCACCACCAGTGGTCGCTTCGGAAACTCCGCCAACTGATCAAGGAGCCGCTCAGCGGTGTGAGTGTCAAGTTCCGCAGGATCACGCTTCGGCTGCGCGCAGGCACGGCAATGCTGGCAGACCAGGTCACACGCCCGAGTGATCTCGAAGAAGACCACGAACGGCCCCGCGCCGAAGTCGGCACGCGTGTAGGCTCCCGGTTCAGTTCGCTGGTGCATGTCAAATCCTGCCTATCGAGAGCGATTCACTGGAAACGAACTGAGCTGCTTCCTCGCGCGGTCGCCGAGCGGTCATGAGCCGCAGCATGTGGAAGCCCCAGAGGGCCAGGCCGGTGAGTTCCAGCATGCCGCTCACGCCGGCCACAGGAAACGCCCACGCCGTGAAGTCGGTCAGCGATTGTCCCGCGACGCGCAGCGTGCAACCGCTCACCAGCAGCGTGTACGGAAGCCAGAGACGGGTCAACGAGCGTGCGTTGAAGCCGTTGAGCGCGGGTACGACGTTGGCCGCCACGCCGACGATCATCATGCTGATGAAGCCGACAGTCACCGCATGGCGGATCGCGCCGTAGTAGGCGTGCGAAAAGCCCATCTGGGCCGCTGCGCTCTCTGGGGCCAGCCACGGCAGCAGCACGAGATGATAGATCGGCAACAGCACCGACATCGCCAGCGAGATGAAGAGCCAAACGTACGCCGTGCGAATGAACTTCAGGCTGCGGTCGGGCCAGGCCGTCGGTGAGAACAGCCCCCAGCCGTATACCAGCCAGGTGGCCGATCCGGCCAGTGCCAGCACCGCGGCATACCACAACCCGGCCCATCCGTGGCCGCTGGTTCGCATCAGAATCAGCCCCAACACCAGCCCGATCAGGGCGCCATTGAAGATCGCCAGCACCGCCGCGCTTTTGCCGGCCCTGGGCGGTGTGAGGCCGTACATCCGCGCCAAGAGCCGCTGACTGACCCCGAGGATCATCAGTGTGGCGAAACCGTGAATCTGAACTTCGCGCAGCGGTCCTTGCCATGTGGCGATCAGGTTGAGTAGGGCCTCGCGGTCGGGCGCCAGCAGCGTCGCCGCGAAGTAGACGGTCTCGGCCACCGTCTGCAGAAAAAACCAGCCGAGCGCCGCCAGAATGTAGTAGTCGGAGACTTCCCACCCGCGGACCGAATTCCGCAGCGTCGCCGCGACCACCAGCAGCACAATGCCTGCTGCGCCAATTTCGACGACCGACGCGCCCGCGCCCACCCAGCCGACCCACGGCCACCAGACCGTCAGGCTTTGCGCGGCCGACCGGGTGACCAGCCCCGCCAGCATCATCCAGAAACTGGCGTACGCCAGTCCGGGGTGCGCCAATGAAGTGTGCTTGAATCGCGGCAGGAACTGGTAGGCGAACCCCATCACGAACAGTCCCACCCAGCCAAAGATCTGCGCATGACCGTGGGCGTTGACCTCGTGGACGGAGAGGCCGCTGAACTGCCCCGACCAGGCGATCCTCAACAACAGCAGCACTCCCCAACCGGCGCCCAAAGTAAGCGCCACCGCGATACCTGCGCGGAAGAACGGGCGATAGATGGTGTCGGCGAGGGGACTGGATTCCATGCCCAACGAACCAGCTACGCCGGATGGTCGATTCGGTATTACCGATGAATCGCATGTCAGACTCGCATTTTCGGCAAGGTTCTGCATTGTTCTTGTCTCCCGTGATTAGGTGACGGGTGTGTCACCCGCTCAAGAAGCCTCGACTAACGGCGGAATCCGGCTCGGCGCCCGAAGCACTTCGCCCAGCGTGACGCTTCCCAGCGCCTCCTCAATCGCGGCATATGCCTGATCCAGACGCTGGTGGAGTGGACAAAGGTCGCTGTGCGATTTGAGCCCCACCGGACAGGAGCGGATCCGGGCCACCGGTTCGATCGCCGCCACGATTTCCAGGAGCGTTGTGCGGTCTGCCTCCACCGCCAGCGTGTAGCCCCCTCCGGGACCAGGCTGCGAACGGACCAAATCGGCCCGGATCAATGCCTGAAGCACTTTGTAAAGGTACCGCGGCGGCACCCGTGTCGCCTTGGCGACCTGTCCGCTCGTGCTTGGCCGACCCGGGTGCCGAGCCAGGGCAATGGCCACCCGGAGAGCGTATTCCGCCGTGCGCTGCAGCATATTCCGATACTCGCGTCGCGATTCACCAGGAAGCGCCGTTTCTCATATCGGCGCATTCTACACCGAAAGGTGTATTATTTCCAGCCCGGCAGAAGCCTGAAGGCGAACCCATCCTGAGGAGTTGAAAGGCACCCGGCTTTTCAAAGCGCCCAGCCGCGGCGGTACTCGCGCTGGACGTACTGGTTCAGTTCCGGCCGATTGGTCGACTTCATGTTGGCGCCGTCCCACTCGATTGGCCTGCCCACCCCGGCTCGCATGGCGAGGTGCGCGACCAACAGCATCTCGAGGAAAGGCCCGGCGAATGCCGCGAAGCCGGAGAAAGTGGGGCCGCCGCCTGCCTGGCAGGCGCGGAGGAAGTCGCCCATGATTCCGCCGGAAGGACGCGGTAGCGTGGCGGGTGGAAGCGTGAACTCCTTGCGACGTGATTCGGGCAGGAGGACCGGCGCGCCGCCGTGCGAGCCACAGCAGATCATCCCCTTCTCGCCCACGAACAGGTTGCCCGCGCCGCTCCGGCTGGCGGCAAGCTTCTTGTCGAGTTGCTCAAGTTGGGCAAATGCCTCCGGGAGGTTCGGACGCGTCTGGGTCGGTTTGCCGTCCGGTCCCTTATAGCTCCCGTCGCTGTTCGGCTTGTTACCCTCGTGCCAGAAGACTGAGATCGGAGCCAGATCACCCCGCTGGGGAAAGTCGTATCGGACGGTGCTCCATCGCGGAAAGCGGTCTTCGCTGGTATCGCCCACGTCGAGCAGTTCCACGCGCTCGGGATAGCCGAGTTTGAGGGCAAAGCACACGGCATCCATCGAGTGAGTCCCCCAGCCACCGAGCGATCCGGTGCCGAAGTCGCACCAGCCGTGCCATGGCCGATAGACGGAACTGAAAGGTCGCTCGCGGGCCGGGCCCAGCCAGGCGTCCCAATCGAGTCCCTTCGGAAGGGGCTCCGGTTCCGGTTTAGGCATGCTGCCACCGAAACGGTTGGCAAAACTGTGCCAGGCATGGACCTCCAGCAGCTTGCCGATCGCTCCGGCGGCGAGCCACTCGGCCAGCGTCTGGTGGCCGCCGGTTCCCGAGCCCTGGTTGCCCATCTGCGTAACGACCGGCGATTGCCGGGCGGCCTCGCCCAACGCCCGTGCCTCGGCAATGTGGTGGACCAGCGGCTTCTCGCAGTACACGTGCTTGCCGAGTTTGATGGCCAGCATCGACGGGCAGGCGTGCTGGTGGTCAGGCGTGGCGATCAGCACCAGGTCGATCTCCTTGTGCATTTTGTCGTACATCGCCCGGTAATCACTGAAGGTCTTGATCCGCGCAGGATCGAAATCCTTCACCTTGGCCTTTTCTGCTCCCGCGGAGAGATTCACGAGCGCCCGGCCCAAGTTGCCTTCGTCGGGCTCGGCCAGAGCGACGTAATTGAGTCCGGGATCGAGGCCTTGCATGTACAGGCCCCGGCCTCCGCAGCCGATCGCGGCCACGTTGAGTCTTCGGGTGCTTTCCGCGGCCAGCACCGCCGGGGTCGGCAGACAATTCACCGCGACGACCGCTGCCGCTGCCGAACCAGCGCCCTTGAGAACATCACGACGCGATAGAAACCTGCTCATTGAATTGCCTCCTGATGGAACCACGGGTTGTCTGGGAAATGCATTTCAACGCCCGGCTGGCTGGACTACCTTTGGGCGCCGGTTGCCTCGGCCTCCAGCGCGTCGAACAGCTTCTTCAACCGCGCAACGACCTCGGGGTGTTCGGCGGCCACGTCGCGTTGCTCGGCCGGATCGTTCTCGAGATTGAAGAGCATCATGGGTTTGGGATCCACGCCGCCGCCGACGCCCGGATAATCGCTGGGCTGATACTGCTCGTAAGGCGCCAGGATCGTCACCCCATCGGGCGCCCGCGGATCGATCCAGTTGTCGCGGCCTTCGAGCATGCTCGACTTTCCGGGCGAACGGACATGCAGCTTCCATGGTCCGCTGCGGACAGTCATCAGTTGCGCGGCCTGCGCGAAAAGGGCTTCGTGAGGGCTCTTCGCCGCGGATGTCCAAAGCGGCAGGATATCGCAGCCGTCGATCACCCGGTCTTGCGGCAGGGCGATGCCGGCCAGCTTCAGTACGGTAGGAAAAATGTCCAGCGTCGCAGCAATCTCCTCCGAGACGTGGCCCGCGGGGATCGTGCCGGGCAGTCGCGCGATCATTGGCACTCGAATGCCGCCCTCCCAGGTCCGCCCTTTCATGCCCCGCAATCCGCCCGTCGAACCGCCGAACCAGGGGCCGTTATCCGAGGTGAAAACAACGAGCGTTTTCTCGTCGAGCCCAAGCTCCTTAATCTTGGCGAGCACCTGTCCCACCGACCAGTCGACCTCGGCGATCACATCGCCGTAAAGCCCCGTGCCTGTCTTCTTGTAGAACGCTTCCGACGGGGCAAGCGGCTTGTGCGGCATCACCTCGGGAAAGTAGAGGAAGAAAGGCCGCTCCTTATTTCGTTCCATGAAGTCGAGTGCTCGCGCTGTGTAGCGCGCCGTGAGCGTGCACTGGACTACCGGGTACTCGACGACAGTCTCATTCTCCCAGAGATTCACCGGCCGCATGTCGTTCGAGTAGAGGATGCCGAAGTACTCGTCGAAGCCGTGGCGGCGGGGGTGAAACTCGGGCCGGTGGCCGAGGTGCCATTTGCCGATGCAACTCGTGGCGTATCCGGCCGACTGGAGGGCTTCGGCGAGCGTGGTCTCCGCGGCTGCGATCCCCACGTCGTCGATCCCGGCGTCGGGCGTCGGGTTTCTCACCACCCCGTGCCGGAACGGATACCGGCCCGTGAGGATCGACCCGCGCGACGGCGCGCAAAACGGCAGGGGCACGTAGCAGTTCGTCAGCTTCGCCCCTTCGGCCGCCATGCGGTCGAGATGGGGTGTCTTGAACTGCGGATGCCCGCAGCAGCCGAGGTCGCCATAGCCGAGGTCGTCGGCGAAAATGAGGACGATGTTGGGGTGATCCGCGGCCCCAGCCGATGAGGCGAATGCAAGCACAGACAGTGCCGCAAGAGCGGCGCGCAACGGGGTCGCCATCGGCATTTCTCCTTCGTCCTTTCGATCGATCCGGTTGCCGCTGACGATAACCGGCGGAGCGGCGGGATGCAACCGGGCAGAGGTGCGTTTCGGTCAATCGGGTGGGGCGGCAACAACGGCGGATACGTCTTGAAGCGGCCGACGCAGGCCGGCGTTGGCGGGGGCCAAACGCAACGCTTGTGAAAACCAGTACCGGGATGCGTCCAATTCCGCCGAGGGCTGTCCGTCAGACAGGTGCAGAAAGGCCTGTCCGAGATTCTCTGCGACGGCGGAGTCCCAGGGCGCCCAGGCAGCGGCCCGATAGGCGAGCGGTATGGCATCCAGGAGCAACTGGCGCTTGCGAGAGGGGGAAATGCCGTCGACACGCTGGGCGACAACAGCGTGCCGCAGGGGACTCGTCATTCGATCGCAAGCGATATCGCTTGTCGCCCCCAGGCAGCAGACGAGCAGCAGCACACCGAATGCCAACCGCAATCCACCCGACGGTCGGCGGTTGCTCGGCAGTGGCCCGGCCATTGAACGCATCCGCTCCGGCGCGGCAAATCCCAGGGCCAGTCCTGCTACCACGGCAAAAAGGAACCCGTTGGCCGGCACGCGCAGGTTGTAGTCGACCAGGGAATGCACCGCGATGGCTGTAATGGCGCCGAACAGGCCGACCGCCAGACCGCGGTCATTGGTGCCGGCCATTTCAATCCAGTTGTCATGGATGCGCCGAAGGGCAAATCCTGCTGCGGCAAGCGATACCAGTATGCCTGCCAGACCTGCTTCCGCGAGCAACTGTGCGTAGTCGTTGTGCGCGAAATGAATGAGGCCCATATTCTGCTCGACGACTGGCCGGACCTGACCGAATGCTCCCATGCCAATGCCGGCCAGCGGCGAGCCAAGGAACATCTCTACGCATGATCGCCATACCTCGCAGCGCCCGCGGACACTCGCCTGCGCCTCGTTGATCCCGTCGCGGATCGGTACAGGGATTCGACCGATAAGCAGTTCTGAACCGGGCCAATCAAAGAGAACGGCGATTGCGACGAGGCCTGCCAAGGTAAATGACACTGCCATCGTGCGGCTCACCACGCCAGCGCGGCGATTGACCGCCAGGAGCCAGGTCATGGTAGCCAGGGCCGCAAGCAGGCTCACGAGTCCTCCCCATGAGCGCACCCACGCCACAGCGCCAATGGCCGCCAGCATCATCAGCGACCCGGCAATCCGCCAGGCCCAGCGCCACCGCGATCGCGATTGCAGTGCCAGCAACAGGCCGAAAAGGACCGGCATCGTCAGGCCCATGCAACCGGAGAATTGGTTGCTGCTGATGTACGGGCCAGTGACATCTCCCACTACCGGCGCATCCTGGAAATAGGACACCACGCCAACGCGAACCAGGTCAGGTCGGCCAAAGCCGGAGCCGTGCAGCGGGGATAGCAACGGGTTTTTCCAAGCACGCAGGGGGCCGGTCATGTCATGCACCCCCAAGGCCACGTAGCGATCCCCCGAGGCACACACGGTCGCCAGGGCAAGTACGACGACTGCCACGAGAGCCAGAGACCACGCCAGCGCAAGCCGCAGCACCCGGTGCCGGGCAAGACTGGCGACCAGCCCGGCCGTTATGAGGAGGACGAGCGTTTGCCGCATCGACGCGACGGTCGCCCCCGGAGAGAGTGAAATGCAGCGAAGGGCGTCGTCGCCGACCAGGGGAAGAACTGCCTGGCGCGTCTCCATGGCCATCGGCGAGCCGCGCTCAAGCAGCCAGTCGGAGAGCGGAATGAGCTGCAGAGATCCTATGCCAAGCACGGCCGCCACGAGAGGCAGCAACCGCGTGCGGCTTGAAGAGGAGAACAGAGAGATGGCTGCGGCCAAGCAGACGAGAATCTGCAAACTGCAGTATGCCCAGACTTGCGTGGCGCCGAAAGCCAACGGGCCAAGTATAACACCGAGCATAATCAGCGCAGTCGCTGCAACTCCCAAGATCGGCAAAGCAGACTCCTCATATTGCCCGAATTGCCAGCGACATTCCATAGATTAAGGCCAAGTCTAGCGATTGGGCATTCTGGAAGGGCGATTGTGCGGAGCTGAACTTCTTCCCAGCGCGTGACATTAATGTCGGTTCGTGCTAAACTAAAAGGCAGCGAGAGACTTCGGTCTCTTGCCTCAGCCCTCCGCAGGTTCCTGCCCCGCCTGTCGGAGGGCCTTTTTTTGCGCCATGAAATTCCACGCATCCTCATGCGATCTTACGAGAACCGCTGCTTCGGTTGTTGCGGGTGCGGGGTAAGCGCCTTGTATCGCCCGGCGAGCCAGTTGGCCAGGTCGGAGCAGTACCAACGCGAAAATCGCCGATCGGAGGGCCCGCCCTCGAGATTGGTGTGGAGTTCATCGGTGGCCATATCGGCGACGATGCGATATGAGGGAACGTACGCGGTTTCGCGGCGGACGCTGCGGAAGGTCTGTCCTTGATGTACGGTCGAGCGGCCGCCAATCGCCGGGACAGGGCCGCGATCGAAGCCCAGCCAGCGCGGCAACTTGCCTCCAAAGAGCAGGTGCCGCAGCGCGTACCGGCGCGACTCGCCCCACGGCCGCGGTTCCGCGCGAAGGGCATTTTCCGCCGCTCGGCGAAACCACTCCTCGCGCGACCGCCCACCGTGCCATGCCGAGTGTTCGGCCAGGAGCAGCCGGTCGAAATGGTGATGGAAACAGGTGAACACGGCTGTCTCGCGCGCCAGCAAGTCGATGACGGCGTCGCCCATCGCGGCGCCAAAAACGTCTTTCATCAGGCGCCAGTAGAACTCTTCGAACAGGTAGGCCCCTTCCGAGCGTTCCGTGTAGCAGCAATCCCAATCCGCGAGGATTCGCCCTTGAGGCGTGTCGGGCAAGAGGGGCCGGAGCACGGCAAGAAACGCCTCGGCCTGTAGCGAGCGGACGTCGAACTGCATGGCGAACATATCGCGCGGGGCATACTGCCGGTCCTCGCTCAGCAATTGTCGGATGCGTTCGGCGCGGTCCGGCCCCACGGTCATGTTGAGCGGCCTGGCGCGGCTGTAATCGTTGAGGTCGTTGTTCGCGGTGATCAGGAAACCCTCGGCCGGATTGAGCGCGGCGGGCAACGCATCAAGCGGGTGAAACCCTTGCCAATCGTTTTCCGGTTCCCAGCCCGGCAGGGGAACGAAACCGCTGGAGCCATCTCGCCGTATCGGCGCGGTACCTGTCATCTGGTAGCCAATATTCCCATGGCGGTCGGCGAAGACGTAATTCCATGCCGACTCGACCTCGCCAAGCGTTCGCATCGCCTCCTCCACGGTCGTCACGCTCCACATGCGGAGGAAGCGGTTGATGGACCGCCCGCCAAGTTGCCCCGCAGCCCAACGGGTTGCCAGGTAATAGCCTTGCTGGTAAGGATCGCCGTCCAGCAGGCCGTGCTCATTCTCGAAGAACGTGACCGAAACGGGTTCTTTGCGTTTCCGGCGGATGATCTCAGTCCGCGAGGTGAACGGGCGCCACTCGTCCGGCTGGCGATAGTATTTGCCGTCGCGGCAGTACTCAACCCACGAATCGACGGCGTCGAGAAACGCATACGTTACACCCCAGGCAACGTCGTTGTTGCGGCCGAGCATCACACCCGGTCCGCCGGGCATCGAGCCGCCCATCATGAAGCGATCGCCGATGTGCAGTGCAACCTCGCACCAGACATTGGGCAGCCGATTTCCTTCGAGGTGGGGATCGTTAGCCAGTAGCGGCTTGCCGCTCACGGTCTTCTTTCCCGACAGCACCCAGTTGTTCGAGGCGGTCGGCCGGGGAATGATGGTTTGCCAGAGGACTTCCGCCGGAATGACCCGCTCGCGGAGCGTAACCTTCTTGAGCAGTTCCACGTCGAGTCCGGCGAGGATTTCGGGAAACAACTCGTGCAGCCTCCCCTCCTCAATGCCCGCCTGGACCATTTCGACCAGCAACCGCTCCATCTGTGCTTGTGACGACTGGAGCGAAACGTAGCTGACAACGCGGAACAGCATCACGATGTCGTCTACGAGCCACGGATTCGGCCGGTAACCGAAGAGCCGCAGTTCCCACGGCCGCCGGCGCGCCAAGACTGAATTGACGCCCTCGCAATAGGCCTCCAGGCATTCGCGGTTATCCGCGGTGAGGGCTTCAATCTGTCGGGCCGTATGGGCTGCCCAGTTCATGCGGCGAAAGAACGTGTCGAGCGACAGCGCCGAGTCGTCCGACCGCAGCAGCTCCGAGACCCGGCCTTGACCCACAATGCGCATCAGCAGCATCTGCAAGCCGCGATCGGTGGCATGAACGACGCCCTGGCCCCAGTAGAGGTCGGGTTCGGACCGGGCGACGACATGCGGCACTCCATGCCGGTCCCGCCAGATGTGGGCTCGATCGGGCATTCTTTGCTTTCGTTTGAAGAGAGCCAGGCGCGCGACGATTTCTGCTTTCGGCGACCGGTCTTGCTGCAGCCTGCCTGGTTTGTTTCCGCTTGACCCTTGGGAGGATTTGGCTTCTGGGCTTCAGTCGGTCACGCGGAGGGCGCTTAAAGGATACCAGCCGTCCGAATCGCGCGCGTCGATGCCCAATCGCACCACCGGTTGTTCGGAATCGACGCCGACCACCGCCAGCGACAGGCGGTACTCGCCGGGCGGAATATCCTCGGGCAGTGTGACCGTGTCAGCCGCGGCCACAATCTCGCCGGGCGGCGGGTCGGGTGGTTGGCGAAAGAACTCGTCCGTGAACGGCTCGACCGTGCCCGGCATCCAGCGATTGACTGTGATGCTTCCGACAAACACCTTCGAGTACCCGCCGGGACCGCTGAGCCGGTAGGCCAGGCGGTAGGGCCGGTAGCAGGGAGCGGATCCCGTGTTCTGCCATTTCATGACCAGTTCCACCGGCCCGCCGGCCTTCACTTCCGCCGGGTGCTTGAGTTCCTTGAGCACGAGCCGATAACCCAGACGCCGGAGAAAACGTTCGATTTCCGGGCGAATGTCTTCCCGCTCCGGCAAGGGGGCCGATTTGTTATTGATGTACGACCCGTGCAGGGCCAGGGCATAGTTGAAGATGTAGCGGATAGGCCAGTCCTCGGCCGCCCATTTGCGCATTTCCCAACATGTTTCCCACGCCACTGGAGCCGTCTTCCAGGCATCGACTGCCCCGGCTCCAGGAAGCTCCTTGGGATAGAGGTCGCGCATATGGTTCCATCGCCCTGAGAAACCTCCCATGTCGCCGAGGCAGTCGGCCCGCCAACCGGCGCCGCGGGAGACGGCATAGCGGAGCATCTCGCCGCCGCCAATGAGCATTACCAGAGGTGTCTTCCGGAACGCCGCCAGGTAGGCGTCGACGATCTTGCGCTGGGTCTCGGGCTCCGGCATCTTGCAGTTCGAGCCGCTCATGTGCCACTCGCCCCACCAGCCCACGGTGCCCAGATCGACGTGGTCGATGTCCGGGTGGCCGTCGTAACGTTCGCCCAAGCGACGGAGAAAATCGAGATGCCGCTTGAGCGTCTCCGAATGGTCGAGGTCCGGCACGCGGTAGCCAGCCACATTGTCGTACGTGCAGACGAGTTCGCGGCCTCCGACCTGGGTGAGCCAATTGGGGTGGTACGGCCTCCCGCGCGACGTCGAGCAGCACATGACGCGAAACGCCAGCTTCTGGCCCGAATCCCGGGTCTCCTGGAGCGTCTGCTCGAGGAACTGGTAATCGATCTTGCCGGGCTGCGGCTCGATCTGGCCCCATCCCCAGCGGGCGTAGTGCACCGTAGAAGGAATCCAGTCCGGCAAACTACGGTCCTGATTGGCCGTGTGGTGAAAA
The DNA here is from genome assembly GCA_040766885.1 of Thermoguttaceae bacterium. GTDB lineage: Bacteria > Planctomycetota > Planctomycetia > Pirellulales > Thermoguttaceae > JAXGPP01. Next base: position 17,093 of record JAXGPP010000010.1, on the reverse strand, counting down.
GTCTCCCAGCCCATGCCGGGATTGGCGAGGATCTCATCCGTCTCGCGCGGCGTGACGGTGACGAGATCGGCCGTCTCCGCGATCATGGCCGTTGACCATAGCACGGCTGGCACGAAAAAGAGGCTGAACAGTTGCTGATGGACCCTCATGGGCAGCCTCCGCCATAATTGCTGATTGCTGGAATACGGTTCACTGTCTCTCTCGACTTAGCCTTTCGACCACTCAGGGTTGGGCTGGCGGAGGATTTCGGGCGTGCCCACTGCCTGCAGCTTGGCTACGGCGTCTGCGGCTGCGGCGACACCGGCGGAGTCCGGGTGGACTTCCAGGGCGATTTCGAATCGCCGGCTCTCGCCCGGCTGGAGAACCACGACACGGTTCTTCTCTTTCTCGAAAGATTTCGCATTCGGGAAGTTCGTTGCGGGCTCAAGGCCGGTTACGTAACCGTCGGCGGCCGCCTGGCGATTCTTCCATAGAGTGAAGCAGGGGAGCTCCGCCTTGCTGAACCGCAGGCTTACCCCCTGGCTGCGGGCCGCGTTTCGCAGCAGCACCTGGGTACGGCCATCGCGACCGGCGGCCAGATCAAAGAAGAACACGGCTTCGCCAACGCCGGGGCTCTCGGGGCCATAAGTGTCCCATTCAGCCAGATTTCCCACGGCCACTGTGTCGCGCGGCGCCATCTTGGCAACCGGCAGCACGACACTAGCACCCGGCCCCACTAGAGGAAGACCAAAGTTGATGTGATAGAGCAACTCCAGTTCCTGCGGTTCGGCGGACGGGTTCTCGACCACATCAACCAGTGTCATGCCTGGTTGGCCAACACGTGTCGTAATCGTCGAGGTCAGGCGAAGCTTGTTGCCGAACAGGCGAGCTTCATCGACGGTGCCGGTGACAACGATCTCGCCCGCTTCGCCGTCGATCGCCACATCAACCCGGTGGGCTGGCATGTTGGCAATCTTGCCGTGCAAGCCGTAGCGCAGCCGTCCATCGGCGTGGAACTCGGGGGCTCCGTTACTCTCCAGGCCGCAACGGACGAGCAGTTCGTCGAAGCCGCCGAGCCAGCCGATGCCGCTGGCTTCATTGAGCTGCACAAATGCCGGATGCACGGGGCCTCGAACCGGCGACCGCCAGCCAAGCTGAACGTCGTCGAGCATTGCCCGCCAGATTCCCATCCCCCGGGTGGGGACAACAACGAACCGGAAGCGACCGTTGTCGACTTCGATTACGTCGACACCCTGGCGGAGCCCGCCCTGGAGCGTCCGCTTGGTGACCGCATATCCGGCCGCCGGGCCTCCCACGTTGTTTCGCGAGAGCGAAATCTGCTCGACGTAGCAGTCCTGATCGGTGTCGGTCAGCGTCCACGTTTTCTGGGCCATGACGGAGGTTCTCCTGGGATGTTCGATGTCGCCGGTCAATGTACGCCCCTGGCGGCCGTTTTTCCAGCGGGCCTAACTTCCGCAGCCGCTCGTTTGCCTCTCGTCGCCAGTGAAGTCGCCGGCCATTCGGAGTCCGCGGCGGGCCGCACGAAAGGGTGGGTCGCCAACGGCCGAGCGCCGCGGCTTGCCAGTGCGCAGGCGAGCGACTAAAACAAGCGGTTATCTGTCTTTCGGGTGGATCCGGGAAGAAGGGTGAGTGTGGCGAGCCCGGTTTCCCGTTCGAGAACGTTCGAGGTGCATACCACACCGCCGAACCAAGAACGCCTTTGCGTGCAATCCGACACACAAATAGGAGTATTGAAGTATGTGCGCTTCCCCCGCTGTGAAAACCGATAATGTCGGCAAGATTCTGGAGAAGGCGATGGACGCCGGCGGCGGCATCTTGCGTCTCACTCCCAACTGGGTCCCGCGGAGCTTTTTGCAGCCTGGCAAACGGATCAAGCTGGCACCGACTGACTGGTACGCCTTGGGCACGGACCGCGGCGGGATTGACGAGCGTTGGTTCGCCAGCACCACCGAAGCGGCCAATGACGGACGAGCCTGGGACGAAGGGCTGTCGTGGTGCATCTTTGAAGGGCAGCGGTTCCTGCTCCGCGATGCCGTGGCGGAAGGCCAGGGTCGCGTGATCGGCAAGGCGATCTGGGACAAGTACCAGCGTTGGCCCGTGTACTCGAAGTTCTTCGACAACATGGGGCCGATCCCGCACCACATGCACCAGCAGCACGAACACGCGGCGAAGACCGGCCAGCAGGGCAAGCCGGAGTGCTATTATTTCCCGCCGCAACTCAATAACGCCGAGAACCATTTCGACTACACGTTCATGGGTCTTGAGCCCGGCACCACCAAGGACGACGTCCGCCGCTGCCTGGAGAACTGGAACAAGGGGGACAACGGCATCCTGGACCTGTCGAAGGCCTACCGCCTGAAGCCGGGCACCGGATGGATGATACCCGCCGGCGTGCTCCATGCGCCGGGTTCGATGTGCACCTACGAGCCGCAGTGGGGCAGCGACGTGTTCGGCATGTTCCAGTCGCTCGTCGAAGGCCGCCGCGTGCCGTGGGACCTGCTGGTCAAGGACGTACCCGCCGACAAGCATCAGGATCTCGACTACATCATCGAGCAGCTTGACTGGGAGAAGAACGTCGATCCTTGCTTCAAGGACCACAACTACGTCGAGCCGATCGTCGACGAGCAAGCCTCGGGCCCCGGCTATACCGACCGCTGGATCGACTATGGCGGATTCGACGGCGAGCAACTCGTTTCGGCGAAGGAACTGACGATCATGCCGGGCGCGAAGATGACGCTCCGCGATCCGGGCGCCAGCGGCTGGATCACCATGCAAGGCACCGGCCGGATGGGCAAGGTGCAACTGCAAACCCCGGCCATGATCCACTACGGCGAAGAGCCGTGGGACGAGGTGTTCGTCACCGCCGAAGCGGCCGCGGCCGGGATCGAGATCGAGAACACCGGCGGCGAACCGCTGGTCGGACTGCGCTACTTCGGTCCCAACGTGCACAAGAGCACGCCGAAGATCGGCGACCATAAGAAGCAGAAGAAGTGAGAAGCAGCCGTTTGAATCTCCCCTCTTCCGCAGGCGGGCGAGGGGAGATTGTGCGGCAATGCGGCTGGTTCCTGATCCATTAACCCTCAATCCGACCGGTAACCATAATGACCACAACCCACACCAACAACTACCCGAAGCTTCACAACGCGGCTTGGCCGGGCGTGGTCGGCAAAGGCGATGGCGGCGAGCCGCCGATCGACCTGGACACGATGCTCGACCTGACCGCGGCGGCGGAGGTTGACGGCGTCAAGTTCGATGGCTTCGACCTTTTTCTCTATCTGCCGCACATTGACATCGACGCCACGGTCAAGAGCGACGATGCGATCAAGGAGTTGGCCGGCAAGGCGGCGGCGCGCAATCTGGCTATCGGCACCGTGGTGGCGCCAATCTGGGGCGGGACCGGAGGCGGCGCGGCGATGGGTGACGAAGCCGAGCGGGGCAAGTTCCTCGACCAGGTCCGCAAGGGTTGCCGCGTAGCCCAGCGGCTGCGCGAAATGGGGGTCCGCCCCTATGGCGCGGTGCGGATCGATTCTGCCTCGGGAGTGGAGCCCTGGCTGGCCAACCCGGAGGAGAACCAGAGGAAGATCGCCGCGACATTCCGCGAGGCATGCGCGATTGCCGAGGACCACGGCGAGCGTCTGGCGGCCGAGGGCGAGATCTGCTGGGGCGGCATGCACAGTTGGAAGCGGATGCTTCAGTTGCTGGAGATGGTCGGGCGGCCGGAGACGCTTGGCTTCCAGGCCGACATGGCGCACACGCTGCTCTACATCCTCGGCTACAACGCGCCGGAGGACGCACTGTTGCCCGAGGATTTCGACTGGCACGACCCGCAGCGTTTTGATGCCGCCTACAAGACGCTGACCGACGCCCTGCGGCCGTGGACAATCGACTTCCACGTGGCCCAGAACGACGCGACGGTGCATGGTTCGGGCTCGCACGACAAGACGGGCCGCCATTGCCAGGCGACCGATCCGAACGGCAAGCTCGACATCGCGCGGCACGCCGCCTACTGGCTCCGCGACGAGAACGGCCACCTGACGAAGAACTTCCGCCACATCTGCTGGGACGGCTGCATGTTCTCCAACGAGACCATGATGAAGCCCGAAACTTGGAACGCGATCCTGCGTTCGATGCTCGCCGTGCGCGACGCGCATGGATGGAAAGAGTAGCGGCCGCATCAGCTTGTGCCGCCGCGAAGCGCGCGAATCGAAGCACTGGCTGCGGATGATCGTGGTTGCGGTGCCCGGCGCGAAATCCAACGCGCGAACTCGATGGTGCGAGGCAAACCAATTCACGAAGATCTTCGCCGCGATCCATCGAAAAGGAGACAAGGAGGGGGAGAACTAATCGACGGCGCCAGAGACATTGGTCATTGGTGCTTGGTCACTGGAACTACCCTCCTCACCATACTGCCTGATTCTCAAACCACTTGAAACGAGGGTTAGCATGACCAAAGAACTTCGCGTCGGCGTACTGGGTTGCGGTTTCATGGGGCGGACGCATTCGAATGCGTATAGCCAGGTGAACCACTTCTTCGATCGCGAGCACAAGCCGGTCCTGAAGGCAGCCTACGGGCGCGAAGAGGACCGGTCGAAGCTCGAGAAATTCGCCCAACAATGGGGCTATGAGTCGATCGAAACCGACTGGCGGAAGGTTGTCGAGCGCAACGACATCGACCTGGTCGACGTGTGCGTGCCGAACCACATGCACCACGACGTAGTCATGGCCGCCGCCGAGGCCGGCAAGATGATCATCTGCGAGAAGCCACTGGCGATGACCGCCAAGGAGGCGGAGGAGATGGTCCAGGCGGTAGAGAAGGCGGGTGTCGCCAATATGGTGTCGTTCAACTACCGCCGCGTGCCCGCCATCTCGCTGGCCAAGCAGGTGATCGAGGAAGGACGAATCGGCCGGCCGTTCCATTACCGTGCAACCTACCTCCAGGATTACACGATCGGCAGCAACGTGCCCCAGGGGGGCATGGCGCTGTGGCGTCTCGACTCGCGCGTCGCCGGTTCCGGAGTCACCGGCGACCTCCTGGCCCACTCGATCGACACGGCCGAGTGGCTCAACGGTCCGATCCAGAAGGTGGTCGCCTACACCGAGACATTCGTCAAGGAGCGGAAGCACGCCGAAACAGGGAAGGTGGAGAAGGTCGACATCGACGACGCCTGCATGTTCCTGGCGGTTTTCGCCAATGGCTCGATGGGCACCTTCGAGAGCACCCGGTATGCTCGTGGCCGCAAGAACTACAACACGTTCGAACTGAACGGCGAGCGGGGCTCGGTGTTCTTCGACCTCGAGGATCCGCACATCCTCGAGTTCTTCCGCTACGCCGATCCGGACACCGGCAAGAAGATCGAGGACCATCTTACCGGCTGGCAGCGGATCCACGTGACCAATTCCGAGCACCCCTACATGAAGAACTGGTGGGTGCCGGGCACGACGATCGGCTACGAGCACACGTTTATCAACGGGCTGGCCGATTTCCTGGCGAGCATCGAGGGCGGTCCCAAATTCCAGCCCGACTTCCGCTCCGCCTGGCGAACCCAACGGGTTTGCGACGCGGTGCTCGAAAGCGCCCGGCAGCGTCAGTGGATCGAAATCGCCGAATAGGCGCACAGCGACGGCGTGGACTTCAAGAGCGGTTCCCCTCTCCAGTTCGCCGGAGAGGGGAACCGCATGTCTTTTCACGCGAGCCCAGGACTGGCGGGTGAGCGGGGCCCGCGAAGCCTGCTTCGAGGTTCATACGAGGCGACAATCTCATGCGATATGCCATTGCTTTGATCTGCGTGCTCTCGGCCCTCGCCTCTCTCCGGACGCCGACGCTGGCGGCGGAGCCGATTCTCGAAAAGATGGATCTCTTCAAGGCCGGCGAGCAGAGCTACGTCATGTTCCGCATTCCGGGGCTTCTCGTCACGCCGAAGGGAACGCTGCTGGCCTATTGCGAGGCCCGCGCCGGCGGAGGCGACTGGACAAACGAGGATATCCTCCTGCGGCGCAGCACCGACGGCGGGCGGACGTGGGACAAGGCTCGCGTGCTGGTCAAGCTGCCCGACCCGCAGCCCCGCAATCCGCTCCGCGAGGAACTGAAGACCGAACTTGGCGAGGGGCAAATCGACGCCCGTACGTACCACAACTGCGTGATGATCGCCGATTGCGAAGCGGGGGCGGTGCATGTGCTATTCCACCTGGACTACTGGCGTGTCTTCTACATGCGGAGCGACGACGACGGCCTCAGCTTCAGCACGCCACGCGAACTCACCGCCGTCGTCGCCGGTTATCGCAGCAAAGGCTATCCCTGGCGGGTTGTCGGCAATGGCTGCGGGCACGGCCTTCAACTGGCGACCGGAACGCGGAAAGGTCGGCTGCTGGTGCCGCTCTGGCTATCCGACTCGTCGCAACCGCGGGGGCATGGACATCGCCCCTCTCATGTCGGCGTTCTGTACAGCGACGATCACGGCGACACGTGGCAGATCGGCGACTGGGTGGCGAGAAACGGTGAAGGGATCAAGTCTCCCAGCGAGGCCTGTGCGGTACAACTCGCCGATGGGCGGGTGCTGTTCAACATGCGTCACGAAAGCCCCCGACGACTCCGCGCCGTGGCCACCAGTGCCGATGGGGCGACGGGGTGGAGTACGCTCGCGTTCGATCCGGCGCTCTATGATCCGATTTGTGAAGCGAGCATGATCCGCGTGCCGCAAAAGGAGAGCGATCGCCGCGCTATTCTGTTCGCCAACCCCGATCCGCGCGGGGCCGCGGCGGGTGAGGACGACAAGCCCGATCCGCCGGAACCTCGCGCCCGCCGGAACCTTACGCTTAAGCTCAGCTACGACGAGTGCGCCTCATGGCCGGTGCGCAAGGTACTCGAACCGGGCATCGCCGGGTACTGCGATCTTGCCGGCGCAGACGACGGAACGCTCTTCTGCCTTTTCGAGCGCGGCAGCACAAAACGCGGCGACCACTATGCCACGGAGGCCCTCACCTTGGCGCGGTTCAACCTTGAGTGGCTGGCCGACGGCCGTGACGCGTTGAAGGAACCGTAGCCGTCGCCGTCTCCGATCAGGGCTATCGTGGCACGAAGGCTGGTTTCAAGTCTTGCGGTAGTCCATCGCGGTCGGAGCGATGCCAGACGCGGGGAGCCCAGCCCGGTCTTCGCCGCTTTCGGCGTGCTACTCGGCCCGCAGGCGATCGGCGACCGTTTCGCTGGCGGAGCCGGGGGTGGCAAGGACGGTGAGCCGGAGGTTGCCGCCTTCGGGTGCGACGGCCTCGAAGGCGACCATTCGGGTTCCCGTGTTAGGCGAATCCCACTCGTTTCGCGGGGTCGCCGTATCGATCACCTTCCAGCGAGCCGCTCCGGGCGAGATGATCCGCAGTCTGAGCCGCTCGTCGTCCTCGCGGAGTTCCAGGGTCGGTTCATCGAGTCTTTCGGGTGTCCCCTTGGTGATCATTCCCCAGCGAACACGGCTGCCGGGCTTCAGTCCGACCAGCCGGTCTTCGATAACGACTTCGCGGCTGGCGAAAAGCGCGACGCGGCGCTGGACTGAATCGGCCTGACCCTCGTAGACCTTGCTCATATCGAGCAGGCTGGAGGCCTCGCCAGGTCGATCGGAAAACTCGGTGATCTCGCCGTGAGCCGAAGCTTGCTGGAGCTGATCGTCGATCACCAGCGTGTTATGCCCGTGGTTGCTCTGGCGGAAGATCGTCCAGCGGTCGGAATTCTGGGCGCGGCTCCAGAGATCCATCCCTCGCGACTCGATGCGGTGGTAGCCTTCGGCACCGAGGTCGTATGCCCAGCGAATGCCATCGGCGTCGAGCACGAACGAACCGATGTCCATCTGGCCGTGGCTGCCCGAAGGACTGCCTCCCTTGAGCCCCACGAACGTCGCTTGCGGGTCGGTCCACGAACTGCGATGCACAGCGATGGGAGTCTCCGAGCGGCTTTGCCAACTCAGCGGCATGCGGATTTCCGGCGGGGCCTCCTCCGGACGCATCCAGAGCAGCAACAGCGGTGCGAAGCGGCCGCCGGCCCGTACGCTGTCGCGTTTGGCGCTGGCGCGCAACATCTCGCGCTCACCCAGCAGCCAGTCGGGGCGGTCGTACCGCGCGGCGAACCAAAACAGGGCCGGCTCGACGCCCCGCGACGCGCTGCCGTCGGCATAGTTGAACGCCAGGCCGGAAGGGCCCGTGACGAGGCTGAGATACTGGCCTGTCTTGTCGAATCCGGGCGCGTGGCTCAGGCCGAAGTCGGAGCCGAATACACTCTCCAGCAAGGCGATGAGAATCACGTTGTACGTCGTGCCGTACGACCAGTAGCTGGGGCCCTCGGGATAGCTTCCCTCGGGGGCGAAGGACGCCATCGAACGGGTGACATTGTGGAGGGCGCTGTGAACGGTGCGAGCCGCCAGGTCGGGTTCATCCTCCATCACGGCCAGCGCTCCGGCCGTAATGCCGCCGTGGCAGACCTGTCCCCAGTTGTTCGCCGCCCGGACCCAGCCGTTGTGGCGAGTTTCCCACGGAAGACGAACGCCCTTTTCGACAATCGCCCGGCGAATCTCCTCTCGGCTGGCGGGACTGAGCTGGTCGAAAAGCCAGTCGTAACCGATCGCGAGGGCGAACGTCATTTCACCCACATCGAGGAAATGGCTTGGATTCCAATCGGTGAATCGCGCGGCCGCCAGCATTTCGCGCTCGCAACGGTCGGCGTGCTGCCGGTCCCCCGTCAAATGGTAGGCGATCGCCAGTGTGAGCACTCGTTCTACGGCTTGCCGCGACACGCCGAGGAGCCGCCTTCCTTGAAGCTGCCGCCGGACGGGTTCTTCACGCTGGAGCGAGGTGGCCTCGCGAACGATCGCCTGGACCACCATCCGCGCCAGTGGGTCCTTCCGATCCGATTGGTGGAGCGCGGCAAGATCCGCCTTACTGGCGAGCAACCGCGGATGCTCCTTGGGCGCCTTCTCGACCCACTGGCCAACGTCGTCGAGGGAGATCGACGGCGGATAGCTTGCCTGTTCGGCTCCGTGCGCGCTGAGCGCCAGCGAGAGCCAGAGAATTGCCAGGCTGCTCGTGCATGTCACGCTGCAAGTCCGACTCATGGTGGTTCCTTCGGGGGCTTTCGAGGCGGTGGGATGGTCGCAGTCGATGGGCCGCTGATTATAACGGGCTCGAATACGGGGGCACAACGAAAAACTTCGCTACGGGCGGCGGTTGTCTGGGATGGGCGCTGCGGACTCTGTTTCGATCGAAACTGGTCCCAGCAGTCCAGAAGGCAGAAGTGGGGAGTCGGGCTTCCAGTGGTTCCAAGCGGCAAAGGTATGGCGGCCGGTGGGAGCAGGCTGTCCGTTGAGGAGCCAATGGGGCCACTCGCGCCAAGTGCCGTTGGCATTCTGTACCGGATCGCGTGGGAGCGATTCATCGCCGATGAGGCGATTCGGCCATAAGTTAACAACTTCCAGTTCAAGCGCGTTGGCGCCAGGTCGCAGCGCGGTGGTGATGTCGATGCGGAAGGGAGATTTCCAGACGATGCCGATGTCGCGGCCGTTGAGACGCACGTGGGCCATAACCTCGACGCGGCCCAGGTTGAGATACAGCGGAGCGCCGGGAGGGGCGGCATCTTTCGGCAGGTTGAACTGCTTGCGGTAAACCGCCCGGCCGGAGTAGTGCTTGATTCTCTCTTCGGGCCGCTGGGACCAGTCGTCGAGGGCCGTGAACGTGATGGGCTCTTGCTGCCCACCGTAAGCGGCGTCGAATGTCACTTGCCAGGGGCCTTCGAGTCTCATCAGCGGCCGAAGCACGGGAAAATTGCCGCCGCGTGCGCCGCCGGCCTTCGCTGGAGAGCGGAAGACGACGAAAAAGCTCTCCGCAGCGTCCAGACGCAAAGGAATGCTGGTCCGGCCGTCATCCGTAGCGCCGTATGTCGGCAACTCGCGGATCGCGCCAGTCTCGGGGTGCCATAGTTCGGGTTGCCTTTTCGCAATGCGGAACAGGCAGTCGGCCTCGACCGCTTCGGACTGGCCGTTGCTTACGAAATAGACGTCGGTATCGCCGATGCGTCGATGGGCGTAGCGAAGCGCTGCAGAAGACTCGAAGTCGGGCACGACTCCCATCTGGCGGAGCACTGACGCGATCTGGCGCGCCTCGGGGTAGACTTCCGGCCGCTCCGTGGGCAGGCTGGGCTGGCCCCACGGCGACATGCCGATCGGCCCCAGGTCCATGGCCGGCGCCCACCCGGTGTCTGAGGCGGCAGTCGTCCAGCCGGCCTCCGCTTCAGTGGAAGACTGCCAACGGCCGTCGGTGTGAACCAGTTTTTGCGTCCCATCGCGATAGCGGGTCACGATCGCGCCGAGCAGTCCGGCCGGGTTGGGTGCGTCGCTGGCATTGTCGGCCTCGACGGCGAGTGTGTTCTCGCCCGGCCGCAACAGTGTGCTGATGTCGAGCACGTAGAACTGCCTGAAACTCGTGCCGCTGCCGGCTTCTTTGCCATTTACCCACAGTTGAAACGAGTTGTCGGCTGTGAAGATCGCGTCGGCCGACTGAATCTCACCCGGGGCGACCGCCAGCGAGCGTCGGAAGTATCGCCGGCCGACCGGCGCGCGGGCGGCAGGCTGGTCGTCGGCGTGCCAGATCCATCGCGACTGGGCGACTGCAGTAGCAAGATCTTCATTGCGACTTGACGGCTGCGGCGCCGACGCCAGGAAGATTCGTCCCTTTCCCAGCCGCACTTCGGTCGATTCGGCCCCGGCGACTCCGAGAGGGCGGGCGAGATGGCGGATTCGGTCATCGCAGGCCGGGTACCCGGCCAGGCTCGGCGACTTCTGGGGTGGCCGGCCAACCACGATGGCCCCCTCTTCGATCAACTGGCGGACCTTGGCGAGCAGTTCGGGCGTCATGGTCGGCGAGTCGGGCAACACGAGCAGCCGATAGCTCGCGCCGTGGGGGAGCGTCAGGCGGCTGTCGCGAACGCGAACGCGGGATAAGAGCGCCTCGGGGGTGCAGGCGTCGTACTTGTAGCCGTCGGGTGCGACTTTCGGCCCCTGGAAGACATTGGGAGCGCCCTCGGGGCTCAGGTAGAGGATGTCGGCCACGTGCTCCCCCTGGCGGAGCAGGTGCTGGCAGCGGGCCAGATACTCGTGCCAGGCTGAAGACAGTTCCCACCACGTCTGTGTCCGCTCGTAGTGCAGGCCGTGCGGGCCCAGGCTCAGTCCGGGCCCGATGTGCGCAAACGGCTGATGGACGTAACGATGGACTACCATGCGGTTCACGCCTTCGGAAAAAGCCCAGTCGCCGAGCGGCTTGACCGCGGCCGGGTGCAGTTCCCAGCCGTCGACCGAGGTGAAGGCCTCGGCGGCCACGATCGGCTTGCCGTAGACGTGGGCGATCGACGTCGCCTCCCTGACGCTGTAGCGCGTGTCGAACGTGTTCGACCAGAACTCGCACATCGGCACGTCGGCCGCGGCCCCCAGGCTCATGTTGTCGCAGGGAGTCATGTCGTAAGGCTCGATGGAAAGCGAGAGCCCGTGCCGGTGGGCCAATTCGCGCATGTGGCGGCCGTGGTACTCGACAATCATCTCGGATACGGTTTGGCGCAGGTCCCAGAGGAATCGTTCGGAGATCTCGAGGCTGCCGACGACGCGGCCGGTCATCACAGGCAGGTAGGGGAGCAAGTCGTAGCCGCGACGGCGCGAGAATTCGCCGCGCATCGCTGCGGTCCAGTTCTGACCACCCACTTCCCAACTGTCGAGGTGGGTGGCAACGAGCGTGCGGCCGGCGCGGCCGCCGACATCGGCGACGAGTTGTGCGGTGAACTGCCGGAAGTGTTCGTCGAGCGCCGCGCGGTCGAGCTTGTCGCATTCCAGGCCCGGCAGGGCGGCCGGGCGGTTCGTCTGACCGGTGCTCGTGGTGCCGAAGCGGAGGATGGTCCACCGGCCCGGCGGCACGTCCCAGTCGAGGCGGCCGGAATCATCCAGGCGGCTGGTGAGATCGACGATCTTGAGGGTATCGATCACCTGCTCGGCGGGCAGTTGTTGATAGTCGGCGCGGCCGGGAAACGCGGCACGGACGCCGGGCATTGACGAGAACGGCCCGCGCTCGTAAATCGCCTTCTCGCGGATGTCGGCGATGCGGTAATCCCCTTCGGGTGTGGGAAAGGCGAGCACGGCGATGTCGCGGTAGAAGTCCTGGACGGTCTCCGGCTGTAGGAGCACCTGCTCGAATCGCCGCGGGCCTTCGACGGCCGTTTCGCTGGCGACCACCTTCTGCATCGACTGTTCGGGTTTGACCCACGGGCCGCCGCTCCCGGTCCAGCCGGGCGCACTGTTGATGGTGACCTGGAGCCCGAGTCGATCCGCCTCAGCCACGGCGTGCTGGAACAGTTCCCGCCAGGGCTGACTGAAGAACGTGATCGGACCGGGCGGAGTGCTGAGGGCCACCTCCATCAGGATCACGCCGCCGAGCCCCGCGCGGTCCATCGCTTCCAGGTCGGCGGTGATGCCGTCGCGGTCGATATTGCCGTTCTTCCAGAACCAATAGACCCAGGGCCGCGCCGACTCGGGCGGGTGGGCGAATTCGGCCGCCAGGTCGCCGGCCAGTGCCACGGGCGAGATGAGCCCGATCAGTGCCGCCGCAATGCATCGCAGAAACATCGGTTACCTCCGGTGGGACAAGCAGAATCTTAACCGCGGGCCAGGCCGGGCTCAAACGACCGCTTGCGTCGGCACCGCCGGGGATTTACTTTGGGGTTGGCCTGCGCGAGAGGTTGTTGGCTTCCGCCGGGTGCAATTTCGACGACTCAAGGCAGCCCCAGTCCCGTCCCCATTTTCGGAGTCCATTCGATGCCTATGACCAGCCCACTCTCGCGGCGGAGCTTTTTGAATCGCACTGGCCTGGTGGCGGCTGCGGGCGCGGCGCCGTGGGTGATTCCCGGGCGGGCTCTGGGCAAGGCGGGGCAGCCGGCGCCGAGCGAGCGGGTGACGGTGGGGATGATCGGCACGGGGCGACAGGCGTTTCTCGTCAACCTGCAGCGCCAGTTCATCAAGATGCCCGACGTGCAGGTGGTGGCACTGTGCGACGTCGACCGGTGGCGGCTGGGGGAAGTGCAGAAGTTCGTGGAAAAGTCGTACGCCGCCGGGCAGCCCTCGGGCCAGTACAAAGGCTGCGCGACCTACAAGCTTTACCAGGAGTTGCTCGGCCGCGACGACATCGATGCGGTGATGATCTCCACGCCCGATCACTGGCACACGAAGATAGCTATCGACGCGGCCGCGGCGGGCAAGCACGTGGCCTTGGAGAAGCCGATCATTCGTTCGATCGGCGAAGGACAGGCGATCATTGCGGCGATGCGCGAGCACGGCCGTGTGTTCCGGGTCGACAGCGAGATGCGTTCGCAGGAACGGCTGCTGCGAATGGCGGAACTGGTGCGGAACGGCCGCGTGGGGAAAGTGAAGGCGGTTCGCGTGGGGGTGCCGGCGGGGGACGACGTCGACTGCCCGGCGACGCCCGAGATGCCGGTGCCGGAGGATTTGGATTATGAGCTCTGGCAGGGTCCGGCGCGCCGCGCTCCGTACACGCAGGAAAGGGTTCATGCGCCGCGGCAGTTCGGCCGGCCGGGCTGGATGCGGGTGCTCGATTATTGCGACGGCATGATCACCAACTGGGGCACTCATTTTTGCGACATCGCGCTGTGGTGCATGGGCGCCGAGCGGACCGGCCCGGTGGAGATTGAAGGCCAGGGGGTGTGGCCGCCGGCCGGACAGCTCTGGAACGTGCTCAAGAAGTTTGAGGTCACGTATCGCTTCGCCGACGGGGTGGAGTTCATCTACGAGAACACGCGCAATCCGGCGATTGCGGGCGAGGTGGTGAAGAGCACGGCCTACGTGAAGATCGAGGGGAGCGAGGGGTGGATCTTCGCCGGATACGGCGACGCGGCGGCGAACAAGCTGATTGCCGAACCGGCCTCGCTGGCAACGAGCGAGCTGGGGCCGGACGCGCTCCGTTTTCCGCTGAAGAGCGATAAGCAGGATTTCATCGATGCGGTGAAGAGCGGCGGCCGGACGTTGGAGGACGAGGAGGTGGGGCACCGCGTCACGTCGCTGTGCCTGCTTGGTCACATCGCGATTCACCTCGGTCAGCGACTGCGGTGGGATCCGGTCGCCGAGCAGTTCCCTGGCAACGAGGCCGCCAACGCCTACCTGAGCAAGGGTATTCTGGCGCCGCCGGAAAAGTGAGGCTGCGCCGCGGCGAGCGCGCCGCCGGGGGGATGGTCCTCGTGCGGCGCTTGGCGGGAGGTTAACGGAAGAGCCTGCGCGGGCGACGGGGATGATCGTCTGGCCGCTCGTGCCGGGCTACTTCTTCGGTTCGCCGTCGACGACGACCATCTGCCGATCGCCCGTATCGTAGATGATCATGCTGCGGCATGCTTCCTTGCCGGTGCGGATGCCGTGCGGGGCGTTGCGGGGGATGCGGATCGTGTCGCCCGTCTTGAGCGCCACCCACTCGTCGCCAACGCGGTGCTCGCACGAGCCGGACAGCACGTGAAGGTATTCGTCGGAATTGGGGTGAATATGCACCGGGTTGGTCTGGTTCGGTTCCACGTGCACGATGCCAAGCGTCATCGGCGGTTTGGCTTCGACCTTGGCGTTGATGATCCAGCGAATCCAGCCCCACTCAAACTGCTGCAATTCGGCGCCGTCGAAAGAGTGCACCACGACCGCCGGCGGGTTGCCGATTGGCGGCGCCGGGGACGGCTCAACGGCGAGGCCGACCCCCACCAGGATTGCAGGGGATACGACAATCGCTGCGATACGCCACACCATTTGATTCCCTTTCCTGAATGTTCCGGCCGGTACGCGATGACGCCCGCATCCTATCGCCCGCGTGGCCTGAATCGCAAGCCAAAAAGGGGCGATAATTCTCCGTGCCGCCGGCCGCTGGGGCCGCGCGACGTGTTTCTTGACCGATCTTTGTGCAGGGTCTACCCGGGGGCGCGGATGTCGAAGGCAAACAGGTTCTGCTCACAGCGGATGTAGAGGCGGCCGCCGCAGACTACCGGGTGGGCGAGATACGAGTTGGCGGGGCGCTTGCCGAGGCTGAACTGGCTGACGACCTCGAAGCTGTCGGGGGTCACGGCGAGCAGCGACATGGTTCCCTGGTGGTTGAGGCAGTACACCATCCCTTCGGCGCTGGTGATGCCGACCTTGCCGAGATCCTTATCGAGTTTCCGGGTTTCGCCGGTGAGGAAATCGACGCAGTAGAAGTTCTTGCCCCCCATGCGGCAACCGGACCCGAAAAGCTTGCCGTCGAGCAACAGCGCGCCGCCGTGGCAATTGTCCAAGTCGCGACGGAACCAGACCTCGGTCGCCGTTTGGGCGTCCTGATCGATCTTGAGCACCGTGCCGCCCGACGAATGGCCGCAGGCGATGAATACGTAGCCCTGGTGGAAGACGGGGGTGAGCGCGTTTTGCGGCGACCGCGGCACGAACGGCGCGGACCAGAGCAGCTTACCCGTGGCCACGTCGATTCCCACGACCGACTCCTGGGTCAGGGTGATCAACTGCCGCGCGCCGCGGTGAGTGACGACGATCGGGGAACAGTAAGCGGCCGAATGCGGGATCTCGGTATTGGCCCACACGGTCTTGCCGGTTCGCTGATCGAGAGCCACAACGCGGCCCTTGGGGCCGCCGGGCATGCAGAGCACCTTGCCCTGCTCGACCACCAGATTCTCGGCCAGTCCCCAGATGCCGAATTTCGCCGCGAACCGCTCGACAAGGTCGACGGCCCACAATTCCTTACCCGAGGCGGCCTCGTAGCAGGCCAGGCGGCCGTTGGGATTCATGTGATAGAGCATGCCGCTGGAGTAGGTGGGCATGGTCCGCGAACCGGGGCTGGAGCCGATCCAGGCGGCGCCGTTGGGCGACTTCCACACCGGCTTGCCGTCGAGGTCGAGGGCGAGGATCATCTCGTCGTCGCCGAAGTCGCCGGCGGTGAAAATCAGCCCTTCGGCGATGGTCACGCCCGAATACCCTTCGCCGCACTCGCCGTACTTCCAGACCAGCGGCGGGCCGCCCTCGGGCCAGCGCCGGAGGAGCCCCGTCTCGGGCGAGACGTTGGTGCGGCCCGGACCGTGGAAATCGGGCCAACTGGCTGTTTCCGCAGCCGGTTTGCCGGGTTTCGGAGCCCCGCCGAACAGGAGCACCGCGACGGCGGCGATTGTCAGAGCAGCGAGTAAGCGAAGCGTCTTCATAGCGACTCCGGTCTTGTTTCTGGCCGCCTCCGGGATCCCGCCCGCGGTGCAGCCATGCTAGCCCCCCGTTGGTCTCGGATCAAGACGCGGCTCATTCCGTGGTCTCCCGGCTGTCTGGAAGGCGAAGTTCCGATATAATCCCTGCGAGACGAGTTCCTGCCCTCAGTCTCGGCATGACGATTGCTAAGGGATAAGGTGGGCAATGGGCGCGGCGCGGGCCAGCAGGTTGAAGCGCCGGCTCTGGCGTATTCCGTTGATGTGGCAACCATGTACAACCCGGAAAAAGAACGACGGGAATTTGCCCTGTTGTGGGAGATCATCTGGCCGGCGATCGGCGCGACGGCCGGTTTGGTGATGGGGGCGGTAATCGGCGCGATGCTCGCCGGAGCGGCGGTGACGGCCCTGTTGGCGGTGGTGGGGGCAGTGCTTGGGATGGAGACGGGCCATCTATTTGGCGAGTTGGTGCGACTACTTGCCATGCCCTGGTTGCAGAGCATTGAGACGGGCGACTTCACGCCGGTGTTCGGCGGAGCGCTGACCGCCGGCATCCTGACGGCTTGGGCCATCCGCTGGGAACTGAACGCCGACCTGGCGATTCTCCTGGGCTGCCTGGCGTTCACCTGCGGGGGAGTGCTCTTTATGGGCTGCCAACTACTGGCCCATCGTATCGAGCGCCGGTCGAACGAACGAAACGGCGACTTCCTGGGCCAGTCGTAAACGGCGGCGCGGGGCCCTTCTGGCGTTGGCGGTGAAAGCGGGGGTCGGTTCATGCCGGGGACTCCCGATCTGGTACGCCTGGCGTTGTCTCCCTGCGATGCAAAAGTTCGTAGGCGCCGACGGCTGAAAGACCGCCACTCGAGGG
>JAXGPP010000001.1:0-753910 GCA_040766885.1 Thermoguttaceae bacterium | reverse complement strand
TTACCGGCCGGAGTTCTCGCCGAACCGGGTCATTGACGGACGACGCGCCACCGGCGGGTACTGGCGGCCTGCGCGACGCACCGACCTGTGGTTGCTCGTCGAGTTCGGACGCGAGGTGGAGGCCGAACGCGTCGTCGTGGTGCTGCATCGTGAAGGCGGCCAGGGAAAGACGTGGACCGGCGCGACGCTCGAGTTCTCCAACGGTGAGCGGCTGCGCATCGCCCTGCAAAACACGTCCGAGCCGCAGGAATTTACCTTTCCGGAACAGAAGTGTGCGTGGGTGAGACTCGTTGATTTCAAGGAGTCCTTTCCGCTTGCCGACAACGGAATCGCCGAATTGGAGATCTACGGTAAAGACCCGTAACCAGCCCGCGGCGAAGCCTTGTGCCGCGGCTTCTCGTTCCATACCTGGGGGACAGGCAGCATGACCGTCTACGATCGGCGACGTTTTCTGGCCAGCACCGCCGGTGCAGGCACTCTCTCCGTGGCGGCATCGTGGCTCCGGCCCGGCGCGGCTGCCGATGGTCCGCTCGGGGAGCGGATCAAGTTCGGCCAGATCGGCATCGGGCACAACCATGCCTCGGCCAAGATGGCCACCTTCCGCAGACTGCCGGACTACTTTGAGGTCGTCGGCGTCGTCGAGCCGTCCGCCGAGTGGCGCAGCAAACGCGGCATGGATCCCGCCTATCGCGGCCTGAACTGGATGACGGAGGAACAACTGCTCAACACCAAGGGCCTTGCCGCCGTGGCCGTCGAAACCGACGTTTGCGACCTGGTGCCCACGGCTGCGCGCTGCGTCGAAGCCGGCATGCACCTGCACTTGGACAAGCCGGGCGGCGAATCGCTCCCCCCGTTCAAGAAGTTACTCGACGAGGCGGGACGCCAGGGTTTGACCGTCCAGTTGGG
Organism: Thermoguttaceae bacterium; assembly: GCA_040766885.1. GTDB lineage: Bacteria > Planctomycetota > Planctomycetia > Pirellulales > Thermoguttaceae > JAXGPP01. The sequence goes on along the minus strand of JAXGPP010000001.1, from coordinate 753,004 downwards.
CTACATGTATCGCAACAATCCGGCGATCCAATTCTGCCTGCGCGCCGTTGGCGAGGGCTGGCTCGGGCAAGTATTCGAAGTCCACGCGGTGATGAGCCGGCAGCAACCGCTCGCCTACCGCCAGTGGCTTGGCCAGTTCCGCGGCGGCAGCATGTACATCTTCGGCTGCCACCTGCTCGATCTCGTGGTGAGCATGTTGGGCCGGCCTGACCGCGTCACGCCCTTCCAGCGGCAGACGCATCCCGACGTGAGCGTGTACGACAACGGCCTGGCCGTGCTCGAATACCCTCGGACCACCGCCACGGTTCGCACGGCGTCGCTGGAAGTGGAGGGATACCAGCGGCGGCAGTTGGCCGTCTGCGGCGATGAAGGCACTATCGAGATCAGGCCCTTGGAGCCGCCCAGCTTGCAGCTCGCGCTTGCCAAACCTCGCGATGCGTTCAAGGCCGGCTGCCAGGAGGTGGTTCTGCCGCCGATGCCGGGACGGTACGATGATCAACTGATCGAGTTCGCCCGCATCGTGCGGGGTGAGATCCCGAATCCCTACCCCTTGGCGCACGAACTGATGGTGCAGGAAACGCTGCTCGCGGCCGTCGACCACCCGCCCCTGCAATAACACGCCCTGCAACGAAGGAAGGATGCATGCCTCAAGCCAACCGCTCGACAGCGATGGCGTCGCCGCTCTCTCTTGTCGCCCTGTTGTGTTGTCTCAACGCGCTCCCCGCGCAGGCGGAGGAGCACTGGCCGCAGTTCCGCGGCCCAGAGGCCCGCGGGGTCGCCAGCGGATCGACGCTGCCCGTCCGCTGGTCCGCTGGCGAAAACATCGCCTGGAAGACCGATCTGCCCGGTCGCGGCTGGTCCTCGCCAATCGTGTGGGCCGACCGGGTGTTCGTGACGACTGCGGTGAACAGCGGTGAGTTGGAGCAACCCAACAAAGGTCTGTATTTCGGCGGCAACCGGCCGGAGCCCCGGCGCGTAGAGCTGGACTATCGGGTGATTTGCCTCGATCTCGAGTCCGGCGAGATCCTCTGGGAACGATCCGTACACGAGGGACCCTCGAGCAACCCCATTCACCTGAAGAATAGCTTCGCTTCCGAGACGCCGGTGACCGATGGCCAGCGGGTGTACGCCTATTTCGGCAACCTTGGGCTCTACTGTCTCGATCTGGAAGGGAACATGGTCTGGTCTCGGCCGTTTGAACCACGCGCGATGCGCAACGGCTGGGGCACCGCCGCATCGCCCGTTCTTCACGGCGACCGCTTGTACATCGTCAACGACAACGACGAAGAGTCTTACCTCCTCTGCCTCGACAAACTCACCGGCAAGGACGTGTGGCGGGTCGTTCGCGACGAAAAGAGCAACTGGTCCACGCCGTTCATCTGGCAGAACGATCGCCGTACCGAGATCGTCACTCCGGGTACAGACAAGGTCCGCTCCTACGACCTGGAGGGAAAGTTGCTGTGGTGGTTCACGGGTATGTCGAGCATCACCATCGCCACGCCGTACGCCGACCAGGGACTGTTGTATATCAGCTCGGGCTACGTCAATGATAACCAGCGCCCCCTCTACGCGATTCGGCCGGGCGCGTCGGGCGACATCTCACTCGAACCAGACCAGACTGACAACAAGTTCATCGCCTGGTGCCAGCCCAAGGCCGCGCCTTACAATCCGACGACGCTGGTCTACGACGGCCGCCTGTACGTACTTTACGACCGCAGCCTGTTCGCATGCTTTCGGGCTCAGACCGGCGAGCCGGTGTATGAACGCCGGCGGCTGCCTGAGGGACGGCATTTCACCGCCTCGCCCTGGGCCTATGAAGGCAAGATCTTCTGCCTGAACGAGGATGGCGTCACTTTCGTCGTGCGCGCGGGCGATGAATTCGAACCGCTGCACACCAACCCACTGGCCGAAGACGACATGTGCATGGCGACTCCTGCGATCGCCGGAGACCGCCTGCTGATCCGCACCTCGGTGAGACTCTACTGCGTCCGCCAATCCGCCTCGTCACCCGCACGTTGACGCGGCCAACACGAGGAGCCTCTGATGCCGCAATTCAGTCGCAGGAATCTTCTCAGGCAGACGGCCGGCGGTGCGGCCGCCGCAGCCCTTTGCGCCTTCCCGGCCCCGGCCGTTCAGGCCCGCGCCACGGACGATCGCGTGACGGTGGGCATCGCCGGTTGCTCCGACCGGGGAATCGCCGTGGGTACCGAATTGCGCAAACTGGGCGTACGGATTGCCTGTGTGTGCGATCCCGATGAAGCTCGGGCCGCCCGCGCCCGCAGCGCCCTCGGAGCGGATCAGGCTGCCGGGGACTTGCGCAGGATCCTCGACGACCGTGCCGTCGATGCCATCGTGATCGCCACGCCCAACCACTGGCACGCGCCCGCGGCGGTGTTGGCCTGCCAGGCCGGCAAACACGTCTACGTCGAGAAGCCCTGCTCGCACAATATCGTCGAAGGTCGGCGGATGATCGAGGCGGCCCGGCGCAGCGGCCTGATCATGCAGGTGGGGTCCCAGATCCGCGGCACCAAGGTCTTTCAGGAAGGCATCTCCCTGCTCCGCGACGGAGCCGTGGGGAAGGTGCTCGTGGCCAAGACCTGGGTGAGCCGCAAGCGGCCCGACATCGGCCGCTGCCAGCCTTCTGCGCCGCCGGCCGGGCTCGACTACGACCTGTGGGTCGGCCCGGCGCCCATGATCCCCTACCAGAAGAACCTGCTGCACTACAACTGGAATTGGTGGTACAACTTCGGCAACGGCGACGCCGGTAGCCGCGGCGTGCACCAGTTGGATATCGCGCTGTGGGGGCTCGACATCAAGACGCATCCCACGTGCGTCTCCGGGTTCGGCGAGAGACTCTACTTCGACGACGATAAGCAATACCCCGATACGCACTACGTGACGTTCGAGTATCCGGCCGACGACACCTCGGGCTCGAAACGGCTGATCGTCTACGAGCAGCGGCTTTGGTCGCCCTACTGGGGGCAGGACGACTGCGAGGACGGATGCACGTTCTATGGCGACGAAGGCTACTTGACGATCGATATGCACCAGGGATGGAGACTTTATGGTGCGAAGAACTCGCTGCGCAAGAAGGCCGAAAAGTACTTCGACACCGGTGAGCATTGCGCCGATTTTCTCGATGCCATCCGCGCCGGCCGAAGACCGTGCGCCGACATTGAGATCGGACACCTCTCCGCCACCTTGCCCCATCTTGCAAACATCCTCGCCCGCACCGGCCGCCGGCAACTGACTTTCAACATCCAGACCGAACGGTTCGTCGACGCGCCGGATGCCGACACCTTGACCGGACGAGACTATCGCCCACGGCACTGGGCCAGTCTGTGACCGCGCGAGGTCGCGGTGGTTGGCAGGTTGTCGCTATGCAGGGAGACTGCAGATGATTCGTTACAATCGGCGCCGTTTTCTGAAGACTACCACGGCATCCGCGCTCGCGGCTGCCCCCGTCATCACGGGCACGAAGGCCTCGGGGCGTGTGCTGGGAGCGAACGATCGGGTGCGCGTCGCCGTGGCCGGCATCAACGGCCGCGGCCAGGCGCACATCACGGCCTACGGCGAGATGCGCGACGTCGAAATTGCCTGGCTGGTCGATCCCGACAGCCGCCTGTTCGCTTCGCGAAGCGCTGCTGTGCGGCAACTGGCCGGCAATACGCCGCGCTCCGTCCAGGACTTCCGCCGCGTGCTCGACGACCAAACGCTCGACGCCGTCTCCATCGTCACGCCCAACCACTGGCACGCCCTGTTGGCGGTATGGGCCTGCCAGGCGGGAAAGGACGTGCTGGTCGAGAAGCCGTGCAGCCACAACGTCGTCGAAGGTCGCCGAATCGTCGAGGCCGCGAGGAAGTACGATCGCATCGTTCAACACGGCACCCAGCGCCGCTCCGATCCGAAATACATCAAGCTGACGACTGACATCCGCGAGGGAAAATACGGCCGACTCGTGCTCGCCTGCGCCTACACCTATCGGCCTCGTGAAAGCATCGGCATCCGCAATCCGGAACCACCGCCCACCGAGTTAGACTACGACCTGTGGCTCGGCCCCGCTCCGGCGCACCCGTACCGCACCAATCTCGTGCATTACGACTGGCACTGGATCTGGGACTTTGGCAACGGTGAGATCGGGAATCTCGGCACGCATCAGATGGACGTGGCGCGGTGGGCCATGCCCGCCGGCGCCTCGCCGCAAAGCGTCGCCAGCCTCGGTGGCCGCTTCGGCTACCAGGACCAGGGCCAGACGCCCAATACCCAGTTGACAGTCTTCGATTTCGGCGGCGTCAAGCTGTTCTGCGAGCAGCGCGGCCTGGTCGACAAGCGGGCGGTCAAGGTTACGGTCGAGTTCCACACCACCGAGGGCGTGGTCAAGGATGGCAAGTTCTTCCCCACGGGTCAGCGGCAGGGCGAGCCGATCAAAGACGCTCCTGTTGGCGGCTTCGCCGATCTGGGGCGGCCCCATTTCCGCAACTTCATCGACTGCGTCCGCAGCCGAAAGCGGGAAGAACTGAACGCTGAGATACTCGAAGGACATCGGTCGACCCTCCTGGCTCATCTGGGCAATATCTCGTACCGCCTGGGCGACGAGGTTCCCCTCGGCATGCCGGCGAAGGCCTTGGGCGGCGACGAACGGGCTTGCGCGGCGTTCGAGGATATGAAACGGCATCTGGCCGACGACGCCGGTCTGGATCTGCCCGGCACCGTCTATCGGCTCGGCCGGACACTGCGTTTCGATCCCCAGGCGGAAGAGTTCATCGGGGACGCCGAGGCCAACCAGATGCTCAACCGGTCGTACCGCGGCCCCTTCGTGGTCCCGCAGAGGGTGTAGAAATCGCCGGCAGCCAGAATGATCACAGAAACTCAATATCGTGGCCCGCAGAAGCTGGAGTCCATCATGCGATACAACAAGGTCCTCGTGCTGCTAGGTGAAGTCGCGGCGGCCCTATTCGTCGCAGCGGCCGTACCCGCCGCGGAGACGCCACTGCCGGACGCCAAGCCGGTTCCCGACATGCAGGTGCTGCCGCTGCCCTATGACCAGGCGGCGTTTGAATACCAGGGGCGGGAGCTTACCCGGTATCATTTCGGCGACCAGTTGCGACGCCCTTTCTGGTATCCGATTGTCGGCCCGGCCGGCCGTTCGCTCACGCGGATGAACATGCCCGGCGATCCCGGCCGCTCGCTCACTCAGGCCGTTCAGCCGCAAGATCCGAACGCACCTGAAGACCCGCTTGGGCACAGCCATCAGACATCTCTATGGATCTCCCACAAAGATGTCAACGGCATCGACTTCTGGCGCGACGGCGGTCCGATCGCGGGGCAGATCGTTCACCAGACGTCGCGCGACGGCCTGCAATATGAGGACGGCCCTGCCGCCGCCTCCTTGCTCACGCTCAACCATTGGAACGATCCCCAGGGCAAGACTCTGATGATTGAACGCCGCCGCGCCACCGTCGCGCCTGGCGAGGGCGATTCCTGGTGGATGACCATCGATCTGGAGTTCGAGGCCCCGCCCGGCGGCCGGGTGACCCTCGGCAAGACCCCCTTCGGTCCTATCGGAGTGCGAATGGCCAAGACGATCGGTGTCACCGACGGCGGCGGCCGGATCCTCAACAGCGCCGGCCAGCGCAATGAAACCGAGGCGTTTCGCAAGCCGGCCCGCTGGGCCGATTACAGCGGTCCCATCACCGGCCAGCACACTGCCGGCATCATGCTGATGGATCACCCGGCGAACCTCAACCACCCCTCGCCGTTCCACGTCCGCGACAACGGCTGGATGGGCATCAGCCTGACACTTGAAAACCCTGTCGTAATCACTCCGGAGAAGCCCTTGCGCCTCCGCTATGGGTTGTGGATTCACCCCGATGTGCCCGCTACGGATGCCCTCGACCGGCAATGGCAGGCCTTTGCCCGCCGCGAACTCGCCTCGATGAAAAAGAAATCCGCGAAAGAATAGGGACGGGTGCCAAAGGCGCTGTCGGGTTAAAGTGGGCGCAGATCGAGCCCGAACGAGGTGGGGATTCTTGGCGAATCCCCCACTCGCCTGAAGCGCTATTGGTGCGCGCACGCCGAAAAGACGGCCCGGTCCCCGTCCGGCCACTCGATCAGTCGAGCTTGATCACGGAAAGCGTGCAGGGCTTGTCGTACTTCTGGTTGATGCAACCGGGCACGGGCCAGTCCATGTTGGAGACGATCAACTCGCGGCCGCGGAGAAGGACCTCACACGGCTGGTCCATACCGCCGTCCAGCCCGTCGGTGTCGCCGTTCTGGGCCAGGGTCTTCACCGAGCCTTCGGGCGAGACGATCTGCACCGCGTTGGCCTTGGAATCGGCCACGTAAATCAGGCCGGACTGCGGGTCGCGGAACAGGCCGTCGGCGCTCTTCATGAAATCGGCCTTGGCGAAGATCTCGTTGCTGGTCACTTTGCCCTCGGCGTCGAACTTGAAGCGATGCACCGTGCCGTCGGAGAAATTGCCGATGTATAGGTTGCCCTCGTCGTCGAACGCCAGGCCGTCGGCTCCCAGCTTGAGCTCCTCGTTATGGGTTTCAATCGTGGCCAGCAGATGCGGGTCCTCGCGGTAGTTTTCGGCAAGCTCGACGATGCTGTCTTTCAGTTCCTCGAGGCGGAAGCGGAATACGCCGCTCAGCGCCGGCTTTGCCTCGGGATCGAGTTGCGTTTCGCTCACGTAGAGGTGATCGCCGTGCACGATCACGGCGTTCGAAACGCGAAAGCCGGTGATTACGGGCATGATTTCCGCCGGCATGCCGTCTTTCATGGTCACCCGCATCACGCGCGACTGTCGCTCGCCGGTCATCTGGTAGTCGGCGAAGAACAGGTTGCCGTCGGGGGCCACGCAGATCCCCAAGGGGCCGACCGGCTTCTCGGTTTCGGGATGGTTGGGCAACTCGATAAACGGCTCGGCCTTGTTCTCGGGCGTGATCTTCATCAACAGCGGCGGCTGGGTGAGATCATTGAAGTTGGGCACCGAGAAGATGATATTGCCATCGGGCAAAAGTGCCATCGCGTCGGGCGTATTGCAGGTGTCGGCGGGCAGCTCGACGAGCAACTCCGCCTTCTTGAGAGGCTCGCCGGGGGAAGCTTCGTCACCGCCCGCGGCGTCATCGGTTTGTCCGGCCGCGTCCGCGCTTTCGCCGGACATCGCGCCAGCCGCTGCGGCGTCGGCTGACGACGACGTCGCCTTGCCGGCGTCCGGAACGATGGGCTCACTGCAACCGAGGAGAAGCAACCCCAAGGAAACAACCAGGCCTTCAACGAGACAGTGACGTTTGCTCATTGCATTACCTCCGTGGTACGGGTGGTGTTATATTTCGGCAACGATGTCTTTGCGCTCGCGTCCCAGCGCGTCGGCGGCAATCATGGCGTCGACCACGTCGTCAGCGCTCGGGCGGAACGGGTGATTGCGGCAGAGCGAACCTTCACCGGCGCACATCTGGCCGATGGGCATGAGGCGATCACGTGTGACGCCGTCGAGTCCCAGGTCGGCGAACGTCACCGGCAGGCCGATTTCAATGGCGAAGTCGACGACGGCGAGCTTCTCGTCGACATCGAACTCGTCGTCCAGGCAGAGCTGTGTTATGATGCCGAAGCCGACCTTCTCGCCGTGCATCAGCCCCTTGCACTCTGGGACATTCGACAGGAGGTTGCCGACCATGTGGGCGGTGGCCAGGCCGCCGCTTTCGAAGCCAAGTCCGGAAAGCAAGACATTGGCCTCGACGACCTTCTCCACGGCCGGCGTGACGACGTGGTTTTCGACGTCGCGTTTGGCATCCAGGCCGTACTTCAGCAGCGTGTCGTAACAGAGCCGGGCAATCGCCAGGGCCGCCATCGTCGGCTGTCCGCCGGCGATGTTGGAGGCCCGCGACTTGTACGCCGCCGCCGCCTCGATCCAGGTCGATAGCGCATCGCCCATGCCGGCCACGAACGCCCGGACGGGGCCGCCGGCCACGACCTGGGTATCGACCATCACCAGATCGGGGTTGAAGGACCAGCAATCGAAAGCGATGAAGTTGTGATCCTCGTCGTACCAGACAGAAGCGGCACTGGTGGGCGAATCGTTCGACGCGATCGTCGGGCAGGTGACCATGCGGATACCGGCATCGATCGCCACGGCCTTGGCGACATCGAGCGCCTTGCCGCCGCCGACGCCGATCGCGATGTCGGCCCCGGCCGAGCGGGCGATCTCGGTCACGCGGGCCCGTTCCGCCTGAGTCGCCTCTCCCTGGAAGTCGACCTCGACCAGTTCCAACCCGGCCTGCCGGATACTGGACCGGATCGTCTCGCCAACGATGTCCTTCACGACACCGTCCCACAGGACCAGCGGCTTACGGCCCAGCGGCTTAAGGCAGGTTCCGATCTCGGCCAGCACGCCTCGTCCCTGGACATATTTCCGCGGCGCAATCAGCACGGTCTTCATGAGGGTTTCCTGTCTTGTAGCGTGAGGGCTGAGAGGATTCAAATCAAGGCCGGCTAAAGGCGGAACTCCAGCGCACTTGGGGGCGCGACGCCGTTTACCACCGGCAGCCGGTCATCACCACTGAGCCAACGCGACAGGTGGGCAGCCATGAGGCCGGGGCTGTTGCGGAAGGCGTCGAGGGTGCTGCCGGCAAGGTGCGGGGTAAGGGTTACGTTGTCGAGGCGGAGCAGTGGGTGATCGGGTGGAAGCGGTTCGGTGTCGAAGACGTCGATGGCAGCCCCCATGATACGTCGTTCGATGAGCGCTTGCACGAGGGCCGTCTCGTCGATCAGTCCGCTGCGGGCCGTGTTGACGAGCACCGCGTGCGGCTTCATCAGGCCCAGTTCACGCCGGCCGATCAGATGGAAGGTCTCCTGCGTGAGCCGCACATGGATTGATACTACGTCGGACTGTTGAAGGAGGTTGTCGAGGTCGACAAGCGTTGCCGGGGAGGCGTCGCCGGTGACGAACGGATCGTAGGCAACGATGCGGCTTCCCATGGCATGGAGATATCCGGCCAACAGCCGCGCTACGGCGCCATAGCCGATCAGGCCCACGGTCTTGTCAAATAGCTCCGGGATGGCGTCGCTATTGGGAAACGATCGCCGCCACTGGCCGTTCTTGAGGCAGGCGTGGCTGCGGGCGATGTTGCGGATCTCGGCGAGGATCATCCCCAACGCGCATTCGGCCACGGCGCGGGCGTTGCGGCCGGGCGTATTGAGAACGCTGATGCCGCGCTGGGTGGCGCAGGCCACGTCGACATTCTCCGTGCCGCCGCGGAGCACCGCGACAATCTTCAACCGCCGGGCCGCCGCGAGAAACGAGCAGGGGAGCGGCGCAAACTGCACGACGACGATGTCAAAATCGTCGAGTTCCTGGATGACTTCGTCGCCGAGCGGAACCGCCTCCGGCCCGCCCTTTTCGATGAGCAGGTTGGCTTCCTGCAGCGCCACCAGCGTCGGATGCTCCCAGGAACGGACTTCGACCTCGATTCCGAGGGGCTCGAGTGCGGCGAGCCCGCGGCGCATCACGTCACGGGGAATATAGGTATCGCTGATCGCCAGCAGTTTCATGGGAGGCCTCCGGCGGCGCCGGCTGATCCGAGGAGTTCGATCTTCTCGCGGACCACCGCCGCGAGCGACTCTTTGACGGGAGCAAAGAGCTGGTGCGGCAAGGGATCTTCGCGAAGTTGCGATGCCGCGGCTCGGACGAGCCCCCGGCACATGGCGATGCGGCAGTCGGCGTAGATGTTGAGCTTGCAGATCCCGTGGCGGACGGCGTCGCGGATCTGGTCGTCGGGCGTGCCCGAACCGCCGTGCAGTACCAGCGGCACGCTGCTGGCGCGGTTCAATTCCCTGAGCCGTTCGATATTGAGATTGGGGAGCGACGTATAGACGCCATGCGAGGTGCCGATCGAAACGGCAAGCGCGTCGACATCCGTCGCCTCGATGAAGCGAGCGACCTCGTCGGATTCGGTGAGGACGTTTTCGCGCTGCATGGTCGCTTCAAGATCCGCGCCGCCGACGTGCCCCAATTCGGCCTCGACGCTGACGCCGTGGGGATGGGCGATCTCGACAGCCGCGCGCGTGACTGCCGCGTTCTCTTCAAACGGAAGCATCGAGCCGTCGATCATGACGGACGTGAAGCCCAGTTCGACCGCCCGGCGAATCGCATCGAGTTCAACCGCATGGTCAAGGTGCAAGACGACCGGAACCGAGTAGCAGCCGGCGACGGCCTTGATGAGACCGGAAAGATAGTGCCAACCAGCGCCACCACCCGACTGGAGGTCGGGAGGGAGGCACATCAGATAGACGGGCGACCGGAGGGCGTCGGCCGTTTCAAGAATCGTGCGGACCATCAGGTCTTCCACACAATCGAACGCCGGCACGGCATAGCGTCCGGCGCGGGCCTGGGCGAGCACATCGTGCGCTGTTGCGAGCATCGTTTCCCTTTGTCTCTCCGAGAAAGCAGATTCCGGCCCCGACGCGCCGGAGAACGGCACTACCGCATCAACATTCCTCCGGTGACATCGACCGTCGCACCGGTCATGTAGCTCGCCCGGTCGGAGGCCAGGAAGACCACCGCGCTGGCGACTTCGGCCGCATCGGCGATACGCCGCAAGGGAATTCGTTTGAGGTAGTCGTCGCGGCCCTTTTCCAACGCTTCGCGGGCCATTTCGGTGGCCATCATACCGGGCGCCACGGCGTTGACACGAATTCCTTGCGGGGCGACCTCGCGGGCCAGCGAAACAGTGAATGCCACCACGCCGGCTTTTGAAGCGGCGTAGTGGGCATGGCCGGTGGTGGACCCATGGAAGGCCGCCTGCGACGTGATATTGACGATCGAACCAGGACGCCCGTCCGCCAGCCAGCGACGCACTGCCTCACGGCAGGTGAGGAAGGTGCCGGTGAGATTGATGGCCAGCGTTGTGTTCCACTCGTCTTCGGCCATGTCTTTGACATAGGCCGTGGGCCAGACGCCGGCATTATTGACCAGGATATCGAGCGGGCCGAGAGCGGCCTCAGTCTGGCTGATCATCCGCTGGACCTCGTCGGCGCGAGAGACGTCGCCCGCGACAGGCAAGACGTCGACGCCGTTGGCGGCGCGAATGACTTTGGCAAGCTCAGCCGCTTCCGGGCCAAGATCGATGCCGCCGCCCGGATCGCGATAGTAGTTGATGGCAATGCGGGCCCCCTCTGCAGCCAGCCCCAGGCAGATTGCCCGGCCCAGGCCGCGCGAGCCACCCGTCACCAGTGCAACGCGATCTTTGAGGTTCAGGTCCATGGTCGTGTTGCGGTATGAAGGCTGAGGGGGACAGGTCGATGTTCTCGGCAGCGCGCACGTTCGCTCTTGAAGCGCCCCGGCGAGCCGAGTGATGGACCGGGCCCCGGCTGAATCGCCTTGTATACCGCACGGCCGGCCGGCTTCCAAGGGAAGGCGGGGAGCGAATTTGCATAAACTCGGGGCCCGACAGGCCGTCGCGATTGCCGCCGCCTGCCGGGGAGGGGTAAACTTCTGGTGCGAGGCACCGCATGGCGTTCAGGATCGTCCGTCGTGCCCGGCAGCGGGCAGGAGGCAAATTGGCGTGAACAGAGCCCTGTGGATCAAGGCATTTCGCGACTCGCGAACGCAGCTTTTCGTCAGCATGCTGGTGCTGGTGGCATTCGGTTGGATCTTTGTCTGGTTGACGAGCCTTTTCAAGATGGGCGCCTGGGCGAGCTTGTTGGGGCTATTGCCCGACTTCGTGGAGCAGCTCGTCGGGATCCCGCTCGGCAAACTGGCATCGGTGACCGGGCGGCTGAGTTTCCTCTACGTCCACATCATTCCGCTGTTGACGTGCATCGGCTGGTCGGTGGGACGAGGCTCGGACGTCGTCAGCGGCGGCATCGCATCGGGGAACCTCGAACTGGTGCTGACATTGCCCGTACGGCGATCGTCGGTGTTGCTGGTGAACGCCGTGGTCGTCAGCGCCGGATCGGCGGCGCTGGTCGCGGCGCTATGGTTGGGCAATTGGCTGGGGCTCGTGACCGTCGAACTGGAGCAACAAGTTTCCGCAGCGGCATTCCTGCCCGGAGCGCTCAACCTGTTGGCGATGACTTTTGCGTTGGGGGGCATCGCCACGTTGCTGTCGGCTTGTGACCACGACCGCTGGCGGACGATCTGGCTGACGGGGGGGCTGTTCATTGCCTCGATGATCGCCAAGATGGTCGCTCGGCTGTGGCCTGCCGGGTGGTGGATCAAGTACACGTCGTTTCTCACGGCGTTTGAGCCGCAACACCTGATCCTGCTCTCCGACCAACCCGGTTTAGCGTGGCGTTATAACTCATCGCTGTTGGCCCTCGGGTTAGCGTGCTACGCCGTGGCGGTGATCGTCTTGAATCGGCGCGATATTCCAGTGCCACGTTAGCTACCGAATGCTTTTTGACAGAAACGTCTGTCATCTCTACCGGGGGATGCGTCCGTCTGCGAACCCGCCCATTTTGCATCGGGCATGCGCAAGCGACACGGCACACTGCTACGGTAATGCGCAAAGCGCAACCCCCAAGGGAACTTCTTGGGGCCAACGGTCTACCTACAGGCGGATCCCGGGAGCCGACAGCTGACGGATACGAAGCCAGGCAGCGAGGGGCCCTCTGATCCGAGCCGTCGTTCTACCCTCAAGCACGGCGTTCTTCTGTTCCGCTTTGGCGCGTTTGGCTAGCTCTGGAGAGCCGCACGAGAGGAGTCCAGACAGGCGCCGCGAGGTCCGGTTGCACCGGGGGGACACAACACGTAAGAGGGAAAAAATATGCAATATGGGAAGGCTTTGTCTTGATTTTCGCATGGTCCTCCGTTTTAATCGATTCGATTGCACTCATCATTTTGTTTGACGCATTCTGTACTTTCCGCTATCAAAAGGCTTGCAAGAGTTTCCACGCGAAGTTATTGCCTAGGCCACTTGCCGGGTTGAAGTAAAGGAGAGGCGATCCATGGGGATCTGGGAATCGTTCCGCGGATTGACCACGCGCAGCGCTAGGGCCACGCAGCAGGGAGCGAAATCACGGCGAGGACGCCTGAAGAAGCACACCCGGCCCCGGGATCTTCGCGTTGAACAGTTTGAAGCACGCGTGCTTCTGAGCATCAACCCGGTGACTGAGGACGACGCCCTCTGGAACCGGAAGTTGACGGAGGCGCTCGATGCCGCGGCGGACTTGAGCCGCTACAGCGTTGACACGTTGGTGCAGACGGACCAATGGGTCGTTGCACTCGCACCGGGCGACAGTTCCGACTATCGCGCTGCGGCGGCAGGTGCCCAATCGCTGGGACGCGCCGGCGCGTTGCCCGATAATTTCTACATCTGGCAGTTTTCGTCTTACTTGAACGGGATCGAGGCCGCGCAACGACTCGCCGCGTCGGAGAACGTGGCGATGTTCTACCCGCTCGTGCCGATCTCGGTCGAGTCGGCGGCCACGCCGAACGACGATCTCTTCAGAGACCAGTGGAATCTAAGGAGCATTGTTCAGACGGGCCCGGCCCCGAGCATGAACGTCACCACCGCGTGGGACCTGACCACGTTGGATGGAACGCCGATCCGCGGCAACGGAGTGGTGATCGGCATCGTCGACGACGGGCTTGAATCGACCCACGGCGATCTGTCGGCGAATGTGCTGAACGCTTTGGGCAGGGACTTCAACGATAACGACTTCGATCCCTCGCCGGGCGCCGGCAACAACCACGGCAGCGCGGTGGCCGGGGTCGCCGCTGCGCGCCAGAACAATTCGACGGGCGTCTCCGGCGTGGCCTCGGGGGCTTCCCTGGCGGGAATTCGCCTCACTGCGGCGGCCCCGACCGACACGCTCATCGCCCAGGCGCTGGCTCACGCCAACGGCCAAATCGCGATCTACAACAATAGCTGGGTGACAACGCAGGACTTCCAGTCGCTGCCGTCGACGCTGGCAGCGCTGAACAACATCGGCAGCGGGACGGCCGCCGCGGGCCGCGGCGGTTTGGGGAGCGTTGTGGTGAACGCCGCCGGCAACAGCGCCTACACCGGCCAGCGGACCGACTACCAGTTGCTGACCAGCGACCGCCACGTGATCACCGTCGGCGCGGTCGGCGCCGACGGCAAACCAGCGACCTATTACGACCAGGCCAGCGACACCGTGCGCCGGTATTCCGAACCAGGCGCGTCGCTGTTCGTTTCCGCCTACTCGGGAAGCTACGTCAGCATGGAGTGGAAGGGGCTGGTCACGACGGATCGCAGCCTCGACAACGGCTACAACACCAGCGGGACCGACACGGACATCTTCGGGCAGACGCTCGCCGACACGAACACGACACCAGGGTTCAACACCAACTTCACTTCGACCTTCGGCGGAACATCGGCCGCGGCGGCCACCGTTTCGGGCATCATCGCCATGATGCTCCAGGCCAACCCCAACCTGACCTACCGCGACGTCCAGCACATCCTCGTTCAAGCGGCGCGACAGAATGACTTTGCCAGCGAGGACTGGGCTACCAACGGCGGCGGCCACGCAGTGCATCACGACTACGGGTTTGGCGTGGTCGACGCCAGAAAGGCCGTGGAACTGGCGAGCACCTGGAAGGCGGTGCGGGCCGAATCGTCGCAAACAACAGGCGTGATCACGCTCAACCGGGCGCTGCCCGACAACGACCTGACGGGCATCGTGGATACGGTCACACTGCAGAACCAGATCAACAAGATCGAGTGGGCCGAACTGACGATCGATTTCGGCAGCGGTCACGCTGATGCGGGCGATCTGGAGATCATTCTCACCTCGCCGCTGGGGACAGAAGCCGTGTTCTCGCAGCCGCGCGCGGATGCCGCGGGACCGCTGGGCCGCTGGACGTTCTCCACGCCGCGGTTCTGGGACGAGGCTTCGGGCGGTGACTGGACGTTGACGGTTCGCGACCGCCAGACCGGCCAGACCGGCACGCTCGCCAGCTGGGAGCTGAGGGTGCGCGGCGTGGCGAACGTTTCCGGTCCCGATCTGTCGGCGGTGATTCCCAACGCCGGCAGCGTGATCATCCCCGGCTCGGACATCGATCCGTTCCGTATTGCGCCGCGCGAGTTGCTGTTGCGGTTTAACGAGGGCCAGCAGATCGATCCGGCCTCGTTCGCTCCGGACACAATCCCGGCCGGGCAGAAGAGCATCCAGATCATCAACAAGGCCACTGGCCAGCCGGTGGAATTCGGCTACATCAACATCGGCGACCGCGCCAACGAAGTGATCGTGCGCTTCGCCGAATCGCTGCCCGATGGCGATTACCAACTTAAGATCTTCGGCACGGGTGACAATCCGCTGAAGAACAAGGCCACGCCAATAGCGGAAGTCTTCCGCCTGGGCGAGGATCTGACGCTCGACTTCACGCTCGACCTGGGGCCGCAGGTTATCTCGGTGGTTCCGCAGCCGATCGCGCGCGGGACCTCTGGCCTGACCCAGGCGCGCGACAAGATCGAGGTCTACTTCGATCAGGAACTCGACGCCGCCACCGCCACAAACCGGCTCTTCTACCAGCTCATCGCGACACAAGAGACGGCTACTCCGGACGACGACGTGATCATCCTTCCGTCGGTCACGCCGGACGGCGTGGTGTACGATCCGGTGGCGAAGAAAGTCACGCTCAAGTTCGACGATGACCTGGCCAATCTCGTCACCGATCCGTTGAAGAAGGGAAACGGCGCGTTCCGCCTGCGGATCGGCAACGCCTATGAGAAGGTCACCACGACGCCGATTACGGTGGGCGAGGCGGGCGAGAACTACTACACCGCCGAGAATCTGTCGGCGAGTTTCGGGCAGGCTAGCGGACCGCACAGCGTGATCCTCACCGCCGATATTCTCGCCAGCCATGCGACACCATACAACCTCGAATGGCCGGGCGCGGTCGACGAACCCGGGCACCGAGACCTGCCTGCCAACATGGGGATCGAGGATCACCTCGATGGCGACTCCGATCCGGACGGCGTTCACGGCATTACGAATTTCACCTACAGTTTCCCCGACATCATCGGCACCGATTCGTCTTCGGGGTCTCCGCTCTTCAATTTGATCACTGCTGCCCAGAAGCAGCGGGCACGAGAGATCTTCTCGATCTACGCCAACTACCTGGGCGTAACCTTCACCGAGGTACCATCCGGCGGGATGCGGATTGCCACCGGCGATCTCAAGGTATTCCCCCGACTGACTTCCGCGCCGGGCGGCGTGGGAGGCGTGGCCGGCGGCGGACTGGCCGTCATGGACTACGCCGAGAACTGGGGCGCCAGCGAGTTCGGCGGCAGTTGGTTCCAAGTCGCATTGCACGAGATCGGCCACTTGCTGGGGTATGGCCACTCATACGACCTGCCGGCCTACACGGTGATGGGCAGTTCGGAATCGGGAACCACCACGGTCGGGTCGTTTGAGCCGGTCTTCCCGGGCGATTACGACGTCGTGCACGGCCAGCACATGTATCGGCCGGACAGCACCGACCTTGATCTCTACCGGTTCGACCTCCAGGAGCGAGGTCTGTTCAGCGCGGAAATCCTCGCCGAGCGACTGGCCAACTCGAGCCTGCTGGACAGCTCGCTGACGCTCTACCAGCAGTATGTCGCGCAGGAGAAGTACACCGTCAACGGGACGACGGTCGAAATCCCGGTCACGCGATTCCGCGCGATCGCCAGCAACGACGACTTCTACAGCGAAGACTCGTTCCTGGAAATGTACCTCCAGCCGGGAACGTACTACGTGGGCGTGTCCTCGACGGGCAACAACCAGTACGACCCGAGCATCGATGACACGGGAATCGGCGGCACCACCGAAGGGAAGTACGAGCTACGGCTGAACTTCCGCCCGGGCGGCGTCGATCCGGAAGATCCGGCCACGTTCCTCGGCTCCGCCTCGAACCCAAGCATCACCGATACAACGGCGACGCTCTTCGACGGCGACGCCGACGGCGTGCCCGGCGGCACGTACAACTTCTGGTTCAACGTGCAGGCCGCGGCCGGCGCGGAAGCCGACCTCGACACGATCTACGTCGACAAGGCGAGCACGGCAACGAATCCGGACGGCTCGCTGGCCGCGCCGTTCAAGACGATCACGGCGGCCTTCGCGAGGGCCGAGCAGCGGGTCGCTTCGGGCTACGGCGACCAGATCGTGCGGATCGTGGGGAACAATTTTGCCAACGACGATCCCAGCAATCCGGCGACGCTGACCGACAACCTGGCGTACGAGATCGGCCGTCGCGCGTTTGATAACACGCCGCTGTCGGACGGCACGCAGATGGAAGTGCCGAAGGGCGTGACGGTGATGATCGACGCCGGTGCGACATTCAAACTGCTGGGTGCGAACATCAACGTGGGGAGCCTGTCGCAAGGCATCGACAAGAGCCACGGCGCGCTGCAGGTGCTCGGCACGCCGACGCAGTCGGTATATTTCACGTCGTTCCACGATGAGACGCTGGGCAAGGACAGCGAACCCAACAGCACAACGGCGGCCAAGGGGGATTGGGGCGGACTGGTGTTCCGCAACGATCTCGATTACGACTACATCGCCGCTTACGACCCGGGTATGACCACGGCCGCACGTGAGGTGCTGGAAACCCAGGGCATCTTCCTGAACTACGTCAACCACGCCGACATCCGCTACGGCGGCGGCGAGGTGATCGTCAATAGCGTGCGCGGCATTTACGACCCGATCCACATGGCCGAGGCGCGACCGACGGCCACTTACAACACGATCCGGTTCAGCGCCGATGCAGCGATGTCGGGCGATCCGAACAGCTTCGCCGACACGCGGTTCCAGAATTGGGACCCGACCAGCCCCTTCACCCAGGAATACGACCGCGTGGGGCCGCTGGTGCGCGGCAACCGGCTCTTAGACAACTCGGTCAACGGCATGTACATCCGGATCAGGACCGATCCGGGCAAGCCGATTTCGGAACAGGAAGTCGCGGCGCGCTGGGACGACTGGGACATCGTTCACGTGGTACCGGAGAATCTGTTCCTCAACGGCACCCCCGGTGGAGCGCTGCGGGCAGGGCGCACGACGAATCTCTCGCTGGTAGACGAACACCATATTCAGACCGTGGCGGGTTCGTCGATCCTCGATACCGAGACGTTCACGCTGTTCGACGGCCGCAATGAGGTGGCGTTCGAGTTCGACCGCCTGCCGAACGCCAATGGCGTGGCCGCGGGGCGGCAGCAGATCCTGATCGACCCGACCGACAGCGCCGCGGTGGTCGCCTCCAAGATCGCTGTGGCGATCAACACCGTCTACAACACCGGCAAGCTCGAAATCAGTGCAACATCTGCTGGCAACATCGTCACCCTCACGCTTGACGGTGCGGAGATCCGGCTCGACGGTTTCGGAACCTATGTGGCTCGCACCGACGCCCGACTGCAGGTCGATCCGGGCATGATCGTGAAGCTCCAGGGCTCGCGGATCGAGACCGAGATCGGCGCCCAACTGATCGCCGAGGGGCGAGGGGGCACCGGCGACGCTCCGGGTTACAAGGTAATCTTCACCTCGCTTCTGGACGACCGTTACGGCGCCGGCGGCACGTTCAACACGAGTGACAACACCGGCACCCAGCAACCTTCGCGGGGCGACTGGGGTGGCATCAGCTTCGGGCCGCTTTCCGAAGGGAGCATCGACCAGGCGGTTATCGCCTATGGCGGCGGCGGCACGGCGATCGAAGGCGGTTTTGCCAATTTCGACCCGATCGAGATCCGGCAGGCAAAGGTCCGCGTGGCCAACAGCCGCTTCGAGTACAACGATTCCGGCTCGGCCGGCGACCGCAACGGCCGCGGCTTTATCGGTCCGGCCACGATCTATGTCCGCGGCGCTCAGCCGGTGATCGTCAATAACGATTTCCTCGACAACGACGGGGCGATCGTCAGCATCGATGTCAACGCGCTGAAGTCGACGGTGACACCCGACTGGGGCCGCAGCACCGGCGCGATCGGCGATTTCTCGGCCTACGGTGACAACCGCGGCCCGCTGGTGCGCGAGAACCGCATGAGCGACACGCGGAAGAACGGCAGCACGATCAACGCCATGGAGGTCCGCGGCGGGATTCTCACCACTGAGAGCGTGTGGGACGACACCGACATCGTACACGTGCTCACCACCCAGGTCATTGTGCGCAATTTCCATCACGTGGGCGGCCTGCGGCTGCAGAGCGGGGTGGACGAGAGCCTGGTCGTCAAGCTCCAGGGCGCCAATGCCGGATTCGTTGCCGAAGGAACGGCGCTGGAGATCGACGACCGGATCGGCGGGACGATCCAGATCGTGGGCATGCCGGGCCACCCGGTGGTGCTAACCGCCCTGGCCGACGACTCGCTGGGCGCGGGCTTCGACCTTTTCGACCGGCCGCAGTTCGACACCAACGGTAACGGCATCCAGGTCGGCGCGGCCACGCCGGGAGCGTGGGCGGGCATTACCCTCGACCGCTACAGCAACGACCGCAATGTGGGCGTGGTGAACGAGCGTGAATTGCCTTACGGCAGCCAGGCCGACGCCAATTCCCGTCCGCTGCAGGGAGCGGAGACGCTCGGCGAGCTTGCTCCGAATGAAAAGGCGGGCGATGACAACCTTCGCCTGGGCTTCGAGATCCGCGGGTCGATCCGCTTCGATTCGCCCGACGACGCCGATGTGTACGTCTTCAAGGCCACGCCGGGCACGGAGATCTGGTTGGATATCGACCGGACCACCCATGCCCTCGACGCGATCATTGAGGTGATCGACGCCGACGGCAACGTCCTGGCCCGCTCCGACAACTCTCCGGCTGAGGTGACAAGCGACGACATCTACGGCGACACGAGCCTGCTGTACGAGGCCTTCGACAGCCTGCGCGTCAAGACCATGGACCGCGACCGGTGGTTCCCCAGCGACCGGGCCGCGACCGCGACCGACAATCGCGACTTCTACACCACGAACCCGCGCGATCCGGGCATGCGGCTGGTACTCGACGGCCCGTCCGGCGGCCAGGCACGCGACTACTATATCCGCGTCCGCAGTTCGCTCTCAATGGGCGTGACGGGTGGCGAGGCGTCGATTGTTGAGGGCTCGTACTTCATCGTCAGCTTCCCCGACCGCAACGACGTGACGCGGTTGGTGGAATTCGAATTCGACAAGGCGGGGGACGGTATCGGTACCTCGCCGGTCGGCAATCCGCGGTACGGCATCTCGATCGCGGCGGGCGACACGGCTGACCAGGTAGCGGTGAAGATCCGCGATGCGGTCAATTCGGCCGCGGCGAACGAGCAGCTTGCGCTCAGCTTGAGCGCGCTACCGGTGACCGCGCGGATACTCGGCGCGGGGACGGCTAACGTCCGCGTGGTCCTCGACGGCCTCCACGTGGGCTTCAACCCGCGGAGCACCGAAGCCAACGGCACTCGGGCCCTGACGCACCTGACCAACACGAGCGGCGCTTATCAATTGCAGCTTCGGCTGCGCGAGATGCAGGAGATCCCCGGCTCGACGGTCCGCTATGCCGACATCCGCTATGCCCAGACCGGCATCGAAGTGCTGGGATTTCCGGGTCATTCGCCGCTTACGGGCGAGAGCAGCGAGCTAAGCGGAGACAACAACACCATGAGCGGGGCGAACCCGCTCGGCAATCTGCTGGGGGTGGACCGCAACACGATCTCCACGGCGGGCTACCTGGACAGCCGAACCGATGTCGACTGGTACAGCATCACGGTCGACTACCAGGGCATCCAGTCGATCCCCGGGTTCAACGACATGGGGAGCATCTACGCCACGATCTTCGACATCGACTATGCCGACGGCATGGCGCGGCCGGATCTCAAGCTGTGGGTCTACAACTCGTCGGGCCAACTGCTCCTGGTGGGAGGCGCCTCGAACGTCGCCGATGACCGGTCGCAGCCGATTCCCGGCGCCGAAGTCGAAGACCTCTCGCGCGGGTCGGTCGGTGCGCGCGACCCGTTCATCGGCACGGCGTATCTCCCCGAGGGCAACAACGTGACGTATTACGTCGCGGTCACCTCGACGCTTGCCGAATCGACCGAACTGGACGATACGCTTTCGCCACTCACGCGGCGCGAGCCGTTGAACTCGATTAACCGGATCGCCACCGAGCACTTCCGGCCGAGCGGGTCGATGACCGCGCGTCCGTACAGCAATCCGAACTACAGCGATCCGACCTTCCTCGGCCAGCGGCTCACGCCGATCCCGAACGAGTTCAAGCTGACCGACGTGGTCTTCTATGTCAATACGACCAACGACCTCTACTCGGTCGATCCGTTCACCGGGGCACTTGAGACCGACGTCAGCGGCACTTCGGCCCGCCTGCCCAACGACACGGGGACGAATTACAACGACATCGCCATGCGGAATGATGGCCGACTGTACACCGTAACCGGCCGCGGCACCGCAGGCGCCCGCCAGTTCATGCGTCTGAATACAGGCAACGCGCGGCAGGCGGTCAGCACCAGCACCATTGGGATCAACACCCGTTACGTGGACGGCAACGGCGCGCTGCAGACGTTCACAGCCAGCGGGTCGATCGACATCGAGTTCAATGCGCTTGTGCACGCGTTCAACAGCGGCGGCACGAGCGACCGGATTGCGTTGGGAGTTGGCCACGCCGCCGCCGGCGTTGCGGCCGGCGAGGACGCGACAGGAGCTGCCCACACGTACTATCGCAATCTCGTTTATGCCCTGAACGAAGACGGCGGCCCGATCCAGTATCCCAGTTCGACGGCTCCGTCGACGCCACGTGCGACGAGCGACATCATCCCCTTCGGACAACTGGTACCCGACGCGATCGAGGGCGGGGAGACAGGCGGCGCAAGTTTCACGGGCTTGGCGTACGTTGGCGGCCAGCTTTACGGCGTCACCGACCGGGGCGGCGTCTACCGCATCGACGGCGTGACCTCGGGCACCAATGTACGATCAACGGGAACATGGGGATTCCGGCCGCAGGATTACGACAACCAGTACGACCGGATTCGGGCGACGGGCGGTGGTCCGCAGGCAACCCTTATCTCACAAGTCTCGTACAACGGCACGAACGTCTCGTTCAGCGGCCTGACCACCGGGCCGGCGAATGTCGAGGGCGGCAAGTATGCGAACGTACTGTTCGCCACGGATTCGAACTCGGTCTATGCGATCGACATGTCGGATCCAACGGCCCCGCAGTTAATTCCGGTTTTCGAGGGTTCCGCGTACCGCGCGCAGCTGTCGGTATCGGGAGTCCGAGGTCTCGCCTTCTCGCCGGTGGACTACAACCTCTGGCACATGACCCGCCGCCGCGAAAACGACGCCGGGCATGGGGTTGAGAATACCTATGACCAGACTCGCAACGGCGAGAGCGACTTCCGCGTGCCCGGCGACTACAGCATGTACTTCGGGCTGGAGGATCCTGACACCGGGCTGGTGGCATCGGGCTGGGCCCAGCCGGGGGCAACCAACTTCGACAACGACAGCGACGCCGGCGACACCGAAGTCTTCCAGAGCTACAACCTTCCCGGCGGCGCGCACGGCAGCTTGAGCACCAACCCGTTCAGCCTGGCCGGCTACAGCGCGCTGGACAAGCCGGTGCTGTACTTCACATACTTCGCCGCAACAGAGGCGAGCCAACACTACGACGGTGCGAAGGTTTATATCTCTAACGACGGTGCCAAGTGGGACCTGATCTCCACCAACACCAATACGCAGGACGGCGGCGGGCGCGATCCCGGCGTCGGCCGATTGATGCAGACTCCGACCGTCGCCACGCAAATCATCGACGAGATCGTCGACGACGGACAGTGGCGGCAGGCGCGGGTTGACCTCAGCCGCTACGCGGGTATGGACAATCTCCGGCTGCGGTTCGATTTCAGCACCGCGGGCGATATGCAGATCGGCGATACCTCGATCGGCACGGCCGATCAACGCCGCTACCTGGCCGCGCTGCCGGCGTGGAAACTCCAGGACGGCGACCAGTTCACCATCGGCAGCGAGACGTTCGAGATCGACCTCGGCTATGCTCTCGTTCTGCCAAACGTGGCCGGCCGCGCCATCGGCGACGGCGAGTGGTTCGAGATTACCGATAGTACGGGGACCACCGTCCGCTTCGAGTTCGACAAGGACGGCAGCGTGGTGCAGAGTTCTAGCCTCCGCGCCGTCAACATTCTGGACACAAGCAGCACGGCAGCGGTGGGCACCGCGATCCGCTCGGCAATCGGTGCCAGCGCGCTGCGGATTGCGCCGTACACGGACACGACGAACGACCCGAACCGGATCTTCCTCACTCGTGCGATGGCAGTCAGCCAGGGCGCCCCGGTGGGCGACACGGCCGACGTGGTCATACAGGGCAACGCGCCCGGAACGAGCGGCGGCACCCGCGTGCCGCTGAACGGCGACATGACCATCAACCAGGTCGCGCAAATCATCACGGCCGTGGTGAACCAGCAGTTGAATCGCACGGTCGACGGAGTGGCCATCACCTCGGCTCCGGAACCGCTGCGGGCGCCGTCGCTTACCGGCATCAACGGGCGGCAGTTCAGCATTGGCGCGGTGACGAGCGACGGACTGTACCAGGTGACGACGTTCACCTACGGCGGCACGGGGACCGGCCGCATCAATCTTGCCGGCGTCACGACGCGCACCGACCTTGCCCTGGCAACAGCGAATGCCATCAACTCGACCGCGGCCACGTTAGGTCTCAACCTTTCGGCGACGTCAAACGGTGACGTAACGATGGTGGGCGGCACCGTCGCGGTGTTCGATCCGCTTACGAGCGGCATGAAGCGGGCGGCCCAGCCGGTCCTGCAACTCGATACCGCTGTGGGCGACGTGATGTACCTCATCGGATACACGGCCACGAGTGGCAAGCTGCCCTACAGCGGCGACGCCAACGAGGACCTCCTCGGAGAACTCCAGGGAGACCGGCCAAGGCAGCAGCGCTATAACGACGGCGACGGCCCGGACGATCGTTTCCGCCGCTTCAACCGCGGGCAGAACAACTACTTCGAAGGCTTCTACATCGACGACATCATCATCGGTTTCGCCGAGCGGGGCGAGATGGTGACCAATGCGACGCAGAACAGCAACCTGACCGATTTCACGTTCGCGCCGGCGCCCAATCTGGCGATTGGCGAACCGGCGATCGTGACCACCGGCAGTTATCAGCTCGAGGTGCGGCGCGGCACCGATTACGGCTCGTATGGCAACATCTTCCCGGCAACGGCGATCAATGCGACGTTCGACACGAACTACCGCTTCGCCAACGACCTAACGATGACGGTTCCGCCGGCAGCGAGCATCGCCCACGGCCAGTCGTTCGAGATTTACGACGGCCTGAACCGGCAGACATTTATCTTCCTCGATTCGACCATCCAGGGTGGCGGCGGGGGAATTCAGGGCATGCCGATCTACTTCAGCGCCGGCCAAACGGGAGGCCAGGTAGCGCGGCTAGTGGCGGCTGCCATTAACCAGGCCTACCAGAACGGCACGCTCAAGGTCATGGCGGGCACGCTCAGCCAGGACCTGCAGACGAGCGACCAGGTGGACCTGTGGGGCGCGGTCCGCGTGACCGGCCTGTCGTCGTCGTACTTCGGCTCGCTGGTCGACGACGGAACCCTTGACGGCGGCGATCGCAACCTCGTCCGCGACAAGGGCCAGATCATCATCGAGGCGAACCAGATCCTGTACTCGCAGCAGTACGGGATCAACGTCGCTCCGGCCGATCGCGACACGACGGCCCAGTGGGCGCACCCGGGCAGCGGCCGCACGATCAACGCGCCGAACCAGCTCGTTCCGGGAATCATCCTCGAGAACAATCTGGTGGCCTACAGCGGCACCGGAGGCATTCGCTTCGAGGGCGAGACCGGCCAGCCAACCGGCGCGATTCCGTTCGGCCGGATCGTCAATAACACGGTCTATGGCCCCAAGACGTCACAGGGCGGCACGGGAATTTCGGTGGCCAACAATGCCAGCCCGACGATCCTCAATAACATCGTCGCCAACCTCAGCGTCGGCATCGCGGTCGATGCTTCATCGGTGACGGCGGGCACTGTCCTGGGCGGCACGATCTACCAGGGCAACGCCACGAACGTGACCGGAATCGCCAGCGATATCGGCGTCGGGCTCACCGGCCGGGTGATCCCGGTGGGCGGCCCGCTGTTCGTCGACGTGGCGAACGACAACTTCTATCTCAAGAGCGGCTCGCAAGCCATCGATAGCTCGGTCGATCGCCTCGAGGAACGCCAGGGCTTCTACGATCAGATCCTCGAGCCGATGGGCATTCCGGTCTCGCCGATCATCTCGCCGGATCTGGACCTGTTCGGCCAGTTGCGAAAGGACGACTCGTCGGTCAATACAAGCCCCGGCAGCGGCTTGAGCATCTACAAGGACCGCGGCGCCATCGATCGCGTCGATTTCAGCGGCCCCAGCTCGACAATCATTGTCCCGCTGGACGACAGTGCCGAGGACAAGGATCCGACCGACACGATCGTGGAACTGGCGGGAAAGAACCTGCTGGAATTCGCGATCAAGTTGAACGACAGCGGCGTTGGCATCAACGACCGCACGGTGGTGGGCGCCGCGGTGCAGGTCCGCCGCGACGGCACGCTATTGACCGAGGGAATCGACTACTTCTTCCAGTACGACACGACGAACGACGTCATCCACCTCTTCCCGGCTCCGGGTGTGTGGCTGTTGGATCACACCTATGTAATCTCGCTGGACAACGATCCGGCGGGCGACAACGTGGGGATCCTCGACCTGGCGGGCAACCGCCTGCAGTCGAACCAGACCGATGGCAGCGGGGCGACGAAGTTCACCGTGAAACTCGCCGGATTGGACTTTGGCGACGCCCCCGACCCGAGCTACCCGTCGCTCTTGTTGAACAACGGCGCGCGGCACATTATTCGCGGCGGATACCTCGGCCGGCGGCCGAGCGTGGAGAGCGATTCTCGGCAGACCGCTCGCGGCGACGACGACGAGGGCGTGGTCTTCCACAGCAATCTGATCATCGGCAGCTCGACCCTTGTGACGGCCACCGCCTCGAAGGCCGGTTACCTGAACGCGTGGGTCGACATGAACCACGACGGCGATTGGGACGACACGTTCACCTGGAACAGCGTCACCTACTCAGAGAAGGTGTTCAACGCCTATCCGCTGGTGAAGGGCGACAACGCGCTTTCGATCCTGATTCCCGACGTGGCGGAGATCACCGAAGGCACGGCCTACGTCCGCTTCCGCTTCACCGACGAGAATGTATCGCTGAACTACGTGGGCGAGGCGGCGTCGGGCGAGGTCGAGGATTATGCGGTCCGCGTGGCCGAGAGCCTGGAGGACATGGGCGACGCCCCGGCGAAGTACGGGACGCTGTACGCCGATGACGGGCCGCGGCACGCGATCACCGGCGCGCGGCCCTACTTCGGTACCGCGCCCGATTTCGAGTTCGACGGCCAGCCCAACGGCACGGCCACCGGCGATGACGAAAACGGCCAGGTGGACGGCAGCGGCAGCGTCATCGTCGATGAGGACCTTGAGTCGGGAATCATCCAGGAGACGTCGCTCGTCGCCGACCATCAGATCCGCTTCACGTTCTTCAACGGCGGCAACGCGACCGGCTGGATCCAAGGGTGGATCGATTTCAACATCGACGGCGTGTTCGATGCCAGCGAGCAGGTCTTCACCAACGTGGAGATCGGCGCGGGGACGGTTCTGACCGCCACGGCGCCGTTCAACACGCCAACCGATGCGGTGCTCGGGCAGACCTTCGCCCGCTTCCGCATCAGCACGGTGCAGGATCTGGGTGTGGGCGGAGCGGCCCCGGACGGCGAAGTGGAGGACCACTCGGTCACCATCCTGCCCTACGTGGAGGATTACGGCGACGCGCCTGCCGGTTACCCGACGCTTCGCGAGGACGACGGTCCCCGCCACAGCCTGATCCCCGGCGGCCCGGTGTTGGGCACGCTGGTGGACGACGAGGTGCGGCCGTTTACCAGCGCGCTGGCCGACGGCGATGATCTCAATCCGGTGGGCGGAGTGGACGATGAAGACGGCGTCACCATCGCACCGCTGACGCCGCTGGTACCCGGTTACGCGAGCCAGATCATTGTTACTGGTAACGTGGGAATAAGCGGCTCGGCATACCTCAACGGCTGGCTGGACTTCAATGCCAACGGCATCTGGGAGGCCGGCGAGAAGATCATCCCGAACATGGTTGTGACCGGCGATTCGGCCGGCTACTTCACTCAGACAATCACGGTGAACGTGCCACTGAGCGCCCAGACGGGCTTCACGTTTGCACGCTTCCGCATCAGCACGCAGAACAATCTCGGACTGACCGGCCTGGCCAACGACGGCGAGGTGGAGGACTACCGCTTCCACATTTTCGCCGCCGACTACGGCGATGCGATGCGCGGATCGGGCACGACCTATAACACCACCCGGGCCCAGGGCGGCCCGGCCCACGTGGTGGGCTACGACATGGCCGCCGATGGCACGCCGCTCGCCGGCCCGATCTACCTCGGTGACGGCATCGACGGCGAGAATAATGCAGTCGCCAACGTGACCGCCACAGGTGACGACACCAACGGCCTGGACGACGAACGGGTGGACGGCAACACGCCGGAGACGCCCTTCTTCGCTCCGCTGTTTACACTCAACGGTTACACCCATGTAATGGTGCCCGGACACGAGGCCAAGCTGAACATCCGGGCGTCGGCCGCCGCGGAACTCGACGGCTGGATCGACTACAACCAGGACGGCGTGTTTGGCGCCGACGAGCATTTGTGGGGAGGCGTCAGCCAGTCGGTCGATCCGTCGACGCAGCAAGTGGCGTACATGGTGCCCGAGTCGGCTGCATGGGGCGCCACATACGCCCGGTTCCGCATCTCGCACGAGGGCGGCCTGACGCCGGACGGATTCTGGCTCAACGGCGAAGTCGAGGACTACACGGTCTCGATCAGCCAGGCCGACTACGGCGATCACTTCTTCCAGACGCTGCTGGCCGATTCGGGCCCGGCGCACGTGCTTGTGGGCGCCTCGAACGTTTACCTGGGCGCGATGCCGGACGCCGAGAAGAATGGCCAGCCGACGGTGGCCGAGGAAGCGATCGGCGACGGAGTGGACGAAAACGGCGGCGGCGTGACCATGGTGCCGATGTTCGCTGGCACCCAGATCTACATGGTGCCCGGCTTCGACGCCACGGTGGCGGTCAATGCCACGGTGCCGACCGGCCAGACCGCCCTGCTCGACGCGTGGATGGACTTCAACGCCAACAACGTCTTCGACGCCGGTGAGCACTTGTGGGGCGGAGTGAGCCAGCCGATCGTCAACGGCGCCAACACCCTACCCGTGTTCCGCGTGCCCGATGGCGTGGCCCCCGGCAAGATCGAGGCTCGGTTCCGCGTTTCGACCGTCGGCGGACTCTCGCCGACAGGACTGGCGCCGAATGGCGAAGTGGAAGACCACATCTTCGTCGTCAGCCACGCGGATTACGGCGACGCGCCAGACAGCTATAAGACGAAGCACGACGCTTCGGGCGTGAACGACGCCAATGACGGTCCGGCGCATGTCCTGGGTTCGGGCTACATGCTCGGTCAGACCGTGGACGGCGAGAACGACGGCCAGCCCACCCCGGCGGCCGACGGCGACGGCGCCGATGAGGACGGCCTGGCGTACGATCCGGCCACCAAGCGGCTG
Source organism: Thermoguttaceae bacterium (assembly GCA_040766885.1). Lineage (GTDB taxonomy): Bacteria > Planctomycetota > Planctomycetia > Pirellulales > Thermoguttaceae > JAXGPP01. The sequence continues at coordinate 724,380 of JAXGPP010000001.1, read as the reverse complement.
TACCGCGACGGGACCCGTACCCTCGTGGCTCCGCTTCTGGCGGGCCTCCAGACCACGATCATGGTCAACGCCACGATCCCCTCGGGCACCGTCATGCTCGATGGCTGGATGGACTTCAACCGCAACGGCGTGTTTGAGAACGACAACACTGTCGGCGGGTACAGCGAGCACCTGTGGCTTGGTGCGAGCCAGACGCTCTCCGTCAACGGCGACAACTCGGTGACCTTCCTGGTGCCCGAAGGTGTGGCGTACGGCGACCTGATGGCCCGCTTCCGCGTGTCGAAGAGCGGCGGCTTGGCTCCCACCGGCCTGGTGCCCGACGGCGAGGTCGAGGACTACCTGCTGTACGTCGATCAGGCGGATTACGGCGACGCGCCCAGCAGGTATCCCGTGCTGCGGGATCCGGCCGGAAACCCGGCCTTGAGCGGTGCGGTCCACGCACTTACGAGCGGCCTGTGGCTGGGTGGCAGCGTGGATGCGGAGGCCAACGGCCAGCCCTCGTCGCTGGCCGACGCCGACGATCTGACTGGCACGCCCGACGACGAGGACGGCGTGGTGATCGACACCTCCGAGCCGATCATCCCGGGACGCACCGTGAGCGTGACGGTAACGGCCTCAACGGCCGGTGGCATTCTCAACGCGTGGGTCGACTTCAACGGCGATGGGGTGTGGTCGGCCAGCGAAAGGGTGTTTGCTGACGTGACCGACTTCTCGGCACCGTTGACCTTCACCGTGCCGACCGATGCCTCGGTGAACTACGGCGAAACGTTTGCCCGCTTCCGGCTGTCGACCGTCGCCGATCTCGGACCGATGGGTGTCGCACCGGACGGCGAAGTGGAGGATTACCGGCTGTGGATCCACCAGGCCGACTTCGGCGATGCGGCCGATCCGACCTATCCGACCAAGCTCAACCCGACGTCGTACGCCGCCAGCGGTGCGGTGCACATTATCGACGACGATCCGGAGGATTCGCGCGACGGTGCCGGGCTCTATATCGGTTCGAGCGTCGACGCCGAACGCGTGCCGCAGGCGAGCGCCAATGCCGACCTGGCCAATGGCGATGACAACCTCGGCACGCCCAACGACGAAGAGCGCGGAGCGCCGAGCGGGGTCTATGTCGATCCCAGCGCGCCGCTGGTGCCCGGCTACACCGGCCGGATCATCGTACCGGTCACGGTCGGCTCCGCGGCTGCGAAGCTCGACGTGTGGATCGACTTCAACGACGACGGCGACTGGCTCGATCCGGGTGAGAAGCTGTCGGCGATCGACATCGCCGCCGGCACGACTTCGGTGACCGTCATGGTCAACGTGCCGGCGAACGTTCCGGACGTGAAGTTCGGCGACACGGTAGCCCGCTTCCGTCTCACGCGGGAGGGCATTGCCACGCCAACTGGCCTGGCCTGGAACGGCGAGGTCGAAGACCACATCGTGACGATCAAGGAAGTGGATTATGGCGACGCCTGGCGATCGGGATCGCCGGCCTACGCGACCACGCGTGGTCAGGGCGGTGCAGTCCATGTTCTCGATCAGGATGGGATTTCCGGACCGGACATCTTCCTCGGCGGGTCGGTTGATTCGGAATACGACGGACAGCCGGCGGCAGCCACCGACGGCCGCCTGGTCGCGGCGCACGGGGACAACGCCGACGAGGACGGGGTGACGTTCGAGAGGATGTTCCCCGGTGCCCGGTATGCGTCCGACGTGGTAATGATCCCCGGCTACCAGGCGAGCGTGCGGCTCGTCGCTTCGGCGGCCGGATTCCTCGACGCCTGGATCGATTTCAACCAGGACGGTCTGTGGGATGCGAGTGAACAGATTTTCGACTCGAAGCCGGTGGTGGCCGGGCTCAACAGCGGCGCCAGTTGGGCGTTCGACGTGCCCGGCACCGCGGTGTTCGGTGATACGGTGGCCCGGTTCCGCATCAGCACCTCCAACGCCGATCTCGGCCCGACCGGCCGATATGCCGATGGGTCGTTCCCCAGCGGCGAGGTCGAGGACTACGTGGTCACAGTAACCGAGGTCGACTACGGCGACGCGCTGCGGGCAGTCCTGCCAACTTACCCAACGTTGCGGGCCAACGGCGGTGCGGTCCACGTGATCGCCGGCCAGTTGTACCTGGGTAGCGGAGTGGACAGGGAAAACGACGGCCAGCCGACGCTCAAGGCCGATGGCGACGACTTGAATCCGGCCGGACAGCCGGATGACGAAGACGGCGTCACGTACGACGGCGTGAACTTCGACGAGCCGCTGATCCCAGGATTGACCTCACGGGTCACCGTCACCGCCTCGTTGGTGGGCGTACTCGACGTGTGGATCGACTTCAATGGCGACGGCGACTGGAACGACCCGGTGGAGCACTTCCGCCAGGCGGTGGGGCCCGGGCCGAACACGGTGCTGATCCCCGTGCCGTCGGCGCCGAACGAGGTCACGATCGGTCAGACCTACGCCCGGTTCCGCTTGAGCGACCGCGGTGTGTCGAGCCCGTCCGGGTTGGACTTCAACAGCCCCGAAGGCGAGGTAGAAGACTATCGAGTAGAGATACGTGCGGTCGATTACGGCGATGCTCCGTCGCCATATCCGACGCTCCGCAGCGACAACGGCGCGCGCCACCTCGTGGTACCGGACTTCCACCTCGGCGCCGGAGTGGACGCGGAAGTCGACGGCCAACCGAACGCTGGCATCGGCGACGATCTGGCGCAGATCGACGACGAGGACGGGATCCGCTTCCTGCGGCACGTCAACGGCGCCCTGCGCGAGGTAGAGACTTCGCTCCGTGCGGGGGAAGTAATTACGATCGACGTCGCAGCGATGATTCCCGACGGCTACGCCGGTGCATATCTCAATGGCTGGATCGACTGGAACGCCGACGGCCGTTGGGACGGGGTCAACGAGCAGGTCAGCGCCAACATGTTCCTGGTGAACAATGCGGGCGGCGCCGATGGCACCCAATTCACGGTCACGGTGCCGGCGACCGTGAGTTCCGGTGTGAGCTACGCCCGATTCCGCCTCAGCAAGGATCCGATCCCGGCGCCGACCCCCGCCAATCCGACGCCACAGTATGGAACGGCGCCTGCGCCGCTATTGACGCCGGAAGGCGAGGTAGAAGACTACCGCGTTTTCCTGGTGGCGAAAGACGCCGAGATCAACGGCATCATCTTCGATGACCTCAACGCCAATGGCGTGCAGGATCCGAACGAACCTGGACTGGCGAATGTCGTGGTGTTCCTCGATCTGAACCAGGACGGGCAGATCGATCCGCTCACTGAGCCCTACACTTTCACGCGTCCGGACGACCTCGGCACGCCTTCGGTTGTCGAGACCGGCCGCTACTCGTTCACCGGACTGTATGAAGGCGGGCAACTCGTGCGGGCGATCAACCCGGATACGGTGGTCTGGGTGCAGACATCGCCCTACTTGACGACTCCGCTGGTGGGTGCGCCGAGCGGCATCCTGGAAGCGATCCAGGCCGTACCAGGCGCCCAGGTCAGTGACGGACAGACGTTCACGATCAGCGATGGCGTGCGGACGGTCCGGTTCGAATTCGATTCCGGCGACGGTGTGGCCGCTGGCAGCTATCCGGTTCCGTTCGCCGCCGGCGACACGGTCGATGCCATGGCAGCGAAGATGGCCGACGCCATCACCGAGCGCGGGCAGGAAGGTGGGCTGTTGCTGACCGCCCGTAACGTGTACGACGTCGTGGTGCTTGACACCGTGGTCAGCTTCGACGCGGGGACGACGGCCCTGCAGCCGGCGCGGTCGCACAGCGTCGCCCCCAGCGCGGTTCGCGACGGCTTCTACACCCTGATCGTTGATCCGTCGGCCCAGGTGGCCAATGTGGACTTCGGCTTCTACCGGATTCCGCGCGTCGTGATCAAGGATAAGTGGGTTGAGGAGGGCCACTACGGACTGAAACAGGTTCACGTCGAGCTGGTGCTCACCGAATCGTTCGGCGCGCCGGTGACCGTGAACTATCGGACCGAAGACCGCACGGCGACGGTGGCCGACCAGGATTACCAGCAGGTGACCAGCGGGACGGTCACGATGCCTTCGGGACCGCGGCCGACCGATGTCTGGACGACAACGTTCCTGACCGGCAACAGCCGGAACGACTACAGCTACAACGTGTGGCAGAACCACGTCGTCTTCGAGTCGCACGACGGAAACGATTGGGAGATCTATCTTGGCACGCTCAATCCGGACGGCACGCGGACGGTCGAGCGGTTGACCAATAACCAGACGGATGATCGCTTCGCCAACATCTACGGGCCATACATTCTCTGGTCGGGCGTTCCCGACCCGGCCGAGGGGTACGTCGGCAAGGGAAGCGATTACGAGATCTTCCAGTACAACATGATCACCAAGACGAAGCGTCTGGTGAGCGACAACGCGGTCGACGACCAGGACGTGCAGCTTTCGGACACCCACGCCGTGTGGGCGACAAAGGCTGGACCGGGCGAGGATGCCGAGATCTACCTTATCGACCTCGCCAGCACCGCATCGCCGCTGAACATCTCAGACAATTTCGTGGCCGACATGACGCCGCAGATCTCCGGCAAGATCGTGGTCTGGACCGGCTATGATTCGGTTGGCGGCGACACTGACATCTTCCTGTACGACGTGGCGGCGCCGGGCAAGCTGCTCATCAGCAGCAGCCAAACCGGCGACGATTCGCGGCCGCAGATGGACGGCGATTATGCTGTGTGGCAGAGCCAGATCGGCAATGAATCGCACATCTTCCTCTATGATCGCAGCAGCGGCCTCACGCGACAATTGTCGACCAGTGCGGCCTCGCAAAATGAAGATCCACAGGTTTACGGCGACAACGTGGTGTGGGAAGCGCGCGTGTCATCGAGCAACACGGAGATCTTCCATCGCCACGTGAACAGCCCGCTGGCGGTGAACATCTCCAATCACTCTGCCGGCGACGTCGATCCCCAGATTGCCGGCAACAACGTGGTGTGGGCACGGGCGGTGGGAGGACGTTGGGAAGTCTATCACTACGAGCTCGGTTCGGGCCAGACCCCCCAGAACATCTCCGGTACTTCCGGCCGCGAATGGCGACCGCAGGTTAGCCTGTTGACCGATGGCCGGCCGATGATCGGCTGGAGGGGGCATGACGGAACGGACTACGAGGTCGCGCTCTCGGTGCCCACGGAGCCCAGCATGAGCACGACAATCACCTTGTACGTGCAAGGCGACCTGCGGCTGGAGCAGGACGAGGACTTCCTCGTGCGACTGCTCGGCGCCACGTTCGATACGGTAATTCCGAAGAACGAGGCGTACATTGATGATGACTTGGCTTCGGTGGCGATCCTCAACGACGATGGCGGCCAGTACGGCCTCGACTTCGGCGACGCGCCCGATCCGATGTATCCGACGCTCCTGGCTAGCGACGGCGCCCGCCACATGATCGATCCCGAAGTCTACCTCGGTTCGAGCATCGACGCCGAACCCGATGGCGTGCCGGGTGTCACGGCCGGCGGCGACGACAGCTCCATCAGCGATGATGAGGACGGCGTCGAGTTCCACACCCCGCTGGTGCCAGGCCAGACCGCCTCGATCACTGTCGCCGCCTCGGTCGACGGTGTCCTGGACGCCTGGATCGACTTCAACGGCAACGGCGTGTGGGAAGAGGGAGTGGAGCGGATCTTCGCCGGCGCGGCTCTGCACCGGTTCAGCAATTCGCTGAACATCAACGTGCCGGCCGACGCCCGGCTCGGCAACACCTACGCCCGCTTCCGCTTCTCCAGGGCCGGCATCCCCACCGTCACCGGTACGGCCAACGACGGCGAGGTGGAGGACTACCGCGTCACGATCACCAATCCCGAGACCTTCGTCTCGGCCAATTCGGCGACCCGGACGATCACGGTCACCGGGCGGGACTACCTCGACGACCAGTTCCAGGCCACCCTGGGACAGACGCTCCTGACGATCCTCATCAATGGCCAGGAGCACGAGTTTGCCCGCGCCGACTACGACACGATCAACTTCGACGGCGGCGACGGCGACGACACCGCCGAGGTCTACGCCTCGGACGCCGACAACTACGGCGAGATGAGCTACAAGTCGGGCTGGATCACCGACGGCAACGTTCGGGTGAACCTGGCCGACAGCGAAGTCCTCACGCTGCACGGCGGCGCGGGCTACGACGAAGTGAAGATGTTCGACTCGGTGTTCAACGACGTGTGGACCGCCGAGCGGCTGTCGGCCACGATGGACGCCCGGCTGGCGCCCAGCGACCTGGAACCGATCTATCTCAATAGCGCCGACGGATTCGAGCGGATCCTGGCGGTAGCGAACCGCGAGGGCCGCGACAAGGCGATCCTCAACGACTCGCCCGATGTCGACTTCGTCACCATGCAGCCGAACGACTTCGCCTGGATGGGGCTCAGGAGCGAGTTGTACAACGAGGTGGCGCCGATCCTGACGTACTTCAACCGGGCTAGCCAGTTCGAGGACATCGAGGCCAACTCCACTAAGGGTGGGGCCGACGTGGTGAAGTTCAAGGACTGGAACGGGGCCGACACGATGCATGCCTGGCCGACCCATGCCACGATGACCAACACGGCGAACACCTACAGCTTCCTGGCGACGTCGTTCGACTATGTTCAGTCGATGGTCTACAAGCAGCGTCGTCTGGGCCTCGACACAGCCTATCTCTATGGCATGGACGACGCCAGCGACGCCTTCGTGGCCAATGGCGACACCCGGTACACGTTGATGAAGCAGGACGACGTGTATGCGATCGTCGCCAAGTACTTCGGCAAGGTGTACGCCGACACGGGCACGGGTGACGACACGGTGAAGATCCTCGATGATCCCGGCATGGGCAACGAGCTACTGGAAGTCAAGGACAGCGACAGCCTAGGCTGGGATGCCGGCTACCGCTGGCTGCGGTACTCCAACCTGGATTCCAATGCCGTGCTCAAGTTTGCCTACGAAGTGGCTAAGTGCGAGACCGCTACGGCTCGCTCCAGCAATGTCATGGACAAGTCGGAGATCGATGCCGCAGTCGACGCCTGGATGACCGTGCTCGGCACGGGCGGCTGGAAGAAGCCGTAAGACGGATTTCTGCGATCAGACGCTGCGGCGGGGACGCTGTTTCGTCCCCGCCGTACGTTTCTTGGTTGAGTCCGGATTCCAGAGAGAAAGACGGCCTCGTGGCATCTGAACAGACAGACATGCGGGCGATCAAGCAGGAGCTACGAGCCCGAGCGGAGTCGATGCGTCGCGAGCAGCCGGACAAAGCAGCGGTTAGCCGAGAGGTCTGGCGTTGGATCTTCGAGCTATCCGTTTACAGTCAAGCGACAACGGTGATGACGTACATCGGCGTCAGCGATGAAGTCGAGACGAGCCCGTTTCTCCCACGGCTCCGCGCAGACCAGAAGCGCATCGTGGTGCCGTATTGCCGCGCCGGCGTGCTCGAACTGTTTCGACTCAATGCCTTGGACGAGCTGGCGCCGAGCACCTTTGGGCTGCTGGAACCGAAGCGGGAACTGCGCGCCCTGCCCGAACGACAAGTGCCGGCCGACGAGCTCGATCTTCTGATCGTGCCGGGACTGGCCTTTGACCGGCGCGGCGGGCGCCTCGGCCATGGTAAGGGCTATTACGACAAGCTCCTCGGCAACCTGCGGCCGGATGCAACCACCGTCGGTGTTGCTTTCGAGTGCCAGATCCTTCCCGCTGTTCCGATGCTCGCACACGACGTGGCCATGGACCTTGTCGCGACCGAATCGGCTCTCTACCGCGGCCGCGGGCGTTGACTGGAGGGCGTTTGTCGTCCGTCCTGTCACCGGCTATCATGGGTATCAAGTTTCCCGTATCGTCGCGAAATGTCACTCGGAGCAAGCAATGAACGCAACACGTCTCACTCGCCGCCAGGCGCTGGCCACGGCGGCCGGCGCGGCCCTGGCCTTTTCTCCCGCGCTCGGAGCTCTGGCGTCGGGCGAGAAGCGGCGGTTCAGGATTAGCGCGTGCGACTGGTCGCTGGGGCAGGCGGGTAATCCCGAAGCGCTGCGAGTGGCCGCCGAAATCGGTCTCGACGGAGTACAGGTAAGTTTCGGCGCGCCCGGCGCACCGAACGACCTGCGGAACGAGGCAGCCCGCGGGCGATACGGGGAAGCTGCCCGGCAGCATGGCGTTGAGATCGGGTCGCTGGCTATGGGTATCCTGAATTCGATTCCCTACGCCTCGTCGCCCGAGGCGGAGAAGTGGGTGGAGGACTGCGTCGACGTAATGTCGAAAATGAGTCAGAAAGTGGTCCTCCTGGCGTTCTTCGGCAGCGGCGACATCAACGGCCGCCCGGAATTGCAGCAGGAGGTGATCGCGCGCCTGAAGAAAGTGGCTCCCGCTGCGGAGAAGGCTGGCGTATCGCTGGGCATCGAGAGCTGGATGAGCGCTGAAGATCACCTGCGGATTCTTGACGCCGTTGGGTCACCGGCTGTTCGGGTCTACTACGACGTGGCAAACTCGGAGAAGATGGGTTACGACATCTACAAGGAGATCCGGCTATTGGGCAGTGAGCGGATCTGCGAGATCCACTGTAAGGAGAACGATTCGCTTCTGGGCAAGGGGCGAGTCGATTTCGTCAAGGTTCGGGAAGCAGTCAATGACATCGGCTGGAGCGGGTGGCTGGTGCTCGAAGGGGCAATGGGTAAGGGCATGGGCGTTGTCGAGAGCTATACGCTCAACCAGAGATTCCTCCGCTCGGTGTTTTCCACGGAGTGACGGAAAGGGGTTCCGGCTTCAGATTCAAACGGTGGCAGACGGGCAGTGCACTTCCCCGAACCCGTATAATCTGGCAAGCCATGATTCAGCCGGAACTCGCGATCGAAGAGCAACTGCGCTATAGCCGCCAGATCGGTGCGGGGGTCCTGTCCGCAGCGGGGCAGGCCCGCCTGAAGCACTCATCGGTTCTGGTCACCCGGGCCGGAGGAATGGGCGGGCCGGCAGCGATGGTGCTCGTGATGGCGGGGGTCGGACGCGTGATGATCGCCCACGGCGGGATCCTCGAGTCCCCCGACTTGAACCGCCAACTGCTTGGTTCGGAAGCCGGAATCGGCCGGCCGCGGGCACCCGAATTCGCTGAAACACTGCGGTCGATGAACCGATTCGTCCGAGTCGACACGCTCGAATATGAACCGGACGACGAGCAGGCCCGTCAGCTAGCCCGCGAGGTGGACTGCATTCTGTCGTGCGCGCCGACGTTCGCAGAACGACTTCGTTTGAATGCGGCGGCGGTCAGGGCGCGCATTCCGCTCATTGACGCGGCGCAGTGGGGCATGACGGGAACGTTAATCGTCGTCAATCCGGGTCGCACCGCCTGCCTGCAGTGCCTCTATCCGGAGGAGCCGCCCTTCGAAGAACAATTTCCCGTCGTTGGAGCCATCTCCTCGGCGGTGGGGTCGCTCGCCGGCCTGGAGGCGATCAAGGTCCTTTCGGAATGCGGGCAGCCGATTTTTGGCAAGCTATGGATGATCGACGGCTATCGCGGCGGGAGCACGCTCGTCGCGCTGAAGCGAAACGCCCGATGCCCGTGCTGCGGCGAGATTTGAGACTGCCGGGGAAGCGCCTGCCGAATATCACTCATGAACATCCGATTTACTGTTTCGGGCCGGAACTACAACTTGGCCGACTCGTTGCCGGAATGCCTCACGCTGGAAGAAGGCGCAAGCGTGACCGAGGCGATCGGTGCAATCGAAAGACTTCTGCCGGGAGGGAACTCGTTGCCCGCGAGCTGTCTGGTGGCCGTCTCGGGCGTCCATTTGGGAACGGTGGGGCAACACGCGCCGCGCACGCTTCACGACGGAGATGAGTTGGTGTTGATCGCGCCGGTCGCGGGAGGTTAAGGCCACATCTACTCCGCACGGCGCGCCTGAGCGGCTGTTACCCGACCTGCGCGGAGGACCGACTGTTGAGGCGGCACCACGCGACGAGATCGCGGAAGTAGGGCGCCGGATCAGGCTCATATTCGAGCGTATGGGCGGCAGCCGGAAACTCGACGATCTGTTTTTCGGCGGAAACCCGTTCGACGAAGGCCTGCACCCTGCGGTTGTCGATGATCCGGTCGCGACCTGCCAAGGTGAGCAGCACCGGGGCGCGGATTTCCTCCGGTGCTTCGCCGGCGTACTGGCTCAAATACAGATCCTCCAGCGCGAACCGCAAGGTAACTCGCCTCAACGTGAGCGGATCGTCGTCAATGTAGCCGCGCCACGCGGGCTCATCGGTGAACAACGCCGGATCGCGGAGCGGAATCGGCACGCGCCGCATCCGCATCCAGCGGCGTCCCGCCCACTGAAGGACCAAGCGCTGCAGAGCGTTGGCTCCCTTCCTGGCGAAAATGCCTGGGCAAAGCAGTCCCAAACCGTCGACCAACTCGGGCCGATGCCGGGCCACCGCCGCCGCCAGTTTGCCACCCCAACTGATTCCCATCAGCAATCGCGGCACGTCGCGGGGAAGAACCTCGAGGAAGCTCTCCACATCGGATAGCCAAGTTCGCCACGAACGCGGTACATCGCCGCGGGCGTCGAAGTTGAGCCCCGATCCGCGGCGATCGAGGAAGTGCACTTCGAAACCGGCTTCGGCCAAGGCCCGGCAACTGGCGTGATACCAGCCGGCGTGGCTGATGATCCCGTGCAAAAAGACCACTCTGGCCGGCGGCTGCCGGGCGTCCCACACGCGAACCGCGCAGCGATAGCCATCGGACGATGCGTGGAATGCAATCCGCGGCGCGGGCGAGATCATCGGTGTCAGTCCAAACGAAAGGTGCGCTCTTGCCGTGTCCACCGCTGGAGTACTGCGGGGTTAACGGTCACCCCCAGGCCAGGCTTGTCGATCGCCGGTGCGCGGCCGCCGTAGCCAAAGGTAATATCTTCGTTGGTGAGCAATTCGGCGAGAACGTGGCGATCGTACGAGCCCTCCAGATACCGGATGCCTGACACCGAGCATGCCCAGTGCCGGCCGGCGGCCGAGAGAATGCCTGTCTCACCGGGGTGGCACCCCAATTGGTAGCCCAACCCGGCCGACGCAGCCATCGCCGCCAACCGGAGACTGTTGAGAAAGCCGCCGCATTTCGACAGGCGGATGTTGAACAGGTCGCACGTGCCACGCCGGATGGCCTCTTGTGCGTCGAAAACGCCGGTAAGTGATTCATCCAAAATTACGGGCACGCCGAGCGACGGTCGCAGATCGGCCAGAGCCCCGACCTCCTCGTGAGGAATTGGCTGTTCGATGCAGGTGATGCCGCAGGGGATGAGCGGGGCAAGCCGGTCTGCCACTTCCGAGGCGTGCCAGGCTTCGTTGGCATCCAGCCGCAGGTCAACCCGACGGCCGATCCAGCGTCTGATCCGCCGCAACCGCGTCGCGTCGTCGGCCCCTTCGGCGCCGACCTTGACCTTGCACTGGGTAAAGCCGTAGAGCCTCATCTTGATGGCAGCGCGCCGCTCACTTCGCGGCCACTCAGCCATGATCGCCGCCGAGTATTGCACTGACCCCCGCTCGGCGTAGACAGGCGCTGCGGGAGCGTACTCGCGCGTGAGCGCACGAACCGGCTGATTGAACAGGCGGCCGAACGCATCGAGCAGGCTCAATTCGACCGCGCAACGCAAGGCGTTGCCGTAGCAGCCTCGGAAATCGTCCTCGCGGGACGCCGGCCGGAATGACTCGCAAAGCGCGATCACGTCGCTCCAGTTGACGCAATCGCCGTTAAGTTGTTCAACGAGAGGCGTGGCGGCGAGTTGTTCCAACGCGCCGTCGGCCGTTTCACCGGTGACGTAGGATCGCGGCACGCCCTCGCCCCACCCCTCGGTTCCATCGCGCAGCCGGCAGCGGACGAGCAGGTTGGCGCTTTCGCGGCGGGTGGCGGAAGCGTGCTTGATCTCGCGCTTCAGGGGCACGTGAACCAGGTAAGCGGCCAGTTCGGCAATCCGCATGGCGTCTGCTCATGAACCGCTGACGGGCGCGGCCGTCGCGGAATTTCCCGTCGCCCAATCCAGGGCCTCGCGCATCCCGTCGCGGAAATCGACCTTCGGCTCGTAGCCCAGGAGTTGCCGCGCCTTGGCGATCGAGAAGTCAAGGTTCAACGTCATGAACTTGATGCGCGCACGCGTCAGCATGGGGGCCTCGGTGGCGCCCCGGCGCAGGGCCATCCGCTCGATCGGACCTACTACCAGCTTGGCGAGCCAGAGCGGAACGTGCCGAGGCCGCGGATGGCCGAGGTAATCGCAGATCGTGCCGATGAACTCCTCACGGGTGACCAGGCGGGCATCGCGAACATTGAAGGTCTCGCCCACAGCCCGCTCGTTGTCAATCGCCAGAAAGATGGCGTCGACGAGGTTGGCTACATGCGTATTGTTGAGCAGTTTCTGGCCGTCGCCGATCAGTTTCATCTTGCCGGCCTGGATGCGTTCAATCAACCGAGGCACTACGTGGCGGTCGCCGGGCCCGTAGATGAAGCCGGGCCGCAAAACAACCGCGGGAAGCTTGTATTCGTCAACATGCCGCTTGAGCACCACCTCGGCCTCGGCCTTGGTCCGCGTGTAGCCGTCCAAGCCACCGAGGTCGGGCGGCACGCTCTCGTCAGTGCCAAAATGATGCTCTGCCGGATAAACGCCCAACGAGCTGATCTGGATCCAACGCTTGAGTCGTCCTTCCTTCTCGACCGCGGCGAGCAGGTGCTCAAGGCCAACTACATTGATGGCGCGGTATTTCTCGGCCGGCCCCCAATCGCCAACATGCGCGGCCGTATGGACGACAATATCGACACCCGCCAGCGCGGCGGGCAGAGTCTCGGGTCGGCCAAGGTCAGCCTCGACCTGTTCTACGCCCAGTGCAGCCAATTCACCCCGATTGCTGCTCGATCGCACCATGGCGCGCACTCGGTATCCTTTTTCGACGGCACGGCGGGTGACTAGGGCGCCCACCATGCCGGTAGCCCCGGTAACCAACATCAATTCGCCAGACATCACGTCATTCTCCCGGGAATCTCGCAAGGGGTTGGCCCGCCGTCGAAGAAACTCATGATACCCACTCGGCTCAGATGCGTCCAGGTGGTGTCGCCGGCCGCCATTCGAGCGAGCAGCCTCCTCGAACCGACTGTGAAGAGCGATGACGTCAGAGCCTGATTTCCACGATCAGCGGAAGATGGTCCGATGCGGTGCGGGCTAACTGCGATGTAAGAACCTCAACGGCAACCACCTCCAACTGCGGACTCACAAACACATGATCGATGCGGGCCATCGGATAGTGACTGGGAAAGGTGCGGCGCAACCTGCTCGGTCCGCCGATCGCGGTCTGTGCATCCTTGAGCACTTTCGACAGCTCGCAATAGACGGGCGAGCGGGGAAGAGAGTTGAAATCGCCGCACAACAGCCGAGGATCATGGCATTGGGGATTGCCCAGCCATTCGTCCGAGACAAGTGTCTGGACCTGTATTTGCCGCTCTCGGGGTGAAAGTCCTAGGTGCGTGTTGAGAATCTGTAACTCATGACCGTCGATCTGGATAGCAACCCACATCGCCCCGCGAGGTTCGCGCCCCAGCGGTCCGGCATGTCCGGGAAGTTCGCCTGTCTGGATTAGTCGCATCGGGAAACGGCTCAATACTGCATCGCCGTATTGTTCGCCAGCCACCCGAACAGCAGGGTGGAAGTGATGTTCCATCTTAAGCGCCTGCGCGATTTCGTGAGCCTGGTCGATCTGCCCGCTCCGAGCACGCCGGACGTCGAGTTCCTGCAGGGCTACAATGTCGGCCCCGCTCTGGGCGATTACCCGCGCGATTCGCGACGGCGCCAGTTTACCGTCGGTGCCCACGCAGCTATGGACGTTGTACGTGAGAACTCGCAGCGTTTCGGGCTTCGCGCGCCGAGTCGGGCGGTCCGAAGGCTTGTCGGCAGCAAGACCCAGGACTCCCAATGCCGCCCGACGCAGTTCACGCGGCCGCACATAGTCGCGATCGTCGAATGACAAAGGAGCGTCGCCAGGCAGCAAGAGGAATCCACGCGTTTCATCGACGCCAGGACCGGCATGCGCCCCTCGTTCATAGGCAAAGCTGATCGGCCGGTCATCCGGGCGCCAGCCGCAGAGCAGTAACTCGCCGGCATCCGGGTGGCGACAGAGAGCTGCAAGGTCGCGCGCCACCACATCGAGCAAGGGATGGTCCTTCCCCAGTACCGCGGCGGCATCGTCGAGGAGGCGGAAGCGTCCTTTCGAGGTCCATGCCACCGCCGAATCCGGGCCGTCGGACCAGAGCACGATGGGAATCCGGGCCTCCTCAACCAGACGGCGTGCGACGGTCTCTTTGTCGTCGGGCGAGAGCGTCGATCGGGTGTAAACGTGACCGATCGGTCCCATCGCCAGCACCGAAGCTGCGGGGAGTTCTGCATCCTGCTGGGAAGGAAGGCGAGGGATATGCTGGAACAGCGCCCGCCGCATCCGTCCCCCTCCGAGCCACTGAGAGCGCTGGTACTGAATGCTCGACTCATCATTTCCATCATTCGGACGTTCGGCGGTGCCGTCGGCGAGCACGGCTAGAACGGCTGACTGAACGGTCTTTCCGGTCAGATCGTGATACGGTAGAGTGTCTTCCTGCCCATGATCGGAGTAGATCCACACGCGATAGTCGCGATGCTGCGAACGGTGCGCCGCCCGCCAGATCCGGCGAATGGCCCGATTGATACTCCGGAGCGACCAGAGCGCGTGGAGTGCGCCCGGTCCCCGATGGTGTGCCTGCTCGTCGTAGGCGAGGAAATTGAGATGAATGATGGGCACTCCGCGCGCGGCGTCCATGCAAGCGCCAGCCGTGATCCACTCCCGGAGCACGATGGCCACGCCGACTCGGCTGGAGATGAACTTCACCTCGCGGAGAAAGCCGGTGCCAGCGAACAGTCCGCGGACAGCGTCGGAGAGCGCCAGAGCGGTCTCGACGAGGGCCTGGGCCGCAACTCGCACCAAGCTGCCCAGGTAGAGCATCACGAGCACGGCCCAGCCGATGGGATTGAGCGTTCGCGCGAGGTCGCCCCACCCCAATGTCGCAGCGCAGAAATGCGCTTCGGCGGCTCCTCCCGAGTAAATGTTCGAGTAGGCGGCTCCGCCTTCCAGCAGCCCGCGACCTCTTGCAGCCAACCGGCCCTGGATTCTCTCCGCGGCCTCGCGCTCGAACATGCGGACCGCTACACCGGTTTCATGCTCGCGGAAAGAGAAACTGGGAACGGCCGCCGGCACGCCATAGAACAACTCGGCTTGGACCGCCGGTGTTGTCGCAGGTTGACCTGAGTAGAACGTGTGCAGTCGGTAGTGTTCTCGGGCCATCAGCCGGCGGAGAAATGGCATGCACCGGCGCTGAAGGGCCTGTTCGAAGTACTTCCGAGCCAGTCCATCGATTTGAATCAGGATCAAGCCCGGCTCATTTTCAGTCCCCTCCGACTCGGTCAGTCCGAGCAAGCGCGCGGCCAGCCGGTCGCGGCTGAACGTCCGTCGCGTCCAGCGCGCGGCTCGGATTACCGATCCAAGGACCGGAATCCGCGTCCAGTGATCGGGCTTCAGGGCAGTGGCAACTGCTCGAGCCCGACCGGACCACAGTTCCCATTCCGTCTCGATCCTCCGCAACGTCGTTTCCAGCGGGTTTGGCGCGGCGGGGTCGAGCGCCGTGCGCTTCCCGCTGCCCGATTCGATGAGAGACTGGTACGAGGCCAAGGCGCGTTCGGCGGTGCGCGGCAGCGAGAACTCGTCGGCGGTGCGGCGAGCCGCTTGCCGCAGTGCCTCGCGCTGGCCGGCGTCGCGCGAGGCAATCCACTTCAAGGCATCGGCGTACGGCTGGACTCTCTGGACCACGAGCAGCCGGCCGTTGACACCGTCGCGGACCACTTCACGGGCTCCGGGAGCGTCGAGCGCGACCACCGGCACGCCTGCCGCCATTGCCTCCGTCAGCACCATGCCCTGCGTCTCGGTGTGCGAGGCAAAGGCGAAGACGTCCATCGCGTGATAGGCGTCAATCAGTTCCTGGCCCGTGCGGGTACCGGCCATGTGAAGCCGATCGGCAAGCCGCATCCGGCTGAAGATCCGACTTACTTCCTCCTGCGACGGGCCGCTGCCGACGACGAGGAAACAGGCGTCCGATCGCTCACGGAGTAACAGGGCCACTGATTCGGCCAGAAAGCCGAGGTTCTTCTCGGGCGCCAGCCGGCCAAGGTGCCCGACCACGAATCGATTGTCTGCGATGCCACATGCACGACGGAAGGAACGGCCGTCACCGTGGGCGAAATGAGGCACATCGACGCCGGTCGGCACGACGGTGATTGGCGTGTCGACGCCGCGCTCGCGGAGCACGGCGGCCACGCTCTCGCTGGGAGCGAATACAAGGTCACAGAGGTTCCCATATTCCGTCGAGAGTTGGATGGCGAATCGCTGCATTGCGGGCGAGTCGCCCGGCACGTAATGGGTATATCGCTCGTACATCGTATGGTGGGTGAAGACGAGCGGTACGCCGCAGGTCGCCGCCACCCGGAGTGCGGTGTTGCCGAGCAGGAAGGGATGGTGCGAGTGGACGACGGCGGGCGCGTAGTCGTAGATCGCCGACATGACATGCGCCGGGATCGGCAGGGAAACAGTGAAATCGCTCCCGTTGAACCGCTGCATGGCGGGGACGCGCAAGACATCCTCGTCCGCTTCGGCCACGCCTTCGGCAATCGGCGCTACGATCAAAACCTGGTGTCCGTGGTGTCGATATTCAAGGGCGAAAGCCTCGACGGAGCGCGCTACGCCACCCACGTGGGGCTTGAATGTGTTGGTGAACATCAGGATCTTCATTGCTTGGTCGCCTCAATCAGCGCCCCACTAAACCCCATCGGACGCACTTCCACGACCGGCGGTTCGCCGCGCCAATCGGCCCGCCGCTCGACGCGAAGCCGCTGCGATTCTCGAACAGCCCGCACGGCCACATTCCCCCATGCGGTCGGCGCCGGCCCGAACTCCACCACTTGGCCGTCGGCGAGCCACTCCGGAGTGATCCCGGAAGCCAGGAGCAGTCGATCCCCTTCCTCACGGACGATCGCGTTCCGCAGCGCCATCACCCATTCCGCCGCCGCCCACACGTGATGGCCGTCGCCCATGCAGCCACCACGGGTGCGGGGATGAATGGCTTCGGGCCACTGGCCCGTCGGCGAGGCAAGCCCGGCAACCGTCTGCATCAGGTCAAACCACTGCGGGTCGCCGGCGCGGAGCATCACTTGCGCGATATGCAGCGTCAGATACGCGTTGATTCCCGAGTGGATCATGTCCTGAAAGAAACCTCCATCGACGAAGAACCGGCCGCGGAGCACCGCCACGGTGTTCATGAGGCGGCGGTCATCGGGCGAAACCAGCGCCAACGGATAACCGGCTGCCAGCGAGCCGATCGCCCCGGTATCCATACGCCGATCGGGAGCGGCCGGCATGACGGGCCGGCCGTTATCCAGGCGCGTCTGGGCGAGGCTCCGTTCAATGCACCGAAAGAGGTCGGCCGCCTCGCGGCGGCAACGATCCGCCGCGGAGTCGCCCAATTCGTCGAGCAAAGCAGCCGCAGCCTGCAAACCGCCAACAGCCCAGAAATCATCCCAATAGTAATGATCATTGGCGCCAAGATGCTCGGCGCTGAATCCGGCCGGCAGGAGGCCGGCATGCGGCGAGTCGGGCGTGCGGGGGAGCCGTTTTCGGGCGATCCACTCCGCGCCGGATACTAGCGCATCGCGCCATTCGGGTCGCGCGCCGTGGCCCGAAAGGCGGCACCACTGCCCGAATGTCCACAGCGCCTCGCCATTGGCATCCCACTCGCCGTCTTGCGACAGAAAATACCCGCTGCGTGTCTGGCGTACCAGAAGATGGGGCAGTACGTGCTCTGCTCGGGATGCCAGGCCAGCACAGAGCAGGGAATTAACGACGAAGGCCGTGTCGCGGATCCAGAACCGCCTGTATGTGTATGGACCAGGATAGACTTCTCCCGGCGTGTGCAGGATGAGTGTGCGCAATGCGGCGTCGTAAAGAAACTGGAGCCATTGATCGGGAATGGTGAGTCGCGCATGGCCGGCAAGCGCTTGCTCCCAGGAGGAAACCCCGCGCAACGAAGCGCCCGCATGGTTGTTGCCGCCACTGGCGTTCACCGGCCGGGCTGCTGTCGCCGACAAGCCGCGCCGTGAATCACGGGGCGTGAGCGGGATACGTGCTTCGAGCAATCGAGGCGAATCGGGTGCGAGCCGGTAGAGCGCCGCCGCGGTGGCCATGCCGACTTCGCACGCCGCCGTCTGCGTCTCTTCTCCACCGGTGAGATGCATATAAACGTCTCCGTCGCGATAGTTCGAAGCCCGGAGTTCGTCTGCCGGTTCAGCCAGTATCACTTCGTCGCGCTTGTTAATCTTCCATCCGCTGCGGCCCGCAAGCGTTTCCACCCGATCGATGAAGCTGACGCCTTCAGGGTTGAATGGACGCAGGGAGAGAACAAACCACGCCGGCACGACGCTCGTCGCCTGCAATACCTGGCGACAGACGGGGCGACCGCTTTCCATGACTACGTCAGCCCGGGCGTCGATCCGCAGTCCGTCGGAGTGGCACTCCGTCACCACACCCCATCTCTGGTCGATTGAAAGATGCTGAGATACGCTTCGCTCGCGCGACGGCAGTAGATAACGGCCGTCATCCGCCACAATCCACGCATCGAGCGACCAGCCATCCCATAGCGGAGTCAGCAAGCCTCGTGGATCGACGATCGGGTAGAGGTCCAGGTTGGGCAGCCCGAGCGCCGTCCAGTTGCGATGTGTGAGATTGACGTGTGTCAGCGAAAAGGCCCGCGGAATAAAGGCTTCGTCGCGCGGTTCGTACTGGCGCACAATCCAATATGGCCATACCCAATCGAGATTGTGCTGGATGGCCGCCGTGTTAATCAGCCCGCGGGCGTGAAACCGCGCGCCGGCACGCAGCAACTCCAACGGAACCTGGATTTCCGAGGGCTTGCCGAACTGACGGAATCTAGACACGAGCGCCAACGGATCTGCAAACCCGTTGGCGCGCGCCGCGCGACGGGCGAGATACTGCCACGGAATCCACTTGAGCCAACGTAGCCGCATTCTGTCCTCGCAAAGGTGATCGTCACCACCCGACCAGGGGCAACGGGGTGCGACGGAGCAGAACGCGTGCCAATTGAGGCAATTTGGCACCAGCATTGCATGACGTAGAAATCGCTTGGCTGGTAGGCACCAGACAGAGCTTGTTCCACGACAAGATGACGCAGCTTGATGCGATATCGCCCTGTTGTCCTCCGAACACTGACGGCCCTGCTGCTTACGGCGATCATTGCAGCAATCGTTCTCTTCCCGTCGGTCGAGGATAGACTGGTATATGTACTGGAGCGGCTCCGCGATATGGGGTGGTGGGGCGCGCTGCTGTGGGGAGCGCTGTATATCCTCACTTGTGCGTTTATGCTCCCCGGCTCACCGCTTACCGTGGGGGCGGGATACGCCTTCGGGCTGTGGATCGGCACCGTAGTGGCCATGATTGGCAGCATGGCCGGGGCGTCGACCGTCTTCCTGATCAGCCGGACCATCGCTCGACGTTGGATCGAGCGCAAAATCGCCTCGCGGGCATGGTTCGGCGCATTGGATCGGGCCGTGAAGCAGCAAGGCTTTCGCATCGTGTTCCTGCTACGATTCTCGCCTCTCTTTCCCTTCAACGTAATGAACTACATCCTCGCACTGACCGGCATTTCGTTCCGGCAATACTTGACGGGTTCGTTCCTGGGAATGCTGCCGGGAACGTTCCTGTTCGTCTACTTCGGCACGATGGCGAAGGGACTGGCAGAGATCGCCCGCGGCGAATGGAAAGGGGGGAGCGGCCAGGCGGCACTGCTCGCCGCCGGACTGGTCGTCACTCTCGTTGGCACGGTGGCGGTCGGGATTGTGGCTAAACGAGCCCTGGCACGAGAACTCGCTGTCGACAAAGACACTTCAGGGGAAGATCCTGCCGTGGTGGAGGAAGCCGCATGACACCACCGAGCGACAGTTACGGGGCGCTGGTCCGCCGCGCTCTTGAACGGGTCGAGGAAGGAATGACCGTCGGACTGGGGTCAGGCACGACCGCGGCGGCATTCATCCGTGCACTGGCGAAACAAGTTCACCGCGGTTTCCGGGTGCAAGGCGTCTCGACTTCCCGAGCCTCGGAAACACTCGCCGCTGACTGTGGGATTCCACTTGTCGATTTCGACGAGATCGACCTGATCGACATCACGATTGATGGCGCGGACGAAGTCGACCCGCAGCTCGACCTCATCAAGGGGAAGGGAGGAGCCATGGTTCGCGAGAAGATCGTCGCCGCGGCTTCGCGCCGGTTGGTGATTATTGTGGACCAGAGGAAAATGGTGGAGCGGCTGGGAACGCACGGCACTTTGCCAGTGGAAGTGGTCCCGTTCGGACTCACCCCCTGCTGCCGGTGGCTGGCCGACGCGGGATTATCGCCGCAGCCTCGCTACGAGCGCGAAACCCTGGTCGTCACCGACAATGGCAATTACATCATCGATTGTCGGACCGGTCCGCTCGACAGCCCGGCGGCGCTGGAGCGGATGCTCAACGACACGCCGGGCGTGGTCGGGACTGGACTGTTTCTGCAAATGGCGGATGCGGTGCTTGTCGCCCGCGGCGATGAGGTCGAGACACTCACACGTGCAAGCTCGGCCTGAGAATGGTCAGGCTGCTTTCTCGCTGACCGCTTGAATCTGCTTGAGCGAACGGCCGAGTTTCTTGCGCGGCGCCGCCGTCCCGATTGCCCGCGGAGTGCCGCTGGCCCCGCTTTCGCGAAACACCTCCAAGAGGTGCTGCTGCGCCTCCTGCGTCTCATGCGGCATACCCATCTGTCCGACCGCGTCGGAGACCCCCAGAAGCACCGATTGGCGGACACTTGTGCGAATCCATTCAAAGAAATTGAAATTCACGGGTCTGGCTCCCTCCATATCCAATCGCATACGGTCCACGGGCCGCACGTCCGGCACGGGCGGGCGGCAGGATAGCGTCTTCTTCAACCATTGTCCAGACGAATGGCCAGGCAAAATGGGAGTCATGGGAAGCTGGCAAGGGGGCGGCTCCCAAGCACTACCCTGAATCGCGTCTAGACTATGTCAGCATGGCGGGAGAGGATGTCGTCGACCAGACCGACATCCTCGGGAGTCAGCTCGACGTCGCCTGCGGCGACATTCTCCTGCACCTGCTGGCGGTTGCGAGCACCGCAAAGTGCATGGGTGAGCCCCGGCTGATGCAGCGTCCAGGCAATGACCAGTTGAGCCGGCGAAAGCCGATAGCGCTCGCCAATCGGTTGTATCTGGTGAAGCATCTCTGCGATGCGGCGACGATTCTCGACGGAAAAGCGGGGCAGCGCGGCGCGGTGGTCGCCGGGATTCAACGTCCGGTCGGGGCCAAACTTGCCCGTCAGAAGCCCACGGGCAAGGGGAGAGTAGGCCAACACCGCCGCGCCGTGCTGGCGGCAGTAGGGCAACTGGTCGCGCTCGATCTGGCGATCGATCATCGAGTACAGTTCCTGGTCCGAATCGAGCGGACCGACACGGCGGTAGCGGTCCAGATCGTGCGCGGCTGCATTGCAGGCGCCGATCGCGCGGATCTTGCCCTGCTGCTTGAGGTCCATCAGTGCGCCCATCGTGTCCTCGATCGGCGTCGTCGGGTCCTGCCAGTGGGTCTGGTAAAGGTCGATACGGTCGGTACCGAGACGCTTGAGACTGTCTTCCAACTCACGGCGGATCGAATCGGGCCGCGCGCAAACGTGGATCGCAATGTGACCGTGGGGATCAGGACCCGAGGCGTTGGAGCGAAACTTGAGCTGGCCGCAGGCAGGATCGCAGACCATCGTACACTTGGTGGCCAGCAGGACACGCTCGCGGCGGTCGCGGACTGCCCGGCCGACGATTTCCTCGGAAAGCCCGAAGCCGTAGATGGCCGCCGTATCGATGAGGTTGATTCCCTGGTCCAGTGCGGCGTGGATCGCATCGACGGCATCGCCCTCGTCGGCCCCGCCCCACATCCATCCCCCGATTGCCCAGGCACCGAATCCAATCACCGAGGCTTCGATTCCCGACGGTCCCAATGGTCGTGTCCGCATGTGTCGCTTCTCCCAAGCTACGTCTTTGCCCCGCGCTTTTCGTCAGTATTGTATCGCTCTGGTGGACGACCAACGAGTGCCTGCGGGCGGCGCGACGTCACCGGTCGGGCGACATCCGCGGCAGACGATCGGCGGAAACGGTCTTACGGGTGCCTGTTTTGCGGGCAGACACTCGGGCGGCGCACGTGAATTCCGGTTCCGCTTCGGGCCTTCCACGCAACGGTCAATCAAAATCCCCGAATTGCGTCGGTCGACGAAAAGCGCGATAATCGAGGTTGTCGGGATCGTGAAATTCGCTCACGGCGGCCTGTGGTCGCCGGGAGCATCGCGCCAACGTCGCTTGTCGGGAGGCGGGAATGCTCGCTTTCATCTGTGGACTGGTGTTCCTCATCGGAGGATATTTCTTCTACGGCCGGTTGACTGAGTCAGCGGTCAAACCCGACCCCAACAGGATGACACCGGCCTATGCGCGATCAGACGGCGTAGACTACGTGCCCATGGCAACATGGCGGGTGTACCTGGTCCAGTTGCTCAATATCGCCGGACTGGGACCGGTCTTTGGGCCGATCCTTGGAGCGTTATGGGGCCCGCAGGTGTTTCTGTGGGTGGTGTTCGGCTGTGTGCTGGGGGGCGCGGTTCACGATTTCCTTGTCGGCGCCATGTCGATCCGCAACGACGGTGCCGGGCTACCCGACCTCATCGGCCATTACCTGGGCACGGCCGCCAAGCATTTTTCCACCATGTTCATTCTGCTGCTCATGCTGCTGGTGGGAACCGTATTCGTAAAGGGGCCGGCGCTGCTGCTCGTCGAACTGCTTCCGGCGGAGACCGTCGGATCGTGGTTCGGCACCGGTGGCTCGTCGTGGCTCCAATCATCGATCTTCGGCTTGTCGGCATGGCTGTGGATCGTCATGCTGGCCATTTACATGTATTACGTTGTGGCGACGCTGCTTCCCATCGATGCCATCATTGGCCGCTTCTATCCCTTCTTCGCCGCGGCCCTGTTGGTAATGGTGACCGGACTTGGCTTCGCCCTGCTCTCGGGCCACATCGCCATGCCCGAGTTCACGCTTGAGAACCTGCATCCCAAGCAATTGCCCGCTTGGCCGCTGATCTTCATCACGGTGAGCTGCGGAGCGGTGAGCGGCTTTCATGCCACACAAAGCCCGTTGATGGCGCGCTGCCTGAAGAGCGAGAAGCACATGCGAACCGTATTCTACGGGGCGATGATTGCCGAGGGAGTCATCGCTCTCATCTGGGCGGCCGTCGCGCAGGGATTCTACGGCGGCAGCCAAGGGCTGGCGGCGGCTCTCAGCAGCGGGGGCCCGGGGAAGATTGTCCACGACGCATGCTTCCAGACGATGGGAATCGTTGGAGGGATTCTCGCCGTCCTGGGCGTGGTGGTGCTGCCTATCACCTCAGGCGACACGGCGTTCCGCGTCGCTCGATTGACGCTAGGCGATTACTTTCAAGTTCCTCAGGGTCGCATTCTCAACCGCTATATTCTGGCGCTTCCACTGTTCGGGCTGTCATTCGCCTTGAACTTCGTCAATTTCGACATCATCTGGAGATATTTCGGTTGGGCCAATCAGGCGCTCGCCGCGGTCGCCCTGTGGACCGGAGCGGTCTTCTTGGCGCGCCGCCGCAGCCGCTGGTGGTTAGCGTATATACCGGCTGTGTTCATGACCGTCGTTACAGCATCCTACATTCTCGTCGAGGATGTAGGTTTCGGACTCAGCCAGCGCATGGGCGTGATTCTCGGCATCATGGCCGGTGTCGCCGCGGGCGCGATCTTCCTGTGGATGCTGCCTCGGCTCGAGCCGGAGGAAGACAAGCCGGCAATCGCCGGCCGCGCAACGGACGCGGAACGCTCCAGCGATTGCCTTGCCTGCTGAATGTCGAGCCGAGTGATGGATTGCCGCGCGCTGAGTTAGCGTACTGCGCGCTCGCCGGCGGGCCGCCAGTCGAAAAGGGTGAGACTGCCGTCGTGATGGCAAAGCAACCGGTGACCATCGGGCCAGAACGCCAACATGCGGCACGAGCCGAAATCGTCGCCGAGTTGGCACACCTCCTGGCCGGTCGCCAGGTTCCACACCTTGACGGCTCCGCGCTCATCGCCGGTCACCAGGGAACGGCCGTCCGGCGCGAAAGTCATGGCGCTGACCCGGTCGCGATGTCCGGAGAGGACGAACCGCCGCTGACCGGAGAGCACGTCCCAGACGATGATCTGCCGATCACTATGAACAGCGGCGGCGACGCGGCCATCGGAACTCAGGGCAAACGGGTGGGTTGTGCCGCGCCCACCGTGAAGTAAGCGCTCGGTCCGGCCCGTCCGAACGTTGACGATCAGAACGTCGTCGCCGCTGGGAGCGAGTATCCGTCGAGCATCGGGAGTGAATTCAAGTCCGTTGCACATCGGCACGGGGACTACGGCCAGGGCCTCGGCGCGTCCGGCGACTTCGAGGATCCGCACGCTATCGAGTCGGCGATCATCCGCATCGCTGTACTTGACCGCCAACAACGAGCTGTCGCGGGAAAAATGGAGCAATGAAACCGGCTGGGAAAATTTCCAGTCCGCCACACGCTCGCGGCTGCCCAGGTTCCAGATGGCGACCTCCCCCTCGTCGTTGCCGGCGGCAATGAGTTGACCGTTGCCCGATGCAGCTATCGTCCGCCAAGCACCCTCAGCCACAAGAACGGGCTCCTCGCCCGCAGGCGCGCCCGGCTGCTCCATCATTGACGGTCCGCTGCGGTCGAGGGTTGACAGCAGCGGCGAGAGTCTCCACAGCAAGATTTCTCCTCGCGTCCCGCAGGTGGCGAGCATTGACCGCCGAGAGACGAGGGTAACGGCCGGATCATCGAAATGGCCGATTCGGCCGCGCACCGACGGCTGACCGATGTGCCAGAGATACACCTGGCCGTCCCAGCCGGCGGAGACGACATGCCGACCGTCGTGCGACACCGCCAGCGACATTGCCCGGTCGTCGTGCGCCGGCCATGCGCTGCGACGCCGGCTGGATTCCTCTTGCACAGAATCCACGGGCTCGCGGGGAAGTCGCCAAGTGCGGATCGCGCCACCGCGATCGGCAGTGTACACGGCCCGTCCGTCAGGGGCGAAAGCGGCGGCTTGGATGAAGTCGGGGGATAGGAACTTCCCGGCAGTACGGCCGTCGGCATGACGGACATGAAGAAAACCATCCCCGGTCCCGGCGGCAAATAGCGACCCGTCGCGCGAGTAAGCAACGCATGCGACTTTCGATTCCTCGGTGAAGTCCAACTCGATCCGGGCCGAAGCGATGTCCCAAACCACTGTCCGTCGATCGATCGAGCCAGCGAGCAGACGGCGGCCGTCGGGTGATACGGCGATCGCGTCGATCGTATCCTTCGGACCAACAAGCAACCCGCGAGGCTCCCCGCTCTTGGGATCCCAAAGCCGAACGTGTGGTTCATTTCCGCAAGAAGCCATCAGCCGGCCTTCGAGTGCGAAAGCCACCTGATAAACGAGCCCGTCATGAGATTTGATCCTGAGAATCTCACGGTTTGAGCGCAGATCCCACAACCGAACCGTGCCATCGTCACCGGCCGTGGCCAGCGTGCGTCCGTTCGGAGAAAATGCCAGGCCATTGACCTCGCGCTGACCCGTCCGGATCTGAAACCGCTTTTCACCCGTGCGGCTGTCGAAGAACCGAACAACCGCGTCGCACCCCGCCGCCGCAATCAGACTGCCGTCCGGCGTATGACAGACGAAGTATTGCGGGCAGCCGGTGCTGGCAATCGTCGCATGGTCTGCCTGGCCAAGCTGGTGCAGGTAGTGCCACTCGAAACCGCGGAGATCGATGCCGCCGGGTGGCTCCACGTACCGCGAGAGAACCAGGCTTGCCTGCCGCCAATCCTGGTCGCTGATTGCCTCCGCCGCCAGTCGAATGTCGGATACGTAGAGCAGTTCGGCGGCGGTCCGCGCGTATTTGCGGGCCTCACGTGATTGGACTTCCGCGACCTCAAGGGCTCCCGCCATTTGCGAGTGAGCGCGCGCCACCAGAATCGTGCTGACGAAGAAGGCGATACTCGTCACCGCCAACAGCAGGGCCAGGGTGGCGACTAAACCGCTGCGGCGCCGGGACCATTTGGCCAAGCGTTCGAGCGTGCCGGGGCGCTTCGCTACGATGGGCCGGTGCTCGGAAAAATTCCGCAGGTCGTCGGCCAGCGCGTCGGCCGACTGGTAGCGTTCTGACGGATCCCTCGCGATCGCCTTGAGGATGATCGTTTCGAGATCCTGTGGAATGGCCGGATTGACCTGCCGCGGCCGCAGCACTTCACCATGCAGCACGCGGCGCAGCACGTCGGCCGGCTCTCCTGGTCCGAATGCTGGTTCGAGCGTGAGCAATTCGTACAGCGTAACGCCCAGAGAGTAGATGTCGGCGCGGCCATCGACGGGGGTACGCTGGCCCGTGGCCTGCTCTGGGCTCATGTATGGGATGGTGCCGAGGAGGTGGCCCGTCCGCGTCAAGCCGGCTTCGGTCTCGATTTGGGCGAGGCCGAAATCGGTCACCCATAGGTGTCCGTCCGCATTCACCATCAGGTTCGAGGGTTTTACATCGCGGTGGACTATGCCCATCCGGTGCGCGTGGTCGAGGGCCTCGGCAGCCTGAATGCTGAGCCGCACAGCGGTCTCAACAAACAGCCGCCTGCTGGCCGAGCCGTTGCGCCCGGCAGGCTGCAGCTTGCTGGCTCCGTCGCCCGCCGGCGCATGACGGGGTTGAGAAATATCCGCTCTGATCGCGGACGAGGCGCCGGCCATGGTTCGAGTTGCCCGCAGCCACAGTTCGCCATCCGGTCCTCGCCGATCGGCGTCGCTCTCGCGGCGGAGAACATCGATGAGCGATGCGAGCGTTTGACCGGATATATACTGCATCGCATAGTAATGGACTCCTTGGTCGCATCCGACAGCATAGACACTGACGATGTTCGGATGGTCCAGCACCGCGACGGAGCGCGCTTCATTGCGGAATCGCTGCAACTGCCGATCGTCGAGCGCACTGGCGGCAGGCAGTGTTTTTAGCGCCACTCTGCGTGCGAGCGAGACTTGTTCGGCCTCATACACTACTCCCATCCCGCCGCGACCGATCTCGCGGAGCAGGCGGAAGTCGCCGATCCTCTCGTCGGCGAGCGGCACAAACAAACGCGCGTCCCGGAACGCCGAATCGACATGGGATACTGGCGAGGCGCTGTCGATGTGAACCACCGCGGCAGCGGCACACCACCGCGCGCGGTGCATATGCCAGGCGCCGCTCGACGACTCCAGCGGGGATAGAGCCCTGCGGCGCTCATACTCTGCCCGCAAGTGATCGTCGTCAGAAAGCCGGTCCGCCGTTGATCGGCAGAGCGAACATCCAGCAAGATGGCGTTCCAGAGCTTCGGCAACTGATGGAGTCAGTCGCTCCGTGAGGAATTGCTCCCATGCCTGCTCAGTAGGACACGACCGCATGCATACCTCTACGGGGTCGGCACGGCGATGCTTCGACCCGTCAGTCACGGTTCACGCGCCGGCGGCGACCAACGCGTCGGCCGTCAACAACTCCACCTCTTGCCGGAGTCTATCAAGCACTTTGCGTCGGAGACGATAAACCCACTGTATGTTCTTGCCCAACTCAACCGCCACCTGCTGGGGTGACTTGCTTTCCAGCCACACAAGCTGGAATGTCTCCCAGGCTTCCGGGTCGCACTGCTCCCGAACCCTCTCCAACGCCGTGTCGAATACCTGTACCTGCATTTCGGCCGTCCAATCGGCCTCCATCGCGGCCTGCAGGAACTCCATGGACTCTTGCACCACCTCGCCCGAGCGGATCTGCCGCTGTTGGCGCCAGCGGTAGATTTCGCGCGAGGTGATGGTGATCAGCCACGCGCGAAAACGCCCACGCTGCCGATCGAACTGATCCACCGCGCGACCGACGCGTGCCAGCACAATCTGTACCACGTCGGCCGCGTCAGAGTCCTGCAGTTGCCGGCGGCGGCAGAGGCGGTACAGAAGCGGCGCGTAGAGGTCGACAAACTGCTTCCACGCTGTATCGTCCCGCCAATCGCAGATCTTCCCGATAAGCGTGGCCTGCGTTGAAGGCCAGCGGCCGACATCACCCATAAGTATCTACCCGGCAAAAGGGCCTGTTGCCCAATCGATTTGTCCTGCCCGTGGACTCGTGCCCGGGCGCCCCGGCAATCGACGGCGGGTGGGAGGCCGCGGCCGATTTCGCGGGAATTATTGGCCCACAGAGCTAGTAGGGCCAGTAGGAGGAAGCCGAGGGGGGAAAGATACGGGCGGCCCCCCCGCACAATTCCGCTGCATATTTCAGCATCCTATGAGATAGCGGTGATAAAACCCGCGGCATGGCGGGTAATACAGGTTAGAGGCGGACCAGGAGGAGATTTGGCAGGTGCTCAAGACGACTCCGAGCCTTTTCCTGGACATTTAGGCTGACCGAAATGGCTCCCGTCCTCGAAAGACCGTCGGCTTGCAGGGCACGGGCCGCTGGACTGGTTGAGCCGCAAGAGTCTCAGGGCGAACCGTCATGAGCGATAATACGCTGCCGTCACGCGATAGGGTGTTTCTTGTCGATCCCGATTCGCGGACTCGTCAGATGGTCTCCGCAGTGGCAGGCCTGCTGAATCTCGAGTGCCGCGCCTACTACACGGGGACCGATTTTCTCGCCGAATTGCGCCCGGCCGACACTGGCTGTGTGCTGCTGGAGCTTCGACTTCCCGATATGCACGGGCTAGCCATCCTCAGACATCTGGCCGAGTCACGCGCGGCCCCTCCCGCAATCCTCGTAAGCGGCGATGCAAGTGTCTCGATTGGCGTAGACTCAATTCGCCGGGGTGCCCTGCACTTCCTGGAGAAACCGCTCGATCAGACGGAACTGATCGGCGCGATCCGTGAGGCAGTCGCCGTTGGCCGCCAGCGCCGTTGCGATTGCCAGAAAACCGAGCAGTTCCATGCCCGGCTGGCCAGCCTGACGTCGGCCGACCAGCGCCTGCTGCAGCAGCTTCTGGCAGGCAAGCCCAACCGGGCCTGCGCCACGGAAACGGGAATCACGCTCCGCGCCGTTGAAGCGCGTCGAGCCCGCCTGATGAAGAAAATCGGCGTGGGCACATACGACGAACTGATCCTGCTGTTCGCCCGTGCCGGGATGGTGTCGCCAGCGAAACGCGCCGCATCAAGGCAAGCGCACCGAACGGCGTCAGCCCCACCGGTGCGGGGACCCTCAATTCACAGTCCGGCAAGTCGCAATTACTGCGCGTGAGAGAGCTTCCCTTCCGGCACTGATTTCATACCATCGGCTCGGCACGACGGCAGAGTTGGATCGCGAAGCCCCACGGATCGCGGAGGTTGGCGATGCGGTCACCTCCGGGTGTGCTGAATGCTTCCCCTTCCGCTGATGCGCCGGCCGAGATCAGGCGCTCGCGATCGGCATCAACGTCGGCAACCGTGAAGGCCAGGTGCAGGACGAGAAAGTTCATCTTCGCGTAGTCGGGAACCACTGCCTCCGGATTGTTGTAGATCTCGATCATCACTTGCCCCGATCCATCGGCAAGGAAGTGGGCATACGGCGGCTCATCCATGCTTCGCTTGACCTTGAAATCGAGGTGCTCGACATACCACTGCGCGACGCGGACGGGGTTCTCGACCATGTAGCCAATGTGTTCGATGCGCATGGGATCTCCGATCGTTCAGGGTGAAACGAGTCTATTCTCCAATACTCCATCGGCTGCCAGGCGAGCGGCCAATCCGCCCTCTGCCAGCCAGAGCCGCGCCTTGTGGTCCTCTTTGAGATACGCGTCCCAAAAGGCGGTGGAACTGACCTGAATGAGCTCGCGGAAAAGTTCATCCTTCTCGCCATTGCCAAAGGGCCGCTTTTGATCAGTGAAGATAGCGTGGTCGCCACCTTGAAACGTAATCAGGTACTGGTCCGCCTTCTTGATTCCGTCAAACGCCGCCCGGCGGTCGGCCTTGGTAGTCAGTCCCAGTGGGCTCTCATCCTCGGTGGCAGTCATATGCAGACAGGGAATTGCGATCCTGTCAAAGGTATCCTCCGGCTGCAACCTCTTGAAGGGCGCCGACGGGCTCATGATGAAAGCCGCCTTGATCCGCCGATCGGCCAGTTTCAGCTCTTTGCCCTCGGCACTGCGGAAGACCTGACCTGCCACGGCGAGCGTCGCGAAGCCGCCGAAAGAGTGGCCTGCCATGCCGACGCGCTCAAGATCGAGCCGCCCGCGGAGCGGCGAGTCTTCGCGGTTGACCTCGGCGAGTCGATCCAGCACGAAGCTGATGTCGGGAGGTCGATCGAGGCTGGCGCGGGGATTGTTGGCGGCACGCAGCAGCGCCCGTCGGATGAAGAGCGTCCCCTTGTAAACGCTTTCGTCACTCCCTTGATGCTGCATGTGCACCGACACGTAGCCGTGCCGAGCCCAGTGTTCGCCCAGATAAGCGTAGCGGTAGCGCGAACTTCCCAAGCCGTGCGAGAACAGGATCACCGGAATCGGGCCGACGCCTTCGTTCGGGTAGTAGATCTTCACCGGCACGATCCTCTGCCTCGCCGTGTCGGTCCACTCCACCAGAAGTGTCTCTACAGCGTTCCTGCCCGCGACGCCGTCCAATGCCGGTGATTCAGCCACGGAAGCTGGCTCGGGACGAGGCTCGGCGGCCCCGGCGGTCGCCGAAGTTGCCGCCAATGCGAGGACAACAGACAAGACGGGTCGCATGGGTGACGGCCTTTCAAGCAAGGGGGCCGAATTGCGCGGACAGTTGCCGCCACACGTCTTCAGGCGTGGTCGTTGCGTCGACGTCGATCGTACATACCCGCGCCGCTCTGGCACGATAATGGGCGACCAGCGGCGAGGTTCGTTCGGAGAAGAGTTCGAGTTTCCGGCGCACAAGCGACTCTTCGTCGTCGCGGCGGCCCGCGCGATCGCCTCCGGTGTCCATATGAATCCGCTTGAGAACCGTTTCCGGTGAGCATCGCAGTTCGATCACCTCATCAACAGTCATCAGCCGGTCGATGGCCTCGGCCTGCCCGATGTGGCGTGGCAGGCCATTCAGGACGACCACGGTATCGGCCGCGATGCCGGGTTGGCAGAGAAAGGCCGCGAGGATCCTCTGGGCCAGCGAGAACTGCCCGTCTTCCAACAGCGCACCCGACGCGAGCACCCCGCGAAGGAATGCGGCTTCTTCCGCAGCAAGCCATGCGGGGGACGGATTGGCATAGGCTGCCGCACGAAGATTCTCGCCGAAATCGAAATGCTTGCAGCGCCGCGACCATAGCCCTCGCCGGGCGATCAACTCACCCAGCGGCGATTTGCCGGATCCCGTCGGCCCGACGAGCAGCCAGGCACGCCGCGCCGCCGGTCGCAGGTCGTCGTTGCGTGAGGTAAGGGCAGGCATGAGGGGCTACCGAAAAAGGGCCTTTTATGCTACCGCGCCGACCATGTCGCCAACAAGTGTCTCGCCGTCAAACCCGGAGTGCGCCAAGGTGCGGGCACCAGCGTTGGGCCGCCCGGACCGCCGGTGTGGACAGGCCCTCGGCCGCAGAATAGCATGGTGACAATCGTCCCCGTCCTTGAGGAGTTCAATCATGAAAGCGTCCTTTGGAGCTTTACTACTTGTTACGGCACTCCTTGCTGCTATGCCGCTCCGGGCGGAAGAGAAGGTCCGGATTACGCCCGATGTCGTCTACGGTCACAAGGACGGGATGGCCCTCACCATGGACGTATACACCCCCGCCGAGAACGCCAATGGTGCCGGGGTGCTGTTCATGGTCAGCGGCGGGTGGCACTCCAGGTGGGATCCGCCTGAGAAGTCCTTGCCCATGTTCCAGCCGCTACTCGATGCCGGATTCACAGTGTTTGCCGTGCGGCATGGCAGCAGCCCGCGGTACGTAATTCCCGAGATTGTCCAGGATGTGCGCCGAAGCGTGCGGTTCGTCCGCAAGAATGCCGAGCAGTTCAAGGTCGATGCAGACCGACTGGGAGTCACCGGTGGAAGCGCCGGGGGGCACTTGTCGCTGATGCTGGGAACCACGGCCGACGAGGGTGACCCGAAAGCCGCGGATGAAGTGCTGCGCCACAGTGATCGTGTGGCGGCGGTGGTGGCATATTACCCGCCGACCGACATCCGTCCTTGGGTCGACGAATCGTCGCAGTACCGCAAGAACTATCCCGCGCTTGGAATCACGGCTCAGCAGGGCGAGGAGTTCTCTCCGCTGCTGCATGTCAGCCAGGACGACGCTCCCACCCTCCTCGTGCACGGCGATGCCGATACGCTCGTGCCGCTGGACCACAGCGAGCGCATCATGGCTGAGTTCGAGCAGCACAAGATCCCCGCAGAACTACTTGTCATCGAGAAGGCCGGCCATGGCTTTCCCGGCGAACAGGGACAGCGGGCCAGCAAGGCGCTGGTCGATTGGTTCATGAGGCACCTCGTCGAGGCAACAAAGTGAACACCATGAACTCAGTCATCGTCAAAGCAGTACTCTGGTTTACCCTCGTTGGCGCTGTTGCGATCGCCAGCGCCGAGGATCTCTCGTCGCGCATCGAACAGGCGTCGAGGAACATGGTTCCAACCGTCGTCGAATGGCGGCGATACCTGCATGCGCACCCTGAGCTATCCAACCGCGAGGAGCAAACCAGCCGCTATGTCGCCGAGCGTCTCCGGGAGATCGGTGTCGACGAGATCAAGACGGGCGTCGCCCGGCATGGCATTGTGGCCCTCATCCGCGGAGGGATGCCGGGCGGCACCGTGGCGTTAAGAGCCGATATGGACGCACTGCCGATTCAGGAGCAGACCGGCCTGGCATTCGCCTCGCAGAATCCGGGAATCATGCACGCTTGTGGTCACGACGCACACACCGCCATACTGCTGGGCGCCGCGAAAGCCCTTGTCGCCGTGCGAGGCGACCTGCCGGGCACAGTCAAGCTCCTCTTCCAACCGGCCGAGGAGGGCGCGCCCCGCGGCGAGGAAGGGGGAGCCGGCCTGATGATCAAAGAAGGAGCGCTCGCGGATCCAGACGTGGAGGCGATCTTCGGACTGCATGTGAGCACCGATCTGGCAGCCGGCAAACTGGCCTATCGCGACGAGGAACTGCTGGCCAGCGTCGACCGCTTTCGGGTGACGATCACTGGCAGGCAATCGCATGCAGCGATGCCCTGGCACGGAATCGATCCGATCGTTGCCACAGCACAAGTGATCACGGCGCTGCAGACCATTGCCAGCCGAAAGATCGATGCCCGTGAGGCGGTGGTGGTTTCGGTCGGCATCGTTCGTGCCGGACAAGCGTGGAACATCATTCCCGGCGAGGTTGTGATGGAAGGAACCATCCGCACCCATGATCCCGAAGTTCGCAAGAAAGCGGCGGCGGAGTTCCGCCAAATCGTCAGCCAGACCGCGGCGGCGCTTGGGGCGCAGGCAACGATCGAAATGAACGACTATGGGCCCGCAGTATGGAATGATCCGGCTCTCGGCAGGCGAATGCGGCCCACGCTGGTCCGCGCGGCGGGAGAAGGAAACCTCGTCGAGTCGCCACCGGTGATGGGGGGCGAGGACTTCGCCCTCTATGCGCAGGAAGTGCCCGGCTACTTCATCTTCTTGGGCGTCCGCAACGAAAGCCTTGGTGCTGTTCATCAGTTGCACACGCCGTATATGGTGATTGACGAAGCAGCGATCCCGCTGGGCGTGCGGACCATGGCCTTGATGGCAGCGGAATACTTGTGCGGCAGCGCCGCTCAACCCGCCGGAACGCTTCAGCCATGATGCGGTTCGGTCTGCCTGTGCCGACAATTCCGAGGCGAGGAGCTTTCGGGGAAGCCGATTTGGAGCAAGCCGGCCACGGATCCACTGAGCGAGAGCCTTCACGGCAACGTCCAACATTTTCTACTCGGAAACCCCGTCTCGCCGCGATCATTTCGTCTACCATTCCGGATTCGATTCATCTCTGGTGCCGTGTTTCGCAAAGCACACAGTCGTCAAGACGATTTCGCATCAATCGCCGCTGTTTTGTGGCGAAGCGCAGCGCTGCGATCACGGACGCTTCCCGCTAGCACTGCTGTCGCGCTTGACAAGTTCCGTTCGGTAGTGCGAGATGTGCAGGGCAAAAAAATAATTTCGCAAGAACCTCGCCGGGTCTCTTCCAATTCTCGCACGATCCGTTAAGATCTCGTTTTT
This sequence comes from Thermoguttaceae bacterium, assembly GCA_040766885.1. Classification (GTDB taxonomy): domain Bacteria; phylum Planctomycetota; class Planctomycetia; order Pirellulales; family Thermoguttaceae; genus JAXGPP01. The sequence goes on along the minus strand of JAXGPP010000001.1, from coordinate 690,053 downwards.
GTGCGGCGCGCATTCGCGACGCCTGCTCACGGAAGACCATCAGTCCTCAAGAAATTCTTCGCCCCATGGGCATCCCGCTTCACTTCCCGCCAACTGCAACACTGACTGCACGTCAGCCCTCCTCGTCCCATCTCCTCCTCTGCCCGTTCGTTTCGTTGAACCGGTCATGCAGTACGCATCGGAGCACGTAGGGATGGAAACAATTACCTGCAGCGAAGGCGAAGCCTTGATCATCGACGGCGAGGTAATGATTTACATCGTCGAAGTGGGTGATGACGAGGTATGCCTGAAGATCGACGCCCCGGACGGTGTGCAGGTCCGACCGGGCGAGTTCGCAGGGGCAAGCGATTCCTTCACTCAGCGGGGCGTAGCACGACAGGGCGTTCTTTAGCCCGTGTTGCGCGCAGAGAGCGCCGCTCGCTTTTCGTCGATGAACCGCACATGGTGCGGAATATGGCCGGCAATCCGCTGAAGCAGCGTTTCGAGCGTCAGCGGTCCAGACTCCGAGTGGATGCCGCGCCGCCGGAATTGTTCCGGCGCCAGGGTCCGCAGTACGCGAACCATCTGTCGTCGGACGATTTCAACCAGTAGCAGTTCCTCTTCCACATCGCGCTCGGCGTAGGCCAGTCGCGCCGCGAAGACGTTGGGGTCGCCGCCGAAGAGCGTCGGCTCATCCTCGGCAATCACCCGTTTCATGCGGTCAGCGTAAATCGGCTCAAAGTCGGCGAGGTGACAAATCACCTCGCGCGTGCTCCACTTGCCCGGAACCGGTCGGGCATCGAACTGCTCCGCCCGCATGCCGGAGACAGCCGCACGAAGGATGTTTGGCCCGGCCGCATACTGCTCGATAAGATCTTCATATGACATGGCAGACCGTCGACTGAGAGTACGGAATTCGTGATGCGTGAACGGAGTTTCAGCAGGCAGGTAACGCAGATCGCCTCCAACCGAGGCAGAGCCGCCAGCGCTTGCCTCAACCTGACGGCCCGCCGATAATTCTCTCCGTCTGAAACGCCTCAAGTCAACCCTGTCTGCGGAGTATCTGCCATGAAGTATCTGCTGGGCACGGCAATTGTAGCGGCGGCAGTCATGTTTGCCTCAACGGTCGCGGCAGCCGAGGAGAGAATGCTGTCGCACGCGGTTTTCTTCACGCTCAAGCAGGACTCGCCCGAAACGCGCCAGCAGCTCGTTGCCGGGTGTAAGAAGTACCTCGCCGACCATCCCGGAGTGGTGTGGTTCTCGGCCGGCCCGATCGCCGACGAACTGGATCGCGAGGTGAACGACCGTGATTTCGATGTGGCGCTGCATGTCGTATTCAAGGACAAAGCCGCCCACGATGCCTATCAGGACGCTCCCAAGCACAAACAATTCATCACGGAGCTGAGCCGACTGTGGGAGAAGGTACGCGTGTTTGACTCGTATCTTGAAGCCTCGACCCATGGCGCTGCGGCCCCGGCTGCGACTGAGGCTGGCACACAAAGCCGTTAGAGCCGGCAGACTCTGCCAGCCGAATTCCTTCCATGGCAACATCCGGGCGTAGCGGAAGCGATGGGCGGGGTATACTATGAATGAGCGCAAGCGCCTCTGCCCCACCTTCGCGAGGACCGGATGACTACGCTGCCCACGCCGCTCCGCGGCATTGTACCCCCACTCGTCACCCCCCTAGCCACTCCGGAGCAACTCGACACGCGCGGGCTGGAGCGGCTCGTGGAACATGTTCTGGCGGGCGGTGTGAGCGGACTATTCCTGCTGGGGACGACCGGGGAAGGACCGAGTCTCAGTGTCGCCTTGCGGCGTCAGGTGATTGACCACGTCGTCGACCAGGTTGCCGGGCGCGTGCCGGTCCTGGTAGGTGTCACCGATACCTCGCTCGCCGAGTCGATCGAACTGGCGGAATATGCCGCCGATGCCGGCGCTTCGGCGGTAGTGCTGGCTGGCCCGCCCTACTTTCCCATCGGCGGGCACGATCTGCGCGAATACGTGAGGCGGGCGGCGGCGGCAGTGCCACTGCCGCTCTTCCTCTACAACATGCCCAGCCACACCAAGCTCCGCTTCGATCTGGAGACGGTGCGGATGGCGGTAGGCTTGCCGCAGGTTGCCGGGATCAAGGACAGTTCAGGCGACATGATCTACTTCCAGCAGCTTATTCAAGCTGCCGCCGACCGTCCCGACTTTGCCGTGTTCGTCGGCCCTGAAGAACTGCTCGCGCAGGCCGTGCGTTATGGCGGCCACGGCGGAGTGTGCGGCGGAGCGAACCTCGATCCAGCGCTGTTTGTCGATCTGTACCAGGCAGCCGTGGCAGGCGATCTGGCGCGCATCGCCACCCTCGAAGCGAGGGTCTTGCGACGGGCCGCGGCGATTTATTGCTTTGACGCATCAAGCGCCGGCGTGATCAAAGGGATCAAAGCCGCGCTGGAGTGGCTGGGCATCTGCGGCGGAGCGCTTGCAGAACCCTTGCACCCGCTGGGATTGAGCGAGTGCGAGTTGATCGGCCGCGAGCTCGCGGAACTGGCCTCAACGATCGATGTCCAGCATGGCGATCAACCGTTGATACGCTGACAGATCGGCCCCCGCGAGGCAGCTCGAGATGATCTCGCGGCCCAACGGATCGAGTTGTCGCTCGTCGAGCAGCGGTTCGAGTTCCCGCTTGAAAAAATCGAAGAGGATCCGCGCGCCTGCGTCATAGCCCTCAGTCCCCACCTCCGGTTGCGTATCGACCTCCAGCAGCCAATGCGGGATCTGCGTCCCCTCGATCTGCATGAAATACAGGGCGTAGCCAAGCAGGGGACATCGCGACGGCTTGAGCTGCTCGGGGCGGAAGCGGGCACCGCCGCGGCGGGGCAGGTACTCGCGTGCAATCCATTGCGGCATGAAGCCCACACGCCAGGCGCCGACGTGCTGATTCGGGATCAGGACGAACCGGGTTCGCGGCGTATCGACGATCTGGCGCAACAGCAGATTAGCCTGATCGACCCGGCGTCCCGTGGCAAACGGCCAATACGACCCCACCCCCTCGCTGACCATATCGGCGCTGTCGGTAATGCTGGGATTGGCGTGGCCGCGCGGCGAGACCAGCCGCCATAGCCAGGCAAGCGCCGGCGGAAGGAAGTGCAGGAAACCGAGGATCCCGTAGCTGGGGTGGCCTTTGGTGCAGGGAGGCGTTCGGACGCCGAAGCTGCGGACGTCGACCTCCACCGGCTGATCGACGATGCCCGGCATGATGCGGCGCGGCAGGATCACGCGGGGATTCGGGCAAGGCTTGCCCGGAGCATCCTCGGTGTGCTCCCAGATCAAAGCCGTCGCTTTCGGCACCGCCTGGATGTTGAGCAGCACCAACGGCTCGGGCGGCCGAATGCAGAGCCGCTCCAGATGCGGATCGACGCCGTAGTCGGTGATGTGATCCACGCGAACAAACCACGCGTCCTCGGCATCGGTCACTACCAGCTTCTTGCTCTCCCGCTGCTTGAGGTCCGGATGACACAGCGCCATGTCGTCGGTCACCGGATGGAGCGTGCAACCTTGGGTGAGCGACAAGTAGCGCCGCTCGCCCGTGACAACGTTCCTGCCGATCAACAAGCGGCCATCTGCCTCGCGGTGCGGGTACTCGAGCATTTCGCTCTTGCCGCCGCCGCTGGCACCCTCATGCATGATCGTGACAATGTTGTCGTAAGGAGTGACGACCTCGACCGTCGAGCCGTGCAACGTCACCCAGCCCTCGTCCTCGCCAATGGTCAACAGCACTCCATAGATGCCCTTTTTGGCACTGGGACCGGGATACAGGTTGAAGGCGTACATTTCATGCAGCCCGCCCGTCCGGTTATGGACGACGATCTGCTTGCCCTGGCAGTGGGTGTGCCGAAAGGGGGGCGCCAGATAAATCACGGCACGGAGCGGAAAATCGGCACTGAGCTGGCTGCGGGGAACCATCGACTGCAGGTGGGACAAACCAGCGGCGAAGAAACCTGCGTTTGCCGGGGCGACTAGCAGTCCGCCGTAACCTGTCGTATGTCCGCCAGCGGTGAACGGCAGGACGATCAACTCCTGACAGGCGAGCCAGTCAAACACCTTCTCGCGAAGCTGGAGAAACGGCTCCTCAAATCGTTCCGCGTAGCGAAGCTTGTCGGTTGGCCCCTCATCGGCCACGACCATGCAGTCCGGATCGCGCCTCCGCATGTAGGGATCCGTGTAATTCACCGCTACGCCATTGCGGCAGCGCACCGCGGTTGCCTCATGCATCCAGCCCTTTCCCGGCACGTCATAACCGATCTCGAACTCGGAGTTCTCCGCTCCGCCGAGGGCCAGATCGATTAATTCCTGGCAATCCTCCGGAATGATGACCGCTGGCGCGCGATCGACAATCCGGCGCAACTGCGATGGCAATTGCAGCGAACTTAAGACGTTACTATGATTGGCTTTAAGCATTTTACGGAGTTTCTCGGGTCGGGTAACCGCGCTAGGCGAGCCCGTGATTCGGAGGAAGCGGACCAAATGCACCCGGCGGTTCCAAAGGTCGGACCGGCAGAGAATCGGGCTCCGCACACAAGGTATGCGGGAGCAAACGTGGCAAGCCGGGGATCGGCGGAGCCAAAATACCTAGCGAATTTCTACGCTTCGCCAGCCAGATTGGCAAACCCCCACCTAGGAGGCCACACCAATGGTGATCCGGTCGCAGACATCATTCTTCGCAGCCCGGCTGCGGTGTCGTCATTGGTGCCCCTGCTCGCCAACCGGGGTTCACTTCGGGTTTCACTCCCGCAGGGAGCGGCTTGGTGAGCGGACCATAAAGCTCCGGCCGCCGCGCACGCAGGTATCGTTGTCCGCCGGACAGCGGAATCTTCTCCGCGGTGCAAAACGCGGTGACGACATCGTCCCCCAGCGCCCGCGATTCGACGAGCACCTCGCCATAAGGATCGAGAATCATCGCCCCGCCGGGCTTTACCGTGTCGTGGTCGACGCCGACGGCGTTGCTGTAGACATAATACACGCCGTTCTCCCACGCCCGAGCCGGCAGCCAGCGCATGATCCAGCCGCGCCCTTTCGGCCCCTCGAATTCCTGCCGCAAGCGCACGGGGTCGCGGTGACGATTGTCCCACAGCGACCGATCGATCTTGCCGCGACCGGGCATCGGGCTCTCCAGCCCGCCGGTCACGTGCGGTGCGAAGATCACCTCGGCGCCCAGGAGTGTTGCCACACGGGCGTTCTCCGACAGATTATTGTCGTAGCAGGTGAGAATGCTCGCTCGAATCCCAAGGAAATCGAACACCTGGAATTCGTTCCCCCAGCTCAAGTGCGGGCTGATGAAGGCGTGGATCTTGCGATGCCGCGCGACGAACCCTTCCGGCCCGACCATGATGTAGCAGTTGTAGAGCCGGTCGCCGTCGCGCTCGATGAGCCCCGCGCCAAGACCGACCTGAAGCTCCTTCGCCAGGGCCACCAGCCGACGGGTGCTCGGCCCCTCGGGAACGACCTCGGCCAGCGCGGCCAATTTCTCGCGGGAGAGCGTTTGCAGGAACGTGTAACCGCTGATCGAGCATTCGTGAAAGCTGACGATCTCGGCGCCCTCATCGGCGGCGCGCCGGGCGAGGGACTCGATGCGGCTGAAGTTGTAGTCCACATCGGCGTCGCGGGCTTCGAATTGAGCAGAGGCAATGTGGATGTCGCGCATCGACACGAACCCTCAACAGGGAGCGGACGGGATTGCAGCCGACATCGTCCCGCGCAGGGCGCGCCGGGTCAAGTGCGGCCCGGGCCGCACACGCGAGCGGGTGGAGGGGCTTTTCTTCGCGCTCGGCGGGCGTTACAACGTGGGGCAGCGAAGCAATTCTTTCTTCTGGGAGACAGGTTATGGCAGCGGAAAAACTGGCGATCGACGGCGGTCCCAAGACGGTCACGAACCAACTGGTCGGTTGGCCTAAGTTCGACGAGAACGCGATAAAAGCTGTCGAGGAGGTATTGCGTTCCGGAAAGGTCAATTACTGGACCGGCCCGAAGGGAATGGAATTCGAGCGCCGATTCGCTGAATGGCAAGGGAGTCGATACGCGATCAGCGTGGCCACCGGCACCGCGGCGCTTCACGTGGCGCTGTCGGCTTTGGGAATCGGACCGGGCGACGAAGTGATCGTGCCCAGCTACACGTTCATTGCCACCAGCTTCTCGGTGGTTCAGGCGGGCGCTGTTCCGCGTTTTGCCGATGTGAACCAGGAAGACCATTGCATCAGCCTGGAATCGGCCGAGAAGCTCGTCACACCGCGAACGAAAGCCATCATACCCGTCCATCTCTACGGGAACGTCTGCGACATGGACCCGCTCATGGAGTTCGCCCGCAAGCACAACCTGTACGTGATCGAAGACAACGCCGAGGCCTTCGGAGGCACTTATAAGGGACGGAAGACGGGCACCATTGGCCACATGTCGGCCTGCAGCTTCTGCCAGAACAAAACCTTCACTACCGGCGGCGAAGGGGGCATGGTCACCACCGACGATGAAGACCTTGCCTGGGAGGCCCGCAGCTTCCGCGATCATGGCTACGACGTCAAGGAGCGGATGAACCTCCTGGCCCTGGAGCAGAAGCTGCCGTACATCCACAACCGCGTCGGCTGGAACTACCGCATGACCGAGATGCAATCGGCGATCGGGCTGGCCGAACTCGATCGGATGGACACCTGGAACATGCCGCGTCGGAGGGCAAACGGCAAAATCTTGCTCGACGCTCTCGGTCCGCTGCCGCAGGTCCTTCACCTGCCCATCGACACGCCAGAACGCCAGAACGGCTGGTATGTCTGCGCGTTCTCGCTGGACGTCGACAGGATGAACTGCGACATCCAGCAGTTCGTGGCGGCGGCCGGCGCCGAGGGCGCCCCGTGCTGGAAAGTCTTCTGGCCGCAGTGCCACACCGAGAAGGCATTCCAGGCGAAGAACGGCTTTGGCCGGACGGGTTTCCCGTTTGCCTCGAAGGAATACGCCGACCCGAAAAGCGTCGACTACACGAACGTCGAAGTGCCCAATTCCCGCTGGCACGAGAAACACACCTTCACCTGCTTCGCATTCCCGACGTTCAGCGAGGATGACATGAAGCAGATCGCCGCCGCGCTGGTGAAAGTGATCAAGGCGTATAGCTGAGAAAGCCTGGGACCGGTCCTTTCTTCGGCACACTGGCGCATTGGGCAAACAGACTCGTGACCGGGAACATGGACCTGTCTCCTTCGGCAGTGCCGAAATGGACCTGTTCGGCGAGCGTTAAGTGCGGGGCCTCAAGCAGCCAATTGGGAGAAACTCAATATGACCGGCAGGCGAGTCAACTTTGGCGTGATCGGCGCGGGCGGCATCGCACGCCGCAAGACCATCCCAGGAATGCTCAAGGCGAAGAACTGCCGGCTCGGTGCGGTGATGGATCCGGTCGGCGTCGACCAGATCGCCGCCGAGTTTCGCGCCCGGCCCTATGCCACCGAGGCGGAACTCCTGTCCGATCCGGAGATCGAAGCCGTATACATCGCTTCGCCCGTCTGTAACCACGCGGCGCAGATCAAGCTGGCGGCGGAGGCTGGCAAGCACATCCTCTGTGAGAAACCGCTCACGCTCAACGTGAAGCAGGCAAAACAGGCTCTGGAGGTCTGCCGCAAGAATAAGGTCTACCTCCAGGAAGGCTACATGATGAAGTTCCACGGCGCTCACGCGCGGATCAAAGAGCTCATCGATGAAGGCCGGCTGGGCAAGATCGTCTCGATGCGGGCGCAACTCTCCTGCTGGTACCCCAAGATCGAAGGAGCTTGGCGGCAGGACCCGAAGCTGGGGGGCGGCGGGGCGCTGATGGACATGGCGGTCCACCTCTATGATCTCCTGGAACACTTTGCCGGCCCGATCCGCCGTGTGGTGGCCCTGGCAGGCACGCTCGTCCAGGACTACCGCTCGGACGATGCCTCCACAACGCTGCTGGAGTTCAAGTCGGGTGCCTACGCTACGGTCGACTGCTTCTTCTGCATCCCCGACGAAGCGAGCCGCACGCGGCTGGAGATCTACGGTTCGCAGGGGGCGCTGCTGAGCGAGGGAACGATCGGCCAGAGCAATGGGGGCAAACTCGAAGGGTTGTTTGGGCTGGGTGACGCCGCATACGATGCGGCGCAAAACAAGGACGTCGTGCGGAAGTTCACCAAGGTCCCTTACCCGGCGATCAACCCTTATACGGCCGAATGCGAGTACTTCGCTGCCTGCATTCTCGAACGGCGGCCGCCGCAAATCAACGGCCCGAAGAACGCCCTGCACATTATGGAAGTGGCCGAGAAGGCATACGCTTCGGCCAAGAAGCGGCAGTTGCTGACGGTGTAGGCAGGCCCCACGGCGTAAAATCCCCAATTCGCCGGGTCAATTCACGGCGCCCCCGGCTCAGCAACGGCAATCGAATCCATCCGTCACTCAATTCGAAACTGGGTGCGACGTCGGTGCCTTCGCCCTGTCGGGCATCGGCATGCTCACTGCGCATGACGGCGGTGCGTGCGTTGACTGAATCCGCGGCCTCTCACTTGGCCTCCGGTGGGAGGACCGCGACCGGCTGGCCGTTCTCAAGTGATTCAGCGTGGGCAAGAACGACGATCTCATCTCCCTGAAGCCCTGACACCACCTCGAATTCATCATTGCTCGCCAATCCCAACGATAATGGCGTTCGGACCGCCCTGCCGCCGCGAACGCAATAGCAGCAAACCGTCTGGTCCGCATCACGGACCAGGGCCGCTTCCGGCAAGGTCAGGACTTCGGCGTGCTGGTCGAGCAGGATCCTGGCGGTCGCATACATTCCGGGTCGGAGCAGCCCCTCGGGGTTCGGCAGATCGATCTCGGCCTGCAGCGAGCGATTGGCCGCATCGAGGCTCCAGCTCGTCCGCGTAATTGTGCCCTCGAACTGTCTGCCGGGCAGGGCCTGAACGTGGAGTGTGGCCGAATCCCCCGGGTCGACCATCGCAGCCTCCAGCTCGGGAATGTCGGCGAAAACCCGAACCGAATCGCAGCGGGTTATCACCAGCAGCGGATGGCCGCTCTGCGTGGGCTGGACGTAGTGTCCTGTATCGACCTCACGCCGGGTGATGACTCCCGCGAAAGGTGCACGGATCTCGGTATACGCCAGCATGGTCTTGGCGCGGGCCAGATCGGCTTGAGCGACGCGGAGCCGGGCCTCGGCAGCCCGCCGTCCAGCCTGAGCCGTCGTAACGCCGGCCTCGCTCTCGGCCAGAGCCGCCTGGGCGGACTCGACCCCGGCGGCGGCCTCCTGGCCGGCTCCGCCGCAACCTGGAGCGAATTCGCGATGGCCAGGGGCTTCCCATCGAGGCTCTCCAGTCGGTGCAGGCCCTGGACCAGGCGCGGCGAGAATACCTCCGCGCTGTGACGAGCTACAACGAAGCCCAATTCCAACTGCAGTGGGCACTGGGTTGGCCCAGCCGCTGAGTTGTGGCACGGCGGTCGGCGATGGCCGGCGCATCGCTTCAACGACCGCTGGTCGCCCGCAGTTCTTGACTACGGATCCGTTGAGGCCAACATGAGCGAGGCGGCGGCATCCAGGGGAACACGCCTGTTGAGGGCTTCGAAAGCCGCCCGGGCATTTTCGTCGAGATAGTCCCACGGCCGTTGCGTTACGGTCCACTCGACCATCGTGCCAATCTCATCGGTGGCAAAATCGGCCAGTTCGCCGACCGTTTCCATTTCGCTCGGCAAGTCGGCGGCCACCTGCATTTCTTCCGCCGTGGGAAGCGGCAAGGAGCCGGCCGGGACGCTCGATGCCGCCAGCGACGCATTCTCGGCGGGCCGCGGTCCGTCTTCGCCCGTCCACATCTGCTGGACAAAAGCAACAGCCGCGATCGCGCCGGCCACAGCGATTGCCGTCACCAGCGCATATCGCCGTGGCCAACCGACCACCGAAACGGGGCCGGCGGCCGTCTTTGCCGATTCACAGCTTCGCACCGCGGAGCAAAGCTGCCGATGGAGACGCTGCGAGAATTCCGGTTGGTCATCCGCCGCCTCGCGGCACAATCGGTCGGCCAAAGCTCGTTCTTTCGGCGATGGGTTAAACCTGAGCATGCGACACCTCAACTGCCAAACGAGCTTTCTGCCGCTTGGCCGACGCCCCGCTCGATCGCAGTGCGCTGTCTGACTCCAATTCCTCGAGAATGGGTCGGAGCTTCCTTCTCGACCGATACAACATCGTCTTCACCGATACCCAGGAACGCTCCAACACCGCCGCGATTTCCCGGGTAGGCATTTCCTCAACGTAGTACAGCCAGACCGCTGTCAGCTCCTCCTGGCCGAGCACATTTGCCGCCCTTTCCCACAGGCTACGGCGATCCTCCTCGGCGACGATGGCGCCCAAGGGGGTCGGCCCGCCAGACTCGGCAAGACGGAGCGCCTCGGGATCGACCACCGGCACCGGACGGCGGCGGTGGTTGATGCTCACCCGGCGGGCGATCGTGAACAGCCAGGTGGCAAAGCGCCAGCGCGGCCGATAGCGGTATAGATTGACGTACGCGCGAACAAACGTCTCTTGAAGCAGATCTTCCGCATCGCGCGAGCCGCTCCGGTGCTGCAGAAACTGCAGCACCGGAACCTGATAACGGATCATCAGCTCTTCGAAGCTCGCAGCGCACCCCTGTTGACCTCGGCGCGCGAGCTGCTCGTCGCTGGGACCTGTCGCAGAAGACGGCCGCATGGCTTCGATCTACTTCTTACCCTTCTTCTGATGCTTCTCGATCGCTTTCTTGATCTCGGTCCGCATGTGTTCCCAAAGCACGTCGGCCGGAGCAGTGTTGTCGACCGTCAGCGTACTGTCTTCGACTTTCACCTTCATGTTCTTGACGAGCGGCTTGCACTGCGGCTGGTCAATGGCATGCAGGTTCCCAAGCCCTTGCAGCCCTTTGGCTACCTTGGCCATCTCCTTGGCCACCTGCGGCGATTTGCTGACGACCTTGGCATGGAAAAACGATTGGCCGGCGTTCTCGCCGCTTGCGATGCTGAACGACTCGATCTCCTTGGCCAGCTTCGAGTCGCACGGCGTCTGGTCGATGCCGACCGCCCGGACGAGCACCGTGGTGCCCGCAGGTACCTCCGCTGCCAGGATCTCGCAGGTCGAGCCGGGCTTCTTGCCGTCCATCACGTCCAAGGCGGCCTTGACCTCTTCCGGGGAGCCGCTGAATACCGTGGCCTTTTCCTTGAAGAAGGCTCCGGTCACGGGCCGCTCGCCGCGGCGGTCTTTATGCGTCCAGGAATGCAATTCGTACGCGCCGTGCGTTTCCGACTTGTAGCCGGGAGCGTTCTTCACCTTGTCGGTGAGCAGCTTCTGGTCGGCGTCGGCAAACACGATCAGCACGCCCTCTTCCTTGCCAACCTGGCTGCCGTAGAGCGTCAGCCCGTGCAGGTCGGTTCGCGGATCAAAGCCGATCTGCGCGCGGGCCGCGTCGAGGGCGGGCAGTGCGACCTTGGCCACCGGGCACTTGTCGACAAACTCCTGGTAGGCCGTCCTGACCAGGCTCGAATCTCGCATCGCGTCGACATCGAGATGGACCACCCACTTGGCGTCGCCGGAGACGACCTTCGGGTCGAGCGGAGCCGCCCAGCCAAAAGCGGCAATCGCGAGCACGATCGCAACCGCAAGTCCCCCAGTTCTCATATTTCACCTCGCTTTACCAGAAGATTCTGTTGCATACAACAACCAGATACGTATACACGTGAGCGGGGCGAAAGGTTACACAAAGCTACAAAGGGTGACTCAATGTTCTGGAGGTAGTTGCGGATGCGGCGTCTCGACCCACCCGGCGGGCCGCTGAACGGCGCCGGGCTTGCCAAGATCTCCCAAATCACGCCGCGCCTCGGACGCCAGCGCGTCAAGCCGCGCGACGACGTCCGGCTCCCGTTCGGCCAGGTTCACCGTCTCGGCGAGGTCGGCTTCCAGATCGTAGAGCGCCAAGCGGCTCGGCTTGCCACCGGAACCAGGACCGACTTTGCGCTCCAGCGCAAGGTAGAGCTTCCACTTGCCGGATCGCACGGCCTGCAACTGCTCCGATTGATAGTAGAAGAAGGCGCGGTAAGGCGAGCTGGCCCCGGGTTCTCCGCTCATTAGAGGCCAGATGTCGTGTCCGTCGATGGCCGGGGCCGCGGGCAGATCGGCCCCCGCCAGCCGGGCAAAAGTCGGCAGAAGATCCATGGTCGTGCATAACTCGCGGCAAACGGCGCCCGAAGCGATTCTTCCCGGCCAACGCACAATGCACGGCACGCGCATACCGCCTTCGGCGGTAGTATATCCTCAGCCAGACAGCGGCCGATTGCTGCCCTGAGGTGGATTGCGCTGCGGCGCACCGTTGTCTGAGGTCCAGACGACGAGCGTATTCTGCTCAAGGTCGAACCGCTTCAGCGCATCGAGGATCTCGGCGGTCGAAGCGTCGATCTCCTCCACCGAGTCTCCCCAGGGACCATTGGCGGATTTGCCGCGGAAGGCTTCGCTGGCGAAGGGGGCCGTGGTGCTGCCCGGCATGGCGTGGGGCAGGAAGAGGAAGAACGGACGGCCTTTGTTCTCCGCGATGAAGTCGATCGCCGCACGGGTGTAGCGCTGGGTGAGCGTCGACCGGTCGGCCGGCGCCTCGACGACCGTCTCGCCGCGCATCAGGGGCAGTTCGGGCCACGGTCCGTTCCGCCCTTCGCTCCGCGCGGTCATGTCGTCGCTGTAGGGAATGCCGAGGTACTGATCGAATCCCTGCCGGGTGGGCAGAAACGGCGGCTGGTCTCCCAGGTGCCACTTGCCGATGCAGGCTGTGGCGTAACCGCGGCTCTTGAGCACCTCGGCAATCGTGACCTCGTCGGGGTGCAGTCCTTTGCGCGTCACCGGCTGGAGCACGATGCTGTCGTATTCGCCGAGGTGCATGTTGACTCGCCGCGGATAACAGCCGGTCATCAGGCTCGCCCGCGATGGCGTGCAGACGCCGCTGGTGACGTAGAAATCGGTAAACCGCATCCCCTCGGCCGCCAGGCGATCGAGAGTCGGCGTGCGATGAAGGGTCGAGCCATACGGACCGATGTCGCCGTAGCCCAGGTTGTCGCAGAGAATGACGACGAAATTCGGCGCCGGCTCGGCGCAGATTCCGCCACTGGACTGTAACCAGGTTGTCGCCAGCGCCACGATCAGGCCGGCGGTTCGGGATGTCATGATCGATAGCCTCCACTCAGCGGTGTCCGTGTCCGGTAAACCATTCGGGGGTGCCAAACCAGTCGTGCATCTCTTTCTCAAACGGCGCGACAACCTCCGGCGGTTCCGGGATGTGGCCGCGGTCTTGGGTCTCGATGATCCACGTGTCGAGCGCTGCCCGGAGCCGCGCGAGCGCTTCGCGATGCTCGGGTGTGGCGGATCCGACGAGATTCTTGATCTCGTGCGGGTCGGATTGCGTATCGTAGAGCTCTTCGCTCGGGCCAGCCATCTCCATCAGTGCCGCCGCCGGCCCCGAAAGTCCACCTCGGGCGTGCAACTGGCGCATCAGGGGGATGATGGCAAAGCATTTTTCCTTGTAGCGGTTGAGCGACGCAAACGTCGGGCCGGCGGTGTAGTTGCGGATGTAGTGGTAGCGGCGGTCGTGGACCGACCGGATTCGCTGCAGCGTCTCATCGATGCGGTCGCGGGCGGCGAAAGCGTATTGCCGCGGTGGATCGGCCTGGGGACCAAGAACGACGCGGCTTTGCATGAGCGGAGGACGCTGGATGCCGGCTATGGCGAGCGTGGTGGCGGTGATGTCGAGGAGGCTGATCACCTCCTCGTTGACGGCACCCGGCCGATACTGGGGTGGGGGCGGAAAGTTCTTCGGCCAGCGGACGATCATCGGCACGCGCAGGCCGCAGTCGTAACACCAATGGATGCCGCGCGGCTCAAGCCGCCCGTTGTCGGCAAAGAAGATCACGATGGTGTTCTCTTCCAGGCCGTCGGCACGAAGCTGATCGAGCACCCAGCCGATGCGGCGGTCCATGCCCGACACGGAGTTGAGATACCGGGCCCACTCCTGGCGAACGACCGGGTGGTCGGGGTAATAGGGCGGCGGCGTGACTTCGCCGGGCTTTGCGTGCTGGACATGCTCGCGCTCGCCGACCCACTCGACGCGTTCTTTGCGGGCGGTCTGGCGGTCGTAGATGTCGTATTCGACCTCGGGGGAGTTGACGACGGCGAAGAAGGGTTGCCGGGCCTCGAGCGCCGACCAGTCGTCGGACTCGTAGATCGGCCCTTCATTGACGAAGTTGAGGTCGAGCTTACCCGTGCCCACCACGCGATCGCTGATCGTCTTGACGTTGGCCGTGAAGTAGCCGGCGTCGCGCAGCCGATGGGTGATCGGTCGCACCCCTTCGGGCAGCCGGAAATCGTCGTCGCGGTGCGACCGCATGTGGTGGGTGTCGGTGGTGGTCTGGTACATACCGGTGAAGAATGCCGAGCGGCTCGGCGCACAGGTGGGGTTGGTGGCAAAGACGCGGTTGAACCGCAGCCCCCCGGCCGCCAACCGGTCGAGGTTGGGCGTATGCACTTGCGCAGCACCGTAGCACCCCAGATCGTGCGAGATGTTCTCGCCGACCAGCCAAAGGATATTGGGCTTCTTGCCGGCCCCGTGCTCGGCCGCTTCGCCGGCACAGGCCAGCCCCCCGGCAATCGCCAGGAGAAAACAGGCCAAACCGGCCACACGACAACAGATCGACTTCCTCATCACCCGGATACCTCCTTTTGCGGCCTGGCAGACACACGTGCCACTCTACCGCCACGGCGACGAGCCGACAATCAGCCCGGCGTCGCCACAAATCGCCTCGCTGGCGAGCATTCGGAAACGGTATCGCCAGCAGGAAACGCAGTTGGACCGGCCTCGAAGCGAAACGCCCCACGCCTGTGTTTCGGTTCGTTGCGCCGCGGGGTGCGGCGGTAAGTTCAGGCATGGAAAGGCTTTCGTGCCAGGGGCGTCGGCGTAAGTGGTTATACCCCTAATGGCTTCAGTGTTGAAGTTCCCAGAGGGGTGCCCGGATTTGGCCGTTTCTGACGCGCGCAGGGGGAGCGTGCCGGGCGCGGATGACTTGCGTCAGGAAGGCAACGTTCAAATTGTCAAACATCGGTTACGAACGCCACTTGGGGCGCCGGCGAGCGGGAGCGAGCGCGGGGGCTGATGGACGTTGTCACGCGAAGCGTCTCGCGGCACATAGTATACTATAGTATATGTAGCCATGTCAAGAGCCAAAATGGCCAGGAAGAGAAGAAAATCGGGGGATGCCGGAGAGGGGGCGGGGGGGAAATTATCAGGCTGAGGGATAACGGCCAGGATCGGTTGCCGGGGACGGAGGGAACTGATCGCCGCTTCAAAAGAACCGTTTGACCGCGGCCTCCGGTCAGCCGCGTCGGCCCGTTCGGCGACGGCTCAGGGTTTCGCCTTCAAGCCAAGCCATCGGCCGACTGCTTCCGTCACCAGATCGAAGTGACTGGCGCTGAGCGTTCCCAGGCGTCTGATCAGCTTGACCGTTGGAATCGTGACCAGGTTCTGCGCGTCGAACGCCCCTCCCTGAGAAAATCGACCGGCACAGCAACCTCAAAGCGAGTGCCACGCGGACGCGTTGTATGTGCGGCCACGGCGACCAACACCCGGTCGGTTTCTTCGTTGGATGGAATGCTCAGCACCGGGCAGGGCCGGATCTTGGCAACCATCCCCAAGTCGACAAGCCATACGTCTCCGCGATCAGGAGTCGCCATGCGCGCCCTCAGCGGCATCCAGTTCCAGGAACAGTTCTTCCGCGGCGATCACCAAAGCATCATCGGAGACTTCCGCCGGAGCCTCATCGAGAACGCGGCGCAGCAGCGCCGCGGCAACTTCGCGGCGGTCGCCGGGCGGCAGAGCATCGAAGGCGTTGAGCAACCGGTTTGCAGGATCGGTCATTCAACACCTCGATGGACAAGCCCACGGCGGCTATCGAGCCAAGTCTCGTTCTGACTTCAGCAAGCAGCTGTTCTCCTGCTCGCTCAAATTCATTGTACCCGGTCCCGCGGGTGATGGGCAAGCTGTGGGATAGCAGGTTCATGCAGGGGGCGTTTCATCCATTCCGCATCAGGGTACAAAGCGCGGATTCCCTGTGATGATCGCGATCCGGGCAAGCAACTCCGACAGCCCGATCGAAAGATGGACAACCGGACGCCAGTCGGATCGAGCGCGAAACCCTCCGGCCCGCGTTGTGGGCCGGTCAACAGGGTATGGAAACAGACGCAGCGAGTTTTCGCCTCCCGGGCGATCGCCGATGCCGGGCTGTGGGGCAGGCGTCGGGCTTGACAGCGAGGGCGCGCCTGTGGCAGGCTGGCGTGATGACCAGGGGCTGGAAACGGGGACGCAGCTAGTTTGCATCCACCGCGGCTAGCTTCCGTCCGCCGCGTCGGGCCGCGGGGCCACGCAAAAACTAGCTGCGTCCCCGTTTCGGATTCCAGGGCGGGGCATTTTTTGGTGAGGGGCAAGTGTCCGAAATCAGGTCGAGGAGTTGGACACGAATTGGAGTCGGGGATGCAGATTCATTCCCGGGCAATCACTCGTACCCGGCTGTGGGGGAGGCGGCGGGCTTGACAGCGAGTGCCGGCCTGTGGCAGGCTGGCTGCACGATCTACAACGCTGAACGCGTGCGATGCCGCTTCAACGGGAGAAATCGCTAGCATGGCAGTTGACTGGGAGGCAGTCCCCGACCGTTTTTGCTACTTGCGGCAGGCCGTGGAGATGTGCGGCGAGACGCGGGTTCTGCCCTACGACCCGCTTCTCAAGCGACATATCTCGTTCACGGAGCGCGCGACGAAGGAGCAACTCGACTGCTTGGCCTCAGTCCAGTGCGAGATCGTAAAGCGGGGCGACCTTACAGCACTCCACAACTGGTGCAGGACCGCTCGTCACGGTACGGAGCCAGAGAGAGGAGCTTCCTGGCGGATTGGAGGCATTTTGGCCGTTCTACAGCAGCTCGCCGACCAGGACGTTCCGCCGTTTTGCAGCGTTCCGCGCGAGGCGGAAGACACAGCCCCGATGGTGGAGGATGAAGCATTCCTGTTGCCGGAGGACTTGAAGTACCTTGTTGGACCCGCGCTACATTTCGGTGAACAATACGACGACGAACAACGGATGCTTCGTTTCTTCCAGGAAGCGTCGGACCTTGAGCAACATGAGTTGGCGGCACTTGCAGAGCGCGTTCGCATGAACCACGACTGGCCCAGAGTCTTGCAATGGCTGAACGAGGTAGGGGCCAGGCATGTTCGTTACAGTTGGGAGATCGATAACCTGTTCCACCTGATGGACATGTGCGACCTGAAGTTTGAACCGGAGTAGCGAATCGCGGATTTCGGGTGTGAAACAGAGACGCGGCGAGTGTCCGTTTCCCGAGCAATCACCCGTACCAGGCTGCGGGGAAGACGGCGGGGTTGACAACGGGTGCCAACCTGTGGCAGGCTAGCGCGATGCCGAGACACACTCGTTTGTCGTCGGGCGGCGCGAGGACGGAGAATTGACGGGCAGCCGCGTCCCGGTTTCGAGTTCGCCTGGAGTGCAGCAAGAGTAAGAATCCCGCGAACAATCACCATCCGTCCACCGCACTCGGAGACAGCCATGCTTGCGCGTCTTGGTCTCAGCGTTCTCTGGGTTGCACTTGCTGCCGCCGCATCGCCCGGCGCACGCATCGAACTCGAGGAATTTCGCATCGAGCCGACGTCGCTCAAGCTGGGCGAGCCGTTTACGCTGCATGCCGCGGCCAAGGCCAGCGGCGTGAAGCTGGGAAGCTTCGTGTTGCGTACTGCGGACGATGTCGACAAGTCGCACGTCATCCCCGGCTTCACGCTGTATACGAGCAACAAGTATTATGTGGCCGAAGGCCGCGACAACCTGCTCAAGGACAACGGCCCGCGCGACGGCAATCCGCGCGACGGCCATTTCAGCATCAAGCTGAGCACGGAGGGCTGGAAACCTGGCCGTTATGGGTTTGCCTTTTTCGCCAGTTGCCGGCCCAGTCCCGGACCGCTGGTTGTTGCCCGGCACGATTTCGCCGTGATCGTGGAAGGCGGCCGGGTCGCGATCGAGGACCTCGGGGACGCGGGCAGCAATATGTCGCGCTTGGTCGGGGATTTCACCGTCATGCCGACCGAGATTCGAGCTTCTCAGCCTGTCACTATCCGTCTGCGCACGACCGACGCAGGCCCGGGCAGCGCTGAGATTACCACGCCCTATTTTCACAGCGCGGAGGAAACGCTGAAGGGATTCGAGTACGACGCGGACAAGAAGGTGTCGTTCCGGCGTCTGTCGATGTCGGGCGAGACGCTTTGCGGCGAGCTGCGTACTGAAGGCTGGCCCGCAGGTGTGCACCATCTGCGGCTCAATGTATTGAACCGGTTCGGCAAGCCGGCTGACTTCCGCAACTTCGCGATCAAAGTGGCCGGCCCCAAGGACCAGTTCAAGGTGAGCGTGGGGCCGTCCTGGCATTTCGCGCCTGGCACGCATTTCGGGCGGTTCCTGCGCCTTGGCGACGGAACCGTCTTGTGTCAAGAAAAACTCTCGCGCGACGGCGGCCAAACGTGGCAGCCCTGCTCCGGCGGGTTTGGCGAGGGGGGCCAGCAACTGCGCGACGGCCGCATCCTGGGCATGGATTATCGCTGCCTGCCCGTCGAAGGCAAGGAAGGCTGGTACGCCGCGAAGCGCATGTCGTCGACCGACGGCGGACAGCATTTCGTGCGCTCGGAGGCCAGATTCCACGTACCGGAAGCCAAGGCCGCCATGGGCCACGGCCCGCACTTGGGCCCCTTGTTCATGCGTTCGATCGTGGAACGCGGCGACGGATCGCTCGTGGCCCTGATGGCCGGCTGGTTCAAGAGCGACACGGCGTTGTGCCCTTATGGACGCGGCCGGCCCTACTCGCGCAGCTACGTGTGCGAGTCGGCCGACGGCGGCGTCACCTGGCAGTATCTGACGACCATCTGCCATGAGCAGATCGGCAGCGAGGGCTACAACGAAGGCTCCATGCGGCGCCTTGCCAATGGAGAGATCCTGGCCGTGCTGCGCACCGGCAATGAAAGCGATCGCAATTGCCAGGACAACCCGATCATGTGGAGCACCAGCCGCGACGAGGGCCGCACCTGGTCGAAGCCGCAGCGCACGGGCGTGGAGGGCGCTTATCCAGGCCTGGCCGTGTTGAGCGACGGCGTGCTGGTGATGAGCTACGGCCGGCCGGGTGCAATGGTCGTCTTCAGCACCGATAACGGCCGAACCTGGACCGATCCAACGTGTGTGGACGCCACCCCTTATTCCGGCTACACCGACGTGGTCGAACTGCGGCCAGGCGAACTACTGGTGGGATTCGGCGCGCAAGGCTACCTCGATCCGGCAACCGGCGCGCGCGACGATCAATTGCGTCTGGCCAAGGTGGGCTATACGCGTCACTAGCGCTGCGGGCGGTCGACACTCGCGGTCCGCGACTCCCGTGACCGATCGGGATATCCGGCCGGCGCGATGCGCTTGGCGATGAACAGCGGGCAGGTCCAGCCCAAATGACCGCCGGGGGCGGCTTCCTTGGGCTGTCGCCAGGACGCCCTCTGGGCTGAGTTCACGCGGTCGCTACGCGACCGGCGGCAACTTGATGAGGGAACAGGGGTGGGGGCGGCACGGTTTCCGTGGGTTGAAACCACACGGCTACCATCATTAGGTCGCTACGCGACCGGAGACCAGGATAGGGGTGTCAGCTTACACCAGTTCGCCAGCCGGGTGCGGCGCGACCGAATGTCGCTGATCCCGGCCGGAACGTCTGAATTGGTTTCTGCGTAGGGCCGGTCGCAATTTCCTGCCGCGGCGGCCGGCCTGATTGCCGGCGGGGGGCCGGCCGACTAGAATCGTCCAGCGTTGGGAAGCTGAAGCGGATCGGTGATGCACTTCTTCGTGAGGAGGTAACCATGCGCTGTGCTCTGGGATTAGTTTGCCTCGTTCTGGTGGCGCTCGTTGCGGCGCCGGCGATTCAGGCCGCCGAGGAGACCTCGCTCTTCAACGGCAAGGACCTCGAGGGCTGGACGTTCCGCGGACGGACTCCGGAGACGGAGAACCCGTTCTACGTCAAGGACGGAGTGCTCTGCTGCAAAGGCCAGCCGGTGGGCTACCTGCGGACCAACGAGAAATACAACGATTACGTGGTGAAGGTCGAGTGGCGTTGGCCGGCGAAGGCGGGCAACAACGGCGTGCTGCTCGCGGTTCAGGAAGGGGAGCATTTCTACAACGACACGTGGCCGAAGAGCATCGAATTGCAGTTGGCCGACCAGAACGCCGGCATGATCCTGACGATCGGCGAGTATCCGTTGGTCACCGGGCGAAACGATGGACGGGTCACCCGGACGCTGCATCCGAGCAACGAGAAGCCGCACGGCGAGTGGAATACGTTCGAAGCCTCACTTCAGGACGGGCACATGAAGGTGCTCATCAACGGCCAGTTGCAGAACGAGGCGACCGAGGTGGCGAAGATGCCGGGCTATATCGCCCTGCAGTCGGAAGGGGCGCCGATCGAATTCCGCAACATCCGCGTCACCGTGCTGGACAAGTAGAGTGCCGGACAAGTAGCGGCCGACCGCCTCGCCGCGCGGCGCGGAGAGCCTCGCGACCCACGACGCGATGCGTACGGCAGACGAAGCGGATCCGGCCGTCGATCGAGATCGGCGGCCGGATCTTCTGTCTTGGGCGTGCGCGACTGACCGCCGGCATCGGGCTCGGCCGGCTTGAGTCGCACCAGTCTCGGCGCGTTGTTCCGCCGCTGAGGGCTCTTGCCGATCGCACGGCGACCCGGAGAAACCAACTCTCCACCCCCCTAACGCTTCCCTAACACGCGTGCGATAACATTCGGGCGGGGCATGGCGTACCGGTTTCGTTGAGCGGGGAGACGCGATGGACAACGAGCTTGTGCTGGTGATCGAGGATGAGGACGACATACGCGAGCTTGTCCGTTACAACCTTTCCAAGGAAGGATACCGCGTACTGGCGGTGGCCACCGGCGAGGAGGGTATCGCGGCCGCCGAAGCGAGACACCCGGATGCCGTGCTCCTGGACCTGATGTTGCCGAACGTGGACGGCCTGACCGTCTGCCGCCGGATCAGAAGCAGCCCACGAACCGAGCGGATCCCCATCATCATCCTCACCGCCAAAGGGGAAGAGGCCGACATCGTCAGCGGCCTGAACCTGGGCGCCGACGACTACATCACCAAGCCGTTCAGCCCCCGGGTGTTGGTCGCCAGGTTGCGGGCCGTGTTGCGGCGGCGACTGGCGGACGCGGATCGGGAGGACGGCGAGTCGCCGCTGCAGCGCCACAGCCTGACGATCCATCCCGGCCGGCACGAAGTGAGCGTGGGCGGTCAGCCGATCGATCTGACGAGCACCGAATTCCGGGTGCTGCACTTTCTGGCGCGGCGACCGGGTTGGGTGTTCACCAGGCAGCAGATCCTCGACGGCGTGCACGGAGACAAGTACGCGATCACCGAGCGGGCAGTCGACGTGCAGGTCGTCGGGTTGCGGAAGAAGCTCGGCTCAGCCGGCGAGTATATTGAAACGGTTCGCGGAGTCGGCTACCGATTCAAGGAGTAGGACCGGCGACTGCGATCCTCATTGCACCTGCCTCGTCTACGAAGACGCGGTCGGCCAGACCGAGCGGTCGGGATTTGGACGGGCCGAGACGCGAAGAAACCGAGGATTACATGGTGAGCCGTTTTGGATAGAATAAGGCTGGCCCTCGACAAGCTCAAGGTCGTGTTTCGGTCGATGTCGGGCAGGATGCCGGCAGCGGGCCGGGCGACCCGCCCGGCATTATGAAGGTAAGGTGCCGCCTCATGTCGGCAGGAAGGGACACCCGGCGTACGGTCACGGCGCAATCCGTCGTGCCACAGTGAGGGGATGGGAGGGACAGCATGTCCGTTCATTTGCAGCGAGAGATCGATCGACTCAAGAAGAGCCTGCTGTCCCTTTGCGCATTGGCCGAGGAACAGGTGCAGATGGCGGTTCGCGCGCTGCTGGACCGCAACGCGGAAACCGCCCGGCAGGTCGAACAGCGCGACCAGGAGATCGACAGCCGCGAGGTGGAGGTGGAGGAAGACTGCCTGAAGATCCTCGCCCTTCACCAGCCCGTGGCCGCCGACCTGCGGTTTATCGTTTCGGCCTTGAAAATCAACAACGACCTGGAACGCATCGGCGACCTGGCGGTGAATATCGCCCGCAAGGCGATAACCCTGGCGTCGCATCCGCCCATCGAGCTGCCGTTCGACCTGGCCGCGATGTCGGAGCAGACTCAGTCGATGTTGCGAGACAGCCTGGATGCGCTGGTGAACCTCGACATCCGGCAGGCCGACGACGTCTGCGCCCGCGACAGTGAAGTGGACCGCATGAAGCGCGAGATCCGCGTCTGGTCGGAAGAGGCGATGCGCACCCAGCCGGAGAAGGTTCCGGCCCTTCTTGCCCTGCTCTCTGCCACCCGGAATTTGGAACGAATTGCCGATCACGCGACCAATATCGCCGAAGACGTAATCTACATGGCGGCAGGAAAGATCGTCCGGCACGGGATGGAAGAGCTGAGCGCCTGACGGCAGAAGGCCGCGGGGGCGCGCGTCTACTGGCATCCGGGCGCCGTCAGGCGAAGACGGTTTCTGCTCTCGGGCGGCAGTCGGTGGCAGGGGTATTGCACATGCGCATGCCGCGGCCATAGACTGGCCTGCGCCCGCTTCAAGACTCCGGTTCTGGAACGCCAGTGGAAGACTATTGGTGTTCAGTTTGATAACGCAACTCCTTCAAGCCCTTTCTCCCTGAAGCCGGGCTCCGGACCAAGCTTCGCTCGGTGCCCGTCGTCCTCGTTGCAGTATCAATCTGAAGTTCAATAAAGCCCTAACCAGCTCGGGGGTAACATCGTGTCACGCTACGCGAGTCTTCTTGTCGTGATGCTGGCCGGCTTCACTGGCCAGGCCTTGGCTGACTGGCAGGTGTGGACCGTCACCGGCACGCGGCGCGTGCTGCGCGACGAACCGGCAGGCAGCGGGGTGAATGTCCGGCTCAGCGCGGCGGGGAACGAGTCGGAGAGTTTTCAGATCCTCATGCGGTCCGACGCGGCGATCGGTGGGATCGAAGTCGAGGCGGGCGACCTGACGGGGCCAGAGGGAACCGTCATCCCGGCGACGGAGGCGAGGCTCTACCGCCAGCATCAGCTTGAACTGACGACAGGCACATATCGCAACGCGGCATTCCGCCCCGGGTGGTATCCCGATCCGCTCATCCCGCTCAGGCACCCTGACACCGGCGAACCGCTTCGCGGCCGATTGACGGCGGTGCCGTTCGATCTGCCCGCCAGCGAAACGCACGGATTCTGGGTCGATATTCGCGTTCCTGCCGCCGCGCCGGCCGGCGAGTACAAGGGGAGCTATCAGGTGAAGGCAACCGGGCAGGAGGTCGTCGAGATCCCGGTGACGTTGAATGTCTGGGACTTCGACCTGCCGCGGGTATCGACGATGCACACCGCGTTCGGGTCGCCGGCCGAACGGATGCGAGGCTACTATCGGCGGCGAGCGGCCGAGGGGAAGGAGCGGGAGCCGGCGGATTGGAGCGCGGTGGAAACGCAAGTCGCGCGACTGCTGAGTGAGCACCGCATCAATGCCACCCCTCCGGGAGGCAGTATCGCGCCGGCCGCCCAGCCGGACGGGTCGTTCTCCATTCCGGTTGAGCAGATCGAGGCCTTCCGCCGGTTCGTCGATACATACCACGTCAACGCTTTTCAGATACCGCACCCGAAGAGCGCGGTGGGCGATCCGGAGCGGGAACGAGCCAGGCTGTATGCCTGGCTTGCCGCATGGGACAAGGCGGCGGGGGAGTTGGACCGGCCCGACGTTCTGTTCTACACCTACCTGATCGACGAACCCAATGACGAAGACGCTTACCGCTACGTGCAGAAGTGGGGCCGCGCGATCCGCGAGGCACGATCGGTGGTCAAGGTGATGGTGGTCGAGCAAACGAAGACACAGGACGAGGACTGGGGAGATTTGTACGGCGGGGTGGACATCTGGTGTCCGCTGTTTTCTCTGTTCGACGAGCCGACCACCCTTGAGCGCCAGAAAGCGGGAGAAATCGTCTGGGCGTACACGGCGCTTTGCCAACGGGAGCCAACCCCCTGGTGGCACATCGATTTTCCGCTGCTGAACTACCGCGCACCGGCCTGGATCGCGTGGCGTTACCGGCAGCGCGGCTTGCTCTACTGGGGCGGAATGTCCTTCTGGCAGCAGGTCGACGACCCGTGGGCCGACCCCAAGACGCTCGATCGTCGCGAAGGCCGCAAGGATCCGCTTTATAACGGCGAAGGGACGATCGTGTATCCGGCGCGCGCCGTGGGTTACGACGGCATCGCACCGAGCCTGCGGCTGAAGGCGCTTCGCGACAGCATCGAGGACTACGAGTACCTGGCGATCCTGGAGCGAAGCGGCCGCGCGGAAGAATCGCAGCGGATCGTGCTGCCCCTGGCAAGCTCGTGGTTCGAATGGGAATCCGATCCGGCGGCCTTCGAGCAAGCCCGTGCGAAGCTGGCGGCGATCATCATCGCCGAGGCGAAGAGCCAGTGACCGCTGCCTCGGGCAACGGCTATTGGGCGGGCCGATTGCCTGCCTTCACCGCACGAAGGTATTCCTGCGCTGTGAGAAGGCCGTCGGCGTCGAGATCGTAGCGGGCGAATTCGCCGATCTGGGAGGCCGTGGCCTGCGGTGCGAACTCGGCCATCGTCAATTGGCCGTCACCGTCGGCGTCGCGATCCAGAAACCACGGTGGCAGTCCCTGAGGAAGCCGGGCCGCCGGCATGTAGAACTTCATCGAGCGGCGCGGATCGCTGCCGGAAGCCGGTGCATCGGCCGGCGGAGAACCCTCCGGATTCGGCTGACCATCGGGTGCCGATGCCGCGTCTGCCGGGCGCGCCGCAGTGGTCGGATTGAGCAATGGCGGCAGAGGTTCGTCGGAACGAGCCAGCGGAGTCATGAGCCGGATCTTCCGCCGAGCGCCGTGCTGAACGATGTGCTGGATCAACTCCTCCAGCGCGACGATCGCATCGCCGTTGCGGTCGATCTGCTGCGGATCGCCCCGCATCTTCGTCCATTCGTCCTTGCTCAGACGACCGTCCGCGTCAGCGTCGTAATTCGACAACAGTGCCTGCGCATAACGGATGATCTTCGTCGGCGTTGCCCGGGGGTCAGACTCGGCTCGATCGAGCACGCGCTGCTCCCCTAACGGATCACTCCATTGCAGACGCTCGTCGGTCGAATCGGCGGGTTGATTGGTGGAGACATTTGGTGGCTCGGATTCGGCGGCAAAAACATTCGCTAGCAGCAGTGTTCCCAAGAGGGGGGCCGTCAGGGCGGCAACGTCGCGGGAGAATCGTCGTAAGTCGTTGATATTCATAGGAAAACTGACTCCTCGACCGAGCCGCGAAATCATCGATACTATTGGGGGGCGTCGGTCGCCGAGAGATCGGGCAATTATATTGACGCGACCGCCATCGTTCTTATAATGGGGGACGACATCGATTCTAACCTGCAAGCATGGCCTGCCGTCAACCCACCACGCGGCCATCCCACCAATACCATTAGACTCCCACCTGGTAACTCGCGCCGAGCGGCGCACGCGGTCGTTTGAGTCGAGTTTCACGGATTTTGTTCGTCCGGCAGCAATTGGCGAGTCAGGTCGTACCTGACACGAAGAGCTCCTCAGGCTTTGCCTGATTGACACAGCTCGGCAAATCGCTTGCCGGAACCTCAGGAGTCAGGAAGGCTCTTGCCGTGGAGAAGCAAACGCTTTGGACAGGCCGTTTTAGTCACGACCGAGATCACTCCGTCCTGGATAAATCATGATCATTGCCAGACCCGCAGTGAGGACGGGCGCATTGGATGTGCGCGCGATGGCAGTCGCCCGCGAGGCACAGGCCCGCGACGGCCGGCTCGATCAGGCTGCCGGTGAGTTGGGCTTCACCTCCGAGGAGGAACTGCTCCGGGCGCTCGGGCAGGCGCTAGGCATGGACTACGTCGACCTGAACAACGTTCGGGTAGACCTGTCGTTGTTGAAGAACTTCCCGCTGAAGCTCATCCATCGCTACGGCGTTTTTCCGATCGGTCGCCGCGAGGGCTCGTATATCGTGGCCACCGGCAACCCGTTCGATCTGCACGCCATCGACGCGCTGAGCGCAGCGCTGGCGGCGAGCATCATTCCGGTCGTGGCGCTGCCCGACGAGTTGTCGAAGCTCGTCAAGAAACACCTGGGTGTGGGCGCGGAGACGATCGGCGATCTGGTGGCGCAGCAGGAAGAGCGCAACGGCGTCGAAGTGCTCGACGATCTGGAATGGGACCGCTCGGAAGACGCCCAGGCCGCGCAGGAAGCTTCGGTCGTCCGCCTGGTGAACGAAATCCTCTGCGAGGCAATCGAGGCGCGGGCGAGCGACATCCATATCGAGTCGCAGGCGAAGGGGCTGAAAATCCGCTATCGGCTGGACGGCGTGCTTCAGGACCAGCCGATGCCGCCGGAAATCAACCGCTTCCAGGCGGCGATCGTCAGCCGATTGAAGATCATGGCCCGTCTGAACATCGCCGAGAAGCGCGTTCCGCAAGACGGCCGCATCAAGCTCAAGGTGAAGGGGCGCGAGGTCGATATCCGCGTGTCGATCATCCCGATGCTGCATGGCGAGGGAATCGTCATGCGCGTGCTCGACAAGGACCGCATGAATTTCACCCTCCGCGGCGTCGGCATGGACGAGGATACGTACGCGCGGTTCAGCCAGTTGATCAAGCTGCCGCACGGCATCATTCTCGTCACCGGGCCGACGGGCTCGGGCAAGACGACGACACTGTACAGCGCGCTGAATGAGATCAAGAGCGAAGATACGAAGATCATCACCACCGAGGACCCGATCGAGTATCAGCTCGACGGAATCAACCAGATCCAGGTCCACACCAAGGTCGGCCTGACGTTCGCGGCCAGCCTGCGAAGCATCCTGCGGCACGATCCGGACGTGGTGCTGGTGGGCGAGATCCGTGACCTGGAAACGGCCGAGAACGCCGTGCAGGCATCGCTTACCGGCCACCTCGTGTTCAGCACGCTGCACACGAACGACGCGGCCGGGGCGTTCATGCGGTTGATCGACATGGGCGTGGAGCCATTCCTGGTCTGCAGCACGGTGGAAGGAATTATGGCCCAGCGGCTGGTTCGCACGGTGTGCCGCGAGTGCCGCGAGGCGTTTATCCCGCGGGCCGGAGAAGCCCCCGACGATTTCCCGTTCGACGACGTCGTCAGCCGCCGCGTCAAGGTTTACCGGGCGGTGGGCTGCCGCCACTGCCGCGGCACCGGCTACAACGGCCGCGTGGGAATCTACGAATTGCTGGTGGCCAACGACGAGGTCCGCCAGTTGGCCGTCGACCGATCCCCGTCGACGCTCGTCAAGCAGGCCGCGATGCGCGCCGGCATGCGCACGCTGCGTCAGGATGGCTGGCGGAAGGTGTGCCGCGGTCAGACGACGATCGACGAAGTCCTCCGCGTCACGAAGTGCGATTGAGTCCCGCCCTTGACATCCCTACCGTAAACGAGCCAGGCGAAGCAGAGCGGAACCGGTTGACAAGGCCGGTACGCCAAGCGCCGCGGTTCGTTCTTTAAACGATTGCGAATAATGCCGGAGTTTGCCTACATAGCCCGAACTGCTGCGGGGCGCGACGTGACCGGCACGCTCGTGGCGGGAAGCAAGCGCGAGATTCTGGCGGCGCTGGGGGAAAAATCGCTCTATCCGATCCGCGTTGAAGCGATCGCCACGCGCGCCAGCGTGTTTCGGCGCAAGAAGCGGATTTCTGCTTCGGTCCTGTCGGCCAACCTCAGCCAGCTCGCCGATCTGCTGCAGAACGGCGTGCCGCTCTTGGCTTCGCTCAAGCTGCTTGCGGAACAGTGCGGCCACCCTACGCTCACCGAGGTGTTGACCGACGTGCACGACCGGGTGGCGGAGGGGACGTCGTTCGACGAGGCCTTGGCGGCGCATCCCAGAGTATTCGGCGAGTTGACGGTGAGCATGGTCCGCGCGGGCTCGGAAGGCGGATTCCTCGAAGACGCACTGAAACGGACGGCAACATTCCTCGAACTCCAGGAGGAACTCAAGGCGCGAGTCGTCAGCGCGATGGCCTATCCCACGATCCTTGCCACGGTGGGCTTCATCGTCACCACGGCGCTGATCGTGTTCTTCGTACCGAAGTTCGCCGAGCTATTCGAGCGGCTTGAGCGGCAGGGGAGCGGTTTGCCGGCCGCCACGGTGGCCTTGCTTGCGCTCAGCGATGTGCTGGGACGATACGGCCTCGTGCTGGCCGCCGCCTTCGTCGGCCTGGGGGCCTGGTTGCGCAAAGCGGCGGCGACGAGCCGCGGCCGCATGACGGTCGATCGCGTGAAACTGAAGATACCCGTGGCCGGCAGCATATTCTTGAATTCGGCCGTATCGCGATTGTGCCGCGTGCTGGGAACCCTGTTGCGGAACGGCGTGCCGCTGCTCAAGGCAATGGAAATCAGCAGGGATTCGGCGGGAAACCGCATTCTTGCCGAGGCTATCCGGCGATCGGCGGAGAACATCTCCTCGGGCGACACGCTCGCCCGGCCGCTGGCCGAGTGCGGCTTGATCCCCAAGCCAGTGATGGCGATGATCAGCATTGCCGAACAATCGAACAACTTGGACGACGTGCTGATCAACGTCGCCGACGGGCTGGATCGCAAGATCGCCCGGCAATTAGACATCATGGTTCGGCTCGTCGAGCCGGCAATGCTCTTGGTAATGGGAGGCGTCATCATGTTCGTGCTGTCGGCGCTATTGCTGCCGGTGTTCGAGATGAGCGCCACAATGAACTAACTTCTTTTTCCAGGGAGGACACGACATGAGAGATACACGAACCACTCGCCGGCGCCGCGGCTTCACCTTGATGGAGATGCTCGTCGTGCTGGCGATCCTGGTGCTGCTGGCGGGCATGGTCCTGCCACGCGTGCTGGGTTCGAGCAAGAAGGCCAACATCCAAGCCGCGAAGGTCCAGCTCCGCAGCTTCAAAGGGGCATTGGAGCAGTACAGCCTCCACACCAATAGCTTTCCCGCGACCGAAGCGGGCCTGCTGGCACTGGTGGAGAGACCGGCGGAATCGGAAGAAAGCGCGATTACCGGCTGGGACGGCCCGTACCTCGACGAGATTCCCAAGGACCCGTGGGGCAAGGACTACCAGTACGAGTTCCCGCCCACCCGGGGCAAAGGCGACTATCCCGACATCTGGTCGTACGGACCCGATGGTGAAGACAACACCGAAGACGACGTGGTGAGCTGGACGAGCAGCAGGGAAGGCACAGACGGCGAGATGAGCGAGGGCAGCTCGAACAGTGAACCGCCGCCTCCCAGCGAGGAGCTTTGATCTGGCCACTGCCGGCCCTCTTGCGCCGCTGGCGAAGAGGGCCGGAGCGGCGCGGGAGGTCGTCGTGATTGAAGGCGGACTAACGCATGCCGAATGAACGACGCCCCAGACAAACCGGCTTCACCTTGACAGAGCTGCTGATCGTCATGGCGGTGTTGGTGCTCCTGGTTAGCGTCAGCCTGCCAGCGGTTCGGCGGCCATTGCGCAAGAGCGAACTCCGCGAGGCCGCGCGGGAGTTGTGCGGAACCCTGGGAAGGACGCGGCTGGAGGCGATCGAATCGGGCATAATCCAGCAGTTCCGCTACCGGCCGGGCACGGCTCAGTTCGTGGTCGCGCCCGCCTCGTCGCCGATCGACGACCAGCCTGCCGCCATCGAAGAGTCGGAGCTTGACTCCGAGGATTCGACCACGCTCGCGGAACAGGCGGTCGGACTCGACGATCCGGCCGAGAGCAAGATCGAGCGTCTGGAGCTGCCTGCCGGAATTCTCTTTGCCGATCCTGCCGAATCGCTGGAGCCTGTTGAAGGCGATCTTGGAATGTCGCCCGTCGAAGCCAGCGTTCCGGTTCTTGCGGAGGAGTCGGCCTGGTCGAGGGCGGTGATCTTCTATCCGAACGGAAAGGCCACCAGCGCGACCTTCCGGCTTCGGGGCCGGGAAGATTACTATGTCGACGTCTCGCTTCGAGGCCTGACCGGCGCGGCGACGATCGGCGAGATCCGGTCGCTCCCCAAGCTGGACGAAGAGGGACTGGGCATGCCCGCCGAAACGGTCGAACCACCGGCAGCGGCCGAGCCACCCGTGGAGGCGACGCCGTGAAGAGTCCTGCACGCGCCGGTTTTTCGCTGTTGGAAGTGCTCCTTGCCACGAGCATCCTGCTGGCATGCGCTGTGGTACTCGGCGAGTTGGCTTCCATCGGCCGGCGGCATCTTTCCAGCGCCGAGGAGATGACTACGGCCCAGATCCTCTGCCAGAACCGGTTGAACGAGATGCTGATCGGCGCGCTGCCGATGGTGGAAGTCGAGGATGAGGAACTCGAAGACGCTCCCGGCTGGGTCTGTACGGTGACGATCGATCCGACCGACCACGCGGGCCTGTCGGCGCTTCGCGTCACGATCGCCCAGCAGGCGCCGGAAGGCAGCCAGGAGGTGCCGGAGGACAAGCCAACGCGGCAGTTCACGCTCGTCCGCTGGGTTCCCAGCACGGGTGAGACGGAAGGCAGCGGATCGACATCGCCGTTTGGATCAGGCGGATCGGAAGCACAACCATCGCCCATGGACCGCACGGGCGGCTTCTTCGGCGGGGAGGAAGGGCTATGAAACGGTCCGCCTTCACGCTCCTGGAGGTGCTCTTGGCCGCGATCCTGTCGGCGACGCTGCTGATGGGACTGTGGAGCCTGTTCCGCGTGTACTCCAATCTGTTTGTGACCGGACACGACGAGTCGCTCCGCCGCCAGCTCATCCGCTCCCTCATGGAGCAGTTCAACGCCGATCTCCAAAGCACCATTCAGGATCCCACGGCCGGCCCGGCGGCGCCGCCGGAGGGAACGAGTTCGGTGCGGCGGTTCAGCCTCACGGGCACATCGCGCAAACTAAGGATCGACATCCTCGAAACAAGCCCGGTGGTGGCTGAACTGTCGCTCGACGAGTCGCAGTCGGATCTGCCCGGCACTACACCACAATCCGGCGAGATCGAACCTGAGACCGAATTCGAGTCCGAGTCCGATTCGGAGACCGAGTTGGAGCCTCCCCGACTGCCTGAGTTACGGACGGTGGTGTACGAGTTCGTCGAACCGGCCACAGAAGAAGACCCACTGCTGATCGAAACAACCCTCGCTGAGGCGTCAGACCAGGAGGAACGTCCAACCGGGCTCATTCGGCGGCAGTACGGGTGGGACGCGCCCGATGGAACAACGCCGCTCGCGGGGGACGAAGAGTTGCCGGAGATCGAGACGGCTCAGATCTCGGCGGAGGACATCGATGCGGTCGATCTATCGGCCGAGAGCCCTGTCCCACCGTTGGACGAAGAGTCGGAGACGGCCGCTACGGTGCTGGATGATTCCCTGATGGTCGTGCCCGAGGTTTCGTCGCTGGAATTTCGCTACCACGACGGCCGAAGTTGGAGCACGAGTTGGGACAGCGTCGCGCGCAAAGGGCTTCCGCTGGCGGTCGAGGTGACATTCGAGATCACTCCCCCGGAGAAAAAGGGGGCGCGGGCGGCGGCCGATTCGGGCGAAATCGAGAGCCAACCAATCGCGCCCGCGATGGATGAAGAGGGGGAGCCTGACCTGCTGGAGGAATTCGCGGAACAAACCGGGCAGATCGAAGTCCGCGACCGTCACCGACTCGTGATCCGCCTGCCGGCATCGCCGTTTTCCCAGCCGCCGCAGCAGCAACTCGTGCCGCGATCGCTCGCGAGCCGGGCAGAAGCCGCACCGAGTCGGCCAGCCCGGTCGATCGGCGCCGGGCGGCCAAGGGCGAGTCGGTCGTCGGCGTCCAGCCGGGCGCGTGCCGCCGACGGGCAGTTGAGGAGTCTGCCATGATCCGCCGCCGCGCCGTGATTCTGTTCGTCGTGCTGGTGGTGATCATGATGATCAGCCTCGCCGGAATGAGCTATGTCCTTACGCTTTCGACGGAGAGCAAAGCCGCCTACCTGGCCGGGCAGGACTTGCAGCTTCAGAATGTGGTTGCGTCGGGGGCGGAGTTGTTGAAGGCTTTCGCAGCCCAGTCGGTCACCGCGCGCCGCGAAGCGGGCGGCTACCAGGACAATCCCGACCGGTTCCGCAACGTGCTCGTGTTCGGTGAAGAAGAGGACAGCCGCCAGGGACGGTTCAGCATCGTGGCTCCGAAGATCAACGACACGCGGTTGGACGGCATACGATTCGGAGCCGAAAACGAATCGGCCAAGCTGCACCTGGGTATGCTGCGGGTATGGGAGGAAGAGGAACCGGGCACGGCGCGACTGGCATTAATGCGTCTGCCGGGAATGAGCGAGTCTATGGCCGATTCGATCCTCGACTGGATCGACGCCGACACGTCGCCCCGCCAGCAGGGAGCGGAAGCGGAATTCTATTCGCAGTTGGGAATGCCTTACGCTCCACGCAACGGGGTGCCGGCCGCGCTGGAGGAATTGCTCCTGGTGCGCGATGTGACGCGCGAGCTGCTTTTCGCGGGAGACGAGAATTTCAATCATCGCCTGGACGCGGCCGAAGAGAGACTGATGGCCGATGACACCGCGGACGGCGCGAGCGAGGAGCATCTTCCCTGGACATCGCTGGTGACCGTGTATAGCGCCGAACGGAACACGGCCGAGAGCGGCGAGCCGCGGATCGATTTGAACACCGCCGATCTTGCCCGGCTTCACCAGCAACTGGTCGCCGCGGTGGGCCAGGAATGGGCGACCTTCATCGTGGCCTACCGGCAATACGGGCCCTATCGGGGCAATGAGCCCGCCAGCCGCGGCGCGACGCCGACGATCGATTTCGGAGTATCGGGCACCTATCGGCTGCGGTCGCTGCTCGACGTGGTGGGAGTCAGCGTGCGCATTCGCGAGCAAGACGACGACCGCGATGACCGCGATTCATCGGAGGGAACGCTGATCATTGCCAGCCCCTTCCCCGACGATCCGGTGGAGATGCGGAGCTATCTCCCCAGGCTGCTCGACCTGACCACGATCGACACACGCAAATCGCTCTACGGGCGAATCAACGTCGACGAGGCTCCCGCGGAGGTGCTGGCCTCGGTGCCGGGTTTGGATGAAGCCACCGCATCGCGAATTGTCACGGCGCGGGCCGGCGCCAGCGCCGACGACGATCCCAGCCGCCAGCATCCCACCTGGCTTCTCACCGAGGGCCTGGTTGATCTTGACACCATGAGGGGGATTCTGCCGTACGTTACCTCGGGCGGGGACGTATTCCGCGCCCAGATCGTGGGTTATCTCAGCAAACCGGGTCCCATGTATCGGGTAGAGGTCGTGGTCGACGCTACCGGCACACCCGCACGGCTAGTATACTGGAAGGACCTGCGAATGCTCGGTCCCGCCTATTCCCGAGAAGAACTCGGCGCCGAAGCCGCCAGCGATGAAAACCAGTTGGCCGGCGCCCGCTGAACAACGGTCGCCAGGCCGGCGCCGGCGAAGCACCGTCACCGGTTGGCTCGGCTCGCCACTTCCTCAATCTGCTGGACTTTCGACCATGGCACGCATCTTGGCAATCGACTGGGACCAGCGCGAGACTCGGTTCGTGCTGGCCAGAACCCGGGGGCGCACCGTGGAAGTGCTGGCGGCGGCGGCGTACCCGATGGTCGACGTGACCGAGGGTGGTCAGTCGGGCCCCGACATCGCCGGATCGCTTCGCGCCGGGCTGGCGGAGCACCGTGCCGGCCAGACCACGACGCTGGTGGGAGTCGAGCGGAATCGGCTGGAATTGCTGCACTTCAGCCTGCCTCCGGCCGGCGAAGCCGAACTGCCAGAGATGGTGATCAACCAGGCGATGAGCGAGTCGTCGACGGTCAGCGAGGACGCGATCATCGATTTCGTGGCTTCGGGAGATCCAAACGAATCGCGGCAGATCACTGCGGCGGTGCTGCCGCGCGACGAACTGGCCCAACTGCAGAAGGTTTTTGCCGCCGCCGGGCTGCGGCCGCAACGGTTGCTGTTGCGACCCTATTCGGCAGCGTCGCTCTTCCTGCGTGCGGCAAATCCACCCGAACCGGCCTGCCTGCTGGTAAACCTGCTTCCGCAGGAGGTGGACCTGAACGTGGTGGTGGAAGGCCGGGTGGTCTTCTCGCGCACAACCCGCCTGCCGGGAGTAACCACCACCGAGATGCGGATCCAGCGGCTGCTGGTGGAAATCAATCGCACGTTGGCCGTGGCGCCGGTTAGCCAGTTCGGACCGGAGCGTATCGAACGTGTGTACGTATTCGGCGGGCCAGGCGAGCACGGTAACCTGGTGAAGCACATTCGCGAGGAACTCGTACTGCCGGCCACGGTGGTCGATCCATTTGAAGGCGTGCAGATTGCGGACGAGTTAGTGCCCGAGGATGCCGGACGTTTCGCATCGCTGGTTGGCATGATTGTCGAAGAGGCGTCGGGCGTGCCGCACGCGATCGATTTCCTGCATCCACGCCGCCCCCCCAAGCCGCTCGACCGCAAGCGCGTGGCGATGGGCGTTGCGGGCGCCGTGGCCGTGGTGTGCCTGTTGTTCGGCTACTCGCTGTGGAGCGAATTGGCGGAGATCGACGCGCAGAATGCGGAGTATTCCGCACGGCTGTCGGACCTTCGAGACACGCTGAAGACCGCGAACCAGCAGAAGAAGGTGCTGGCGGCGGTCAAGGGGTGGCAATCGGCCGATATCGCGTGGCTCGATGAACTGCGCGACCTGTCGCTGCGGCTCCCGCCGGCCCGCGACCTAGTGGTGCTGCGGATGTCGCTTTCGGCGGGTCGGCGCGGCGGCGGAAGCGTCGATGTGCAGGGGCTGGTCCGCGATCCTTCGGTAGTCGTGCGCATGGAAAAGGAGATTCGCGACAAGAGCCACCAGATTCGCAGCAAACGGGTCCAGGAGCGCACCCGGCAGGAAGACTACACGTGGCTGTTCGAGACTTCGATCGGTGTCGGCCGTCGCGAGAAAGAACAATATGTGAGCCATCTTCCTCCCGAGGCCCAGCCGCAGGCCGAGACCGTCGCGGCGAAGAAGACCGAGGCTGAATCGCCCGTGAAGCCCAAGAGGACGCTTGCCGGAGCGGGCCCGCTATGAACAAGTACCGCAAACCGCTGATGGTCGGCGCGCTGGTGGTAATGGCGCTGGTTTATGCGGGCGATTGGCTGCGTCAGAACGCACTGCAGGGTCCGATCGAGGCCCGGCGCAACGAGACGGCGCGGCTGGAGGGCGAAATCGAAAAGCGCGAGACGGAACTGGCCGACGCCCGCAAGGCGGCCAAGGAACTGGCGGCCCTCCAACTCCGCTCGCTGCCGTCGAATCCGGAAGTGGCCCGCTCGCTCTACCAGGGCTGGCTGTTGGAGTTGGTGAAATACGTGGAGTTCGCCAATCCGAACGTCGATTCCGGCGAACCCATGAACAACAAGGGGTTGTTTCGCACGATCCAGTTCTCCGTTCGCGGCCGGGGGACGCTCGAACAGCTTACGCTGTTTCTCTACGAGTTCTACAGCGCCGGACACCTGCACCAGATTCGCTCGCTCAACATCACACCCCTGCAGCGATCCGACGAACTCGATCTGGCGATGGCCATCGAGACGCTGATCCTGCCCAAGGCCGACCGCCAGGATGAATTGACGACCGTGGGATCGGACCGGCTCGCGTCGGCCGAGTACGAGGAATACCTCAGCATCCCGAGGCGCAACCTGTTTGGAGTGGGGGGCAGCCCCGATCCGACCGATTTCGCTTATCTCACTGCGGTGAACTACATCGACGGCCAGCCGCAGGCCTGGTTCACGCTGCGGAGCGAAGACCGCGTGCTCAAGCTCCGCCAGGGTGAAACCCTGGAAATCGGCGAGTTTCGCGGAGTGCTCGCCGAAATGACGCGCCATGACGTCGTCCTCGAATCGGAAGGGGAGCGATGGCTGATGACGATCGGCGATAACGTGGCGCAGGCGTTTGCGCTGCCGCCGGAATTCTGAAGCCGGCCGGGTTCTTCAGTCTCCGCCCCGCGACGGACGGGCACTCTTTAAAAGTGCACCATCATTATGTCAATGGTGCATTTTCTGACGGCATGGCGCGCCGCAGTAGTCTGAATTTCCCAGTGCGTATTGACGCCGATGTTTGGAGCATTACAATGACAGACAGACTGTCTGTCATTGAGCTACGAAAGGCGATGCGGCAATGAGGATCGACCAAATCACCGACGCGGAACTTTCCATCCTCCAGGCGATCTGGGAGCGAGGGGAAGCCACCACGCGCGAGATTGCCGAAGCGTTGTATGACGAGGTCACCGACCCGAAGATGGCCTCCGCGCAGAAGCTGCTGGAGCGACTGGAGGCCAAGGGCTGCGTCTGCCGGGACCGGAGCCAGCGGGCGCATCGTTTTCGGGCAACGGTGAGCCAGGAGGACTTTCTCCGCAGCCGGTTGCATGCATTGGCTGATCGGCTTTGTGACGGCGCGCTGGCGCCGCTGGTGAGCACGCTGTTGCGGTCGGAGGGCATTTCGCGACAAGACCAAATGGAGTTGCGAAAGCTCGTTGGCGACCTCTGGCCGAATGAAAGCGACCGGCGCAACTCCGGTTGAGCGAGACGGCTATGAATGCTTTCTGGGAAATCGTGGCCAGCAATGCGCTGATGGCGTTCATCATGGCGGCGGGAGTCGTCCTGCTGGGGCGCATGTGGAGGCACCCGGCGGCCCTGCATTTCCTCTGGGTGCTCGTGCTCGTGAAACTCGTCACGCCGCCAGCGGTGACTCTGCCCCTTGCCCTGAATGCAGGAGAGATCTCTCAGACACCCGCTACGCACGACGCGAAGTCGGATCTTTTCATCACGAGCGGGCAGGCATACCCGGTTCCGGCGAGCGACCGCGCGATTGCCGTCGGGCCAGGGGCCGACATGAGCGCCGCGTCTTCAGGCATTCAGACTCAGGGAATCGACTGGCCGACCCTCGTGGGGTGTACGTGGTGCAGCGGCATAATCGTGCTTGGATTGCGCCGCGTGCGCCGCATACTCCGCTTCAAGAGATTTCTACGCCGCAGCCAGCCCCCGGCGCCGGCCATGCTCGATATGGCGGAGGGAATCGCCAAGAGGCTGGGGCTGAGGCGAGTTCCACCGATCCGCATGCTGCCCATTTGCGTGTCGCCGCTCGTCTGGTCGCTTGATGGCAAGGCGAGGGTATTTCTTCCATCAGAGCTTTTCGAGCGGCTCGGCACGCCGGCGCAGAAGGCAATTCTCGCCCATGAGCTGGCACACGTGCGGCGGAAAGACCACTGGGTCCGGCTGCTGGAAGTGGTCATCACGACGCTGTTCTGGTGGCATCCGGTCGTGTGGTGGGCTGCTCGCCGGTTGCAGGAACTCGAAGACCAGTGTTGTGATCGGGTCGTGGTGGATCTCGCACCAGACGGCGCCGAGCGCTATGCGACGGCGCTATTGGACACCTTGGATTTCCTTTGCGAACCGGCAGTGGCCGCTCCGCTGGGGGCGACCGCCGCGAAGTCATCCATTTGCCTGAGAAGGAGAATTGCGATGCTCAAGGACCATTCCTGGACGGCGCGATTGACGTTCGGCCGGTTGATGCTCCTGCTGGCGGCGGCAGCGATTCCCATGACCGTGGCGTTCGCGGCGGAGCCGCCGGAAGGGCAACAATCGGCGTCGGACGCGCAGGGAGTCGAGGCTCAGAAGGCAAAGGAGACTCCCGCCATCGAGAAACGCACGGTCGGCAAGCTGGTGAAAGACTTCCCCGAGAAGGCAGATCTCTCGACACCGGAATCGGCCTTCGCGGCATTCAGCCGGAGCGTTGCTCGAAGGGACATTCCGGGCGCCGTGGAGTTGAGCTGGGTGAAGCTGGCCCCGGCATCGATCAAAGATATCGAAAACACGCTGAAACAGGATCCGGCCGTTTCCAAGGACTACGAGAAACAGATCCTCGAGACAGAAATCGTCGAGGTGCTCATTTACCGCGGGCAGCTTGCCGCAGTGGTCACCAAGAGTGGTCTCTATCCGGAACAACGAGCCTATGCCGCGATGCACTTCGGCAAGATCAACAGCAAATGGAGAAACCTCGATTGGAAGGAAACGGGAGAGAACTTTTCACCAACCGCTCAAGGCGCCGAGGAGCGCTTCGCGAGCAAGAAAGACGAGTTGTGGAAGTCGTTCGCGAAGATCCGCGAGGACGTGAGAAACGGACGGACGCCGATCTACGACTATGCGGCCGACAAGGACCGGCCGCGGCCGTCGCTCTCGGCGTCGGAGAGGGAGGAAATTGAACAATGGCGAAAGAGAACCTGGCAATTGGGCATCGAGTTGGATATGCCCGACTTGAAGCCGCAGGCAGTGCAGTTCGCCATCTTTGAGAAAGACCCCGTGCCCGGCTTCTACGCCGAAGTCAAGTCAATGCGGAAGCACGATCGCGAGCAATTGGACAAGGCGGCCAGCGAGGCGCGGAAGAAACAGGTACTTGACATCCTGATGACGGTGGGCTGGGATTCTGGCTTCCGGGAGGTGACTGGAGACGAACTCTACCTGCTGACTAGGGCTAATACCATCTCTTCCAATTCGACCGGCGGCAAACGGTGGGTCGTCTCGAAGACGGTGCAGATTGACGGGAAGCCGGTATGCTGGTGCATCCCTGTTGAGGTGGAAACGGGCAAGGAGGTCAAGGTTACGCTGGACAAGGACAACGTGTTCGACCTGCGGGCCGCCTATGACAAGGCGATGAAGGAACCGGCCGACGAAACGCCATAGCCCATCCTCGATCGCTGTCTCGCTGACGACAAGCGAATCAAAGCGATGGCGCTGAATGCGGCCCGGACTCAACCAGCAAGCGCGGAGATCGGGCCGTTTAGGCACGCCCCCTTGTGATGGCGGAGGATGGCACGCTTTGTGCTTTGCGCCCGGGCGGGCTGATCCGGGTCCTGAGCAACAAGGAGCGAAAGATGAGAAAGATCATGCTTGCAGCGGTGGTGATCCTTTCGGTAAGTGCAGGAACGGTGGCGGCGGGGGATCGGGGACATGGCGGGTATCATCTGAATCACAGGCACTACCAGGGGTACTTCGATCATCGCCATGCATATGGCTACCCGGTGACCGGGTGGCAGTACGAGCGGCGGCATGACTTCCGCCGCGCCTACCCTCCCTACTGGGATCCTTACAGTTATCGGTACTATCAAGGCCCCAGCGGGCTCACACTGAGCGGCCCCCGGTACCATTTTTTCGGCCGGTGACTAATGCAGCACAAGCCGGAAGCTTATCGCATGAAGGGCCCGGTCAGTTTGTGGTGACAATCTCCAGGTCGATCACCTGACTGCCCGGCCGGACTTCCATTCGCCACGGGGTGGATGTCGGAGACGTATACCGCTCGGGCACCCGCGAATTGCGGCGTGGCGGGACGGTGTCGGTCGTTTCCGCGTCCACCGTGCCGTGGTCCACCCGGCGGATGCCGGTGGAAACGGACAGATCCAGGATCGTAACGCGATGCCAGCCAATGGCGACGCCTTCCTGCTGGTCTTCACCGTGCAGCCTGTAGCGGCCCTGCTGGTCGGTCAGGCCGGTGAATTGGCGCGCTGCGGTGTGGTTGCCGGGTTCCGGCAGAAAAGTCACCAGGCAGTTGTCGAGCGGCCGGCCCTCTAACCGCAGGACTCCTTCGACCATCGCAAGGGGATTGTCGCCACCGCAACCTGGAAGCCACGCCAAGGCAAGGATCAACCCTACCGAGCGCAGGAGGCGAAGACCGCCGCGGGCAAGGAACATCGGCCATTCAGCCGGCCGGGGCAATTGTGTACTGGTCATGGAGCGGTCTCCGTCTCACCGCCGCGCCGCGTGCTCAAGGCCCGGAGCGTTACCATGGCGACGGTCTGGGAGAAGAAGTGGACCGATCCGTCGGCCAGGCAGAGATTAGCGCCACCGGGGTGGTTGCTCCCGTAAGCGCACGTCCGGAGGTCGATGTAGTACTTGAAGTCGGCAGCGCTCCCGGCAGGCGGATTGGCGCTGGCTCGATGGTCATAGTCGAACGGCAGACGATAGTTGATGGGAGCGTAGCTGCTGAGCGTCACGTGCGCCAGGACCAGGGGGCTTGCGCCACACCAATTTCCGTAGTAACGGAATTCCCAGTCCCAACCTTGGGCGGCGAAGGTGTTGTAGTTTGGATCCCATCGGCTTCGTTCGCCGAACAGAATCGTGTTGCTCGTGCCATCGATGATTTCGGCGATGCGTACGGGCATCTGGTTGGGTTCGGGTTTGGAATCGGCACCTACGAGGAAGAACACCCCGTCTGCTCTCAGGAATCCCGAATCGGGGTGATAGGATCGCGTGCCGCCGTTTCCCGCATAACTGGTCACCTTGATA
Source organism: Thermoguttaceae bacterium (assembly GCA_040766885.1). GTDB lineage: Bacteria > Planctomycetota > Planctomycetia > Pirellulales > Thermoguttaceae > JAXGPP01. Next base: position 649,625 of record JAXGPP010000001.1, on the reverse strand, counting down.
TGGCGCGGAGGCATTTGGACTCCCTGGATGTGCTTCGAGCCATAATCCAGCGGGTTCTCACTTTCGGGTTCCGAGGGGCAAAGCAGGTTCGGTCCCTTCGCCGCAAGCGAATTGATGTCTCCCACGAAGGCATTATCAGGGTCGGAGAAATCCCACATCGCGTGGAGACTGTTCATCTCGATATACGGCAACAGAAAGACGAACAGGCTGATGCCGCGTTTGCGCGGATTGGGGGCCGCGAAATTCCATCCGGAGAGATAGCCAGGCGGAAACGACTTCACGACATCGTGGTACTGGTGCGCCGCGAGCGAGATCTGCTTGAGCGTGTTGGAGCAGTGAATCCGGCGGCTGGCCTCGCGGGCGGCCTGCACTGCCGGCAGCAACAAGGCGATCAAGATACCGATGATGGCAATCACCACCAGCAGCTCGACCAGGGTGAAACCACGCGATCGGTCCGCCTCGCTCGAGGGCTGGCCGAGAGTCGCCTTCACATGGAGCCCGCAGCCACTGCGGACCGCGGATCGAGTCCGCTGCGGTCCGGCAGTCACAAGTTGAGGGTGAACCATTTCCTGGCACCTTTCATCGCTGGTTTCCTTTCAAGTTCAGAGAACGAAGAGGCCGTTCGATCCACGATTAGATCTCCAGGCGAGGCACAAGATCTCGAGCCCCTGGGCCAGCATGCTGGCGCCGGCTTCTACCAGCAGGGCACACTTCCAGAAACAGGCGTCGCTTTGTCTGGTGCCTCTTTCGATTCAGGGGGGCGCATCCCTCCTGAGAGCGGCTCGACCGCCCGGGGCACGGTTCCGTGTACGAGCTGGATACCCCTTTCGGGGCGGCTGCAATATAGCAGTTCGCGGCTTTGGGGTCAATCACCCCCAGCAGTGAATCCGGCCCCTATGTCTGCGGCGACGCGGTGCTTCCCTGGAGTTCACTGAACGTCTATTGGCCACGGTGCGTTCACCGCTACCCGACAGCCCTGGGCCGTGCCCATAGCCACTCAAGCGACCTGACAGTCCAGAACGCGGAAGGCAGACCGAAAACAAGCCTGCGCAACAGGATACTGTTAGCGAATCCTCGAATCGGAAGCTGGAGTTCTCGCCGGCTGGCGAAACGGGCTTGCATGTGCCGCTATTGCCAGAGGCCAATAGAGTTCACTGTGCCTGACAAAAGTGTCGAGCCGTGTCGGTGTCATTGCCCGCTGGGTGGAGGTGCGACTCTGCATCGCATTGCCACTGGGAGCCGAACCGGGGGGATTTCCGTTGGTGATCGGCGCGTGGGAGTCGGGCAGGCCGAGGTGGCGGGGTCCGACATCTTCGGCTGGACAGGAAGCGAGTTGCTAGGAATCGTGCTGCCGCCGGACGCCCGGCCAGTGCCGACCCACTCCTTAAACCGGAGACATTCAACAAACGAGCGTTACTGTTTCTCCTCCGCTTCCGGCTTCTCTTCGAGCTTGTATGGCCCCGGTGGGGCTTTCTCGGTGGGAGTGACGCCCTCGACGGGTTCGGCGGGTTTCTCGGCCGGCGGAGCGGCGGGGGCGCGGAGGGCGAGCGCCTGGACCTGGGCTTGGCGGCTGTAGTCGATCGACTCGCCGAGGATGCGGACCGCCTCCTGGTCGGCGTGGAAGCCGCGTGAGTTCTCACTGCTGATGAAGTCCAGCCGCCACATGGCCTTTCGCTGGAGCGCGAAAATGGGTTCGAGTTCCTCGGGCTTGGCACCAGCGGCTTGCGCCGCGCGGATCTCGTCGAGCATTTCGGTCATGGCGGTCGCTGCCCGTTCGATCATCGCCACGGTGCGGCCCTGGATGGTGGCGACCTTTTCGCGGAGCTCATCCTCGGGCACGTTGTGGCAGGTCTGGCAGGAGGTGTTGATGCTGAGCATCGGGCTGCGGACCCAATGGCTGCTGACCTTCATCGCCCCTTGCCGCTCGAATGGCATGTGGCAGTCGGCGCAGCTCACGCCGCTGCGGGCGTGAATCCCCTGGCTCCAAAGTTCAAACTCCGGGTGCTGCGCCTTGTAGACGTGCGCGCCAGTCTCGCCGTGGACGAAGTCGTAAAACGGTTCGCCGTCGGGGAAGCGGTGCTCGTCATAGGCGGCCTCGATCTGCTCGACCTTGAGCCCTTTGTTCCAAGGGAAGAAGAGGGTCTCCTTGGTGGCGCAGTAGTACTCGACGTGACATTGGGCGCAGACGAAGGCCCGCATTTCCTGCCGGGTCGAGTCGGCATTCGGATCATAAGCCTGCTGGCGGCTCCCCTGCCGCCAGCGGGCGATGCTTGGCAGGTGGGGCACGGGATCGTCGCTTTCGGCCAGGGCTGCAATACCCAGCACAAAGCCGGGACGCGTGACGCGAAGCTGCATCGTCGACGGGTCGTGGCAATCGACGCAACTCACCGGGTGCGTCTCACCCATGTGATCCGGCCTCGCCTGGCCCGCGTCCGGAGCGGGCGGAGCATCGGGCTGGTTGGCTGGAGTGCCGATCTCGGTCGAGGAGCCGCCGGGAAACAGCGGCTTGTGTTCACCGGGCGTGCCGTCGGGAGTCTTCAGCAGTTCGGCGTGGGCGGCGGCGTAGTCCATTGAGGCGGCGATGCGGAAACCTTCCATCACCGCCGGCCAGTTGAAATCGGTGCTCAGCGCCTCGACATCGGCCGGTTTGTTCTGCGCCTCCAGACCTAATCGACGATACGTGGGAATGATCGAAGCATGGCAGTGGAGGCAGGCTCCGCCCTGCGGACGCTTCGTGACGCGCTCGGTGACCTCCTGGTCGAAGAGCATGTAGGCATGGCCCCGCGCCTCGCGGTAGTCGAGGCTGAAGGCATACCCGGCGTACAGGCGGCGGAGCCACGGGTGCTGATCGAGCTTGCTTTCGGGCATCGCACTCGACCCGCCATACTGCGTGTGCGTGACGTCGACCGTCAGGCGGTAAGTGTCGAACTGCGAGGGCCAATTGACACCCCATCGCACTGGGTCGGTCGTCACCTCGTTGACCTCGACGCGCCGAACGAACGGCGTGCGGGCTTCCTGGCGGTGCTCGAAAATGGTCACTAGCAGCGCGGTAACGCCGAACGTCACCAGGGCTACGACGGCCAGAACGGCCGCGAGGAGCAGCAGGCGGCGGCGTCCCCATGCGTCGCCCGAATGCGCGGTTTCACCCGATGGTGATGTTCCTTGCGGGGTAGACCCGGTCTGGTCGTCGTTTACGGAACTCATGGCTTGGCTCTCGAACGAAGGCAAATCTGGGGATATTTGTCGCTGCAATTGGCGATCGGTGCCGCCGTACGCCGCGGATCAGCGCAAGGCGTGGCCCACGCTGCTGTGACAGTGGATGCAGGAAAGCATGTCGCCCTGCTCAGTTGGCGGAAGCATCTCGTGAACCACCGCCTGGTGGCAGTGCATGCACGCGTTTTGTGTCACGCGCCGGTTGCGGGCTTTGATCTGAATCGGTTCGTGGAAGTTCTCAAGCGTGAAAGCCAGCGAATGGAAGAAGCCGTTGTCGGCTTTGGTGAACCATTTGCCGACGAAGTTGTGGGGCAGGTGGCAATCGTTGCAGACCGCCACGTGGTGGTGACTTGATTTCTGCCAGGTGTCGTAGTGGTCGTGCATCACATGGCAGTTGGCGCAGGCCTCGGGATTATTGCTCAGGTAACTGCTCCCCTGGCCGTATCCGAAGGTAAAAGCGCCGATTCCGCCGAGCATACCGATCATCACCGCCAGAACGACAGTGAGCAGTGCCGGGGTAGTCCAACGGCCTAGTCGCCGACCGCGTTTTCGCGGCCCGCCTTCCGCCGAGGGGATTGTCTCTCGATCCACGAGTTGCGGTCCTTTGCGTCGGCGTATCCAGAACCGAGTGACGAAGGCTGCAGACAATAGTGCTTTCGGTAGGGCAGCCACCCCCCACCTTGGAACGACTCGTCGAGCCGGCTCATAAAACAAGCCGCCGCGTGCATCTCAGGTCGCCCGATTCTAGCACACAAAGCCGGCAATGCCGATACGCGCCTCGCAACAGCAGGCTGAGGCGACGATGCGACACGTTTGCGTGCGAGACGCTGGGCTGGGCTTGCAGTCCTGCAGCAGGCAAGTGTCAAGGGCTGGTGACGACCGCAGCCCCCATTTACCGCATCTTGCCGGGCCAGGGAATACCTCCCGGTGCGGGGGATAACTGCTATTGAACCGAACGGGCTTTGACAATAGCATCCCGCCGCGTTTCCGTGGGGCCAACTCCTGGGGTCCGCGAACTTCTCCTCGAACTGCTGGGAAGCCGGTGCACAGGCCTTTCTCCATCACTATTGCCAGGACACTCACTAGGGCCGCACTCGCTGCAGTGCTTTGGGCGGCGGCTTCGCTCGCATCAGCCCAGTCGGGCGGCTCGGGCGAGTACCGCACGTACACGCTTCGGCACAAGTCGGCGACCGAAGTCGAGCGTCTCCTGACGGAAATGCTGGGCGATTTGGGCCCGGCAACGCACGTGGTCAACGATGCCCCGCGGAATCAGTTGCTGATTCGCGGGCCCGACAGGGTTCATGAAGTTGCCCGGCAACTGGTCGAATCGCTGGACCGCCCGCCGGCGCAAGACCCGGCCGAGAAGCCGCTCTTGCGGACCTATCCATGCGATCCGCTGCAGCTTCCGGCCATAGCTGACAATGTCCGAACGAGATTCGGCAATCAGCCGGGAGTACGAATCGCCGCTGACCCCAGTTCGTCGCAACTGCTCGTGCTCGCTCCGGCCGGCATCCAGGCGATCCTGGCGAGGGAACTCGCCCTGCCGGCATCGCCAATTGTTGCCGCGGCGCCCGGCGTCCCCGCGGCGCCGATGCCGCCGGTCGCCCAAGCCGTGGAGCGATTCGTACCGGCATCGTACGTCCCGATCGGCCAGGTGGAATTGAAGCTTCGGGAACTACTGGCTCCCAACCTGACGGCGTCGGCTCCACCCCAACCGGCGATGGCCGACTACCGCTGGAACAATGATCAGGGACTGAGTCTCGATCTGCGGATCGACCGCCAGCAGAACGGCGTCCACGTTCGAGGTCCCGCTCCGCTCGTCGAGCAGTTGGTTCGCCTGGTGAAGGCGGTAGATGGTCCGCCGCAGGCCACCGGCACAGCGACGCGAATCCTTCCGCTGCGGCGCGCGGCTCCAGTGAAGGTTCAGGAAGCCCTCGACGCCTACGAAGGCAAGGGGCTGCCGGTGGCGCAACCGCAGCCCGGAGACTCAGGTCGATATTACGTGCCGGGGAGCGTCCAGCTTGCCGCTGCGCTGCAGCAACCGCAAGCGGCCGGCCAGCCGCCGCCGGCTGCGGCGATTCCGGCCACTGAGGAGGAACAGCGCGCCCAGGAGACCCGTGGTATTGGCCGCGGCGTGCAGATCGAGACCTTACCGGACCTCGACGTCATGATTCTCCGCGGTCGCGACCGCGACGTGGAGGAGATCGCGGAGATCATCGCGGAGTTGGAACGGCTGAGCGCCCAGTTCACGCCGATGATCGACGTGCACATGCTCCGCTACGTCGACTGCGAAGCGCTCGCCGACCTGATCGAGGACGTGGAGGAATCGCTCACCGACGCCCGGCAGGGAAACATCAGCGTATTTCCGCTGGTGAAGCCGAACGCCCTGCTGTTGATCGGCTGGGGTGAGGCGATGGGGGCGGTGCGCGAGTTGATCCACAAGGTCGATCAGCCGGTGCCACCCCAGACGCAACTCGAGGTGTTTGCGTTGAAGAATGCCTCAGCCACCACCGCGTCGACCACGATCCAGCAGTTTCTTTCCGGACGGCAGGGGCTGAACTCGGCGGTCGACGTCGTTGCCGACCTGCGGACCAACTCGCTCATTGTCCGCGCTGCGCCCCGCGACATGCAGGAAGTGCGGCTGCTCGTCGAACGTCTGGACCGCGGCGGCAGCGAGATTGTCACCCAGACGCGGCTCTTCAAGCTGCAGAACACCCTCGCCACCGATCTGGCCAATACGCTCGAGTCGGCGATTTCCGCCGCCCGAGGCGGCACACAGGCCGGCCGCAACGTGATCCTGCAATTGCTGGACGTCGATCCGCAGCAGCAGAAGATCCTCGAGTCGGGAGTGCTGGGCAACGTCGATGTCACGGCCGACCCGCATACGAACACGCTCGTGGTGACCGGGCCGACCGAAAGCATGGGGTTGATCGCGGAATTGATCCGCCAACTCGACTCGCCGACCGGCGTGGCGCAAATCAAGGTTTTCCGCATCATCAATGGCGAAGCAAACGCGATGGTGGAGATGCTGCGAACTTTGCTGGCCGCCACGGCCCAGCCGGGACCGCAGTTGGCGGGCGCGGAAGGGGAAAGCCCGCTGGTACCGCTGCGCTTCGCCGTCGACGCGCGGACCAACAGCATCATCGCCACGGGCTCGGAAAGTGAGTTGATGATTGTCGAGGCGCTGCTGTTGCGGCTCGACGAAGAGGATGACCAGCAGCGACAGACTTCGGTCTACCGCTTGAAGAACGCGCCGGCGCTGGATGTGGCCAACTCGGTGAATCTGTTTCTCCGCAGCGAACGGCAGGTGCAGCAGGCCGTGCCGGGCGCGCTCAATCCGTTCCAGCGGATCGAAAGCGAAGTGGTGGTGGTGCCCGAGATCGTCAGCAATTCGCTGATTATCAGCGCTACGCCGCGGTTTTACGAAGAGATCATGAAACTCGTCGAAGACCTGGACCAGCAACCGCCGCAGGTGATGATCCAGGTGCTGATCGCCGAGGTGGCACTCCGGAACGTCAAGGAGTTCGGCGTCGAACTGGGCCTGCAGGACTCGCTCCTGTTCGACCGCAGCGTTGTAACCGACAACCTGCTGATACCCGGCTACAACTTCAACAACCAGCCGCTGGGCAACTCGTCTTCGGCGACCTCGCTCGCCACATCGGAAAACGCGGCGGGCCAGGCGCTATCGAACTTCACCCTCGGCCGGACCAACTCCAACCTGGGCTATGGCGGGCTGGTGCTGGCGGCCAGCAGTGAGAGCATCAGCGTGCTGGTCCGGGCCCTGCAGGAGTCGCGAAAGCTTGAAGTGCTCGGCCGGCCCCAGGTGATGACCCTGGACAACCAATCGGCCTTCGTTCAGGTGGGACAGCGAGTGCCGCGGATCATCGGCAGTGCCGTGACATACGGAGGCAACGTCATCAACTCCGTCGCCCTGGAAAACGTCGGCCTGATCCTCGGCGTCACTCCGCGGATCAGTCCCGAGGGGACGGTGATCATGGAAGTCGACGCCGAGCGGTCGCAAATCAATTTCGACGACGGCGTGCCGATCGCGATCTCCGAGGGGCAGCCGATTATATCCCCGAGCATCGATCTCACCGTCGCCCAGACGACTGTCAGCGCGGCCGACGGCGAGACCGTGGTTATTGGAGGCTTGATCAGCAAGACGAAGTCGAGAACCCAGCGTCGCGTGCCCTGGCTTTCCGATGTTCCGCTCCTGGGCCTGCTATTCCGCTACGATTCGGACGCGGACGAACGGAACGAACTGCTGATCATCCTCACGCCGCACGTCATCCGCAGCCGAGCCGATGCCGAACGGGTCAAGCAGATCGAGGCAGCGCGAATGAACTGGTGCCTTGCCGACGTTCACGCCGTCCACGGGCCGACGGGTATCTGCGAGCACTGTGGCAAAGTGAACTGCCAATGCGCCGGCACCGTGGTCTACCCGGACACGAATCCGCGCGGGCAGCCGACAGGCGAGTACCAGCCGCAAGAGGCTGCACCAGCCGGACTCCCTCTTGCGCCGCCGATGGAGACGATTCCAGCGCCGCCGCCGCTCTCCCCGCCCGGCGCCCCTGCTTTGGAGGGGCCGATGCCGACAGTTGAGCAACCCTCAAGTGAGCCGATGGGGAGCGACAAGAAGCCATTGATGAACCAGTGACAGCAGTGAACATGCTTCAACGCATCATCGCGATGGGAATCCCGGTCTGTGGTCTTCTCCTGGCCGGCTGCAGTCCGCTTGACCTCAACGGCAATTGGTCCTGGCCGGGTGGCAAGGCACAATCGCGCACGCCGGCGCGGGTTGCCGACGTTTGGACCGATACAGTGCTCAACGAACCCGGCAAGGTCGGCATCCGCGGCTTTGGCGGCCGAGTGATGTTCTACGACGAGCGCGACGATAAACCGGTCGTCGTCGAGGGCACACTCACCGTGTATGCGTTCGCCGACGATGACGCCGACTTGACCAACTCCGTGCCCGAAAAGAAGTTCATCTTCCCGGCAGACAAACTCCAGCGGCATTACAGCGAGTCGAGCATCGGGCACTCGTACAGCTTCTGGCTGCCGTGGGATGAAGTGGGACAACGAGAACGGCAGATCAGTCTGATGACACGGTTTGAAGACCACAACGGCCGGGTGGTCGTCGGCCGGCCCATTCGCAAGACTCTACCAGGCCGGATCGAATCGCCGGAGGTGTCGCCCGCCGTTGCCCAGGCTTGGCCGAAGACGGCCGGCGGAAGTCCAACGCACGAGACGGTCCAGCCGGTTTCGCATCACGAGATCATTGAGCCGCTGCGGATCGAGCGGCGAACGGTCACCATCGACGTGCCCAAGCAGTTTGCCGGAAAGTACCTCGCCGCACCGCAACATACCACCGACGAAGCGCTGACGACAACCGGCGCGATGGTCCCCTCGGTGACACCGCTTAGCAGGCCGGCTACCGTGGTGTCGCCGGCGAACGCCGCCGCCGGCGGCGCCGGCTCCGACACAGCCGGCGGCGACGGAGCAACAACTGCAGGCGGCGGCGACGGGGACGCTGCTGGAGCTTGCACCACCAGCTCATTCCGCACCTGGGAGATCCCAGGCTCAAACAAGAGCATTCGCTGGGCCAATGCGCGATCGGATTCGGAGGCAACCACACCCTGCAACGTGGCTGTCCGCCCTGCCATCGACACCTCGATCTGACCCGTCATCCGATGCGCCAGACACGACTGCAAGCGCCGCGACAGGGCTGCCGCTCGTGCCTGATCCGCCGGGCTCGTATAACGAAAGCTTAAGGTGAGGTGCGGATCGTAGATGGGCGAGCGGGGAATTCTCGCCGTCTCATTGGCATCGCGGGTTGTTATCGGCCGACTGGGGGTTACCGGCGGCAAAACCCGGCTCGAAGCCGCCGACTGCTGCATGCCCACGAAACCGGCGAGATCGCGGCTGCTGGTTCCCACGAATTCGTTCGCCGAACGATTGCCGCGGACGTAACGCTCATTCCCCGTGACCGTGCCGACTTCGCTCAGGCTCGAACCGGTGGTTCGGCTCGCGCCCAGGCTTTGGCGAGCTCTTGAGGTTTGGGCGAGGGTCAGGCCGGTCTCTCCAGCAAACCAGCACGCCAGGGCGAAGATGATCCAGATGCGCCTCATCGGGCACTCCTTTCGTGGGCGTGGCTCGCGGCGGTAAACCGCTGCAAGCTGTCGGCAGGGTGCACTGCGGGAGCCGCAGTCGCGGCAAAGGCGGGGTGCAACGGGCGGGGCTGTCCTTGCGTCCCCTCAGAATACCCGATCTGGCCCAATGGATCAAGCAGAGCGATCCCCACCCAGCATACAGCAGCCCCACCCTTCAGACGGAGCCTGGAGCAGTACATCCTTGCGAGGGCAAGCTGAGACCGCTACAACGACCTGTCGTCTCGACACGTTTGCCGGAGTCTGCCCATGACTGCATCTGCACGCTGCCGCGGCGCCTTGATCCGAGTCCCGCTCATCGCCTGCCTGCTCGGGTGCCTGTGTGGCGAGGTTATCGCCAACGCCGCTGAGGAGGCATTGGCGCTCGTCCGCCTGGCCGGCGAATGCGAAGAGGACGGCCAGCGATTGGAGATCCTGAAGCAGCTAATGGCGGTTTCCGATCTCGATCCGCAGTTGAGAGCCGAAGCCGAGCGGATGACTGAGCTGGTCGACCGCTGGATTCACGATCGGTCGCTCTATCGCTGGTTCGATGGTGAGATCAGGCGGACGCTCGATTACGACATGGGGATTGCCGCCGAGTCGCCGCTGTACCCGATGGCATGCTTCTATCGCGGCCGGATGCTGGTCTGGATCGCCAATGAGTACGGCAACATCATCGGATATTCGGAGGAGCGGCGGAGATTCTTCGACCGGGCGGTGGAATCGTTTGAGATCGCGCAGGAGGCCTACCCGGCGAACCGGGTGATTCGCATGTACCTGGGGCACCCGTTTCCGCCGGAGAAGTCCTACCCGGCTCCAGACAACGCTCCGCCGTGGGCAGCCGCTCAGCGCGAGGGTCTCGAGCGCCTGGCGGACATCGTCCACTGGTGGATCGACCATCGGCTGCAGGACGACGGCCAGTACGGCGGCGGATGGGACGACGACTGCGAGATGTGGCGAAACTGGGTGCCGGTAATGATCGCCTTCGAAGATCCAAAGATCACGCAGGCGCAGGCCGCCTTTTCCGAGGCGCTGTTGAGCCAGGAGTACATGAAGGACGGCTACACAAGCCACGTGTACGACGTCGAACACACCGCCGAACCGTCGAAGGACACGATCACGCCGATGATGCATCTGGCGCCGGATGATGAGGTCTGGCAAGCGCGGGCGCGGCGGATCGGCGAGCTTATGGAGACATTATGGACGGGAACCAACGAGCGCGGGTTCCGCCAGTTCAAGAGCACCTACTTCAGCGCCCAAAAGTTGGATCCCCGCTCAGAGCGTGCCTGCGATACGCCGTATCATGCGGTCGCGGTCCAGCCGACGTTATTGTTTTGGCAGCGAACCGGCGACAAGCGGCTTACCGAGCTGTTTTCCTCCTGGATGGATGCCTGGGTCGACGCGGCGGCGAGGGAGGAGCACGGCAAGCCGGCCGGCGTCGTTCCGGCGGCGATCCACTGGCCGGACGGTCAGGCGCGCGGCCCCGGCGAGAACTGGTGGGACCCTCGCCACCACGGCGAGCCGAGGCTGTACGAATGGCCAAGCGCGGTGGGGTCGCTGTCGAACACGCTCTTGCTCACTTGGCACATGACGGGCGACGAGAAGTACCTGGCTCCGCTACGGTCGATGGCCGCGATGCGGCTTGAGTGGCTGCAATCGGGACGCGACGAGACGCCCCCGGCCGGAAGCGGACTGTGGTGCGGGTCGAAGCTGGGTTTTCTGGCGGCGACCCTGGCAAAGTATCGACTGCTGACGGGCAGCGAGGAATTCGACGAACTGCTGGCCCACGACTATTCGGCGCTGGCCATTTCGGCGTCGCCGGATGGACGGAAACCGCTAACCGCCGCGTTGCGGCGGACCGCCGGCGCGCTGGCGGTCAATTTCCCGGGTTACACCAGCGAAGTCCGGTTCACCGACCGGGTGTTTACCTTCCCCAGGCTGTTCGGCGAGGACATGCTCTTCCGCGAGGCCAAGGCCGGAATGGACCAACGGCCGGACACCAACCTGCTCTATTCGTCGGCTACGGGTGATCGTGGCAGCCTGGAGTTCTTTCCTCTCAACGCGGTCCGCTGGCTGACGCCACCACGAGGAATCGCGGCGCTGGTGACGCAGTCTGGCAGGGAAGGTCTTTCGGCGGAGTTGTTCCACTTCGGCCACGAACCGAGGAAGATGGGGGCCGAGTTCTACCTGCTCGCGCCCGGCTCGTACGAAGTCCGACTGATCGACTCCAAGGGCGACGCGATCGGCAGCCCGCAGCGGTTGGAGGTTGACGGACCGCGATCGAGAATCGACTTCGAACTGCCTCCTGCCAGGCTATGCCGCCTGGAGGTGGACGAGGCGAGTTAGGGGGTGGTCGAGGGCATTACACGAATTGGGCCGTCGATCCGCCTGCTTGAATCAACAGGCTGTACTGTGGCCGCTCCTTCCCGGAGAAGAGATGGGAGAAGGCCTCGACGGCGGCCTGGGGGTTCTCGGCATAGGCTTTCTGGAAGGCGAGCGCCTCGTCCATGGCGCGAATCTGCTGGCCGAGTGCCGCTACCTGGACAAACTGATTGCGAAGCCGAGGGTTCTCTCGGAACAGCTCCTCGATCTGCTGGCGATCGGGGTGATCGCTGGCGACCACGACGCTGCCATCAACTCCCACCTGGAGCCGAATCTCCGGCGGCACATCGATTCCCTCGTCGTTCAGAAGCGATCGAATGCGGCTCTCGAGCGATTCCTGCTGGTCGGCGTAGTACTGGCGGAGGTCATCGAGGCGGATGCTGCCGTTCGGTTGGCGAGGAACCCCGGGGAAGAGTTCCGCTGCCAATAGCTCGCCGAGCGAACCTTGTTGAGCCGCTTCGGCCGGGGCGGAAAGAGTCAGTTCGTCGACCGGCGTCGCGCCGGCCGCAGATTTCGATGCTGAGTCATGAGATGTGGCACGCGTCTCCGAGCCCCATGAGCCAAGCACCTGTCCCGCTGCTTGCCACAAGCCGGTAGCCATAATCCCCATGCTGCTCTCCCTAGCCAAATCGATCGCAGCCAGCCCGGCAAACGATCCGTACGTCGCATCGTAGATCGGCCATGGGTGTGGCAGACTTTGAGGAAAATACCGATTTTAGGGGTGCGGCGCAATTCGCTGAGGCAGGCTGCGCAGTCCAGGGAGTCGCGGCAGCAAGACCCGGAGCTAGCGACTGGCGAGAATTGGGGCACCCGCCGGGCGCGCATGCGTGATTTCAAGCTTGCCCGCGGTGATCCGCTCGCAATCCGATGTCGTGCCGTCGGCCCAGGTAACGCGAACGACGTCGGCCCCTGTCGCCGGGCCCAGGCCGAAGACGAGTTCCGGCGCATGGCCGCTCAGGTAGCTCACATCGGCCCGCCACCACTGGACCTGGCGGTTCCCACGAGCGAGCACCTCGACCTTCGCGCCGAAACAGGCCGCCGACGGCCCGCGAAGACGGATTCGCAGGGACTCGTTTCCAAGGATGGTGTCGTTCCGAACGAGGAGCGGCTGGCCGCGATTTACGTTGACGGCGAAGTCGTTGTCGCCATCGCCGTCGAAATCGGCAATCGCCAAACCGCGTGCGCCGTGTGGTCGTGCGACCGCCCCGCCCATGTGCGAGGCCACGTTGCGGAAGTGGCGACCATCGTTCCAGAAAACGAGTAGCGGTTGGGCGATGAGCCGCAGCGGATCCTCCGGGCATTCCAGCGTATTGCCGTTGGCCACGAGCAAATCGGGCCGGCCATCCAGGTCAAGATCCGCGGCGCCGCAGCCCCAGCCCACCATGTCGAGCGAGACCTCTCCTAACCGAACCTCGCGGGCCTTGTCCCGGTACTCGTGGGTTCCCCATCGCGTGTGGACGCTCTGGAGAAGGGCGTTCTCCTGGGCGAGCCAATTGGTGAAGAACAGATCGGGCAACCCGTCATCAAGTTCTGTCAACAGACCGAATTCGCCCGCCGAGAGTCCCATCGAACCGCGCGGGTCGGCCGTGCCGGTCTCGGCCGAGATGTCGAGGAACCCGGCCAGGGCCTCAGCGCCGTCGCCTGTGGCCTGGCTGTCGCCCTGCAGATTGCGGAACAGTTTGTTCTCCGACACGTCGTTCGTCACGTACAGATCGAGCCACCCGTCGCCATCGAGATCGCAGACTGCGGCGCTGAAGCTCCGCCCGGAGGGATCGCTGACGAAACACTCTTCGGCCACCTCCTCGAACGTTCCGTCGCCCCGGTTGCGGTATAGCCGGTTTGGTACCGGATCAAATGAGTTTGGATTGAGCGTGAACGGAATGCTGTACTGTCCGGCAGGCGACAGGGCGGTGCACTGGGCGGCCATATCACCCACGTCGTAGTCGACGTAGTTGCAGACATAGAGATCGAGGAAGCCATCGCGATCGAAATCGCCCCAGGCGGCGCCGGTCGACCAGGAGGCGTCGGCCACGCCCGCCACGCCCGCCACCTCGTCGAAGGTGCCGTCGCCCCGATTGCGGTAGAGCCGATTCGCGCCGAAGTTGGTCACGTAAAGATCCTGATCGCCGTCGTCGTCAAAGTCGGCAAACGTCGCCCCCATGCCGAAGCCGTCGAGGTCGGCGACGGAGGCCGCCACGGTGACGTCAGTGAACCGGTCGCCGTCGTTGCGGTACAGACGGTTCATGCCGCCGGGGTGTGGCGCCTGGCCCAGCGGACCGGCAAAATTGACGATGTAGAGATCCCAGTCGCCGTCTCCATCGTAATCGCCCCAAGCCAGGCCAGAACCTGTATCTTCGGGTAATTGCCGTCCGCGCGGCCCTGGTCCGTGCCGCATGACAATGCCCATCTCGCCGGCGACTTCGCGGAACCGCAAGTCTGGCAGCGCGCGGTCATCGAACTCCTGGGTTACGTTGGTGATGCCGGCAGTCGCGTCGGCCAGATCGGTGTTCCGTGCGGCCTCGACCCACACGACGAGCACCGTCATCAGCGCGGTACCAAGAGTGGAAGCCAGCACGGCGAGCCATATCTTCCGCGTTCGTTGCGAACTGAACAGAAAGGGGAGTTTCATCCGTCCTGCCCCGCGGTAGGAGTCGCGCTTAGAAGGGCTGCGTCGGTAACGGCGATGCTTTTTTCGGCAGCAGCCTGGGTCACGGTGGGCTGATAGACGCCGCTCTCCTTCTCCATCGTCGGCAGCACGAGGTTCAGGAACTCCTGGCGATAGCGGCGGTAATTCAGTTCAGCCCTGACCGCGAGCGGCCCTTGGACCGCTCGCGGGACACGGAAAGAATATACCTGGTTGTCGGCGTATCCCGGGAAGATGACCCGCTTTCCCTTGCCGCCGGCGGATCGCCAGAGTTCATGTTTCAGGATTGGCTTGCCCTCGCCATCGATGGGCTGGCCTTCGAGCACCAGTGTCCCTTCCTTGCGGGAGTTGCCGATCTGATGGATCTTGCCCGGCGAATCGGTGATCTCCCGTGTCTGCGGGTCAATACCTCCCCATTCAGCGACGACCTGACCGGAGGCGTCGTGGACCGTGAGATGGATCCAGGTGCGGATGAAGTCCAACGGCCCGGTGGTCAGTGCGTGCCCCGCCTTGCGATTGCCCACGATCACCCGTACCTGCACTTCATCGCCAGTTTCCGCGTGATCGGGCGCGATTATCTCCAGCGAAGCGACCGGCCCGCGCGGCCAGAGGTGGTCGATCTCGGGAATGACCGTCTCGCCTCGGAGCCACTCGTGCGTCAGGCGGACTTGCTCCTGATGGCCCGGCAACTTGAGTACGTCGGGCATGAAGAAGTTCGCGGCAACCATGCCGTGGTGACGATGAGCGCCATCGTGCGGCGAGCGGCGGATCGCCCCGGCCTCGCCTTTGCCGGGGTCACGAGAATCGCAGACGAGCCTCATGTGGCAATCGACGCAGGAGAGGTTCTTGTCGACATCGTCGACATGCCAATGGCTCTGCCGCCATTCGTCGTACTGGTTCTGCCCGCCGACGAGTCCGAATCGATTGAGCGCTTCGGGAATGAATTGCTTGTGGCACGCGCCGCACGATTCGGCGGTTCGAAGAATGGTGCGGTCGTAATCGGCAAGGTGCTGGCGCGGATAGGCGCGAATCAGAAAGTCGGAAACGAACTTCGTCCAACCGGAAGTCGATTCCCAGAGATACTTCTCGGGAGGCACAAGCACGTAGTCGGCATTGCCGCGGACATCGACCTTGTCCAGCGTGTGGCAGACGACGCAGGAAATACCCTCCTGCATGCCTGGCGCCGACAAGGAGAGGTTGTGGATGTCCTTGGCGCCGGCAAACAACGAGATGGGGTCGTGGCAACCGGCGCAGTACCTGGTCTCCGCCGGATCACGATCGGCGGCGAAGTTCTTCTGGATCGCCTGAAACGGCGGGTTCATGGCCGAGAAGCGATGCGCGCTCGGCTCCCACTCGGCCAGTATCTGCTCGTGACATCCCGAAGTGCCACATGAACTCGATTGCGACAGGAGTCGGGGATCGACCAACTTCCCGCTGGCGGTCCGGGCGTAGGAAGGAGCGAACGGGTTGCCGCGATACTCTTCATGCTGTTCGAGATACGCTGAAAGCTGGTAGCCCCGCGGCGGGTCGAATTCCCACTGCTGATCGGGAACGACGAGAACCGCAGCCACAACCGCCACTCCGATAGAGAGGACTCCCGACGCGGTGTATGCGGCGAAGCGGCCGACGCTGCGGCGGAATGCCGGATCTCGCCGCGCCACGACGCGACGACGGAGGAAAGCCATCGCCAAATGCCCCCCTACCGTGACGCAGACGCCAAACCCGCTCACCAGATGAATTACGTCCCACGCTTCAGTGAGTCTCGGCCCTGCCGCAGCCTGCCAGGCGACGACGACTCCGCTCGCCAGGCAAGCCAATACCATGAGCATCAGGACATAACCCAGTACCATTACGACACTGGCCTTCTGGGCGTACCACACCAGCAGGTGTCTCCACTGGTAATAGACACACGGCAGCAGCAATGTCAGGCCCAGGACGGTGTGCAACAGCACCTGGATCTGCGAGCCGACCGAGAATGGGGCCAGGTAGATCCAAAGTCCGGTGATCGACTGCACCGCCAGAAAGGCGGTCACAAGCCTCGCCAGCCGAGAAGACCAGCCGCGGGTGGCCGATTCCAGCGGTGTCTCCGCTTTACCTTCCCCCAGGTGGGTCGTCGAATCGACGCCGATCTCTTCAATGGCCATTGGCCTGTCCTCGCAACGAGCGCCACGCCCCCAGATGAGGTTCCGACCACCGCAAGACCGCCCCACAGACAAGCAAGCACCGCGACCCAGTCATGTGATTTTAGACTTGTGGATGTAGAAAGCATATATCCGGCCCCTCTCCCGAGTCAACGGTCTGGCCGCCCATATGGCGGAATCCGAGAGACGCCTTTCGGCCGGCCGCCCCGGACACCGCCCCGTTGGCGATCGACAGCAGGGTAGAGCACGCGTGCTCTTGCCGGACGCGGCTACAGACCTTGTTCCGAACAAAATGCCGTCACACTCGGCGAATTCGGGAACGGCAGCCATAACGGGTGGCGAATCTCGGCCCCGGAGCAGAGAACCGCACCGAAGCCCGCAGCAGAGATAGCGCGGCCACGACCGCTGTCCTGCCCGTCAGGCTGGGAGGAGAGTACGAGCCAGCAGGGATGCCTGTGCGTTCACATCGCCGCTTGTTCGTGGTGGAGCGGCGTGTCGAGAATCTCCTCGCCGCCGATGCGGACGAGAGCCTCGCGATCCGAGAGGTCGAACAGGATCACCAGGTAACCTCCCGGGTTCGCCTGCTGGCTGCGCAGCACCGGTCCCAAACCCCAGGCGCAACCGCTCTTGGCCACCAGCGTGCCACAGTCGGCGCCATCGGCGGTGCGGATGCTGAACCGGCCTTCGAGCCGTTCTTTCATGGCCGCGGGCACGGTGACCACGCCGCCGGAGATAGCGGCTTTCGACAGGCGATAGATCAGGTAAGCCTGCCCGGTGTCGGTCTCGCCAAAGTCGTACAGAACCTTTGCCGGTCCGCCGATCGGTCGACGCGCGGTCAGGCCATCGATCATCCGCCGATCGATCTTGGCACCGAGCAACCCGTACACACTGCGTCCATACTGGGCGATGATCGGCGAGCACATGATGATGGCATTGAAGCTGAAGCGATTCATGCCCTGACGGATGCAGTGTTCCTCAAACGTGCTCCGCTCGAGCACGGGCCCATGCTCTTCAAGAATCCGCACCATACCGGCCTCGACGCCGGAGAGCACCTCGCGCCAGTCGCGCGGCGGGTCGGCGATGATCGTCGAGCCTTCGACGCGGATGCCGGGCATCTGCCGGCAAAACTCGAGCAGCACGCCGGCAGGCGGCACTTTGCGGCCGCTACGGCGATAGCGCGCGATGGCGCCGCGAAGCTTCATAACATCGATGCGGCCTGTGACCGAGAGGATCTTCTCCACCATGTTCGGCAATCCGTAGTGCGGCATCGATTCCAGTTGGAACCACCCGCGTTTGCGGTCGAGCCAACGGAAATCGTCGAGGGTCGCCAGCGTTTCCTCGATGAGCCCGTGATCCACCTTGCCGTCCACCTGGTCGTGGATCTCGACAGCAACATCGGCGATCGTCGTCGCCCCGTAGCTGAGCACCGCCCGCTTGGCGGCCTGGATGATCGTCCGCGGCAGAGCAGCGCTGACCGGAGGCACGGCGAGCTGCCCGTCGCCCACGGCCACCATCGCGAAGCCGGGCTCGCGGCCCAGGAATCGGGCGGCTTCCTGCACCGCCTCGAGCGACAGGCGGCGATGGGACAGGCCGGCGGCCTGCAGTTCCTCCAGCAGCCTGTCGGCGCTGGCGGGCAGGCGGTCGGCGATGAATGCCAACACCCGGTCGAGTACGGGTGAAAACACGCGGGTACGGCGGCTGCGCTTCACTGCCCGGATGCAGACCTGGCGGATCCGCTCGCGGCTGAGTTCGTATTTCTGCCCGAGTTGTTCGAGCGTGTGCCGGCCGCTGCCATCCCAGCCGTAGTACTCAGCTACGATCTGGCGGTCGCGGCCGCTAGCAGCGGGCGAGAAGATCTGGATCAACTCCTCTTCCAGGGGCAGCGCTGCGAGCTGCTCGATCCGCCGCCGCACTTCGGCAATCTGCTCGTACAACCGCAACGGATCAGGCGTCTCAAGACGGCGCTCAAGCACGTGCCGCACCAGTTCCGCAATCGTGTTGGCTTGGCTGTCGGTGGTGCGCAACAGCGGACCGAGGCGGGGGTCGTTGAAATCAATGTCGGCGGCGTCCGGCACGGCGGCCAGCGCCTGGGCTTCATGGAGCAGCTTTTCGTCGAGCTTGCCCTCGCGCGCCGCCAGCGTTTCCAGGCATGTCAACAGGTCCACAAGGCACTTCGCGCCGAAGGCCTTGATCGCCAGCAGTCGCCCCACCGTCCGCTGGCCCAGCTCATCAGGATTGCGGGCAAAGCCTTCGCGCCGCAGGCAATTGTAAGTGCGGTTCTCCAGCCGCAGATCCTCAAGCCGGATGCCCTTGGGCGGTTTCGGAATGGGACGCTCTTGAATAAGGCGGTTGTATCCGCTCATATTGACTCGCGAGACAATCAACTCGGACAGTCTGCGGATCGTTTCGCGAGGCAGGCAGTCCCACACCTCTTCGCTCAACTCGAAGAGCCTCTTCCCTTCGAACACGGTTCCCGACACCAGTTCGTGCGGCACCGGTTCCGAGAGGATTTCACGCAACGATTCCGGTGCCAGGCGAAAGCCGGGGCGTGGGTAGTGGCCGGTGACCCGCGGCGCATCGAGCACGCTCGGCGATCGATCGCCGAGAGTCCGGCGTGCCTCCGGATGGTCAATCACGTGCTCGAGCGAAGTGAGCAGGTCAACCAGGCATTTGACCCAGAAACCGCGGAGCGACAAGAGGCCTTCAATCCGCAATGCCTGGAGATCCTGCGGTCGCTCGTGAATTCCGGCGGCGACCAGGCAATTGACCGTACGAACCTCCAGTTCCAGATCGGAAAGTCTGGCTCCGGCCGGGAGGGGAGGAAGCGTCCGGTCGCCGATCGAAAGCGGCATGCGGGCGGCGCGCCCCACCGCTGAGAGTACTTCACCCGCCAACGCGCGGCATGTGGGCTCGTCGAAACGCTCCCACGCCGTCTCGTCGAGATCGCACAACCGCAGGGAGGCGTCTTCCGGACGAGCAAGGTACTTCGCCGGGACCGGGGCCTGGAGGATTTCGCGCAGGGTAGCCGGTGCGATCCGATGACCACGGCGGGGATATCGGTTTCTTCCCATGCGACACACCCTCTGGACCAATTGGCAGAAAACTGCCGCCGATCCTTGAGCCGCCGCATCGAGCGAGGCCAGGATTGAAAGCGGCGCACGACCGGATCACCTACGCGCGATCCGATCCTGCATACTCCAATCTGTCCCGAAGTTGACGCACCGGAGACCACAGTCTCAACGCGCCCTGGGGAATCGACTCCGGCCTTCGCTCCCCCCACTCTCTCTGTGTTCAGCGTCAAATGCCAGTGACCAGCGACTCTGACGCCGCGATCAACACTTCCTATTGTTGACGGGCTTGGTGCCCTTTTGCCACCTTTGTACCACAAACAGTGGGCGTTGACTACCGGCGCAGTGTAGGATTTTCTCTCATTGGCGGATCGAGCATATGGCCATTGGCTGATTCCCGCCCCAGCGCGATTCGCATTAGCCCCAACGACGTAACATGCCCTGCAATAGCTACTTCCGTTCGGTCGCGGCATTTCCCGTTCGATCCCCTTGACCTTCTGTCGTTACTGTACTATAACTATTAGTACAGCCGAGGTGGGTCATGCAATTCTGGATCGATACCGCCAGTCGAACGCCGATCTACCGGCAGCTTAAGGATCAGATCCGGGCTGCCATCGCGCGCGGAAAGCTTCATCCGGACGACCGGATGCCCTCTGTACGCGATCTCTCGCGGCAAATCGTGGTCAATCCGAACACCGTGGCCCGCGTGTATACGGAGCTCGAACGGGAGGGCGTGCTCAACACCCGCCCCGGAGTGGGGGTTTTTGTGGCTCAGAACCGAGCCGACGAGCTCACTCGAAAGGCCCGCAAGGAGCGGCTCCTCGCGCTCATCGATCAGTTCCTTACTGAGGCGGTCCATCTCGGCTTTTCCGCCGCCGAAGCACTGACTCTGGCCAGTGAACGGTCGCGGCAGTTCCAGTGGCAGGAAGGGACGACGAGCTCATAAACTCAAGCCATCGGGAATTCCAGAGGTACAGAACATCGGAAGGTGCGGCCATGGCGGACGTGATTGTCACCGAGCGGCTCACGAAGTACTACGGGCGGCGCCCGGTTGTGAACTCCCTCAACCTCCGCGTTCCACAGGGCTCGGTCTATGGCTTCCTGGGCCGCAATGGCGCTGGCAAGTCGACGACGATCAAAATGCTCCTCGGCATGGTCCATCCGGATCATGGCCGGGCGACGATCTTCGGCGAGCCCAGCGACCGCCTGTCGCCGGAAACGCGGTCCCGTGTGGCGTATCTCGCCGAGGGGCACCCGCTCTATCGCTGGATGACGGTCGGCCAACTGGTCGATTTCACACGGCCGTTCTACACGCGGTGGAACGATCGCCTGTTGGAGCAGATCCTCGATCACTTCGAACTCTCACGGCGGGCAAAGGTCCGCCGGCTGTCGAATGGTCAACGAGCCCAGATTTCGCTGGCATTGGCTGTGGCAGCCGATCCGGAACTCCTGATCCTCGACGATCCGACGCTGGGGCTCGACACGGTCGTGCGGCGCGACTTCCTCGAATCGATGATCCAGATCATCCAGCGCCAGGGGCGCACGATCCTCTTCAGCTCGCATATCCTGGGCGACGTGGAACGGGTGGCTGACCGGATCGGCGTGCTGGTAGACGGCGTGCTCCGCGTGGACTGCCCGACGGAGCACTTCAAAGAAGCGGTGCGGCGAGTCGTGCTGCAGTTCCGCGAAAAGCCGCCCGAACACGAGCCGTTTACCGGGCTGGTCAGCAGCCGGCAGGCCGGCAGCACGCTGGAGTGGGTGGTGATCGATTTCGATGACGAGAAACGCCGCCGCGCGGAGGCCCTGGAACCCGAATCGATCGAGGTGATCGAGCTCAACCTGGAAGAGGCGTTCATCGAATATACGCGTGGGCCCAAGCGATCACTGCCCATATTTGCGGAGCATGCCGATGTACCGAGCCGTGTTGCGTAAAGAGCTGCGCGAGACGCTGCTCCTGGCCCTGGCAGCCGCGGCGGCTTACTCGTACCTTCTGGCCCAAAGCACCGGGTGGGAGTTCCTCTTCCGGTCCGCGTTGAGGCAACGGGACCAGGTCGCGTTTTTCGACGACAACTATGTCACGTTCTTCACGATGATTTCTGCCGCGTTTGCCGTGGGGCTTGGGCTGTGGCAGACGTTGTGGGAATCGGGCCGCGGGACATGGCTCTTTCTCTTGCACCGGCCGGCCAGCCGCCGGACACTCATCGGAGCGAAGCTGGCAGTGGGGACCGTCACGTACCTCGTCGTCTCGTCCACGGCCATCCTCGTCTATGCCGCGTGGGCTGCGACTCCCGGCAACCTCGCCGCGCCTTTCTATTGGTGGATCACGCAGTATGCCTGGATCGCCTGTCTACTCATGGTCTCCGTCTATCTCGGCACGTTTCTGAGCGGGATCCGACCCGGACGACTGCTGGGCACGCGGCTATTTCCGCTTCTGGGCACGGGACTGCCAATCTATATGGCTTTCATAATGGCGGCCGTGCTGGGCCGGTGGTGGCCGCTGGCGGTGGTGGCGACCGCGGCCAACGTGATCCTTGTATGGTTGATCCTCAATGTGACGGACCAGCGGGACTACTCGTAATAGGGCGCGAGCGATGAACGAGCTAATGGCGCATTCGGTTGATGGGGGAGAAGCGGTGCAGCGCCGCCCCGCGCTCATTTGGCCGTTGGCCCTGGCGACGATTGTCGGCGGGGGCGCGCTGGTGGTCTGGTTCGCGGCACTGATGCTGGCCTGGAGCATCTATAGCGCGTTCGACCAGCGAGAAATCGAACTCAGCCGCGAAGTGGTCGTCCGCGAGGACGGCGAGCCGCTATTGAGCACCTACGGTTTGAATGGTTACGAATACCTGACCCTCGAGGGCAAGCCGGCGCCCGAATCGGAATTCCGGGTGCTCTTCGCCGCGGCGCTCCCACCAGACTCGGAGCGTGCGTTAACGGCCGATTTTCCGGCCAGTCTCAGCGTGCTCTCACAGCGATTCGACGATGGAGATCGCATCCGCTGGTATCTGCTTTACGATTCGCGGAAGAGTGGCACTGGTTGGCTGGAGGGTTTCGATCTGACGACGCGCCACCGTATTGGCTACATCGGCCGCAGCGGCTTTCGCCGCGACATGCCGCCCGCTGAAGACCGGTTCCGTTTCAATCACTCACCGCAGTTTTTCGGCAGGCATGCATACCAGTATGCACCGACAATCAAGACCGTGGAGGGCAAGCAAAGGGTTGTTCCGCAGCGAGTGTTGTACTTTATGGCAGACGGTGGGGCCGTTTCCGTCGATCTGCGGACCCGGGCCGTCCGATCAATCCTGCGATCGCCCGATCTGGAATCGATCAGCCTTTTCCCGGGCTACGCGTCGGACATCGGCGGCTCGGTCGTGAGCGCATCGCCGCAGTCGGGGCCAGGCCTTGCCGTGCGATTGCGAGACCGGATTGTCGCCGTGGAAGACGATCAGGTCCGTGATTCCATCCGGCTTCCCGAGGGACTCGACGGGAAATGGATCTCTCTGTTCCGGCTCGGCCCGTCGGCCGCCGTATTGGCGGTTGAGAATACTCTGCGCTCGGATCAAGTCGAGCTCATTTATGTTTCCGCATCGCGCGAAGTAACGCGGCGGCAGATGGTGAGAGTCCGTCCTCCCGCCCCGCCCGAGTCGTTTTGGGATCGCTCGGAGATGGGCGCGGTGGTGCCGATTCCGGCGGTCATGCTCGCGGGAATCATGGCTGCTCCCATGATCGAATCGGAAAAGCCGCCGATGGAGCGGCTGTCGAACGCCATCGCTGAGTTGTGGCCGGCGCTCGTGGTCGCTGTTCTCGTCTCGGCCGCCATGGCGTGGTATGCATGGCGGCGGCTGAACCGTTTCGGCATGCTCTACCGCCGTACCTGGACCGCATTTGTGTTCCTCCTTGGACTTCCCGGCCTCTGCGGCCTGTTGTTCCATCGCCGCTGGCCGGTTCGCGAACCCTGCCCAAGCTGCGGCCAGCCGTCGCCGCGCGACCGCGACGCCTGCTTTTCCTGCGGCGAGTCGTTCCCCGCCCCAGCCTCGAAAGGCATCGAGGTCTTTGCGTAGCTGACCGCGCTACCGATCCGGCTCGCCGGCCGCCTCATGCCGGGTGCTGTCTGCACGGTGGAACCGCTGTCCCTTACGGTTCCGTTTTTTTGGGATGGCGGCGATGTGACAGACTCGCTCGATGCCACCAGCGCACCGGAAACTCAGGGAAAGCAGAATTCCAAGATTCCGATCCGAACCTCAAGCGCTCACACGACTTCCGGAAAAGGGCTGGTCAATTAGGCCACCCATCGACAACAATGGAGGCTCGTTGGAAGTCCATTGTCCGCTAGTGCAGGGGAGCCGCTGTGGCCATCGACTGTCTGAGTGCCGGAATTCTCTTTGCCGACGTGGCCTGTGCGCCGCTGCCTCGCATGCCCCGAGCCGGGGAACTCGTCCCGGTCGAGCGGGTCCAATTGGGAATGGGCGGCTGTGCGGCCAATGCCGCGGTGGACCTGGTCAAACTGGGGATCAAGGTCGGCGTGTCAGGGTGCGTCGGCGATGACCCGTTCGGCACCTTTCTCGTCGATGCCTTGAACCACGGCGGCGTCGATACGCGCGGCGTGCATCGCATCGACGGGATGGGTTCGGCGGCAACGATGATCGTCAATGTCCAGGGGGAGGATCGCCGCTTCATCAGCACGGCGGGGGCCAATACCCGGTTCACCGTCGAACACATCCCCGCCGACTGGGTCTCACAGGCCAAGGTGTTCTACGTCGGCGGCTACTTGATGATGCCGGGCTTGGAAACCGATTCAATGGTTGAACTGTTCCGCAGGGCCCGTAAGGCGGGAGCCCGCACGGTACTCGACGTGGTGCTCTTCGGCGGTGAGCACTATCAGGAGACGCTCGCCCGGATCTTGCCCGAGACCGACGTCTTTCTGCCCAACGACGACGAAGCGGCGATCATCACTGGTTTGAAAGACCCGTGGCAGCAGGCCGATCATTTCCGCCAGCTTGGCGCCGAGACGGTCGTCATTACGCTGGGCAGTCGCGGCAGCGTGCTGGCAAGCGACGCTCTGCGCCTTCGAGCCGGCGTCTATCCGGTGAACTTTGTCGGTGGCGCCGGCAGCGGCGATGCCTTCGATGCCGGCTACATTGCTGGAATGCTCGCCGGAGAAGACCCCGCGGGGTGTCTGCGATGGGGGAGTGCGCTGGGCGCCAGTTGCGTACGGGCGATCGGCACGACGGAGAGCGTGTTCAACCGCCAGGAGTTGGATCAGTTCATGCAGGATCACCCGTTGCCCATCGAGTCGTGCTGACCGGAGGGAATGGAAAGGAAGACCATGCGAATCGGCGTCTTTTGCAGCGGTGGCGATGCTCCCGGCATGAACCCTTGCGTCCGCGCGGTGGTCCGCACCGCGATGGCAGCGGGGCACGAGGTCGTGGGCATTCGCCGCGGGTACCAGGGATTGCTCGACGAGAGCTTCTTCGTGAACAGCGAAGGCCACCCGCTGATGACGTTGCGGTCGGTCTCCGGATTGTCGCGGCTGGGCGGCACCATCCTGCTGAGCAGCCGCAGTGACGAATTCCGCACCGAAGCGGGCCAGAAGAAGGCCGCGGCGATCTTGCGGAAGCACAAGATCGATGCCCTCGTGCCGATCGGCGGCGACGGCACTTTCCGCGGCGCGACCGCCCTGCGCAGATATTGGGACGGTCTGGTCGTCGGCGCCCCCGGCACGATCGATAATGATCTGATCGGAACCGATTTCACCATCGGTTTCTCGACCGCCGTACAGACCGCCGTGGAATGCGTCGACAAGCTGCGCGACACGGCCGAGAGCCACGAGCGGATGTTCCTCGTCGAGGTGATGGGCCGGCACAGCGGCTACTTGGCGCTGCACACGGCACTGGCATGTGGGGCCGAGGTCGCCTGTCTCCCGGAAACGCCTACGGACGTGACACAGATCGTCGCGCAGCTCAAACTCCTCAAGGCCCGCGGCAAGCTCTCGATCATGGTCATCGTGGCCGAGGGGGACGAACACGGCGGCGCGGTAAAACTGCAGGAGGACCTTTGCCGGGTCGGCTGCCCGTTCGATACCCGGGTGGTCACGCTGGGTCACCTGCAGCGTGGCGGCTCGCCCAGCCCAAGCGATCGCATACTCGGTACGCGGTTGGGCGACTTCGCGGTGCGATCGATCCTCGAGGGCAAGTCGGGCGCAATGGCCGGCGAGTTGCACGGCGAACTGGTGCTGACGCCCTTTGAAGAAACGTTCGGCAAGCACAAGCCCGTGCCCGACGAACTCGTCAGGCTGCTTGATACCATGGCGATTTGAACTGACAGCGGCAAGACGCTCCTTTGGCAGAATGAGACCTCCGATGCGAACGGCAACAAGAATCCCGCTCGTGCGCGGTGTCATGCATGGCATGCTCGTGATCGCCCTTGCCGCCGCGGCCAGCGCCGATTCCTCCATTTCCGCCCCGGCGTCGCCGGACCCGGGTGATCTGGGCTTTGAGGAGATCGTTTTCGTCAAGCGCAAGCCCTATTCGTCGGACCACTACTACACCGACATCAACAATGGCACCAGCCCCGATCGCTTCCTTCCCCAGAATGGGATTTACGTCTTCAATCTTCGCACGCGCAGCGAAAGGTCGGTCGTCACGGCCGCCAACCTCCCCGGCGGCAAGGGATTCATCGGCAAGATCACCCTGTCGTTCGACGCCCGCAAGATCCTGTTCGATTTCCGCCAGGATCCCGACTCCGGGTTCCGCATCTGGGAGGTGAATGTCGACGGAACAGGCCTGCGCTGGTATCATGCCGCCTTCGACGAAGCCGGCTTCACCCGCTGGCGCTGAATCGCCTTTACCGACGATGTCCATCCTGCTATCTTCGACGGCAAGATCGTCTTTTCTCTCTACCCGTTACGGCACGTCCTCTACCACGGAAGCTCGGTGCGGCTGGTGGCACCGTTCTTCCCGCACCGCATGAACGGCGACGGCACCGGGATCGAACAACTCACCGAAGTCCGGTAGGCGAGTTCTGCCCGTGGTGCTCGACGACGGCCAGGTGATGTACCGCTGGGAATACATCGACAAGGGCGCGTCGCCGGGGCCATCTGGTCGATGAATCCCGATGGCAGCCGGCCACAGGAGTTGTTCGGTGTCTCCGACGACGCCACCGCCGTTTACATGTACCCCCAGGCGATTCCTGGCAGCAGCCACCGTCTGGTGTGCGTGGGAACATGCCACTTTCCCCAAGGCGGCTGCGTGGGAGCCGTGATGCGCGCGATCGACTACGACGAGAAGTGCGGACCTGCAGGCGCAACCGGGCGAGAGCGCCGACTACGTTCAGGACGACCCTCGCCAGGCGGATCGCTGGCCAACCACGCACCAGGTATTCATCGGCAGCGCCAGGCCCGCTGGCACTACCTACTTCGCCGACCACCGCCGCGAGAGCGCAGCGGCGTGCTCTACATCCCTATCCGGTGAGCGACGCCGATTCCTTGTGTCGGCAAAGCTGCGACTCAAGCCGGGAGGAACCACTACAAAGTCGCGCCTGCTCCCTGTGCCTCTTGGACCTCAACGAGGACTGCCGCCCGATTCCTTCGGCACTGGACCTCTCCTGCTGGCATCCATTGCCGCTTCTGGTGGCGGCCAGGGAGTACCGCCGCTCATCGAGCCCGCTTCCAGGATCCGCAGTACGCGGCCGCCGGGCGGGCGTTGTGCGTCGTCGGCGGCGTCTACCGCGGCATGGAGGTGGAACGGGGCAAGTCAAGTGGCTGCGCGCTCGGCGAGGGCGGCATGCCCGCGCTGCGGTCTGCAGCCGCCGGTGGGAGCACCTTCCGCTCGCTTGATTCGAGTTGGAAGGCGCTCCTGGCCCCGGGTGCAATGGGGTGGTCCCGGTGGAGGCGGATGGTTCCGCCCATTTAGTAGTTCCCGCGGGCGCAGCATCTTCTTTCAGGCCCTCGACGGGGATTTCGGGGAACTGCGGCGGGAACGGACCTACGTGAACTACGCCGCCGGCGAGGTGCGTTCCTGCAACGGATGTCATGGTCAATCGAACCGCACTGCGATCATGAGGAAGATTACCCGCTTCCCAGGCCCTGCTCCGCACACCAAGCACACCACGGCCCCCAGCCTTACGACCTGGTCGAGAATGGCGGCGACGGTCGAGCCAGGACAGGTGATTCACTATCCGACCGACATCCAGCCGATGTTCGACGCCAAATGCGTCAGTGCCACGCGCCCGCGACAATCCCCTGCCGGCGGGCTGAGATTGACCGGTGAAGTCACCCTGTTCAACACCTCGTACGAAGAACTGGCGAGGAAGAACTGGCCGGCCCGATCATCCCGAGTTCACTTCCTTCCTGTCGGGAGATCAGGCAACTACAACGGCGCGTCTGCCGCCCCGCAGTCTGGGGTGCCCTACGAGCGGGCTCATGGCCGTGTTGACTAATCCACTTGAAGCGCTCGAAACGCCGAGCACGACCACCACGCGCATGCTGGTGAGATGGAACTGATGAATCCTCAGCCGCTGGGTCGATACGAACTGCAATTCCTGTAGCGGCTTCTTCGGCCGCCACCATCCCCAATAAGCTGAAACCGGATCCCGCACGGCCGCCTACGATCAAGCCAGTTGCCACCGAGAACGGCGTTTGAAGGCGACCGGTTTCCTCGCCCCGGAGTGGCACCAATGGCGAAGCACCCGATCAGAGATAGTCGCCGAGGAGCAGCTCCCGGCTGAACGCCCGGAATGACGATCTCGAGACCAAGCAAGCCTGCGCAGGACCTCGTCGGCGGCGGCGAATCCCCCGCGCCGGGATACGGCCACCGATCCGGTCATTAACAATGAGCCTTTGCCGCCCAGGGCCATGTGATATGGATGCGGAACATCACCAGGCGGCTTTGCGCTGTTATCCCAGCCCGCAACCGGCACCGCTCACCGCTTCGAGGAATTCCTCGATCCGCCCAGCGCGCCGGTCTCGTCGCCGTGGAGCGTGACCGACTGTCCCAGGGCGGGAAATACCGACTCGTGGACGTTGGCCACTACGAGGTGATCGATGATGGCCTCGTCGGCAATCGCCAAGCCCCGCCTGCATAGCAGCTTCCCTCGACGTTGCTTTCCACGCCGCCACCGTCCGATCCGGTATTTGCCGAGCAGATCCGTGCGCGGCAGCAGTTCGACGATACCGCCTTGAGCATCCTGCATCTTCGACATAGCCGATGCAATGCTGGAAAGTTCAATGCAAACCAACTGGATCCCCGTTGCCGCCTTCATGGGGTTCTTTCTTGTCCTGGCTCTTCTCGATCCAGACGGCGCCGTCGGCGATCGCGATCACCATGCCGTCGATCGATGCGTGTACGTCACTTTGGGGCCGACTTTTCATTGGCACCGGACGCCGCCCGACCGCGTCCCCTTTCCGCACCCGTTGCCCAACGCTCACCACCGGCTCACAGGGTGCGCCAATGTGCTGCCGCAGCTTGATCCCCACGCGCCGGGCGTCGAGCAAACGGTTGTCGAGTGGTCCCTTGTTATTGAAGTGCTGCAGGCCCAGCTTCTGGATCAGCCGGGCCATGGGGGCCTTGCGATTCTCCAGGTGCAGCTCCGGCCGCTTCGGGTTGAAAGGCGGGTTTTCCCAGCGTTTCTTTTCACCCGCCAGGCGGCGCTTGTTCTGCGAGCAGACGTTCTTCGGATCCAGGTCTTCGGGGCACGAGTAGAGGCTGCACAGGTTGCACTCGCAGCAGAACGACGTGCCGATCGTGTTGGCCTCGCCCACAAGGTTGAACTCCAGGCTCCGCATCGCCCGGTGCGGCTCGATCGGATGCCCGAGCAGCCACCGGGGACAGAGTTCGGTGCAGAAACTGCACTGGTCGCAGGCGCTGCGGCCGATGCGGACGATCTGCTGCCAGTCCTGTCGCCGCCGCCGGATCACCACGTGTTTGTCGGGCAGCACGATCACGCCGCCGGTGGTCTTGTCCACCAGGGCATGGTGGTCTTCCTGCAGGAAGCCCATCATCACGCCGCCCACCATGTAGTTCGCATCCGGTATGGTGGCCCCGCCCGCCGCGGCCACGCACTCCGCCAGGGTCACGCCCACCGGTACGCGGAGCGTCACCGGGTTGGCCACCGCGCCGGCGATCGTCAAATACTTCTCAGTAACGGGCTGCCGCGCGGCCCAGGCGGCGTTCATCGCCGTCTCGACGTTCATCACCACCGCCCCGACCGCCAGCGGGATTCCGCCCGGCGGAATCACTCGGCGTAGCACGTCGTACACGAGGATGAACTCGTCGCCCGCAGGGTAGGCGTCGCGAAGTGGAACCACGTCCATCCCCGGACCAAGCTTCTTCGACAGCAGCTCGATCACGTCATGGTACTTCCCCTTGATGCCGATCGCCCCGCGCTTCGCCCCCACCGACCGCATGGCGAGGGCAACGCCTTCCAGCACGGCATCGGCATACTCTCGCAGCACCTCCTTGTCCTTGTGGAGGAGCGGTTCGCATTCCGCCGCGTTGATGAGGACCGTGTCGGCGCTGCCGGAGAGCTTGACATGGGTCGGAAAGCCGGCGCCGCCGGCGCCGACCACGCCCGCATCGGCCAGTTGCTCTGGGGAGATGTTGCTCATGAAATTCCCTTGGGCTTCCGAAACACTATAGCTTAATTCGGCCGGCATTGCCGCGCCTACCGATTGTGTCGGGCAGGCGGGTTCGATCGGCGTGCCGCGACGGCCGTCCCCGGCGGACGCTTGATCGTCCACCCGAGGGGTGGTAGCTTGTCGCCTGACGTCTCTGCTGTCCCGTTCCGCCTGGAGCTACGTCATGGGAACTCATCCGACTACTCGCATCGGCCGCCGCGGCTTTCTCGGCCAGCTCGCTGCAGGAACAGCCGGTCTGGCCGGCATGGCAGTCCTGCGGGGTTTAGCCGCCGAGGATTGGCGGATGCGTCTCTCCTGTTCGTCGATCAACTTCGCCTCGCTGCCGATCGAGCAGGCGGCGGCAAGGATCGCGGCCTTGGGATTCGAGGCCATCGACGTCTGGTCGGCCCACGCCGGTTGCCCGCACCTCGACGACGCACTGGCCCGGCTCGGGCCCGCCGGACTCAACGAACTGCTGGCCCGCGAGAACCTCAAGCTGTATGCGTTTTCGGTCTACGCGGGCGGCTATCCGCGCTATGCGGAACTGCTGGGCAAATGCGGCGGCGGAGTGGCTGTTCGGGGCAGTGCCGGCCCGTGTGCCCCCGGCGAACTGACGGCGCGCATGAAAGACTTCCTCGAGGCGTTGAAGCCCGAGCTGGAGTTGGCGGAGAAGTACGAGTCGTATCTGGCGATCGAGAACCACGGCCATGCGTTGCTCGACTCGCTCGACTCCTTCAAGGCGTTTGTCGACCTGAACCGGAATCCGCGGCTGGGGGTCGCATTGGCCCCGTATCACGTGCAGGGACTGAAACAATCGGTCGAGGAGGCGATCCGTATCGTCGGCAAGCAGTTGCTTTTCTTCTACGCCTGGCAACAGGGTGACGGAGTCCAGCAGCTACCCGGCTACGGTCCCGCCGATTGCAGCCCATGGCTCTCGGCGCTTGCCGACGTCGGATACTCGTGGTACGTCAATCCATTCATGCACCACGAACCCGAACCCGAGGCGATGCAGGCGGCGCTGGCCAAATCGCGCGACTACTTGCACCGCCTTGCCCCCGGCGCGCAGCCTTGAGAAGGCAGCCGGCAGCGATTATCCTGGAACCTGATCTGCCGGAATGCTTGCCCCCCGCAAAATCCTGCCATTGGAGCCCGCCATGTCCAACCGCTACAGCCGCCGCCAGTTTCTTCGCCGTTCGGCCGCCGGAAGCGCCGCGATCGCCACCGGTTTGACGATCCTTCCCGCGTGGGCCCAGTCGCCCAACGAGAAGCTTGCGGTGGCGGTAATCGGCGTGGCTGGCCGTGGCGGCGCGAATCTCGGTGAGGTCGCCAGGGAAGCCGAACTGGTCGATATCGTCGCTCTCTGCGATGTCGACAACAACAACCTCACGCGTACCGCAGGGCGCTTTCCCCAGGCGAAAACCTACCGCGACTTCCGCAAGATGCTCGGCGAGATGGAAAAGCAGATCGATGCGGTCGTGGTCAGCACCCCCGACCATACCCACGCGCCGGCCGGCGTGATGGCGATGAAGATGGGCAAGCACTGCTATTGCGAAAAGCCGCTGACACACTGCGTCTACGAAGCCCGGCTCATGGCCGATCTCGCCCGCGAGAACAAGCTTGCTACGCAAATGGGTACCCAGATCCACGCCGGCGACAACTACCGCCGCGTCGTTGAACTGGTGCAGTCGGGCACGATCGGTCCGGTCAAGGAAGTACACGTGTGGAGCGGCGCGAGCTACTTTGGCGGCGACCGGCCGGCCGAGGCGCAGTCGGTTCCCGAGTACCTTGATTGGGACCTCTGGCTGGGACCGGCGCCTTTCCGCCCCTATCACTCAAAATACCTGCCCGGCGCCTGGCGCGGCTGGGCCGATTTCGGCAACGGCGGCCTGGGCGATTTCTTCTGCCATTACAGCGATCTGGCATTCTGGGCGCTCAAGCTGAAGTATCCCACGAGCATCGACGCGGAAGGGCCGCCGCCGCACCCCGAGTCCACCCCGCCCTGGCTCGTCGTGCGCTACGAGTTCCCCGCCCGCGATCAGCTTCCTCCGGTGAAGCTGACCTGGTACGACGGCGGCAAGCGGCCGCCGATCCAGAAGGAAGCGAACTTGCCCGATTGGGGATCGGCCGTGCTGTTCATCGGCGAGAAAGGGATGCTGCTGGCCGATTACGGCCGCCATATGCTTCTACCCGAATCGCAGTGGACTGGTTTCCAGGCGCCAGCGCCCTCGATTCCCGGTTCCGTCGGCCACCATCGCGAATGGATTGATGGTTGCCGGACGGGCAGCCCCACGACCTGCAACTTCGGCTATTCCGGTCCGCTTTCCGAGGCGGCCCTGCTGGGCACCGTCTCGTATCGTGCCGGCCAGAAGCTCGACTGGGACGCCGAGAATCTCCAGGCTCGAAACTGCCCGGCTGCCGCGCCGTTGATCAAGCGTCCCTATCGCGAAGGCTGGACGCTGTAGGTCACCCTAGGAATCGTTGATGAAGATCAATCAGCTCTCGCTGTTCCTGGAAAACAAGCCGGGCCACTTGAGTTCGGCTTGCCGCAAGCTGGCCGAGGCCGGGATCAACATCCTCACTCTCTCCCTCGCGGACACCAGGCAGTTTGGCATCCTGCGCATGGTGGTTCGCCAGTGGGAGAAGGCCAAGGAAATCCTCGAAGCCGGGGGCTGGGTGGTCAACGTGACCCCGGTGGTGGCGATCGAGGTCCGGGATCAGCCTGGTGGGCTGGCCGAAATACTGGCCGTTGTCGAAGAAGCCGGGCTCAACGTCGAATATATGTACGCCTTCACCTTCCGTAGCGGCGACCGGGCGGTG
Source organism: Thermoguttaceae bacterium (assembly GCA_040766885.1). GTDB lineage: Bacteria > Planctomycetota > Planctomycetia > Pirellulales > Thermoguttaceae > JAXGPP01. The sequence continues at coordinate 616,605 of JAXGPP010000001.1, read as the reverse complement.
CTCGTCTTCCGCTTCGACGATCCGGATGCGGCAGTGCGAACGTTGCAGGAGAAGGGGATTGGCGTCCTGGGAAGCGTCGAGTTGTACAACCGCGCGGGATAACCGTCAGCCGTCGGCTTTCAGTCGCTGGTCCCATTTCTCCTCCGCCGCACTGCGGCGCGAGTAGCGAGGTACAAGCGACCAGAGATCGTCGCGGCGGCCGGCTTCATAATCGTGCAGTGCGACGCGGCCAACCATTTCGGCCGTCGGCTGCCAGAATCGCGACTCGAGCGGTTTGAGTCCGGCCGGCAACCGCGAGGCCAGGCGCTTGAGACCCGGACCGCTTACCACGCTTCCCGGGGCGAGTCTGGCAAGCCACTCGCTCGCCGCCACCAGTCTCGCCTCGTTGACGCGCGACATCCAGCCCGCCGTATCGCGACGGTATTCCGCCGCCACCACGTCGCCCCGCTGCGCGTCCACGGCGACCCAGAGGCCGTCGATTTCCATCGGCGCGGTGGCCGCGACCACCTGCAGCGTATCGATACCCATCACGCCGGCCCCAACGGCATAGGCAAACGTCTTCGCCGTGGTGACGCCTACGCGCAACCCGGTAAACGACCCCGGTCCGGCCGTCACCGCCACCAGATCGACGTCGGATGGCCTCCAGCCGATCCGTTCGAGCATCTCGGCCAGTGCGGGAGCGAGCGACTGCGCGCTCCGCTGGCTCGGATTGAGTTCCAACTGGCCGAGGAGGCGGTCGCCTGCCAATGCGGCTACCGTCCCCGCCATCTCAGTTGTCTCCAGGGCGAGCAAATTCACTGCCTGCCTGCCTTTGCACTGCGCGATGAAAACCAGGTATGCACATTGCACTCCAAGGAGGGGTTCGCTGCTTCTCTGGTCGACGGAGAAGACGCGATTCCCCCTTGCCGTCGCCTTTGCCACTGAGCCCCCGCCAATGCAGGAGCCCCTCCCCTCGACTTGACCTCCCCGATCTGTAACAATAGAGTGTATGGCAGTTTAAGACTCTGTGGTTGATTGTAGAACACTTCCGATCATTTTGTTCGGCAAGCCGCAACTCGTTTCACTCACCCTCGTTCTCCAATCAATTCGAGACTCAGCAGGGCCCGGGCTTAAGGTAGTCTTCTATCGACGGCGCTTGATGTCGACGCGCCGATCCGTTGAGAAGCCGGAGAACTTATTGACGTGAAACGAGCGCTCATCAGCGACATCCACAGCAATCTCGAGGCCCTCAAAGCGGTGCTCGCTGATATCCGCCAGCAGGAAATCTCCGATGTCTTCTGCCTCGGCGACATTATCGGCTACGGGCCGAACCCCCGCGAGTGCATCGACGAGGTCATGAAGTGCAAGGTGTGCCTGCTGGGGAATCATGACCAGGGCGCCCTGTTCGACCCGGAGGGCTTCAACACTGGCGCGGAGCGGGCGATCTTCTGGACGCGTTCGCAGTTGGAGAACTGCTCGGGTTCGTCCGACGGTCACCGCCGTTGGGATTTTTTGGGCGAATTGCCGCGGAATCACCAGGACGGCCAGTTCCTGTTCATTCACGGGTCGGCTCGCAACCCGCTGAACGAATACGTCTTCCCGGAAGACATCTACAATCGGCGGAAGATGGAGAAGATCTTCTCGCTCATCGATCGCTACGCGTTCCAGGGTCACACGCACGTGCCGGGCGTGTTCACCGAGGATTTGCGGTTCTTCAGCCCCGAGGAGTTGAATTACGAGTATCGTTTGTCAGGGCAGAAGACGATGGTCAATGTCGGATCGGTGGGCCAGCCGCGCGACGGTGATCCACGGGCCTGCTACGTAATCCTCGACGACGATGTCGTGCGATTCCGGCGCGTCGAATACCCGTTCGAGGATACGATCCGCAAGATCTACGAAATTCCCGACCTGGACAACTTCCTCGGCGATCGGTTGCGGGAAGGGCGGTAGCGCGGATCGCGAGTCCTGCCCCCCTCTCCACGGAGCGAGACCCCTCCCGCGGAGCCTGTCCGACGTTGCAAGATCGGCTCGGAAAGGGAGAATTAACTCCTGGCGACGAGCTGCAATGGCCGCCATTGCCCCCTAATGTTGAGGAGGGGCGGTCCGGGCGTGCCCAAACGATAGCCTGCCACGCCGATTCTGGCTTTCGGAGTTACTGCGACGCGAACCGGCGCCGCACTTTTTTTCGCGTATTGCGAAGGCTTGGGTGTTATGGAAGATCGTCCGATGCAGGGGATGTGGGGGCGGTACGCCTTGTTTATCGTCCTCGCTCTGCTCATCCTCGTGGGCAACATGTGGCTCATGTCGTGGCTTGCGCCCCCCAGGCCCGCTGAAGAGGTAGCCAAAGAGCAGCCCGCCGCCGAGGAACCGGCCGACGCTCCGGCCCCGGGGCAGCTTGGCGAGGATCCAGACGAGCCCGCCGGGGAAGAGGAGCAGAAACCCGCTGGGGATGAGGCCCAACCGCCGCCGACCGACGATGACAAGGCGGCTGAGCCGGCCGAGGAGTTTCCGCGCCGGTGGTTGACATTGGGCTCCATCGACCCGAGGGGGCCATTTCGCTTCGGGGCAACGGTCGATAGCCAGGGTGCGGCGCTGTCGCGGATCGAGTTGAGCAGCGACAACTTCCACGACCTGGAATGGGAGGGGGGCTACATGGGCCATGTCACCATGGACCCGTTGGCCACAGGCGATGGCGCGCCGGTACAGGTCGTGCCGCCGGGCAGTCCGGCCGAGCAGGCCGGCCTCAAAGTGGGCGATGTCATCACCGCATTCGGGAAACAGAACACTCGCGGCTTTGCCGATCTTGAACAGGCAACCCGGAAGGGCGATCCGGGCGACACCGTCGAACTGACCGTCCAGCGCGGAGGCAAATCGCTCACGCTGCCGCTGACGCTCCGCCGCCGGCCGCTGGAAGTTGTCCGACCGGAAGGTCAGGATCCCACCTCGCTTCTGATGACCCTCAGCCGGTTGGACGACCAGGAGCTTGGCGACATCGACCTGGACGACTCGGAGCTTGACGACGCCAAGGAGAAGCCCCGCCCGGCCGGGCTCAGCCGTGAGCTGAAGGGTGTCGACTTGCGGCGGGCCAACTGGGAAGTGGTCAAGCACTCGCAGACCGAAGTCGTCTTCCGCCGCCCGATGGCCGGCAGCGGGCTCGAAGTCTTCAAGACGTACCGCCTGGTTGCCGTGCCCGAAGAAGCCCGTAAGGATGCCAATCACCCGGCGTACCACCTCGACTTCGAGATCGAGATCCGCAACGCCGGGGAAGCCCCCCGGAAGCTCGCCTACCTGCTCGACGGACCGACCGGTTTGCCCACCGAGGGCTACTGGTATGCCAGCAAGGTTGGCTCGTCGGGGCTCCGCGACGTAGTCGTTTCGCTCGGCGGCCGGCAACCAGTTCTGGTCTCCGGCGATGACATCGCCAACGGCGATTGGGGCTCGGTATGGAAGGGCGAGCCGGTGAGCTTTGTGGGCGTCGACGCCCAGTACTTCTCCGCGGTGCTCATTCCCCAACGCGACGATCCGCAAGCCATTCTCTTCGAAGAATCGCGGCCGATTCGCGTGGGGCCGGTCGATCCCCAATGGAAGAAGCTGGCCAACGTCACGTTCCGCGTCGAGAGTGTCGCGCACGAGATCGCTCCGAGCACCTCGCTGGTGCAGAAATTCACGCTGTTTGCCGGGCCCAAGAAGCCCGATCTGCTCGCCCGGTACGGACTCAGCGGCATCATTAACTATGGCTGGTTCTGGTGGGTCGCCATCCCGATGCTGTGGATCCTGCACGGCTTCTACGCCGTGGTGCGGAACTACGGCATCGCCATCGTGCTGTTGACGGTGCTCGTGCGGCTGTCGATGTTTCCGCTGAGCCGCAAGCAGGCGCTGAGCGCGCAGAAGATGCAGGAGCTGGCTCCCGAGATCAAGAAGATCCAGGAGAAGCATAAGGGCAACGCCGAAGCCAAGATGCGGGCGCAACAGGAGCTGTTCCGCAAGCACAACTACAATCCGCTGGCCGGATGCCTGCCGCTGTTCTTCCAGTTGCCGATCTTCATCGGCCTCTACCGCTCGCTGATGGTCGACGTCGAGCTGCGCCAGGCGCCGCTCATTTCCGAGGCCATACGCTGGTGCTCGAACCTGGCGGCGCCCGACATGCTCTTCAACTGGAGCTGGCTGATGCCCGAGTTCATCACCAGCGGCCGCGGGATGTTCGGCCTGGGGCCGTACTTCAATGTGCTGCCGCTGGTGGCGGTCGCCATCTTCCTCTGGCAGCAGAAGATGTTCATGCCTCCGCCCACCGACGAGCAGTCGGCCATGCAGCAGACCATGATGAAATACATGATGGTCTTCATGGGAGTGCTGTTCTACAAAGTGGCGGCCGGGTTGTGCATCTACTTCATCGCTTCCAGTCTGTGGAGTATCGCCGAGCGCAAGTTCCTGCCCAAGAGCCATCCGCCGGCCGCTGGCGCCCCGCCCGCGCCGGCGCCGGCCCGGTCATCGTTGGCCAACCTGTTCTCCGGCCGCAACGGCGACAAGGACTCGCAGCGTCGTGCAGCAGTGGACAGGAAGAAGACCCGAAAAGGCCGCTGACCGCGGGCCATGCCCTACGCCCTCGACGATACGATCGCGGCCATCGCCTCCGCGCCGGGCGGCGCGGCGCGGGGCATCGTGCGGGTCGCTGGCCCCGCCACCGTTGACTGCTTGAATCGTCACTTCCTGCCCGACCAGGGCGGCCTGTGGCCGCAGGACAAGCTTCCGCACGCGACCAATGGCTGGTTCGGGCTCGACGCCGCCGGCCGCCGACTCCACGGCGAGATGTACCTCTGGCCCGGCGGGCGCAGCTATACCGGGCAGCTCCTGGCCGAGTTTCACACGCTTGGTTCGCCGCCTCTGCTCGAGGCCGTGTTGCGGCGGGTGATCGAGGCGGGAGCCCGCCTGGCCGAGCCCGGCGAATTCACGCTCCGCGCCTTTTTGAGCGGCCGGCTCGATCTCACCCAGGCCGAGGCCGTGCTGGGGGTCATCGATGCCGCCGACACGGCGCAGCTCGATGTGGCGCTTGCGCAACTGGCGGGCGGGCTGTCGGCGCCGCTTGGTCGCCTCCGCGACCGGTGCCTCGATCTGCTCGCGCACTTGGAGGCCGGTCTCGACTTCGCCGATGAGGATCTGCCGTTCATTGCCGCCGACGAACTGGCGGCGGAGTTGTCCATCGCCGCGGCGGAGACGGCCCGCCTCAGCCGGCAGATGGAGTCGCGCGGCGAGACTGGTATTCTCTTCAGGGTGGTGCTCGTCGGCCAGCCGAACGTGGGCAAGAGCAGCCTGTTCAACGCCCTGGCGGGGCCGCGGGCGATCGTGGCCGATGAACCGGGCACAACCCGCGACTACCTGGTGGCCGAGCTCGACCTGGATGGCGTCCGTTGCCAGCTTGTCGATACGGCGGGGGTCCAGCGCGAGCCGGGGCGGCTGGAATCGGAAATTGTCGAGGCGGCGCAGCGGGGCACCGCCGAACAGGTCCGGCAGGCGCAAATCGAGCTCTTCTGCCTCGACGCCAGCCGACCCTTAAACGACTGGGAACAGACCCTCATCGGGGAATCGGCGCCAACTCGGATCCTCGTGTGGACAAAGGTCGACGCGGCCGCCGGAATCCGGCCGGCCCCGCCGGCGATTGCCACGAGCACCTTCACGGGTGAAGGGATCGCGGCGGTCCGCGAGCGGATCCGCGCCGAGGTCGCCGCCGGATCGGTGGGTGAGGTTGTGGCGGGGACGGCGGCCCGCTGCCGCGAATCGCTCCATCGGGCCGCTGAGTGCTTCCACCGCGCCCTGGTATTGCTCGACGTCGCCGCGGGCGAAGAGCTGATTGCCGCCGAGGTCCGGCTGGCTCTGGAGGAACTAGGCAAGGTGACGGGCACCGTCTACACTGACGACGTGCTCGACCGCATCTTCAGCCGATTCTGCATCGGCAAATGACCTTCTGGCAGCAGCCCACGCATTCGGCGTGGAGGAGACAGGTTCATGGCGTCGCAGATCATCGTACTCGGATCGGTGAACACCGACCTCGTCACTCGCGTGCCGCGTCTGCCGGTTCCGGGTGAGACGGTCATCGGGGGCGAATTCTACAAGGCGCACGGCGGCAAGGGGGCCAACCAGGCGGTGGCCGCCGCGCGGGCGGCGAAGGAAGACGTGATTTTCATCGCGGCCGTCGGCGACGATGATTTCGGCCGGCAGGCCCGCGAACAGTTCGCCCGGGAACGGCTCGATTGCCAGTTCTTGAAGGTCGTTCGGAAGACGCCCACGGGCGTGGCGCTGATTGTCGTCGACCAGAAGGGCGAGAACTCGATCGCGGTGGCCTCGGGAGCGAACAACTTCCTCGAGCCCGCCGATATCGACGCGGTGCCCGACGAGGCTTTCAAGTTGGCCAAGGTGTTTCTCACCTGCCTGGAGTCGCCGCTCGACACGGTCCTGAGAGGCCTGATGCGGGCCAAGGAATTCGGCCTGTTGACGATCCTCAATCCGGCGCCGGCCACGCCCGAAATCTGCCGCGGGGAGATGCTTCGCTATGTCGACGTCATCACGCCCAACGAGGGTGAGGCCGCGCTGTTGACCGGAGCCGGGCTGAGCGATCCGGCGCGGCCGATGGCCGCGGTGCAGAAGCTCCAGGAATTGGGTTGCGGGCGCGCCGTGATCACGCTTGGAGCGGAGGGGTGCCTGGTGGTGGAGAACGAGCTGATCTCGATACCCGGCTATGAAGTGGAAGCGGTCGATACCACGGCGGCGGGGGATGCCTTCAACGGGGCGTTGGCGGTGGCCTTGGCGGAAGGCCGCTCGATCGTCGATGCCGCCCGTTGGGCCACGCGTGCTGCGGCGATCGCGGTCACCCGGCCCGGCGCCCAGCCCTCTCTCCCCACTCGAGCCGAGATCGATAGTTTCCGCGCTTAGGCGAGGCGTTGCCGGTGGGGTCACTGCCCCGAGTGGGTGGATTTGGCCGGCTGAAGCGAAACACCCCACGCTAGTGTTTCGGTTCGTTACGACGCGGAGCGCGGCGGCAAGTTCAGGCACGGAAAGGCTTTCGAGAGAGGGACGTCGCCGTAAGTGGTTATACCCCTACTGGCTTCAGTGTTGAAGTCTCCAGAGGGGGCTGGAGCAGAAGTGAGAAGTTAGAAGTAAGAAGTTAGACGAGAGGAATGATGTGGTTGGTTGCCTGGTGTTTTGAAGACAGGGAGCGAGCGCGTGGCCGCCAATGCGGCGCGATGAATGTAAAGCTGCCGAATTGAGAATGAACGAACGCGTGCCGCCGCCCGCGTTTCGGGCAGGGCCGCGCCGGCGGACGGGGAGACCGTCAGCGCCGGACAATAGTATACCAGTGTTCATGTATTTTTGTCAATACAAGAACCGGCCGGATCTGCTCGGTTTCTGGGAGATTTCTGGAGGGGGTCGGGGCGTTGGGCGGCGAGGGGTGGTCGAACCGTAGGACGCTCGCGACTGCCAGCTTTGCCGATAGCTGATCGCCGCCGAGTGCGGGGAGTGGCAAGGCAGTTCACGGCTGCAAGGACCGGCGGGGAAAAAGCACGGGCAGGGACGCGGCACCTCGCCCCCCGTGGTATCATCGGGGAGCAAAAATCCTCGCCAGGGCCCCCTTTTCATTTGATCCGAAGCTCGCGCCATGGCCATTCCACGCGTTCTCGTCTTTCTCGCCTGCCTCACGCTGGCCGCCTCATCGGCGGCCGACGAAACCGTCTGGCTCACCTCGCTCGACCTCTCCTGCATGCGCCAGGCGTGGGGCAGGCCCCGGGTAGACTCTTCGATGAGCGGCAAGCCGCTGAGCATCTGCGGACGCAAGTTCGAGCGCGGCGTCGGCACTCACGCGCGCAGCTCGCTGTGGATCGATCTCGACGGCGGTTCGGAGCGGTTCCTCGCCTTCGTCGGTGTCGACGACGCGGCGGGAGGCCGGGTGCCGGCGATGGTTCGCTTCACGGTCATCGGCGATGGCCGACGGCTCTGGGACTCCGGCCCGATGAAGCATGGCCAGGAAGCCAAGGCGGTGGACCTGGATGTCGGGGGCGTGAAGAAGTTGCTGCTCCTGGCCGTCAATATCTCTGACCGGCTCACCACCGCCCATGCCAACTGGGCCGACGCCCGATTCATCGTCCGTGGCCCCAAACCCCTGGCCGGCGCGGGTCCGAGCGAACCGGCCGTCATCCTCACACCCCAGCCGCCGCCGTCTCCGCGGATCAATGGGCCGCGGATCGTCGGTTGCCGGCCGGGCCACCCCTTCCTGTTCCGCGTGCCGACCACGGGCGAGCGGCCGATCCGCTTTACGAGCGCAGATTTGCCCCCCGGTATAAGCCTTGACGCGACCAGCGGCATCCTCAGCGGCACGGCTCCGCCCCGCGGCGAGTATCGCACTACCTTGGTCGCGACCAACGCCCACGGCAACGCCACACGCGAGCTGCGAATTTCCGCCGGCGATCGCCTGGCGCTCACGCCGCCGATGGGTTGGAACCACTGGTATGCCCATCGCAACCGCGTCACCGACGCGATCGTCCGCGAGGCCGCCGAAGTGATGGTGCGAAGCGGCATGGCCGACGTCGGTTACCAGTACGTCAACATCGACGATTGCTGGATGAACACCGATAACGAGCGTGCCAAGCGCCCGCCCGATCCGCTGCGCCTCGGTCCGATGCGCGACGCTCAGGGCAACATCATTCCCAACCGGCATTTTCCCGACATGCGCGCGCTGACCGATTTCATCCACTCCAAGGGGCTCAAGGCGGGCATCTACTCCTCGCCGGGGCCGCTGACCTGCGGCGGTTACGCCGGCAGCTACCAGCACGAGGAGCAGGATGCCAGGCAGATCGCCGCTTGGGGCTTCGACTTCCTCAAGTACGACTGGTGCAGCTATCGGCAGGTGGTCAACAACGACCAGAGCATCGAGACGCTCAAGAAGCCTTACCTGCTCATGGGCGGCCTGCTGCAGAAACAGCCGCGCGACATCGTCTTCAACCTCTGCGAGTACGGATGGGGCGACGTGTGGACGTGGGGCGCCGAAGTCGGCGGACACTGCTGGCGCACCGCGGACGATCTCGGCTATGAGCTCGACCGCATCTTCGAAGTGGCGCTGAACAACGCCGCCCACCGCGATTGGCAGAAGCCGGGCGCGTGGAACGATCCCGACTACATCCAGATCGGCTGGATCGGCGACTCGCGGACCGGCGGCCAGCCGGCTCCCTGCCCGCTCACGCCCAACGAGCAGTACAGCTTCATGTCGCTCTGGTGCCTGATGGCCTCTCCACTGATCTACAGCGGCGACATGAGCCGCCTCGACGAGTTCACCCTCAACATCCTCTGCAACCCGGAGGTGATCGAGATTGATCAGGACCCGCTCGGCGAGTGTGCACGCGTCGTGACGCGGGACGACGACACGTTCCTGATGGTTAAGAACCTCGACGATGGCAGTAAGGTTGTGGGCCTGTGCAACCGAGGTGAGATCGAGGCTGCCGTCACGGCCAGGTGGAGCGATCTTGGCATCGAGGGAAAGCACGTCCTCCGCGACCTGTGGCGCCAGAAAGACCTGGGGGAGTTCGACGGCGAGTTCGCCGCCACGGTGCCCCATCGCAGTGTCCTCTTGCTGCGCTTCCGGGCGGCCACCCTTCCAGGCCACAAATCGACAGAATCTCAGGAAGCCGAGCCCGCGCCGGCCGGACCGCCGGCGCTGCGGCTGGTGAACGACTCGGTTCTCGAGCCCGAGGCCTTAAATTTCGCGCAAGGCACGTACGGCACGTGCATCAACGGCCAGACCTTCCAGATCGAAGCCGCCGTGAGCTTCCAAGGCTGGCAGTATGCAACCTGGTTCGACAGCCGCGGGCGCCTCTGCGTGGGCCGCCGGCGCCTGCCCGGCGGCTCATGGCAGCGGATCGCCTTCGACGACTACACGATCCGTCACAGCGACGTTCACAACATAGCCGTCATCGGCATCTGCCCGGCCGACGGCACGATCCACCTCGCCTTCGACCATCACGGCAGCCCGCTCCACTATCGCGTCTCGCGTCCCGGCGCGGCGACCACGCCACAAGAAACCGACTGGGCGGCCGCCTTGTTCGGCCCGACAACGTCGGAGCTGGTCGCCGGCCGGAAGCTCGACCGGGTGACCTACCCGGCATTTTTCACCACACCCGGCGGCCGGCTGCAACTCGGCTACCGGATTGGGGGCAGCGGCGACGGCGACAGCCACCTGGCGGAGTACGATCCCGACCGCGGCGGCTGGTCGATCCTGGGCGAATACATCAGCGGCCGCGGCGACTTCCAGGGCAGCGCCACCCGTAATGCCTATCACAACGGCTTCGATTATGACGCCGCCGGCCGCCTGCACACGACCTGGGTATGGCGCGAGGGGCAGGACAATGGAAAGTGGGGCCTTTTGAACTGCCACGGCCTCCAGTACGCCTGCAGCGACGACGGCGGGCGCCAGTGGCGCAACAACCGCGGAGAACCGATCGGCCTGGCGGGCGGCGGGCCGATGCACCTTGATTCGCCCGGGATCACGGTCCACCCGATCCGCTGGCGCTGGGGACTGATGAACCAGTTGACGCAAACGGTCGATCACCGCGGCCGGGTGCACGTCGTGCTCTGGCAGAACCCGCTCGATGCACCCGGGGCGACCAAGGATATGAACGCCTGGCGCTATTACCACTACTGGCGCGACGAGGGGGGAGCGTGGCACCAGCAGCAACTTCCCTTCTTCGGTCGCAAGCCCTCCATCGTCGCCGACCGCTCCGACAGTCTATTCGTCGTATTCACCAAGCCGGCAAATCTCGAATACCACGGCACCGATCCCGGCGGCCCCCTGCACATCTTCGCCGCCTCCCCGGCACACAACTGGACCGACTGGCGCGAGGTGTACCGCTCCGATAACTCCTTCGTCGGCGAACCCCGCATCGACAAGTATCGCTGGCAAGCCGAACAAGTCCTATCCGTTTATGCCCAGGAAACGCCGATCGAAGCCGGGAAACCCAGCCCGCTGCGGACTATGGATTTTGAGCCGGATGATAGACAGGAGGTGGCCGAACCTGTATCGACCAATAGCCAGACCCGGCAAGACAATGCCTAAACGAAACCAGAAACTCTTCGCAAGCTTGCCAAGCATCCTCGCCGAGAAGCGATTCGCCCCCACTATTTGAGGGGCAGCCGACATACTCAACAGTGTGGCATGTCATCGGCTCATACAAACCTGGGAAAGGTCGCGCCTACTACGGCAGCCGCCGCAACGCGAACCGCGTAGTCGAGAGCTCTCTGTGGATCGACACGGAAGAATCGTCGAGCAATGATGTATGCGGACGCAAACACATCACCCGGGTCGCTGCCGTTGACCGCACTTACTGGCAAAGGCACAATCTCGAACCAGTGTCCCTCGGCCCACAGGAGTCCTCGTTGACTGTTATTAGTAATAGCGAATTCCACTCGGTCGCCGAGCAGGAATCGCACACGACACGCAAGCCGAGGAAGGTCACCAGCTGCCGAATCGAGAAGTTGGGCCTCCCCAAAGTTCAGCTGGACAAAATCGAACAACCTGGCGATCTTGGCGAAAATGTTTGTACGACAGGTCAAGGTCGGATGGGGGATCAACGCAGCATATTGACTCAATTGAGCCGCGAAGCGCAAAAGGGCGCACGTCGTCGTGGCAATCGGCATCGGACCGACTAGCACGGCTTGCGCGGCGATGATCGCAGCCCTCGCAGCGGACGTTATTTCGTAAACTGCCAAAGCGTTCATCCGCTGCACGAAGACGTCGTAACTGCCGCGCCTGCCGTTCTCGGTAGCAACCGTAATGGCCGCGTCATCCACCCGCCGGTCGGTAAGGAAAGGCACCAAGCCGCGGGCAGATGCAAGCTGCCTCGTCCAATCCGCCGGGAAGCCAGCGGCTTGAACACCGGCAACGCCGCAGGTGATGCCATTCGCCAGGGCAACCGAAGCACCATTGCCGGCCATACCACCGAGACGGAAGTCAATCTTGGCAGGAGTCTCGGCTCCGCTAGTCGTGCCTGCCCGGATCACTCGGATGTCCGGTTGCACGTTGGAGACGTACATCAGCCAAGGCTGGACGCCCGAATGCTCACAAGATTTTCCGCGGTTCTCCGCCTCGGGAGGGTGCGTCGTTTGGGTCGTCATCGAATGGCTCCTTTGTCCAGGTTCGGATACATGGGAGTCGCCCTGGCCAGGCGATGTTTGCCATCCTAACTAGTTGCCTGGGAGGCAATTGCCCGCGTAACCTTCAGAAAAAGTCTCAGATTCAGCAGAGAGTTCAGAACATACATCACTTCCCTTGGATGCTGCGATCTGGGATAATGGAGGTCCTCCGAACGCCGTAAGGGGAACACCGCAGATGCGCGGCAAGCCGACCGAGATCGAGCTTTGGTTTTCCGGTGATGCACGGCCAGAACTGGATCGAACGTGCTTCCGATACCCGGGGGATCCCGAGGTACATGCCGTACGAGGCAAGGACACCGGTGCGTATCCTGGAACCCATAACACGTTCCAATGGACACGGGCTGTCCAGGCTCTAGTCGTCTTTCTCTTGCGGTGGGCCCAATTTGCACTTTTGATGCGGAATGGATCGGCGAGTCCGCCTGAGTTCCGGGGCAACCGTGGCACTCTGCCGGCGGCATTGAGTTATGCAGTCAGCAAGAGGACGCCGTGGCTTGCCGCCATCTTTGGGGGAAGGAGGCTGGATGAAATGCTTGCCTCTTGTATAAAGCGATCCAACGCCGACTTTAAGAGAAGTGGCCCTGTTGTTCTGTCAATCAGCGACGACGTTCTTCCGGCGGAGAACATTCTTGTTAACTGGAATGACAGGCGAGTCGACCAGTCTGGCGAACTCGCCAGTTTGCTTACGCGCGTTCTGAACACCGTCGAGGCACAATCAGATCTGCAAAACGATGATCAGGTACCTACTTCAACTGAGAAACCGAGCCATATCCGTCCGACAGGCCCGGTGCCGCAGGATAAACCTGGCGCGCCCTTCCTTAATCAGACCACGGGCAGTTGTTCTGGCTATGAGGTCACCGATGACGATTCCACAGAAGATTGGCAGAGCAATGACAGCGATAGTGCAGCAGGCGTGATCACTGACATGGGTACTCGCGAAATCGAGTTGGTCATTGCGAAAGACTTCGACTCATACACTGTTGAAGAGCAAGACCACCTGTTGGCTGCGATCAAACAACTGCTGAATGTGCCGGGCGACATACTAGTAAGATCAAAACGCCGCGGTAGCGTCCGATTGACTCTACTGTTGACCCCCGAGAAGACTGAACAGCTATACTGGGCGGTGAAGCGAGGGGAACTTGAGGGGCTTGGGGTGGTCGATGCCAAGCTGCGCATGAAGCGGGCTAAAGGCAAGCCACGAAGACGCTCTGTCAAAGGCCCAAGACTTCCTTCCGCGAGCTGCGCTGCTTTAAGTTTGTCGGATATTCCTGCAATAATCCAACTTGCGCCGGGACGTTATTTCGTGCACAAGGGATTCCTCGACAGGGTGATGGCAGCGATGCTCCTTATTCTGGGACTACCGGCCATCGTCGCTTCGGTGCTCTTGGTGAGGCTCACGTCGCGCGGGCCGGGGATCTTCCGGCAGACTCGTGTGGGAAAAAACGGCAAGCCCTTCGAAATGTATAAGATCCGGACGATGCATCAGAACGCTGAGGCCGCGACCGGTCCGGTTTGGTCCGCGATCGATGACCCCCGGGTCACCCTGGTAGGCCGCATTCTGCGAAAGCTGCACCTGGATGACCTGCCGCAATTGGTCAACGTCATCCGAGGGGAAATGTCGCTGATCGGCCCGCGGCCCGCACATCCGGAATTCGTCCCGATCCTAGCCGAGGCGATTCCTGGATACGTGAACCGGTTTGCGGTTCGACCCGGTATCACTGGCCTCGCACAGATCAATCTCCCTCCGGTCAGCGATTTGAACGGCGTGCGACGCCACCTCGTGCTCGATCTGGATTATGTTCGCGAAGCGAGCTTCCTGCTGGATCTGCGGATGTTTCTGTGCACGCTGGTCCGCCTGTGGGGCCTCCCAGGCGATACATGCATGCGGCTTTTCCACTTGCGCCGGGCAGTCTCGCTCCCTGCGGACGCGATACTCGACGAAAGCGGCCTAGCCCCCAGACAACTCCCGATGAGCATGACGAGGGTGATCCAGCAGGCGCGAGGTAAGGAAGACGAGGGCGCAAAGGGGAACAGACGCCCTTATTGACGTGATCGGGAGAGTCGGAACCTCAATGGGGTCGGAACTCTGCCGACCATTCCGTTTCAAGGTGCCGCCCGAGAAAGGCAAGGGCTTCGGTTCGCGCCGATGAAGATGCCTCCCGGTTGACAGTTTCGCTGCCGCCCAGATCGTACACCAGCCCGGTTATGGGATGGCGAATCCGCGTCGGGTAATCATCAGTCTCAAGGATGCTCACCGCGTGACCCGCGCCGTCGTAGCTGAGGTGGCGAGCCTCGAACTGATGGCCTGCTGCCTCGAGGCGGGCGATAATCGCTTCTCCCATCTGACGGGATGGCCACAACTGATCGTCGCCGCCGGAAATGAGAAGCACGTGGCCCTTGATCTGTTCCACGGGGATGGCGGCGCGTGCGACCGCGTCGGCAGCTTGCAGCGACTTGACGACGAGCGGAGTGTTGCGCCACGGGGTGCGGAGCACCCATGACGATAAGATGCCCACGACCGACCGCGGCGGCCACCACGCCGATGGCGATCGCATCGCCGGCAAAGCCCGGCCGCCGAAGGTCCATGCCGACCGTCCAATATCGCCAATTCCGCCGTCAGGGCCCCACGCGACGGAGCTGGGCGCTACCGCCACGACCACCCGGACTTGAGGGAATTTCGATGCGGCCAACAGCGCCAACTCCGCCCCCCGCGATGCGCCGATGACCGCCACGGGGCTCCCCTCGCTCGCCAGCGTGCGCTCGAGCCAGCGGATCGCCGCGGCGATGTACTCCAGTCGAATTCCGACCAGCCGCTTTGGAAGCCCAGGCCAGCAGAAATAGGCCAGCGCCAGCGCGGCGTAGCCTTCGGCAGCCAATTGAGCGGCCACATCACCCGACCAGCCGAGCCCGCCACCCGAGCCGCCGAGAACAATCACCGCTCCGCGAATCGCGCCGGACGCCGGCCGGAAGAAGCGGCCGGCAATTCCGCCGGAGTCAACCTCGTTCTGGATCACCGCATTGTCGTCGCTCATCGGCTGCGGCAGAACGTGCTTTGGGCCAGGCCGACGTCAGATGTTGGCGATCAGGTGGATCGAGACCGAGCGAGCCTCGCAAAAGATCGACATCGAAACAACTTCCGTGGTCGTTCCGTGGAAGGACGCTGCTTTCGCGGAGCGAATGGCGACAGTTGTTGATTCCCCGGTGCCAACGGCCATCACTGGCTCAACTTCTCGGTCACGAAGGCTGCGCGGGCACTGCCGTCCAACGGCCGACCGCGGTCGCGGCACCAACTGGCGAGCTCACGGACATCGACATCGATCCTCCTGACGTCGGCTCCCGTCGCCCGTAGATCGGCCATTGACTTGAGCGCTTCTGCCACCCATTCCGTGTGCGTCGGCTCCAGCGTCTGAGGGTCGGCGGCAAGTTCGCGCAGCAAAGACCACTGCTCCGGACGGTACCAGGCAAAACCCAGCACGACTTCGCTCTTACCACGTTTGTGTTTTTTGGGCATGTTTCTGATTCTCCTTTCCGCCTTCTTCTTTTCCATGCGCTCCCAAGGACTTTATACATCAAGGCATCTCGCAACGGTATCGGTTTGAGCAAGAGAAGCGGCGTCGGGCGCGACGGGCGGCCAGGTGAGGGCGAAGGCGGTTCGGCGGGCAGCTACCGAGGGGACAGGTCCATGTTTTCGGGCAAAGTCCGTTCGCCGAAAGCGCTTCTGAGCCGAAAAATGGACCAGTCCCCGACGTTACGCGACCGGAAGCGTACGAGGGAAAGCGCCACATGCGAATGGTTTACGTGGCGTCCTGATTTCTCAAGGCCAGCACCGCATCGCGCAGGTCCTGGCAGATGGACTGGGCCGCTTCCTTGCCGCGTTTCAGGTGGGAATACTGGCGAGGTGGGCCGATGACGAGGCGCACCTTGCGCGGCCGAGGAAAGATGCTCCCCTTCGGCCAGGCGCGAAATGCTCCCTCCAGGTAGCACGGTATGACAGGCCAGTCGGTCCCGGCGAGCAGCAGGCCGATGCCGGGCCGGAACTCGCCCATCTCGCCGGTCGTCGATCGCGTGCCCTCCGGGTAGAGCAGCAGCACGTTGCCCGGATTGGCCAGCAGTTCCCGGCAGATTGTGAGGCTCTGGCGGATATGGGTTTCGCGGTCGAAGGGCAAGGCATTGACCACGATGGCGGCGACGGCCGTGCGGGGGACGCTCACGAAGAAGAAGTCCTTCGCGGCGGCGGGAAACACCCGGTGCAGCTTCACGAGCGGCATGGCGGAGAGGATGGCCAGGGTGTCGAGGTGGCTGGCGTGGTTCGCGACCAGCAGGAAGGAGCCTTCCCGGGGCAGGTTTTCACGGCCGCTGATGCTGAGCCGGTGATACAGCCGCAGCCACGCGCGGATCACGAGCGCGGCCGCCATTCGCAACCCGTAGATCGACATGTCCGGCTGGCGAGGGAAGCCGCGGAGCCGCTCGGCGAGCGACTGGTCGAGGTCCTCGGCGGTGCTGTAATGCCAGGGGTCAGTAGAGGTCATGGAACCAGCGGACCATGTGGAAGAACAAAGGGGCGACGTAGATGAGGCTGTCGATGCGGTCGAGGATTCCGCCGTGGCCTTCGAGCACCGCCCCCATGTCCTTGATGCCCAGGTCGCGCTTGATGACGCTGATCGACAGGTCTCCGAGTTGCCCCCCAACGCCGACAATGATCCCTGTCAAAATCAGCTCCGGGGCGGAGAAGTGCGGAAAGGAAAACCGCAGCAGCCAGGGGAGCGCCATCGACACGGCCAGCGCGCCGAGCGACCCTTCCCAGGTCTTCCTGGGACTGATATTGCTCCGCAGCGGATGACGACCGAACAGCCTGCCGAAGGTGAACGCGGCCACGTCGTTGAGTTCGACGGCCAACAGCAGGTAGAGGAGATAGCCGTAGGCATGCCTGGCGTTGGCCAGAAACGCCACGTGCCCGCACATCCAGCCGATGTAGAGGAACCCGAGCACCGCCAGGGCAATCGACTGGAGCTGACCCAGGGCCTGATTGCGGAGGATGGGCAAGAGCAGGATCGCCGCGATTGTATAGACGGGCAGAATGGCGAACAGCCCGTACCAGCCGTGCACGCCGAGATTGGGGTCGGGCACGAGGGCAGTGATCGCCACGGCGAACGCTCCCAGGTACATCACGGCGGTCATCGGCCAATCTCGGTAGAGGCCGGTGGCCCGCGAGAATTCCTTGATGCCGAGGATCGTCACGAAGGTAAAGAACATGATCGTCGCCGCGCGGCCGAGAAAGATGGCGGCGACCACCAGCGGCACCATGACGAGCCAGCCGCGATAGGCCTTCCAGGCGTGGCCGACATCCCGCTTCAGCCCCCAGCGAAGCGCCGCCAGGAGTATCCCCGCGATGACGAGGACCCCCAGTGCGACGCCCACGTACGTCAGAAACACATCGCTCACCAGCGCGCTACGAGGCGACATCACGGTCCTCCTGTCGCGGCCGAGTCGCGAAGCGCACGCGCGATTCGATGCAGCCGCCGGACAACTGTCCAGGCCTCGCCCGCGATGACGACGGCCAGTGCGAAGGACACCATGCCGTGGAACGATTGCGAAAAGTACGGCTGCCAGCGGTCTGGAGCGACGGCGCAGTAAATGGCGACCACCGTCATTACAAAGGCCCGCTGCGGCTTGGCCATCGGGCCGCAGAACTCCTGGTGCGCGCCGGCGACCTTTCCCTGCGCCCGCAGGTAGGCCAGGAACACCGCGAGGCAGGCCGCAATGTAACCGAGCGCCGGATTGCCGCCGGCCGCGTATCCGGCGCCGACGAACATCGCCGCGTCGGAGACCCGGTCGGGCACCTCGTTGAACAACTCGCCGACGGGCGAAGCTTTGCGCGTCTCGATTGCCACCATGCCGTCGAACATGTTGGCCAGCAGCCGCAATTGAATCAGCGCGGCGGCCGCAAGAAACCAGAGGGCGGCGGGGGAGTAACGCGACGTGGCGGCAAAAGCACATCCGGCGGCGATCCCGGCGACCATTCCCGCCACAGAAATGGCGTTGGGAGAGACGCCGCGGACAGCCAGCCAGTGGGCGACCGCCTTCGACGCTTTTCGCTCGCGCGACGCCAGCGGCCGCCGCTCGGGTGCATAGCTGCCTTGGCTCATCGTCATTTCCCCCAGCCCATCAGGAACATTCCGGCGACCAGGAGGACCATTCCCATGATATGAACGAGGCGTATCGGTTCATGGAATGCAACGCAGGCGATCAGTGCCGCCCAGATGAAGGTCGAGGCATAGATCGGGTAGAGGACGCTCATCGATCCGCCCCGCTTGAACGCCGCCACGAAGAGAACCATAACGAGGACGTAACACGCGGCACCGGCGAGGAGCCGGGGATTGAAGAGATAGCTCGCGATGGAGTCGGTCGTGCGGTCCGCCCCCGACTTGTAGAGAAACTGCCCCGCCGCCCCCACGGCGGCAGCAATGACGAAGAGCAACATGGAGGAGACAGGAGTCTGCATGGAAGTTGCTCGTTCTCGAAGGTTTGGGCGACCCGCTACAGGATGGCGCCGCAGTTCCGGCAGATCTTGTTGGTGCCGGTTGATGGCTGGCCGCATTTCGGGCAGACGGACGCCGCGGGCGCGGCGGCTGGGCTATCGCTTCGCGCGGCGTCGGCGGCCGGGCTGGGGCCGGCGGGCAGGTTCAGCTTCTGCGCGAGACGGTTTTCCCGGTCGGCCTGAACAAGCTCTTTGAAGCTGACTTCCATTCCCTGCTGCCGGGCGTGGATCATGGCCAGGGTCAGTTTCTCCAGATCGGCGCCCTCGAGGTAGGCCCGCTCAAGCTCCTGGCACGACAGCCGCACCCCGGCCTGCGTGGCCATGATGAGAGCCTTGATCACTACCCGGGGATCCACGCGGCGGAACCGCATGCCGATGATTTCGAGCATCGACACGTGAGTTCCGGACATGTAGGCCTGCAGCCACAGGCTGAAAATCCGCTGGAAGGTGATAAACGTGATAATTCCGACCAGGAAGATCAGAATCACAACGAGCAGGGCGATGATTTGAGTGACCGCCATGGATCCTCTCTCGCGAAACGCCTGCTCGGACGTGCTCGCCGACGGCGGCGCCGCGAACAGCGGCCGAGCCTTCCGATCAGGGTAATGTTCTGGTGATTACCCGGCAAGCAACCGGCGGCATCAGTATTTCTGCAAGAGGTCGAGCATCTTGCGGTCGAGCTTGTGGCCGTGGAAGTCTTCGTAGTCGACGTCCTTGCGGCCGCTGTCGAGGATGCCGAAGGAGCCCCGAAAATTCCACAGAGCCCAGCCCCAGCCGGCCTTCTGCCAGTTCTGGAGGCAGTCTTCCATCCATGCCAGGACCACGTCGTGTGGCGTCTGGTTGAAAGCGCCGAACTCGCCCACCATTACGCCGGCGCCCTGGGCCTGCGCTTCCTTCCAGGGGACGATGAGCGTCTCCCAGAGCCACTGGCGGTCTTCCATCCCCTGGCCCTGGAACACGGCCTTCGCCCCCGGCGCGAAGCGCACCCGGGCCGGCGGCGCGTCCCAGTCGGCCCGCAATGGGAGGACGTGTTCCTGGGCATCGCCGACCTTGAGGCCAATCTCGCTCAAGCGCAACCAGTCGCCGGCGGTCACCGCCAGTTCGACGCGCCGCGCGCCATCGGGCAGCGGGAATTCATAGTCGCGGTCGTAGACATTCTGGTACGTATTCCACTGCGGCTGATGCACGGCCTTCTTCCACTCCCCTTCGCCAGGACCGCAGACGTACTCCTTCTGCCAGACTACCGCGCCGTCGGCCTTGGCCACCAGCACGGCTCGCGAGGAGACCACGTCCACGCGGACGCGCATCGAAGCGTTGCCGGCAGCCGGAAGCTCGATGACCAGCGGCCGCCGGGCCTCTTCCGACAGGTCGGACTTACCCGGCTGATAGAGCGTGCCGTAGGCGGCCAGCCGCGGCCACTGCGGCAGTGGATACTGGTCGGCGCCGGAGACCCAATTGGCCTTGTAGTGCGTGACGTCCATGGGGGTGTATCCCCGCGTGGCCTGCGCGATCCGGAGCGGGATAAGCTCCGGGATCGGATGGCGGCCCCAACCGAGCCCGTCGGAGATGATCAGCCGATTCGGATCCTCGGCGCGGATGGCCGCCGCGATCTTCTTGACCACTTCGACGTACACGGCCGGCTCGATATTGGCCGGTTCGTTGAACAGGTTGAAGCTCAGCCGCTCGTTGGGAACGCCCTTGTACCGCCGCGCGAACATCGCCCAGTGCAGCGCGCAGACGCGTTGGGCCTCCGCATCGGTCCACAGGCTCCTGGCTTCGGGCGGGCTGGCCACGGTGTAACCCGGAGCGCGGTGGAAATTGATGAGCACGTGGATGCCGTATTTGCCGCCCCACTCGACCGCCTGGTCGATCTCCTTGAGCGGTGGCTCGTTGAACTTGGTCCAGTCGTCGCGGTCGGTCCACACGCGGTAGTCCATCGGGAGGCGGACGAAGTTGAAGCCCAGTTCGTGGATGAGCTTGAAATCGTCTTCTTCGAAGGGGCCATTGTTCCAGTCGCGCTGGAACTTGTTGGTAAGGTTGAATCCGCGCCATCGCGGCAGCTTGTTCGGGGTGGGCTGGGGCAGAGACTTCACCTCGGCTCCTTCCGCTGCGTTAGCGGCGAGCGGCAAGAGCATCGTCCAGAGAAAGGTCGCGATCATGGCGACTGAGATGCGCTTCATGGCGATATCCACTCTCGGCTAGGGAGGTCAAAGTTGCGACTGGAACCGGTACTGCCCTGATTCCATTTCCAGCACCGCGCGGCCGGCGTCCATCCGCACGAACCGCACGCCGTCCGCGTCGGCGAGCGCTTTGCCGCCCTCGCGGATCGAGTCGGCATCGGCAGCCGGCAGGAGAACGGTCGCGGTGGTGTTCGCCGGGATCGAGACCTCATACGTGAACCGGTCCGCCTCGCGCCGCCAGCGGCTATCGATGGGACCGTGGATCGAGTCGTACCGCGCGTTGACCCAGTGGATGGGCGCCTGGTCGGGATTGCTCTCGGGGCTCGGCGGCGAGGGACGCAGCACGAGTCGCTGGAAGCCGGGGCGAGCCGTGTCGATGCCGGCGAGAATGCGGAACATCCATTCGCCGACCGCGCCGAACGAGTAGTGCGAGAACGAGTTCATCGCTGCATTGTGCCGGCCAAAGCCCTCCTGCTTCGTGTAGCTGTCCCAGCGCTCCCAGATGGTGGTCGCCCCGTTTTCGACCTCGAATCCCCACGATGGGAACTGGCGGCTTTGCAGGAGCCGAACGGCCAGGTCGTGCTCGCCGACCGAGGTCAGCACTCCCAGCAGCGGGCGAGTGCCGAGAAACCCGGTGGCCATGCGGTACTCGTTGTCGCGAATTTTCTGGGCCAGCCGCGCTCCGGCCGCCGCCCGTTTGTCGTCCGGAATGAGGCCGACGTACAGCGCCAGGCTGTAGGCCGACTGCGTGTCGACCGCCAGCGTGCCATCGGCGCGGAGATACTTCTCGGCGAATGCCGACTTCACCTTGGCGGAGAAGTCGGCCCACTGCCGGGCGTCGTCTTCCTTGCCGACCGCCCGTGCCATCTCGGCGGCCAGCCGGGTCGAGTAATAGAGATAGATCGTGTCGACGTATTCCAGCGGCGTCGGCTCGTTCAAGTTCAGCCAGTCGCCCCAGGAGTTGCCTTCCGGATGGGCGATTCCCAGAGAATCCTTCGCCTGGCTCATCCGCCACTCGATGAAACGCCTGATCGCGCCGTAGTGCCGTTCAATGACTCGCGTGTCGCCGTAGACCTTCCAGATCGTCCACGGGCAGATGATCCCGGCGTCGGTCCAGGCGGTGGCAAACGCCTTGCCGTGCTGGAACGGCCAAGGACAGTAATCGGGAAATGCCCCGGACGGGAGCTGCGCTTCTTCGACCTCGTGGAACCACTTGGTGAAGAAGGCCGCGACGTCGGCGTTGTAAGTCGCCGTGCGGATGTAGACCTGGGCGTCGCCCATCCATCCCTCGCGCTCGTCGCGCTGCGGGCAGTCGGTGGGCAACTCGAGGAAATTCGACCGCTGCGTCCAGACGATGTTCTGGAACAGCCGGTTCACCATCGGGTCGGAGCACTCGAACCGGCTCACCAGCGGCGTGTCGGAGTGCATCGCCAGGCCGGTCACCACATCCGGTTCGGGCTTGCCGGGGTAACCGGTCAGCTCGACGTACTGAAAGCCGTGGAATGTGAACTGCGGCATCCACGACTCCCCTTCCGAATCGCCGCGGAGCGTGTAAAAGTCGGTGGCCCGCGCCTTGCGCAGGTTTTCGGTCATCAGCCGGCCGTCGGGGTGCAGCATCTCGCCGTAGCGGAGTTGGACCGTCGTGCCGGCAGGACCGCGGACCTTCAGCCGCACGCTGCCCGCGAAATTCTGGCCGAGGTTGAAGATGTGCACGCCCTCGCTCGGCGATGTCACATCGACACACGCGAGTTCCTCGGTGACGCGAACCGGTTGCGCCGGATAGCCTTGCAGCCGCGCGGGCCGAACAAACCCGAACTCCTGTTCACGGACGCCGCCCGCGTCGTGAAACGGCGCTTTCAGGCTTCCATTGGCTTCGGCCTTGATCGCGCTGGCCCAGTCGGCATCGTCGAAGCCGGGCTTCGCCCAGCCGGGCATTTCGCGCCGCGCGTCGTACGACTCGCCCATGAGCAAGTCGGCCTCGCGGACCGGCCCCTCGCCGGTAACTTTCCAGGTGGTGTCGGTGCCGATCACCTCGCGAGTGCCGTCGTCGTACTCCAGTTCAAGCTGGGCCAGCAGGGCCGGAGTCTTGCCGTAGATGTTGCGGCCCGTCTTGTGCGGGCCATAGCCTACCAGCAGTCCGTACCCGACGTAGCCGGCGTACCAGCCGTCGGCGACGGTCGCGCCCAGCACATTCGCATCGCTCGTCACGAGGGGTGTGACGTCATAGGCCTGATAGTAGACCCGTTGGCGATAGTCGGTCCAACCGGGCGCAAAGTACGCATCGCCCACACGGTGGCCGTTCAAGTTCAACTCGTAGATTCCGAGCGCGGTGGCGTAGACCGTCGCGCGGCGGACCTGCTTGCCCACATGGAACGGCTTGCGATAGTAGCGGGCGGGGGGCAGCGAGAGCTTCGTACGATCGGTCCAAAGGGGCGACTCGTCGCGGAAACTGATCCACTCGGCCTGCCAGTGGCCCGGCTCGAGCAGCCCCATTGTCCACCGCGCCGGCTCGCTCCATACGGACGCCGTCCCGTCTTTGTCCCACACGCGGACCTTCCAGAAGCACTCCTGCCGCGACTTGAGCGGCTGGCCGGAGTAGGCGATCTGCGTCGTCTGGTTGCCGGACACGCGGCCCGTGTCCCACAAGTCTCCCTCATTGCGGTCGAGTTTCTCGCGCGACGAGGCCACGAGGATCTGGTAAGCCGTCTGCCTCTGCCCGCGGGCTTCGGACTCGACTCGCCAACTCAGCCGCGGCGCGGTTGCCTCGACGGCCAACGGGTCGACGAGGTACTCGCAGCGAAGCTCAAGAGGAGTCAGAGCCTCCGCCGCATCAACCGCCGAAACCATGCCGGCAAAGAACAGAGCGAACATCGTTACCAGCCGCCAATCGGGCGAACGTCTGATCATGGTTAGGTACTTTCACACC
Organism: Thermoguttaceae bacterium; assembly: GCA_040766885.1. GTDB lineage: Bacteria > Planctomycetota > Planctomycetia > Pirellulales > Thermoguttaceae > JAXGPP01. Next base: position 592,796 of record JAXGPP010000001.1, on the reverse strand, counting down.
AGCGAGCGGATGAATCGCGTCTACAACGTCCAGCCGTCGCGAAACTGTGGGGTGAGCAGCGGATTGGCTTCGTCGCAGTTAGTGAACTTGATCGCCTCGGCGTCCCACTCGAGCTCAGTACCGAGCATCCGTATGGCGATCACTCCCAGAAGGGCGATCTCGGCGAGCGAACCGCCGTAGTCGAAGTTCGACCCCGCCTGGCCGCCGCTGCGAATGGCCTGGAGCCAATCGTCGTAGTGATTCTTGACCCGCGGCAGGCTCGGTTCCGGCCGCTTGAACTCGGCCATCTTCTCCTCGGGGAAGATCCGCACGCCGGTCGCGCCGTGCGAACCGTAGCGAATGCTCCCCTTGTCGCCGAGAACGACCGCACACGTGTTGCGACCGGGCCAATCACCTTCCCAGCCCTCGGGGCGCGGCGGCGCGAACGAGCCGTCGTACCAATGGAGCGTAACCGGTGCGCGCGACCCCTTGGCGGCGAACTTGTAGGTTACGTGGGCACCGGCCGGAAATGTCTCGGCATGCGCCTTGGGATCGTAGCCGGGGGCTTCGGCGAGAATCGACTTCGGCGCACCGAGGTCGAGAGCCCAAAAGACCGGGTCGACGATGTGGCACACCCAATCGCCGATCACGCCGGTGCCGAACGGCATCCAGCCGCGCCAGATACCCGGCATGTAGGCCGGATGGTACGGCCGCTCGGCCACCGGGCCAAGCCAGAGCTGCCAGTCGAGCGTGTCGGGGACCGGGTGCTTCTCGGAGAGGCTGGGCAGCCGATCGATCCGCGAGTAGTTGCTGTCGCGAAAAGCGTGAATCGTATGCACGTTGCCGATCGCGCCGGCCCAGATCCATTCGCAGAACAGCCGGATATGGTCGAACGAGTGTCCCTGGTTGCCCATCTGCGTGACCACGCCGTGCTCGCGGGCCGCGCGCTGCATGGCGCGTATTTCAGCCACCGAGTGGGCCAGCGGTTTCTCGCAGTAGACGTGTTTGCCGCGGCGCATGGCGTCGATCGCGGCCACGGCGTGCGTGTGGTCAGGCGTGGAGACCACAACGGCATCGATCTGGCGGTCCATCTCGTCGAGCATCTTGCGGAAGTCGCGGAAGCGGCGGGCCTTGGAATGCTGCTCGAAGGCGGCTCCTGCGCGAGTGTCATCCACATCGCACAGCGCGACGACATTCTGCCCCTTGAGCCCGCTCAGGTTGGCGCCCGCTCGTCCGCCGGCGCCGATGAACGCCAGATTCAGCCGGTCGCTGGCCGAGCCGCGGCCCTGGGCCGACAGAAACTGCGGCGCGAGAAGGCCGCTTGCGCTCGCGGCGGCGGCCGTCTTGAGAAAGCTACGCCGGTTTGTGGCGGCGGTTGTCGGCAGGTCTGAACGGATGCATGTTTCGGCAGTGATTCGGCGGTTCATAAAGGGTCCTCCCGGGTGACAGAAACGTATCCAGGTTAACCGCTCGGCCGGCCAAAAGAAATGCCGGGGCGAACAAAGCAGCAGCCTCGCCCGCTCTCAAGCGCGTCGCGCCGCCGGCAGTCAATCCCGAGCGGCCGCCTGACTGGGGTCGCTCCAACCTACATGGATAAGTGAGACCGCCTCAACCGGTAGCACGTCAGGCTCGGCGACGGCGGCTGGTGTTTCGGCAGTGCGGCGGCGGAAGAGCCCCGCGATATCGTCGAGGAACGAGTACACGACCGGCACCGCAAGGAGGCTGAGCAGAAGGGAGAGCGTCTGGCCGCCGGCGGTCAGGACAGCGATCGAGCGCCGCTCTTCGGCGCCGGGGCCAACGCCCAGCAACAGCGGCGCCATGCCGGCCACGAAGGCGATCGTCGTCATGAGGATCGGCCGGAGGCGGTCGCGGTTGGCCAGCAGGATGGCCTCGTGCCGCTCCATGCCGCGGGCGCGAAGCTGGTTGGTATGGTCGACTTGGAGAATGGCATTCTTCTTGATGATGCCGAAGAGCACCAGGATTCCCAGCGCCGAATAGAGATTCAGAGTCTCGCCCCCCAGCCACAGACTCACCAAGCCGAACGGCACGGCCAGCGGAAGCGAGTAGAGGATCGTCAACGGATGGAGCAGGTGCTCGAACTGGGCGGCGAGCACGATGTACATGAAGATGAACGACAAGATGAACGTCCAGCGGAAGTCGCGGAAAGTGCGCTCCAATTCGCGGCCCTGGCCCATGATCCGGGTGGCGTATTCCGGCGGGGCTCCCAGTTTATCCCAGGCTTCCTGGACGGCTTCGAGGCGATCGCCCAGGGCGAAGCCGGGCGCCACATTGGCGCGCACGGCAGCCATCCGCTGGCGATCGAGGCGGTCGATGCGCGCCGAGCTGTGGTCGTGTTTCAACTGCACGACGTTGTCTAGCCGGGTTAGCGCGATGCGTCCGCTTCCGGACGGATCGCTGGGGCGCGCGCGGACGTAGAGCTGGGAGATTGCCTCGGGGCTGCCCCGGTCGATCCCCACCAGGCGAAGCTCAACGTCGTAAACGTCATCCAGAAGCGGATCGCGCCAGCGACTCACGCGGTCGTCGCCGCCGACTGCCACGCGGAGCGCCTCAGCAATCTCCTGGACATCAACCCCCAGCGCGGCGGCGCGAGGGCGGTCGATTTCAACGAGCATCTCGGGCTTTTCCATCCGCAGAGTCGTGGAGGCGTCCAGGATGCCAGGAGGGAGGTTCTCTATGAGCAAGTTACTGTAATAGGCTAGCTGCGCCAGATCGGGTCCAGTGATGGCGAAGTCGATATCGACCGGGGCGCCCTGGCGGAGCGACGTCTGGTTGCGGATCGAGAACAGCAGATCGGGAGCGAAGCGGGCCAGCCGCCCGCGAATCTCCTGCATTTTCTCGCTCTGCGAATAGTTGCCCTCCAGGGCCGCGCGCGGCCGGCCGGCGAGCGTGTCGCGAACGAGTCTGCTCAATGAAAACGCCCGCTTCTCGATGTCTTCCAGGCGCACATATACCGAAGCGCTGTTCACGCGTCCCATGCCCGACGAGCCCACGGTGGTCAACATCCGGGTGACGCCGTCGACAGAGGCGATCTCCGCTTCCACATCGCGCATGGCGACGTCCATCGTGCGCAGCGTCGAGCCCTCGGGTGCAGTGACGCGGATCTCGAACTCCGACTCATCGACGTTGGTGGGGATGTAGTCTTTCTTGACAAAGCGGTACAAGGGAACATTGGAGGCGATTACCATCAGCGACAGGGCCAGCACTGCCCAGCGATAGCGCATCGCCACGCGGAGGCAAACCGAGTAGCCGAGGTCGATCCAGTGATAGAAGCCGCGGCGCGAGGCCGGTCCGCCGGCCGCCGCCGAGCGGTTCACCCGAAGCATCCGCGAGCACATCATCGGCGTCAGCGAGAAGCTGACGACGAGCGATACGAGGATCGCCACGGTGGCCGTGAGGCCGAACTCGAAGAGCATCCGGCCGGCGATGCTCGAGAGGAACGAAACCGGCAGGAAAACGATCACGAGCGACAGGGTGGTCGCCAGCACCGCGAGGCCAATCTCCTTCGTGCCATAGATGGCCGCCTCGCGCGGCGACATGTTCTTCTCTTCGAGGGAATGAAAGATGTTTTCGAGCACGACAATGGCGTCGTCGATCACCACGCCCACCATCAGGACCAGCGCCAACAGCGTGGCGTTGTTGAGCGTGAAATCCATGATCCGCATGACCGCAAAGGTGGCGATCACCGAGGTCGGGATGGCCAGGGCGGCGATCACCGTCGAACGCCACGACCGCATGAAGAGGAGCACCACGAGGCTCGCCAGGATGCTGCCGATGACGAGGTGTCCCTGCACCTCGTGGATGGCGGCATTGATGTATCGCGACTGGTCGCGGATGATGTCGACCGACACGTCATCGGGCAACAACTCGCGGCAACGATCAAGCCGCGCTTTCACACCGTCAATCACTTCGACCGTGTTGGCGCCCGACTGGCGCTGGACTTCGAGAACGACGGCCGGCTTGCCATCAAGCCGGGCAAGGTTGCGCACCTCCTTCGTGCCGTTCACCGCTTCACCCACGTCGCGGAGCCGGACGGGGGTTCCCCGCACGGTCGCCAGCACCATGTCTTCGAACTGGCGGACATCAGTGAACCGGCCCAGCGTCCGCAGGCCGAGTTCCTGCCGTCCCGCGTCGACCAGTCCGCCGGGAATCTCGGCGTTCTGGCGCGTGAGCGCATCGCGGACCTGCATGATCGACATTTCGTAGGCCGCCAACCGCTGGGCCTCGATGTTGATCTGCACCGCGCGGTCGGCCGCCCCGGCAATCGTCACCTGCCCGACACCGCTGGCCGACTCGATGACGTTCTTCACGTAGCGATCGGCCAGGACATACAGTTCGCGCAAGTCGCGATCGGCCGACACCGTCAGGCTGAGGATTGGTGAGGCGTCGAGGTCCTGCTTGCGGATCACCGGCGGATCGACGTCATCCGGCAAGCGGTTGAGCACGCTGTTGACCGCATCGCGAACGTCTTGGGTCGCCGAGTCGATGTTGCGGTCGATATGAAAGGTCAAGAGCAACAGCGACGTTCCGTCGCTGGAGATCGACCGCAACTCATCGATCCCTTCCACGGTGGCAACCGCGTCTTCGAGCACCTGGGTGATTTCGGACTCGATCTCCTCCGGCGCCGCTCCTCGGTAAGCAGTACGCACGTAGACCGTGGGCAGATCCATGCGCGGGAAGCGGTCGACATCGAGCTGCAAATAGGAGGCGGCTCCGGCGACAACCATCGCCAGGATGAGCATGACGGCAAACACCGGCCGCCGGATGCAGATTTCCGCCAACCACTGCAAGGGGATAGTCTCCTTATCCTGGAAGATCGAGACGGCTCGCCTCGGGCGGGCCAGTCGCTATGCCGAAGGTTGCTCCGGCTTCGCCGGCTCCGTTTCGACGACGATTCGATCTCCTTCCGCCAGCCCGTCGACGATCTCAACCAACTTGCCGTCGTGCCGTCCCGTCCGCACCACCTGTTCGACAGGCTTGCCGTCGCGTGCCAATCGCACCTTCTGGACCCCGGCAAACTCGCTCACCGCCGTTGCGGGCACCGCAAGGCTCTTGGCATGTGGGTCCACGGTGATCTCCGCTTCGGCGAACAGCCCGGCTGGCAGTCGCGAATCGGGATTGGGGATGTCGACCTCGATCGTTTGCGAGCGGTTGTTCGGATCGACTGCCGGGCTGACCCGCGTCACCTGGCCAGGAATCGACTCTAACTGGCCCTCGATGTAGATCGCCGCCGGCTGGCCAACGTGGATTTCGATGGCTTTGCGTTCCGGCACACCACCGCGGAACCGCAAGGGATCGATCTGAACCATGGTCGCCACCTGTTGCCCGACCTGTACGTAGGCCCCCGGCGCGACGTGTCGCGCATGAATAACGCCGTCGAAGGGCGCGCGGATTTCGGCGTCGGCCTGCGCCTGCTTGGCCAGCGCCAGTTCCGCTCGCCGCATCGCCAGATCGGCGAGATCGCTGTCGACCACATTGAGCGCGGATCGGTGCCGCGCTTCAGCCACCTGAACCTGAGCCTGCTGCTGCTCCAGTTCCTGGGCGGTGATTACGTTCTGCTGCGACAGGCTCATCACCCGTTCAAGCCTCGACCGCGCCTCGTCCAACAGCGCCTTCTCCTGGACGACGGACGGCACCTCGTTGCGTTGCAGCCGTCCCTCGCTATCGCCCGGCTTGAGGCCGAGTTTCGCCAGGACCTGGTGGAGTTGGGCCTCCGCCTGCTGGACGCGGTAGTCGAAATCCTCGGGTTCGAGTATCGCCAGGACATCACCCTGCTTCACCGGCGAACCGAGGTCGACTCTTACCTCCTTCACCCGGCCGGCAACTTTGGCTCCGACCACCACGCGTTCATGCTCGGCCAGGCTCCCCTGAATGCGGACCGTCCGCGGCCACTGGTGCAGTTCGACGGCAACGGTCTTGAGGTTTGCCACTGATTCGGCGGTGCTATCGGCCGGCGAAGGGGCCTGAGACGGCTCAGCCTGCCGGCACCCAGCAGAGAGCGCGGCGAGCAACGCCGCCGCCGGAAGCATGAGCGACCGGCGAAGTTGAGCAGGAGCGTGGCAGCGGGATGCAGGCGGGTTTTTCATAGGCAGGAGCCCCCCAGTCGGACCGTTTCTCGAGGGCAGCGGGCCGGGCGAGGCCAACCATTACAGGATAGTCGCTTCGACGCGAGGTGGCAAGCGCATGGGCAGCAAGGGCTTCCGTCGAGCGATTCAAAGTCACCGCGTGGGCTTTGACGCCTTGTCAGCGGCGACCACCGGCGAGCGATGATTGGCGACGCCAACAAGACGCCAATAAACGGCCATCGGTTGCAAATAGTCGCCAATGTGAGGACATTACAGTTGAGCCACGACTGATCGGCTACACCAGTCTTCCAAATCATCATCTCAATCCAATTGATGGACCCGACCATGAAACGCAGACTACTGATCACGTTCTTTGGATCGAGCTTTCTCCTGGCTCTGTCGGTGACGGCCTACAGCGCGGCAGGCGACGAGGAACTCTGGTCGGGGGCCGATGCGCGGATCGAGAAACACCGCAAGGCCGACGCCGTGGTGAGCGTTATCGATGCGTCGGGGAAGTCGTTGCCGGGTGCAGAGGTTACGATCGAGCAGACGCGGCACGCGTTCCTGTTCGGCTGCAATATCTTCGGCTGGGGCAGACAACCGGACGAGGCGAGCGAAAGCGCCTACCGCGACCGATACGCGGCGCTATTGAACTACGCCACGTTGGGATTCTACTGGCCGAGCTATGAGCGGCGACGAGGAGAGCCTCAACACGAGTACGCAACCCGGGTGGCCGAGTGGTGCAGAGAGCAGGGAATCGAGACCAAGGGGCATCCTCTGGCATGGAATTTCACCGACCCGGCGTGGTTGCCGAACGGCCCCGATGAGATTCGCCGACTGCAGATGGCGCGGATCGACGATTGCGTATCGCGTTTCAAGGGGCGGATCGAGCGATGGGACGTGGTCAACGAGGCGACTCACTTCGAGCGCGAGGAATTCGTGAAGCGGTCTCCAAAGATGACGTCGATGTGGGAAGCAGCCGGGCGACTGGAATTCACGCGGGAATGCTTCGATCACGCGCGGCAAGCCAACCCAGAGGCAACCCTCTTGATCAACGACTACCGAACCGACCCGCCCTATGAACAGCTCATCGAACAGTTGGTCGATGCTAACGGCAAACGGCTCTACGACGTGATCGGGATCCAGAGCCACATGCATGGTGGGGCGTGGCCCAATGCAAAGATCTGGGACGTCTGCGAGCGATTCTCGCGGTTCGGCGTGCCGCTGCACTTCACCGAGACGACCATCGTTTCGGGCAAGCGACAGTGGGAGAAGCAGACCGGCGATCCGTGGCCCTCGACGCCTGAAGGCGAAGCCCAGCAAGCCAGGGAGGTCGTTCGTTTCTACACGATGCTTTTCTCGCACCCGGCGGTAGAGGCGATTACCTGGTGGGACTTCAGCGATCGCGGCGCATGGAAGCAGGCTCCAGCCGGTTTGATCCGCGCCGACATGAGCCCCAAACCCGCCTACGAAGAGCTGATGAAGCTGATCCACGGCGAATGGTGGACGCGAGCGGAACTGAAAACCGGCGACGAGGGGGTCGCCTCTCTCCGCGGCTTCTGCGGCGACTACAAGGTGACGGTGACTGCTCCGGGAAGAAAGGCAGTCGAGAAGACATTCACGCTCGTGCCGGGTAAGACAGCCGAGTGGAAGATCACGGTCGAATAGCCAAGAAAGGACCGTGCCCGGTCGTTGGGCAACCATCAAATGTACGGACGAGACTCACGGCGAGGTTTCCTGAAGGTTGCGGTTTCGGCAGCAGTCGGCTGCGGCTTGACGCGGGCCGATGACTCTGCCGGTTCGGCAAGCGAGGAGTCTCCGCGGACGGGCGAGGCGCACCCGGAGTGTGCGCCGCTCGACCGGCTCATGTCATCGTTTCTCGTCGAGCAAGAAACGCCCGGCGCGGCGCTGGCGGTGGCGCGGCACGGCCGGCTGGTTTACGCCCGCGGGTTCGGCTACGCCGACATCGAGCGGAAGCTGCCGGTCGAGCCGCAATCGATCTTCCGCATCGCCAGTGTTTCGAAGCCGCTCACCGCCGTGGCGGTTCTGCGACTCGTCGACCGCGGCCGACTCCGCCTCGACGATCGCCTCGTCGATCGCATTGGGCTCGAACCGTTTGTCCTGCCCGGCGGCACGGCGGACTCGCGGCTGGGCCAGGTGACGGTGCGGCATCTACTCCAGCATACAGCCGGCTGGGATCGCGACCGGTCGTTTGACCCGATCGCGCGACCGAGGAAGATCGCGGACGCCATGGGGAAGTTTCTGCCGATCGGCCCGAAGGACGTTGTCCGCTACGCGATGGGACGCCCCCTCGATCATGATCCTGGTGAGCGGTATGCCTATTCAAACGTGGGCTACCTTATGCTGGCCGAGATCATCGAAGCGATCGCTGGACGCCCATACGAGGAGCACGTTTGCCACGAGGTGCTGAGGCCCCTCGGCATCACGTCAGCGCAATTGGGAAAGGGGGCGGTCGAGGAACGGGCTGCGGGCGAAGTGAAATACTACGACCGTCTCGAACGGCGCGGCCCGGCGGTGGTCGGGCCGTGCGTCGGACAGACGGTACCTTTGCCCGACGGCGCGGAGAATTTCGACGCTTTCGGCGGGCATGGCGGCTGGATTTCCTCGGCCGTTGACCTGGTGCGGTTTGCGACCGCCTTCGATGCTCCGTCCCGCTGCCCGATTCTGAGTGAAGGGGCAATCCGCACGATGTTCGCCCCGCCGGCAGGTCCGCCCGGCCACGACGCTGAGGGCGGCAAGGAGGTCTACTACGGCTGCGGCTGGAATGTTCGCCGCGTGGGGAGCGGCCGCACAAACACCTGGCACAACGGGCTCATCGCCGGAACCTCCGCGCTCATGGTCCGCCGCTGGGACGGCTTCTCGTGGGCGGTCCTGTTCAACACGGACAGCGGCCCGAGTGGCAAGCATCTGGCCGGCCAGATCGATCCGCTCATTCATCGGGCGGTGGACGACGTGAAACGCTGGCCAGAATAGCCGGGCGGCGATCCTGATCCGGCTGCGCCAGTCGCTTGAGACGCTTCTACCGCCGCTTTCGTTTCGTGCGCGGCTTGTTGCGCGGATCGGGAGTTTTGGACGAGCGCTTCTTGTGGACCGTCTTCCGCTTGACTTCCGGGGATCGCTCGCGGCGCACGAGCCGGAAATCGAGTTCGCGCCGGTCGACATCGACGTGGGCCACCGCTACACGGACAACGTCACCGAGGCGAAACTGGTTTCCGCTGCGAAAACCGGCCAGGGTATGCGCGGTGCGGTCGAAACGGTAGTCGTCATCGTCGAGCGTGCTGACATGGATCAGGCCCTCGGCCGGAATCCCCAGTCCCTGCACGAACAACCCGAAGCTCTCGACTCCGGTAATGACGGCGTCCATTTCTTCGCCGATACGATCGGCCATGTAGGCCAGCAGCTTGAGTTTCGTCAGGTCGCGTTCGGCGGCTTCAGCCCGTTGTTCGCGGTCGGAGCAGTGCTCGGCGAGCAGCACCAGTTCGTCATAGTCATTTCGCGGCTTCGTACCGGCCAGCAATGAGCCGAGCAGGCGGTGGACGGTCAGATCCGGATAACGGCGAATGGGAGAGGTGAAGTGACAATAGCACTCGCTGGCCAGGGCATAATGCCCTTCTTCGGCCGGGCTGTAGACGGCCCGCTGCATCGAGCGCAGCACCGCGTAATTCACCGCGTATGCCTCGGGCTCGCCGACCACTTGTCTCAGGAGTCTCTGGATCTCGAACCGGCTCTCGAGGCTGTCGGTCTGGTAGCCAAGTTCGGCGACAAAAGAAGTAAGCGACTGGAGCTTCCGCGGATCGGGTGCTTCGTGGACACGGCGCAGAAAGAACAGCCCGTTGGCTTGCAGGTACTCGGCCACCGCCTCATTGGCCGCGAGCATGAACTCCTCGATGATCTGGTGGCTCTCCGTGTGCTCGACGATCTTCGCACCGGAAACGCGGCCGTTTTCGTCCAGTTCGACTTTCACTTCGGGCATGGTCAGCTCCAGTGCCCCGCGTTCATAACGGCGCCGGCGGAGAGTCATCGCCAGTTCGTGCATCCGGCCGAGCAGCGAGTGGACCGCCTCGCCCCATTTCTCCCGGAATGGCTCGCGGTTGGCCAGGAAGTCATCGACCTCCTCGTAGGCCAGCCGGCGGCTGCTGCGGATCACCGAGTTGTGGAACTCGGTATGCGTGCGGATACCCTCCGGGGTGAATTCAAGAAATGCGGTCTTGGTATAGCGGATCTTTCCCGGCTGGAGGCTGGCCAGGGCGTTGGAGATGATCTCCGGCAGCATCGGAATCACGCGGTCGGGCAGATACACACTCGTGGCGCGGTTCTGCGCCTCGCGGTCGAGGCCGGTCTTTATCGGCACAAAATGGGCCACGTCGGCGATATGCACGCCCAACCGCCAGTGGCCGTTGTCGAGACGGGTGAGCGAGATCGCGTCGTCGAAGTCGCGGGCGTCTGCCGGGTCAATTGTCACGATGGCCTCACCCGTAAGGTCGAGCCGATCGGCCGGTATCTCTTCGCGGAAAAGATCGGCCTGCTGCCGGGCGTCGGCCAGGGCCGCCTCGGGGAATTCCTGCGGCAGACTGAATTGGTGGATCACGGAGATCGTATCCACTCCCGGTTGGCCACGCTGCCCGAGCACCTCGAGGATCACGCCTTCGCCGTCGTCGAGGTGGGTCGGGAAGCGGATCATCTCAAAAACGACCTTGTCGTTGGGACGCGCGCCCTTGGCTCCCGGGTCGCCGACCGGGATCGGGCGGGAGAAATCGCGGCCGTCGACCGCCACCACGCTCTGTCCGCCCAACTCGTAGTAGTATGTGCCGACGAACCGACGCGTCTCACGGGCGACGATCTCCACGATTTCGCCGCGGATACCCGGATGATGTCGCCCCGGCTTGAGTAGCTGCACCATAACCGTGTCGCCGGTGGAGGCGTCACGCGTCTTGCGGGCCGGGATGTAGATATCCAGACTGCGCGCGTCGGCGGGCGAGGTGCCGCCGGGACGAACAAACCCATGGCCGGCCTCCATGCGACGGAAGACGCCCACGATGCGGTTGCCGTGGGCGGCCTTGCCTTCGGCGGCCTTCACCAAGTGCCCCGGCCCCCAACTCAAGAGCCCGCGAGCCACGAGTCGCTTGACCACCTTGCGGATCTCGGGGCCGTCCACCTTAGGGATCTGAAGCTTCTTGGCGATTACCCGGGGCTTAACCGGTTGGTACCCGGGCTGTCGGACGTGGGCGAGAATGGCCTGTTCGAGGTCGGCTCGGTCCATTGCGTTGATCCACCTCCCATACACACGGGTGCGCTGTCATCATACGCCGGCGGGGAGCGTGCCACTGCACAGGCGGCGCGGGGCGCACCACCGGACCACGCCATCCAAAAAACGCGGGTGGCGTCGAACGAGACTTACGGCTCGTCCTTGCCGTTGCCCTTGAACAGCTTGCGGCCAAGCGTCGGATGGTAGTTCGTCCAGGGGCTGTCGACGTTGGGATCGTCGCGCAGTTGCTGGTGAAAGGCGGACACCTTGGCGTCGAGATTGTCGAGGCAGAACAGGGCCACCGCTTCGAGCGTCATCGGCAATTTGGGACTGCCGTATTCGTATTCGCCGTGATGGCTGACGATCATGTGTTTCAGCCGCAGCACCATCTCGCGCGGGATCGACTCGTTGGACAGCTTTTCCGCCTCGCGGACTTTTGCTTCGAGCAGACTGACCGCCATTACCAGGTGGCCAATGAGCTGCCCTTCGTCGCTGTAGGCCAGCTCACGCTCGTATGTCAGCTCGTCGACCTTTCCCATGTCGTGCAGAAATGCGCCGAACAGAAGCAGGTCGCGGTCGATCTGCGGATAACACGGAGCGATCCGTGTAACCACTTCCATAAGGTTGACCACATGCTCCACCAGGCCGCCCTGATAGGCGTGATGGTGCTTGATTCCGGCCGGCGCCCGGACGAACTTCCGAATGAACGACTCGTCGACCAGAAAACACTCCGCCAGATTGCGGAGATGCGGGTTGGTCATGCCTCGCAGCATGGTCGTCAAGCGAACCATGAGTTTGTCGACTTCAACGGCTGCCAGCGGGCTGAAGTCGTCGGCGATGACCTCGCATTCATCGACCTTGGTGATACGGCTGGCGATGAGCTGCATCGTCCCCTGGAAGAGCTGTGTCGTCCCCTCGATGCGGACAAAATCGCCGTTTTCGAAGGAACGGTAATGTCCTTCGGTGGCGTTCCACATCCGTGCCGAAATGCAGCCGGTGCGGTCGGAGAGCTCCATCTGCAGGTAGAGATTGCCGTTGCGGTTGGGACGAAGCTGCTTGCCCGAGACGCGGAACACCTCGTCGACCACCTCTTGCTGCCCGAGCTGCTTCACGTACCGCCGCCGCATATGCACCTTTCGGGTATCGCCCAGATAGAGACCGTGGATCGAAGCGGAAAAAGTTGATTGTAGATTCCCATCCCATCCGCCACAAGGGGGACGCGCGCGGACCTTTCGCCAAATGGGGCGATTTCCTACAATCGCTTGTTTCGGCCGGCACCGGCGGGATGAGCGCGATGGCGATCCCCGACACGGTGGCCGCCGTTTCCTTCCACTCCCTGCCGAGCTCAAGACTCCCATGCGCTGGACCCAGACACTCATCCCGACGGCCAAAGAGACGCCCGAAGGGGCGGACATTCCCAGCCACATCCTGATGCTCCGCGCGGGGATGATCTCGCAGCTCATGGCCGGGGCCTACACCTATCTGCCGCTGGGGCTCAAGGCCCTTAAGAAGGCCGAGCGGATCGTCCGGGAAGAGATGGACGCTGCCGGGGCAGTCGAACTGCTGATGCCGGCGCTGACGCCGATCAGTTTGTGGGAACAGACCGGCCGCATCGAGGCCTTCGGCGACGTGCTCATCAAATTCGCGGTACGGCGCCAGAACCGGCAGGTGCAGATGGCCCTCGGCCCGACGCACGAAGAGGTAATTACCGACCTGGTGAAGCGGTACGTGTCGAGCTACCGGCAGATGCCGATCACGCTCTATCAGGTGCAGACGAAGTTCCGCAATGAGGAGCGGCCGCGATTCGGCGTATTGCGAACGAGCGAATTCCTCATGAAGGATGCCTACAGCTTCGACACCTCGGTGGAGTCGCTCGGCCGCAGCTACGACAAGATGTACGCGGCTTACTGCCGGATCTTCGAGCGGTGCGGCCTCGACTATCTTCCCGTTGAAGCGGAAAGCGGTCCGATCGGCGGCGACGCCAGTCACGAGTTCATGATTCCGGCCGAAAACGGCGAGGATTCGGTCGTCCACTGCAAAGACTGCGGCTACGCCGCCAATCTCGAGCGGGCCGAGATCGGCCCCTTGGGCCTCAAACCCGCAACCGTCGAACTGAAGGAGATCGAAAAGGTCTCGACCCCCGGCACCACCACGATCGAGCACGTCAGCCAATTCCTGAAATGCCGTCCTCAGGACCTGATCAAGACACTGATCTACGTAGCCGATGGACGGCCGCTGGCCGTGCTCGTCCGCGGCGATCACGACGCCAACGAGAACAAGATCCGCCGCGCCGTGGGAGCCACCCGACTCGAATTGGCGCCTCCGGCGGTGATCGAGGAAGTCACTGGCGCCCCGGTCGGTTTCGCGGGCCCGGTCGGCATGCGACAACCGATCCCGATCTGGGCCGACCGCAACGTCGAGTCGATGCGCAACGCCGTCACCGGCGCCAACGAAGGCGACGCGCACATTACGGGCGTCAATCCGGGCAGAGATTTCCAGCCGACCCAGTATGCCGACCTGCGCAATGCCGTCGACGGCGATCCCTGCCCTCGGTGCAGCTCGAAGCTAGCGATGCGCCACGCCGTCGAGGTCGGCCACGTGTTCAAACTGGGCACGAAGTACTCCGAAGCCCTGGGGGCCCGCTACCTGGACGACAAAGAGCAGCTTCGGCCCATCATCATGGGCTGCTACGGGATCGGTGTGAACCGGATCATCGCCGGATTGGTCGAAACGAGCCATGACGACAATGGAATCGTATTCCCCGTGGCGCTGGCCCCCTATGAAGTCGGCATTGTGCCCGTCAAGGTCACCGACGAGGAGACGATGCGCGTGGCCGGGCAACTGCACGATTCCCTGACGTCGGCCGGCATCGACGTGCTGCTCGACGATCGGGACGTCCGCGCGGGGGTCAAGTTCAAGGACGCGGACCTGATCGGCGTTCCACTTCGGGTGGTGGTGGGCGAACGAGGCCTCAAGGAGCGACAACTCGAAGTCAAGTGGCGGTGGGCGGAGAAGGCCGAGATGCTTTCGCTGGAGGACGCCGCCGAACAGCTTGCTGGCTGGATCGCCGAGGAGCGCCGATCCAACGCCCGGTTCACAGCCCACCGCAAGCAGGCAGAGTGAGCTGGCGTTGACACGTTTTCGAGTCGTCCCGCCGGGACAGCAGCCGCAACTGCTGTCCCGACGGGAGGCGTGTATGGTGGGGGAAAAATCTGATCGCGGAAGGGCTGCAGCTTAGAGAACCGCGCTGGCCGTGGCGGCCGCGTGGAGAGCGATATCCCGATTCCGCCGCTTGGCGCCCTCCGCTCACTGGCAGGTGATCGCCTGCTCGATCCGCTCGAGGATGGAACCAAGCCCGGCGTCAGCTTGAGACTCGCCGGCATCACGCCGGTCGAAATGATGCACGATGCCGGTCTCGAGGTGTTGCGTGCAACGACGCACGCCTTCGACCACTGAATCGTAGGTGCTTGTGTAGATCCGGGCCTCACGCTGGCGAAAATCTCGCCGTGCCAGTTCGGCTCTCGCCTCCAGGTCTGCCTCCCGGCAAGCCAGGACGTTCTCGAGGACTCGGTAGGCGGCGGAACCGGCCTCCAGCCTTGCCAACTGCCCTCGCTCTTGATCAAGTTGCCGGCGTTCCGCTGCCATGCTTTCGTCGATGATCTGCTGCCGGCTCCTCAGTTCCTTGAGCGACTGCCGCATGCCGGTACGCTCGCGGATCAGGCGGCCGATATTGACTGCCGCGACACGCACTTGACCGTCGGCACCGGGAAGGGACGGCAGCCGATCAGCGAGCGATGTATCGACCACGACGGCGGCCACGGCGAAGCGACGAATTCGGTTTACGGGCGTATAGGCAGTCTTTGAAGAGGATGGCACGAATGCATTCCTTTGCTTGCGAAGATAGAGAAGAGAGTCCTTTGGGCGTCTTGCCGAACAGGCTGACGCCAAGGCTCAAATGCAAGCGGCATGCCAATCAGATGGCCGCCCAAGGAACTGAGCCATCAGCAGCGCTCGTTACCCTTTGCTCAGCAGTGACTTATGACCGGCAGCCAAGCGGACGAAGGACTTGTTGCCCCCAGGGACCGATCCAGCGCGTTTGTAGAAACGTCCGAACCGGCTGTAAGAAATTCCGAGTGTACAAGTTGTGGGAGATCGAACGAGCGGGCGGGGGGTATGGAGGGGCTGGCGCACCCCCCCATTCATGGGTAGATCCCCGAAGAAGCCGCCTTCGTGCCCGCCTGCGGTCTCGGCGAACGACTGTGTGGCGGCTCGACCGGGCGATCATCGTCGGTGTGGAGCAGACGCTCCAAGCGATCGACCGTCCTGCCGGTAGCCCCAAGTTGCTCGGTCACCAGGAGCTTTGCCCGGCGGCCCAGTTCCGCCGCATAAGCCGGATCTTCCAGCGAGCGGCGGACAAAAGCGTTGAGTTCCTCGCCGCTGCGAACGACGACGGCGACCTGCCGGTCGAGCATGGCCGCCACGATATCGCGGAAGTTCCAGGTGTTGGGACCGAAGCTGACCGCCGCGCCGTACGCAGCCGGTTCGATCATGTTCTGCCCGCCGCGATCCCCCATGCTTCCGCCGACAAAAGCGATGCTCGCCGTACCCCACCACGCGCCCAACTCTCCCACCACATCGACGAGGAGGATGCGGGCGGCTGATTCGGCCCCGTCGCGTTCCAGCGCGGTCCGTCGCTGCCAGCGAAGCCCCGATTCGTCAAGCAGCCGGGCAACGGTCTCGAAACGATCGGGATGCCGGGGAACGAGTACCAGACGCAATTGCGGCCAGACCGGCGCCAGCTCGCGATAGGCGTTCAGAGCGAGCGATTCCTCCGGTTCCTGGGTGCTTCCGGCAAGGAAGACGACGTCGGCGTGCCGGAAACCGGCGAGCGCCCGGAGACGCGTCGTCGCTGCGTTCTGGCGATCGGTCTCCGCGCCGTCGTACTTCATCGAACCCGTTACGACCACCGTTTCATTCGGGGCGCCGAGGGCGCGAAAGCGGGCGGCATAGGTCTCGTCCTGCACGGCCACGAGATCGATCGCGCGCAACACCCGGCGCACCAGTGGCTGGATTCTCCGATACCCGCGAAAACTGCGATCGCTGAGCCGCCCGTTGATCACCGCCACCCGAGTTCCCTGGTTCTTGGCAGCCTGGATGAAGTTGGGCCACAACTCGAGTTCCGCCAGCACGAGCAGATCCGGCCGAATCCGCCGCAGCGCGCGGTCCACGGCCCAACTGAAGTCCAACGGACAGTAGAAGACCGTCAGTTCCGGGTATTTCTTCTTCGCCAGCGCCATCCCGGTCATCGTGGTCGTGGAGACAACGCATTCCCAGTCTGGATGGCGGCGGGCGAACTCCTTGAGGAGCGTCGCGAGCAGATTGACCTCGCCCACGCTCACCGCGTGAAGCCAGAGGCAAGGCCGAGTGCCCGTCCGCACCGGCACGCGGCCGAGAAACTTGGCGGCGAAACCCTCGCGGTACTTGCCCTTGCGGATCGCCTGCCAGGCAAGCCAGGGCGAGGCGGCCAGAAGCAGAACGAGGTACACGGCATTCAAAAGGAACCTCATGGGCATCCATTCCCCTATCGCCGGGCAGATGTCCCGGCCGACGCCGGCCGGGCCACCTGCCTGGCAGTGTCTTTCGCAGCCCCAGCGGTGCTACGCGCCGCGGCCGCAACAGTGCTTGTACTTCTTGCCGCTGTTGCACGGACAGAGATCGTTGCGGCCGACTCGCGGGCCGCGATTGCGAATCGGCTCGGGCTTCTTCTCGCCCTGTTGCTGGGTTCCCTCGATGGCGGCTTCCTGCTGTTCGACGATTTCGGTGGCTGCCGGAGCTTCGGCGTGCCGCGCCTCGGTTTCGGTCCATGTCGATCCCACAAAGCCCTCATCGAGCTGCTCCATGCGGAAGATGAGGTCGGTGACGCGGCCTCCCAGGGCCGTCCACATGTTCTCGAATAACCGCATTCCTTCGCGCTTGTACTCGACCTTGGGATCGACCTGCGCGTATCCGCGAAGCCCGACGCTGCTCCGCAGATGATCCATGACGAGGAGGTGATCCTTCCATGCGGTATCGAGAAGCTGCAGGACGAGCGTTCGTTCCATCTTCCGCATCTCGGGACGGAAGCACTCGTCGACAGCGGCGTGGAGGTGTCGCTCGAGGTCCTCGCGCGCCAGTTGGGCGATTTCATCGGGCGGCAATTCTACCCGCAGTTCGTGGCGCAGCCAGTCCGACAGCGACTCGAGATGGCCGTTGCCGCGAACCGGGCGGGCACCGGGATCGCCGTCCTGGCCGTCGAACAGCAGCGCCAGACGCTGCTGGCCCTCGGCCGCCAATTGCTGCGCCCGTTCGGCGTTGCGTTGACTCTGCTCAACCAGCAGGGCCTTGATTTCATGCCGCTGCTTGTTCTTCAGATCGTCGGTTGAGATCTGCACGCCGAACCGCTGCTGGGCCCACGTCACCAGTGCGTCGCGATCGTACCGCTTGTGGCCCTGAGGGTCACGGGTGGTGAAGTGGTACAGACCGGCCATCACCGGAAACTCCACTTCTTTCTCGTGGTACGCCGCCTCAGCCCGCTGGCAAAGCATTTGCTTCACCGCATCAGGTTCACGGCCGCGGATCTCGTCGACACCCAACTCCACCCCAAACTTGTGCTTGGCCCATGCGGCGACCGTCTGCACCCCGAAATCGGGCTCGAGAAATCTGGCGCCGGCCGACAGGTCGACCTTGGCAATTGCCTCCTCCGCCTTTTCGATGAGCGTCTCGCTGAGCTCCTCGCGGCCGATCTTCTTCAGGTCGCGGTCGCGAAAGCTGGTGCGCCACCGGGTGTTGACGCCCTTGGCCAAGGCTTCCCAGTTCCATTCCACCTGGTCGACGTCCTCGGGCAGGTTCTCCTCGACAAGGTCGAAGACCTGGCTCTGGGCCATCCGGTCGGCTTCTTCCTTGGCGTAGGCGTCGGCCGCCTGGAAGTCGAGACCGCGGAAGTCGCGGGCGTCGAGTTCGACCATAAGCTGCTTGCCGGCCCATTCAGCAAACGATTCAGCGCCGTAATCCTTGGCCAGGAACTGGTCGACGTGATGGTCGATCTGCCGCCGAATCATCTCGATGATGAGCTGCTTGCAGTCGATACCTGCCAGGATCCGCTGGCGGTAGCCGTAGACTCGCTTCCGCTGCTCGTCCATCACCTCGTCGTATTCGAGCAGGTTCTTGCGGATGTCGAAGTTCCGCTCCTCAACTTTTTTCTGCGCGCCTTCGATCCGCCGTGAAACCATGCGGCTCTCGATCGCCTGCCCCTCCTCCATGCCGAGCCGAGTGAGGATGTTCTTGACCCACTCGCCGGCGAAGATCCGCATCAGGTCGTCTTCGAGCGAGAGATAGAAGCGGCTCGAGCCGGGATCGCCCTGGCGGCCGGAGCGGCCGCGGAGCTGGAGATCGATGCGGCGTGCCTCGTGGCGCTCGGTGCCGATGATGTGCAGGCCGCCGGCCGCGGCCACTTCGCGCCCTTCGGCCTTCATCTGCTCGCGCTGCTCGATCTCACGAACCAGCGCGTCCCACTCTGCCTGCGGCACGTCGAGGCGCGTGGGATACTTCGCCTGGAGCTGCGCCCAGGCCATGGCCTCGGGATTGCCGCCGAGGATGATGTCGGTGCCACGACCGGCCATGTTGGTGGCGATCGTTACGGCCCCCTTGCGACCGGCCTGGGCCACAATCTCGGCTTCGCGCTGGTGGTGCTTGGCGTTCAATACCTGGTGCTTGACGCCGCGCCGATTGAGCATGTCGGCGATTCTCTCGCTTTTCTCGATGGAAACCGTGCCCACCAGAATCGGGCGGCCACGGCGCTCGATCCGCTTGATCTTGCCACGCGGAATGACGTCGCGTTTCTTCTCGCCGCGGGGAACAATCACCGCTCCCTCGTCCGTCTCCTCTTTCAATTCGCCGAACAACGGCTCGCCCCGGTCGAGGTGGATCACGTCCCACTTGTGTAGCCGTTCGATCTCCTCGACGATCGCATCGTACTTCTCGCGCTCGGTTCGGTAGATCACGTCGGGATAGTTGATCCGCTGCAGCTTGCGGTTCGAAGGGATGGCGATCACGTCGAGATTGTAGATCTTCCAGAACTCGTTGGCCTCGGTCATCGCCGTGCCGGTCATGCCGCCGATCTTGTCGTAGAGCTTGAAGAAGTTCTGGATCGTGATCGTGGCCAGGGTCTGGTTCTCTTCCTTTATCGGCACCCCTTCCTTGGCCTCGACCGCCTGGTGCAGCCCGTCACTCCAGTGCCGTCCAGGCATGAGCCGCCCGGTAAACTCGTCGACGATCACCACCTCGCCGTTCTGGACGACGTAGTTCACGTCGCGCTTATAGAGGTGATGGGCCTTGAGCGCGTTGTCGATGAGGTGCGGCCACTCCATGTTGCCCGCCGTGTAGAAGCTCTCCACGCCGGCCAGCTGCTCGGCATGGCGGACTCCCTCGTCGGTCATATGGGCAGAATGCTCCTTCTCGTTCACCTCGAAATGCACGCCTGCTTTGAGTTGCCGCGCAATCCGGTCGGCCGCGCGGTAGCGGCTGACGTCATCGTGCGCGGGACCGGAGATGATCAGCGGCGTGCGGGCTTCGTCGATAAGGATGTTGTCGACCTCGTCGACAATCGCGTAGTGCAACCGGCCCTGCACCTGCTGGTATGACTTCGGCCACCGGTCGTCTCCCTTGGCGGCCGGCCGCATGTTGTCGCGGAGGTAGTCGAACCCGAACTCGTTGTTGGTGCCGTAGGTGATGTCGCAATCGTAGGCTTTCTGCCGCGCGTCGGTGGGCATGTTGGCCTGAATCGTGCCCACGGTCAGGCCAAGCGACATGTAAAGCGGCCCCATCCACTCCATGTCGCGGCGCGCCAGATAATCGTTGACGGTAACCACGTGCACGCCCTTGCCCTCCAGGGCGTTGAGATATGCCGGCAGGGTCGCGACGAGCGTCTTGCCTTCGCCCGTGATCATTTCGGCGATTGCGCCGCGGTGGAGCACGATTCCGCCGATGAGCTGCACGTCGAAGTGTCGCATGCCGAGCACGCGGCGGCTCGCCTCGCGACAGACGGCGAACGCCTCGACCAGCAGGTCATCGACCGTTTCGCCGGCCGCCAGTCGCTGGCGGAACTTGTCCGTCTGCTCGCGCAGCTCGGCGTCGGTCATCTGCTGGTAATTGGATTCCAGCGCGTTGATCGCGTCGACCATCGGCTGGACGCGCTTAAGGTAGCGGGCGTTCGACGAGCCAAAGATCGACGTGACCCCGCGTTCCACGCCGCGTCCCACCGCGCCGAAGAAGTCGGTGATCAGCTCAAATAGTCGTTCGAGGAATTCCATGATTCAGTCCACGCTCCCGGCCAAGAGCGAATAAGAGACAGATACACCACCCGGCGCACCACGAGTGGCATGCAATGATACCCAGATTGGGGGAGCAGAGTATCTCCAATTGCGCAAATTTATACGTTACTGCTACGCCTGGTCAATAAGGGTTGTTCGGTCCCCTATCCCCCAATGGAGGAAACGTACCCCGGCGACACTTGTCGCTCTCCAGGCGGATTCCGACAATATCCCATTTCCCTGGCCGGAACGCCGAAAACATCGCCACGAACATTTTCCCAGAGATCCCATTTTGCCCAAGGACACACTCAACGAGCCCATTGCCGGGCAACTCGTCTTCCTGGGAACCGGAACGTCGCATGGCGTGCCGATGATCGGATGCGGCTGCGAGACCTGCATCAGTAGCGATCCGCGCAACCACCGCACCCGTTGCTCCGTGGTGCTCGGGTTGCCCGAGGGAAACCTGCTCATCGACACGCCGCCCGAATTGCGGATTCAATTGACGCGCGAGCGGATCGGCGTGGCGCATGGGATACTTTACACCCACGGGCACGCGGACCACCTGTTCGGGCTCGACGATGTGCGGATCTTTCCACGCTACCTCGACCATGTGCTGCCGGTGTACTGCGAGGAGAATGTCGAGCACATTATCCGCCGGGCTTTCAGCTACGCCTTCGATCCGGAGGTGCAGGCCTATCCGGCCGGTGGAATACCGAAGCTCGTCTTCCGCCGAATCGGCGTGGAACCGTTCGCTGTGCTGGGAAGCATGGTACATCCCGTGCGCCTGCTCCACGGACGCTTGCCCGTGCTCGGGTTTCGCATAGGCAACGTCGCCTACTGCACCGATGTCAAAGTCATTCCGCCGGAAAGCGCAGCCGCGCTTGGTGGCCTCGACGTTCTGATCCTCGACTGCCTGCGTCGCGAACCGCATGTGACCCACATGAATTGGGATGAAGCGCTCGACACGGTCGCGCGGCTCGCGCCGCGGCGGGCGATCTTCACCCACATTTCCCACCGTCTGGAACACGAGAACACGAATCGGGAGCTACCACGCGGCGTTGAATTGGCCTATGATGGCCTTCGCATTCCCCTCTCGTGAGCCGGTTTCGGCTTGATGTCTGACTGCACCATGAAAGACCGACTGCTTACGCTGCTGGCACCTTACGGCCAGGACCACCTCCTGGCTTTCTGGGACCGGCTGGACGCAGAGCAACAGGCGTTGCTGGCCGATGAAACCCGAAGGCTCGACCTTCCGCTTATCGCTCGCCTGCTGACGACCGGGTTCGACGAGCACGTCCGCGATCTCGCGGATCGAGCGCATGAACCCACGGCTCTGAGGCTCGACGACCCCAAAGGGCGATTCTCGCCCGCCGACGCCCGCGGGCGCGGCGCGGAGGCGTTGCGTGCCGGCCACATGGCGGCTCTGGTCGTCGCTGGCGGGCAGGGGACGCGGCTTGGCTTCGATCATCCTAAAGGCATGTACCCGATCGGACCGATCTCGGGGGCATCGCTCTTCCAGATCCACGTGGAGAAAGTGCTGGGAGCAAGCCGTCGGTACGGCGTCGAGATCCCGCTCTGCGTGATGACAAGTCCGGCCACCCACGACGAGACAGTGGACTTCTTCGCTGAAAATGGCCGTTTTGGCCTGCCGGAGTCGGCTTTACATGTTTTCTGCCAAGGAACGATGCCTGCGGTCGACGCGGGGACGGGCAAGATCCTGCTGGAATCGCCACATCACATTGCTCTGAGCCCTGACGGCCACGGCGGCATGCTGGCGGCCATCTCCCGCAGCGGCGTGCTCGATGATTTGCAGTCCCGCGGCATCCGGCAGTTGTTTTATTTCCAGGTCGACAATCCGCTGGTCAACGTATGCGGTGCGGAGTTCGTCGGTTATCACCTGCTCGCCGGCTCGGAAATGACCACGCAAGTGGTCGCCAAACGCGATCCGCTGGAGCGAGTGGGCAACGTGGTGAGCGTGGACGGACGCTTGCACGTGATCGAGTACAGCGACTTGCCCGAAGAGGTCGCGCGTCGCCGCAACTCGGACGGCTCGCTGGAGATCTGGGCCGGAAGCATCGCGGTGCACGTGATCGACGTCGGCTTTCTCACCCGTGTGGCGCACCAAGCCGACGCCTTGCCCTTCCATCGTGCCTCTAAGAAGGTGGCACACGTAGACCCGTCCGGAAGAAACGTGAATCCGGAAAAGCCCAACGCCGTGAAGTTCGAGCGTTTCATTTTCGATCTTTTGCCGATGGCCGAGAACGCCATTGTCGTCGAGGTGAACCCGGTCACGGCTTTCGCTCCGCTCAAGAACGCGGCAGGGGCCGAGAAAGACACCCCGGAGTCGGTCCGCGGACAGTTGATTGCCCTTCACCGAGAGTGGCTCACCCGGGCCGGGGCCCGTCTGGCGGGCGACGTGGCGGTGGAGATCAGCCCGCTGTTTGCGGTCGACGAGGAAGAAGTGATCGAGCGGATCCATCCGGGCATGGCAGTTGTCGAACCAACGTACTTTCGCGAGGCGTAGGGAATTACAGTCCCCAGCGTGTAACCATCGCCCCCAATCCGTCGCACTACCATGCTCTATGCTGTCATCATGGCCGGAGGGTCCGGGACGCGGTTGTGGCCCGAGAGTCGGCGTTTGAAGCCCAAACAACTGCTGCGGCTGACGACTGACCGGACGATGATCCAGGCCACCGTCGACCGGCTCGAAGGTCTGATACCGCCGGATCGAATTATCGTCGCCACGACGCATGAGCTGGCCCCTTCCGTTCAGGAACAACTCAGCCAGTTGCCGCGCGACGCGATCCTGGCGGAGCCCTGCCCGCGAAACACTGCGCCTTGCATCGGCCTGGCGGCGATCCGCATCATCCGCGACGCGCCGGAGGCAGTCATGGCCGTGATGCCGGCCGACCACGCGATCGAGCCTGCCGGAGCGTTCCAGGCGGCTTTGCGCCAGGCGGAACGACTGGTCGAAGCGCGCCCCGGGCGGCTGGTCACATTCGGCATCAAGCCGACCTACCCGGCAGAATCCTTCGGCTACATCGAGCGCGGCGAACCCCTGGCGGAGGCCTGCGCAGGTGACGCCCCGGCGTTCACCGTCAGCCAGTTCCACGAGAAGCCCGATCGGCCGACCGCTGCCGAATATCTTGCCGCCGGCACGTACTATTGGAACTCGGGGATCTTCGTATGGAAGGCACGCACGATCCGCCATGCGCTGGCCCGGTACGAATCGCAAATGTCTGCCCACCTCGACAAGATCGCCGCCGCAGTCGATCTGCCGGGGTTCGACGACGTGCTGCAGAACGAGTTCGCCGCCATCGAGGGCAAGTCAATCGACTACGCCGTGATGGAACGCCACGATGACGTGGCGGTGATCGAGGCACCTTTCACTTGGGACGACGTGGGAAGCTGGCGGGCAATTGAACGCCTTCGCCCACCGGGCGAACACGGCAATCGCATCGACGCCGCGCGATGCCTGACGATCGACGCCAGCGGCACCATCGTCCGCGTGAGCGATCCTCGGCACGTCGTCGCCCTGCTGGGCGTCAGGAACTTGATCGTAATCAGCACCCCCGACGCGACGCTGATCGCCGACAGGGAGAGCGAAGAATCAGTGCGGCAAATAATCGCGGAATTGAAGCGTCGCGGGTGGGACGAGTACCTGTAACGCGACGCGGCGCGTCTGCGGGGGCATTCCTGAATCTAAGGCAGCGACCCGAGGAGGACCGTAAGGCCCTCTCCGGGTCGCGCTGTTTCAGACTTGCAGAGCGGATCGCCGTCCGCCGGGTTACTCCTTGTCCGGTCCGGCTTTCAGCTCCTGGAAATCCTCGGGCAGGTGAGTCTCCTCGGCCGGCTTGGCCGCTTCGGAAGGTGGAGCCGCATTGGCCGGCGCCCCGGGGGTGGTGTCTTCGGAAGTAGTGCCGGCCTCGTCGGTACCAGTGGCGGCTTTGGCTTCCTTCTTCTTGACAATGTCGCTGCGGCCGAGGTGGATCTTCTTGTAGACGTCGTCGGAGATCACGTAGTACCAGCCGGCAAAACGGGCATTGAGTTCCTCAACCCGTTCCTTGCCCTTCTTGAGCTTATCCTGGTAATCATCCTCCTTCCGCTTGTTCTCCTTCTCGATCCGCTCGCGCTCTGCTTTCAGTTCGGCTTCGGTCTTCTCAGGCTTCTTCTCCTCGGCTGCTTTTTCGTCATCGTCCTGGACCGCCGGCTTCTCCGCTTCACTATCAGCCGAAGCCGCTTCGTCCTTCTTCTCCGCGGCAGCCGCGTCTTTCTCTCCATCCGTTTCGTCGGCGGATGCCGAGTCGTCCGCCTTTTCAGCGGGTTTCTCCTCGGGAAGCGTTTCGAGCTGGGGCTTCTCGATCGAGCTTTCGTTAAATTCGGCCACCACGAACAGGTAGCGGTTCATACCCGATGAGCCCTGGGCTTTGCTCGCGTCGGCGCCGGCCGGGGTGTCCTCTGCCGAGGCGATGCCCCCGAACCGCAGCACGTACTGCACGCCATCCTTCATCAGCACGCGGAACTCGCCGTCATTGGAGACCAGCTCGTAGCGATTTCCGATCCGGGCGGGGTAGAAACCGGCATCGGTCAAAGACTGCAGCCCTTCATCGTCCTTCGGCAGCGACTCGCCGAGTTTCAGGTCCGTGCTGAGGCCCGCCGGTTTCGGCTTGACATCGACGATCTTCAGATCGTCGATGGCCGTCTTCATGGCATCGAGCTTGGCGGTGTCAAGCTCTTCGTCGTCTGCGAGTCCCTGCGGTTCGTACTCGCCCCCTTTGAACACCAGGTCTTCGGTCATCTTCCACTTCGGGTCGCCGGTGTCGTTGTACTCGACCGTCATCTTGCCGCGCTGGTTCAGGGTCCCGGCGAGCACGTCGACCGAGGATTCGTTGATCTCCACCCGCTTGATGTCCCAACTGTTGAGCTTCAGCAGGTCTTTCTCGATCCAGTCCTCGAACTTGGTCGAGATCTTGTCGGTCTTCACAGCCACCGTATACACCGGATCCTGCCCAACGCGGCGGACGTAGTGCAGTCCTTCGCGGTCTTCGACCGGTTTGCCGACAATCAGCGAGACGAGCGACTTGTCGTTCTTGTCGCGCAGAGTAACGCGCGTGCCGACGCCGGTGGTTCCCGATTTGAGCGTCTTGGGATCCGGATCTACAACTCCGTACAGGGCGTGGTCGCCTGGCGAGTCGCTGCGGTTTTCGAGGATCTTCAGTCCCATCAGCCCCGTGGCGACGTCGGCCAACTGGTTCTGGGCGTCGGCCGGGTAGTTGTCGTGCGAGGGAATCGACCACTGGTTGTTGACCTGGGCCACTTTGAACGGCCGGACGGTCGCGGTCGCCTCGTCGTACTTGATCACCTCCAGGCTGGCCGCCTCCAGCGGATCGAATTCCGGGAACAACAGGCCACCCGGCTGTTCCGCCTGGCTCACGTCTCGATAGTCTGGGCTGCTGAACCAGGCGATGAGGGCCACCGCCACGGCTGCGGCAACGAAGCTCAGAGTCTTGGTGTTCTCTTTCATGGTAGTTGGCTATCTCCTCCTTCGTGGCCCGTCTCATCGCGGGCTGACGACGGATGCTACTGACATGTGATTTCTGTATCGGACCTCGTCCCGGGGCCGCACGGAGACGGCCCCAGAAGCTCGTCGACTACCGGGCGTACTACGACCGCAACCGGCTCCGCGCCACTCCCTGCCGCTCCTGGCGGCGACGGGTGAAGAACACGATGCCCGCCACCACAAGCGGCGGAATCGGCGGCAGCAAGATCGCCCACATCTTGTAGGTGTCCTGCAGGCTGCGGATCCTCAGGTTCAGCGCGGTCTCGATCTCATTGATCTCCTTGTCGCGCTCCTGCTGGAGCTGGTCGATCTTGGTCTGCATCCGCCGCTCGCGGTCTTGTTGTACCATCGCCACGCGGATCAGGATTTCCTGCGATGGCAGCTTGTTCTTCTGCATCTCCTTCTGCAGATTGTCGACGTATTCCCGCAGGCTCTGCTCTTCCTCTTCCTTGACCTTGTCGAACTTGTCGAGCAAGTCCTGGCGCGTCTTGGCGGTTTGCTTGCGGGCGTTCTCGGTTTGCGCCTCGATCCGTGTCAGCGTGCGGTGCTGCGGCCGGCGCTTGCGAAGCTCGATAAAGCGGGTGTCTCCGGCCAGGTTGTCGAGCGCATTGAGCACGAACGTCACGTTGTCGAAATCGAAGCTGATGCCGGCCTCAGGAATGTTGCCTTGCTCGCGGAGCCGGAAGAACTCCTCGTGAAGCATGTCGATGTCGGCCACCAGGATCACGTTGAGCTCTGAGCCTTGCGTGCTGCTGACCGGCTTCGTAGTCTCTTCCTCCGGGGTTGTCCCGGTTGCAGCGTTCTCATCGGCCATGTTCATGGCTGCGGGGATCTCCCCCTTGATGTGGGCCGCCAGCACAAACGACATTCCAGAGGGGATCTGCTTCCGCTGCGGGTTGAGCCCGCCCATGGGGCCGAATGGCGACACCTGGACCACGTCATTGAAAGCAACCGTACCGGTTTCGTCCCCGGTCCGCACCAGCGGCGTGAACTTGTAGCTCGAGGCGTTGAGCTTCGCCACCGAACCCGGGAACGGAAACAGCATGTGCTGCAGTTTCGAGCTCACCGGGTCCTGATTGTTGAATGGATCCGAATCGCGGAGTGTCGTGTCGACAAACACGAATTCCTCGGGCAGGTGGCTGAGCTTCGGGTAGGGGTTGTAGTCCTGCCATACGATCTGATCGCCGCCGAAATCGACCCCCAGCAGATTCCACAGAGCGCCGACATTGCCCTTCTCCGGGGCCTGGCCCCCCATCATCATCATGTTCATGCCGCCGGGCATCTGCCGTGGCGCACTGGTGCCCGGCACCCGGCTGGCGAACACGGGGAACGGATCTTCGAAGATCGCCGTCGGCTGGCCCGACTTGACGGCCGCCATGAAGTTATCCATTTCCTGCGGTCCCAATGACGAGGGTTGGACCGCCAACAAAGCATCATAGCGATCGGTGATCGGTTGCGCCGGATCGACTTCGACCACCTCGTACTGCTTTTGCAGTTCATCGATGATCGGCCAGTTGTCGCGGGCCGACATCGACTGCATGTCGAAGCTGCCGTAGAGCTGGGCATCGGTCTTCACAACGCCGATCTTCTTGCGGGCCTGCTGCGTGACTGTGGTGATTGACCGCACCAATTCGTATTCCACCGGAATTCCGCGGTCGATGAACGGCAGGATCACTTTCTCCAGCCCCGACGTGAACGCGACGCCCATGAAGATGTGGTCTTCGGAGAGTGTGCCGCGATTGAGCGCAGTGACGCGTTTGGGAAGGATGTCATAGCGTTTCTCAGCCCGCATCGCCTGTTCGCTGAACCGCTCCGTAGGATTCACGCGGACCTGAACCTTGCCGCCGCCGCGGGCCTCAAGTTCCCGCAGCATCGAGAGCAGGTCGAGCCGGGTCTGAATATAGGCCTCGGGGACTTCCGGGCTAACGAAGGCCTCGATCTTCACCGGGCGCTCGATGTTGAGCCCCTTCAGGATCTTGGCGGTTTCCGGCGACAGCGAGCTGAGCCGCTCGCTGGTCACGTCGAGCCGCAGATCGTGATGCTGAAAGATGAGCACCGCCGACAGCAACGCCGCGGCTAGCGCCGCAGTGCGGACCGCGTAGTGCCCGCCCATCAGGTACGAGAACCGGCCGGTCTGCCAGTGGCGGCGGCTGATGAGCACCTTGCTCAGGTAAAGCATCACCACCACGATCCCGAGGAAGTACGCCACGCCCGACAGGCTGATAATGCCGCGGCCAAAGTCGGCGAAACGCTCGCCGATACTCCATTGCCGAACCGCCCGGGCGTACTCTTGATTCAAGATCGAGTCGGCGAAGACGGCGAACACCAGGGGGACATTGAAAGCGGCCCCCAGGATGTAGGCCACGGTGAGGTTGCCTGTCACGTAGGAGGCGACCATGCCGATGGCCAGCATCGCCAGCCCGACGAGCCAGTAGCCAAAATACGTGCCGATAAACAGGCCCAGGTCGGGTCTTCCCAACCAGGCGAGCACCGACAGGTTGGATGCCAGCGAGAACATCAGTGCGACCGTATAGATCGCCATGCTCGACAGATATTTGCCGAGCACGATGTCAAAATCACCCGCCGGCAGTGTGAGCAGCAATTCGTCGGTTCCCTGCTGGCGTTCATCGGCCCACACCGCCATGGTGATAGCCGGGATGAAGACCAGCATGATGAACGGAAACCACTTGTTGAGCTGGCTGAGATTGGCCAGGTTGGTGTTGAAGAACTCGTTGGGCCAGAAGGCGGCAACCGTGCTCAACAGCACGAACACGCAAATGAACAAGTAGCCCGTGGGGTTGGCGAAATAGCTGACGAAATTCCGTTTGAAGACGGCTAGTAAAACCTTGGCGTTCATGGTTCCTACCGAACTTGAAAGTGTCTCTGGAATTGGCCTCGCCAGGCCCGGCGGCAATCCGCCGGGTGCTGCTGGTGACGAGCTATCGAGCTCCCGCTCCAGTCAGTTCGCGGAATCGCTCGTCCAGCGGCTTGCCGTCGCGAGTGAGTTCGTTGACGCTGCCGTCGTAAACCAGTCGTCCCTCGTCGATGAACAGCACCCGTTCCGCCATCGCCTGCACTTCCTGCAGGATGTGCGTCGAGAGAAGGATCGTCTTTTCCTTGCCCAATTTACGAACCGTTTCACGAACCTCGTGAATCTGGTTCGGATCGAGTCCAGCGGTCGGTTCGTCCATGATCAGGACGTCCGGTTCATGCAGCAGCACCTGGGCCATGCCGACGCGCTGCCGGTAGCCGCGCGAGAGCTTGCCGATCGGTTTTCCGATGACGCTGCCCAGCGAGCAGAGTTCCACAACCGATTCGATCCGCTCTCGCTTCCTGCCGCCGGTGAGGCCGCGTGCGTCGGCGAAGAATTCCAGCAGGCTGCGCGGGCTCATGTCCGGGTAGAGAGGCCCGTTTTCCGGAAGGTAGCCGAGCCGGGCCGCGCCGGCCAGGCGGTCGGTGCTCATGTCGTGCCCAGCGATCCGCGCCACGCCCGCCGCCGGCGCCAAGTAGCCGGTCAAAAGCTTCATCGTCGTGCTCTTGCCGGCGCCGTTGGGCCCCAGGAACGCCACCACTTCCCCCTGACGCACACTGAATGAGACGTCACGGATGGCAGCAAAATCGCCATAGTACTTCGAGAGCCGATCGGCCTCGATCATGGCAGGACCTTGCTGTTGGATCATTTGTTTCGCTCCATGAAGGAAGTACTTTCGGAAATGCCGCGGCACGCCGTCTCACCGCAGGCCGTTTTGCCCAGGTGTCTGGTCAGGGGGCCCATCGGTCTCGGCGGCAGGAGGTAGTCGCACGGGCAAAAGGCGGGAGCCCGGCATACCGTCCCTCGAAGAATGGTTGCCGCCGAATTCCGACTCGTTCGCTCCTCCCCCGCTGGGCGCTTACGCAGTGTCGTGAACCAGCCATTATAAGCCGAATCGTCCCGTGCGGAACCCCGGCGGAGACTTTAGCCCTTTACGCACGCCAGCCCCCAAGAGTGGAGGGAACATCGCTCCATCTCCGGTGGCGAACCGCCACGGAATCCATCGCCACCGCTCCGCCTCGACGGGCTTGACAACCGTCGCCCTACCGTTTTACATCGGGTCACCATGGGCGGCGGAACGCCAAGTGCCGGTTCCACCGCACGTCGTCCCGCTCGGGGAAGTCGGTGCGGACATGGCCGCCGCGCGACTCGGTGCGAGCCAGTGCCGCGTCCACCATCAGCCGGGCCAGGCAAAGCATGTTCTGAAGTTCCCAACCGGCCGGGTCGGCAAACTGCTGTCCCAATACATAGCGGCACCAGTGCCCGATGCTTTCCTGTGCGTCCCTGAGGCCTTCGGCTTCGCGGCGCACCCCTACGGCGCGCCACATCAGGCTCTTGAGCGAATTGCGGATGTCGGCAAGATCGAGGGGCTCCGTGGGCGGCTCCACCCGCACATTTTCCAGCGGCAGCGCGCGGAAGGTGTCGTTCATCGTCGCCGCCTCTTGCGACGCTCCTTCGCCGGAAGATGCCCCGTAGACCAGGGCTTCGAGCAGGCTGTTCGAGGCCAGGCGGTTTGCACCATGGAGCCCCGTCGAACTGACCTCGCCAGCCGCCCATAGCCCGGGCACGCCGGTGCGTCCCTGGGCGTCGACCGTGACGCCTCCCATCATGTAATGCGCCCCGGGGCGCACGGGTATCCGGTCGCGGGTGATGTCCAGGTTGAACTGCGCGCAGATCGCCGCAATGCCGGGAAAGCGGGCCAACACTCGTTTCGGATCCAGATGGGTGAGATCGAGATAGACGTTCGGATGCCGGGTCTTCTCCATCTGGCTGACGATCGACCAGCTCACCACGTCGCGCGGCGCCAATTCGGCCCGCGAGTCGTAGTCGGGCATGAAGCGGTACCCGTGCCGGTCCACCAGGTGCGCTCCCTCGCCCCGCATGGCCTCGGTGATCAGATGCCTCGCCCCGCCCGCAATATAGAGCACCGTGGGATGGAACTGCAGGAACTCCATGTCGCGAAGTTCGGCGCCCGCCCGATAGGCCATCGACATGCCGTCGCCGGTGGCGACATCCGGATTGGTCGTTTCGCGATAAAGTTGTCCGATGCCGCCGGTGGCCAGGATGGTCTGCTTGGCCCAGATCAAGGTTTTGCCATGGCGGCTGTTCCAGACCAGGGCGCCGCGGCAGCGATCCTGCCAAGTCATCAGATCGACGGTAAACGTGTGCTCCCAAGCGTCGATGTGGGACGCGTGGCGCACCCGTTCGATGATTGCACGGATGATCTCCTTGCCGGTGGAATCGCCCAGCGCGTGGGCGATGCGGTCGCGGCCGTGGCCCCCTTCGCGTCCCAGCGCCAGAACTTCGCCGATGCGGTCGAATTGCGTGCCCCACTCGACAAGCTCCTGGATCCGCTTTGGTCCCTCGCGGACCACGCGTTCCACGACCGCCGGATCGCAGAGCGGGCCGCCGGCAACGAGCGTGTCGGTAATGTGGTCCTCAAATCGGTCCTCGGGCGAGAGGACTCCGGCGATTCCGCCCTGGGCATGTGCACTGTTGGAATGCGCGAGGTCGGCTTTGCTGACGACCAGCACGGACAAGCCGTGATCGACTGCCAGGGCAGCCCGTAATCCCGCCAGGCCGCCGCCGATCACGAGCACATCGGTGAAAAAATGCGGGACTTGCTTGGGATGGAACGGTGCGAGGTAGCGGGGGGGTTCGACGCTCATGGAACGGTGAGGAGGGAAGGGCCGCCGGTCGGCGACGACCGGCACTGGCCGGGCGGGCAAAGCCGCTTATTGTACTTCGCCCGTCCCCTGCCCGCTACGGTTAACCCCGCGACTGTAGGCGCGAACCTGGTCCACCCATTGCGCGGGTGGCTCGTAGCGTCGGCTGTCCAATTTCCGTGAAGCGTCTTCAGTGGCCGTTCCACCCTCAAGTTGCGTCCCCCGCGGCCGCAGTCCGAGGCTGCGGAGGGCATCCTCGAAATCCTGCTTCGCGTCGACCGCCCGTGGCCCCTCCTCGGCCGCCGACCGCTTCATCTGCTGCCAGCGATCAACGAACTCCTTCAGGTCCTCTTTCGTCCATCCCAGGCGATCGAGCAGACGCTGGTCGGGTTTCTCCTTGGCCAATTGATCTTCGAGATACTCGAGGGCGAGTTCCGTCTGTTTCCGCGAGTACTCGAGGTTTGGATCGTCAGCCGAACCGGGCCCCTCCTCGGAACCACTGTCGGTATGGTCCTGACCCGGTGCACCGCCGGCCGTCGGATTGCCCCCTGTGGGATTTGAACCGCCGCCGCGCGAATTGCCGCCTGTTGGCTGGCCCTCGCCTCCCTGGCCGGCACTCTGGCCAGCGGGCCCTGGCGAGCCGTCTCCCGGTTGATCGCCTTGAGTTCCAGGGCGGGATTGGGAGCCAGGACCGCGCTGTGCGCCTTGCCGGCCCGTGGCGTGATCGGAGGTCGTTTGATCGCCTGCCTGGTTGCCTGTCGCTCCTTCACCTTGTTGCTGCGAAGGTTCACCACCTTGCTCCGACGGGGTGTTGCTGCCCGCCGAGCCTCGTCCCGGTTGCTGTGCGTTCTGTCCACCACCGTCTTCGCCGCCGCCGGACAGTTCCCCCCTCGATTCGCCTTCCGAATCCGACTGGCTTTTACTCAAAGACCGCGACTGGGCGCTAATGTCATCGCGGCGTTCCGATTGCCCACCCTGGCCTGGCGACTTGTCGCGGGGCCGGTTCGCTTCCCTGGGACTGGGAGCGCCCCCTTCCTCCCCGCTCCGTCGTCCCGCACCAGCTTCACCCTGCTGTCCCGTGGGACTGCCGGAATGCTCTTCATCGCTGGCAGACTGATCGTCTGATGCTTGAGTTGACGATGGAGAACCCTGCGTTGCTCCCCCCTGGCGGTGCTTCTGCTGCTGGGGACCCTCTTCACGCTGGCCCTCGGCAGGCTGATTGTTGGTAAGCTGTTCGCTCGGCGCTAGGGAGTCGTCCGGCTCCCGGTTCTGCTGCCTCTGGGCAGGCTGTCCGCCTTCGTTGGGCTGCTGAGCCTCGCCCGGTTGCGGCTGCCCCTCGCCGAATTGCTCGCCCGATGGATTCCGCTGGGGCTGGCCAGGCTGTTGCTGCTGCCCGCCTGCTGAGCTGGTCTGGTTTTCGGACTGCCCTTCAGCCGGATTCTGCGGCTGCTGGCCAGTAGGTCCCTGCTGCTGGCGACCCTGGCCCTGCGACTCAGGCTGGCCTTGCTGCTGGCCCGGTTGATTTGCCTGCTCGTCCTGTCGAGCCTGCGCCCCAGAGGTGGCTCCCTGCTGCTCCCCGTCCTGGTTCTCTTGCTGAGACGCGCCTTGTGGGTCCTGTTGATCCTGTCCCCCCTCACCGCCCGGTCCCTCGCGCTGCTGCTCTTCTTGCTGATGCTTCAGCACTTCTTCGAACACATCGCCGGGTGCAGACTCGTCAATAGGCTGACGCGGCTCGCCCGACTGTTCGCCCGCTTGCGGCTCTCCTTGCCGGTTGCCGTTGTTGGACGCGGAGTCGGGCTGTTGCATTCCATCGCGAGGCTCAGCGGCATTCGGACCGGATTGCTGCGAGCCTTGGTTCTCTCCTCCTTGGGCGGCGGGCGTTGCGTTCTGGGACTGCCGAGATTGCTGGTTGTCCTGGCCCCCTTGATTCTGATTGCCCCCCTGGCCGCCCTGTTCCTGTTGGTTCTGTCCGCTCTCTTGATCGCCATCTCCCTCGCTAGTCTCGGCGCCTTGACCGGACTTCTGTTGGTCGCCTTGCTGACCAGGGGGGCTCTTGCCTGATTGACCCTGGTCTCCCTCACCCTGGCCGTTCTGCTCACCCGGTTGCGCGCCCTTGCCCTGTTCGCCGTTCTCGCCCTCCTGGGGTTGCGGCTTGCGATCGGCCTCGTTCGGCTCTGGCTTCGGCGCGGTGTTTTGCGGTTGCTCGCCTGGCTGCTGGCCCTGATCCTGCTGGTCCCGCGATTGTTCGGCGGGCGGTTTCTGCTGCTCGCCCTCGCCTCCTGGCATCTGCTGCGGGTTGCCCTGTCCGTCAGGCTGAGGGGGCTTATTGGGCTGACGCTGCGGATCGGCAATCACCACGAAGCGGCGATCGGTTTGGGTACGGTTGGCAGCGTTCTTCTGCGGCCCTTCCTTGTTATCGAGAGCCTCTGCCCAGTACACGATCTTGTCGCCCGGCTGAAGGTTCAGCGTGGCCGGCTCGAAGCGGTACGCGGCTTCGTAGGGCCCCTGGTGCGCCGGCTCGGGGGGCCGCTTCTCCAACCAAGGCTCGACCGGCAGGCTTCGCGACAATGCCTCATCGCGTTCGATGCGGAGTCGCACCGAGCGCAAGCCGAAATCGGGATCTTCCGCCCGGACCTTCAGATCGAGTGAGCCGTTCTGGGGCAGCGTGACGCGTTCGGGCGGAGGATCCACCCAGCGGATGTCCGGCGGCAGATCGGGAAAAACCTCGATGCGGTGCCTGACCGGTCGGCGGTTCTCGCGGCCCGAGGCGTCGGAGAAGCGGATCTGGTAAGACTCATACTGCGGCAGGCGGGAATCGTTGGGGCGCATGGCGAGGACAAAGTCGACGCTCGCCGTGGTGCCGTCGCTCGTCATCGGCACCGCCTGCCGGGGGTCACTGTTCATTTCGATCACCGCGCGGCGGATCGGCTGGTTGGCCACGGCGCGAATGGTCACCCGGGTCCCTTCGAGCGCCTGGATATCGCCGCTGTCGGGATCTGTCCGATCGGCGATTCCGGTGTAGTCAGGATAGTCGTACTGGACCGAGTCGACGAGGATGCTCAGTGCCGGTTCGACCTCAATCGTGAAGTGGGGCGTCTTTGCATCGCCCGCCACGATGAAATAGGTGAGGTCCTGCTGGAGCCCGGCGTCGCCGGGGGGCAATTCGCATTGGTGGCGATAGGCGCCTTCGGGCATCGTGAGGGGGATTGCCTGATTGGCGATCTGCCCATCTGCCGTGCTGTAGTAGAGCGTTGCCGCTTCGCCGCCGCGGAGACCATCGATTTCGGCGGAGATGGCCACGGCGTCGCCCTGGTAGGCGGTCGTGGAGCCCGGCTGTACGTCGGCAATCGTCACCCGAGTGGGCGGCGCGATGCTGGCCCAGGGAAGCAGCACTCGGCTGTACGAGACGAGCGGGCTTTTGGGCGACGCGACCAGATACAGGCCGCTGGCCAGAAGCACGGCGGCCAGCACATAGCCCCAACGGATTACGTGACCGCGATCGACAGTGGTTTCGGGAGCGAGATCCGAGATCTCGTGCGCCGTGGTCTGCTCCAACCCGTAGAACACGCGGCGGGCCAGGTCGTCGCGATTCAATTCCTCGCGTTCGCGGCGCAGGAACAGGAAGTTGATGAGCCCATTCTTAAGCGACGGCCGGACTTGCTCGATGGTGTAGGCGGCGAACACCGGATTGATCCGGTGCAGGACCAGCGGCACCACGCGACGGTAGAAGTAGCCGAGGATGAGAACCACCAAACCGACAAACAGCAGGGCGCGCCCCCACAGTGGGAGTCCGCCGGGAATGAGCCAGTGATCGGCAATCGCCGCCAGGAACAGATAGGAGAGCGCGAGGACTGCTACCGCCAGCAGTCCAGCGGCCAAGTCGACAGCCCGAACCTGCCGACGTATCTGTTCGATCCGCTGCTGGATGAGGGCTTCATATTCGTCCCCAGATTTCACCTGAGGGGATGCCGTACCGCTCGCCATTGCCTGCTCCGAAGATGAGGGCGTCCGCTACAAGTGTTCCGGACGCAACTGAGTGCCTGGCGGTCCTCTCTCTATTATATGTCGCCCCGGCCTGAAAACTACCCGGCAGAGGGAATGCTCGTTGACCGGGGCCCCCTCGCCTGATAGGGTATCTGGTTTCAACCGTTCCGAACACGCGATCGAGGGAGCCGCATGATCCACGACGTAACCCTGATAACCGGAGATGGAGTAGGCCCAGAACTTGCTGACGCCGCACGCCGCACGATCGACGCCACCGGCGCCCAGATCAATTGGGACGTGCAGGAAGCCGGGGTGGACGTCATGGAACGCACCGGGACTCCCTTGCCGGATGCGGTGCTGGAGAGCATTCGCCGCACCCGCTGCGCGCTGAAGGCTCCGATTACCACCCCCGTGGGGACAGGGTTCCGCAGCATCAACGTCCATCTCCGGCAGGAGCTTGGCCTTTATGCCTGCGTCCGCCCGTGCAAGCAGTATGCGGGGGTTCGCACGTTCTTCACGAGCGTGCCGGTCGATCTGGTGATCGTCCGCGAGAACACCGAGGACCTGTACGCGGGCATCGAGTTCGAGCAGGGCAAGCCGGCCACGGCGGCGCTGGTCGACCACATCAACGAGATCTCTCCGGGCAAGCGGATCAAGTCGGGTCGCGATGAAACGGGCATCTCGATCAAGCCGATCAGCATCTCGGGCACGACGCAGATCGTCCGCTATGCCTTCGAGTATGCCAAGGCGAACAACCGCAAGAAGGTGACGGCGGTCCACAAGGCAAACATCATGAAGTTCACCGACGGCCTGTACCTCGACGTCGCCCGCAAGGTGGCGCAGGAATACGCCGGTGCGGGGATCGAGTTCGAAGACCGGATCGTCGACAACATGTGCATGCAACTGGTGCAGAAGCCAGAGTTGTACGACGTGATCGTGCTGCCCAATCTTTACGGTGACATTCTCAGCGATCTGGCAGCCGGACTGGTGGGCGGACTGGGCGTCGCCCCCGGCATGAATGTGGGCGCCGGCGGGGCGGTGTTCGAAGCCACGCATGGTTCGGCGCCCAAGTACAAGGGTCAGAACAAGGTCAATCCCACGGCGCTGATCCTCTCCGGCGTGCTCATGCTTCGCCACTTGAAAGAGCAGGAGGCCGCCGACCGCCTCGAGCGAGCGGTCGCGGCGGTGATCGCTGAAGGGAAGAGCGTCACCTACGACCTCAAGCCGCATCGCGACGATCCCACCGCGGTGGGAACCCGTGAGATGGCCGACGCGATCGTGGCGAGGATCCAGCAGGGCTGATCACTGAGCAAGTAACCGAGGAGCCTTCCGTGCGACCAGTGTTGATTCTCCTGGCGGCCGCTCTTGCGCCCGCCACGATTGCCGCTGACGATACCGCTTTCCGCTCCGCTCAGCCGGTCTGGCCGGATGGCCGACAGGAAGAGATGAACCTCATGGTGGGGTTCCGAGCCAAGCTGACCAAGCCGAAAGCCAAACCGGCGGTCCTGCGGGTCGCGGCGGCGACGATCTACCGGGTGAGCGTCAACGGCGAGTTCGTCGGCCACGGGCCGGCAAGGGCGGCGCACGGTTACTACCGCGTCGACGAATGGGATTTGACTCCGCGACTGCGGCCCGGTGAAAACGTTGTGGCGATCGAGGTGGCGGGTTACAACGTCAACAGCTATTACGTTCTCGACCAGCCGTCGTTCTTGCAGGCGGAGGTCGTGTCGGGCGATGACGTGCTCGCCTCCACGGGCGGGGCCGGCGCCCGGTTCGAGGCGGGCATTCTCGATTACCGCGTGCAGAAGGTGCAACGGTACAGCTTCCAGCGGCCGTTTATCGAGGTTTACCGGCTTGCGGCGGGTTTCGACCAGTGGAAGCGCGAAGCGTCTGCCTCGCTCAGCGGGGTATCGCTGAAGGTTCAGTCCGACAAGGCGATCTTGCCTCGCGGAGTGCCCTACCCGGATTTCGCTTTGCGAAAGCCCGTTGGCCTGCTCGGCCGCGGGCGGATGGAGGCGGCGGAGCCGAAGCAACTATGGAAGGACCGGTCGCTGGTGAATATCGGCGACAAGCTCCAGGGTTATCCCGAGAGCGAACTGGCGGTGATTCCGACCATCGAGGCGCAGCGGCTTGTCTCGTTGCCGGCCGCGGCGAGCGAGTCGACGAACCCGGAGGGAACGATCGGTCTGGGGAAAGGTGAGTACCGAATCGTCGACCTGGGGTTGAACGCGAGCGGATTCCTCGGCGCGACGATCACGGCCGAGGAGAAGACGCGTCTGTGGTTCATGTTCGACGAGGTGCTCACCGAAAACGATGTCGATTTCAAGCGTCTGGGCTGCGCCAACATTGTCGAGTACCAACTCGAACCGGGGACGTACCAGGTCGAATCGATCGAACCTTACACGCTGCGGTACCTGAAGCTGGTTTGTCTCGAAGGTCGATGTGCGGTCAACGACGTGTCTCTACGCGAATACTCGCATCCGGCCGTGGCGGCGACGTTCCGCTCGAGCGACGAGCGGCTCGACCGGCTGTTTGCGGCGGGCGTGGAGACCTACCGCCAGAACGCGGTGGACATCTTCATGGACTGCCCGTCGCGCGAACGGGCCGGCTGGCTGTGCGACAGCTTCTTCACGGCGCGCGTGGAACGCGATCTCACCGGCGGTTCGCCGATCGAGCGGAATTTCCTGGAGAACTACCGGCTGCCCGAGCGGTTCGAGCATCTGCCCGAGGGGATGCTCCCGATGTGCTATCCGGCCGACCACAACGACGGGGTCTTCATCCCCAACTGGGCGATGTGGTTCGTGGTCCAGCTCGAGGAATTCGCCGCCCGCGGGGGCGATCGGGCGACGATCGACGCGCTGCGGCCCAAGGTGCTCAAGCTGCTCGACTATCTGGGTGGGTTTGAGAACAGCGACGGGCTGCTCGAAAAACTGCCAAGCTGGGTGTTTGTCGAGTGGTCGGAGGCCAACAAGTTCGTGCAGGACGTGAACTACCCGAGCAACATGCTCTACGCCGGGGCGCTGTCTTCGGCCGGCCGGGTGTACGGCATACCCGAGTTGATCGAGAAGGCGGGCCGCGTGCGCGAGACGGTGCGCCAGCAGTCGTTCGACGGCGAGTTCTTCGTCGATAATGCGGTGCGGCGCGACGGGAAGCTGGAGGTCACGCGGAACCGGACGGAAGTCTGCCAGTATTTCGCGTTCTTCTTCGACGTGGCCAGCCCAACGACGCACGGCGAGCTTTGGAAGCGGCTCCGCGACGCGTTCGGTCCGCACCGGCAGGAGACCAAGGCCTTCGCCGAGGTGCACCCGGCCAACTCGTTCATCGGCAACATGCTCCGCATGGAGCTCCTGTCGCGGAGCGGGCGGGGCCAGCAGATCCTCGACGAGTCGATCGCCTATCTGCTGTACATGGCCGACCGCACGGGCACGCTGTGGGAGAACGTCGGGGCGTACGCAAGCTGCAACCACGGCTTTGCGTCGCACATCTGCCACACGCTGTACCGCGATGTGCTGGGGGTGTATCGCTGGGACCGGGCGAAGAAACACGTTTCGCTCCGGCTGGCCGACATCGATCTCGAACGGTGCGAGGGCTCGCTGCCGACGCCGGAGGGGGCAATCCGCCTCCGCTGGGAGAAACATGGGGAGACGCTGACGTACCAGGTCCAGCTACCGCCGGGTTACACGGTCGATGTGAAGAACCTGAGCGGGAAGACGCTGGAAGAGGCCCGGTAGCGCCCATGGCGGTGTGGCCGGCGAGCGGCAAGCTGGGGAAACCAAGCTGCCAGTAGGGTGGATTCGGCGGTCTGGAGCGGGCTGCGCGGGCGCCAAGCGAAACGCCCTTGAGGGTGTTTCGCTTGGCTACGTCGCGGAGCCAGGCGGCAAGTGCAAGGCTGCAACGGCTTTCGGTCGAGGCGGCTGGACGCAAGTGTTTCCACCCCAATGGCTGCCGTGTTGGAGTTCGCAGAGGGGTGTCGGACTGCCGGCCGTCGTCGTGGGCGCCAGTCGATGACGCCGAGCGCGATTTCCAAGAGCGGCACGAACCGGGGCAGCACTGCGGATGGTACATTGTTGCATCGATGCGCAACAATAAACGCAGTGTTGCGTTTGGTACGTCACAGGGCGTGGCGGCAAGTGCAAGGGAGCAAGGGGTTTCGCACGGGGCGAACGAGCGCAACTTCATACGCACTGTGGGGTACGTGTTGAAGTTGGCGCTCGATCTCCCCCGGCAGCGGCCTTACGACCGACGAAAGGACTGCTGTCGTATGATCGCTATCCATTCCGCGAAAGGACGCTGCTTTCGCGGGAGCGAAAGGCGACGGAAGAAACGCTGCTTTCGCGGGAGCGAAAGGCGACAGTAATGGGTTCGCCGCTGCCAAGCGTCGCGACGGTCGGCGCAGGGAATCGGCGCACGGGCCGGCAGAAGCCAAGCGAGTTGTGAGCAGGGTAGAGTCGAGAAGTGGCGCGGTGGTTTAGGTGCAGCCTATCCATTGCTGGCCCTTTCGTCTGCCAGTGCCTCACTAGCCACACCATGCTCCGTTTCCACTTCCCGCTCATCGAACCGGACGGGCGGATTTCCCGCATCCGGCTCTCGGACATGGGTTCACACGTTTCGCCCACGGAGATACCGGGTCCGCACCGCCGTTAGTTGGACCAAGCCCAACTCCCGGTAGAGGTACGAGTCGGGGTATCGATCAATACCGCGTCCCTTCCCCTTGTGCTTGTCCACCAGCCACCGGCGGAGCTGCTGGCGAACGTGCAGGTCGATGTTGCGGTACGCTGCGCTGACTGGCCCTTGGCCAAAGTAGTTGGCCCAGCCCGTCAACATGCGGTTTAACCGCTTGACCACCGTCGCTTCGTCCAGCAGCAGTTGGCTCCGATGGGTCGTCTCGCTGATCTTGGCTTGCAGGCGTTTCACCGCCTTCTTCGACGGACGGGTGCTAAGCACCATCCGTCGCCGGTTCCAAGACCACGCGGGACCAATCGTATACCCCAGAAAGTCGAACCTTTCCGCCGGCAGATGACAGAGCCGCGTTTTGGACTCGTTCACCGTCAATTTCAGCTGCGCCATCATGTTCCGCATCACCGTCATGGCTTTCTCCGCCGTGCCGCGACACAGGATCACAAAGTCGTCCGCATAGTTGACGATTTTGGCCCGCAGAGCTTGCTCGTGTCCCAGGAGTTTCCAGCCCAGTACGAACCTCCGCATGTAGAGGTTACTGAGCAGCGGTGAAATCGGAGCCCCTTGCGGGGTTCCTCGTCCCGTGTCCTTGCCGCGAGTCGTCCGCTGCGTATGCCCCCGCTCATCCGTCTCTTCGACCGGTGCCACCAGCCACATCTTCAGCAGATGCAACAGGCCCTTGTCGCTGATGCGGCGTGCGAGGCACTGCATCAATTCCGCATGCGGAATCGTGTCGAAGTACCCGCTCAAGTCCGCGTCCACCACCTGCGTATGTCCGTAGCAAACCCAGCGATGGACTTCCTTCACGGCGTCCAGGGCGCTGCGGTCCGCCCGGTAGGCATACTGCTCTGGTTGCAGATCGACCTCAAAGATGGACTCCAGGATCAGAAGCACCGCGGTCTGAACGACGCGATCCTTGATCGTGGGAATCCCCAGGGGCCGCTGCTTTCCATCCGGCTTGGGGATGTAGACCCGCCGGACTGCCTGCGGATGATACTTCTTGGTCCGAAGTTCGTCCGCCAGTTCGTCCAACCACCGCTTGACTCCGTAGTCCAAGATCCACGAAAACGTCTGCTCATCCACGCCCGGCGCGCCATCATTGAAACGGCATCGCCAGAACGCAACCCAGAGCACATCTTCGCGGCAAACCTTGTCGTACAGCGAATAAAAGCGGAACTTGGGCGACTCCTTCGCTTTCGCGTGCAACGCCTCCCGAAGCTTCTGAACCTTTTCCACGTTCGTAGGCTCTTCGCCAATCGTCATCGGTCCCTTGCTCCTTCTTGCGTTATCCATGAACTAAGGCCCCTTCCCTCCCCCGGTATTACCCGGCTTCCACGGTACTACGAGCCTCTCCGCCATCTCCACCGGCCCGGCCTGTCCCTCGCGGGCGTCCAGTTGGGATCTCTCCCACCGGCGAGACTTCCCTTGTTGAATCCGATGTCCGTTCGTGACATGCCGACGCCACTACCCCGGCGGAACCGTGGGGTGCTCTTGTCGTTCTGCTTCCCCCACGGCGGCGGCCTTCCCGGAATTCGAGGCCGGTCGGCTTCCGCATCTTTCGTTTCGAGGCCTGCTCAGCGTTCACTCACGTTTCGGCCTGCCACGTTGCCGAGTCGCCAAAAGCGACCTTCTACACCGCAGACTCAGACGGCTTTGTCACCTCCACCGCCCCCACGGTTGCTACCGGCTGGAACGACCCTTGCCGGACAGGACTTGCACCTGCTAGACATCAGACTCCTTTTCAAGGCGTACTCGAATTGTGAAAGAACGAACACGGGCCGGGCCCGAGTGGTCGGGGGGCGCCGTGCCGGCGGACGGATGTGCGTCGCTGCCGGGCTATAGTATACCCATGTTCATGTATTTTTGTCAATCCGGAAACCGGCCGATTTTCGAAGGTTTCTGGGGGGGAATGCTGTCGGAGCGCGTGCGGGGCTGGGAGCGGGGGGAAGAGGGGACGGGGCGAGGCGACGGGCGGCGGCTTGCCTACCGATCATACCGGGCATGGACAATATCCGAGGCGGAATGGACGCAGGCGGGGAGAACCGAATCACATGATCCTGGTCATCGGCTCGATGGTGGCTGGACTAGTGGCTCTTGTCGTGGGAGCCGAGTTGCTCGTCCGTGGAGCGTCTCGAATCGCCGCGCTGGTGGGCATCACTCCGCTGGTCATCGGCCTGACGGTGGTCGCCTTCGGCACGAGCGCTCCAGAGTTGGCGGTCTCGCTGGAGGCGAGTCTCACTGGTCGGGCCGACATCGCCACGGGTAACGTCGTCGGCAGCAACATCCTCAATGTTCTCTTCATTCTGGGTCTAGCGGCGCTGGTGGCTCCGCTTGTCGTGTCGAGCCAGTTGGTCCGTTTCGATGTGCCGTTGATGATCGCTGCTTCATTTGCACTGGTAATTGTCGGCCTTGACGGCGGCATCGGACGCATCGAGGGCATGGCGTTGTTCGCCGGGATGCTGCTCTACACGGGCTGGTCGATCCGCCAGAGCCGCAAAGAGACGGCAGCAGTCCAGAAGGCGCTTGCTCGAGAGTCTGACGGAGAGGCGAAGAAGTCGGCCGTGGCGTTGCTGCTCCAGATCGGCTCGATCATCGGCGGCCTTGCGCTACTTGCATTGGGAGCCCGATGGCTGGTCGAGGGTGCGGTGACGATTGCCAAATTGTTCGGCGTGAGCGATCTGATGATCGGGCTGACGATCGTCGCCGCCGGCACCTCACTACCCGAGGTTGCCACGTCGGTCCTGGCAAGCATCAAGGGGGAGCGGGATATTGCCGTGGGCAACGTTGTCGGGAGCAATATCTTCAATATCCTGTGCGTCCTGGGGCTTTCGGCGGCCGTTTCACCGGGTGGAGTGGAGGTGTCGCCAACGGCCTTGCGACTGGACATTCCGATCATGATCGCCGTGGCGGTCGCCTGCCTGCCGATCTTTTTTACCGGGCATGTCATTGCGCGGTGGGAGGGGGGCCTGT
This sequence comes from Thermoguttaceae bacterium, assembly GCA_040766885.1. GTDB lineage: Bacteria > Planctomycetota > Planctomycetia > Pirellulales > Thermoguttaceae > JAXGPP01. The sequence continues at coordinate 549,233 of JAXGPP010000001.1, read as the reverse complement.
TTCTCGCGTACTACGCGGCATACACCGCCTACCTGGTACTGGCCACCACGAACGAAGCCATCAGCCGGACGTTCGGCGGCATCATACTCGGGTTCGTCGTGCCCTTGACCGTGGTCACACTGCTGATCGGCGTTGCGAGAGCGGTGAGATCATCGCCGCGACTGCGGCAGCATTGACCGCCATCGCCAGCCAACGACTTGCTGACCTTCAGATTGCCCGTGGCACGCCCCGGGATCGGTGGCTTCGTCTCGCCCGACGATGCGGACCATCGTGACCGGTCACCACTGCCGCCAGCGCGCTTACTCCGCCGGGACTTGGGCCACGCGGAAGCCGAGGATGAAGTAGCAGTGCTCCGGCAGGCTCCAAGCGCGATCCGCGGAACGGCAATTCTCCGGGCGGTCGTCCCAGCCACCTCCGCGATGCACGCGGCGCGAGCCCGTTGCAGGCCCTGGTGGGGCCTCAGATGGCGAGGTCGCATAATACTCCTCGGCGTACCAGTCAGCGCACCACTCCCACACGTTCCCGTGCGTATCGTACAACCCAAAGCCGTTGGGCTTGAACCGCCCCACTGGGGCCGTAAAGACATAACCATCGCGCGACGAAATGGTAGACCAACCCGCGAACGTCGCCCGCGCTGTGCCATCTCCCACGTTCCCCACTACGGCCAGCGCCTCGGGATCGTCGCCGCAATAATACCGCGTGGCCGTTCCCGCTCGGCACGCATACTCCCACTCCACCTCCGTCGGCAGACGATACGTCTTGCCCTCTTTGCGGCTCAGCCACGCGCAAAAGGCCATCGCGTCGTTCCAGCTCACGTTCACCACCGGGTGGTCGTTTGTCTGCCGCCATCCGGTGTTCCAGGCCACGAATTCGGGCGATTGCCTGAACGAACGATCTGTGCCGCCTGTGTAGCCCCACCCACCTTTCCCGTCCCGTTCGGCCTCAGTCTTGTACTTGGCGTCGTGGTAGAACATGAGGAATTGTCCCAGGGTTACCTCATACATCCCGAGGTAGAACGGCCGAGTGATCCGCACGCGATGCTGAGGATACTCGTCGCTGAAGAGGTCGGCGGAAGGCTTTCCGTACTTCTCGAAAGCTTTCGCCAAAATCTCGGCCGATTCGCCGCTGCCCATTAAGAACTCGCCCGCCGGGATCAGCCTGAGCTTCAAGCCGATGGAGTTGGTGATCTCCACCGGAAGAGCGCTTCCCAGCTCGAAGATGTCGAAGTCGCCCGTGATCCGCCCGAATAGTTCCGGTGTCTGCACGCGGTCGCGGCTGTTAAGTACGTAGCGCAGGCCTTTGTACTAGCATCGATTCATGACGTATTGGTGCGGCTTTGCGCCAGCACACGGGCCGTCGAGACATGGCTTCGGCGTCGTTTGTCCATTTTGGGTGGGGGCCGCTTGGGACCGCGTTGATGCTTGCGATAGCGGGCAAGATCCACCTGTCGCGCCAGGCGGATCAGTGCACGGGCCATACGGGCGGGCGTCAAGCGTGCGTACTTACGCCGCCAGTATTCGTCGGGCAGGGCGATATCCAGGCCGCGATGCGTGTGGGCCACTTCGTCGCAGAGATAGTAGAAGGAAAGCTGCGTCTGCGCCGTTTCGTGGCCATGCACCGCCCGCAGTGCCGCCAGGACCACGCTCAGCAGGTTGTAGCAGACCAAGGCCATCGAGAAGGCGAACAGCGCGGCACGCGGGTAGCCCAGCGTCTCGATCTCTCCCTCCAGGTTCTGCGCCAGCTCGCAAAAGGCGGTTTCGATGGTCCAGCGCCGGCGATACAAATCGGCCACGCGCTCGGCCGATACTTTCCGCGGGAGGTTGGTCAGCAGATGGATCTCGGTGTCTCCGTCCCGGGTGGGTTGATGGAGTACGACCGTCACGCGGCGGATCTTGATGGCGCGGCCTTCCTTGTCGAAAATCCGCATGCTCTGCTCGTAGACCACTCCGGTTTCCGTCTCGCCGACGCGATTGCGTCGGCCGATCAGTTCATAGCGCAATGCCTGGGCGTGCTGACGGATAAGGAAGTAACCCCGCTGTGCTTGGATGCCGAACAGGAAGTCCGTCGTGCAGAAATTCCGGTCGCCGATCCACAGGTCGCGCGGCGCCACGGTCTCCAGCACCTGCGGCAACAGACTGCGTTCCTGCGCGTGCCCGTCCTCGCAAGGGATCACGTCGATCGCCAGCTTCAAGCGCGGATCCAGGACCACCACGCAATGCCCCGGCAGCGGGGCCGCGTTGAGCTTCCGCAATGCTCCCAGCCGGCGCTGCGTGCGACGCAAGTGGTTGCCATCGAGGATCTTCACGCGGTAACCGGGCACCAACTCCGGCAGCGTGCCTCCACTGTTGGTAATGATCGCTTCCATGCGCGCGGCCGTCTCGGCCACCAGCTGCCGAGAGACGTTACTCTCCATCCGCTGCAGCTTGTCGTAGACGGCCTTGACCGTCACGCCGACTGCCTTGGCCTTAGCCTGATACGCCGCATGCACCGAGGGATGGATCTTGCAGGCCACCAGCCCCATCATCTCGGCCACGGTCGAGAACATGAGCTGCCGATTGGCCTGCCGCTCGGCGGCTTCCTCGAACAATCCGTCGAGACGCTCGGCCGAAAGCACGTTCTCCATGGCCGCACGCACCATCACGCACACCGGCGCTTTCTGCTCGAAACGATCAATCACTTCCTGAAGAATCATTGGAATGCCTCCTGGAGAAATCGCGGTTCTTCTCCAAGTATAGGCACCGGTCATCGACGCAACTCATTGCCGCAAGCCGCCTTGGTAACCGGCTCCGCATGCTAGTACAAAGGCCTGGTACGTAGCGCTTGGTCTTGATGTTGGCGTAGTTGTACAGTTCCAGGAGCGATACGCGGTTGTCCCGATTGCCGCGTTCCTGCCGGTCGGCCGCCCCACCGATTCCTTCCAGCAGGTAGTGGATGAACACCCCGTGCCCGAACTCGTTCTCCTCCCACGACACCTGCCCCGCCGCACAACTGGCCAGCGTGAGAATGCCTTCGGGGGGTGCTCTTAACGACTCCAGTACGCCAGCCACGCTCTTGGCGTACTCCGTGGCGCTGCGGCTGCCGCTTTGCCGCGGATCGTTGCGGCAGGCATCTACCCACAACAGCTTCCGCGCCGCCCGGCAGCGGTTGAGACTGTCGTACACCAGTTGCAGCGGGATCATCGTCGCCTCGGGGCTCTCGGTCCGTGCGTCGGCCGGGCAGAGATAGGTCTTGCCGTCGAGGTGCACCCCATGGCCGCTGAAGCTCACGAGCACCAGGTCGCCTGGCTCGGCCACTCCCAGCACGTTGCGGATGCGGGCCTCGATATTCGACTTGGTGGGCAGGTCCTTGCTGTCGGCCGCTCCGTCGGCCAGCAGGAACACGTTCTCCCGCGCAAAACCCGCCTGCGTCAGCCGTTCGGCCAGCGCCGCAGCGTCACTCTTGCCATACTGCAGGTCGTTGAGATCGGCGTAGTCGTTCACGCCGATGAGCACCGCCCACCGCTCGCCCGGCGGTTCTTGGGCAAATGCTCTTCCGCCTACCAAGGGCAAGATGAGAATTGTTGCCCACAGCAGCGTTCGCCTGCCAAAGCGTCTCATCACGAACACCTCGTCGCCCATAATCCCGATGGGCATTCTGTGTCTTCAGCGGCCGTGAGGATGAATTCAGAGGAGCGAGGGGCAGCAGAACCCGGACAGCGAGCGTGTAGACCGGCAGTAGGATTGACTGCGTCCTTCGGATCTGCAGGAGACTGCGAATGTCCCTGCACCACCCTGAGAAGCGGTGAATACTACTCCGTGTCGAGCGGAAGTCCAATGTCCGGTTTGTCAGCGAAGAGCAGGGACGTGGCGCGTAGAAAAGAAGATGAGGGAAAAGAAGATGGAGATTGGTGCGCGGAGAGGGGGGCGCTAGAAGAATCGGTGTTTGAGTCTTGCTCCTGTTGGATAGCAGTTCACGCAGCGTTGGGCAGGACTGCGAGGTTTCGTGCTTCGGCTGAGCACGTAAGTGACGATCGCTGCCGGAGTATAAGCGAGCGTTCACAGCGGGCTGTGGCGCTGCCTGGTTCGCCCACTTCCGCCAAGCGTGGTGGCCGTCGCTTGCGGTAGCATAAAGATTCGGACCGGCTCCGTTGGATGCTTTCGCTATGACAGGCCGCCGCTCAACTTGTTCATCCCCTGTATGATTTTGACAAAAGTCTCGGAAATACACCCTGCCGTGAACGGGATGTATTCGCTGTCGCCGAGCATTCCAGGCTTATAGGGCACTTCCCTATCCACGAGCACAAATGGCTGCTTACCCTTTGCGTCGGCATACAACGTCTCCTGCGTGATCCACGTGTGGTTGTCCTGCGGCGTCACGATGGCGATGAACATATCGCTGCTATCAATGCGTGCTTTGACCTTTTCAGGAACACTTCCCGGCTCAAAGTACTCACCGGTTTCTACCTTGATGCGTAGCGCTTCAAGGAACACGCGAACTTCGCCAGCGTATTTCTTTCCGTTGTCGTCGAAGCCATGGGCGACGAAGGTGCTATCGATTACGCGCTGAAGTGGCCGCAACGACAGAGCTTTTTGTATCTTGTCGATTACTGCATCGGGGTCAACCTCCCGGCTGTAGTACTCGATCGAGATGAAGTTTGCCTCAGTGGCGTTGAAAGCCGCACGACGTCCGCCATTCGATTTGGCGGCAATCTTGCAGCGTCGCGTGGGACCCTTGGCTGCGATGATCGACTTTGCGTCTGCAAACCTAGTGACTTCGATGTACTCCGCCGGGTACCGGAGTGTATATGTCCAACTGTCGAACCCGTCCAAAATGTCCAGGACGGCCGCCAAACCGTTGACGTCAACAGGTTGGAAGCGGAAGTAGCGCATCGCGCGAATAGCCGCCATCACGGTCCTCGCATCTTACGGGCATAACTCTGTAGTTCTGACGCCGGCACCGCGCCGTCGCAATTCCCTATCGCGGTGACTCCGGCATCATACCGCGCCTTGCTACGGCCCGCATTCTCACGCTGAAGTCCTCCCAAGTCAAGCGATTGCGGCGCATCCCCAGGGCCGGCCTGCGTGCTATTCCGTCGAACACGCAACCCATTGGTAACCTCACTGAATTGGAGAATGTGGACCATGCGGATCTGAGATTCCCGAGTAAAGCAGCGGCCTTCGACGGTCTGCCGAAACTTGCGGTTCTACTTGCTGCGCACACGGACGGTCGAGCGAGGCGGAATCCTGGTCGGCGCCATTCAGTCGGGCGACGGTCCGATCGCCCAGCGTAAACGCGGGGGCTATTACCGCCTGCGGCCGGAAGGACCTGACCGGCCCTCGCGCTCCGATGCTGTACAGGATCGCTGGGAATGCCAAGCCTGCGCCCTGGGCTGTCATACTACGCCCCGTTGGGGCTGTTTCTGCTGTTCCGGCGCCAGGCAGCGCTACGCGTGCTGCCAATGCAAGTGAGTACTGGAATGCACCGGGTTCAGACGGGCGTTGTGGGGCCGGGGGCCGCCGGGCGGCGAGGCCACCAGTTGCCGGCGGTCAAGGCGAGGGCGACCAGGGCGAACGCCAGGGCGAGCGCCCAATGCGGTTCCCGCATGAGCATTCCGGCCAGGAAGACCAGCACCCATACGATGAGTCCGGCGGCGCGTTCAGCAAGGAGGGCGGCGAGGATGAGCCCGACCACGCCGATCACGGCGACGATCAAACCCGCAACCTCAAACGTGACGGCTGCCGCCATCTGGGCGGAGACGAGGAGTTTGGGCTCCGCGGTGGCAATGATCCAGGTGACGAGAAAGAACAGCAGGGCCGCCGCGACGGATGCAACGGTTCTTGGCATGAGCGGGATCTCCGGCTGGTCGGTGGTCGCTGTGCATCATTCTACGCGCTGCTGCCAGCGATGTCTTCGGGGCAGGTGCGACAAAGACAAGGGCATCGGCCGCGAGGGGGACGGGGCTGCAGAACCGCGCCGAGCGCGAGAGTCGTTGCGCGAGCTACCTGAACGCGGTGGTGGCGGAATGTGAATCAACCGCTTCACGGGTCGCGAAGCGACCCGCTCTTGAGACCGGTCCGATTGGCCATGCCGCCGGGTGCGGCGGCAAGTGCAAGTCTGCAGCCGTTTGGGTCGCGGTGGCGAGGTTCATGCTGGCTGATGCTGGGGACCGATTGGGCGGCGGCCTTTGCGGGCCAGGCGGCGGGTGCCGGGGGCGAGAGTTGCGAAGGTTGCTTCGTCGTGCTTGGGGGTGAGGCGGTTGGAAAGGAAGGCCTCGAAGACCAGGGCGACGAGCACGGCGGTGAGGAACATCTCCCACAGGCTTTTGCCCTCGCGGAGCCAGTCGAAAGTGCTCGAGAGATCGTCCGGGTTGTCGGCGAAGACCAGGGGCGTGCCGGCGAAAAGGGGCTCCAGATCGGCGCGGGGGAGCTTGCGCGAGTCGGGTTCTTCCGGGTCGGGGTTGATGGAGTAAGCAAGCTGCACGGGGCGGACACCCTCGAGGAGCCGCAACAGGTAGACGCCCACCTCGTGGGTCTCGGCGTAGCGGAACTCCTTGGCGCGATTGCCGTCATCATCCACCGTCGAGAGCCGGATCGTCGCGCCGGACGGAGGCTGCACCTCGACCGCCGAGGGCGGGATTTCCTCGCCGAACTCAAGCACGAGCGGTGCGCCGGCCACACCCGAATGCCGGGCCTGCTCGGCGCCGGCCAGGTCGAACGTGAGCCGGGCCAGGAGCGGCAGGAAGATCGGGCGCAGCGGGAGGTTTGTCCAACCGACGTGGCCGCTGGTGCCGATCATGATCACCGAGCCGTCGTCGATCTGGCGTTCGACCACCAGCGGCTCGCCGTCGTCGAGCCGGGCGAGCACCCGTACCGGCGAGCCCTGTTCGAGTTTCATCCGGGCGTGCTTATAGACAAGCACCGACTGGTAGAGCGAGGCGGGCTCGCTCAACTGCCGCAGGGCCGGATGTTGCTTGTCGAGGAACGTGATATTCCAACTGTCGCGGCCGGAGTCCTTTTCCGGCGCCCGGATCTCGGCCAGGGGGGCCGGGAGGAGCTTGCTTTCGGCCGCCTCGTTCATCTCGTTGTAGGCTTCCGCCGCGACGTTATCGCCGCAGAGCCAGACGAGATGCCCGCCGCGCGACACGTAGTCGCGGAGGCGAACGGCGGCCTCGCTTTCGAGCGCCGGGAGGTTGACGAGGTAGATCACCTTGAAGTTCGACAGCGGCTCGCTCAGCAGCGCACTGGCTTCGAGGCTGGTCGTGGTGATGGCCCAGCCTCCTGTTTTTCCGGGCGAGAGCGCCTGTTCGACGTAGAAGGTCTCCTCGAGGTAGGGGATCTCGTGACGCTGGGGCTTGACGATCGCCACCGGGATGCCCTGATCGACTTCCAGCGTGAAGAAGCGCTGGTCGTCGAACTTCGAGCCGTCGTCGCCGGAGAGCCGCACCTCGCCGCGATGGAGGCCGCCGCGCTGGAGCACGAACTGGAACGAATGCTTCACCCGTTCGCCCGCCGGGATCTTCAGCGCGGGGCTTGCTCCCTCCTTGGAGCCATCGATGTAGAGTTCGACGTGCCGCTGTTGCTCGACCGGCGAGGCGTTGTAGATTTCGGCGACGCAGCGGACGGGGAGTCCCGCGACCGGGACCGCCGACTCGAGCGTCACGTCGGTCACCGCCACGTTGGGTTTGGGGCTTCGTTGGCAGTCGACGAGGATCACCGGGATCTGGCGGAGCTTGCGTTCCTGGTCGGTGAGCGCCGCTTCGTCGTGCGACGGCCGTCCCTCGTCGTCGACCAGCGCCTCCCAAGAAATGGCCTGCATGTCGCTGATGACGTAGATCTGCTTGTTCGGCGCATCGGAGCCGAGGAGCACATTGCGGGCCTGCTGAACGCTCGTCCCCAGGTCGGCTTTCTGGTAGCTCACCGCGGCCTGCTGGAGGATCTGGGTAACCTTCTCACGCGTCCGATCGAGGCGCCCCTCGTCGGGGAAATCGGGCCCGCCGGTGAGCCAGAGGGCGACCTGGTCGCCGTCTTCGAGTTGATCGAGGATCTGGCCCGCCGCGCCGAGCGCCGTTTCGAACCGCGAGCGCCCCTGATCGATCACCCCCATGCTGGCCGAATTGTCGAGGATGATCGCCACGGCGGAACTGGCCCCGCCGCCAAGGAGCGATCCGAGGTTCGTCATGGTCGGCCTGGCGAGCCCGAGCGCCAGGAGGATGAGCAGCGCCGCCCGGATGAGCATCAGCAGCAGATCGTGAATCCGCCGCTTGCGCCGCGTTTTCTGCACGCTGATCTTGAGGAACCGCAGCGTGCTGAAAGGAAGATCCTTCGCCCGTTGCCGGTTGATCATGTGCAGGATCACCGGAATGGCCGCTGCCAGCGTGGCGAGCAGAAACAGGGGTACGGCGAAGGTCATGGGGGAAAGGGGAGTTGGGAGTTCCGATGGTGGGGCTCGCTGCGCTCGACCCACCCTACGGGCCAAGTCTATCCTAGAGCTACAGACGGTTGCGTTTGGCGAGGTACTTGGAAAGCATGAAATCGTAGGGGACGGAGGTGTCGGTCAGCACGTAATCGATGTGGCTTTCGGCGCACGAGCGGCGATAGGTCTCGATGAACTGCTCGACCTGTTCGAGGTAGACGTCGCGGACGTAGGCCGGGTCGATCTGGATCCGCTCGTTGGTCTCGAGGTCGTGGAACGAGATCACGTCGCGGAACGGGAACTCGACTTCCGACTTGTCGAGCACGTGGAACACGATTACCTCATGCTTGCGGTGGCGGAAGTGGTGCAGCGCCCGCATCACCTCCTCGGGCTCGTCGTAGAGGTCGCTGATGAGCACGATCAGGCAGCGTTTTTTGAAACGGTTCGCCAGACGGTGGAGAACTTCGGCGATGTTTGTTTCCTCGCCGGGCGCCGTCGCCTCGAGCCGCCGCATCATCTCGTTGAAGTGCCGCGGCGAGCTTCGCGTCGGCATGTCGAGGCGGATGTCGCTGTCGAACGTGATCAGGCCCACAGCGTCCTGTTGCCGGGTCATCAGGTAGGAGAGGACCGCGGTCAGGTAACAGCCGTAGTCGAGCTTGGTGATCTTGGAATCGTAGGCGTAGCCCATCGAGCCGCTGGTGTCCAGAACGATCTGGACACGCATGTTCGTCTCTTCCTCGTACTGCTTGATGTAGAGGCGGTCGGTGCGGGCCAGCATCTTGTAGTCGAGGTGCCGCGGGTCGTCGCCGGCGGTGTATTCGCGGTGTTCGGCGAACTCGACACTGAAGCCCTTGTAGGGGCTGGCGTGCATGCCGGAGATCGAACCTTCGACCACGCCGCGGGCGACCATGGAGAGGTTCTTCACCCGGGCCAGGGCTTCAGGTTCGAGGTAGCGATATCCGGTTTGCATGGAGGCTATCGGCTTTCAGCGGTCAGCGGAGTTGGAAGCGGCGGCGGAGGATCCATTCGGTGGTGATCAGGCCGACGAACAGGACCCAGAAGGCAGGCGGCCAGAACAGGGGCTTCTCGAGGTACTGTTCGCGCTTGCGGATGGTGCGGTCGAGCTGGTCGACGAGCAGGCTGGCGGCCGTGATGTGCAGGTAGCGGCCCCCGGAATCGCTGGCGATCTGGGCGAGCATCTTCTCGTCGAGATCGAGCTTGTCGAACTCGAGGTTGGGCCGGCCGATCTCGACGAGCACCTTTTCGGCCTCGAGCGGCTTGCCGCCGATCTCGGTGACGGCGACGATCTCGAAAGTGCCCTGCTCGCGCGGCTCGAAGGTCGCGCCGTAGTGTCCAGCCGGTCCGGCGACGACGCCCAGTTCGACTTCCTCCTGGCCGCCCGAGGGGCCCTTGATCCGGGCCCGCACTTGCGCCGAGCCGGTGGCCTGGCCCTCGTCGTCGCGAACGATCGCGGAGATCTTCACCGGTTCGTCGGGTTCGTAATAGCTTTTGTCGGCCGTGCAGACGATGCTCGCTTTGGCCTCGACCTCGCTGGAGCGGCCGGCGGCCCAGCGGATCATCTGGCCCCAGAAGCGTAAGAAGGGCGACTCCTGGTCCATCGCTCGCGGGCCCTGCTGCCATTTCCGCGTGGTGTCGCCGCAGAATACCGCACTGCGGCCTTCGCCCGCCGGTTGCACCGCGAGCACCGGCATGTTGGCCACGTCGATCGCGCAGGTGGCCAGCACCGCGGCGCCGGGCCGCGCCGCCGCCACTCGGGTGCAGCCATCCAGCGGCGGCAGCCCGTCCTGCTCGGGCGGGCTGGTCTCGGTGGGGAAGAAATGGGCAATGTTGGCGAAGATCGGGTGCCGCGCGCCTTCGGGAGTGAGCGTGGGCAGGAAGGGATCGGTCAACTGGCCGATGTCGCGACTGCCCAGCACCACGGGCAGCGCCTCGCCGATCGGCGTTCCGCCGTAGCCACCTGGCCCGAGGCTGTGATAACCGCCGAGCATGATCAACCCGGCCCCCTGGCGAACGCGGTCGAGAATCAACTGCTGCTGTTCCGGCTTCAGGTAGGTGCTGTCGAGATCGCCGATGAGGAAGACGTCGAACGTATTGATTGTCTCGGCGTCGCTGGGGATGCTGGTGAGTTGCAGGCCCTCGATATTGGTTCGCTTGAGGAAGTGATTGGGCCGGGTCTGCACGAGGGCGCAGAACTCCAGGTCCGGATCTTTGGCCAGGAAGCGGTCGACCAGTGCTCCGTATTCGGCCCGCAGCGTCCCCTCGATGTAGAGGACGCGGAGTCCCGGTTCCACGACCAGCGAGACGGCGGTTCGCTGGTTATTCTCCTCGATCTTCTCTTCGGAAATGGGCGGGATGCGAACCGTGTAGGTGTGGCGTCCCTTGACCGTCGGGCGGATTTCGAATTCGACCGTTTGCGAGCCCTCGATGTTGTCGAGCGTCAATTCCGATTCGGCGATCTGCTGGCCATCGTCGTCGAGAAACACCTGGATCACGCGGCCGGCAAGCCCGACGCCCTCGACCGCCGCGTTGATCTTGGCCTTGTTGTTGAGCATCATCCGCTCAGGACAGTTCAGGCCGGTCACCTGGATGTCGCGGTAGGAGATGTCGCTCTTCAGGCTTGCGCCCACGCCCACCGTGTGCACGGGCCAGGGCATCTGGCTGCTGAGTTCCAACGGGCTGCGGGCCGAATTGTGGGCGCCGTCGGAGAGGAGGATGACGGCCTCCACGTCAAGCGGCTGATCGTTCTCGTCCCGTTCTTTGGTGCTGGCGGCCAGGGCGCGGGAGAGCGAGGTCGCCTTGCCGTCGGAGACGAGCGTGGCCAACTCGGCCGCGTCCTGCAGCCGCCGCGTCTGATCGGAAAACTCGATCAGCCGCAGATCGAACGAGTCCTCCAGCTTGAGCCACCAATCGCTGATCTGCTCCCGGGCCTGTTCGAAGCGGGTCTTGCCGCTCGCGTCGTCGGCGATGCCCATGGAAGCCGATCGGTCGAGCAGGAAGATCACCGCGGCGCGCTCGGTCAGTTGCTTGTGATAGCTGAACACCGGGCGGAACAGGAGCAGCACGACGATCAGAATCGACAACGCCCGCAGCAACAGCAGGATCTGCCATTGGCCGCGGCGCAACATGCCGTATGCCCGCCAGTAGAAGAGGCCGGCCAGCGCGATCGCTCCCGCAAGGACGAGGAGCATCGTCGTGACGCTGTAGCCTTGTTGAAGCGAGATTTCAAACACGAGCGTACGTTATGCGGACCTGAGATGTGACAGCGACCGCCAGGACAGGGGTTAGCGCACCTTGGCCGCGGCGGCCGGGGAGGCCGCCGAAGGTGTCGCCAGTCCGGCTTTCTTGCGCCCTTCTTCGAGTGCAGCCTCACCGAGCTTGATCGTCTTGACGTACACGAGCGATTTCAGGCTTGTGCCCGGTTCACCTTTGTCGCGCTTGTGGAGGAGCAGTCGTTCGGGCTTGGCGGTGGCGCCGCCAGCAAGAGGTTTGTCCTTGTCCTGAACGAAGCGCTGGACGTAAATGATCTCGGAGAGGGGGCCGGCGATCTTGCGGCCGTCCTGCAGCGTGATCACGTGCTCATACTCGCGGCTGGGATAGCTGCGGCCAGTGAAGTACTTCTCGTCGTTGGCATTCTCCTTGAACCGCCACTCCTTCTCCATCCACTCGCGGAGCACGTTGCCGTCGATCTGCTTGATGACGCGCAAGGGGATTTCGCGCTGCCGCTGGATGCTTTCGTCGTAGAGTTTGATCCGCTTGTCGCGGGTCATGTAGATGTCGCCGACGAAGATGCGACCGTTGGAGAGTTCCACGTAGCCCGGCACGGCGTCGTCGCGTTCCGACTGGACCGGGCCGAAGGGGTTCAAAGCCGGCGGCTCCTCGGCCGCCTGGAGCGAGGAGGCGTTTCCACAGGCCAGGCATGTGGCCGCCAAGACGAGGATCGCAGAACCGACCATCCGATTGCACATCGCCGGACCTCCCACCTGATGCCTCCGAGTAAGATGACTCCATTATTACCGATGAGTGGCCTCGTTTGCACGCCCATTTCGCGCAAGTTCATCCCAGGGCTGCACTTATCGGCGACCGATGATGGCGCGAGGCGAATTGCCGCCCGATGTGCCGATCTGGCGAGGGTAGTGCGATCAATGGTGAGGATGGTGCGGGGAGACGCCCCTCCAGCAAAGCAGCTCACCCCCCTCAAGCGTATAGCAAGCTAGGTTGACACCGCCCCCCGATAGTTGGCAGAATAGAGTGGGCCGGGCTCTTCGTCTGTCGTCGTCGAACGGAAACGGCGGCACTGATCACGCGTTTCACGCGGTCGGAACTTTTTGAGGCACTCACGCAGGTGAGTCGAGGCGGTGCGCCATGAGCATTTCCCGGCGTCAGTTTCTGGAGAACATCGGAATAGTCGGCGCGATTGGCGCCACGGGACCTTCATTGACTTTCGGTCAGGAGGAAGGCTCCGGCCCGGTTGATTGCGGACCGCCGCCTAAGGCGAAGCCTAAGACGCGAACCGGCGGTGAGAGCTTCCCGCCACTTCCCTTGCCGGTCACCCCCTTGCGCCGCAGCGAGTCAAAGCGGCCGCCGAGCCCGCCGGCCTTGATCGGCAAGATGGCGATGGGGCCGACGCGATGGGTCACCCGGGAAGGCAAACGGGTGATGTACCGCGATTGGATGACCGATCCGGCCGACATCAGCACGCTGTTGAAATGGACCAACGAGAAGCTGGGGATCAACTACCGCGCGATAGAGAGCGACTTTGCCCACTTCTCGTTCGATCCCCGCGAACTGCCGGCGGTGCTCTTCGCCGGGCACAACAAGTTCGAACTGGACGATGAAACGCGGGCCAGGCTGGCGCAGTACGTGGCCGACGGCGGGATGATCCTGGGCGACGCCTGCTGTGGCTGGAACGACTTCGCCGAAAGCTTCCGCAGCGAGATGGAGCAGATCTTCCCCGGTCGTCCCTTGCGGAAGATGCTGCCCGAGGATCCGGTCTTCTCGGCCTACTACAAGCTCGGCCAGTTCACCTACAAGAAAGGGGACGGCAGCGAGTACGTCGACGCCCCCTGCCTGGAGTCGATCGACTTCGGCTGCCGGGCCGGGGTGATCTTCTCGCCGGCCGACCTGACCTGCGGCTGGGACGGACACGAGCACCCGCGCGGCACGCGGGTGGTGATCGACGAAGCCCGGCAGGTGGGCGCCAACCTGGTGACGTATCTGTTGGGCCAATTCCAACTGGGCCGGTTTCTCTCGACGAGCAAGGTGTACTACGAGGCGGACGCTCCCAGCCGCGACGACTTCGTGTTCGCCCAACTGGTGCACGAAGGGGACTGGGACCCCGATCCGTCGGCGGTGCACAACCTCCTGAAGCACGCCCGGGACAACTCCACGCTGGAGGTGAAGTTCAAGCGGCAGAACGTGGAGTTGAAGGATCCCAAGACGACGACCTACCCGTTGCTCTACATGACCGGGCACCGGGAGTTTGCCTGGGACCAGGATGCCGTGGGGCGGATGCAGCGATACTTGAAGGCGGGGGGGCTGCTGCTGGCCGACGCCTGCTGCGGGCGGATGTCGTTCGATCAGGCGTTCCGCCGCGAGATCCAGAAGGTGTTTCCGGAGACGCCGCTGGAGCGGATTCCGTTGGACCACCCGATTTACCACTGCCATTACGAGGTGGGGACGGTGGACTATACGCCGCGGGTGCGGGAGGACTTCGGCCCGTTCGACACGCCGGAGTTGGAGGGGATCAGCGTCGACGGCCGGCTGGTGGTGATCTACAGCAAGTTCGACCTGGGCAACGGCTGGGAGCAGTTCCCGCACGCCTACGCCTATGGGATGAAGGACGAATCGGCGCTTGAGATCGGCACCAACGCGATCGTCTATGCGATGACGCATTAGCGCGGCCGAAAGACGGATTGAAAATCCGTCCTACGGGGAAGCGATGGGCGGAAGCGCAGCGCACAATCAATGCGGACCTCAGTAATCCACGGCCTGATCCAGGACACGAACCATGTCGCCGGCTGCGGAATCGGTTCTCGAGCGGCTTGATGGTGCACGGCAGAAGTGGTGGCTGTTCACGCTGCTGACCACGGCGGTGCTCGCCGTCTGCGTTTCGTTGGGCATGCTGCTGCTGTTCATGCTCGGCGACGCCCTGATCAAGTTTTCGCAGACGGGGCTGGCGGTATTGTTCGTCGTCTGGCTGAGCGTGACGGCGGCGCTACTGGCCCTGGTGGGCCGCCGTTTGCTGCGGAGCCAGAGGAGCCTGGAGGCGACGGCCCGCCGTGTTGAAGTCGAGTTTCCCGAGTTGGGGAGCGACCTGATCAACGTGGTCCAGCTTTCCGACGACACGCGGAATGTCGACCGGTCGTTTGTCGAGGCCGCCGTGAACCACTCAGCGTTGCGGCTGGGGAACGTGCGGTTTGAAGAGGCGGCCCGCAAGGAAAGCCGCTGGCGGCGGTTCCTGTGGTGCATGCAGACGCCGCGCGACTTCGGCGAGTCGTTCCTGGCGTTGGGCTTGCTGCTGGCGATTGCCGTCGTCTGCCATTTGTTGATTCCCAACTGGGGTTCGGCGGCCAGCCGGCTGATGCGTCCGTGGCAGTACGTGCCTTCGGTGGGTTCGGTGAAGATCCTCAGGGTGACGCCGGGCAATGCCGACGTGCTGTTGGGCAGCAGCCTGGAGATCGTGGCCGAGATCGACAACCCGAAGAAGAAAGCCTATCGGGCGGCGGTGTTCGTCACGCCCGAAGGGGATGCCGAGAGCCGCTTGCCGATGACGCTCGCCGATCGGCCGGAGGGGGCCGCGCCGGGCACGACCGAGCAGTACAAGGTGATGATCCCCTCGGTGCTCCAGGGTTTCAGCTACCGGCTGGAGATCGGCGATTCGCAGACCGACATCTACCGGGTCGCCGTGCACGAGAAGCCGATGGTGGCCGAGGTGGAGGTCACCATGAAGTATCCGGCGTATCTGGCCAAGGCCAGCGACACGTTTGTGCAGAAGCATGCCGACCTGGAAGCGCCGCAGTACTCCGAGGCCGAGCTTCGGGTGCATCCGTCGGCGGCGATCGCCCGCGGCTATGTGCGGATCGAGGGCGAGACGTATGTCGGCCGGGTCGAGCCCGATGGCGTGCTGGCGCTCACGCTGCCGCTAATAAAGAACACCACGTTCACGATCCACCTGGTAAGTGAAGCCGGGCACGAAGACCCCAATCCACGGGTAAACCGAATCCACGTGCTGCCGGATGCCGCGCCAACGGTCGAGCTACTGAAACCGGCGCGGCAGGAGACGTTGGCCCCCGGCATCGCCGTGCCGGTCAAGATCCGCGCCGGCGACGATCACGGCGTCGGCCGCGTGCGGCTGGAGATGAAGGTCAAGGCCGACGGCGCCGGCGAAGAAGGCCAAGCGACCGAGGTCGAAGTCCTGCCGGTGACCACCGTCGAGGAGTGGAGCGGCCTGGGCGGCAAGACCACGGTCAATCTCGACTACAACATGCAGCTTCCGGCAGACAAGATTCAACCGGGCCATACGGTGATGGTCCGCGCCACCGCCTGGGACCTGCGGAGCATCGAGAACTGGGGACTGGCCCTCAAGCCGCAGGAAACGGCCGGCGGTTGGCACACCATCCGCATCATCGCCGAGGAAAAGCATAATGAAGAGGTGCTCGAGCAGCTGGACAGCCTGCGGGGCGCGATCTTCAAGATCCTCGAGCGGCAGATGCGGGCACGGGTGAAGACGGCGCAGATTCTGCAGCAGGAACTGACGGCGGAAGCGGCGGCGCTGGCCGCCGACACCCGGACCGACCAGATCGAAATCCAGAAGATGGCGATCGCGCTGGTGAAGTCGATCGGCGACAGCAAGGAGGAGGAGCGGCAGACGGTCAAACGAATCATGAACCAGTTGGCGTTTGGCGACATGCTGGCGGCTGTCGGACAATGCGACGCACTGGTCAAGGTTCAAGCCCTGTCGGGCTACGAAGCGCCGGCTGCCGAGCTGGGCACGACCCAGGAGCGGATTACCGACGTGCTTCGCAAACTGCTCGACGTGGCGCGCCACGCGCAAGTCGAGGAGCTGGCCGAAATGAAGAAACGGCCGGGCGACGACCTGCCCCCGGACGTAAAGGACAAGCTCGACGAAGCCCGCAACAAGCTCGAAGAGTTCTTGAAGCAGCAGAAGAAGGTCATCGAAGCGACGGAGAACCTGGCGAAGACGCCGGTCGAGGATTTCAGCGAGGAGGAGGAGCAGCTCATCAAGCGGCTGGCGGCGATCGAGGACGAGTTGTCGAAGTTCATGAAGGAACTGAATACCGACTTGAGCAAGTTGCCGGAGCAGGATTTCTCGAATCCGTCGCTGCTCAAGGAGCTGAACGAGATCCAGACCGAGCTCAAGATGGCCGAAGACGCGCTGTTGAAGAAGACGGTGGACATCGCCGTTCCGCTGGAGCAGTTGGGCTACGAGATGGCCGAGGAGATCAAGTCGAATATCGAGAAATGGCTGCCCGATACGCCCGACCGCGAGCGTTGGAGCCAGGAGGAGTCGCTCACCGACGCCGACAAGGAAGCGCCGATGGCCGAATTGCCGGGCGAGCTTGAAGACCTGATCGGCGATCTGATGGAGGAGGAGGAGGACCTCTTCGACGAGATGGAGGACGTCTCGTCGAGCGCGGCCGACTCGCTGGACAAGGGGGCCGGCTGGGACGTGATGGACGGCCCGATCTCGAACATGAGCGCCAAGGGGGCCACCGGCAACCGCTTGCCCAATACGAGCGAGATCGGCGGCCGCGCCGGCGAAGGGCGGCAGGGCAAGTCGAGCGGCGAATTCGTAGGGGACGAGGCCGTCGGCAAGGGCGGGAGAAAGACTCCCAGCCGGCTGACGCCCGACCCGTTCATGAAAGGCCAGATCAAAGACCACAGCAAAGACCCGCAGGGCGGGGCGACTGGCGGCGGCAAGGAAAGCGGCGAAGGAGGTGAGGGGCTCGAGGGTCCCCAGGGAGGACCGCGCGGCCAGCGCGAGCTCAATCGACTGGCCGGAAAGCAAGCCGCGCTGCGCAACAAGGCCGAGGGGGTGGAACTGCAGCACTTCCAGGTATCGGGCTATCATCACACCGATTTGCGGGAGATGATCGATGTCATGTCGCAGATTGAACGCGACCTGAAAGCGGGCCGCTACCAAAACGCTCTGCGGCAGCGGAAGGTGCTCGCCGAGGGCCTGGGCAACGTCAAGGAATACCTCGAAGGCGAGTTCGAGGTGAAACAGGATGCCACGGTCAACCTGCCGGGCGACATTCAGAAGGAGATCCTCGGCAGCATGCAGGACGACTCGCCGACCGGCTGGGAAGAGCTGAATCGCCAGTACTTCGAGCGGCTTTCGGCTGGAGGAACGAGCGACTAAACGGGCTCTGGAAAGGGACTATGATAATCCGGAGAGAGGGTGTGGCTGGAAGCGCAAGGCTGGCAGTGAGCCTTGTGGTGGCGATTGCGCTCCTGGCGGCGGCAGGATGTGGAGCCGGGGATACGGCCGTTCCGGCGGCCAGTGCCGCCCCGGCGTCGCCGGTCGCCGCCGCGATCGAGGACGAGACGGAGACTGTCGCGCTGGCTTCCGCGGCAGTGCCTGCGCCGGAACCGGCTGATCCGGCTCAACGCTCATGGAAAGACGCTGCCGGCAGCGTGCTGGCGGTGGGCGAGTTCGTCAGCGTGATGGACGGCCAGGTTTGCATTCAGGAAAAGTCGGGCGTAGGGACGACGATTCCGCTTGACGATCTTTCTGCGGCCGATCGCGACTTCGTCAAGGCGCAAGGTGGCGAGATTGCCGCTGAACCGGCGGCCGCCGAAGCGGCAGCGCCCGCGACAGCGACGGTTGACCGCGCCGAACCGGGCGAAAACGAAATGGCCGCGGCCGAAGTTGCCGATGAGCTATCGGGCGAGAAGGTTGTGATCCCGTTCGATTTCGTCTCCAACTTCGACAAGGGGGACTACGGCAGCCGGATCGGCGACATGGTGTGGAAGAAGGTCGACCGCGACGGCGGCTTCATCGTGCCCGGCTCGATGATCGAGGTGCGCGAATTCTGCGAGACAAACAAGATCAAGATCGGCCCCGAGACGCCGCTGGAAGAGGTGGCCAAGGTCGTCAGGAACGACTTCCAGGCCCAGATCGCCATCTGGGGACAGGTGGAACGCGCGCCGGGGCATCAGTGGGAGGTGTATGATCTGGCGGTCAAGTGCGCCGATTTCTCGGGCGAGCAACCGGAGATGATCTACGAGGTGAGCGGCGTGCGGACGGAATCGGTGAGTGAGATCCCGCACAAGTACCTGAAGGAGATGTTCGACAAGCTCTACGAGCGAAGTCCAGCGGGACCGGCCGGCCCCGATCCGGTCGCGGAAAAGAACTGGCTGGAAGGGCCGAACCTGGTAGTCGGCGGCGATTTCGAGAGTGGGGCCAACGGCGTGCCTGCCGGTTGGGAGTCGCGCGGGGGACATTATCGAGAACCGCTGGGAAACCAAGTCGCATGGGGGACCGAGTCGGGCAACTACCGCAACAAGGTCATCCGCTTCACGTTCCCGGCGAGCGTTGGCGACTCGGAGGGAGTGCCCTATTACAGCGGCTGGTTCCCGATCGAAGCCGGGGCGACGTACCGCTTCCAGTGCCGCTACCGCACCAACGGCCCGAGTCCCAAGGTATTCGTAAAGTGCTACGACGAGATGGGATCGGAGTACAACACGACCGTGCCGACGCCGAGCGGGCCGGGGGGCGAACCGCAGAGCGCCCAGTGGCGCGAGTGCTATCGCAGCCAGATGAACCTGAAGGGCGAGAAGAACCAGTGGCACGTGCACACCGAGGATTTCACGCCTCGGCACACCAAGTACACGCCGAAGCGCGGGCGCGTGATGCTGTATGCCTACCTGGGGGGCGGCGTGGTGGAGTGGGACGATGTCGTGCTCAAGCAGATCGTCCCGGCTTCGCCCGGCGAGAGCAAGAGAGTGCGCCGCCACTCCATGGAAAGCACGGTGACGATCGAGGAAATGGAGTCGAACGAGGAACGGGCCGCCCCGGCGTCAAAGAAGGAAGAGGAGTGACCGCTGGCTCGGGCGGATGCGCGTCCACAAGCCAGAGCTTGGGGACGAAAGGGGCCAGCCGGCGAAGGAGCGATCCGCGGTGGGATTAATGGACCACAGTCGCGCTTGGAACATCGCACTGCGGACGGCGCATCTGGCGACGATGGGCATTCTTCTCGGCGGGCATGCGTTCGACGTGCCGTGGCAACGGCTGATCGGCCCCCTCTGGCTTACCGTGGGCACGGGCGTGGGGCTGGCCGCGCTGGAGACCGGCGGGCGCTCGGTCTGGTTCCATCAGGGGCGGGGGCTGATGACGCTGGCCAAGCTATTGCTGATCCTCGCAGTCCCCTTGTTCTGGGAGTACCGCTTGCCGATCCTGCTGGCGGTGGTAGTCTTGGCTTCAGTGGGTTCGCACATGCCGGCGCGGTTCCGCTACTATTCGGTCCTGTATGGCGAGGTGCTGCGGTGTGGCAGCGGTCCCGGTTTGAAACAGCTTGCCGCCGACGAAGCACCGGAGGCCGAGCGACCGCCCGAGACCGACGCACTTCCCGCGGAGTCCAGCCGCTAGTCCACTCCAACCTGTTCCCGCCTGCATTCTCATGCCTCATCCCGAATACACCACCGCCGACTTCCCGCTGGCCCCGTTGATGTTCTACTTCGAGGTCACCCAGGCTTGCGACCTGGTATGCAAGCATTGCCGGGCGTCGGCCCAGGAAAACGCGGCCCCCGATGAGTTGAACACGGCTCAGGCCAAAGCGCTGCTGGACCAGGTGGCCTCGTTTCCCAAGCGACCGATGCTGGTAATGACCGGCGGCGATCCGCTCAAGCGGTCGGACCTGTTCGACCTGATCCGCTATGCCGTGCAGGCGGGGTTGCACGTCGCGCTGACGCCTTCGGCGACGCCGCTGGCCACCGGCGAGGCCTTTGAGCGAGCGCGGCAGGCCGGAGTCCGCGCGCTGGGTATCAGCCTCGACGGCGCCGACGCGGCGACACACGACGCGTTTCGCGGCTGGGAAGGAAGCTTCGACCGCACATTGCAGATGCTGGCCGAGGCCCGCCGGCTCGCGATGCCCGTGCAAGTGAATACGACGATCACGCGGCGGAACTTCGCCCAGATCGATTCCCTGGCCGAGTTGTTGCGCAACCAGGGGATCGCCATGTGGTCGGTCTTCTTCCTGGTGCCGGTGGGGCGCGGCATCGAGGAGGAGCGGATCCAGCCGGCCGAATACGAGATTGCGTTTGAGAAGCTGTGGCATCACGCGCGGAACCAGCCCTATGCGGTCAAGACGACCGAGGCCCCGCACTACCGCCGTTACGTGCTCCAGCACGGCGGCAATCCGCTCGATGCGCCGCAGTCGAACGGCGGCTACGGCCGCCGGTTGCACCGCGCGCCGTTGGGAGTGACCGACGGCAAGGGGGTGATGTTCGTGAGCCATCGAGGCGAGATCTGCCCGGCCGGCTTCCTGCCGCTCGTCTGCGGCCGGTTTCCGCAAGACTCGGTGGTTGACGTCTACCAGCACCATCCGACTTTTCGCGCATTGCGCGACCCCGATTGCTTCGGCGGGATCTGCGGCGTCTGCGAATACCGCTACGTGTGCGGCGGCAGCCGGGCGCGGGCCTACGCGGTCACCGGCGACCCGCTGGCTGCCGAGCCGGACTGCGTCTACATTCCCAAAGACGCACCGAGCACCGAGTAAGCCACAGCAGCAAGAGAATCCGATGACGCGAGAGAAGAGCGAGGCGGCGTTTGCCCGGGCAAGGCAGGCCATCCCCGGCGGCGTAAACAGCCCGGCCCGGGCATTCGGCGGGGTGGGGGGCGAGCCAATCTTCTTTGCCCGAGGCGAAGGAGCTTATCTCTACGACCTCGACGGCAATCACTACATCGACTACATCGGCTCGTGGGGGCCGATGATCCTCGGCCATGCCCATCCGGCCGTGGTGGATGCCGTCGGACGGGCGCTCCGGTGCGGGACGAGTTTCGGCGCACCGACCGAAGCGGAGAGCGAGCTCTCCGAGCTGATCTGCGACGCGATCCCGTCGGTGGAGAAGGTGCGGCTGGTCAATTCGGGCACCGAGGCCACCATGTCGGCGATCCGCCTGGCGCGCGGATATACGGGCCGCGATGTGGTCGTCAAGTTCGCCGGGAACTATCACGGGCATGTCGACAGTCTGCTGGTGGCCGCCGGCAGTTCCGCGGCTACGCTCGGAGTGCCCAATTCGCCCGGCGTGACCGCGGGCACCGCCCAAGACACGCTTGTGCTCCGCTACAACGATGTGCCGGGGCTGGAGGCAGCCTTCGCCGTGCACGGGGGACGGATCGCCGCGGTGATCGTCGAGCCGGTCGTCGGCAACATGGGCTGCGTGAAGCCCTCGGCGGCGTTCCGCGCCGCATTGAGCGACCTGACGCGGAAGCACGGGGCGCTACTGATTCTCGACGAGGTGATGACCGGTTTCCGCGTCGCCTACGGCGGAGCGCAATCGGTTTTCGGGATGAGCCCCGACCTGACCACGCTCGGCAAGATCATCGGCGGCGGTCTGCCGGTGGGCGCCTATGGCGGCCGGGCCGAGATCATGGATCACATGTTGCCGGCCGGCAAGGTGTTTCAGGCCGGCACGCTGAGCGGCAATCCACTGGCGACGGCCGCCGGAATCGCCACCCTTCGCACGCTTCGCGAAACGAATCCCTATCCGCGATTGCAGCAGCTTTCCACCCAACTGGCCATTGGGCTCGAGGAGGCCGCCAAGGCCGCCGGCGTGCCGGCAACCGTCGGGTGGTTCAACTCAATGATGACTCTGTTCTTCAATGCCGAGCCGGTCGTCGACTGGGATTCGGCGAGCCGATCGGATACCGGGCGCTACGCGCGCTACTTCTGGGGCCTCATCGAGCGCGGCGTGTATATGCCTTGCAGCCAGTTTGAAGCCTTGTTCGTTTCGGCGGCGCATACGGAAGCCGATATTGAGTGCACTGTGGCGGCAGCCAGAGAGGTGATGGCTCGACTCGGTTGAGGCGACGCGCCACCCTTCACGCAATACGCAGTCCCTTGGGCAATGCCTCGCCGAAGACAAGCCCTTCTTCCTCGGCCTCCAATCGGCCTCCTTCGCGAACTAGAATCAGGAAGTGTCCTGGCGCGCCGTTCCGCTTGAGCCACGCAAGAGCCCGCTCGCGCGCCTTGTCGCTGACGTCGCGGTAGCGGTCGTCGGTCCGCCGCGCAAGCTGCATCACGGCCAGTTGGATCATGGGTTCGGCCCCGTCAAGTTCGAATAAGCGGCGGAGCCACTCGGCGGCCGTATCGGCCGGCACCACCGTATTGAGCGGGCCGTAAGCCGGCTGCCGGGCCCCAACCCGTCCGATCGCCCAGGCAATCGCTGGGCGGACCGCCTCCACCTTGCGCTTGGGGAGAATGTCGAGCATCATTCCGCCGAGTTCGATTTTCACGGCCGTGTTGAGCAGTTCGAGCGATCCGAGCAGACGCCAGACCTCGGCTGCCTCGTGGGTGCCGAAGCCGAACTCGCCCCCTTTACCCGACGTGAGCTGGCGGTGGAGGCTGCGGACGCTCGCCAGGAGCGGGTCGGCCAAAGCCTGCTGCTGGCCGGCGGCCAGTCCGCCGGCGATCCGCCGCCAAAGAATCCACCACTCGCTGCGGCACATCGGGGTGGCGTGAACGAGCTTGCCCTGGAGCGTCCGCCAAGTCTCTGCCACCCGCCAATCGTCGACTGCCAGACCGTAGCCCGGCCGGAGCGAGAATCCGAGCAGGTTCAGCCACCGCGCTTCATGGACCTGGCTCTTGCGGCGGCCGGACTCGACCTCCATGAGTGCTTCCCAGAGCCGGCGCAGAAACGAGGCTGGCCAGAGCTTGCGGTTCAGCTCGGTGAGTTGGGTCAGGCGTTTGACGAGCCCTTCGGGTTTCTCCCGGGCATCGGGACCGAACGTGGCCTGGATCGCCGTCCCACACTGCTGCCAGGCGTCTTCCTCGATGAATCCCTCGCGCTCGGCTTCACCGCGGTGCGCGGCCACGTCGGTTTCCGTGGCCGAGCGGATATCGAACTGCAACCGCCACTGGCCTCGCCCGCCCACCTGGCTGCACCACAGGTCGAGCGTGCCGATCTCGGTGAGCCGGGCGTGGAGAATCACCGAGATCGTCTCCGCGTCTCCCTTCTTTCGCGTCCGCAACACGGTGCGGATCGGCGGCAGGGAAGTCATCTGCTCGCGGTCGATCGCCACCTGTTCGCCGGGACGGTCGGTAAGCCGCGTGCTGGAGACATACAACGGGAATTCGACCGGTTCGGAGAGCCGCAGCGCGAACTGCCGTTCGGCCAGTTCGATGTCCTGGCCCGGTTCGACGCCAGCCGGCACGAGGCACACCGCCAGGCCGGTCGACGTCGCGCCGGTTTCGGCCGGCGATTCACTGCTGGCGGCGTCGGCGGATGCACTTCCTTCGACGCCGATATAGTAAGTACGCGCCAGGCCGGCGGCGATGCGCACTCCTTCTCCGCGGCGGACCATCCCGTAGTATGCCGCTCCACGGGCCACCGCCAGATCGAGGCGATCGTTGGCCAGAAGCAGGGGCGACCAGTCGGTTCCCTGAGCGAACCAACTGCGGAGCACTTCGAGCAGGCGGTCGCGCAGCAGGTCGGATTCGAAAACGCCGCCGTTGAACAGCACGATATCCGGCCGGGCGGGATCGTGATCCACGGCCGCATCGGCGTCGTCCATGGCGACGTGCCGGTGCGCGGAGAGAAACGCCGCCAGGTAGCGCGTTATCGCCGGATCGGCCGCATAGGGCAAACCAAATTCCTGGAAGCCCGATCGCCGCCGCGCCGGCCGTTCGTCGAGGATCACGCGGGGAAAGAACCCTTCGACCAGCCGTTCAATGACTTCGTCCCGCGTGACCTCCAACTGGACGCCGCCGCCAATGAGCCGGGCCCCAGAGCCGGGCAGGTTGACGGTTAGGCGCTCGGGGGCATCCGGCCCGAGCAGAGTCTCCTTCACATTGCGGCAGACGCGGACGAGGACGGCCCACTGCCGCGGCTCCAGCCGGCCTCCCTTGGTGAGACGATCCTCAAAATAGCGGGCCAGCGCCAGGTCCATGTTGTCGCCGCCCAGGATCAAGTGCTCGCCCACCGCCACCCGGTGAAACCGCACCTTGCCCGATGCCTCGCCGCGGACGCGGATCAGCGTGAAGTCGCTGGTGCCGCCGCCGACATCGCAAACGAGAATCTTCTGGCCCGGCTCGACGCGCGACTCCCAATCGGCGGCATGGGCATGGATCCAGGCGTAGAAAGCGGCTTGCGGCTCCTCGATGAGCACCACGCGGGGCAACCCCGCCTGGGCCGCCGCCTTGATGGTCAGTTCCCTCGCCACCTCGTCGAATGAAGCGGGTAGCGTGAGCACGAAGTCCTGTTCGGCCAAGGGGTAATCGGGGAAGCGGTGGTTCCAGGCATCGCGGACGTGGATCAAGTAGCGAGCGCTGACATCCACCGGCGAGAGCCGCTCGATGTCGGCCGCGCCATGCCAGGGGAGGAGAGCGGCCGTGCGATCCACGCCCGTATGGCACAGCCACGACTTGGCGGAAGCGATGAGCCGGCCCGGCACCGCGGTCCCCTGGTCGCGGGCGAAGACGCCCACGGCATGCGCCGGGTCTTCCGCGCTCCACGGCAGGCGGAGCGCCCCGCGCGCCATTTCGCCCTGCGCGGGTTGATAGTGGAACGAGGGAAGCGTCTCCCGGGCCTCGATCTCACCGGGTGCGACGAGCTGCGGCACCGCGAACGTCTGCACGCGCCAGGGCTTCTCTTCCGTGTCCACATAAGCCACAGCGGAGTTCGTTGTGCCGAGGTCGAACCCGACTACGAATCGGGGTGGCTGATCGGTCGTCGAGCGGGTCTGATTCACTTCCGTTCACGTCTCCCTGAATGTGCTATGCGTCCTTCAAGGCGATCGAGTACTTCGATAAAACGCCGCTTCCGCGAGTGTTCGCGACGAAGGTGTTCGACCAGTTTCGTCCAGTCGTGGCCACGGTCGAGCCGCACGAGGAGTTCGCGGGCCTTCTTCAGATGCGGGGCAGCCTCCTCGTAAGCGCTCGGCTGGGTTCGCGCGATGAGACGTTCGGCCAGCTCGCGATAGATCTCCAGCGCTCGCTCGGGATGCGTCGCAGCCACCGCATCGGCCACGTGCTGCAATTCGACGGTGTAGTAAGTTCCACGACTCCGAGTGCGTCCTTCCTGGATCCGGTCGAACCACTTGAGAACGTCGTCGGGACGCCTCTCGGCAATGGCCAGGCGGCAGAGAACGTCGAGGCGCGGCCGCTCGATTCCGCCGGGAACCGCACTCCGGGCCGCGGGCAGGAAGACAGGCAGCGGCCACTCCTCCTGCGATTTTCGTTCCAGCGATTTCCCTTCCCGAACCTGCACAAACGCCTCCGGCAGTCTGCCGGTCTCGAGGAACCGCAGGGCCGCCGTCCGCACGATAGCTTCGCAACCGGCCTCGGCGGCGGCCTGAACGAGACGGCCGAACCCACTTACGTCGGGTTGGGCGAAGAAGTCTCGCGCATAGTGGGCCGCCACCTCCGGCCACTGCCCGCGTTTGGCCGCGATTTCGCGAAGCATCTCCCGCAAATGC
Organism: Thermoguttaceae bacterium; assembly: GCA_040766885.1. GTDB lineage: Bacteria > Planctomycetota > Planctomycetia > Pirellulales > Thermoguttaceae > JAXGPP01. Next base: position 523,162 of record JAXGPP010000001.1, on the reverse strand, counting down.
CTGGCGATACCCGGCAATTCATCCTCGGTCCGCTCAGCCCCTTCCTGCGCCCAGCGGACGGCTTCATCGAGCCGATCTTCTTCGATCAGTCGACGGACAAGCCGTTCGTAGCTGAGCGTGACGCGGGCTTCCGACTCGCAAAGCCTCGTCGCTTCCTCGCGCCGACCCGCCCGATCGAGTGCCTTGACGATCCAATTGGTTTCCCGGTCGCGGTGAGCTCGACTCAGTCTTTCCGCATCGGGCGGGTTAGTGTCGTTCATCAGTTCCAGCAACGAGTCGGCCGCTTCGGACCAAACCTCGGGCGGCCACTGCCGGTCATGGATGTCTGCGGCGCCGGAGGCCAGATCATACTCGTCGCGCAAGTCGGCTTGGATCGCGTAGAGCAGCTTTTCGGCCTCAGGAAGATCGGAATGGAGCACGGCTTCGAACACGACCCGCAGGCAGTCGGCGACCGAAAGAGAGATGTCACCGTCGTCGTGCGACTCGGCGAGTTGCCCGGACGCCTCGCCCATGAGTTCGAAACCGAGTTCCATGAGCGCTCGGACCTGGCCGGCATCGCGCAGGTGCTCGAAAAGCTGTTGGAGCCTGCTGTAGTCGGGAAGACTGCCCTGATCGTGCCAGCGGTCATACCAGACCGGTTCCGCGGTCAGCTCCTGGATCTCCCGGCGAGCGCGCTCAACAATCGTGTCGACGGTTCCGGCGGCCAGGATGCGGCGCTGGTGAAGCTCCTCCGCCACACCGTCGAACTGATTGGCGATGGCCAGCACTAGCTCGACCGGTTCGGCAGACGGCTTCGCGGCGAGCCATCCGCGAAGCTCCGCTTCGTTCTGGTCGTTTCCATCGTCTAGCGGCGCCGCCTGGCCGCGGAGGCGCTCCAGACGCGGATCGGATGATGAGACTATCGGCGGTTCCTTCCCTTCAGCAAAACCTTCCAGGAACTCCGCCACAACGGCCACGGCGTGCTTGCAGGCGAAGCCCACCGGGCAGGTGCAACGCGATTGCAGCCGCTCGGCGTCGTCGTCTCGCTCGGCGAGCAATTCGACCTCGGTCGCATAGCGATCGCCCCCTTCGACCCAAGCCAGTAATTTGCCGTCCTCGGTCAGGGCGAGTTCATGCACCTGGCCCGATTCCTGGTATCGGCGGCCGCGCTCGACCGACCGCGGACCAACCCACTCATCAAGATCGTCCCAAGTGAGCTTCAGCCAATCGCTCTGGGTAACGTTCGGCGAACTGTCTTTGCGAGCCATGATTCGCTCCTTCGTCAACAGGCGCGTGGGAAGCTCCAATGATCGTCCGCCCGTGCGTGCGCCGGGAGCGAGTGTAACGAGCCCGGCCTCCCGGTCGCAAGAGCTGCAAGACGTTGCACCACAGACTCCGGAAGGGGCAGCACTGCAGCCCGTTCGACATCCGAAAGAAAGGGCGAACTCCGATGGCTTTCCGGACGGATCCCGTTGTTTTTTGGACGCGTTAAGCCATTAGCCATTCTACACTTTCGCCGACGCGCCGGGGGAAGCTCCGGTCTTTTGTAATTGACCATTGAGCCACGTGCGTGCGACAATGGGCGGCGAATTGTCCAGGAGTCTCACCATGACACAATCGAGTGCTCGCCCCCTGGCCGCCGTGCTGGCATGGCTGATGACCTGGCCCGTCGCGATCGCGGCGGCCGGCGATCCGGTTGCGATGCGGATCGAGAGCCTTCTTGTCGCCCCCGCGCACACGCCTTCGGCGGTCGTGGCGGTCAAGAACCTCACGGCCACCGGCTTTCGCGGCAGCATAAGCCTCGAGGGGCCTGAGGGCTGGTCATTCGAGCCAGCCGAACAACCGATCAACCTGCCAGGCGAAGAAACTCACCGGGTGCGATTCCTCGTCCGGCGCGGCATGGCCAACGAGGAAAACGTCTACGTCTTGACCGCGACGGCGACAGCAACCGGCTCAAGCAGCACCGTCGTGCGGCAACAACAGATCGCCGTCGCCAGCGCGCCCTACTTCAGGCCGGCGATCGACGGCGACACGGCCGACTGGAAGGATGCTATTCCCGTCACCTGGTCCACCGGCGGCATGGCGACGTCGGTAAGCACCTTCTGGAATCGCAAGTCGTTCTCGATCCTCGTGGCCGTGGAAGAGAAAGATTGGATCGCCGGGTCGCCGGGGGGCGGCGCCCCGATGGACGCCGTGCAGATCGCGGTCTCGCCGCGGGGATCCATCACCGGAAGTTCAGCCGAGGCTCCGTCGACACGATTGGAGTTGCTGCTGATGGCGGACGATACACGCCGGGGCCGATGCTTCCTGCTGGCGAAGCCAGGCATGAAGCTGGCGGAAACACAAGCGGATCGTGAGCTTGAAGCACTCGCCTGCCAGGACGTGGAACTGGTGGTGACTCGCGACGGCTCGATCACCCGGTACGAGTGCGCCATACCCTTTCAGCTTCTCCGCGAGCAGATTCGCCCCAGCGAGGGACGCGAGTTCCAGCTTTCGGTTCTCGTACACGACCCGGACGGTACGGGGATCCGCGACTGGGGTGAGGCGGCCGGCCTGTGGCCCTGGCAGCGCAACCGGCTTGCGTGGAGCCGCTGGCCGGGTGCACAATGGGGCCCGGAGCCACCGCTGGACTGCACCACTCCGTGGGGTATGTGTTCGTCGAAATACTGACTCGCTTCGCCTGGAGTTCCGCCGGCGAACAACACGAAAAAAAGGCGCAAGTCATGCATCGCCACCCGCTCTTCGCCCTGCCGCTGGTCGTGGCCCTTGCGACCACCCTCCCCGTTGCCGGCGCCGATCCGATCACCGTTCGAGTCGTTATGCTTGAGGATGCCGACGGCGATCCGGCCGCGACGGGCCGGGCGGCTGCCGAAAGACTGAAGACAGCGATGGGCGATGTGCCGCTTGAGGCGGTGATCGTTTCAGAATGCTTCGAGGATCGCGAGGCGAAGGCGGCGCTGTTGGCGGGGATTACGTCGGTGCTGCCCAAGAGCATCGTCTTTGGCGCCGCCACCTACGGCTCGTTCGTTCATCAAGGTTGCACGGATTACGATGCCGTCTGCCTGCTGGGGATTGGCGGAAGTCAGATCGAGATCTCCACCGCGCTCGTTACCGACATGGGCACGGCGAAACTGACAATCGATCAGGATCGGGAACTGATCACCGAACGGTTGCACCGTGCGGGTGAGAAACTGGTCGCAGGTCTCAAACGGTCGGAGAAGGATCGCCTGGCGATCGTACTGGCCGACGCCCACTCGCCCAAGAATCAGTTCCTCGTCGAGGGAATGCAGACGGTGCTCGGCAAAGACTTCGCCATCACCGGCGGTTGTGCCAACAAGAATGCCGGTCAGACTTTCGTCTACCATGCCGGAGAACTGTACGAAGACAGCGCCGTGGCGTTGATGCTTGCCGGCGATTTCGCCGTCGCCCTGTCGGGCCGCCAGGCGAACGAAAACGATGCCGTGATCCGCACGGCCCGAGAGGGCGCCGCTCAAGCGATGCAACAGTCCAAGGGCAAACCGCTGGCTGTGCTGGCGTTCAACTGCGCGGGCCGACGCAGCAAGCTCACCGACTACGGCGAAGAGCTATCGGCGATGCAGGAGGTACTTGGCAAGGAACTGCCGTTGTTCGGCTGCTACTGTGCCGGCGAGATGGGGCCCGTGGACGACCCCGGCGCCAATCCCGGCGCCCGCTGCGGCGGCTCCGGCTGGCACGTGATGTTCACCGTCCTCAGCACAAATGGGAAATAAACCATGAGCAGCAAGTCGACACGAAGGGATTTCTTGGGCACGACCGCAGCCGTCGCGGCCGCCGGGTGGATGGGCGCGCGCACCTACGCGACCGGAGCGGAAGCGGGCAACAGCCCGAATGAGACGATCAACCTCGGGCTCATCGGCTGCGGCGGCGAAGGCCGCGCCGTGATGCAGGGACATATGCTTTGCCCGGGCACGCACGTGGTCGCCGTGTGCGACCTGAACGACCTGCGCATGGCCCAGGCCCGGAAGCAGGCCGGCGGCGACAAAGTCCAGACCTACCATGACTATCGCGAACTCCTCGACAACAAGGACATCGACGCGGTGATCGTGGCCCCCAACGGCCACTGGCACGTGCTCTGCACGGTCAACGCCTGCCAGGCGGGCAAAGACGTCTACGTGGAGAAGCCGCTGGGCACTTCCATCGGGGAAGGTCGGGCAGCGGTCGAGGCGGCCCGCAAGTACGAGCGTGTTGTGCAGCTCGGTACGCAGCAGCGAAGCTGGCCGCACTACCAGCAGGCCCGCGAAGCGATCCTCGCCGGCAAACTGGGCGAGATCTCGGAAGTCAAAGTCTGGGACTACGACTACCTCTACCCGGGCTTTGGCAACCCGCCCGATGGTGAACCGCCGAAGGAACTCGACTGGGACTTCTGGGTCGGCCCTTCGCCGAAGCGGCCCTACAACCCGAACCGTTACACCCACCACTACTGGTTCTTCGACTACGCCGGAGGGTGGCAGCTCGACTGGGCCGTTCACCACTACGACATCGTTCATTGGCTGCTGGGCGTATCGGACCCGATTTCGGCCACCGCCAGCGGCGGTTTCCTCTGCTTCGAGGAAACGAACACCGAGTGGCCCGATACGTTCGATGCGATCTGTGAATACGGGCCCGGGCCGGTGGCGAAGAAGGGCTTCCTGCTCCAATACACGTTCCGGGGCGGGTGCCGCCGCGACCATCGCTCACACGCCAAGTGTTTCTTCGGCAGTGAGGCCTCGATGATCCTCGACCGCAGCGGGTACACGATTTCGGCCGAGGCCCGCAACGGCCGCGAACTGGGCGAAGAAATCGAATCGGTTCGGAACGCCTTCACCGACAACGTGCACATCCAGAGCCTGCAGGCGCATGCCGAGGTCTTTCTCGACTGCATCCGTAGCCGCAAGCGTTCGCCCGCCGATGTCGAAGGCGGACACCACGCCACCAATCCGGGCCACCTGATGAATATCGCCTGGAAGACGGGTCGCAAGATCCGCTGGGACGCCGAAAAGGAGCAGATCATCGACGACCCGGAGGCCAACGCCCTGGTGACCAAGCAGTATCGCGCGCCTTGGAAGCTCGAGGTTTAGGCGGATCGCTGAATTCCACTCGCCCGGAGACAACTGCTCGGCGAAGGGCTCTCGGCCAGCCTTTCGCCGGGCCCTGCCGGTCTGGCCCAGGTGGCCTTTCGGCTCCTCAAATCCACTGCGGGCCCCGCGGCCGGCGGGCGGGATAGCCGTATCACGACGGCTGATCTCGACCGCGGGCCGGATTCCAAGTATAACCTGCATACTGATGAATCCCCGCCTACCTTCCCGCCTATCATGTTCACCGACAATATCCTCAGCCTGATCGGCAATACGCCCCTCATCCAACTCCGCGGCGAACAAATCTACGCCAAGGCGGAGTTCCTCAACCCCGGCGGAAGCATTAAAGACCGGGTGGCCAAGGCGATGATCGAGGGGGCGGAAAAGAGCGGCCGTCTGCGGCCCGGATCGATCATCGTCGAACCCACCAGCGGCAATACGGGAATCGGCATCGCCCTGGTAGGCCGGCTCAAGGGCTACGAGGTCCGCATTGTCATGCCGGAGGGGATGAGCGAGGAACGAAAGAAAATCATTCGCGCCTTGGGGGCCGAGTTGATTCTGACACCCGACTGTGAGAGCATTGCCGGCGCCGTCCGCCGCGTGGAAGAGATGGCTGCGGCCGATCCACGAGTGTTCGTTCCCCAGCAGTTCGAGAATCCCGATAACCCACGCTGTCACTACCACGGCACGGCCTGCGAACTGTGGCGACAGATCTCAGGACAAGTGACGGCCTTTGTTGCCGGTGTGGGGAGCGGCGGCACGCTTCAGGGCGTGGGCAAATTCCTCAAGGAACACTCGCCGGGGGTGCACGTTGCGGCTGTCGAGCCAAGAGGTGTCTCCGCCCTGCTCGGCCATGAACCAGGGCTGCATCAGATCCAAGGCATCGGCGACGGCTTCGTTCCCGCCATCCTTGATGTGCCGATGATCGACGAAGTGTTCGAAGTCAGCGACGAAGATGCCATTGAGACTACGCGGCAGCTTGGCCGCGATTACGGTCTGCTGGTGGGAACATCGTCGGGGGCCAATGTTTGGGCGGCCCGTCAACTGGCCAAACGGTTCTCCGGCAATATCGTCACTGTCCTGCCCGACCGCGCCGAACGCTACTTCAGCACGGCGCTGCTGTAGCGATCATTGCGGCTGAGGTTCTCGCGCCGGCAAATGCCTGAACGCCATGCACAGTGAATTGCTGCTCGGCATCGATATGGGAACCGGCGGAATCCGGGCGATGACCGTATCGCCCGACGGCGTGTTGATTGCCGAAGCGGCGGTCGCTCTCGATACGGACGGCATATCCGCCTCGCCGGAACATCACGAGCAGTCGCCCGAGGCGTGGTGGAGGGCGTTGTGCCAGGCCGTTGGCGAGGTCTTGGACCGCTTGCGCTGTGCGGGGTATCGACCGGAGCAGATCCTGGCGATGGCCGTCGACGGCACATCGGGCACGCTCGTGACCCTCGACGACCGAGGCAAGCCGCTCCGCCCGGCGATCATGTACAACGACCCCCGCGGTTCGGCTGAAGCGGAGGAACTGAACGCGGCGGCGGGCGATTTCTGTACGAAACTCGGCTATCGTTTCAGCTCCTCCTATGCACTTGCCAAGATCGCCTGGTTGCGTCGGAACGAGCCCAACGTCTTCTCCAGGGCATCGAGATTCGTCCACCAGGCCGATTACGCGCTAGCGCGGCTTACTGGCCGAGCCGGCGTGTCAGACTACAGCAATGCGCTCAAGACCGGCTACGACTTGATCGAAGAAGAATGGCCCGAATGGATCCGGAACGACGCCGAAATTGCGGACCGGCTGCCCGAGATCGTTGCGCCGGGGACGGTGATCGGGCCGCTCACCGCGGACGCCGCTGCCGCGACCGGTCTGCCGCAAACGATCCAGGTCGTTGCCGGGGCGACCGATGGTACGACCGCCTGTCTGGCCTCAGGACTCCACCGGCCGGGTGATTACAGTACGACTGTCGGGACAACCCTGGTGTTTAAGGGACTCGCCGCGAGCGTTTGCCGACATCCTCAAGGTCTGATCTACTGCCACAAGCTCCCCGGCGGCCTCTGGCTTCCGGGAGCGGCCAGCAATACGGGCGGCGAATGCCTGTCGCAATGGTTCGCCGGTGCGGATTGGCCGGCGATGGACGCCTCGGCGCGAACCATGTTGCCGACGCCGTCGGTGGCCTATCCGCTCGCCCGCAGCGGCGAGCGATTTCCTTTCCTATCGCCCAAGGCGCGAGCATTCTTTCTCGACCCAGAGCCCAACTCCCCCGCTGAGCGGTATGCCTCCTGTCTCCAGGGGGTGGCTCTCGTGGAGCGGCTTGCATACGATGTTCTGGATCGTGCCACAGGTGGTGCCGGCGGCGACGTCTACAGCACCGGGGCGGGAAGCCGGAGCGACGTCTGGATGCAATGCCGCGCTGACGCGACCGGCCGGGTTCTGCACCGGCCGGAGTGTGCGGAGTCGGGCTTCGGTGCCGCCGTTTTGGCTGGCGCCGCGACCCTTCACGACGGCCTGGCTGCCGCTATCGGCAGAATGGTCCGGTTTGAGCGTTCATTCGCTCCTCAGGCTGGGTCGGCGAGGGCGTACGAAGAGCACTATCAACGCTTCTGTGCGGAGCTAGATGCGCGAGGCTACCGTTGAGTACTTTCAAAGCGTGCGACATTCGCGGACGTGCGGATGAGGAGTTAACCCCCGACCGGTATCGAAGCTGGGGACGGCTGCTGGGCCAGCAGGTCAGGCCGGGTTCCAAGTTCACTGTCGGTGGCGACGTGCGGTCTTCGACGCCGGAATTCCTTGATTCGCTCGTGCTCGGATTGTGCGAGGCCGGGCTCGACGTGGTGAACCTGGGAATCGTGCCGACGCCCATGGTGTATTATGCCCGCCGCCGCTTGCAGGCAGCCGGATGCGCCGTGGTCACCGCCTCCCATAATCCCCCGGAGGTAAACGGCCTGAAGTGGCTGATCGGCAATCGCCCGCCGACCGAGTCCCAGGTGACGGCCCTCCGCGAGGAGCGAGGGATCGTCGGCGACGACTCGGCGCCGTCTTCTTGCCAGCCGACCGAACCGAGGGTGCTCGATATCTCATTTGACTATGTCGCCTGGCTGCAGGAGACCTGGATCGATTCTCCGCCGACCCATCATCACGTGCTGCTGGACCCCATGTACGGTACCGCATCACACCGCGCGCGGCGGTATCTGCAGGCGGTATTTCCCCGCACCGTATTCAGCGCGATTCACGACGAGCCGGACCCCGAATTCGGCGGGCGCTCGCCCGACTGTTCCCAGACCGATCTGCTGGATGAACTCGGCGAAGCAGTCTACCGTGAGCGGGCGCACTTCGGCATCGCCATCGACGGCGACGGGGATCGGGTGGCGTTCGTCGATCACGAAGGTACTCCGCTCAGCGCTGAAGAGGCGACCTACGTTTACTTGCGAAGCTTCGGCGAAGCGCTCGCCGGATCATCGTTCGTCTGCGACCTGAAGTTCTCCGATCGCATCCCTGAGGTCGCTCGGCAACTGGGCGCGGAGCCCCTGACCGAACGGAGCGGCCATGCCTTCATCCGCTCGCGGATGCTCGACACGGGCGCGCTGTTCGGGGCCGAAATCAGCGGCCATTACTTCTTCCGCGCGCTCGACGGCGGCGACGACGCACTATTCGCCGCCTGCTGGATAATCGATTACCTGGCGCGCTCGGAGCGGGCCCTGGCTGACTTGCGCCGCGAATGTCCGCCAAGCTACATGACCCCCGACCTGCGGTTGCCCGTGGCACTGGAGGATTGCCCGGGAGCCATCGACCACATCCGTGCCAGTTGGCTTAAGTACCCGCAAACGACCGTGGACGGCGTTCGGATCGACTTCCCCACCGGTTGGGCGCTGGTGCGAAGTTCCGTCACCGAGCCAGCCTTGACGTTCCGGTTTGAGTCTACCAGTTGGGCCGCCTTGCACCGTCTGGTGTGGAAGTTCTGTGATTCCATGGATCACATGGGCGATGCCCTATGGGCACGCTACGAGGCGGCCATGGGCAGCCAGTGCCCCACGGAGTAGCGCGACCCAGGGCGCGGAATCCGATTCCGCGCCGGTTGCTTCTCCTCGGCCGAGCGGGAATCGCAGTGCCCGGTGGGCGGACTGCCGGGTTCCTTGAGCCTTTCCCCCTCTGGCGCGGGCCAATCTGGTTCACCTTGCAGTTTTAGGGGATTGGCACCACAATAGGGTTGATAGCGAGGGCCACTGCCGCAAACTGCCGAGGGCGTTCTCCATGAGGGCCGGCATCCGTTTCCGCTGTCCGTACTGCGGATTGCAGGTAATGGCGCGCCGCCGTCAGGTGGGAAGCCATCAGCACTGCCCCCGCTGCCAGGCAGTCATCACGGTTCCGAGCGAGCAAGACGTGCAGCAGCGGACTTCGCAGTTGGCCTCGGTCGGCGAGTACAACATCGCGCCACCCCCACTCGACAAGATTTCGGACCGGGTCACGCGAACCGCGGTGACCTGTCAGTGCTGCGGCGCGACGGTCTCGGCGGCCGGCGTCCACTTCGGCGAACTGATGTCATGCCCGGAATGCGGGGCAGTCGCCGTGGTGCCGCCTCCCCAGAAGCCGCCGCCTTTGCCCAAACCGGATGCGATGCGCTCGGCGGAGGAGTACGCTGTGGCGACGCCGTCCGCGCCCGGCGATTACATTCCCGTAAACTGCCCCGTGTGCCACACCCGTCTCATGGGCACTCGGCGGCAGATCGGCCGCAAGATCGTCTGTCCGGACTGCAACAGCCGGGTTAAAGTTCCCGAGCCTGCCGTGGTGACCAAGCCCCAATGGGACCGCAGTCCGGGGGGCGACTATCTTGTGAGTCCGCCGATTGAGCTACCCAAAACCGAGGTGCTGCTCCCTGGCGTCGAGGATCAGGCCAGGATCCGGGAAGGTGAACGAATCGCGGCTCCACTACCGGAATCCGAACCCTCGCTGCCGCCGCCAGACGTATCGTTGTTCTTCGCTGGGGTGTTCAATTTCCCTTTCTATCCCGAGGTGGTGCTGCGGTGGGTACTTCTCTCGGCGGGCGGACTGTTTGTCCAGGCGGTTGTCAACTACGCCATACGCTACGCGAATCAGCCGGGATTTCTCACCTACTTCGGTTCGATGCTCCTGGCGGGCATGGCCGGATTGCTCAGCCTGCTGCTCATCGTGCCGGCCACGGCGATCTGGGTAGCAATATTGCAGCGCACGGCCGACGGCTACGATCACTTCGACGATTGGCTCGAAGACGTCTGGCTCGACTGGATGCTTGACGGCTTCTTCATCTTCAATAGCCTCTGCCTCAGCGTGTTGCCCGGTGCGGCAGTCGCATGGTTCCTGCAACTCCCGCCGGGGAGAGCGCTACTGGTCGAGGCGCCGCTGGTAATGATTTTGTTTCCGATCGTGCTGTTGTCGACGCTGCACCAGGGTTCGGCCTGGAAGCCCTGGTCGGCTGCCGTCGTGCGGAGCCTGTGGCGGGGCCGCTGGGGCTGGTTCATGTTCTACCTGGCAGCGATTCTCGTGGTCGCACCGGCCGCCGGGCTGGTATGGCTCCTGATCTACGGCGGCACCGTGATGGCGGCCCTGGCGATACCGGGGCTGGCGATCGCCTCGTTCATCTACTTCCGGCTCCTCGGCCGCCTCGCCTGGTACTGCACCGGCCGGAGTCAGTGATCGGATGAAGTGCACCCGGCGCGGGTCTTGCATTCGCATCCCAGGCGGCTATCTTGAGGCTGTCTTTCATGAGCCTCAACCCAAAGGGATGATCGACCGTGGGCACAGCCTTTCGCGTCATGATTGCCGATTTTCTGCGCGATGAGTTAGCGATCGAGCGGTCGATTCTCGGTGAGTTGGCCGAGGTCGTGGCGTTGGGGGCTCGCCGCGAAGAAGAATTGCTCGGGCGGATCGACGAGGCCGATGCGATCGTGCTGTACCACGACGTGGCGATTACCGCCCGGACCATTGAACGGCTCCAGCGCTGCAAGCTGATCGTGCGTGGCGGCGTGGGCTACGACAACGTAGACTGCCGGGCGGCTCGGGCGCGCGGCATCCCGGTGGCTACGGTGCCCGACTACGGGTCGGAAGAGGTCGCCGATTCGGCGATCGCCATGATGCTGGCCCTGACGCGCGGCGTTCAGCTGGTCAACTCCCGGCTGCATGCCGGCTACGGGCCATGGTCGTACGAGCAGGCGGTTCCGCTAGTGAGGCTGCGCGGCCGGACGTTTGGCGTCATCGGCCTGGGACGGATCGGGTCGGCTGTTGCCTTGCGGGCCAAGGCATTCGGCATGGATGTGGTATTCTACGACCCCTACAAGCCGGATGGTTACGACAAGGCGCTGGGTATTCGCCGGGCAGAGACCCTGGCAGAACTGCTCGCGCAGTCTCTGGTTGTCAGCATCCACTGCCCGCTGAGCGATGAGACACGGCACATGATCGACGCCGCGGCCATCGCCCGCATGCCCCGCGGTTCGTACCTCGTCAACAATGCCCGCGGCGCCGTGGTCGATGCCGCCGCGATCCCCGAAGCGATCGCCTTCGGCCAATTGGCTGGTGCGGGTATCGATGTGCTGGAAATGGAACCGCCGCCCGCCGATCACCCGCTGATGGTCGCGTGGCGCGATCCGATGCACCTGGCGCACCACCGGGTAATCATCAACCCGCACATGGCGTTCTACAGCGAGGAAGGATTCCAGGACATCCGCCGCAAGACGTCGGAAGCCTGCCGGCGGGCGCTGACGGGCCAGCCGCTACGGAATGTGGTGAACTGAGTCACTCGCCGCGGGCGTGCCGCGGCCCGCTGGTCCTGCCCGAGACGCGCTCTAGGCCCAGTCCAAACCGGTGGCGGCTCGGACGCGCTCGACATAGTCGCCTAACAGACCACCGATGATGTCCCATTGCCCGGGGCGGCGCAGCTCGATGTCTCCCTGGAGATTGACGCGGACGATGCTCTCGTCGGTCACCCCCACCTCTGCCAGTTCGTCGGGCGTGGGGCCGTCTTCGTTGACGATTTCCAACAGCGTCTTGCCGGTCATTTCAATGAATTGCATGGCCCAGTCACGGAGGGCGTAAGGGATGTGTGGAGCACTGTCTGACTATTACAGTCAGAAAGCCGGCCGGAGTCAATCGCCTGCCACGACGCGGGCCGCGTCGCAAAGCCGGAGCATCGCCTCGACGTCGAGTTGCTCGGCCCGGGTTTGCGGCCCAAGCCCCAACCCGGCGAGCAGGTCGTCGACCTGCGGCCTGGTGAGCCGGTTCTTATTGGCGCTGAGCAGTTCGGACCGCAGGAACTTGCGGCGGTGGAAGAACATCGCGCGGACGAAATCGTGGAAGTAGCCGCGGTCGGCAATACGGCCGCGGAGTTCGTCGTCGAGCGTGGCGCGCACGATTGCCGAGTGCACCTTGGGCCGCGGCCAGAAGACCGACGGCGGCATCGTGCGGACGATCTCCACGCGGCATTGGCTCTGGACCCAGACGCTCAGCGCGCTGTAATCCTTCGTGCTCGGCTGGGCCACAATGCGATCGGCCAGTTCTCTCTGGATCGTCACCGCCATCAGCCGCGGCGGCATGTCGGTGGCCAGCAAGTTGGTCAGGATGGGCGTGGCGATGTTGTAGGGCAGATTGGCCACTAGCTTCAGCCGCCGCGCGGGCGCGGCGGAGAGATGACGAGCCACCTCGTCGAGAATGACCGGATCGAACCGGTTTTTCCCGGCCAACGCGTCGCGCTGGATCATGACCACGTTGGAGAACTCGGCCAGGTCCTCACTCGCCAGTTGATGCATGTCGCGATCGACTTCGACGGTGATCACCACCGCCGCCAGCGGCGCCATCATCGCCGTCAGCGATCCGGTACCCGTGCCGACCTCCAAGACCACGTCGTCGGGTCCCAGTTCGGCCGCGGCCACCAGCAACCGCACAAGGTTCAGGTCGATCAGAAAGTTCTGGCCGAATTTTGTCCGCGGTCGGATCCCGGCTTCCCCAAACCGCCGCATGAGGAAGGAAAGCGTCTGATTGCGAGGGGATCCGGTGGACATGGGAGCAGGAATCCGTTGTTCGGCTGAGCGGCGAATCGGGCGAAGGTGGTTACGGCCGAACAAGGACCTGTCTCCACCGCCGCCTACCAGCTTTGGGCTTCCACCAGGCGCTGCACGTACTTGGCCAGGATGTCAGTCTCCAGGTTCACCTTGTCGCCCGGTTTCAGGCGGCCGAGGGTTGTCACCGCAAGCGTGAAGGGGATCAGGGCGACACTGAAGCGGTCGGGTTCGCTGTCGACGATCGTCAGGCTCACGCCATCGACGGCGATCGACCCCTTCGACGCCATCTGCGCGGCCAACGGCCGCGGCACTCGAAAGAAGAAGTCAGACCACTCGCCATGATCCCGCCGCTCAAGGAGGTGGCCCGCGCCGTCGATATGACCGCTCACGAAATGCCCGCCAAGCCGGCCACCCACCGCCAACGCTCGCTCGAGGTTCACTGGGCTGCCCGTCTTCAGATCGCCCAGGTTCGTGCGCGAAAGCGTCTCCGGCCCGGCCTGGAAGCCGAACGTGTCGCCATCGACTTCAACCACCGTCAGGCAGCATCCATTCACCGAGATGCTATCGGCCACCTTAGTCTCGGCAGCAATTCGCGTTTCTCGAACGATGATGCGGCAGCCGGGCGGTTCCGACCGGAGTTCGGCCACGGTTCCCAACGCTTCCACAATACCGGAAAACATGGATGTTTCTGTGCTCGCTCTTGAGGCAATGCGAACCTACGCCCGTCGTTCTGCCGGGCGACAAAAAACTCGCAGGCGGTGCCCGGCACATAATCCCCAATGGTAGCATTTCTTTCCCCGCCGCGCCACCGTGCGCCGATACGCCGGTCGAGAGGTGGGGCCGGCCCCCGCTAGGCAATCGCTCCCCAATCAGGCACAATGGGCGATTTCTGGCGCGGAAGTTCCCGGTCGAGAGGGCGCACGGCGTCATCGGACCGGATCGGATACTCGCATCGGCCCCCTATCAAGGAACAGCGTTATGCACCACTCGACAATCGTTGACATTCAGGCCCGTCAGATCCTCGACAGCCGCGGCAACCCAACTGTGGAAGTCGACGTAACCCTGGCCGATGGATCGTCCGGACGGGCGGCGGTTCCCAGCGGCGCCAGCACCGGAGTGCATGAAGCCTGGGAGCTCCGCGACGGCGACAAGAAGGTCTACCTCGGCAAGGGGGTAATGCAGGCCGTCACCAACGTGAATGAGAAGCTGGCCGAGGAGTTGCCCGGGATGGACGCCCTTGACCAGACGGCGGTCGACTACCGGATGATCGAGTTGGACGGCAGCGAGAACAAGAAGAATCTCGGGGCCAATGCCATTCTCGGCGTCTCGCTGGCTGTGGCCCACGCGGCGGCCGACCTGTGTGGCCTGCCGCTTTACCGCTACCTGGGCGGCGCCGCCGGCCGCGTGATCCCGGCGCCGATGATGAACATCATCAACGGCGGCGCGCATGCCGACAACGACGTCGACGTGCAGGAATTCATGGTGATGCCGCTGGGTTTCAACACCTTCAGCGACGCGATCCGTTGCGGCGCCGAGATTTTCCACAACCTGAAGAGCGTGCTCAAGGCCCGCAAACTCGCCACCAATGTCGGCGACGAAGGGGGCTTTGCCCCTAACCTGAAGAGCAACAAAGAGGCCCTCGAACTGATCCGCGAGGCCGTCGGCCAGTCAGGCTACGAACTGGGAAAACAGGTGTATATAGCCCTGGACGTGGCGGCCACCGAGTTCTACAACGCTGACAAGAAGCAGTACACCATCGATGGCAAGCAGGTCGACTCCAAGGGGATGATCGATCTGCTGGCCTCGTGGGTCGACGAGTACCCGATCGTGTCGATCGAAGACGGCTGCTCGGAGGACGATTGGGAAGGCTGGGCCGCTTTGACGCAGCGGCTGGGCAGCAAGATCCAGCTCGTCGGCGACGACCTCTTCGTGACCAACACGAAGCGCCTGCAGCGCGGCATCGACGAGGGGATCGCCAATAGCATCCTCATCAAGGTCAACCAGATCGGCACGGTCACCGAGACCATTGAAGCCATCGAGTTGGCCCGCCGCAACGGCTATTCGGCCATCGCGAGCCACCGTAGCGGCGAGACCGAGGATTCGACGATCGCCGACCTGGCCGTGGCCATGAACACCGGACAGATCAAGACCGGCTCGGCGTCGCGGACCGACCGCATGGCGAAGTACAATCAACTCCTGCGGATCGAGGAAATGCTGGGCGACGGCGCGATCTACGGCGGACCGCTGTTCCCCAAGACCCGCTGAAGATGTTGTGCCTCGCGTTTCTCACAAGCGAATGCACTTAAACCCCAGTGACCCGCCAGGGATGTGTCCCGGTGGGTCACTGGCCTTTTGCCGCCCAATGCCGATGGTGGTATCTTCAAACTGGAGGGGCCGGACGTGGAAACGCTCGTCGAAAACCCGCTTCCCGCGATCTTCCTGGGCATTGTGGCGGCAGCCGTGGTGGGCGTGATATTCGTCAATACCCGCAACTTCCGTGTGTTGTGGGCCTTGCCCGTCGTCTTCCTGCTGACATTGGGCGGCATCGGACTCGAGTGGCTGATCGTCACCGAGCGGGAGGAGGTCGAAGCAGCGCTCGACGGCATTGCGGCGGCCTTGGAGGCCAACGATCTCGACGAAGTGCTCCGTTACGTCTCGCCGCGGGCCGAGCAGACGCGGCAACGGGCTGCGTGGGCGATGGGAATCGTGACCATTCGCGACGTCCGGATGCGCAGCAGGGAAGTGCGGATCAACCGGTTGACCAGCCCGCCCACCGCCGAGGCCCAGTTCACCGGCACGCTGTTCTTCGACTTGAAACAGCCGCAGATCGGGATGATCCGCGACGTCTACTTGGCTCGCTTCGTGGTCCAACTCGAGTCCGAGGGCGATCGCTGGCTGGTTACGGATCATATCGAACACCAGCGGTTGGGGCGCTGACCCCGTCTGCCACCTTAGCGGCATTGTCGTGTCTTCAAAGCCGGTTAGCATGTGGACAGTACGGGTGCGTACTGACGCAACCCGTGGCTGTGAGGACCGTTCAATCTGGGCACACTGCCCAAGGAGGCCGTCATGCCAGTGCGACGTCTCAAGGAATACCTGGACAGCCAACAGATCAAGTACGTCACCATCAGCCACTCTCCTGCCTTCACCGCCCAGCAGATCGCCGCCACTGCCCACGTTCCGGGTAAGGAACTCGCCAAGACGGTGATGGTGCTGGTGGACGGGGAGATGGCGATGGCGGTGCTTCCCGCCTCCCTGCGGGTGGATCTTGACCACTTGCAGGAAATGATTGGAGCAAAGCGCGTCGAGTTGGCCGACGAGCGAAGCTTCCGCGACATGTTTCCCGAATGCGAAGTGGGCGCCATGCCTCCGTTCGGCAATCTGTATGGAATGGACGTGTACGTGGCCGATTCTCTCGCCGAGGACGAAGAGATCGCGTTCAACGCCGGCTCACATACGGAGCTGATCCGCATGGCTTATGCCGATTTTGAGCGGCTCGTGAAGCCAAGGGTGCTCGCGTTCACGGCGCGCGTGTAACGGACTCGACTCGAAGGTAATCTCTCTGGCTGAGCTGAGCCCGGCCGCGACGGCGGGCACCAAAACTCCACGCCGGCGCGGCCGTCCCCGCCACCTATCGAAAGCTGAGTCGTGGCTCGCGTAGTGAAATCGCGATGCCCGGCAATTTATCGGGCCGGGCTTTTCGCCGCGGGCCCCCGCTGTCGGCGGCTTGGAGCATTCTGCTGCGCGGGCTGCCCCTGCGGCACCTCCCCGTATTCGCTCCACTGCATCGGATAGCCCGGCATCGACTGCTTGATTTCCTGGCTTCGCATTTGGCTCAGTTTGGCCTCGAGCTTCTGGGCCTGCTCGGGTGACGTTTGCCCACCGGCCACTGGCTGGTTCACCAGGCCCTGGCTCTCGATCGAGTGCTGGATCGGGTCGTCGACGTAGACCCACTCTTCGCCCTTCGGCCACGGGCCTTGTCCCTCATTCCACGGTCCCCGGAAGCTGCTGCCGTTGGACATGTCGAAGGCAAGGTGGGTGTAACGAGGATCACCCTGGAGCACGCCCGGCGGAAAGTTCGGCTCGATCGTCGCCAAGGCCGCCGAGAACTGCTGGAAATGGGTGATTTCACGGGTCATCAGGAAGCGCAGGCTCTCCTGCACCAGCGGATCGTCGGTGAACTGCAAGAGGTACTCGTAGACGATCTTGGCCCGCGACTCGGCGGCGATGTTCGACCGGAGGTCGACCGTAAGGTCGCTGTTGGCGTTGATGTAGGAACCCTGAAATGGAACCCCCTGAGAATCGGTCAGCCGCGGTCCACCCCCGGAAAGGACAAAGAACTGCGGGTTGAGAAACGCCGACTGGACCAGTTCGTCGCGTTGTGCCTGCCCGCCCATGATCTTCGCCAGGTCCGACCGTTCGGCCGCGTCCTTGAGCTCTCCGTTCACGCCATCGAGCAACATGGTGATGGTGGCCCCGACGATTTCGAGGTGGCTGAATTCCTCAACAGCCGTATCCATGAGCATGTCGTACTTGTCGGGATATGGCCGCCGGGCCGCAAACGCCTGGACGAAATACTGCAGCGCGGCCTTCAGTTCCCCGTTGGGACCGCCGAATTGCTCCAGCAGAATGCTGGCGAAACGAGGATCGGGCTTGGACACGCGGGCGTTAAATTGCAGTTCCTTGACATGATGGAACATTCAGCGGTCTCCTCGAAAGGACGGGTGAGGTTCAAACAATCGGGATGGCGAATGAAACGCATATTTCGTGCCTTTGCGGCCCCGTTCGAGACTCAACGTCCCCGAGGCAAAACGGCTTCGGTTGGCGAAGACTACCGCGACCGGAGGAAGATGATTCCTTGAGGACAGCCGCGGTCACCCGACAGTTCGACCGTCGGCGTACGTCACAATGCCATCAGGGCCAGTTCCGGGTCTCCGCCCTACAATTCGCGGAACGAGCGGCCTACTCCAGGAGTAGGCTCACAGCTTATCGGCAGCCGCCTGCGCGTGCCGCGACAGCCTCGCCCTATTGGGAATCTTCGCCAAGGAGCCGTGTTCATGCTATGCGCGGTTCTACAGTCGGCGTCGACAGTAGCACGCCCAGCGGTTGAATGCAGATGAAAACTCGCGGCTCGCGGGGGACGATCCGGATCGAGGTCGCACAGACGACAGTTGCCGCGTTGATGCCTCATCCTGACTGGTCGCGTGAACGGGCCGGGCATCCATGGCTGCCAATAGTCGTCCGCTGCGAAGAGGTCGCGACACCTGGTTCGCGCGCCGTCGCTGTTGCGACGTCCAACGAGCCGGATCGCCTCGGCCGTGTCATGCTGGCCACGGCCCTCCGCTCGCACCGCTCCGGCACACGGATGAACATCTGACGGATCGGGTATCCGTGCGGCTTCACAGCACGGGTGCGAACAACCGGCAGAACCGTTCGCCGAGGACGCGGCCCAGCGGGCGGTTGATCCACGCCTCGAGGTCGACCCGATCGGAACGCGCCCGGTCCCCCTCGAAGTGCTCTTCGAGCTGCTGGGCAATTCCCCGGTCGAGGATCGCCACCGCGTCCTCAAAGTTGAGCAGGATGCTGCGGCTGTCGAAATTCGGGGTTCCGACCAGCGACCAGACGCCGTCGACGGTGAGCGTCTTGGCGTGGTAGAATCCCTCACGATACTCGTAGATCTCCGCGCCGGCCTTGAGCAAGCGCTGAAAATAGGCCCGGCCGGCCAGTAGAGTCCAGATGAAGTTCCCGTGCCGCGAGACGAGAATCCTCACACGGACACCGCGATGAGCCGCCGTCTCAAGCGCCATCGCCAGCGGATCGGGCGGGATGAAGTACGATGTGGCTAGAGTCACCCGGTCGCGCGCTTGGCTGATCGCCGCAAACATCAATCCATGAAATGCGGTCAGTTCCTCCGGACCTCCTGCAATCACTTGGGCCGTGACGTCGCCATACTGCTCCGGCTCGGGAAAATAGGCCGCCTCGGTAAGATCTTCACCCGTGGCGTAGTACCAATCCTCGGCGAAAACCTGCTGCATCTGGAGGACGGCCGGTCCGTGAAACTTCACCTGGGTGTCGCGCCAGTACCCGTAACCTGGATCGCGCCCCAGGTACTCGTCGCCGACGTTCATTCCGCCGGTGAAACCGATCTGGCCGTCGACAAGGATGATCTTGCGGTGGCTACGCAGGTTCATCGACCAGCGCTCCCGAAACGATCTTCCCGGCAGAAAGGCGGCGCTGTGAATTCCGGCGTCAGCCATCGGGCCGAGAAACTTGCGGTTCAGGCCCCATGAGCCAAACGAGTCGTAGAGGAAGCGAACCGCCACACCCTGCCGCGCCTTGCGCACCAAAGCATCGCGAATCCTGGTGCCGATCTTGTCCGGCTTCCAGATGTAGAATTCCACGTGCACCCAGTTCGTTGCCCCGTCGATGATCTCTTCGACAACTTCAAACGCCCGCGGCGTCTTGGGCAGCAATTCGAGGCGATTGCGGGCCGTGGCGTGCCTGCCGGTCAGCTTGAAGGCGAGGCGCGCCAGATCCTGCTCCAGTGGAGTGTGATCCTCCAGATGCTCCAATTGGTGCTGCGACCAGCCGGGAACACGACGCGCGATTTCCTTGGCAGCTGCCCGCTTATGTGGGCGATGCCGCTCCACCCGGTTCAGTCCCAGCAACAACGCCAAGATGCCGCCAAGATACGGCAGAAAGATGATCGTGAGCACCCAGGCAATAGCGGCTGAGGGATGGACCGTGCGTTTCAACAACACCCAAGGGATGAGAACGAACAGGCTGGCCGCATAACCGCCGAACAGGGCAAGCGTCCACCAGGCGTCGAACGAGAGCATGAGTGACAGAGCAGTACGGGTAGACCGGCCCAAAGCCACAATCCGCCGTCCCTTTATACATAGCCGGGCAAGCCGGGACCACCCCGCCGACTTGGGCGAACAATTCAAGCAGTTGTCGCGCAACGAATAAGAGGCACAGGTGAAGTCGTGGGAAGGAAAATCCGCGCCGTGGCGCCAGCGACTGGACCGGGAAATCGGCCTCCAGATCGAGGCGGTGCTCACTCCGCAGCAGTCGCAGACCCTCAAGGATTACGCATTTCCCAGGTACGCCATTGGTTTCTTGTACAATGCCCAGCGCGGCCAGGAGACTGGTTTCCGGTGCGAGCAGGAAGCCGAACTCCGTCGCGTTGCTCGAGAGAGGCTGGCACGTTTCCAAGAGGTGTGGATAGACCGCGCCCGAAAGGAGTGGGAACTGTTGACGTCGGAACAGCAGGCCGCGATGCCGGCACTTGTGAAGCGCCAAGGACCGACATCGGCGGTACTGTCCGTGGCGTGGGAGCTTGGTTTTGACTATGACCGTCTTGTGCCCAGTCATCCCATGCTTGCCGAAACGCCAGTGCGGCAGCGATTGGGGCTGAGTGCCGAGCAGGAGAGCCAATTAGACGCCTTCGTGGCCGAGACGGCCGCAAGAAGGGGCAGTCAGCTTCAGGCAATGCAGTCCCACGGTGCGCAGCCTCCGCCGTCCGCATCGGATTGGGACGCCGTGTCGAAGAAGCGGGTGGAGGCTATCCTTAGCCCGCAACAGTTGGCGGCGCTGAAAGGGACGGGTGAGCCCGTTCCCAAGCCCTATCGCCATCGGCAGCAATCCCGGAACCTGTTCGGCAGACAGCGCAAAAATAAAGACGCGGCGGGCGTTCCGCCGCGTCCCGCGTCCGCGATCATAGCGGACCTGTCTTGCTCCAGCGCTCAGAACGCGGCGGTGTGCTGTGCCTTCACGTTCACGCTCTGCTCGGCGATCTCGGTCAACAGGTGATCCGTTTCGCCCTCCTCGTTCAACGTCTGCTGGAGGAGGTCGGCCGCCGCGCGGTGGCCGAGGCGCTGGGCGAACGTACGAGCAGAACCATATCCGGCCATCTCGTAATGCTCTACCCGCTGAGCCGCGGCGATCAAGGCCGCGTCCTTGACGTCCGGATCTCCCTTCGCCTGGACGACCTCCGATCCTTCCTTAACGATCCCCTTGATCGCGTCACAGGTCTGCCGCTCGGCGGAGTGTCCCAGGCTCTGGAAAACCTGCTCCAGCCGCGCCGCCTGACTCTTCGTCTGGTCGAGGTGCTTGAGGAACGCCTCCTTGAGGACCGACGAATGAGCGGCGTCAGCCATCAATGGCAGCGCCTCGATAATGCGATGCTCGGCATCGTACAGGTCTTTCAGGTGATCCAGTAACAGGTCGTCCAGCGAGTTCAGCTCCTTGCTTGTGAACAAACCCATGGTCGTCTCCTTTCTTGAATTGGCCTTCTTCTCAAATCACTCACTCTCCAATAAATGCAAAAACCGCGCCGCACTGCATGTTCCGATCGATCCCTGCCCACTCACCCCACCTGAGGGCCGCTCTGCGTACGGAGCGCCTCAAGAATCGCCTGCGATCTCGTTGTTTCTGGCTGCGGCGCGCTCGCCCAGTGCTGTCAGCATTGAGGGCGACAGGGCTGAGAAGCTTTCCCAGCCTCGTGCCGGTTGCCTGCCTATTCCGCCGGGCGACGGCAGCAGACGGTTCACCAGTCCGAGGCATCGAGCCGTCAGGCCGGGAAATAGCCCGTGAAATCGAGCCGCTAGTTTAGCCGGGACGGACAGGATCACTACCGCGTCGCCCTGCGCGCACGCCGCGACGATCTTGCGCGCCGCCCGCTCCGCACTCATCGATACCAGCGGAAGCGAGTCACTCACGCTGAACCATAGATACTCGAGACGATGCTGCCCCTTCATGATCGCCTGACGCGGGCTTCCGGTCCGCATCAACCCGGGCGCGACGGTAGTCACTCGGATGCTGTCTTTCGCCAACTCCGCCCTCAGTCCCTCCGACAATCCGACAGCGGCGAATTTGCTGGCGTTGTACGGCAGCAGATGAGGCACGCTCAGCTTGCCACCGATCGACGTGATGTTGACGATCCGCCCGTCACGCCGCCGGCGCATCTCGGGAAGCACCGCGTTGATCGCATAGAGGGGGCCCCAGAAGTGGACCCGCATCGCCAACTCGTAGTCATCCATGGTCATCTCCTCCATCGGACCGACCTGGATGATGCCGGCGTTGTTGACGAGCACGTCGATTCGCCCGTAGTGGTCGCGGACGAGAGCCACCATATGCTCCACCTCGTCGCGACGAGTCACGTCGCAAGTGAGCGCCAATACGGCGGCCCCGCGTTCGGCAAGCTCCTTTCGGGCCCGTTCGAGGTCTGCCGCATTCCGCGCACAGATAGCCAGGCGGGCCCCGCGGCCGGCGAAGTCCCGCGCGAGCAATAATCCCAGTCCACGCGACCCGCCAGTTATCAGCACTGTTTTGTCGCGGAAGTCGTACGCCTTCCAACGACGCCAAGCGGCTCGTCCCCCAGCCAGCGCCAGCGCCCCGCCAGCCAGCAAGAGCATCGAACGTTTGCTGTTCTCTTCCACGGCGAGACTCCCAGAAAGAGGCCATTTCGTCGTACAATATCCGCGGCCACACAGTGGCCGGGGGCGGTGAAAAAGTGCAAACGTTGTTCCGGTCGATGGTGGCGCTGACAAGCCACGTCGGACGCAGCGGCAAGGCAAGGAATGTCGCTGATCGTCTGCATGGGCAGTGGCATGCGACTTGCTTACGCCAATCGGTGCAATTCACAGTAGCATCTTCTCGGAGAGACCAGCCATGGCTATGGAAACGCTATCGGGCATCGGTCGCGATCTGATGGATCGCGGCGCACACGTGTGGCGGCTTTCGTCGGATCAGAACGTGCACGACTGGGAGCGTCTTGGCTCGCTGGCTGTCGGAGGGAGCATGGTCCTGGCGTTTCTTGCCCGGCCGTCGCTGCGGGGCGCCGCAGTGGCCCTCGCAGGAGGAGCTCTTGTATACCGGGGCGTAACCGGCCATTGTCACCTTTACGGTCTGATGGGGATCGACACCCGGACCGGCCGCAGAGCGTCTACTGCCATTCCCGCACTTCAGGGCGTTAAAGTTGAGAAGACAGTCTTCGTGAGACGTCCGCCCCGGGAGCTCTACGAGTTCTGGCGCAAGTTCGACAATCTGCCGCAGATCATGCAACACCTCGTCAAGGTGACGGAGTTGGAGGACGGACGGTCGCATTGGGTGGCTCGCGGCCTGTTAGGCACCACGGTCGAGTGGGACGCCGAGATCATCAAGGACAGGGCGGGTGACGTGATTTCCTGGCGCTCTCTTCCCGGTGCCGATGTGGACACCGCCGGGTCGGTCCATTTTTCCGAGCAACCCGATGGAGGGACTGCGGTCCGGGTATCCCTTAAGTACAACCCGCCTGCTGGCAAGACAGGAGCTGTTCTCGCCGCGGCATTGGGGCAAAGTGTCGATGAATCTCTGGAAGAGGACTTGCAGCGATTCAAGCAACACATGGAGACCGGTACAGGAGCTATCACAACCTGAAAGCACTCGCCTTGGCCGAACGGCTTTCCGCCGCGACCCGACGGCGACTGGTCCCGGCGCCGCAATCGCCTGCGCGGCACGGCCGATCGTTGTAAACCTTTTTCCCTTCGGTACTTCTGCCGGGTCTCGATCTTCGGGGCCCTGGCAGGCATAATAACGGCGACGCCCCGGTGGCGGTAACAACAACCGCTTGCTCCGCTTCGCCGATCCATGTGGGAAATCCTGATCATTCTCGGCCTGATACTGGCGAACGGTTTCTTCGCTGCGGCTGAGATAGCCATTCTCACCGCCCGGAGAAGTCGGCTTGACGCCCAAGCCAAGTCCGGTGATCGCTCTGCCCGCATTGCCTTGTGGCTGGCCGAGAATCCAGCTTATTTCCTCCCGACCGTGCAGGCCGGCATCACCTTTGTTGGTACGCTCTGCTTCAGCGTTCGGCGGTGCGCGGCTGGTTGGCTATCTGGCTGAATGGCTCGACGACTGGTCGGTCCCCATTCTGGTAGAGCACCGTCAATCGATTGCGCTGGGGGTGGTCGTGCTGGCTATCAGCTTTTTCTCACTGGTCCTCGGCGAACTGGTACCCAAACGCCTGGCACTGAACGGTGCGGAGCGGCTGGCTCGATTCGTTGCCATCCCGATGCGGGCGCTTGCCGTGGCCGCCCGACCGGCGGTTTGGTTTATGGGCTTCGTTACTGAAGCCGTCGTCAGGCTGCTCGGGTCGCGGAGTACAGAAGTCAGCTCGGTATCGGTCGAGGACATTGAACACCTGATTCGGACCGGCACCCGCGAGGGGGTGCTCGAACCGGCGGAACAGCGAGCCGCCAGCAAAGCACTGCGGCTCGGCGATCGCCGGGTGCACGAGATCATGCGCCCGCGGATCGAAGTCGAAGCGCTCGACATCGACACGCCACCCGATGAAATCGTCGGCGCGGTGGCGATGGCCGGCTTCTCGCGGCTTCCGGTGTACGAGAAGGATCTCGATCACGTGATCGGGTTCGTCTATATCAAGGATCTCTGGCGCCAGCAGCACCTGGGTTGGCCGATGGAGCTCCGCAAACTGCTGCGCCCGGCGTTATTTGTTCCCGGACTCGCCAGGATCGACAAGCTGATGGAGTTGTTCCGCCAGCGGCGGACTCAGATGGCGATTGTCCTGGATGAGTATGGCGGCACCGACGGGTTGGTCACGCTGGAAGATGTGCTCGAGGAACTGGTCGGTGAGATTCGAGATGAACACGCGCTGGACCAGGAGCAGGAGATTATCGAGCGCGGCGACAGCACCTGGCTGGTTGACGGCGCCGTGAGCATTGTCGATTTGCTCGATCATCTCGGGCTCGAAGAACTTCGCACCCAAGCGCCGCGGGAAGTCAGTTCGGTGGCGGGACTGATCCAGGAACAACTGGAACGGATTGGCCGAATTGGCGACCACGTCGAGTGGCACCGGCTGTCGCTTGAAGTCGTCGACATGGACGGTCCGCGGATCGACCGCGTGCTGGTGGCCGTCACTCCCGAAACACCGTCGAGCCAGGGCGAACCGGAGCCCGACCATCACGTCGATTGACACTCGGTCCGGGGGCCGGCGGGTGCAACACTCCTCTCTGCTACGCATCTTCCGATTGGCACGACAAATGCTCCACGAGCTGGATCGGGGCAGCGGCACATCCGTGCCGGCACTCGCGTACCGAGACACATCCTGATCGATGGGCTGCGAGCCTATCCTGCACGACTGAAGGAGGGACTTATGGAGACTGTTGCTGCCATCGTGGCGTGGGCCCTGTTCGGTTTGATTGCCGGCGCCATTGCGCGTTTGCTGGTTCCCGGCCGCCAGCCCATTGGCATCGTGGCGACGATGATCCTGGGAGTCATCGGCTCGTTTGTCGGTGGATTCATCGCCTGGATATTCACCGGCGGCGAGCCTTTGCAGGCCTCGAACTGGATCATGTCGATCCTGGGAGCCATCGTTGTGCTCGCCATTTACGTGGCCTCCGCAAATCGGCGCGCACGGACCTGGTGACAGGCTGTGCAAAAGAATCGCTCCGCGGCCGTTTCCCGGAAACGGCCGTGGAGCGATACGCGCGGCCCGCGATTGGATTGAGTCCGGCGGCGCACCGCCATTCCCGGGACGAGTAACGAAAAGGGCCTCCGAAGAGGCCCTTTGGGTCAAGAAGCGTTAGCCCCTTAGCGTGCCTGAGCCACCAGGGCCATCTGCAAGTAATCCATGGTAATTGCGATCGCTTCGTTCAGGTAGTAGTCGCGCTCGATGCCCGATTCGCTGAGGTTACTCAACTCCTCGAGCTTCTTCTGCTCTTCTTTCTCGGCAGTGAGCGCCTCGCGCTCAGCCATAAACTTCTCCTCGTTGAGCGTGACGGTCTTGCGATCTTTCTGCTTCAAGTACAGGTCGATCCGCTTGGCCACCTTCTGGAAATCCTCCGACGCTTCGCGGCGCTGAACCGACTGATACTTCAGACGGTCGACGATCGTCTTGTCCAGGCGGTTTGCCGGGCTGTAACGCATCGCCTGAATGCGCTCAAATTCGACCGGGTACTCCAGATCGGCCTCCCCGACATCGAGATGTGTCGTCAGCGAGGGCAACTCAATGTCCGATAACACCCCGCGCTTCTGCGTGCTCTCGCCGTTGGGACGATAGAACTGCTGCATGGTGATCTTGAGCGCGCCCAACTCCGGCCCCCGTGTGAGGCCGAACAATCGCTGGCTCAAGTCCATCAGGCTCTGCACGGTCCCTTTGCCGTGCGTCGCATAATCGCCGATGACTAGCCCGCGGTGGTAGTCCTGGATCGCGCCGGCGAGAATCTCGCTGGCGCTGGCGCTGAACTTGTTGATCACCACCACCAGTGGGCCATTCCAGACCGCGCCGCTCTCCAGATCGTTGTACGGCAGCACCTCGCCGTCGGCGTCCTTCACCTGCACCACCGGCCCCTGATCGATGAACAGGCCAGTCAGATTAATCGCTTCCTGGAGCGAACCGCCGCCGTTGAATCGCAGATCGAGCACCACGGCGTCGACCCCCTGTTGATTGAAGCTCTCCAGGATCCGCCGCACGTCGCGGGTCGTGCTCTTGAACTCGGCCAGCCCCTGGCGGGCGCCTTCCATGTCCATGTAGAAGCTCGGCAAATTGACCACGCCGATCTTGTATGGTGAGCCATCCGCTTGCTGCCCCTCTTCAAACACCTTCGCCTGAGCTTCGCTATCCTTAAGCTCCACGCGCTCGCGCACGATCTCGATGACCTTTCGCTCCTGGCTGTCGAGCGGAATGACCTGGAGGCGAACCGTGGTGCCGCGCTTGCCGCGGATCAAGGCCACCACATCGTCGAGCTTCATGTCGACGACGTCCTGGATCGCGCCATCCTTGCCCTGGGCGACTCCAACGATCTTGTCTTGAGGCTTGAGCTGGCCATTCTTGGCGGCGGCGCCGCCGGGGATGATCTTGCTGACGACGGTATAGCCGTCTTCCGATTGCAAAGCGGCCCCGATTCCCTCCAGTTCCAACCGCATTGAGATATCGAAATTCTCCAGCGTACTGGGCGACATGTACGTCGTGTGCGGATCGTACGCCGTCGTCACCGATGTGAGATACATCTCCAGCAATTCATCGCTGGATGTCTGATGCATCCGCTTGGCAAAGCTGTGATAGCGGCGAGTCAGCTTGTCGATCGCCTCCTGCCCCACCGTGTCGTCCGTTTTCAGCGTCAGCAAATCATACTTGATTCGCTTGCGCCACTTGTCGCGGACCTCGGCATCGTCCTTGGCATACTCGGCGACATCCGGGTCGACCACGATCTCCTCGTCGACGGTGAAGTCGTGTTCCATCGCGAGGAACTCATCGACCAGTTTCACCCGCTCGTCGATCCGGCGGAGAAACGTCTGGAAGATCGTGTAGCCGAGATCGATTTTTCCCCGCTTGAGCTGGTCATCGATCTGGGTCTCCTGCCTCTTGAAAGCGTCGATGTCCGACTGCAGGAAGTAGACCTTCATCGGATCGAGCGACTTCAGGTACAAGTTCAGAGCCCGCGAGGCGATTTCGTCGTCGAGCGGATGCCGCGAAAGATGCTCACGCCGCAACAGGGCCGCCACGGTAAATGCCGTTTTCTCGTCCTGCGTGCTCGGCGCAACCGGATCGGCACACGCCGGAATCGCCAGACTCGACGCCAGGACCGCGGCAAGCAACAGGCCGGAAAGCCGCAAACGTTCTCCTATCGCCATCGTCAATCTCATCGTTTTCCTCAAAAGCCAACAGAAGTTCCGTAATCGCCCAAGCCAGCCCATCCTAGCGGCAGGGCTTCACAGGGACAAGATCAATTGACCCCACGTTAGTGTGGGCTCATGGGGGATAAAGGCCGGTTTGCATCCAGCATAGTTGACGAAAACTCCCCAAAAGCTCCAGCCCCCCGAAATGCGTCAACTAGCTTTACGGCTCCAGGTGTCATCCAGTTCATCACGATCTCCCATCGCTGCGACGATGTCGGCAATCGCTTCGGCCACGAGCGGATGCGGACCGAGCGGAGCGGTAATCACGATCTCCGTGGCTCCGAACCGGGCTCTTGCGGCCTCGGCCGTTTGGCGGGTTCGGTCGACCAGTACGCCCGGAAACAGCAAATGCGGCTGTAACACGATCCGACGAAACGCCGAGGGGGGTATTTCCGCGAGGCGCGCGGCAAGCGTCGGCTGTTCCATTGCCAGAAAGGCCGCCTCGAACTGAGACTCGCCATTCGGGTCTGGCAGCAATTCCACCAGATGGAGCATCTCTTGTGTGGCCCGCCGGTCGCGGCTGCCTCGCCCGACCACAATTGCCAGCGTCTCGCAAGGATTTACCTGCATCCGGCTGCAGATCGCCTCGCGGAATCGAAGCCGAGACAGTTCGATGATCTTCGGGTGGCACCCGAGATGGCTCGCGATACGCGTCTCCACCCCCTGAAACCTTGACGCTGCGCGGGATACCGCCGCGGGAATATCGCGCCGGACATGTTGGGCCGCAAACAACAGCAGCGGTACGACGGAAACCCGGCTTACGCCGCGGGACACTAAGGCTTCGTACCCCTCGGCGATCGTCGGTGCGGTCATCTCGAGAAAACAGCCTTGTACCGCAAACTGGTCCAGCCGGCGAGCGATCTCGGCGACGACCTCGTGAAATCCGCCCGCCCCCCCATTCCCAAGGGTGCCGTGCCCCACTACGAGCAGTCCGTCGCTAGTGCTGCTTCGTCTCATGCAATCTCGGGAAAGCTCGTTGGCTTTGCTGGTGTTGCGCGCGGAAAGGCGGGGAATTGTAGGGTACTTCATTCGCCCAGGGCAAATCGAGCGACTGGACGGGGCTAGCCGGGAGTGGTTTGCGGCAAGTAGAATCCGGCCTTGGTCCGCGTCGCAGCGATGGCGGGCCGTGATGAGGCTGGGCTCGGTTTCTGGCCCTTCTCCTGATCGATCCTGCGCACCCCGGGCATGCCATGACCGCACATTTTTCCTGCCTTCTCGTACTGTTTGCCGTCGGGTCATCACCCGATAGCGCGGAAAACTGGCCACGGTTCCTCGGTCCCAACGCATCAGCGTCCGCTTCCGGTTCGAAGATCCCTGTGAAGTGGACACAGGAGGACTACCGCTGGCGAGTCGAGTTGCCGGGCATCGGCTACTCGTCGCCGGTTGTTTGGGGCGACCGGGTGCTCGTGACCTCCGCCGACGAGGAAACCGGAGCACTCACCATTCATTGTTTCAGCACGGCGGACGGCCAAACCCTGTGGCGTCAGCAATTCGCGGGCAATACATACCGCAAGCATGCCTTCAACAGCTATGCGTCGTCGACCCCCGCACTGGATGCCGAGCACGCATACTTGGCCTGGGCAACACCCGAGGAGTACGTCGTCGTCGCGCTTGAGCAGTCATCCGGCAAGGAGGTTTGGCGTGTGAAGCTGGGGCCGTTCCTCTCGCAGCACGGATTCGGGACTTCCCCGGTACTGTTCGAGGACCTCGTAATCCTGGCGAACGAACAGGACGGACCGTCGAGCATCGTCGCATTAGACCGCAAGACTGGGAAAACCCGGTGGCAGGCAGAGCGACGGACCGAGAAGGCCGCTTTCTCAACGCCTTTTGTTTACCAGCCAGAAGAAGGGCCGCCGCAACTGATCCTCACCAGTTGGGCGCACGGGTTCAGCAGCCTCGATCCGCAGACGGGCGAGGCGAACTGGGATTTGCCGATTTTCACGCATCGCGTCGTGGGATCGCCGTGCCTGGCGGCAGGCCTGCTCGTGGCCACGTGTGGCGAAGGGGGTGTCGGTAAGCAGGCCCTGGCCATTCGCCCGGGCAATCCGGCGACAGGCCAGAAACCGGAACTGGCCTATGAAATCTCCGGTTCGCTGCCGTACGTGCCCACGCCC
The DNA here is from genome assembly GCA_040766885.1 of Thermoguttaceae bacterium. Taxonomy (GTDB): domain Bacteria; phylum Planctomycetota; class Planctomycetia; order Pirellulales; family Thermoguttaceae; genus JAXGPP01. The sequence continues at coordinate 493,275 of JAXGPP010000001.1, read as the reverse complement.
CTGTCGCACGGCAATCTGCTCTTCCTGTGGTACGACCGCGGCATTGTGACGTGCCTCGACGCGCCATCTGGCAAGCTCGTGTGGAGGGAACGGATCGGCGGCGACTATTTCGGTTCGCCCGTCCGCGTAGACGACCGGATATATTGCATTTCGCGCCAGGGTGAAGTCGTCGTGCTGGCCGCCGCCGATCGGTTCGAACTCCTCAGTCGAGTCGATCTCGGCGCGCCGTCGCACAGCACACCCGCCGTGGCGGGCGGCACCATGTATCTGCGAACGGTGTCGCACCTCATGGCGCTTGGCAACAAGTGAGTGGCGGGCCGCCCTCTGTCGCTGTTTGCTCCTTGATCCAACGGGCGGCGGCTCACCACCGCAAGTTCCGTCGCCGCTTCACTCTTTCCATTCAAGGATCAATACGACATTCTTGACCGCGCCCGGAACGCTCCCTACTATAGTAGGGGAAACGCGAAGCAAAAGCAGACTTGGCAGGCCAGCATATGGAACGGCTCGGGGTGGTATTCGCGTCCTTGCTTGCGGCGGCCTTGCTCGCCGGGCCAGCAGTTGGCGCGGCCCCCGATCCCAAGCAGCCCCAGCAGTTCCAACGCGGCGCGCTCATTCGCTTCGAGGGGATGATTGACTCCCGGCTCGAGAAGTACCTCGAGCGCAAGCTGGACGTCGCCAGGAAGCGGAAGACCGATCTGGTAATCATCGAGATCGACAGTCCCGGCGGCGAGGTGGACGCCAGCCTCGACATCGCCCGCATGCTTCGCGATCTCAACTGGGCGCACACAGTTGCATACATCCCCCGCGAGGCGTTGAGCGGAGCCGCTATCGTCGCCTTGGGGACCGACGACATCATCATCGACTCCAACGCCATGATGGGCGATGCCGGCCCGATCTTCATGGACGAGAATTTCCTCTTCCGCCACGCGCCGGAGAAATTCCGCAGCAATCTTGCCGCCAACGTCCGCCAGTTGGCCCAGGCAGGCGACCGACCGCCGGCGCTGGCCGAGGCGATGGTCGACATGGACCTCCTCGTATATCGGGTAAAGAACCGCGACACCGGCAAGATCACGTACATGTCGGAGGACGAGATCCAGTCGGCGGCCGACCCCAAGGTCTGGGAAAGAGGCCCCATGGTACACGAATCGCGGAAAGGCAACTTCCTGGAAGTCAGCGGCGAGCGGGCCGTCGAGCTTCTGCTCGCCCAGGGCCTGGCCGACAGTCGAGAGGATGTACAGCGTCGCTATGGGCTCAAAGGCGACCTGCTCATCCTCGAACCGACGGGTGTGGACACAGCCGTGTACATCCTCAACCTGGGCATCGTTACGGGTCTGCTGTTTGTCATCGGACTGATCGCCCTTTATATCGAGTTCAGTTCGCCGGGCATTGGCGTGGGTGGGCTCATTGCCCTATTGTGCTTCATGCTCTTCTTCTGGAGCCGTTTCCTGGGTGGCACGGCCGACTGGCTGGAAATCGTGCTGTTCGTCGCGGGGATTGCCTTCCTGGGCGTGGAACTCTTTCTCTTGCCGGGCTTTGGCGTCGCCGGCCTGACCGGCATCCTGTTGATCGTGGTGAGTCTCGTGCTCGCCGGACAACGGTTCATCATCCCGCAGACCGGGCGCGAACTTGGTATGCTCACCAGCTCACTGCTGGTGATCGCCGTCTCCGGCGGAGTCTTTGGGGTGGCCGCGGTCTTCCTGAGCCGATATTTCGGGTCGCTGCCGGTATTCAGTCGCTTCATGCTGGAGCCGCCTGATCGGCCCATGACAGACGCGGAAGCCGGCAGCGTTGGCGGCGGTCACGGTGCAACGGATCATCCGGTGGTCGGCGCGGTCGGCGTGGCCAACTCGCAACTCCGCCCGGCGGGAAAGGCCCGTTTTGGCGATCGCTATCTCGACGTAGTGGCCGATGGCGACTTCATCGACAAGAACACACCCGTACGGATCGTCGAGATCCACGGCAATCGCGTCGTGGTCATTGCCGAGCAGGGGAATGAACCACCAACATCCTGAGCGGGAATCGGCGGCGGCCTCAACTCCCCGATTCCGCGGCCGATTCTGCGTGTTGCCGGACGTTCATCCATTCTTCTCAACGTATTCCCGCAGTTCTTCCAGCTCTCGCGCGAAGCCGCCGGAAAGGATTGGGAAGCGACACCAGGTCTTCGGATCGAGGTTTTCGTCGTCCAGGTGGAATGAAGGAGCGTAGCGTTCCCGTTTCCACTGGTTCCGCGACCAGAGCAGGTAGAAACGGCGGACCCAGGTGTGCAGTTGCCCCACGGTGAACTGCGGAAACTGGGCCCGCGCTACGCGAAACACCTCGACCGGCGACTGCTTGTCGCGGATCGCATACCGTTCGATGACGTCGAGCACTTCGTATGGCATGAGGTCGCCCTCATCCGTCTGTTTCGACTCCGGCGGGCGCAGTTCCGCGGTGGGCGGCAGATCGTTGACTGTGGCCAGTGCCGGGATGGGGCCGAGCCCGAGCGGCCCTTCAGCCTGGAGCCACCGCAGCCAGCGACGGAGATAGGCTTTGTCGATACCCGCAATGGGGCTCAGTCCGCCGGCCGTGTCGCCATCCATCGTGGCGTAGCCCACCGCAGCTTCAGAGCGGTTGCTCGTGGCCAGCAGCAGCGCCCCTTTAACGTTGGCCAACAGCCAGGCACTCGGGGCGCGAACGCGCGCTTGGATGTTCTGCAGTGCCAGGTCATCCTGCTGCCAAGTAAGCGATCGCCCGAGGATCCGCTGCGCGCCGTCGATGTAGGCCTTAACCAGTCCGTCGATTTCCAGGCACGACATCTCCGCGTCGATCGCCTCGGCCACTGAAGTGGCCGCGTGCCGAGTGGTGTCGCTGCTGTTGCTCGTCGCCTGATAAAGGCAATGAAGCAACCGACGCACCCGACCGGCTGAGTCGGAGATCGCGGCCATTCCGGGAATGTGGCCCAGCGCCTGGTTGAACGCTTCCTCGCCGAGTTCCGCGGCCGCCTGGCGGACCATCATCGACACCAGGCACGCGGTGGCCGAGGAATCGGCGCCACCGCTCAGATTGACGACGAAACCCTGCGAGCGGCTCTTGCGGAGGTAGTCGAACAGCCCCAGCATCAATGCCCGGGCAAACTCTTCCTCCTTGATATGCGGGCTCGTCTCCCAATCGGCCAGTTCCGGTCGGCTGACCTCGGGCTCGACGTCGGGGACCGCAAACGGGCAGATGACTTCCGCACCCTCATGTGCCTTGAGGTCGGGCTGGAAACTGCCGGTGCGGGCGAGATTCATCCGCGTGGCGTCGATGTCGACCACGGCAGTTGTTACATCGACGGGCTGAAAAGCGAAACGCGGCCCAACGGCCAACAATCGCCCCGCCGAGGCGATGATCGCTCCGCCGTCGTAGATGATGCGGCCGGCCTCATTGCCCACCAGGTTGGAATACACATAACTCACGCTGAACGCTCGCGACCCTTCGATGACGAACCGCTTGCGGACTTCGATCTTGCCGAACGCAAAGTGGCTGGCGCTGGGGTTGAAGATCATATCGACCCCTTGAAGTGACAAGTCGCTTCCCGGGCGCTGAGCCACCCAGGCGTCTTCGCAGATCTCGAAGCCGATCTTCACCCCGCCGCAGTTGAACACCAAGTCGCCGATTGGATACATCTCGTTGCCTACGAGCACACGGTCGCGGTGACCTCGCGGCCACGGCTTGAACCAGCGGGGTTCGTAGTGCAAGCCTTCTCCCGCCAGGTACCGTTTGGCCACAAAGCCGATGATGCGGCGGTCGGCGATCAGGCAGGCCGTGTCGAATAGGGCATTCTTGTGTAATAGAGGCAGACCGACCGAAACGACCATGCCCGCGGTGGCGGCGACGATCTCGTGCAAGGTGTCGACCGCCATTCGCTGAAGCCCCAGCGAGTGGAAGGCGTCTTCGCAGCCGTAGCCGGTGACACATAGTTCCGGCAGGCAGAGGAACTGGACCTGCCGCGCGCGGGCGATTTCGATGGCCGCGTGAATGTGGCGGAGATTTCCCGTCCAATCCAGGGGCGTCTGGTTCAGAACGGCCGCTCCCACCCGGACACGTGTCATTTGGCAAATCCCCGTTGCTGAAGGATCAATTCGGTCTTCCGCTCGTGCAGCCCCAGTTCCAGGCCGGCGGGATACTGATGAGGATACAGAAATCGTTTGATGCCGGAGTGAAACAGTTCCAACTGCTCGCGCATCCGGCGGCGCGAGTCCTCGATCGGCGGCACTTCATAGACACGCTTGCCGGCGCGAAAGATCGGCACCAGGAGGTCAATCGATGGGGTGCCGGGGCCGATCGTCTTCCGTCGTGTGCTGTCCGCCGGATCAACAATGGTACACTCGCCCGCCACGGGAAACCGCACGTCGTATATGGCATCGCCAAGAGCGCGGCCGTCCTCAACGAAGCGGCGGACCTGGAGCACGCCCGGTGTAGAGGTCTTCAAAAGCTGCTCGGACAGTTTCACGCGGTCCTGCCACTCTCCACCCTTTCTGCGGATGGCGGAGAGCTTATACACGCCCCCCAGGGCGCTCTGGTCGTGGCCGGTGACCAGCCGAGTTCCGACGCCCCAGACCCCAATCGTCGCACCCTGGGTCTTCAGGCTGTCGATGGTGTGCTCGTCGAGGTCGTTCGACGCCACGATAGCGGCTTGCGGAAAACCAGCCTCATCCAGGATTCGCCGTGCTTCAATGCTCAAGTACGCCAGGTCGCCCGAATCGAGCCGGATGCCGAGCAGTTCATGCCCCTCCGAGCGGAGCCAACGGGCCGCCTTGACCGCCCGGCGAACGCCCTCCAGCGTATCGTAGGTATCAACCAGGAATACGCAGTTATTAGGCATGGCCCGGGCGTAGGCCATGAAGGCCTCCAGTTCGTCATCGAAGCACATCACCCAGCTATGGGCATGCGTCCCCTTGACCGGGATGCCCAGAAGGCGTCCAGCGAGGACATTTGAGGTGCCGGCGCAACCCCCCACATAGGCCGCTCGGCTGGCGGCCACGCCGCCATCGATCCCCTGGGCCCGTCTAAGGCCGAATTCCAGCACCGGTTCGCCCCGCGACGCCGCGGTCACCCGGGCCGCCTTCGTCGCTACCAGGGTCTGAAAGTTGATCACATTGAGCAGTGCCGTCTCGATGATCTGGCTCTGGATGAGCGGTCCCGTAACCCGGACCAGCGGCTCCTGGGGAAAGACGACCGAACCTTCGGGGATGGCATCGATGTCGCATTCCAGCCGCAGTCCGCGCAGGAACCGCAAAAAACCAAGCTCGAAGAGCGGCTTTCCATCGCTTCCGCGAAGTTCGGTAAGATAGGCGATGTCTTCTTCGTCGAATCGGAGTCTCTCGAGGTACTCCACGGCCGTCGCCAGGCCGCAGGCGATCGCGAAGCCACCGCCGAACGGGTTTTCGCGATACAGCAAATGAAAGGCGGCCTCGCGGTCGCGTGCCCCCGATTTCCAGTAACCGTATGCCATCGTGAGTTGGTACAAATCGGTCAACAGTCCCAACGATGATCCATACAGTCTGGCCAGATAGGACATCTCGCGTCTCCGGTGACAGGTCCGCGAACATTGTAGCTGACGGCCGATCTGCACTGCAGGTCATGCACCCCCCCTGCGGGCCTGCAAAGAAACTGATCTTGTCCAAAGGAAGGAGGTTCGGGTAAAACATCTGCCGTCGAGTTCTATGCGCGGCATTGGGCCAGGATGGCCCGCTTCCGTCGCCGCGGAAATGCTTTCCGACACGGATGTCGAGCGACAGCCTCGATCCCACCTGGAACGACTTCCAAGGGGGGTTCCGGGAGGAGCACCCGCCTCTCCCCAGATCCGTTGGACCACCGTTTTGCCTGGCAGCCGGTGTGTGGAAAGGAGACCCGTATGTTGATTCTCTCTCGCCGCGAAGGCGAGAAGATTGTGTTTCCCGCCCTCGGAATTGTGCTGGAGCTGCAAAGAATCAAGGGAAACACGGCTCGCCTGGGGATCAAGGCTCCCGCCGAGATCAAGATCCTCCGCGATGAACTTGCTGCCGACGAGGCCGGAGTCGCGAAGGCTCTGCCTCAACAAGGAAGGCTCTCTCATTCCGCCCGAAACCACCTGCATGCGGCTTTGCTGGCCCTGCAGTTGTCCCGACGGCAGATGGAGCGGGGCATGGTCAACGACGCCCAGATCTCGTTCGACCGCGGCCTCGCCGCACTGGAGCAGTTGGAAGCCGAGGTAGCCAGGCCGGTCGTCCCCAAACCGCCAGCAAATTCGCCCCGCTGCCGCGCGCTGGTCGTCGAAGACGACCCGAACCAGTGCGAACTGCTGGCCGGATTCCTGCGTCTGAGCGGCTTCGAAGTCGCCACCTCGGGTGACGGCGCCCGGGCGCTCGATTATCTCGCTTCACACGACCAGCCGGACATGGTGCTGCTCGACATGTTCATGCCGCGATGCGACGGCCCCACGACCGTCAGCGCCATCCGCAGCAACCCCGCCTTTTCCGGCATCAAGGTCTTCGCAATCAGCGGCACCAGCCCGTCGCAATTGGGCGTGTCGACGGGCCCGCGCGGCATCGACCGCTGGTTCGCCAAGCCCGTGAACCCGGAAAGACTCGTCCGCGAATTAGTCCGGGAAGTCGAACAGACGCAACAATCCGCCGTGGGTTACGACCGCTGACGCGGCCGTTCAACCCATTCCGTCCACATGAGCCGCCGCACGTTTTCGCGGCGGCTCGCTTTGTAGGCGTTTGCGCCGCCGGGTTGCTTGAACCGGAAATGCGGACCGCCTATACTCGCCCTCCAAGGCGGCGCACCCGGCGTGCCGGCTCCTTTGAATACAACCTGGCGGAGACAGCCGATGTTGCTCCATCCGGTCGACCTGGTAATCATCGTCATCTATTTGACGTCCTGCGTCATTGCAGGCGTATGGATGAAGCGCTACGTCCGCGGCGTGGAAGATTTCGCCGTGGCCGGCCGCGAAATGGATCTCAACCTCGGCGTAGCCTCGCTCGCCGCGACCGAGGTGGGCATCGTCACGGTGATGTACGCGGCCCAGATGGGGTTCGAACACGGGCTGGCCGGTGCCGCGCCGGGAGTCTTCGGCTGCCTGGCGATGCTTCTGGTCGGGCTCACCGGATTCGTGATCGTGCCCTTGCGCAAAGCCGGTGTCATTACCATCCCCGAGTTGTTCGAAAAGAAATTCGGCAAGCGAGTCCGCTGGCTGGCCGGCGTGGTCGTGATCCTCGGCGGGCTCTTGAACATGGGCATCTTCCTCCGCATGGGCGGCGAGTTCCTCAGTCGCGCCATCGGGCTCAACCCCAACGAAACCATCAGCCTGCTCGGGATGGAACTGGGTCTGCTCGAGGTCGCGATGACGGCCCTCCTCGGGTTGATCCTCCTCTACACGGTGCTCGGCGGCATGGTCTCGGTGCTGGTAACCGACTATCTCCAGTTCCTCGTCATGGGAATGGGAATCGTAGCCGTCTCTGTCCTCGTGATCTATCACACCGGATGGTCGAACCTCATCAACGGATTGGAAAGGGCGCATGAAGAAGAGGTCGCGATTGCCGCTCAACCTGCGCCCGGTGATGTCGATGCTCAGGCCAAAGTGCCAGAACCCGTTACCATGAAGGACCCGTTCAATCCGGCAAAGAGCAAGGGCTGGGGCTGGGTGATCTGGCAGGCATTGCTGCAGATCGCGATCATGACCACCTGGCAGACGACCATTGCCCGCGTGCTGGCGGCCCGCGACGTGGCTACGGCCAAACGGGTTTACGTCCGAACGTCGTTCTACTTCGTCGGCCGGTTCGGGTTACCGGGGCTTTGGGGGGCGGCGGCGTTCCTGTATTTTGCGAACCTGGGCGCGCTGCCGCCAGGCACCGACAGCCTGACGGCGCTGCCCGAGTATCTGCGCGTCGTCCTGCCGGTGGGTGTGATCGGAATCGTATTTGCCGCCATGCTGGCCGCCGAAATGTCAACCGACAGCGGCTACATGCTCACTTGGGCGACCGTGATCTACAACGACATCATCAGTCCCTGCCTGCGCCGCCCCCTGCCGGAGAGGCTGCGGCTGACCGTGGTTCGATCGCTGGTTCTGGCAATCGGCGCTTTTCTCGTCTTTTACGGATTGTGGTACGAGCTTCCGGGCGGAGCCTGGGATTACCTGGCCGTGACCGGCAACATCTACATGGCCAGCCTGTTTACGCTGTTGGTCGGAGCTCTCTACTGGAAAGGCTCGAATAGCTGGGGCGCCACGGCAGCGATTATCCTTGGGGCGTCGGGCCCCTTGGCCTTCCTCGTGCTGAACTATCTCGCGCGGAAGGAATTCGTGCCGAAGGATTGGGAACTCTCACCCGAACTGGCCGGCGGGCTGTCGTTTCTGATGGCCTTCGGCGGCATGTTCTTCGGTTCACTATTGGCCAAAGCCTTGGGCCGCGGCTACGTCCCCGCGGCGGCGACAGAGGAGGCTCGGTAGTGTCAAATCCCATGGCAATCTTCTGGACCGTGATGATCTTCGCTTCCATCGCGTGGTACAGCTATCTGTTGTTCCACGTTGGCTGGCGCGGCGGCAAGGACATCATCTCCATGGCGAGGAGCTTGCGCGCTCGCGCACTGGAGTTCGACGAAGCCCAGCGCCGCCGGCAACATCCCTAATGAGCCCACGGCCATGCCCCTCCGCGTCGCTCTTCTATTGATGGCGAGTGTGGCGGCCGCCGTTGCCGATGAAACGGCCGGACCGTGGATCCGGGTGAACCAGGTCGGCTATCTGCCCGGCGACCCGAAGATCGCCGTGCTGTCCAGCGACCGTCCGCTGAGCGGAGCGTTTTCCGTCGGCGAGTTTCGCGGCGACATCGGTCCCGACCAGGGAGCATGGGGACCTTTCCGGCACAACTACCGGCTTGAGTTCACGGCATTCGGCACACCCGGCCGCTACCGGGTGCACTATGGCGGCGTCGATTCACTCGCCTTCAACATCGGCGACGACGCCTATCGAGACGTGCCGCAGAAGCTGATGGAATTCATCCGCCTGCAACGCTGCGGTGAAAATCCAGTAACGGGCAAGGAGTGCCACCAGCAGGATGCGATCGACACCACCACCGGCCGCCGGATCGACCTCGTGGGCGGCTGGCACGATGCGGCCGACCGCATCAAACACATGATCACCACCACCTACTGCGTCGCCGCGCTGCAACTAGCCCAGGAAGAGGCCGAGGCCCGATACGGCGGCGAGTTGGTCAATAAGATCCATCCTGACGCCGACACAATCTACATCCAAGTCGCCGATGACCGGGACCACCGTCCGCCCCAAGGTCTGTGGCACGAGGACCGTACCGACTACGGCTGGGGGTCGGGCGGACCGCGGCCCGCCTGGCAGGCGACTGGAAGGCCAGAAGGTCCGAGGTACAAGAATCAATCGTCGGGAAAGGCCAGTTTGGCGGGTCGGGCCGCCGCGGCCATGGCCCTCCTTGGCGACCGCGAAACGGCTGAATCCCTGTATCGCCTGGCGCGCAAGTATCCCGGCAGCGCCATGTCGGTCCCTGTCGCCGCCCCCTACTACTACGGCGAGAGCACGTTCTACGATGATCTGGAGTGGGCGGCCACCGAGTTGTATCTGCTCACCCGGAAACCTGCTTACCTCGAGCAAGCGATTGTGTATGCCGATCAGGCCGGTGAGAACCCGTGGATGGGCATGGACCGTCACGGCCACTACGAGTTCTTCCCCTACGTCAACCTCGCCCATTGGAGGCTGTACCCCCATGTCGATCACGCAGCACAAGGGCGGCTTGCCGGATACTACCGTGCCGGATTACAGGAAGTGCGGGATCGAGCCGACAATCCCTACCGCCTTGGCACGCCGCTGGTGTGGTGCTCGACCAACGACGGATCGCTCTGGCTACCCAGGCGGTCCTCTACGAGCAGATGACCGGTGATCGGCAGTTTCGCACGCTGGCTGCCGAGGCCCGCGACTGGATCTTCGGCCGCAACCCGTGGGGCGTGTCGATGGTCGTCGGCGTGCCGGCCGGCGGTGTTGCCGCCAACCGACCCCATCACCTGTTCTATCGGCTCAAAGGCGTCGCGCCCGTGGGCGGTTTGGTCGATGGCCCGGTCTACCGCGACATCAACGACAGCCTGAAGTTTGAGCCGTTTCCGGACGACGCGTTTGCCCGTTTCCAGTCCGACTTGGCCGTCTACCACGACTGCTTCGAGGACTTTTCGACCAACGAGCCGATCCTCGACGGCACCGTGTCGCTCCTTCTACTGCTGAAGATCTGGCAGTGACCGGCGTATGGCGTCAAGTCGTTGGCGCGTGCCGTGCTCGTCGCACCACTCCTATTCTATCGTGCCGCGCTTCAATCGCCATCCGCGCCAGCGACCGCTCACGATTCCTGGATCGCCTGGTACATCGCCACGATGTTCTCGGTGGGGGTGATCGGCTGGAGGTTGTGGCAGGACGCGCAGATCCAGCGGGCATTGCGGTAGATTTCGCGGCTTTCGCGGACTTCCCGAACGACGTCTTCAACGCTGCCGAATGCCAGCGTCTGCTGATTGTCGATCGAACCGTGGAAGATGATCCGACCGCCGAAATCGGCCACCAATCGCTCTCGTTCCATGCCCGGGCATCGCCACTGGATCGGATTGAGGATTTCGATGCCCACTCGATCAATGAGATCGGGGAGAAAGAGCCTCGCTGCCCCGTCGGTGTGGTACATCACGTGGACGCCATGAGAACGGGCCAAGTCGGCCATCTTGATCTGATTGGGCAGGAGGAATCGCCGGTAGGTCGCCAGGCTCATAAGCGGCCCGGTCTGGCCGCCCAGATCTTCCGCCACGTACGTGAGATCGATCCGTCCGCCGCCAGCCTGGAAAATGCGCCGGTGATGCTCATGGTAGAACTCGAAGATGTGCCCCAGCGCTGCGTCGACCACCTCCGGCGAAAGAACCAGATCTTCGAATGCCTGCTGCAATCCCCGCATAGAGCCGTAGAGCAGGAACGGCTCGTATACTCCGGCGTGGATCGGCCGCGTGCCGTCATCGGCAGCCAAAGCCATGCGGATCGAGTCGTAGTCGAAATCGTCCGGGTCGGGCCAAGGGTGGGCGTGGACATCGGCTGAAGTTCTCGCACCGGACAGCGGATGGTGGCATGGCTCATCGTACGAACCGCCGCCGTACTCCACTTTGCGGCAGCAGACGCCCCACATGTCTGCCGATGGATCGTCCGGGCGGCACTCTGGCTTCCATCGCGGTTCAAGAATCCGGCGTTTGTCGATTCCCAGAGTCTGCCACAACGATTCCTCGTCGGCACATCCCAGTTCGCCTAGCAGCCGCGCGGTGACCTCGGGCGTGGCCTGGTAATCGGTCGGCACCCGGTCGGGAATGCGGCCGTTGAGCAGGGCAAACCAGCGGTCGCGCGATGTCATGCAAACCCCGCAGTCATTCTGCATTCCCGGTTCACGGCTCGCCGCCTACTCCAGCGGCAACTTCACCGGCCGCCCCCCTTCGGCAATCGAGCGGTCGATGGCCAGGCAGATCTCATGAGTATGGTAGGCATCGGCGACGTCGCAGTGCGACGGCTGATCGTTGCGGATGCAGTCCACCAGGTGATTCATCTCGGCATCGAAAGGATGGTGATCGACCGCGCCGGAGTCGGGCATGATCGTTCGCATCTCGGTCCACGACCGCTGACCCGGCAGAAGCTTCTTCGACCAGAGCCGGTTGTCGCGAATCGTTCCCTCGGTGCCGATGAGATCGATATTGAACTGGTAAGGCATCTCAGCGTCAAACAACGTCGAAGTCTTGCCGATAAGTCCGCTTTCAAAGCGAAGAATCGCCACCACGTTGGCATCGTACTCCCAGAGCTTCTTGACGTTGTTGCTGTACGCAGTCACCTCGACGACCCGCTCGCCGCAGAACCAGCGGATGGCATCGATGGCGTGGCAGCCGCCAGTCAGATACGTGCTGCCGCCCATGGTCACATCCTTCCCCCATTCGTAGCCCGACCACCACGGACCAAGCCCGTGCCAGTAATCCACCTCGATATAGAACAGATCGCCAATCGTCCGCGCGGCGAGCAGAGATCTCAGGTTATCGAACAACGGGTTCCAGCGGAGCACAAAACTGACGACGCTCTTCACTCCGGCGCGGGCCACAGCGTCGCGGAGCGCCCGGTTCTCGTCCATCGTAAGGCACATCGGCTTTTCGATGAGTAGATGCTTGCCGGCCTCGGCGGCGGCGATCCCCTGGGGTGTATGGACATGATTCGGGCCGCTCAGATTCACAATATCGACGTCGTCATCGGCCAAAACCTGGTCGAACGAATCATGAACCCGGCAGTCGAGACCGAAATGGTCCACGAGTTTCTGAGCGCTCTCGCGGCGCCGGCTGCCGACGGAGACGATCCGGGTGTGGGGATTCTTGATCCAACTGGCGGCGTGAGCATAGGCGACCTGCCCCACGCCGTGGATGGCGACACCAAGGATGCCGTTTTTCATGACCCGGCCTTCCTGCTCGAGGTTTGGACTTGTCCAGCGCGGTCATCACCGCGTTCGACGCGGTGCCATGCGGCCCCAGCATGCCGCAAGCGAGGCCGCAATGCAAGGGCCGCGTCGCGGGAGTTGCCACCCGGCGAATGGGCGATATACTGGACGTCGCGTCGGCAATGGGCCGGCTCCGCGATCGATTATGTGTTTCAACCTGCGATTTATCGGCCATGCCTCTTCCCGAGAACCGTACCGTTCTGGCCTTCATGGCCCATCCGGATGATGCTGAATTCCTCTGCGCGGGAACCCTGATCCGGCTGGCCCATGCGGGATGGCAGGTTCACATCGCCACCGCGGCCCCCGGCGACTGCGGGACAATGACCCACAACCGCTGGGATATCAGCAGCATCCGCACCCAGGAGGCGGCCAAGGCCGCATCGCTCATTGGGGCAACCTATCACTGCCTCGACGAGCGCGATGGCTTTGTCATGTACGACAAGCCCAGCCTGGCCAAGACCTACGACCTGTTCCGCCGCGTGGCCCCCTCGCTGGTCTTTGTCCACGCCGCCAAGGACTACATGCTCGATCACGAGCAGGCTTCGCTTCTCGGCCGCGCAGCCAGTTTCCTCTATGCGGCGCCGAACGTCTCGGCGTTTCCGGTGAAGGAAGGCTCCGGCACTCCCTATCTCTATTACTGCGATCCATTGGAAGGCATCGACCCCTACGGCCGCGAGATCGAGCCCACGACCTACGTCGACATCACCGCGCAGCTCGCCCGGAAGACCGAAATGCTCGCCTGCCATGCCAGCCAGCGCGACTGGCTGATGGCCCACCATGGGATGGACGAGTACGTCGAATCGCTGAAGCGTCACGCGGCAATGCGCGGCCGGCAGGCCGGCTGGCCGGCCGCCGAGGCGTTTGTCCAGCACCGCGGTCACGCCTATCCGCGCGACGACCTGCTCAAATCCTTGTTTGGCGGCGGCACGATCTACGCCTGACCGCGAGCGGCTGGGCCGGCCGCAACCGATCAACTCGTTTCACATCATCGAGAAAGGACCCTCACATGCCGCGCCCGATCAGCAAAGTCGCCCCGCAATGGTGGGACTACACGACGCTTGACGAAGCCATCCTTCGGGATGCTGCCCGGCTGACTCCCAAAGCGATCGAGAAGATCTCCCGCCCGGGGTTCAAGGTGGTGATGTACGACACGCTCGAGGATTTCTATCTCGCCGAGGCCCTGGAGTACATCAGCGCCTGGCGGCAGTCGACCGACGACAATCCGTGCGGGATCTGCGGGCCGATCGGCCCGACCGAGCAACTGCCGCTGGTCGCACGACTGGTGAACGAGTTGGAACTCAACATCCGCAGCGCCCACTTCTGGGGCATGGATGAGTGGGTCGACGAAGAGGCGAACCCGGTTCCGGTCGACCACCCCTTGAGCTTCGCCCGGGCCGACATGGAACTCTGCTTTGGCCGGATCAACAAGAAGCTGCGGATGGCCGACGATCACCTCCACTTTCCCACCGGCGACTTAAACGCCTACTCAAAGACCTACGATCAGATTCGCTGCCTGGTGATGCAGGGCGGGCAGGGCGAGGTCAAGCACTGGGCGTTCAACGATCCGCCCAAGCGCGCCGGAAAGTACAAGGATACTCCGCCGACGCCCGATGAGTACCGCAAGCTGAAGACCCGGGTGACCGACCTGCACCCGATGACGATCATCCAGAACGCGCGAACCTCCGGCGGCGGTCAGGTAGCCCTGGTGCCCACGAAGGCCGCCACGGTCGGGCCGTTCGAGACATGGAAAGCTGAGAAAGTATCGATCTGGCAGGCCGGCTGCCACGATAACCCGTTCGGCATGCGGCTGACTACGCTAATGATTGCTCAGAAGCTGCCCGACAGCGCCGTGCCGATGTCGCTTCTTGCCGATCACCCCAACGTGCAGTTCAACTTCTATCGTCACGGCCTCGGCGAAGTGAAGACGGAGATGCACTGAGGCCGCGACAACCCCGGCTGTCGGCGGCAGGCAGCCTGCACGGTTATGATCGCCTGGCGGCCGTCTCGCGGGGAAACTCGCCGAAGAGTTCCCGGTACCGCGCAGCGAACCGGCCGCCATGCGGCAATCCCCACTTCAACGCCGCCCTCCGCACGGATACGGAATCGGCACTACTAAGCAGTTCCTGGCGCACCCGGTGCAAACGCGCCAGCAGCAGCCAGGTGTGCGGGCTGACGCCGTAGGCATCACCGAACAGGTACTCCAAAGATCTGGCGCTGGTTGCGGCCGCTGCCGCCATGTCTTGCATGGTGACTGCGTCCCCCAGTCTCCTCTGCACGAAGTCTTCGGCCGCGCGAAGAACCTGGAGCCTGCATCTCACCGCTCGCTCCGTGCGACCATCGTTGCAGCCCGTTGCGGCAGACAGGGCCCCGGCAGCCGCGATGATCAGCCGTTGGGCAATCCTGCTGGTCACGCGGCCATCAGTGCTGCCGTTCAAGGTGAGGCCCATCTGCAGACCCTCCTGCAGCACAGCGCGGAAGAAGACAGCTTGGCCTTTGGGGAGATGGAGATTCTGCAAGCCACTCGTCGGGAGGGCCAGTTCCCGCCCATTGACAGCCAGTGATGCCATTTGCAGGTCGTTCCGTCGAACCTGAAGCGCGTACCAAGCGGTATGGGGGGCGCAGCGGCAGTCCACGGGCGCCCCTTCGGCGTAGACCTGGATATCGCTCCCATGCAAGAGCAGCCCGTTGAGCCACGGCGGCTCGACATTTCCGTCCGAGAGCCCAATATTCAGCCACCCCTCCGGGATCGCGCCCTCGCCATAGCATGGCAGCGAATACTGCCCCCGATCGAGATGGCAAATACCTAGCGACAGTCGCTCGAGCCGGGCGTGAAACGCACCCCCCCGCAGAAGCCGCTGCTTAAAGTAGCTTCCTGCAATCAGTTCCGAAAGAACCTCCGGGTCAAACGCGTCGACCTCGATGGTCCAGCGTGAAGGGGGCATAAGCATTTTGCTTTCGGAAAGCGGACATTCGCCTGCCGGCGGCGCTCGGCACCACTATACTGGAGTCCCGTCTTTTCTGCACGACTTGGTCCGGAATCGAAACCGCCGGGTGGCGTGCCGACATTGTTCTTCCAGCCCACACCGTTGGTTTCGCTTCATATCGAACCGGACGGCTATCAAGGAGTCCATTCATGGTTCGCAATTGGAGATTGCACGTCCTTTTCCCGGCAGTGACGCTCGTGCTGCTGGCTGGCTGTCGGCAAGAGCCGACCCGATGGGACCAGATCCAGGAGGAAACGCGCGGCTCCCAAGCGCCTGCGGTGGCCGAGGAGTCGGTTGAAGGCGGCGAGCTGAACCGGTTCTTCCCTCAGGTCGAATCGCCGTTCGATATTGTATTCAAGCAGGAAAAGGCGGGCTTCGCCCAGGCCAGCCTGCAGCGAGACGGACAGGAGCTTGCGGTCCTGTCCATTTCGGACACGACGAACAACCCGGAGGCAAAAGAAAAATTCGCCAGCAGCGAAGAGGCACTGGACGGTTATCCGATGGCGGCAGCCGGCAGCAAGGGTACGTCGATCCTCGTTGCCGATCGGTATCAGATTCAAGTCCGCTCGGTAGACCCGTCGTTCGGTGAAGCCGAACGACTTGAGTGGCTGAAGAAATTCGATCTCAAGAGTCTTTCTAACCTCTGACTACCCGCTGGCGAGGATCTTAACGTGGCAAAAGCAATTCACGAATTAGTTGACGATCTCCCCGAAAAAAACATGACCACCCGGCTGTTGAAGGCCCTGGACTGGGTGGTGCCGGGCGAATGGAAGAACATCGTCGGGTTTGAGAACACCATCAAGGAAGTGACGGGGGAAACGGATCAGCAGTGGATCCAGAAGATCGGTGAGCGGTCGATCCAGCTTTACAACGACAAATCGCAGGGATACCAGCGCGCCATGTGGTTGTATCAGAAGATCGACACGGCGCAGGGCATCGCCGGCGCTGCGGCGCTGGTCGACAAGATCGGAGAAAACGTGGGCTTCCTGTCGTTTCTTCGCTGGCTCACGCCGAAAGCCGATACTACGCAAACGATTGACGTCAGTCTGAAGCTGATCACTGAAATCATCGCCTTCTGCAAGCTGAACGGCATTCCCGGTGAAGGCATTGGCGATTTCGTTGAATCACTGGCCGACTACCGCCACGAAGCGTTGATGCGGATGGCTACTTTTACTGTCCCAAGCCGTATTGCGGCGCGTAAGTGGTTTTGGTATTTGACTTTCTGGACACGGACTTGTTCAGGAGGTTGCTGTCATGGAACGACGGTTTGAGTTGCGTAAGGAGGCGATGCTTGCTGAGTGCGAAGTGTCGCCTCATGTGTTTCGTGGTGTGATGGAGCGGCTGGCGAAGTTTGTGGAGCCGTTCGCGGAACTGCTCATGCAACCGGCCCAGCGGGCGCACACCCGCGATTACCTGGCGGGCCTGGTCTCGGATCTGGAGCGAAAGAACGTGGAGTCGATCGCCTATCGGCATGATCAAGACCGGAAGAACTTGCAGCATTTCGTCGGCTGTGCGCAGTGGGACCATCAACCGCTGATGATGGAACTGGCTCGGCAGGTGGGCGAGCGGGTGGGCGAAGCGGATGGAGTGATCGTCTTCGATCCGTCGGCATTTCCCAAGCAGGGGAAACAGTCGGTCGGCGTGGCCAGGCAATGGTGTGGCCGGTTGGGCAAGGTCGACAACTGCCAGGTGGCGGTCTACATGGCGTACGTTTCGCGTATAGATCACGCCTTGGTCAACACCCGGCTCTATTTGCCCAAGGAGTGGACGGGCGACCGCCGGCGCTGCAGAGCCGCCGGCGTTCCGAAGAACGTGCGTTTCCAGACGCGTCACGAACAGGCGTTGGAAATGCTGGACGAGCAAGGCCATCTGCTGCCCCATGCCTGGATTGCCGGCGATGACGAAATGGGCAGAAACGCCGGGTTTCGCCGGGATTTGCACGATCGCGGCGAGCACTACTTGCTGGCCGTTCCGTGCAACACGTTGGTCCGCGATCTGGAGGCGGAGCCTCATCAAGGACGGGGCGCGATTGCCAAGCCACCGTTTCAGCGCGTCGACAAGTGGCGGGACTCGATCGCCGACGATGCTTGGACACGAATCAACGTCCGCGACGGAGAAAAAGGGCCCTTACAAGTGGAAGTGGCCACTTGCCGCGTCCAGGCAAAGATCGGCCAACGGGTGATGAAGTACGAGGAGACGTTGGTCGTCGTTCGCTGCTTGGATGAACACGGTGCGACCAAGTACGACTTCTATCTGGCGAACGACCCAGGCGATACCCCGACCAAGGAGTTCGCTCGCGTCGCCCTGGCTGCCCATCGTATCGAAGAAGCGATCAAGCGCGGCAAGAGCGAGGCCGGGCTTGCCGACTATGAGGTTCGCAATTGGGGCGGCTGGCATCACCATCAAGTTCTTTCGTTGCTGGCCACCTGGTTTCTGGTGTGCGAGTCGCACCGCGGAAAAAAAATGGACACCGGCAATCACCGTCCCGCAAATCCGCGAAGGGGTAGCCATGCTCCTACGGGCTGCCCACTACTGCGACACGCCGACGAAAATCGCCAACAACAAAACCCGTCGCTTGGTCCGCAACGAACAAGCACGCTTCTATCACTACAAGGCGCGTAACCGTTTGCCACCACTGCGAATAAATCAACGCCGATAGCTTCGGACAGTAAAACTACCCTGATCTGTATCGACGGTATCGTGCCGCTCGGCCCCGACTTCGTCAGCAAGGCGATGTCATCCTTGCAAGGTCTCGGCGCATCGGGCCTGGAAAAGAACAAGCGGTTTCAACAGATCGAATCGATGGTTCCCGGAAACGGGGCGGCGGAGAAACTCGGGTATATGTCGCGGGGCCTCGACGCGGTGCAGGGATGGATCGGTTCGTTCATCTCGGGCAAAGGGCTGAACGCGGATAAGATCGTCGGCAGCCTGAGCGGATTTGCCGATGGGATGGACGGCAAGCTGGACTATGTTGCCGCATTTGTTGATATGACCACCGACTACTTCGAGCACACGGGGACGCAAAGCGTCGCCCGAAGTCTGATCTCGCGCGCCGCGGCCGAGGTCTGACACCGATAGCTGATCGCGGCCGTCGCTGTAGCACCGTTTGTCTTTGCAGTCATACTGTATTGTTCTTTTCACTCACTGATTCGAGGAGCCTCCTATCGTTCTTTCCGCACAACTGCCGTTGATTATCTTGGAATTTCATGGGGCGGGTCCAGGCGGGACGGTGGCCGGCGGTGTGTGTGAGTGGGACGATGCGGGGCGCGGGGCGTAGCGCCGGGCAAGGGCGGAGGCAGGGCAACCGCCGGCCAGGTTCGGCAGCGGCGCCGCGCGTTGGGGGCATTCTTCATCCGGTCGTGCGACGCGGCAATGTCCGGCGCGCGGTCCGCATTCGAGTTCGCGATACTTAGGGCGAAGGCTCTCGACGTAAGTCGAGTCGGACTGGACTTACGTCGATGGTCCGTGTCGTAAGTGTTCACACCCTCGGCGGCGCGCCTTGACGTTGTGTCGAACGCGACATTTCCTTCCTGCGGCACTTTGCCCGTCGCGGGGCGGCCGACACGGGCCGCCCCCCGCGGCCACACTCCGCCGGAAAGGGTTTTCACGATGAAGAAAGCTTCCCGTTCGACTCGACGCTCCACCACCTCCCGTCGCCCGCGCAGCCGATCCTCCGGACACGTCGCCCGCCGCGGCCCGGCCGCGCTGCGGTCCTGGACCACCGGCGCGCTGCCGATCGTCGAGGACTTCCTCCAGCGGATGAAGCTCGAAGCGCTGCTCGCCGAGTTCCTCCCTGGCGACGATCGCCGCACCAAGATCCCCACCGCCCGCGCGGTGGTGATCCTCGTCAAGCAGATCCTGCTCTCCCGCACGCCGCTGTATGCCGTGGGCGAGTGGATCGCGGGACACGATCCGGCCGGCCTCGGACTGAAGCCGGAACAAGTGGCCGCCTGGAACGACGACCGCGGCGGCCGGGCCCTGACGGCCCTCTTCCGCGCCGACCGGCCGTCGCTCGTGCTGGCCCTCATGCGCCACATCGTGCGCCAGTTCGACCTCCATCTCGACGAGCTGCACAACGACTCGACCACCGTCTCCTTCTGCGGCCTGTACGCCAGCGCCAGCCAAGGGGCCGCCCGTCACGGCAAGCCGACGGTGGCCATCACCTGGGGCCACAACAAGGACCATCGCCCCGACCTCAAGCAACTGCTGTATATCCTCACCGTCACCCGCGACGGCGGGGTCCCGGTGGCCTTCCGCGTGGCCAGCGGCAACGTGACCGACGACCGCACCCACGTCGAGAGCTGGGACTTGCTCTGCCAGTTGGCCGGCCGGCGCGACTTCCTCTACGTGGCCGACTGCAAGCTGGCCACGGTAGAGAACATGAACTACATCGCCCAGCGCGGCGGCCGCTTCGTGAGCGTGCTGCCGCGCACCCGTCGCGAGGACGGCGACTTCCGCCAGCGGCTCCGCGCCGGCCAGGTCGCCTGGGAGCCGCTCGGGGACAAGGCCGACGATGAGGGGGAGGTGGTCGATCATTATGCCGTCGTTTCGCCGCCGGAAGCGCTTCCCGAAGGCTATCGGCTGTGGTGGTACTCGAGCACCCGCAAGGCTGAGCTGGACCTGGCCGCCCGCGGCCGGCGGCTGGCTCAGGCCCAGCAGGAACTGCGTGACCTGCAACAGCGGCTGCGGTCGCCACGGTCGCGGCTGCGGGAGGAGGCGAAAGTACTCGCCGCCGTGGCGGAGATCCTCGACCGCCATCAGGCCGCGACCTGGCTCCGGGTGCAGATCGACCAGCGTGTGGAAGAGACCTTCCGCCAGAGCCGCCGCGGACGTCCCGGCAAGGACACCACCTACGTCCGCGAGGAGTCGGTGCGCTTCGATCTGGAGTACACGATCGACGAAGCCGAGCTGGCCCGGGAGCGGCTTACCGACGGCCTCTTTCCCCTCGTGACCAACGACACGCAACTCGACGCCCGGGAGGTGCTTGAGGCCTACAAACGGCAGCCGCCGATCGAACGCCGCTTCGAGCAGCTCAAGACCGATTACCGCGTGGCCCCGGTGTTCCTCAAGGACGTGGCCCGCATCGAGGGCTTCCTCTGCGTCTACTTCTTCGCGCTATTGGCGGAGTCGCTCATCGAGCGTGCGCTGCGGCAGGCGATGCGCGACCACGGCCTGGCGGCCCTGCCGATGTACCCCGAGGACCGCGACTGCCGGCGCCCCACGGCGCGTCGCCTGTTCGACCTCTTCGACCCCACCCAGCGTCACGTCTTCACCCGTCCCGGCAGCGAACCGATCCAATTCACCACCAAACTCTCCCCGCTCCACCGTCAACTCCTCCGCCTCCTCTCCCTACCCGTCACGCTCTACCGCTGAACTTCCCCACCCTGCGATATTCGGAGAATATGGGATGCAGTTGTGCGGAAAGAACGTCCTATGGGCGTAGTGTTTAACATTATTGGTTGGATAATCTTCGGCTTGATCGCAGGAGCGATCGCGCGATTCCTGCTTCCTGGAAAGCAGTCGATGAGCATGCTGATGACGATGGTCCTGGGCGTGGTCGGATCATTCGTCGGCGGGGGATTGTCCTATCTGATCTTCGGTGGCGGGGAGAGTGGCGAGTTCCAACCCGCCGGATGGATCATGTCGATCCTCGGGGCAGTGATCGTGCTGGCGCTTTACACCTACGTGATCGCCAAGCGTAGGGTGTAATCGTTCCCTACCAGCTGCTAAACCAAGCTCGCCCCTGACCCGTCAGCAGTGCCGGTCGATTCGAACTGCCACTGCTGACGCGGACGGGTAACTTGCCTCCTGCTATCGCCGTGCAGCTTCAGGGCTGTTCATTATCGCTCTCGCCCCCGCGGGGCACGGCGACAAGGTAGAGCCGGGCCTTCTCCAGATCCCCGGCGGCGCGCACGACGTACACCAGGTACCCCTGCCTGCTATAGGCCCGATACACTGGCCGAGCGACCGCGTCGGGTAGCTGGTCGAGTTCGGCCAGGCGGTAGGGGTGAAAATGGGGAGGATCGGCCACGAGATGCTGCAAGCCGCGGAGGGTCATAACATAGACCGATCCCGGCCGGTCCGACAGCATCGAGCCCGGCGGTTCGAAGGCGGGAATAGTCAGCTCCTGAACGATCTCTCCGTCGCGCCAGATGCGGATGAGATCGGGCGGTTGCCCCCAAATGTCCCCCATCCAGACGTTTCCTGCCTCGTCGGCCAGGAGGGCAAGGCCCGCGTTGTCCAACTCCAAGGCGACTCCCTCGACGGTCAGCCGAGCCGCCACCTGGCCCGTGAAATAATCGGAGGTCGTTCCGCCGGCACCTCGGGTGCTGGGAACCCACAATGCCCCTTCGTCGTCACGCACACTCAAGACACTCTCCATCTCTGCGATCGTGTGCGGAGCCTCGTCGAAGCGGAACCTGCCTTCCTCAAACCGGCCGAGAAACGAGCGTCCGCCGTCGTGACGCAGCCGCGCATCGCTTACGAAGACGGCGCGTCCGTCGCCGATCGGCGCCAGATAGTCTACGAACCCGCGGCGGCACCCGGCCTGGATGAGCGGCTCGGTGGCATCGTACCAGCGGGTACCTGCAAGAAGCTTCAAGGCGTTTTCCTGAAGGATCCACAGGTGCCCTTCAGCGGTGCCGGCGAGAATGAGCGGCGAGGTAGTGCGGGCCGGCGAGCATTCGGGGCCAAACGCCCTGCACAGCAGTTCCCGGTGGTTCTCGATCAACTCCAACACTCGGCCCCCGGCAATCCGCTCATCGCCGCGGTACAGTTCGGCATTCTCGTGACCGACAGCCAGCATCACCCGGTTGCGGCCGGCGCAGAACGTCGCGTTCCGCAGCCACCGATCGCCGCTTGCCGTGCCCTCCAGGGGCAATAGGGTCGTCCACCGTCCGCCGTCGAAGTGCATGAGTTGCCCGGCGGGATCCAGAGCCCAGATATCACCATCATCGCCAACGCCCACCGGCCTCTCCAGGCATTCGATTTGCGCGCACAATAGCACCGGGGGCGGCAGAGCTTCAGGCGTGTAAACCATCACCAATGAATAAGGACCGCTTGAGCCACCCCTTGCGGCGTACGCGCGGCCTCGATCGTCGATCGCCTGGAGACGGTCAACACCCGGATACTGAATGCGGACCGTGAATTCCCCGTCGTCCAGGTCATAGGCTGCCAGCCGGCCCTCTCCCGGAGCCGAGAGCCAAAGCTTCCGTTTTGCCTCATCGAAGATGCCGGCGGGCATGCCGTGCTGGCCCCAACGCCACGTCAGTTCCTTGTTCTGGATTACCTCCTTGCGGCCATCCGGATAGCGGATCGCCACGAGGTTGGCCTGACCGTCGACTGTTGACCCGCAAAGGAAGATCCGCCCCAGTTCGTCCTGCACCAGGTTATGGACCATATCGATGCCGAAAGAATCGAACGCGGTTGCGCCCTTCTCACTGCCCGTCGATGCGGTCACACCCTGCGGACCGACTTTCAGCATGCCAAGTCTTCTCGAGGGGACTGCAAACAGAATCGTCTCCGCGTCGGGGACTGCAAGAAGCAGTATTGGCGATACCCGGTCCGGCTTCTCCATCTCGTGCGAGAACCACTGGCCGTCGCGAAAGATCCAAAGGACTCCCGATTCGGGTTGATTCGCTACCGCAAGCTGGCCATCCGGGCTGACAGCGAACCACACACCCCACCCTCCGGAGGGTCGATCCGAAACGCTCTGGTAAGACCATGCCTTACTTATGCGGTCGAAGCGGTACACCCCGCGGCGGCCAGGAAACCAGGCAGTTCCACCCGCACTGCGGTTGGCGTCGGCGTTGAATAGTGCGCCGCGGGTCAGGCACTGGCCGTACGGAGGATCGAACGGTTCCGGCAGTGGATGCGTGATCCATTCCGCGCCATCGTAGGCGAGGATCGTTCGGCACGATGGGGCATAGAACCAGACACGCCCTCCCGGTTCAAACAGTAAGAGATCGGCGTGGCGGATCTGCGGCGAGGGCTGGTTGAACTCGCAGGCGAGTTGCTCCCGGATCGAAGCTAAATCCGGTCCGGAGCGGGGCGGTGCGTACCACTCCATCCAGGTGCGGCGATCCGGGCCGACGTACACTCGTTCGATGCCTCTCGGCAGCGGTTGCCAGCGGACGTTCTCCAGTTGGATTCCGGCAGCACTGCGGTCCTCGGCACCCACTTCCGTCCCGATGATGACAAACAGCAGCGACAAGATGAACCGCATAAAGCCCCCTGGGTTGTATCGCAGGGTGGGAAAATTTCTGGAGGATAGTCCTCCGCTCGCAACCGGTTAGGGTTTCGCTCGCCAGCGCTTCGGCATTTCCACGGCGACAACGCGCGACTGCCCATGCTCGCCGCTGACGAAGTAAACACCGCTCTCCGAGTGGCCCAGGTAGATGGCCGGCCGCACTCGCCAACGCACGCGAATTCTGTCCACTACCGAATCTGCCTCCGGCTGACTGAGGTCGACAGCGAGCAAGGCCAGTCCATCCGGAGTCAGGCAGACAACTCCGCGTTCCAGCACGGCCAGCGGCGTCAGATGCTCGACGTACGTGGGGCGGCACGAACGGCGGATATCGGGACCCGCGATTTCGTAACCGGGGAAGACACGGGCGCTGTGGTACGCCCAGGCGCACCCCTGCGGGTGTTCCAGTTCGGGTTCTCCAAAATCGCGCATTATTCGCCAGCCGCTGGTCGAATCCACCCGGTAAACACGGTCGAACGATTCCTCGATCCACAGCCACCCTTCAGAGTCGAGAAGCCACGGACCGCTGACACTGGCCGGATTGGAAAGCAGACCGCCGGCACTCTCAGACGGAGGCGAGGCAACCGGCGTAGGGCTCACGTCTGCATCGATGTCTTGAATCGACAGCCAGGAGGTCAACCGGCCTGCCTGGTCGTCTTCCCGGGGAACAAGCAGGAGTTCTTTCG
The DNA here is from genome assembly GCA_040766885.1 of Thermoguttaceae bacterium. Lineage (GTDB taxonomy): Bacteria > Planctomycetota > Planctomycetia > Pirellulales > Thermoguttaceae > JAXGPP01. The sequence goes on along the minus strand of JAXGPP010000001.1, from coordinate 468,851 downwards.
AGCGGAGCGGACCGAGAAACAGGAAATTGCCATCGCAGACCCGTTCGAAGCTGACTGTTCCTGCGTCTTCCACACCATCCGACGGCCTATTGAAGCGCCAGATGGCCCGTCCATCGCTGATCCACAGCCCGCTTTCACCCGCTATCCATGGCGAGGCAAGACGATGGCGTCGAGACGGCCTGTCAACGCCGCGCCGCACGTCCTGCGACGCCAGCGGCGCGGTAGCCAGCATGATCGAAAGGCAACGACTGGTCAGCTCAACGAGCGATTCGGCGAACTCGAGTCTGCGCTCGGGACGGGCCAGCGCCGCCCGGCCGTCGGCGAAGAGGATGAGCATCGCTCCCTCGCGGCCGGGCCATAGTGACCCCGTTCCGCTGAGCCGGTCGTCGACGAGGAGGGGTGTGCCTTCGCCGACGGCAAAGCTCATCACGGCGCCGTCGGCTTGGACATACCAGCAGCGGCCGAGCGAGTCGACAGCGGCGGGCCAGCCAGCCTGTACGCCCCGCCGCACGCGTGGCATTGGAAACTCGGCAATGGGTTCAGCCTCTACGGCCTCGCCCGATTCAGCTTGCGGCGAAAAGACTACGATGGCGGGCGAACGTTTCAGATAAACGTGACCTTCACGGTCGCAGGCCAGCAATTGGTCGTCTGGCAGGAATTCGTCCGCGTCGGCCAGCAGGCCGGGTTCGCCGGCATCCTGCTCAAGGCCATAAATGCCGCGGCCCGGGGCACAAATCAGAAAACCTCCGTCGCCCCAAGGAGAAAGTTGAATCCCTCCGGCGACATCGAATGAGAGCCATTCTGCCGGGCCATCGGGTGCCAGGCGGACCAGCCCGGTATCGCCCTCGGGCAGCCTGCGTGCGGCGAACAGCGCGCCGCCGGAAATGCTGATCGCGACAGAGTCGAGCACCTCCGCCCAGCCCCCGCCAGGCAACGGAAGGTGCCCTAGCCGGAGGTGCCCGGCGGCCTCCGGGTCGCAGTCGGCGGCAGGTTCGTTCACGATCGTAGCCGGCGGGCTCACGATGGCGATCTGCTTCGGACCGGCCAGCAGGACGCTGCCGTCGGGCCGCAAGGCGGCCTCGTGCCACGGGCCGTTGCGAGGAATCTGAACCGAGGACCATCTCTCCTGGTCCCAGAAGGCAACTGTCCCCTGGTCGTTGATCTTCTTTTCCGACCACGCCACGGCTCTTCCCGTCTTGTCAGCTACCACGCCTTGGGCCGCGCCGCCAGGCCAATCCGGGATTTGCGCCCGCTCCCAATGCCCGTCCGCCAGGTGATAGAGCCCCGCGCCGGATGCGATCCACCAGCCCCCTCGGCTGTGCCTGGCCAGCGTGCATGGCCGACGGATGCGACCGAGATCACCCGGTTCGAGTGTCTGATAGCTGGACCAGACGCCGCCAGAGAAAACCTGTAACGTGCGTCTGTCGCCATCCACTACCAGGCAGAGGTCGTCGCCCTGATTTGCAAGGATGGTGCTGTTCACCGAAAGGCGAAAGCAGCCCTCCCCCTTATGTTCGGCAGCCCAGCGGATCGCCGCGGGATTGCCGTAGAGGCCGTGGTAGTAGGTGTCGCCATTGTGCATCCCGAAGCACGGTGTTCCGTCCGAGCCGATCCGCACACTACTAACCGGACGCGGCAGCACTTCCCATTGCCGGCCGTGCAGCAAGATGCGGCGGCATTCCTCCCGCGCCGGATCGTACAGGGGCGACAGCCCTTGCCCGGGATAGCTGGCTAGCTCGCTCCAGGGCTGCCGCGGCGGCTCCCCGGCAGGCATCATGCCCACGATCACCCCGACGATCAGTATGCCCGATGCGATGCGGTGTATCGGCCCCATGACGATTGCCTCCCCAGCCAATCCGTCCAGGCTCGTTCAATCGTGCAACACCTCCAGCAATTCTCGACGAAGCCCCCCGTGCCCGTCAAGCGGTTCGAGCGTCAACGGTCCCCCTGCGACTTCCACATCTCGAGTAGTTTTTCTACCCGTGTTCGGTCGAAACGTTCAGGGGCGGGGAAGTCCTGGCTTTGCTCCAGTTCGGCGAGTGTGGGAGCGGTGGAGGGAACGCCGCCTGGCGGGATGTCGAGACCGGCGGTCCAGGCTATGCCGTTGAGCGCCGCGGTGCGGAAACTGTCGTTGGCCCAGTTCCAGTGCCAGTGGCCGCCGGTGAAGCCGAACCCGCGGCCTCCGTCGGCCCGCTCGGCGACCCAGGCGACATGCTCGGGCATACCCTTGCGCGAGCGGACGGTGGGGTTGTTGCTGTGCGGACCGTCGGGACGCTCGCGCGTGTTGTCGGGCGGAACCGTGGTAAGGATCGGCGTCACGCCCTGCATGTTCTCGCGGAATCGCATGTGGTAGTACCACTCGTCCTCCGCGGCGAACGGCTTGAGGCCCCGGCTCACCGGGTGGTCGGGGAACTCGGTAAAACGTCCTTCAAAATGCGGGTTCACCGACCAGTGCTGCTCGAAATAGCCGCCGATCCAGTCCAGCATCCGCTCGCCGGCCTCGCCCTTGGGCACCTCCACGGCATAGTGGAGGCAGGCCAGGCCGACTCCCTTCTTCATCAAACGTTCAAGGTCGGCGAGGTGACGCACGACAATGTTGCCTCCGCCGCCGTCGCAGAAGACGACAATCGCCGCCGCGTCGTCGAGCGTCGCCGGGTCGTCGGGCCAGAGCTTGTAGACCTCGGTCTTCACGCCCGGCACTGCCTGCTCAAGGCATTTCGCCAGCAGCAGGCAGCCGGCGTAGTGCTCGTGACTGGCGTAGCCATGGCTTGGACCGCCGGCCAGGAACACAACTTTCTTGCTGGATTTGGTCTGCCCGCCCGCCGCGGCGCTACTGGTTTCTGGCGGGAGCAAAGCATTGCGGATTGGCTCCACCCAGTGGCCCTCCTTGATGTTGTAGACAATGAAATCTCCGTCGAATTGCCAGTACGCCCAGCTCCAGCCGCGCTTTTCGGCCTGCCGGGTGACAAAGCTCGTCCAGCGGACGCGCGAGGGCATATCGGCCTTGTCGTACGCGCCGAATTCACCCAGCAGGATCGGCCGCCGCTGGGCCTTGGCCCAGGTCTGGACCTTGTCGAAATCGGCGGTGATCGCCTGTTGCTCCTCGGGCGTGCCCTTCCACTCGATGCCCAGCTTGTCCTTGCGGTCGGTCCACGAGGCGCCCTGGTGGGTGAAGTCGAAAGGCTTGTAGAAGTGAACCGTCACGATGAGGTTGCGGTCGTCCTCGGGCAGTCTGAGCTCATCGAGGTGATCGACCGAATTCCAGAACGCCGGGCCGATGACGACGGTTCGCGCGGGGTTCGTCTGGCGAATGATCGCCAGCGCCTCGGCCAGCAGGTCGTTCCACTTCTCCGGCGTGAGCTTTTTGTTGGGCTCGTTCAGGATCTCAAACAAAACCTCGCTCGGTCGGTGGCGCTGCCGCTCGGCGATCGTCCGCCACATCCCGAGAAACCGTTCCTTGTTGCCATCGGGGTGCTCGCCCATCTGGGTGAACTCGTGGAAATCGAGGATCACCATCAGCTTGTTGGCCAAAGCCTGATCGACGGCCCAATCGAGCGTTTCGAGCCAGCGTTCGCTGAGCGTCTGGCCATCGGTGTCGCGGTTGTCGCGGAAGGGATGGAGGTTGATACGGACCGAGTCGAAACCCGCCTCCTTGATGAGCCGGAAGTGCTCGTCGGTGAACCGCGCCCGCTCGCGGTCGCGCCACAGCGGATCATAGCCAATGATGTTCACGCCCCGTCCAAGCCGCTCATTCTGCTGGAAAGCGTCGACCGCCGCGGGTGGATCCGCTGCGGCCAGTGGCCCCGCCAGCCAACTGCAGAACACAATGCCAGTAATGAGCGTGAAGGCGATACGATATTGTGCGCGATTCATGGTTTACCTCGGTCTATGTGGTGCCACTGCGAGGGTTGCATCCGACTGTCAAACGTCTCCCATCTTGTTCGGATCGTCGCGGCCAAACAAGCCCCGGTACTCTTCGGCCGGGTACTTCCGCTCATTCTTCGCCATCTTGTCGATGACCGCCGCGGAGAGATCAATCTTCAGCTCATTGGCCATCGCCAGCGCGTAGGTCACCACGTCGGCCAGCTCCTCGCCCACCTCTGCCAGCTTCTCCGGCTTCAGCTCGCGCGACTGCTCGGCGGTGAGCCACTGAAAATGCTCCATCAGTTCCGCCGCCTCGATCGCCAGCGACATCGACAGGTTCTTCGGCGTGTGGAACTGGTGCCAGTGCCGCTCGGCGACGAACTGTTCGACGCGCTCGCGAAGCTGGGCGATGGTGGTTTCGGAATCGGACATGGTGCAGAGCGGCGTCTTAATCTGGGGTAGAGATTGCCTTGATTTCGAGCTGGCCGGCGGGCCAGCCGAGTGCGCGGGCCGTGTCGAGCGCGTCCGCCCAGTCGTCGATTGTCGACGTGCGGAGCGCGACGGGCGAGCGCTCGGCGGCTAACGCAAGCACTTGCGGCAGTTCCAGGTAACGGCTCACGTTGAGCAGAACGGGCCTCTCGCGATGGCTCGGCGAGGTCAGTTGAACGCCGACGCTCGCCAGGCCGGGCTCGTAGAGCGAAGCGTAGAGGGCCAGCACGTCCGTTCCTTCACGATCGCCGACGAGCATCATTGGAGCGTCCTTGACGCGGTCAATGGTTCGCAACGCCTGGATCGCGCGGCGAATGTCCCAGATCTGGGCGCTTTCGAGCGACTGGCCGAGGAGCAGGAATCGCCGCCGGGTGTGGACATTCTCCTTCTCGTCACGAGTCCACGCGCTCGGGCCGATTCCGCGGGGAACAACATGCGCGAACGCATCGCGGGCCTTGCGAAATGACTCCACCTCGGCGGCCCACGCCTGCGGCTCGGGGTCGGGGAGCGTCTCACCTTGAAGCTGCTCCTCGAAGCCCACCCGCATCGCCGACACAAACCGGCTCCACGTCGACTCGCCATCGACGTCGATGAACAGCCGCTCGGGTCTGTCCAGGCCTGCGGGTTGCGCGAGGTAGATCCGCAGCCGCACCGGGCCCTGGCTGGTGAAATCGTATGCGCTCAGGCGAACACCGTCTCGCTCGGCGGAGAATACCTCCGCCACGTCGAGCGGTTCCGGCTCGCCGGGCCAGGCGCGAAACACCTTTTCATCGAGGGCTCTTCGCCAGGCGTCGCGCGTGGCGGCCCACTCAGCGGCGGTCTTGGGAGGTTCCGGCGGGGCCGCGGCAGGCACGAACCACTCGTGGGCGGTCGTGTTCCGCTGGTCGGCCGGCAACTCCTTGAAGACTTTGAGCTCTTCCGGCGCGAACGGCTTCTCGCTGAAATCCTCGATCTCGCGCTCGATTCCCATGAGGTGCTTGTCGAACCAGCGGAAGGCGGGCACGCGCAGTTCGGGCGTGTCCTTGTGCGGGCCGGGCGTGATATTGAGCGTGATCTTATCGGCGGCCCCGTGAAGTTCGTAGATCCGCCGCGCCTTCTCGTAGGTCCGCTGCACGCCGTCCAAAGGAAAGATCCGATCGGCGTCGCTATTGCCGATCATCAAGGGCCGCGGCGCGACCAGGGCAGCCACCAAGGGGTAATCCCAGCCGTAGGTGTTGACGAAGTACATGCAGTCGCAGTGTCCCTCGACGCAGCCATCGACCACATGGTTCTCCAGGTCGGTGATGCCCGCCACGGGTACGGCGGCCTTGATGCGGTCGTCGAGCGCCGCGATCCACCAGCTATACGCGCCTCCGCCGGATCGCCCGGTCACGCCGAACCGCTCGGGATCGATTTCCTCACGGCTTTCGAGGTAATCGAGCGCCCGGATGCAGTTCCAGGCTTCGACGCCGGCAGGCGTGTAGCCGCGGTTTGCCCACCACCACATGCCGTAGCGATAGGTTCCGTGGTGAATCCCCTCGATCTCGCCGAGTTGAAGCGTGTCGATCATCAGGCAGGCGTAGCCGTGACGCGCGAACCATACCCCGTGGTGCTGATAGCTGGCCTTGTTGCCGTAGCTCACGCCGTCCTTCTTCACGCCGCCGTGGCCGCAAACGTAGAGAATCGCGGGGATGCGCCCCTGGCGCTCGCGCGGCAGATAGAGGTTGCCGGTGACGTACAACCCGGGCCGCGACTGGAAGTGCAGATTCTCAACGATGATATCGTCGCGCTCGATCCGGCCGGTGATCGTCGCCTTGAGATCGCTCCGCTCCGGCAGCGGATGAAGCGAGAGCATCTCCAGCAGTTGGCGGCGGTACTCGTCCTTGTTTGCCTCCCAATCCTCAATCGAATCGACGTCCGCCAGGCAACGCTCGGCGAGCCGCGCGGTCTCTTCGGCAAAATACGCTGCCAGCATCCTGTCGCCGCGGCCTGCATCGGGCGCCGACTCCTGGCCGTAAACCGCGGCAGCGGCTAACGAGATTCCCATCAGAATGATCGACAACCGAGAACTGACCATCACTTGCTCCTATTTCTCTGGCTCGGGCCATTGCCAGCCCAGCCGCTTCCAGTACGCCCCGCTGCCCCACATCACATAGGCTACGTTCACCGCCAGATGATGCTCGTCGAAAATCTCGCGCATCCGCCGGTGGTGCTCCTCGAGCAGCTTCTTCGCTTCGGCGCGATCGGGCCGGTTGCGGTCGGCCAGCAAACGGTTCACGGCCGCCTGTCCAGCGGTGAACTCCAGCCCCTGTCGCAGGAATTCAATTCGTGCGCATACCGGCTCATCGTCGCCGGCCGCCCGGGTGGCGTCGCTGAGCAGGCCGCGAAACTCGTCCACGACTTCGGGGGTGTATGGGGCGGTGACGTCGACCTCTTTAAAGTCATCGCCGGCCGTGCTGCGTGCGATTGAATCGGTCAACTCTTCGATCCGCAGCAGGTATCGCTTCACCGCGTCGGCCGCGGGACCGAATCCCGAGCGGCAGTAGTCATCGATGAGCGCGTCGACATCCTGCTCCGGATTCCACAGAAGCTTCGCAAGTACGTAGTAATTCAGCCCGTGCGTTGCCCAATTGTGCAGGCAGGAGTCGAAGTCGGTGCCGACCATGCGATGGCTGGCCAGATAGCGGAGGTCTTCCGCCAGCTTGTGGACGACGACCAGCGGCGTGCCGTCACGGCGCCCGCCGTTGAGCACATTGGGCCGGAAGTAGATCAGCCTGGCCGCCGCCGCCCAGGCGTCCCAGTCCTCGCGGGCACGGCGACGGCCGTCATCGGAAAGGTACGTCATCGGCACGAAGCGAACAACGATGTTCGGATGCAGCTTCGCCCGCACGGGCGGCGCCGAATAGACGCTGTAGGCGTCGGCGACCAGCAGGGCATCGGGATGGCGTCGCACGACCTGTTCAGCGACCGCGTTATAGAACCAGCACATGCGGTCAGTCAGCGAAACGTAATCAAAATACTTCCGCTCCGTTCGGCCGCCGGACCTGTCGTCGTAGTGCAACTCGATCTTGCGTCCCTCGGCAGGGTCCAGTTGACGGCACCGGTCGCACATGCAGAACGTGCTCGGGCCGCCATCGTTGGGAGAGATCGAGACGCTCGGTCGCGACGGATCGGCGTCCAGTTCGGCGATCTTCTCGCGGACGATCGTCGCGATCAACTCGGGATTGGTCTTGCAGAGCCTCGCCCGTTCCGGGCCGCCCACATGTTCCCGCGAGCCGTTGGGCTGAAGCGCGAACCACTCGGGATGCTGCTGGTGATACGCCTCCCAGTAGTCTCCGAAGGCGTGCCCCGCGCGCAGATTCATGCTGCCGCCCAAGCACTGCCAGCCGAACCAACCCGGATCGGCGAACCCCGGGTCGGTCGCCTCTCTGAAGTGGCGTTCGTAGGCCTCCTTCGTGACGCCCAGGCGGTCGAGCCCTTGCTGGAGGCGGTCGCTGTAGCCGAGGCTGCGGATGCGGCGCTGGATGATGGCCGGGTTGTAGGTGATGTCCAATTCGTCAACCGCCACGGTCGGCCGCGTGGGAACAATCTTGCCCAAGTGGCCAGGCCATAGATAGCGGCAGCCCAAGCGTTCCAACAGCACGGTAGCGGCGTGAAGCGTGCCCGACGGGTCGGTCGGCGTCTTGTCGTCCAATCCGTAGACGGCCACCATCCCCGGCGCTGTCTTGATGCGTATGCCGCCCGGGCGAAGTCCTGCGTCGCCCAAACCCAGCGCCTCGGTGAGCCGGCTTTGGCCAATGAGAATCTGAGCCCCAGAGGCCTCGCCAAGGTCGTTCTCGCGGCGAATCTCGATTGTGGCCCCTGACATCTCGCGCAAGTGGCTGCGGACCATCTCGGCCGCCTGTCGGGCCGCCGAGGAAGGCGTCGCGGCCAGGATGATCACCGCCTTGGGCTGCCCCTTATCGACGAGCAGCACCTCCGCGCCCCTCGCCGAAGAGCCAATCATCGCGGCCAACCCCACCAACACACACCATGTTCGCATCACGGAAATCTCCCAGGCAAAATGTGGCGGGGCCTCGCATCGGCGTCAGAACCATCAGCCGCAGCGCGATGTCCGCCAGCCAGCATTTTGAGACTCAAGGCCAGACGGCTCCGCAGCGACCTGCCACGATCACGAACTTAACAGCAGGGTGGCTCAAGTGGAACAGGATTTCCTACAAGTCATTTTCAGAGAATGAGTTGCGCCGCATAACGCGCATCGCATCAACCGCCAGATCCGGATCATGCTACTGGAGGCGCAGAGGTGGTGCAACCTTCGCGCATGTCGGGTAGCTGTAGGCATCGCTGAGCACGCTCTCGCAGGCGTGTTTTCCAGGAATAGGGCTGCAAGTCAGCCGGCCATTCTCGTCTCTATCGGGGGGTAAGGAATTTTCTCACGTCGGCACAGGACTCTCCCTTAGAACCGATTGTGGCCTGCGCGAGTACAACTGTGGCGTCATTGAGGAGAACTCCCAAAACTCAACCACGGAAGGGCGGCACGATGCTGGTACTGAGCAGAAAGCAAAGCGAAAAGCTGATCATTGGCGATAACATCATCGTCACTGTGGCGGCAATCAGTGGGAATCGGGTGCGACTGGCCATTCAGGCCCCGGCTGATGTTCCCATTCACCGCAGCGAAATCCGCGAGGCCGTTCGCGCCGAGGAGGAGGCTGTCTCGTCGTCGCGACGGGCTAGCCGGAACCAAACGGCGCGCCGCGAGACGGGTGAACCGTCATCCGAGCGCCCACTGAGCCACATTCGTCGCGGCAGCCAGGCCAAGACCGATGGGATGCCGGTCGACTTGCCGGGCTCGTCATCGATTCCCGCAGCGGCTACAATCAGCGGCTATTGACGTTTACAGCGGCGAGGATCGCGGCGCGGCGCAACCGGAATTCACCGCGTGAGTTGCCGCTCAAGGATTCGCTTCCCATGCAATCGCCGACCGAAGGCTCCGACGGGCGGTGCCTCGATTGCAGGGGCCCAGCGGGGCAGTGATGGCCATCTTCTACGGCGTAATCCTGCTTCTTGTACTCGTTGTCTGCTGGGCGACAACCTTCTTCGGCTTGCCAGGCAACTGGTTGATGTTGCTGGCGGCAGCCATCTATGTGCTTTTCGCCCCTGCCGAGGGCCCGACCGTCATCGGTTGGCCGGTCTTGGTGGTGCTGGCAGTGTTGGCTGCCCTGGGAGAACTGCTCGAACTGTTGGCGGCGATGTTCGGCGCCAGTCGGGCCGGAGCCAGCCGTCGCGGCGCCGCCATGGCTCTGATCGGCTCCCTGATCGGCGCAATTGTCGGCGCGGTGGTGGGAGTACCCGTTCCGATCGTTGGGCCGATCGTTGCGGCTTTACTCTTCGCGAGCCTGGGGGCGATGGTCGGAGCCATCGTCGGCGAACGCGGGGGCGGGCGGGCGATTGGCGAGAGTTGGCAAATCGGTAAGGCGGCCTTCTGGGGGCGCCTGTTCGGCACTCTCGCTAAAGTGGCCACGGGCGCCGTGATGATCGCGGTCGCAGCCTTGGCGCTGGTGCTCCAGTAGGCCGGCGACGTCCCGCGGCGACACTTGCGCCTGGTCCGACTCTTGCAGACCGTCGGCCACCGTGGAGAATGGGGGCCATTGCGGCGGATGCCTCCACTCCGATCGCCACGCGGCGAGTGCCGACCACTCTCGGATCCCAGCCATGACCTTGCTGCTTAAATACACCGCCCGAACGCCGATCCCCGTTGAAGTCGAAGGCCTCATTCCCTCGGCCGTCCGCGAGAAGTCCTTGGCCGAGATAGAGCGTTGGGAAGCGTTTCACGGCAAGGAGAAAGTGCCGCTCGGCGAACTGTTCCAGATCTCCGGCGATCCGGCCGACGAGCGGATCGAGTTCCAGGGCGAACTCGCCGGCGTGCATTGGATCGGTGCGCGGATGGACGGCGGCGAGATACGCGTGACGGGTACGGCGGGACGGCATGTCGGCAGCGAGATGACCGCCGGAACGATCGTCGTGGAAGGCGATGCCGGCGACTGGGTCGGCGGCGAACTGCATGGCGGCACGATTCATGTCCGCGGCCGCGCCGGACATCTTGTCGGCGCGGCGTATCGCGGCAGCCGACGCGGCATGACGGGTGGGACAATCCTCGTGGAAGGAACGACGGGCAATGAGATAGGCCACACGATGCGCCGCGGCCTTATCGCCGTGGGTGGGGCCGGCGACTTTGCCGGCGTGAACATGATCGCGGGAACGCTCCTGGTCTCGGGCCCCTGCGGCATCCGACCGGGAGCCAATATGCGTCGCGGCACCATCGGGTTGTTCGGCAGCGAGCCCCCGCGTCTCCTGCCCTCGTTCCGATACGCCTGCCGTTACCGCCCGCCTTTTCTTTCGCTCCTGGTCTCGGAGCTTGGCCGTCATCGCTTTCCATTGCCCGACGGAATGGCGTCCGCGGAGATGAAACTCTTCCACGGCGACCTCGTGACTCTAGGACGGGGAGAGATCCTGCTGCCTCTTCGATAGTCCACTCACGATTGACGCCAACCGTGGAACGCGGCTCACGACTCGCCCACCACGTAGTCGATGGCGAACTCGCCTGACGGCGGACCGGCGACGGGGTCGATCCTCAACCCGGTGATCTGCTGGCCCGACCATTGCCGATGGCGGCCAACTTCCAGCCGGTACTCGTGAAACTGCCCGTCCGCCTGGACCGCGAACGGGAACTGCTTGCCCTCGGTGAAACCGGGCGATGACTGCGTGGTCCAAAAGAGCTGAGCGCTTTGCCCGGTCGAAACCCGCATCCTCAAGCGGATCGCTCGCACATCGTCGCCGCGTACCTGGACCATGCCGCGGACCAGGTACGGATCGCTGCCGCTGATAGTGCCAACGAGCAGACCGTCGTTCACCGCGAGATCGACAATGTGGTGTGCCGCCTGCCAGCCTTCGGCCGAATCGTTGAATTGGAACTCGATGCGGTCCACAGGTTGGGGCAACCGCTCGACCTGACAATTGACCGCGCCGTCGATTTCCAGACGCGCCGGCCCGTCATGGGCAACCCGAACCGTCAGATAGCCGTAGCCGGCATCATAGCGCCAACCCGACTCGGGCCCTTCCTCCACCGCCGCGCGTTCTTCCAATGGCTGACCATCCAGGCGGACGGCGTCCGGCCTGGCGACATTGGAAATCAACACCACTCCCTGCTCTCCCGCAACAATGTTCAGTTCGACGCGCAGTCGACCGTCGCGCCAATCGGTGGAGACGAAACGGGCCGTGGAACTGATATGCAGCCGCTCGGGCGCGCTGCCGACCATCACGGTCGCCGGCTCCTCATCTCGACCGATCAGCCGATAGATGTTGCTCAGAATCTGCCGCGGCCCGAAGAGCCATGCGCACTTCTCGCTCGTAATCGCGTTGATGTTGTCGGGCCACAGCGCTACGTTCTCACCCGTTGGCTCCTGCTGATAAAGGGCGCTGTGGACGATCGTCTCGGCGATCTGCCGCCAGGGATAGCTTGCATCGTGCTCGGCCAGTTTGAGCAGTGCAAACGAGTAACGCAGGCCGTTCCACTGCACCGGCCGGCCGAACCATGAGCCGCGGTACCACGTCGCGCCGAAGACCGGAATGCTGCTGCCGACCAGGAACGGTTTCTCGGAATCGTCCCACAGATAGACGAACGGCAGCCCGACGCGGGCCCAGCGAACCGCATCGCGCAACCAGCGCTCGTCGCCGCTGAACCAGTATGCTTCCAAATAGGCGTCCACCGCATCCGCCGCGGCCAGGATATCGGGTGTGTGAACCGGCACTTCCCACACCTGGGCCGCCCGCGGCACGCGGAATTGCTCCATCAGTTCGAGCGTGGGGACCATCTGCCGGTACGCCTCGGCGTCACCCGCGATCCGCGCATAGCGAAGCACTTCGTAGGCGCGGCGGGCGCACGTGCCAAGCTCCACGGCGTCGTCGGGACCAAGCTCGTGGTAGTCCATACCTGTAAAGGGCCCGGTGCCCACCAGGTCAGCGTCGAATCGCCAGGTGCCGTCGGGGTGGCGTGCGGCAAGAACTGCGGCCGCCTGGCCCGGGTGGGCCATCGAGAGATCGGCCCGGCTGCCGAAACGCTGATGGTCGACTCGAGCTTCGCCGCCGATCAGGCTGACGACCTCCTCAGCTCGCTCTCGACACCGCCGGCGAATCTCAACATCGGGACTCAGGATCTCGCCAACGAGCAAGTCCGTCAAAAAGGCCGTGGGTCGGCCCTTTTTCGACATGGGCCCGCCCCCTTTGGTCGTCCACCACTCCTTGGTCTCCGCGACCCACAGCGAGTCGAGATACGCCTGCATCGAGAACTCGATTTCTTTCTCATATGATCCGCGGGGAAGCGGCGCGGGCTGGGGGAAGCCGTGCTCGGCCACCCAAGCGTCGACAGCCGACAGCGGATCAGAGGTCCTCCCGTCGGCAAGGATTCGCGAGCGCAATTGGATGGGCTTGTTCGGCTCGAGCCGATACGGCCGTGACGCCTCGCGCTGGTTCGGATCGACGAACTCCGGCACCGTAGGCAGGAACAACCCCATAAGGTGCGACCGCTGCTGGCCAAACCGATCAGGTGAGGCGAAGACCGCCGACGGCCGATCGTGTTGCCCGTCCCAACGCTGATGCACGTCCCATATGAGGCCGACCGTGCCCGCTTCACCAGCCACTCCGACGGCAGGAATCGTCACCAGGTTCGGATGCGGGACGTAGCGGATCCGGTCGGCATGATCCTCGGCGATGTCCAGTGCGCTCGACGACAATTCATCTCCCACCAACCACTCCAACCCGGGAAAAACGGCTTCTCGCCGGTCAAGGGCGTAGATCATCGGCCCTTCGAACGACAGCAAGTCGAGCGGACGACCGGCTTGCAGGCGATGTTCCACTTTGATCGTTTTCTCCCCTTCGCCCAAGGTGAATCGCACTTCCACGACACAGTCGCGCGCGGAGTCCGACCACTGGAAATGGAGTCCCATGGGATCATCCAACCGTTCGACCCGCGACGCAGTGATCACGAGGTCGTGCCGCTGGTTATCCGCGCCGCGGTAGACGAGCCGGCTCAGCCGCGGCAGCCAGGCGACGGTCCGCCAACCCTGGGCGGTCGCCACCGCCAGTTCGGCCGGGCCGAAGCCAAATCGATTGTTGCGGAACGCCAATCGAACGTGCCCATTCTCCAGGATCGCATAGCCGTCGGTCGCCGCCGCCTGAAGCTTACCTGTGGGCAAAGGCAAATCGGCGGCCGCTCCAACGACGACTTTCGTCGCGGCGGAAATCGGCTCCACTACCGATGCCGCGCTAACCGACACCGCGACTTCCTGGTCGAGCGTCTGTTCCCTCGGAACGAGTCCTACCGTCGCCAGTTTCGTCTGGCCGGGCGGAATGTCTTCGAGCACGGTTGTCTGCCGTCCGTCCGGCAGGCTGAACTCAACCTGCGGGCCGACAAGAATCGCGCTGCCGGTGTTCTCCAACAGGCACTCAATCGGCAACGGTCGCCCCTCCATCCCTACCGGCCGCACGGCGCCGAAGCTGCGTATCGCCAGACTCGCGGCGATGGGGAGCGTGGAAGTGCACTGGACGCCTCGGGCCGTCGCCGCGAGACACACGACTGCTTTGTCCGTGCGAGCGCCTTCAACGATCCAAGCCGCGTTCGCCCGCACACCGGGGCTGAGTTCGTCCATCGGCGTCTTGACCAGAATCGCTTCCAGTCCGGACGGCAGCTTCAACGAGACTGACAACTCGCGGGCCATCTCGTCTCCCACGTTCTCGACGTCGGCATAGAGCGTCGCTCGCCGGCCCGGCTGTTGCAGGTCTTCTTCCAGTCGCGGCTTGCGGAATCGGAGCACTGCGCCCACGCGCTCTACGTAAGAGAAGTCGTCCAGCAACAACTCACCCGATCGGCCGACAATCCGTGCGGCGAAGTGTACGAAGCGGACGTCCGGCTGTCCGGTGAAATCGTACTTCAGCCTCGCGTGGTGCCATTGCCCATCGCCCACATGCTCGGCCGGCACGGTATACGTCGCCCGCCCCGCCGCATACTCGACCAGTCGTTCGGTCATCGGAATCACGTAGACGTTGAGCTCCGCTCGGTCGGCGCTCACCGCCTTGTACCAGAAGTCGATGCCCCCCTTCAGTCGATCGATGAGTCCCGTGGCGTTGGCCGCACCTGACCTGCGATTCGCGCGGTTGACGCCCGTCTCGACGCCGTCGTCTTCGGCATTTCGCAACAGGCGCAACGAACGCTGGCCGGAGTGGGCGTCGGTCGAAACCTCCGCGGCCTTACCCACCGGTACCCAGTCGGCGGGAAAACCGTTCGGCGCAAGCTGCTCGAACGATCCGTTCGTGCAGGGCTGCTCATCGGCGCCCCGGACCGCGACCGGAACGGCTCCGGCCCCGGCGGCGATCGCCAGGCCGAACAGGATAGGGCGGAACGACAGCGCTAGAGCGATTCTCATGGCGGGGCTCCAAAGCGGCACGGACCGGCAAGTTGGTGGGTTGCCCGCCGATTATAGCCGCTCGAGGTGCACCATGAACCCACACCGCCACGCTCCAGACGGTCACGCGGCCCCCTGTCCACGGTGGACGCCAGAGACGTCGAGGACAAGAAACAAGGCCGCCCGGACTTGCGCCCGGGCGGACCTGTGTTCTACCTAACTCTGAAAGACATTAGTCGAACGCGTAGCTGCCGCTGGGCAGCAGCATGGCCGACGGATCAGCCGGGGCTGGGGCCGGAGCCGGAGCCGGGGCAGGAGCCGGGGCCGGCGGGGCGGCCGGAGCCGGAGCGTCGGCGGGCACCGGAGCGCCAGCGTCAGCACCGCAGCTCGAGCAGCCGGTGTCGCAGCCCGCATCGCAACCGCACGCCGGAGCGGCGCACATGCCGCAAGCCAGGCGAGCGCGGAGTTGCGGGAACAGCGGCTGTCGGCACGGCGAGCAGGTGTCGCAGGCCGGAGCGCAAGCCGGTTCGCAGACTGGCTCACAAGCCGGCGCACAGCAGGCATTGCGGGCGAACAGCTTGTTCAGCAGGCCGAGGACCGGGCGATCGCAGCACGTTCCGCAGACGGGTTCGCAAACCGGTTCGCAGGCCGGCTCGCAAGCGGCCGGAGCGGCGCAGGCGACCGGAGCAGCGCAGGCTGCCGGAGCGGCACAGGCCAGACGACCACGAACGCGATCTACAATGTTCGGGCCGCAGCCGACGTCGCAGGCCGGAGCGCAGGGCTCGGGAGCACAGCACGCCTCAGGAGCGCAGCACTCGGTCGGAGCGCAGCAGCTATTGACGGCGAACAGTCCCTTGAGACCCGCGAACAGGTCGCACCCCGGGGCGCAACAGGCATCGCAAGGAGCACAGGCGGCGGCCGGCGCGCAGGCTTCGGGGCCGCACGTGCCACCGAACCCTTGGCCACAGAGGGCCACGCTCACAATGAGCGCACCGAAATACATCTGGGATTTCATTGAGCAAGCACTCCTATACAGGGTACTGGGTCGCTCTCCACCCGCCGTCGAAGTCAGATCGGGTAGCATCTCATGCGTACTTTCGCATCGTCGTCCCGCGTCCCTGGCGTGGGTTCTCCCATGGGATAGAACCGACTGAGGGATGATCCAACATTCAGGCGGGGGAGGTGGGTCGGCACTCCCAGCCCTTACGAGGTCTTGCGCCAGGGCCGTCGAACCACTCCTTGGCTCGATAATACTCCCGGTGCGGCTGACTGGCGCCCCTTGATCGTGCCACCTCAGCACGCGCTTTGCGTCAAGGGTCACGTCTGGTATCGGCCCGTCCGCAAAAGGCGCTTGAATGCACGCAAGTTTTTTTCGCGAAAGGATTTATCGCTCCTTCTACGAAGACATTGCCGTGCGTGGCGACTGGCTGATATGCGTTGACTTTGCGGGACGACTGCCGGGACCATTCGACCGCAGTGTTTGCCTGATCGGAAA
Source organism: Thermoguttaceae bacterium (assembly GCA_040766885.1). Lineage (GTDB taxonomy): Bacteria > Planctomycetota > Planctomycetia > Pirellulales > Thermoguttaceae > JAXGPP01. The sequence continues at coordinate 452,567 of JAXGPP010000001.1, read as the reverse complement.
AGTCGCCATGCGGTTTCCCTCCGCAGACGGAGCGGGGTAACCTTTCGGCGGGAAGCACGAGGCTGCCCCCACGGCCAGACCTTTTCGAGGCTCTCTGTGTGGCGCCCGGCGGTGGTCTGCCACCGGCGGGCCGAGTACAATCGGAACGCCCTCCCGAAGCCCGCCGGGTTGAAGTCCTGCCGGCCATGCCCCGCTCCCCCATCGAGCCCCGATCGCAATGAGCCAGACCAGTCGACGGTACCACCTCGTCGATTTCGACCGGATTGCCGGCGTCGCGTGCCCGTGCGGAACCGCTCGCCGAGCGTTGGTCGACGTCGCAGATTTTCCCGGCACCATCCACCGCACGGAGATCTCCGCCGCGGCGCGGGCGCACTACCACCGGCGCCTTACCGAGACGTACTACATACTTGAGTGTGGGCCCGATGCGAAGATGCAGCTTGACGACGAACTCATCCCCGTCAAACCGGGCGTGTGCGTCGTGATTCCGCCGGGCGTGGTGCACCGCGCCGTGGGAAATATGAAGGTGCTGATCGTCGTCCTGCCCAAGTTCGATCCCGCCGATGAGTTCGTGGTCGACGAGACCACGGGGTAGCCCTGGCAAACCCTGCCGTTTCGCGAGACTGTGCGGTCTACGTAACCGCTCCCACCCTCACCCATACGCACCCACGTCAGAGTGTTTCTTCTGCTCATGATCAGGCTCACCATCTGCTCGCTGGCGTTCATCACGATCCTGCAAACCGCAACGGTCAGCCGCCTGACCGCCGCCGATTGGCCCCAGTGGGGTGGTTCATCGCTGCGCAACAACGTGGCCCAATCCGGCCCCCTGCCGGCCGAATGGGAGGTCGGCGAGTTCGATCGAAAGACGGACGAGTGGGACAGCTCATCCGCCAAGAACATTCGCTGGGTGGCCCGACTCGGGAGCGAGAGCTACGGCAGCCCGGTCGTGGCGGGGGGCAAGGTTTTCTGCGCCACGAATAACGAAGCAGGCTATCTCGAGCGTTTTCCATCGTCGGTCGATTTGGGCTGCCTCCTGGCGTTCAGCCAGTCCGACGGCCGCTTCCTCTGGCAGTATTCGAGCCCCAAGCTCGAAGCGGGGAGCGACATCGATTGGCCAAAGCAGGGCATCTGCGCCAATCCGCTGGTGGAAGGGAAGCGGCTCTGGATCGTCGACAATCGGGGCGTGGTGGCCTGCCTCGACGTGGAAGGATTTCACGACGGCAAGAACGACGGCCCCTTCACCGCCGAGGAATCGGCTGCCCGGAACGAAGCCGACGTGATCTGGTCGTTCGACATGATGAAGAAGCTGGGCACAATCCAGCACAACATGGCAAGCTGCTCGGTCACCACAGCGGGCGATCTGCTCATGGTGCTCACGGCGAACGGGATCGACGGCCAACACGAGACCATTCCCGCTCCCGACGCGCCGAGCTTCATTGCGCTCGACAAAAACACGGGTGAACTCATTTGGGCCGACAATTCACCCGGTGAAAACATCCTGCATGGCCAGTGGGGCTCGCCCGCGGTCGGCGAACTGGGCGGCGTCCGCCAGGCGGTCTTTCCCGGCGGCGATGGCTGGCTCTACAGCTTCCTGGCCGAGCCAGGCGCCGGCGGCAAGCCGACACTGCTGTGGAAATTCGACTGCAATCCCAAGAAGGCGGTCTGGGAAGACGGCGGTGGCGGCGACCGCAACACGCTGATCGCCACCCCGGTGATTCATCAGGGGCGAGTCTACATTGCTACGGGTGAAGATCCCGAAGCGGGTGAGGGTCAGGGCGACCTGTGGTGCATCGATCCCACCAAGCGCGGCGACGTGAGCGCTGAACTGGTGGTCGATCGGGAAGGCCGGCCGGTTGCCCCGCGACGCGTGCAGGCGGTCGACGAGAAATCGGGCGAGAAGGTGGTGGCCAATCCCAATTCGGCCGCCGTCTGGCACTATCGCGGGCACGACATTGACGGCGACGGCAAGCTCGAGTTCGAGGAGACGATGCACCGCACACTCGGAATGGTCGCCATTCGCGATGGGATGCTCGTCGTGGGAGATTTCGCCGGCATGGTGCACTGTCTCGATGTCCAGACCGGCCGGCCTTTCTGGGCGTACGACATGCTGGCCACCATCTGGGGCTCGCCGCTGATCGCCGACGACAAGATCTACCTTGGCGACGAAGACGGCGAGGTCGCCGTGTTTGAACTGGCGCGCGAGCTGAACCTGCTGGCCGAAAACAACATGGGCAACTCGGTCTACGGCTCGCCGGCAGCCATCGGCGATACGCTCTACATCGCCACGCGGAGCCATCTGTTCGCCATCGGCCCGACCGAGGGAAAGTAATGGCCAATGACGAAGCCCCGAATGACCAATGAGGCCCGTAGCTCAAGTATTGGTCATTGAGACATTGGTCATCGGTGCTTCCTTCGTCATACGTCATTCTTCCTTCACCTCGACCTCGTACCATACCGTCTTGTGCTTCGGATCGAGCATGATCCTGGCCTTGCCGTTGTGCGCGGCGACCGGCACGGCCTCACGGCGGTTGCCCGCTTCGTCGAGCGGATAGAGCGCGACCCTCTCGGCCGCAACCGGCAACAGCAATTCAGCTTCGATCCCTTCGCAGAGCATGGGCGATTCGCCCCACTTGTCGCGGACCGTGATGCGGCCGCTGCCAAGATCCTCGAGCTTCATCCCCTGGTTTTCGACCTGCCCGGTCGCGGCCACGAGTAACCGGCCCGGCTTGTCAAGGCCCTCGCCGTCGACGGCCACCAGCGAGACGGTGGCCCAGTCGAGCCGCGTCTTGCCGAACCTGAGCGCGATGTCGCCCAGTTTGAACGTGCGGCCTCGAATGAACCCCGTGAAAAGCTTGCTGCGCGGCGTGTTGGCGATGAAATAACCGGCGTCCTTCTGCGACACGTCCCAGTAGAGTTGCTTCGTGTCGGAGACAAACTGAACGGCGTCCTTGCCGGGCGCCGCGGGCAAATCGTCAGGCTGCCCCTCTTTGGCCATCGCGACGGCGTGCAGGAGCGATAGCCGCGGGTCAAGGCCGTAGGTGTCGGCCGTGATCTCCCACGCACTGAGCGTCTTGTAGAGCGTCTCGCGTTCCGCTTCGGGCGTGACGGCAGCGGCGAGCGCCTGCCGCGCCGGGGCAACGTCGCCGCGAAGGAACATCGCCGCGCAGGCCGGCATGTGCACCATCCGCGAGGTGTCCCCCTTGATGTCGAAGAAGCCGCTGATCTTGCCGGGCTCGAAATCGGTGTTGTGCGAATACGCAAACGAAAAGATCCCGTCCCAGCCCTGAAATGCCCCGAAGGCCGCGATCATCGGAAAGCCTTCGGCCGCATACTGGATCGGAGCCGGGTGGTTATATTCGCTCACCGTGTACGCCATTCCCGCCACCCGCCGGACCGCCAGGCCCGACAGTGTGCCGCCCGGCGTATTCACCAGCGCCGCATTCTGGACGTACCAGTCGCGCGAGTCCCACGGGCGGCCGGGAAACGCCGGGTGGTGCCAGTAGGAGTGCGCGTCGATGTAATCGAGCGACGCCTGGATATGCATCGGGCTGTAGCTCAACTGCGTTCCCGAGACGATCGGTCGCACCTTCAGCTCATCCTTGATGAACTGGTACATGCTCAGCCAGTAGTCCTGCTCGGTCGAGTAGAGAAAATCGATCCAGTCGTGCCGCGCCGCCTTCGTGAGGTTGACGGCGCTCTTGCGCACGATCGCCACGTTCCCGGCTTCCAGGCTTTGCCCCGGCTCCAGCCCGACGATGCCTCCCGGCCGCAGTGAAACCGCCGCCAGTTCGTACGTCCCCGGCTTCAGGCTGGTGAACGATATCCGCGCGTTCTCGTCCCCCTTGTTGGGAATGAACGTGTAGCGGTGCGATTGCCATTGGCGGTCGGTCTTGACCGTGGCGTTGAAGCCGAATTGCTCCCAAGGGTCGTGGGCCATCATCGCGTTGATGCCGAATTCACGCGGCTCGTCGCTGCGGGCGAGGAACTGGAGCGTGTACGGCTCTCCCCCGGCGAGTCTCAGACCGGGATACGAGAACTGCGGATTCCAGGCCACCCGTCCTTGCCGCGTGACGACCACGCGAAGCCGCGGTTGGCCGTCCGGCCCCTGGTTGTCGACCGACCACTCGGCCACCGCCTGGTCATCGCGTTCGAACTGCCAGGGCGGGCTGAACTTTGCCGGAAATTTGCCGGCGGCGAGCATCTCCTCACCGAGTTCACTGCGGCCGACATTCCAGGCCTGGCGGAGCTTCTCCGTACTCCCGTACTTCTTCTTCAGCCACTCATTCCATACCTTGCGGAACGTCGTCGCGTAGGGCTCCGGCAGATCGTCCAGATCGCCGCCGCCCCAGTTGGCGAACAGGGCGTTCTCGTTATTGATTTCGACCATCGCCACCGCTGGCTCATCGGCGTAGGCCGTCTTCGTGTAGGGATTGACGTGGGTCAGCAGGTCACGGGCGTACTTCCGTTGCAGCTCAATCATCCGCGGCTCGAAGTTGTCGAGCCCCTTGTCGAAACTGGGGCGTCCTTCGCGGTTCGGAAAGCCTTCCTTCTCGTCCAGCCACCGCGAAACGTGGAGGTTGATGTTCGTGTAGATGCCGTGGAGCTTGAGCTGGTAAATCAGGTAATCCAGCCTTTCCAGCCACTCGGGATCGATGATCGTCTTGTTCGGGCTCTTGCCCCAGATGGAACGCGAGTCCATATGGTGCATCCGCACGCAGTTGATCCCCAGCCGCGCCATGCGGGCGGCAACCCGTTCGGCCTGCTCGTGGCTGGGGAAGCAGGCATCGAAGCACAGGTTGGTCGCCCAGAACCGGATCGGCCCCGCATCGGTCGCCAAACGTCCTTGCTCCACCCGGACGAAGCCGTGCTTACCCGCCGGCTTCTCCAGCCAGCCCGAGACGTTCGTCACGTTCGCCGGATTGTCGTACGAGACGGCAAATGGAAACAGGTCCTCCTCGGCGTGTGATGCCACGGCGGCCCACAGCAATCCCACGATCGACAGCAGCATGCGCGATTTCACGTTCCATCCTTTCTTTCGCAAGAGACACCGCCAGCGTACCGGCGAGCATCGCCCGACGCAACCAGGCGCCGCGGACCGTGCGGCGGTGCCCGGGAGACGTAGCGCCGCTAAAGAAACAGCAGTGCCCTGATAAACACGCCGTGCGCGGCAGCGCGGAACGGAACCGAATCGATCGGATTCGCGACGCCCGCGCAACAGGCGGGGAGCAACGATCAGACCGAGCTATCCAGAGGCGAACGGACACCGAGTCGGTTCTTCACAGACCAACTCCGCCGCCGCGCAGAGCCGCTATTTGCACGGCCCATGGCCTCGCGGCAGAATACATATGAACTCGTTGAGTGGAAGCCGCGGAGATCGACCAATGGCTTCGCAGAGACTTGCAGACCGCGTGGCGCAACTGAAAGCGCAGGTGCAGGAGTCGCGACTGGAAATTCATTCGTCCAGGCAGCAGGGTGCCAAGGACTGGCGCCGCGCGGTCGAGAAGTTCGCCGATGACGAGGACGTGCAAAGTATCCTGCAAGAAGCGATGAAGCTGTGTGAGGCCGACCGAAGACGCGCTCGCGAGAAGCCCGCGAGGCGGCAAGGCAAAGGCCAATGATCCTTTTGGATACGGACCATCTCTCGGTGTTGCTCGATCGACGCAACGCGCAGCGGTCGCAACTCGTGGAGCGTCTGGAGTCCGTCCGAGAACCCTTGGCGAGTATGGGATCGAGGTGTCGTACTGCTGGCCCGGGCACTCGAGCGAGATAGAGTTATCCAATTTTGGTGGGACTAGCGAGCAGAACACGACACTTACCGTCGCTAAGGGGCTATCCCGCCGCGGGTCCGCGTGATCGGCCTGCCACCGCGGGCCGGTGTGACGGGCGCCCAGTTGCAGGGCGGCGGCCGCGGCGCTACAATGACCAATAATGGACGGTGAAGCGAAGGGATTGCCTGAGCATCTCGGGCGTCAGCTCGTGCAGTACAATTGGGATGTGGGCGCGATTTGCCCAAGCGATTCCAACGGAGAGGATTCCATGTCATCGGCGACGCACGAACAACGGCTTCAGGCTCTGGAGGCGGCCGTCGCCGAGTTGCGATCCCAGCAGTCTGCCGGCCAAACAGATCGCAGCGGTGGGCCGCTCGACGGCTTGCCCAAGGACGCGGAAAAGCCGTTTGTTCCCGGCGTGCCTCCGAAGAACGCGATGCGGTTGCGGGCCAAAATAGTGAGCGTGGGGTCCGCTCCGCACGGTCTGGGGCTGTCCCAGAGCCAGTGGGCTACGTTTAATCTCGAGGAGGTCGATGAGTAATCACGACTGGTACGATGTCACGGAGGGCGATTCTCTCCTGCAGGGAGATATCCTCTGTGATTGTCCAGTATTCGCGGTTTCTGGCTCTCTTTCATGGCCGGTCGAGACGGCAGCCGACATCGAGATCGTAGCAAAGGTTTTCGACCTGGTCGTCATGACGCAGAGTTGCGACCTTGAGAACGATAAGGTCGAAGACATCCTATTGGCTCAACTCGTGGCATGGAGCGACGCGGTCCGAGCGGAGGTCGAACGGGGCAATGATACGGTCCGAAGCCGCAAGTTCCGCAGACTGTTGATCGACGGCAACGTTCCGGGGCTGTCCTTGCTTCACCGGCGCGATGGAAGCCCGGCCTTGCCATGGTCTGTGGTCGACTTTCACCGGTTGTTCACCCTGCCGAAAGCGTTCGTGACTGGCTTCGCCATGCAGAGCGGATCCCGCCTTCGCCTTCGCTCGCCTTATCGAGAGCACCTGGCACAGGGGCTGGCTCGCTACTTTATGCGAGTAGGTTTGCCGCACGATGCCAAAGCCTTTGAACTGGAAGGGGCAGTCCCATAGTTTACCGAGCGGCCAGAAGAACGACGAACTGACGGGTGCAGTCGACCGGCAATGCCCGCTGAGTGTCGTCGGCAATTCAATGTCGGCCCTGGGCGGCACCGGCGGCTGAGCCCTGAACGTTCCGCCACATCGCACGCCAAACACCGCCAGCATGGGGCCGCGCTCGTCTTCTTGTGCGGTGTCTCTTCCCCCAGCGTGCTTCCCGCCATCTCTGAACCCCGTGCGTGCGACGGGCCATTGCCGTGCTCACTGGTGGGAAAGGTCCCTCGATGGCCGTTCCTTGCCCCCTCGCCTGGCCGCACTTTGCTCCGCTACTTGTGGCATCGAGAATCGCCGCCTATACTCAGAAGTCTGGAATTCGTGATACAGGGTAAGTTCGTCGCTTCACGTTCTCATGACGCAAGATGAATTCATCACCGAACTCCGCTCCGTGCTTGACGCGCACGCTGATGCTGCCCGCGAAGCCCTGCGTCGTCTCGTGGCACGCATTCCCGACAAGGCACGAGCACTTCACTTAATGGTGTTCACCAATCAGGAAGGTGACGGACAGTTTGACGTTCTCGGAGCAATTGATGGACCAGACCACTACTTCATTAACAAACAGATCGCCGACGTGAAGGACATCTTCACTGTTCGCCACACAGAAAACGGCTTTTCACCGGCAGTTCCAATGGTCGATCCGTTTGACGCGGGATTTGCTGTCAATGACACTGTGATACAATGCGTCTCGGACTGGATGCACGGAATTTGGCGGACGACTGACGGTCTCTCGCCCGCCGTTCCCGTGCTGATCGTTGGACATGACGGCATATCAATAACGACAACAGAACCCTGCACTTGACGTAAACCCTTACGCCGAATCCGCGACGAACAACCCGATGCACGGGAGCGGCGAAGTCGGGCGAATTTGCAGTGGACAATCAATCGTCGCCGCCCCGTGATCGGAGACGTCGGGCCACAGAGATTGCCATGCAAGATCGGAAGCTGCTCAATCTGTCGGAACAGCTCACCCATCGGCGGCTCCAGACAGTCGCACAGTCTTGGGCCGGATACGTTTTTCCCAAAGTCCGTTTGGCAGATATCTTCCCTATCAATAACAGCGGAATCTCCTCAGCCCATTTTACCTTCGCCCTGAAGTCTCACTTCGATTTCACACTGGCGGACGGGGAATACTACCCGCAGTTTGCTGTCGAGTTCGATGGCCAGTACCACAGCGAAGAACTCCAGGCAGCGCGTGACAGAACGAAAAACGAGTTGTGCGACCACTTTGATTTTCCGCTCCTGCGCGTGAATGACAGCTTTCTTGATTCTCGGTTCGGACAGACTGACATGCTGTCATGGCTCACCAATGTCTGGTTTTGTGCGCGCGAGCATGAATGTCAGCAGCAGACCGGAGGCATTTCCCACGAGGACATCTTTGACCCTCGGTTTGTCATCAGCCACCCAGGCGCATCGAAGGAGTTCCCGCTTTGGATTTCGCGGGGTGTACAGGGCTGGCTGCGCGGCCTCTGGTCCAAGCAGAAAATCCCGGACTTCGGTCCCTGCCATATTGTCGTTTCCGACGGCGCAGGCACCTACCGCGCGCTCGCGTGGATTCTAGTGAACGACCAAGGCGGCGCTGTCTCGCGCGCCGTCATTCAGGCCCAGCGCTTTCCGTACGGCTTGCGTGAAGGGGCCGAAGAATTAGCCCTTTACGGTTTGCGTTCAAAGGTCCAATCGATTCTTGATGGTACCTCGCCGGTCGTTCCGAGACAGGCGATTCAGGAGGAAGCACAGCGACTCCTTGGCAAGTACAAGCTTCGGTTCGGGGCGTACCTCGGCGAGCTGCGACCTGAGATGTAAGATGAATGCCGGCCGAACCAGCGGATGAAGCTGACCGGGCCGCCGTCCTGGTTTCGCGCGGCATGAACGTCTTGCAGGCGGCCCGGCAGCTTATCCTTATCGTCAGGCCGTGACCGAATCTACCCACCCCCGTAAGGAGACTCTCTGCAGTGGACATCCCACGGATCTTCAACGTCAGCGAAAGTGCTCACCGCATCCATGACCCGTTCACGCCCGAAAAGCTCGCCACGCTCGGCGCGGCGCTGCGTCTGGAACCGGGTACCCGAGTGCTCGACCTCGGCAGCGGTTCGGGCGAGATGCTGTGCACCTGGGCACGCGACTACGGAGTCACCGGCACCGGCATCGACATGAGCCTGTTGTTCACCGAGCAAGCGAAGGCCCGTGCTGAAGAACTCGGTGTCGCCGATCAGGTCAAGTTCATCCATGGCGATGCGGCCGGCTATGTCTCCGACGGAGAAGGTCGGCGTGGCAGCCTGTGTCGCGCCACGTGGATCGGCGGGGGAGTCGCCGGCACCATCGAACTTCGCCGCGAGCTCCGCCCCCGGAGGGATCATCCTCATCGGCGACTACCGGCGCAGTTGCCGCCGACGGAAGATATTGCCAAGGGGTGTCATGCCGGCTCGATCTCCGACTTTCTCCTGCTTCCAGAACTTCTCGCGTCTTTCGGCCGCTTCGGCTACGACTTAGTGGAAATGGTTCTGGCAGACCAGGACAGTTGGGACAGGTACGAGGCGGCCAAGTGGCTCACCATGCGCCGCTGGCTTGACGCCAACACGGACGACGAGTTCGCGAAAGAGGTTCGAGCCCACCTGACCTCGGAACCCGAGCGCTACGCCGGCTGCACGCGTCAGTACCTGGGCTGGGGCGTCTTCGCGCTGATGGCGCGGTGATGAGGGAATTGCCGGGCGACTCAAAAAACGCGGAAAATACATTCTTGCCTGACAACTCAACCAAGCCGGCGCCGCTTCGCGGCGCAGCCTGATTCGGGCGTGCCGTCACATCGCACGCGAAACACCGCCAGCGCGGAAGCAGACAAGGCCGCTCTCATCTTCTTCCGCAGTCTCTCCTGGCTCACCGCGATTTCCACCATCGCTGAATCTCGTGCGTTCGACTGGGCGTCTCGGACGCGCCATTGCCGTGCTCGCCGATGGAAAAGGTCCCTCAATCGCCTTCTCGCCCCCCCTCGTCTGGACATAGACTGTTCCGCTACTTGTGGCACCAATGGTCGCCGCCTATACTCGGGAACCGGGAATTCGTGATATAAGGCGGCCAAGCGAGCGTTGGCAGGAGTGCGGTGGCGGCCAGGTGTCATCCTTGCGAGAATGCCTATTGGAACCGGAACGTGTGGACTGCGCGACTATGGTGGATCCTGGGACACGACGATCACGTGGCAACGAGCGTGGACAGGCACACACAATGGCCCTGTCGCCAGCGCCGATTCCCATTTATGAAGAGCTCCTTAACCGTGATCCGAGGTGGGCCTTGAGTGAGGGAAGCCGGCACTTCGAGGAGAGCAGCGCGGTTTTCGAAGCCCTTCACAAGATTTCGTCACGGCTCAAAGAGCTTGGGATCCCGTATGCCGTAGTCGGTGGTATGGCGTTGTTCCGGCACGGACTGCGCCGCTTCACCGAAGATGTCGACCTCCTCGTTAGCAGGGACGACTTGAAGGTCATCCACGACAAATTAAGAGGTCTCGGCTATCTTCCCCCGTTTCCGGCCAGCAAGCACTTGCGCGATACTCAACTGGGAGTAAAGATCGAATTCCTCACGACGGGCGACTATCCCGGTGACGGCAAGCCGAAGCCCGTTTCCTTCCCGGAGCCGCTGTCGGTGAGTTTTGAGGCGGATGGGATCAATTACATCAATCTGCCAACGCTGGTGGAACTCAAACTGGCCTCCGGAATGACGAATCCGGGAAGGCTCAAAGACCTCTCAGATGTGCTGGAACTCATCAAGACCCTCAACCTTCCCATCGACTTCGCTAACCAGTTGAATGCCTTCGTGCGAGGCAGATTCCAGGAGTTGTGGAAAGAAGCTAGGAGGCGATACGTGACGATCTGGCGTAACAAGTGGCTGACCGCGGAGGCAGAATCGATAGAGGACATGATTAGAATGTTGCGGTCCGCGGCCGATCGCCTCGATCAGATGCGAAAGGATGGGGTGGTACTCGATGATGATGGTGGAGTCGGCGACGACTACGCACGCCTGGTGACCACGGATCCAGCAGTCGCCGAGAAGTACGGGTTGGTGGAAGAGTCTGAATACTGGCGACGCGACGAGGAGGACGAGGACGAAGCGCCGCCAGGTAGTCCACCTGCCGAGGGCCCGTCAAGAGAATGACGGAGCGCTCACCGGCTGGCGGCGACGGGCCGCCTAACTTGCGAACCAGCTCGACTTGCGGCACGCCCAGAACCTGCTGGGCGTCGAAGAAGTCCCCCACCCGTTCAAGTTGTACTGGTTGAGCGAGCGGTGAGTCGGTGGCTCAGTCGGTGACGACACGGCACCGCGTGAACCGTCGCTCCAATCGGCGGCTCTCGTCCGCCTGCGGCCTGTGCACACTCCCTTAACACCCGCCCCGCGCAGCGGCGTCGAGTGTCGCGCAGCGATCAACACTTTTTCCCCGGCGCTATCACGCGCACCGTGTACATCTTCGCCGATCGTCAGACCTTGTCTCGTCCGCAATTTGAGCGGGAAATCGGGCCCGTTCTCTCGCGAAACCCGACCCGGCCGTTTGCTGGCAGCGATAGCATGGTAGGATCTTCTTTGTGCCGGGCAGGTGGAATGGCCCGGCCGTGGAAACGGTCAACAGAAGGAAGCGACAGCATGGATCAGGACTGGGGGGTGGAGGACGCGGGGCAGGCGATCGAGAACACGGCCGAAGAGACCCGTGAGAACGCCGTGGCGCCCGAGCCCGTCGTTCCGCCGGCCGTGATCGAGGAGGCGTTTCGCGACAGCCTCGGACGTTGGAATCGGCTCGTCAGCACCACCAACTGGGAGAAGGGCCGCATCATCTACGACTGGCGGCGGCGGCTCATCGACGCCGGCGCGCCGCAGCAGGCCTGGTCCGATGAGGCGTGGGCCCGCCGCGTCGGCAATCTGACCGGCCAGCACGCCGGCCGTCTCCGCCGGGCGTGGGAGCAGTTCGGCGCTGTTTACGAGCAGTATTCCGGCCTCTTCTGGAGCCATTTCCAGGCGGCGCTCGACTGGAGCGACGCCGAGATGTGGCTTGAAGGAGCCGTGCAGAACGGCTGGTCCGTCAACCAGATGCGGCAGAAACGCGCGGAGACGCTCGGCGTTGCCGTCGAGGATGATGCCGACGCCGCGGCGGCCGAGCCTGTGGATGACGATGCCGAGCCGGATGAGTCGCCCGAGCGCGAGAACCGCATTTCCGACACGATCCGCGAGAGCACCCAGGAGGTGTTCGATCCCGACTTCGGCGACGAGAGCTCCGACGATGTTGAAGCGGCCGAGGCGCAAGACAGCGTTCCCTTCGACGCCGAGCCCAGCGGCCCGGCGGCCGAACCGGTCCGTCCGTTCGAAAACCTGCCAGAATTGCCTTCCGATCTGATGGAAGCCTTCGAGGCCTTCAAGCTGGCGATCATCCACCATCGGCTGCAGGCCTGGCAGCAAGTCACCTGCGACGACGTCGTTACCGCGCTGGAAGCCCTCAAGCACCTCGCCCGCGCACCGCTTTCGGAAGCGTAACACGCCCGACCTCCTCCCCCACCACGGGCCACCGATTTTGTGGCCGATTTACCTCTTGACACGTATACATAAACTTATGTATACTATACCCCGGCGTTCGAGACTCCGCCGGGTTAGTTCGGCGGCTTGAGATCACCCCGTCCGCTGCTGCGCGGCGGTGATTCGTTCTTTCCCAATTCGATCCTTAGCGTTCCAGGGCAGTCCGACCGCGCAGGTTGCGAGCACCCCTCTAGGAACTTCAACACTCAAGCCAAAAGGGTGGAAAAACTTACGCCCGATACTCTGAAGCGAAACCCCTTGCTGAGTTGGACTTAGCGCCGCGCGCCGCGACGCAGTCAACCGAAACACCCCCTGCATGCGTTTCGCTTCGCGGCCTCGATGGGCCCCTTCGAGGGTCTGAACGGCTACTCTAAGCCCGCATATTGTCCCCGCGCCGACCGCGTCGTAGACTGCGGCGCGGAGCATGTTGCCGCACTGGACCACTCTCACCGGGAGCGATGACGATGAACACGACGCCCAGCACAACCTCAGCAGCGACCCCCACCCGGCGTGATTTCCTGCGGCAGAGCACCGCGGCGGCGGCCGCCTCGTTCGTCGCCGCCCCGATGGTCATCGCCGACGACCGCGTGAAGGGAGCCAACGAGCGAATCAATGTCGGTTTCATTGGCACCGGCGGCCGTTGCGGTGCCCACATCCAAGTCTGCCGTAGCGTGCTGGCCGACCTGTGCGATACGGTGGCGGTATGCGACGTGTATCGCCCCCGCGTTGAAGCGGCGGCCCAGGCCACCGGCGGTAAGATCTATCGCAACTACCACGACCTGCTGGCCGACAAGTCGATCGACGCCGTCTGCATTGCCACGCCCGACCGTCACCACGCCCGCCAGGCCCTCGACTCCATGCAGGCCGGCAAAGACGTCTACTGCGAGAAACCGCTCACGCACTGGTCGCAGATGGATCTGGCCCGAAAGATCGGCGAGGTGGCCGCGGAGACCGGCCGCGTCGTGCAGGTCGGCACCCAGTTTGTCGCCGACGAAGCATATGCCGAGGCCCGCAAGCTGATCAAGGAAGGGGTCGTCGGCAAGATCCACCACGTGCAGGCGGGCTACTTCCGCCGCGGCGACTGGGGCGAACGGATGAAGATCGACGATGCCAGTGCGCAGCCGGGGCCAGACCTCGACTGGGAGCAGTTCCTCGGCGACGCGCCGGCCCGTCCGTTTGACGTCTCCCGGTTCTTCCAGTGGCGGCTCTACTGGGACTACGCCGGCGGACCGGCAACCGACCTGTTGGTCCACGTCTTCACACCCGTGTTCTGCCTGCTGGACCTTGACTTCCCGGCCCGCGTGATGGGGGGCGGCGGCACGTTCCAGTACGACCGCGAGGTGCCGGACCAGTGCAACATCGTGGTCGACTACGAGGGCGGACCGAGCGTCGTGCTGACAAACTCGCTTTCGAACTTCACGCCGGTCGAGACAATGCTTCGCGGTTCCGACGGCGTGATCCTGTTCAAAGACGTAGAGCACATGCGCGGCCCCGGCGAAGGCATCCGCATCGTTCCGGCGGCGAAGGGGGCCAAGGAGGTCTTTATTCCTTGGAAGAGCGCGGGAGACGTAACCCGGCTGTGGTCGAACTTCTTCGAGTGCATCAAGACCCGCCAGCGGCCGTTCAGCCCGATCGACGTTGCCGTCCGGGTGCAGGCCCCACTCAACATGGGCATCCTCTCGCACCGCGAGAACAAGGTCGCCCGCTACGACAAGACCGCGCAGCAGATCGTGCTGTGACCATTCGACGCGAGGTGAGCGGCCCGGACCCGTAACGTGCCGGCGAGTTGACTGGCGGGTCTTCCCGCCGGATACTGTCCCGTTGTCAAATTGTGGCATTCCCTCTGTCCGCTTCGTGGGAGATCGGCCGTGTCTGCTCGACTATGGAAATCGCTCCGGGTGCTCGTAGTCCTGGCCGCCATGGGACTTCCGACCACCGGCCATGCCGCCGAAGACGTTTCGTCATCCTCCCCCACCCGTGACCGACTGGCCCGAGGCTTTGCCCAACCGCCCGATTCCGCCAAGCCGTGGGCCTACTGGTGGTGGGTCAACGGCAATGTGACCAAAGAATCGATCACCCGCGACCTTGAGGCGATGAAAGCCAAGGGGTTCGCCGGCCTGTTGATGTTCGACTCACGCGGCTATCACGACGACCACGTCCCGCCCCCACCGCCCAAGACGGAGTTCATGAGCGACGAGTGGCGCGAACTGCTCAAGTTCGCCATGACCGAGGCCAACCGCCTCGGACTGGAAATGAGCGTTAACCTGAGTAGCGGCGCCGGCGCACTCAAGGGCCCCTGGGACGTTGGCGACGACGCGCCGAAGAAGCTCGTTTGGGCCACGCAGGAAGTGACCGGCCCCAAAAAGCTCGAAGGCGAGCTGCCAAAGGGGGATTGGAGCCGGGGATGGGACGTCGCCGTTGCCGCGGTTCGCCATGGCACAGCGCCGGATGGCGAGTCTTCGCGGCCGCTGGCCGCCGAGGTCGTCGATCTGTCGGGCAAGGTCGAAAACGGCCGACTGACATGCGACGTGCCCGAGGGTCGCTGGACAGTGCTCCGCTTCGCTTGCACCACGATGGAAGGGCACGAAACCGACGTCGATATCCTCAGCGCGCCTGCTGTGACGACGTATTTCAATCGCATGGGCGGAAATCTCCTTGCCGACGCCGGTCCGCTCGCGGGCAAGACGCTCACCCACTTCTACAGCGTCAGTTGGGAAGGGGCCATCCCCACGTGGACCATCGGCTTCGAGAAGCAGTTCGAGGAACTTCGCGGCTACAGCCTCGTACCCTATCTGCCGGTGCTGGCCGGTTTCGACGTTGAAAGCGCCGCCGTCTCGGAGCGGCTCTTGCGCGATTATCACCGCACCTTGGCCGACGCGTTCACGACCAATTGCTACGGGAAGCTCCGCGAGTTAAGCAACAAGGCCGGTCTGAAATGGCATTCCGAGTCGGGCGGGCCCTGGACGCGCAGCCTCCCCACGTTCAAACATGCCGACCAATTGGCCTTCCTGGGGCGGAACGACATGCCGCAAGGCGAGTTCTGGTACCCCAAGCGGGGATTCAACCGGCCGATCGCGATGGCCGCCCATATCTACGGGCAGCGGCTGGCTGCCGCCGAAGCATTCACCCACATGGTGGGCCATTGGTCGGTCTATCCGTCGCTGCTCAAGCCCCTCGCCGACGGGGCGTATTGCGACGGGATCAACCACTTCGTCTGGCACACTTTTACCGCTTCGCCCGCCGAGTTCGGCCAGCCGGGCATCGAGTATTTCGCCGGCACTCATGTCAATCCCAATGTGACTTGGTTCGAACAGTCTGGCGCGCTGCTCGCCTATCTCGCCCGCTGCCAGTTCCTTCTGCGGCACGGCCGCTTCGTCGCCGATGCCTGCTGCTACGTCGGCGACCAGCCCTACCTCCATTGGGATCAGGGCCAGTCGTGGACTGCCAAGCCGACGCTCTCGCTCCCCGAAGGCTACACCTATGACCTCGTCAACACCGAGGTGCTGTTGGAGCGGTTGCGGGTAGAGAAGGGCGACCTCGTTCTGCCCGATGGCATGCGCTACCGGATGCTCATCGTCGACCTGGAGGACGAGACGGTGCAGCCGGCGGCCCTGCGAAAGATCGCCGAGTTGGCACGTGCCGGCGCGACCGTTGTGCTCGGAAGTCGCCGTCCAGACCGCGCGCCCGGATTGGAGAAGTATCCTGCCTGCGATGCGGAGATCCGCGAATTGGCTGCCCAATTGTGGGGCGGCGAAGCTCAGGGCCAGGGCCACTTGATTACAGGCAAATCCCTCGCAGAAGTTGTCGCCGAAAAACAGATCGCCCTGGACTTTGAAGGCCCCTGGCCCTACACTCACCGCCGCGTGGGCGACGCGGAAATCTACTTCCTCGCCGGCAGCGGAGAAGCCGAGTGTGCCTTCCGCGTCAGGGATAAAGAGCCCGAATTGTGGGATCCGCTCACCGGCACCATCCGGGACGCCGTAATGTACCGCGTTCAGGACGGCCGGACGATCGTTCCCATCCGTCTGCCTGAAAACGGCTCGACGTTCGTCGTCTTCCGTCGCCCGGCTGAAAAGCTGCATCTCGTTTCAGGCACCGGACCGCAGCCGCTCGATGTCCGTTCGCGCCAGCCGGATGCGGTCGCCGTGCGCCTCTGGCAAAACGGACGCTACCAGCTTGAGACCTCCGCCGACAAGCAACTCACCGCCGAAGTCTCGGCGCTCGCCGAGCCTATGGCACTGGCTGGCCCGTGGGAGGTTCGCTTTGCACCAGGGTGGGGTGCACCCGAGAAGACCACTTTCGAGAAGCTCATTTCCTGGACCGATCATCCCGACGAAGCGATCAAGCATTTCTCGGGACGTGCAACCTACCGCCAGCAGTTTGAACTCAGCCCGTCGCAGGCGAATGGGCTCGTCCGTTTGCAGCTTGGCGATGTGAAGCATGTGGCCGAGGTGCGGCTCAACGGATCGCCGCTGGGCGTGGTGTGGACCGCCCCATGGACCGTCGATCTCACCGGACACGTCAAGTCCGGCAAAAACGACCTGGAAATCGACGTCGTCAACGTCTGGATGAATCGGCTTATCGGCGACGCGAAACTGCCGCCTGAACAGCGACGGACGAAGACCAACATCCTGCTCAAGACGGGCACGACCGACTTCCGCCGCTTCATGGGCTATTCGTCCGCCGATGAACTGACTCCGTCCGGCCTGTTGGGCCCGGTGCAGTTGGAGTTTGGCGAAGAGCGCGTGCTGCCGTTTTGAACCGGGAATTGCCATTCCGGAGCCGCCATGAATAGCCTGGCTGCCGCTCTGCTGGTTGTGATTGCGCCCTTGGCTCAACCGAACCCGCCGGACGATATGATCGCCCCGCAGGTCGGTGAATCTCCGGTGGTCGACGGCCGGCTGGACGACCCCTGTTGGCAACAGATGGAAGCTCTCCGCGGCTTCAGCCGGCCGCTTCAAGCCGAGCCACCGCGCGATGCGGTCGCCGTCCGGGCGTGCTTTCGCGGCGACATGCTTTACCTGGCCCTTGAGGCTCGTGCGCTGTCCGGCTTGGGCCAATCCGCCCCGCGGCAGGACCAGTTCGAAGTTTGGTTTCGCTCTGGTCCGCGGTTCGAGAGCGTCAAGCACCTGGTTATCAGTCTGACCGGCGAAACGGAATGGGAAACGCCGCCTCACAAACAGCCGCTGCCGGCCGGATGTCAAATCCGCATAGAGCGCGATGTAGATCGTTGGACCTCTGAAGCCGCTTTGCCGCTGGCGATGCTCGAGGTGAAGCCAAGCCGCGGGGCAATGATCCCAATCAAGATCGGCCGGCGCGATCCTTCCGTCGCTCAGCCGGAATTGGCTGTCTGGCCGGCGCGATCGTCGTACTCGGCGGGCGAGCAGTTTGGTCGCCTCTACCTGGAATCGGCCAACCTGTTGCCCAACCCCGACATGTCGGAGGCTGAGGGCGGGCAGATCGCCCGCTGGAATCTTGGCGAAGCCGACGAAGGAAGATTCTCGTCGGTGGTCGACCGCGAGCGCCGTGCAATCCGTTTCGACGCGCCGGGGCGCTACAGCACCGCGCAGCAGAGCCTGCGACTGAAGCCCAATGCTTTCTACCGCCTTGAGGTGGAGGTCCGCGGCACCGCCGGCGTTTACCTCCGGGCCCGCACGGCGGCGAAGGGAGGGCACAATACCCCATTTGACGTCAACTGCCGGCCGACCAGCGACTATCGCCGCTACGAATTCAGCTTTCCCACCGGAGCCGACGGCCGGGCGTTGATCATTCTCGGCAATACCGACAGCCTCGGCCGCGGCGAGGCGTTCATCGCCAACCTAAGAATCTCAGAAGACATCGCCTATGGCGCCGAAGGGCCGGGTATTCCGCTGGTGCCGAACCAGCCTGTTGTCGTGAAGAAGCTGATGGTAACCGACTGCCGCGCGCTTCGCGGCTTCATCGTTGCCCCCGTCGATGGCCGGCTCGACAGCGTCGATTGGAACATGAACGTCTGGGAGTACGGCATGCGCGGAGCCGGCGCGGGGGTGGGCTATCGCTACCGCGAGAACGACGGCCTGCACATCGAACTGGCCGACGACCAGGGTGTGGATGCTGTTCAGTTCCGCGGCGGCGCTCGCGTGAAGCTTTACCACGACGCGGCCCGCTACGACGACCCTGGCGAGGCGACGCCGGTCTGGCAATTCGACGGTCGCGCGCAGAGCTGCCGGGCACTGTTCTCCAAGCCGATCGCCAGCCGGCGCTGGAGCTTCTTCGGCCGTGAGAAGGGGATTATCGCCGACACCAGCTTCCTGCGACTGGAAGACAGCATGCCCGCCTACGGGCGACGAGTGGCACTTCGCGCGGCCGAACCGGCCGATCTCGGCGACCTTGCTGAACACGCCCGGCAGCGATTTGGCGAAAGTAACGCGGAATCTCTTCGGCTGGCCAACGTCCCTGGCCAGCCGGTCGCTCTCGAAGCCGGGCAGGTTCTACATCTTGTGACGGATCCGGCGCAGGAAGAATGGCCGCTGACTGCGGTGGCTCTGCGCTTCAACCTGACCGGGGCCCCCGCCGGCTGCCCGCTGACCCTCACCGTGCACGACCCGCTCAATCCCCGCCAGGATTTGATGGGCGTCGAGTTCACAGTCGCCGAATCGGGCCCGATAGCAGTCGCGCTCGACTTCCCCGATCAGATCGTGCTGCCCGGCAACCGTATTTGGCTGACGCTCCAATGCGGCGCTGCCGCCATGCTGGGGCGAGTTGACGTCGATCTCCTCGTCACCTCCCGCGATGAAGCCCTCGCCGAAGCGCTCTCGCTGCGCAAATTGCTCATGAAGGGCCTCTTCGCCGCGCTCAGCGAAGCCCGCCAGTGGAACACTTTCCGACGCAACATGGACCTCGAGCAATTCTATCGCGAGAACCGCTGGGGACCGGGAGTGAAGGAACTCGCTGAGACAATCGCCCAGTGCAAGACACTCGATCCGCGCGATCCGACGGTCGTCTGCTACGACGAGTGGTTCTGGCGGCAGATCCGCCCGCTCTCCGATTTCACGCCGCGGCTGGACACAGTCGCCGGTGCACCCGAGTGGGCCGTGCTCGCCCGGCAGGCCTGGCTCACCGCTCGCGAAGTCCCCCAGTGGTGGCTCGACCATCGGCTCGTGCCCACGGGCGAATTCGGCGGCCTGGTGGGCGACGACAGCGACATGTACCAGAACTATGCCGATTTCCCCATGTTTGAAACCGGCGGCACGGCGGCCCAGGTTCTCGCCGCCGCCGCGGCCCTGGCGGAGTTGGCCGAAGCGGAGAACCTCGAGAATGGACTGAACAGACAGACGACCGATCCTTTGCATGCCTACGAGGAGGGAGTCAATCACGAGGCCCTCATGCTGTGGTGGAACTACGGCGACCCGGTCTACTTCGAGCGCTGCCTGGCGGCGTCCCGCTCGATGCCGGCGCTCACCGTGGTGACGAAGCAGGGGCACCGGCACTTCAAGAATCAGGAGTGCGGGGCCGAAGATCTGCGAATCGACCGTCCGCTGGGCGTCGATGGCGATGCCCACCCGCTCATGCTCCATCCCTGCTTCGAGGTCGCGTGGTACAACGGCAGCCCCCAGGTGCTCGAGTTCCTCCGACAATGGGCCGACGCTTGGCTCGAGCACATTCGGCCGGACGACTATGCCACGGCGGTGGACGTGAAGGAGGAGCAGGTCGTGGCCCGCAGCAGCCGGCCGCTCGATGGCGGCTACGGCGGTCAGGCCTCAGCTCACAATTTCCTCTATTGGATCACCGGCGAACGGCGCTATATCGGTCCCTTCATGCAGGTATTTGAGAAGGGTGAGGATCTGCACCCTGCGAGGAAGTTCGTACCCGAGCTTTGGCACCGCGGCGCGCTGGATGGCGTGGAGAAGAGCGCGGCCGTGTTGCGGGGCAACCCTGTCACCCGAGCAATTGCTCTTGGCGACAAATCAGCCCTCTGCGAAGCCCTCAAGAACGACATCGCCGAACTGCAGCGGTTCCGCACGATGTACACGGACGCCGAGGTGTTCACCGACCGGGTATTCCTCGGCGCCATCAGCAATGCTGCCCAGTGCTACACCGGCGGCTATGCCACTCGGAACAAGTACAACCACACCCACGCGGTAAGCTGGGAGGGCCTGGGCACCGACTACGCCGCGCTCGTGCTTGCAGCCCGGCGCGACCACTTCAAGTGCCTCCTCTACAACTTCGCCGCTCAAGAGCATACGGGGCGTGCACGGTTCTGGACGCTCGATCACGGCCGCTATCGGCTCACACTCGGCCCGGACGGCGACGGCAATGACCAAGCCGATGCACCATCGCGCGAGGAAACCGTCCAGATCGCCCGGGCGACACCCATCAGCATCATGTTGCCGCCGCGGACGGTGACAGTCTTGGAGCTGAAGCAGACCGAAAAGCTCGACGAGATCACCGCGAGGGCCGATCTGGCCATTGCCGCTCGCGAACTGAGCGTCGAGAACGGCCAGGTCCGCGGCATCGTCCACAACATCGGCGCTGCCGAGGCCAGTGCCTTCACCATTGCGGCGGTCGACGCCTCGGGCACAGTTCTGTCGTCCGCGCGTCTTGGCCCGCTTGCCGCGCCGGTCGACCTCGAGCCCAAGCGCCTGCCGTTCCGCCTGCCGCTGCCCCCTTCCGGCGCCGCGGCCTGCCGCGTGGTCGTCGATCCCGAAGGCCAGATCGCCGAAATCTTCGAAGAGAACAACGCGGCGGCGGTTCCGTAGCACGGGCCAGTGCCCACAGTCTTGCATGGGCATGCTCGGCAACTGCTCCACAGGTCCGTCACAATTCAACTGGCGGCCAGCCGGCTGCGGCGTCGGCCATAAACCGCATAACAGACAATTCCCACCAGAAGCCACACGCCGAACCGGATCCACGCCTCGCGCGGCAGGCCGGCCATGAGATACAGGCAGGCGATCACGCCCAGCACCGGCACAACCGGCACCCAGGGTGCTCGAAACGGTCGCGGCCTTGCGGGATCGCGGTAGCGCAGCACGAGCACGCCGACGCAAACGATCAGGAAGGCCGACAGAGTGCCGATATTGCACAGGTCGGCCATCTCCTCGAGACTGGCCAGCGCCGAGCCCGCACCGACGAAGATGCCCGTCAGGATCGTCGCCCGGTGCGGCGTGTGGAATCGCGGATGCACCCGGGCGAAGGCCTTCGGCAACAGGCCGTCGCGGGCCATCGACAGCAGAATCCGCGGCTGTCCCAACTGGAACACGAACAGTACCGCGGTGTGGGCCACCACGGACCCGAAGGCGATGATTCCCGCGGCCCAGTGCAGGTCGGCCACCCGCATGGCCACCGACAGCGGTTCCGCCGTATTGAGATTCTGCCAGGAAACCATGCCCGTGAGCACAGCGGCCACGACCACGTAAATCGCCGTGCACACGCCCAGCGAGGCCAGAATGCCGATGGGCAAGTCGCGTTTCGGATTGCGGCACTCCTCAGCCGTGGTCGAAACGGCGTCGAAGCCGATGAAGGCGAAGAACACCACCGCGGCCCCGGACTGGATCCCGGCCCAGCCATTGGGGGCAAACGGCGTCCAGTTCTCCGGCCGGATATAAAACACGCCCACCCCAACGAACAATCCCAGCACGAGCAGTTTCACCACCACCATCGCCGCATTGAACCAGGCGCTCTCGCGAATGCCGAGCAACAGCACCCAGGTGATCACCGTCACGATCACCACGGCGGGGAGATTGAAGACCAGCGGGATGCCGAGAATCCGCGGAGCTTCGGCCAAGATCGTCGGGTCGCTCCGCGCGGTCTGAAGGTCTACCGCCAGGTAACGTGGGAATTCCCATCCAAAACCGCGTAGCAATTCGCAGTAATAGCCCGACCACGACACGGCCACTGCCACATTGCCGACCGCGTATTCCAGGATCAGGTCCCAGCCGATGATCCAGGCAATGATCTCGCCGAGCGTGGCGTAGGAATAGGTGTAAGCACTGCCCGAGATGGGCACCAGCGCTGCCAACTCGGCGTAACAGAGGGCGGTGAACGTGCAGGCCAAGCCGGTCAGCGCGAACGAGGCGACAATTGCCGGGCCGGCCCCCAAGCGGTCGGCGTTTCCTGCTGCCGCGGTCCCCACCAGGGCGAAGATGCCGGCTCCGACGACCGCCCCCACGCCGAGCATCGTGAGGTGGACCGGCCCCAGCACCCGCTTCAGCTCCTGCCCGGCCGACGGCCGCTCCTGCAGGATGGCATCGATCGACTTGGTGCGGAACAGGTCGCGAAGCGGCATGGGCGAGCCAGTGGATTCGTGCGAAACGGGGGTGCCACTTTATATTCCGCCCGCCGCCACAGGACAAGCGATCGAAACCCCTGACACCGCAGCTATTGATCCCCGCCGCGCTAAACATTCCCCAATCTCCCTTGGTCCCTGGGCCCCGCATGAGATATAGTTGCACACAGCCACACGAGCATGGCAACCGGGGGGCGTTCCGGAGTGAATGATGAGTCCCGAAGCGTGGTATAGCCTGCTGGTCGTTTGCGCCGTCCTGGCGGTGCTCTCGCGATCGCGGTTCCCCCCAGACCTCGTGCTGATGGGTGGGCTTGCCATGCTGTTCGTGCCCGGCATCCTCACTCCCACCGAGGCCCTGGCCGGGTTGGCCAACGAGGGCATGGTGACGGTGGGCCTGCTTTTCATCGTCAGCGCCGGGATCGTCGAGACTGGCGGAGTGACCTGGATCTCAGAACGCCTCTTCGGTCGCCCTCGTTCGACCGCCCACGCCCTCACCCGCATGATGCTCCCGGCCGCCGGCCTGAGCGGATTCATGAACAACACGCCGCTGGTGGCGATGTTGATCCCCGCCGTGAACGACTGGGCGAAGCAGCATCGGCTGGCGCCGTCGAAGCTGATGATGCCCCTCAGCTTCGCGGCGATCCTGGGCGGCACGTGCACGCTCATCGGCACGAGCACCAACCTCGTCGTCAACGGCATGCTCATCCAGGCCGCCGACGCCCAGCGGGCCGCTGAAGGCGGTTCGGCACTGCCGCGAGGCCTGGGGATGTTCGACATTGCCTGGGTCGGCATTCCCGCTGCCGTACTCGGCATCGCTTTCGTCATCCTGCTGCACCGCTACCTGCTGCCCGATCGCCTCCCGCCGCGCAGCGCCGTGGCCGACCCCCGCGAGTACACCATCGAGATGATGGTCGAGGCGGGCAGCCCGCTCGTGGGCAAGACCATCGAACAGGCCGGTCTCCGCCATTTGCCCGGCTTGTTCCTGGCCGAAATCGATCGCGACGGGTTCATCATGCCCGCCGTCTCGCCCGACGAAAAACTTCGCGGTAACGATCGCCTGCTTTTCGTGGGGATCGTCGATTCGATGATCGACCTGCAGAAGATCCGCGGCCTGGTGCCGGCCACCAACCAGGTCTTCAAACTCGATTCGCCGCGATCCGACCGCTGCCTGGTCGAGGCGGTGACCAGCGAGAGTTGCCCCGTGGTCGGCAAGACGATCCGCGACGGCCGCTTCCGCTCGATATACAATGCCGTGGTAATCGCCGTCGCGCGCCATGGCGAACGGGTACGCGGAAAGATCGGCGACATCGTGCTCCGCCCCGGCGACCAGCTTCTGCTGGAGACTCATCCCTCGTTCGTCAACCAGCACCACAACAGCCGGCACTTCTTCCTTGTCAGCCGGCTGGAGAATTCCAATCCTCCGCGGCACGACAAGGCGGCGATTGCCCTGATCATCCTCATCGCGATGGTCGCCATCGTCACACTAAGCGAACAGTGGGGAAAGGTTAGCGTATCGCTGGGATCGTGGACGATCGATTTCGGGCAGATCACCATGCTCAAGGCGTCGCTGGTGGCCGCCATCCTGATGATCGTCACCGGGTGCTGCCGCATCGACCAGGCCTACCGGGCCATTGACTGGCAGGTGCTCCTGGCCATCGCCGCCTCGTTCGGCATCGGCAGGGCCCTGGAAAAGACGGGGGCGGCCGACGCGATCACCGGCGGTGTCATCGACGCGCTCGGCGGAAACGGCTGGCTCACGCTCGTCGCCATCTACGGCATCACGCTGATCGTGACGGAACTGATCACCAACAATGCGGCGGCGGCGATCATGTTCCCCTTCGCCCTGGCAACGGCGCACAACCTCGATGCCAATCCGATCCCCTTTATTATCGCCGTCATGATGGCCGCCTCGGCCGGGTTCGCAACGCCGATCGGCTATCAGACGAACCTCATGGTCTACGGCCCCGGCGGCTACCGCTTCGCCGACTACCTGCGAATCGGCATCCCGCTCGACATCCTCGTCTGGGCCGTCACGGTCATCGTCGCCCCCATGGTCTGGCCGCTGTAAGACCGCGCAACGCTCGCGCCGATCCGCTAACCGGCGCTGCCGGCACCGCCGGTCTTCTCGCTGAGGATGGCCACCGCCGTGTCGAAGGTGGGGTCGCCCGGACTTGTGTGTTCCACCCTCACATCGGGCTGAATCCCGCGGCCTTCGATCGGCGTGCCGTCCGGTTCCATGTCGACCCAGCGCGAAAACCAGACCTTCAGGCCATTGGGAAGCGTCACGGGGGCTGGGTTGCCGCTGGCGCCGCGCGTCGCCTGGCCCACCAGCGTCACGTGATCCAGGGCCTTCATCATCAGGGCGAAGTTCTCGCCGCTGCTCACGCAGCCCGGCCCGATCAGACACACCACGGGACGCGTGAAGGGGTCGTCGATCGCAGGCCCGAGCTCCCGTGGCGGCGACTCGCGGAAATCGGTGTCGCTCGGCCCTGACCGGACCTTGGCCCGCGCGTAGACATGCGCCTTGTCGGCAAACAGCCCAGCAATCTGCGCCGCGCGCGGCTCGGAACCTCCGCCGTTGGACCGCAGATCGACGATGAATCCCCGAGCGTCGAACAAGCCGGTGATCGCATCGGTCAGCCGCCGGTAAACGCCGTCATCGGCCGCAGACAGACTGTCGACCACGACGACACCAAAACCCTGCTCCGTGCGTCCGGTAAAGCCAACCGGTCTGGCTTCCCGCAGATCCAGGAGTTTCGCGGCGACCGCACGATGGTCATAGTTGGCGCGGTAGCTTGATGAATAGGGATGGATCGTCGATCCGTCGGGCATTTCGATCCAGACGTGAAGATCCTCCAACTCGGCAAGCATCCCCTCGATCGCCCCGGCGAAAGCCTCCGGCGTCGTGGCCTTCTCTGCCGCACCGCGATAGCGACCGCCCAGGTCGTCCCAATCGATCCGTTTGAACTCGGAGAAGCTGTAATGCTCCCTGAGACTCTCGATCAGTGCTGGAAAAGAGGCCTGCCCGGTGGTTTCCTCGATATGGACGGATTTGACCATCAGCGTGCCCGACTTGGAGAGGAAGATGAGCAGTTCCGCCTTGGCGGCCTTGGCCGGCACTCGGAAGCTGATGCGGTGCTTCTTCCACCTCGGGACCTGCGAGAGGTCCTGGATTTCTATGTCGAGGCGTTTGCCCGCGGTGTCAAAGAGCATCACGCCCACGTAGCAATTGTCGAACTGGCGTCCTTCACGGCGAATCGCCTCGGACCGGGCTTCGAAGGTCAGCGTATACATCTTGCCCTTCTTGACGGCCAGTTCCTGGCTCAGCGAAAGCCAGGCCATCGTCGACGCTTTGCCGCTCAGGAGGAGTCCCGCGTCGTCGAGCTTCTGCATCTCCGATCGGGGTTCGTCGGCGCCGTTGCGGGCACCGACGTCGACTTTCCAGCCTTGCGGCCGGCCGTCGCTCCAGACGGCGAAATCGCCATTGGCCACCAGGCCCTGGTCACCGCCCGAATCCCGGTCGGCGTGGCCGCTGGAAGCGGGCAACTCGGCGGTGGCGGTAACTGAGACGTTTCTCACGCCCAGAAGGCCGGTTTTCGAGAGGAAGATCGTGATCGTCGTTGAGTCGGCATCCTCCGGAACGGCAAACTCCACGCGGTGGGGCGTCCAGTCGGCCGTGTCGGCCGAGACGTCGACGATCTCTCGCCCAATCACTTTCTTTCCTTCGAAGCTCATCGCGCCCACGTAGCAGTTGTCGAACTGCACTCCCTCGCGCTTGACACCTTTGCTCCGGGTCTCGAACTCGAGCAGGTAACGACCGCCGCCTCGCGAGGGAATCTTCTGGCTCACCGCATGCCAGGCCTTCGTCGCGGCATCGCCGCGGAGCAGCAGGGCCGGCCCCGCGATCATCGAGACCTGCGACTTCGGCTGCTCGCCGCCGTTGGTTGCCCCAATAGACACCTCCCACCCGTCGGGCACGCCGCCCGTCCATTGGGCAAAGCTGCCATTCGTGAGCAGTGACTCGGCCGGCTCGGCCGCTAACCCCGACCTCGGCGTACTCGTTGCCATAGTCGTAACGACCACGGCCACCAAGACCATTGCAGTCTTCATGAAGCTCCTCCCCGTAAGAGACAGGCCGTTTACCGCCGCGTCGTGAACTTCAGCAGATAGGGCTCCGCCGAGCGACCGCCGGCGTCTTTGAAGTTGCCGAACTTGTTTGAGTTGAGCCAGATGCCGTACGTTTTGCCTGGCTCCAACTTCACCGGGAGCACACAAGTCCTGCCGTCGGCCAGATAGCGGGGCTCTCCGGTCGTCTCGGGAAATTCATCCTCCGAGGTCGAAAACGACCAGCTCTGGTCCATCATCGTCTTGCTGAACACGACTCGAATCTCGTCCAGCGAAGGGTCGACATCCTTTGCACCCGTGACGGGCGTGGTCTCCAGGACGACGGGCCCTGCATCGGGCGCTGCGACGACCTCGACCGCGGGGCGCTGGGCAATCTGCTCGAGGCTGGCCAGCAATCGAGCATTTTGGGTCTCTTGGGCCGTCTGCATGCGGTAGACGAGCACTCCAAGTACGACCACCGCCACGAGTAGGACCGCTGTGAGCGCGGCCTGGATTCGCTGCAACATGATTCGATCTCCCATTTGGATCCGCCGGCAGGTACGCCGGATCCGGTCGAAGTCGCCAAATCGCCGCAGCGCATCGGCACGCGCTTCGTCGAGCGACATTCCGGCACGAACGTTGTCCTGGGCGCGCATCTCGAGATGAAACGCGAGTTCCGCGCGGATATCCTCGTCGATCTCCCCGATCGGCCGCGGATCAGGCAAACGAAGATAGGCCGCCACCTGGTTCCAGGGAGTCACGCTCACGCCTCCATCGCCGCGCCGGTAAGGACTTGCGAAATGGCCTCAACAAGCCGATTCCAGGATGCTATTTCCCGTTCCAACTGCTCCCGGCCAGCGGGAGTGAGGCGATAGTATTTCGCCTTCCGGTTGCTTTCGGAGACTCCCCATTCCGACGCCAGCCAACCGCGACGCTGCATGCGGTGCAGCGCCGGGTAGAGCGAGCCCTCTTCAATACGGAGCAGACCGCGGCTGGCTTCCTGGATCCGGCGCACGATCGCATACCCGTGCTTCGCTCCGCCGCTCAACGTCTTTAGGATCAGCATGTCCAAGGTGCCCTGGACAAGCTCCATCTTCTGTTCGGGTGCGCTCATTTCAACTCCCCAAGATGTTCTAGGGGAGATTCTGTCGCGACTCCCATAGAATGTCAAGGGGAGACGTAAGGATATGGATTCCGATGGTCGCCTAGAACTCGCCGACCCGAAGACCCTTCCCAGGAGGGGTGACGGGGTGACTGAAGCCTGGACTGAAGGCCCCGACTGGCGTAGTGAGAAGAGCCGGTCCACGGCCGGTCAGCTCGGCGGTTGAAGCTCGCGTTCGCGTGCGTTCAGACCGTCCGAGCTGATTTCGAAGCCTGCGGCTGCAAGACTAAAGGGCGGCTGGGCTACCGCCGCTCATCGTTCTCCCGTGCTTCCCGCTCCAGGAGACGGCGGACCTCGGCCCGCAACGCCTCCATCTCCTGGCGCATCTCGCGCATCTGTCCGCGGAGCTCCTCGATGGCGGGCAGTGCGTCGCCGGGCGCCCTGGGAGGCAGCGGCCGCACCATTGGGGGCGGACCATCCGGGCCGGCGTCGGCAAGCAGTCTCCTCATCTTCTCATGGATGGACCTCAACTCATGTCCGAGCGCTTCTGATCGGTCGGGATGGTTGTCTCCCAGTTCCCGTAGCTCTCGTTCGATGCCGGCAGCCCGCTCGCGAAGTTCGCGCATCGCACCTTCCATGGGCGGGCGAGGCCCCTCGCCCAACTCCCGGAGCTTCTGCAGCCGCTGGCGAATCTCCTTCAATTCCCTCTCTACTGCCTCGGACCGGTCCGGGTGGCGGTCACCCAGGTCGCGCAGTTCGCGCTCCAACGCACCGGCCCTCTCTTCGAGTTCGCCGATGGCCCGTTCCGCTCGCGGTCGTTCATCAGGGCGGGCCTGCCGGCGCAATTCCTCCATATTCTCGCGCATGGCGTTGAGCTCGCGCTTGAGCGCCTCCGCTTTGTCTGGTTGCCCATCGCCCAATTCATGCAGAGCGCGTTCGGTCGCCCCGATACGCTCTTCAAGCTCGCGCATGGCGGCCTCGGGCCTCGGCGGCGCGCCGATACCTTCGCGCGGACGAAATTGCTGCATCCGTTCATGAATATGCCTCAACTCACGTTCAAGGACCTCGGCCCGATTCCGATGGAGTTCGCCCAGCTCGCGCAGTTCGCGTTCGATCGCGCCGGCCCGCTCCCGGAGTTCCCTCGCGGCACCTTCCTCGCGGGGACCTTGGGCAACTCGTACTCCTTCGTGCGGCGGCTGTTCGGCCACAACAGCCTGTGGCGGCGGCAACATTTCTCCTGGTTCGGCGGCCCGGGCATGGCCAGGAATCGCTGCCAGGAAGGATGCTGCAAGGGTGGCAGCGAGTGAACGCTGCCATGAAAGTCTCAGCACGTTCATGTGGGTCTCTCCTCGAACGAGCGTTGCCTGGGGACGAGCCCAGGCAGTGGTGAGAAACATTGCGACAACGAACACGATCATCACTCCGCTTTTCGCCAGTGTATGGCGATACCAGACGATCCCGCGCGGCGAACCCCGATCGAGAGCCAGCAAGCGTTCGATGCGGCGTCCCAGGCCGGAACGGAAGCGAGAGCCCTGAATGAAAAGCCACGCCAGTTGCGGCTTGTCGGCCAGGTCGCGACCCAGCGCCACGAGACACTCGGCCAGCACCTCAGGCCCATCCGGGATGTGAAGGCTGGCCTCATCCGCCAGGCTCTCGCAGGCGGCCCGCAGTCTTGCCCGTGACCACCACGCCATGCGGTGCCACCACAAGAGAACGCATGCCCCGTCGGCCAATAGCAGCCACAACGCATCCCAGGCCGCGATGTGTGCCAGTTCATGCGCCAGCATCACGTCTCGCTGGCGACCGTCATACTCGGTCGAGAATCCCGCCGGCAACACGATTGTCGGCCGCAGAAATCCATAGGTTGCGGGCGCCGGGAACAACGATGATTGGATTATCCGGATCGGACGCCTGACTCCCATCTGCGATGCCAGGCGCTGCACGCCCGCAAGCAACTGCGGATCGTCGACGCGCGGCGCTCCGTGCGTTCGCCGCCAGAGTTGCCATCGCCTCCACGCCAGTCGCGTCGCCGTAAACGCACCGCCTGCCAGCCATAACGCCAGCAGCCACGCGCCAAACCGCACCTCCTTCGCAGGTTCCGGCGCGGCAGCGATCGGCGCGGAAGCCGTGTCGGCGATGCCGAGATCGTTGGGGATCTCGCGGTCGTATTCCGCCGTCTCGCTACTGGGCGCCTCGTAGAAAGCGATTGGCCCCGTACTTTGCCAGTCATCGGATGCGATCGGATCAGCGAAGCCGTCGCGGGCTGCCGAGGTTGCGTGACGGTTCGCATCAGGAATGGCCGATGGCTCCGGTTGAGAATGGCCGACGAGAACGCTGGCGACGAAAGAACCGAGCCCTGCCGACTCACCGATAACCAGCAGCAGCATACCCAGCGTCGATACTTGCCATGCCGCGCGGCGCCATGCGGCCGAGCGTACAAGAGCGGCCAGCAACCCTGCCGACAACACGATCGCCAGCGTGCCGATCAACGACACGAGAAATGTCTCAATCCCCACGCTCGGCGCGAACTGCGGGTCCAGCGGCATGATCGCTCACCGTGATTTCTTGTGCTCGCGAATCAGTTGCTCCAATCGTGCCAGTTCCTGGCGGCTGACTTCGCGGTGTTCGAGCAAATGGGATACGGCTTCCGTCAGGCTGCCGCCAAACAGTCGATCGACCAGATCGTCCGACATGCTCCGCGTAACCAGCGATTCGGTTACCGCCGCCTCGTAGACAAAACGGCGGCCATCTTCACGATGCCGCACGAGTCCACGCGCCTCCATCTTCCTCAACATGGTGGCTACAGTCGTGTAAGCCAGCTTGTCGTCGCTCAGGGCCGCCTGTACCTCGGCGACATAAGCGGGTCCCCGCTCCCACAGCACGCGCATGATGCGCAACTGCAGGTCTCCCAGCCTTTGGATGCGTTTGGCCATCATGACGCGAGGACCTCCTGAGACTAACAACTACTGCGGTAATACTACCGCGGTAGTGAATCGGATGTCAAGTGGCGAGAAAGAAACACGGCAATCGGCCCTGCCACTCTTCCGGGTTAGCCGCGCGGCCAGCCGTTGCGGCCTCCGTGACCGCGTACTTGAGCGGCCTCGATGAAGTCGCCCGCGATTGTTGCGGGACAACTGTGACAGGCGATAATATGCCCGCTTGCCGACCGTCGCGGAAACCACCGCTTCGACCCGTTCCACGACACGATTAATCACCAACAGCCTCGAGCAAAACGCTATGAAGTACACCCCTGTCACGATCGCCATGCTGCTGGCTGCCACCCTCGCACTGATGGCGGCCCGCGCCGACGCCGCGGGCAAACCGAACATCGTCTATCTGCTGGCCGACCAGTGGCGGGCGTCGGCGCTGGGGTATGCGGGCAACCCGAACGTGAAGACGCCGAATCTTGACCGGCTGGCGCAGCAGAGCGTGAACTTTCGCAATGCCGTTTCCGTCTGCCCGGTCTGCACGCCGTATCGCGCGGCGCTGATGACCGGCCGCTATCCGACCACCACGGGCATGTTCCTCAACGACGCCCACCTGCCCGACAGCGAACTGTGCCTGGCGGAAGTGGTTAAAGAGGCGGGGTACGCGACGGCGTACATCGGCAAATGGCATCTTGATGGCCACGGCCGCAGCGCGTACATCCCACCCGAGCGGCGGCAGGGCTGGGATTATTGGAAAGTTGCCGAGTGCGACCACAACTACAACCACTCGCATTACTACGCCGGCGAGTCCGACGCAAAGCGTTTCTGGGAGGGCTACGATGCCTTCGCCCAGACCGAGGACGCCCAGCAATACATCCGCGAACGCGCGCGCCGTCCCGAGCCGTTCGTGCTCCTCGTGTCGTACGGCATCCCCCATTTCCCACACGCCACCGCGCCCGACGAATACAAGGCCCTCTACCCACCCGATAAGATCGTGCTCCCGCCCAACGTTCCCGACGCGCTGGCGGCGAAAGCGCGGCAGGAAGCGCAAGGGTATTACGCGCACTGCACGGCATTGGACAAGTGCGTGGGCGACATCCTGAAGACGCTCCACGAGGCGGGCATCGCTGAAAACACGCTGGTCGTATTCACTTCCGACCACGGCGAAATGCTCGGCTCGCACGGCTGCCCCCCGTACATGAAACAAGTCGCCTGGAGTGAGTCCGCCCATGTACCGTTCCTGCTCCGCTACCCAGCGATTCACGGCACCGAGGGGCGCGTTGTGGAAACGCCGCTCACGACCCCCGATATCTTCCCAACCTTGCTCGGTTTGGCCGGCGTCGCCGTTCCCGATACGATCGAGGGGGACGATCTGTCGGGCGTGGTGCGCGATGGAACGGAAATCGCCGACCGGGCGGCGCTTTACATGGGAGTTGCCCCGTTTATTGAGCGCGAGTTCGCCCAGGAGTACCGCGCCATCCGCACCCGGCAATACACCTACGTCCGCCGGCTCGACGGTCCGTGGCTCCTGTTCGACGACACCAAGGATCCCTATCAGCTCGACAATCTGATCGCTCGGCCGGAGTACGCCGCACTCAGCCAGCAACTCGACCGGCGACTCCAGTCCGAACTCGACGAGATCAGCGACGACTTCCGCCCCGGTCCCACCTATATCGCCGAGTGGGGCTACGAGATCGGGCCGCACGGCAGCGTTCCCTACAACGTGAAGGAAGTGAAGCCGCAAACGCCGACGCGGAACTCGGCGCGGCGATAGCAACCAGGCGCGAAGCGAAACGCCTTCGCGAGTGTTTACTTTTGTTGCGGCGAGTCGCGCGGTGGCAAGTCCAAGGCGGACAAGGCTTTTTAGCTGCATCTTCGGGCGCAAGTGTTTCCACCCTTTTGGCTTGAGTGTTGAAGTTCGTAGAGGGGTGCAAGTACTGAAAGTCCAGATCCTGTTAAAAAATGGGCGAGGCCACCTGCCGAGGAATGGCTCCAGCGAGCGCGTCGAATTGTCAGAGAGCAAACGCGGACGGCGTCCGCGGAAGGGCGGCGCCGTGCTGGCGGACGGAGGACCGTCGCGTCCAGACTATAATATACATATGTTCATTAATTCCTGTCAATAGGCAGCCGACCAGTTCGTTGGAGTTTCTGGAGGGGGTGATCGGGCTGAAGAGGTTCGACGCGTGCGCAGCGGCAAGGGCCCCAAGGTAGCTATATTGACGGGTGATCATATAACTCTCTCATGGGGGTGACAGAGCTGCCGGTAAGCGCGGAATCGGCGCTGCTGGGGCACCGGTTTTCGTGGGAAGGGGGTAGACTTAAGGGATCCGTTTCGACACCCGCCGGGCGTCGAACCGAACCCTGCGAGGGATCGGGTTCGGGAGCAGTAGCTCACGCTTGCCGCCGGGCCAGCCACGGCGAGTCTTCTCGCGACTGGCCTGCGGCGCACCGACGCGCCGGATTGCCGCCACGTTTCCATGAGTGAATCTGCCGTTTCGCAAACACGGCTCACGCTGGCCGAACTGGACGAGGCCCTGCGAGCCGTCGATCCAGCAGTGCTCTTGTTGCCGCCGCGGATCCTCCGCCGCGTCATCAGGGAAGACCGCCGGCTCCGCGGCCTGCGCCTCCACGTCCCGCACGGCCTTGGCTACATCGTCGGCCGCGAGTTGTTCGTCAACATCGTCGACCGCTCCGAACTCTGGATCGAAGTCTCGAGGGATCTTCCCGACCGTTTGCTGCTTCTGCCCCAGCCCGACGGCGACACCCTGGAGAGCACACCCGCCGAGCAGATCCTGACCGAGTACTGGCGGAGCTTATTCCATCTGCGCATCCACCAGGAACTGGAGACGCGGCTGCCGCGTGGGGCGGCGGGCGCGGCCGCGGTCGAAGAGCGGATCGAGCGGCTGGGGATCGCCGAGTTCGACGAGATCCGCAGCGTGCTCGACCAGGAAGGGTTGCTGTTCCCCGACGCGGACGCCCGCAGCGTGCTGGTGGAGTTTGCGGCCTTCTACATGGAATTGCGCTATTTCGCCCCCGGCTCGCTGCCGCGTTACTTCCCGGCGTTCGAGCGGCGGGCGGTGGCGATGTCAGTGGTCGCGGAACTGGTGCACGGCGCGGCCCTGTTTGCCGACACTCGCCCCGAAGGGGCGGAATTGCCGGCGGAGGAAGTGCCGCTAGCCGATTACGACGCCTTGCCTCCGGCGGCCGAATCGCCCGAGCCGCCGCCACGCGCGCGGCCCCGCCGGCCGTCGATGCGGAAGTATCAGGCCCTGGTCGCGTCCGCCGAGCGCGCGGCCACGCGCGGCAACCTGGCGCGGGCCTGCATCCTCCTGCTGCGGGCCCGCCAGCGCGCGCCCGACCGGGCCGAGAACCGCGCCCGGGCGGCGGTGAAGGACACGCTGGGCCGCTTCGTCCGCCGCCTGCAGAATGCGCTCGGTTTCGCCGACAACGAGATCGACGCCTGGCAGGAGGCGCTCTCCGCCCTGCTGACCTACAGCGCCGACGGCATCTGGACCTCTGAAGCGCGGCTCCTGTTCGACCTGCAGAAGATCTGCGTCGATCGCGAGCGCAGCGTGTTCGCCGTCGATTTGAAAGGCTACGTCCGGTCGCGCGGCCAGCAGTCGCTTGAGCGCCCCCTGCCCCGGCTGGAGGAAGTGCTCATATGCCGGCATCTTCGCACCGCTCTGGGCCGCGTGGCGACCGTGCGCATTGCCGACAGTCAGCGGCAGCACCTTCACACACTGCTGCGCGGCGCCGCCGAATCGAGCGAGGAGCAGCTCCGCGACCGCTTTCGCCCGATCATCGACCGCGCTTTGCGCGAAGCGAGCCTCTTGCCGGACAATCTTGTCGAGCGCGTGGCGGCGAGAAAACTCGTCGAGGAACTCACCGACCAGATCATCGACCGCGGCTATCTCACCATCGGCGCGCTCCGCGACGCCCTGGCCCGCAACAACCTCAAGATCCGCGACCTTGCCGGCACGCGCGACCTGATCCTGGGCGACGAACTGCTGCGGGCCGACGAGCAGATGGCCGCCTCGCTGGAAGGAGTGCACCGCAAGGGTGAGGTCTACATGCGGGCGATCCAGCGCCTGAGCTCGGTCGGCTTCGGCACGCCCGTCGGACGGTTCCTTACCCGGTATCTCGTGCTCCCCTTCGGCGGCGCGTACGTGATCGAGGCCGGTCTGCAGCACCTGATTTCGGTCACCACCGGTGCGGGAGACATCGGCCTGGAATATCTACCGGCGGTCGTCCTGCTGGGCCTCTTCCTGATGCTGCTGATCAACGTCGATTGGTTCCGGCTCGGGGTGTGGGAACTGCTGCAGACAGCCGGTCGCGGACTGCGGTTCGCCCTGCGCGATTTGCCGCAACACGTCCTCCGGCTACCCGTTGTCCAACGGGTTCTGCACTCGACGCCGTTTCGCTGGGCGACGCGGTTTCTGGTCAAGCCGCTGGTGGCGACGGGGCTGATCACGTGGCTGATGCCCGAACTGGCTGCCACCTGGCGCAATTCGTGGACCAACACGCTGGCCGTGTTTCTCGTCCTCGCCCTCGTGCTGAACTCGCGCGTGGGCCGCGACCTGGAGGAACTGACCGCCGAGTGGCTGGCCCGCCTCTGGCGCTGGTTCGGGATCCAGGTCCTTGCCCGGCTTTTCTGGCTGATCATGGATCTGTTCCGCGCCGGGCTCGACGCCGTCGAACGGCTGATGTACTCGGTCGATGAATGGCTCCGTTTCCGCACCGGCGAGACGAGGCTGACGCTGGCGGGGAAGCTCGTCCTGGGCTCCATCTGGGGCGCGATCGCCTATGCGGCCCGGTTCTGCATCAATCTCCTGATCGAGCCGCAGGTCAACCCGATCAAGCACTTTCCCGTGGTCACCGTGTCGCACAAGGTGCTGATTCCGTTCGCACCGCTTCTGGCCGGAGTGCTCGAGTTGGCGATGGAGAAGGGCCTGGCAATCACCGTGGCCGGGGCGATCATCACTTCGATTCCGGGCATTTTCGGTTTCCTGGCCTGGGAGCTCCGCGAGAACTGGCGGCTGTATGTTGCGAACCGGCCACGCGGGCTGACTCCGGTGGTTGTCGGCCGGCACGGCGAGACGGTGCGGCGCCTGTTGTTGCCGGGTTTCCATTCCGGCACCATTCCCAAGCGATACGCGCGGCTGCGCAAGGCCGAAAGCGACGCCCGCCGCAAAGGGAGCTGGTCGGCGGTCCGCCGCCATCTGCGGGCAATCAAGCAGATCGAGGCCGAGCTCGGACGTTTCGTCGAGCGGGAGCTCATCTGGCTGTTGACCGAGTCGCGATGCTGGAAGGCCGGGTCGATCGAACTCGGCCGCATCCACCTGGCGACCAACCGCATCCGCCTGGAACTTCGCTTCGCCGACTCGGACGACAGCCTGTCGATCGTCTTCGAGGCGCGCCAACAGGGGCTGGTCGGCGATCTAACCGGAGCCGAGGTGCTCCGCCAATTCGACACCGAGGCCAAGCGGTCGCTCACCACCGGCCTGGTGGGGCTCTTCAAGATGGCTGGTGTCGATCGGCTGGGGCCCGAGGCCGAATCCGTACTGCCGCTGGCCCTGGCCGCCAGCGATCCGGCCGAACCGGAGCACAACCTCTGGCCCGAAGCCTACGCCGTTGAGGTGTGCTACGATCTGGAGCGGTCCGCGCCGGCACGGACGGACCTGCCCGCCGCGGGGCGTCCGCTTCCGGCATTCGGCGCGGCACATGTCGACTGGCGGCAGTGGGAGCGCATCTGGACGAACTGGGAGCTGCCGGCTACACGGCGCGAACCGCGCCCGCGGGCCGTCGAGCAGCCTCGCGCTTAGAGGCGACGTCTCATCGCCTCACCCGCGAATTACGTCCCGTTTACGCCCGGCTCACTGCGCCCGCACGTCGTAGCACAGCAGTACATCCTGATCGCGAAGGAACAGCATCCCGTTGGCGATCACCGGGTGGGGCCAGGCAGCGTTGTCGCTTCGCGAAGGCTGCTCGAAACGCCCCTTGGAGCGATACTCGTCGGGAGTGGCCTCAACCAGCGTCAGCGGGCCCTTTTCGCTGCGGCAATAGAGCATGCCGTCGGCATACAACAGCGAGCACTTGCCCGGCTCGCGATTCTGCCAGACGGTATTGCCCGTCTTGTACTCGATACACGTGAGTATGCCTGGATCGTTGGCGCCGTAGAGGTAGCCGTCCAGCAGGATCAGCCCGCCGTGGTGATTCTTGATGTCCTTGCTGAACCACAATTCGTCGACCTGGTAACCCTGCGAGCTCCGCTTGATCCAGGCCGCGCCGCCGCCGTGGCCGTAGCCGCTCGCCGAGCAGACCGTCTGGC
The DNA here is from genome assembly GCA_040766885.1 of Thermoguttaceae bacterium. Classification (GTDB taxonomy): domain Bacteria; phylum Planctomycetota; class Planctomycetia; order Pirellulales; family Thermoguttaceae; genus JAXGPP01. Next base: position 415,394 of record JAXGPP010000001.1, on the reverse strand, counting down.
CGAGCACAACGGGCGTGGTGATGTTGATTCCCCGGTCGTTGGCCGGACCGTCGTAGCGCCACAGCGGCCGGCCGCTCTTGGCGTCGACGCCGACAATCCCCTTGGCGGTGAGCTGGACGTACTGATCGACCTTGGCGATATTTGTCTTCATGATCGAGCTGTATCCCGCGCCATCGCCGATCGGAGCCGCCCAGACGGGCTTGCCGGCCGTCTTGCTTACGGCGGCCAGCGTGGCCTTCTGGCCTCCGGGCGTGAACAGCACGAGGTTTCCATCCACCAGCGGCGACTCGGCATATCCCCACGGCGGCGCTTTGCCGCCGAAGTCGTTCTCCAAGTCTCGCTTCCACAGCAGCTTTCCGCTTTTGGCATCGAGGCAAGCCAGATCGCCGGAGATGCTGATCGTGTACAGCTTGCCGTCGTCAAACGTCGGCGTGGCCCGCGGACCGGGATAGCCGCTCCCTTCGTGCCGCACCTGGCCGAGCGGGGTCGCCCAGAGTTGCTTGCCCTCGGCCGACAGATCCAGTGCCAGCACCCAGTCCTGGTTATCGCGCTGCCCCATCGTGTAGAGCACATCGCCGACGATCGCCGGTCCGCTGTAGCCGATGCCCAACCCCTCAGCTTTCCAGATCAGCGGCGGCCCTCCCTCGGGCCACTCTTTCAGAAGCCCGGTCTCGGTCGAGATGCCGTCGCGTTTCGCCCCCCTCCAGCCAGGCCAATCCTCAGCCGAGCCCCTTTGCGGGACAAGAAACAACGCCGCGCCGACCAAAGCCGCCATCGCCGTACGCCATGATCCCATAGAGTCTCTCCCAACGCTTCACCGGGTAATTGCCGTCTCGCGATTCTACACCACCGGGCCAGTCTTTCCCACTCAGCCGAGCCCGAACCGATAGTGCTCACGCGTATACGATATGCCATGAGTGGCCTGAATGGCAAGAAAGATTCCTGTAAGTCCTGCCAGACCAATGGTTTCCGGCACGCACGGGCAGATTGATCCGCGCGGGAGAGGAAGATCGAAGATCATGGAGAAACGTCTCGAGGCGGCATCCCGATCGACTGCCTTTGCTCGGGCCGCGCGCGGAAAGCTTGCCGCAGAGCCAACGCGGCACGTCTTGCCGCGGCGCGGCCGTCACGCCTACTGATAGGACGTTGCGCGGCCCGAACGGACGGTATCTCTGCTTGCTAAGGCCCTTCTTTGCCGTCGCTTGACGACCTGCTCAGTGCTTCGGCCAGCTGGCGGTCGGCTGGACTGAGGCGGTCGAGCGGGATCTCGACCTCGCGGCCGGTGTCGGCGCGGAGTTGTACCCTGCCGTCTTTCACGCCCAAGAATTCTGCCCGCAGCTCGAATACTCCGCTGCTGTCGTGCCAGGTCCGCATTTGTCGTGCGGCGGCTTCGGCCGCCGGAGTTGTGCCGGCGCCCGAAGCCGGCGCCGCCGACTTCCACTTCGCGAGCAGTTCCCTGGCGGTCTGTTGCACCCGAGTGTTGGCGTGGGTCTGCAGGGTCTCGACGGCAGCCCGAATCTCCGCATCGATCCACTGAGGCTCCTTCTCCCGCAGCCCGTTGAGCGTCATCTGAACGCACGCCGCGTTGCTGGATTTGAGGGCCTCGATCATCCGGTCCTTCTGTTCCGAGGAGATGGGCGCCGCTGCCCGCTTCTGCTTCATTTCCTCCAACCGCTGTTTGGCCTCGGCCAACTGCCGCTCGCGATCCTGGCGTTCCTTCTGCAATTCCTCATCCGACAGGCGGTGGTACTTGATGGTCATCGGCACGGTGACGGTCACGTTTCCCGTGACCGCCGTGAGCGTCTGGCGGAAATCGAGCGACTCGGAAGCGGCCAGTTCCCGGTTGAAGACCCATGTACCTTGGCCGCTGATCTCGAATCGCTCTCCATCAGTCGTCGGCGATGTCAATCGATACTCGCGCTTCGCTGTGACCAGCTTGCCTTCCACGCTGGCAATGCTGAGCGAAACCGTCTCCGAACCGGCCTGCCGTGTTTCCGGCTCATCGCCGAACGGCCCGCCGGGAAAGCGCGGAGCGAAAAACGGCGGTCCGCGCCGGACGGCTTGCTGTGAAATCGTCAGGCCGTTCTCGACGCTCCACGACGACTTCGCCTCCTCTGGCAGCGGCTCGAAGACGAGCATCGAGAGATTGCCCAAGAGGTAAGGCAACTGCGAATCGCCTTCCAGCCTCTCGACCACCCCCTGCGACGTCACGGTAAGCGTGTTCGTGCTCGACGACAGCCCGCTGAATGGATTGGCGTCGAACGGCCCCCGGGGAACCGACGACGGCCCAAAACCAGGGCCGAACCGCGGGCCGAATCGCCGTGGTTCCGACGATGTGGAACGGCCGGGTTTCGCTTGTTTCGACCGCGTCATCCGGCCGCGCGCCACCACTTTGAGTTGGCCGTCCGATGAACCCTGGCCGGTGAAGAGCAGCATCCCCTTTATCGTGTCGGTATGGTCGTCGAGGTCAGCCGTAATCTCCACGGCATAGCCGAACTCCTGGCCGTCCTTCCACGTGTAGCGGAGTGGCGTTTTGGCAGACTCCCCGCTATCGGCCGCAAACGCTGCCTGAAAAGCAGTGACCAGCCCCGCGACCAGCGCCGCCGCATTCACCCTCGCCAGTACTCGCGCACGAAGCATGACATGCCCTCCCGATTGCCCAATGAGAAGTGGCTCGACCCGAACGATCGCCGATTCTACCGGCCACGGGCAAAATACACCAGGAGCCGGTCCCATCACAACGAGCCTTGCACTGAAGAGGAACGATGCGGAGCGTGGCTGAGCCGGGACACACGGCACGACGCTTGGGCGTTCGGTCTCAGTGCAAAACACCAGTAGAACCGCAAGATCCCGGGAATACTCCACTGCGATTGGCGAGTCCCGCCAAACGAGTCGGGCACAAGCCGGAAGCCGTCGCCCCCCCTGCGGTGGAGGGCCGCGATTTCCGGATACCCCGATCAGAACCGGGAACAGACGGGGGATTGCAGAAGGAGAACTCAGGTTTCTTGAAACTGCAAGCGGGGGGCGATCGTCTTATCGATTGGCCGCGTTGCCGATGCGCGCGGCGGCAGGCGGAGCATGGCTTACTTCCCCTCCAGGAGGTCTGGCAATGGGTACGGCGATTCAGCGGTCGGGAATTGTGGGAGTGGGCGTCGCGATCGTGTTGGTGGGGAGTGCGGCGTTTGCGCAAAATGCGGCGACGACACAGGTTCCGCTCAAGGAAGTGGTGCTGTTCAACTCCGGCGTGGGTTTCTTTGAGCATCGCGGAAAGGTGACCGGCGATGCCGAGGTGCCGCTGGAGTTCAATGTGGCCGACATCAACGATCTGCTCAAGAGCATGGTGGTTCAGGACTTGGGGGGCGGCCACGTCTCGACCGTGGCCTACGGCTCGAAGGATCCGATCAGCAAGACGCTCAAGTCGTTTGCCATCGACCTGACCGACGAACCGACGCTGGGCAGCCTGCTCAAGCAGGTGCGTGGCGAGAAGGTCAAATTTGCCACCACGGAGGAAATTACCGGCACGCTTGTGGCCGTGGAAAAGAAGCAGGTTCCGGCCGGCGACGATGGCGGCACGGTGGAGGTGGAAATGCTGCTCCTGCTGACAGAAAATGGCTTGCGCCGCGTGTCGCTCGAGACATTCGCCTCGCTGCAGTTCGTCAATGAGGACCTTAACAAGGAGTTTCAGAAGGCATTAACCCTGCTGGCCGCCTCGCACTCAACCGACCGCAAAACAGTGGGCATCCGCTTCACGGGGCAAGGCGATCGCGAGGTCCGCGTCGGCTACATCCAGGAAATGCCCGTCTGGAAGACGAGCTACCGGTTGGTGCTCGATGAGGAGAAGCAGCCGCTGCTGCAAGGTTGGGCGATCGTCGAGAACCCGACCGAACGGGACTGGTCGGGCGTGAAACTCACCCTGGTAAGCGGCCGGCCCATCTCGTTCACCATGGACCTCTACCAGCCGCTCTATGCGCCCCGCCCGGCGGTGCAGATGGATCTCTACTCCTCGCTGCGTCCGCGGCTCTACGAGCAGGACCTGGCGGCGGGGGAGGCGGAGTTCCGGCGCAAGGCGAGCGAAGTACGCGAGCGGCAACTATCGGCAGGTCGGCCAGCCGCCGCGGCGGCTATGCCCGGCGCACCCGGCACGATGCTGGAGGGAAAGTCCCAAGCAGGCCAGGGGCAGGCAGGGGGCATGATGGGCATGATGCCCGGCCAGGCGCCGGCGCGGGGCGAGATGGCAGGTCGCGCGGCGGGTGCGTACGGCGGGTACGCCGGGGAGGCGAGAGACGAGGTGTTTGCGTTCAGCAGCGAACGGTGGGATGTCCGGCAGGGGGTGCAGTCGCTGGCCCAGGCGGGCGAGGTGGGGGAACTGTTCCGCTATGCCATCGAGAACCCTGTCGATCTCGAGCGACAGCAATCGGCCATGTTGCCGATCGTCAACGAGGAGGTCGAAGGCGAAAAAGTCTCAATCTACAACCAGAACGTCCACGCCAAGCATCCGCTCAATGGGCTGCGGCTGAAGAATACGACGCCGCTGCACCTGATGCAGGGGCCCGTCACCGTGTTCGACGGCGGTACGTACGCGGGTGATGCGCGGATCGAGGACATGCCGCCGGCAAGCGATCGCCTCATCAGTTACGCGATGGACCTCGAGGTGGAGGTGGCTCCCGAAAGCAAGCCGAGCCCCGACGAAATCCTCAATGTTCGGCTGCTGAAAGGGACGATGTTCGTCGAACGGAAATACGTTCGACTCCTGAAATACGCGGTGAAGAATTCGGGCGACGAGTCGAAGAAGGTGCTGGTCGAATACCCGGTCGAACCGGAATGGAAATTGGTGACCCCCAAGGAGCCCGCGGAGAAGACCCGTTCGGAGTACCGCTTTGCCGTGGACGCGAAGCCGGGCGAGGCCGCCAGCCTGGCGCTGGAATTCCAGCGGACCGAGACCCAGGGCATCGGCCTGTCGGACATCAACGACAATACGATCCGCATCTATCAGAGCGCCAAGGTCGTTCGTGACGAGGTCAAGCAGGCGCTGGCCGAGATCGTGCGGCGGAAGCAGGAATTGGCCGGGGTTGCCCAAGAGCGCACCGAGCGCGAACAGGAGATCGCCCAGATCTCCGAGGAGCAAGCCCGGATTCGCGAGAACATGAGCCGGCTGGACCGTACCGGCGAGCTTTACAGCCGTTATGTGAAGAAGTTCAGCCAACAGGAAGACCGCATCGAAGCGCTTCGCGACGAGATCGCCGGATTTCAGAAGAAGGAGAACGAGTTGAAGAAAGCGCTCGACGATTACCTCATGGGCCTGAACATCCAGTAGCAGACTCTGGCGGTGCCTGCACTGGAGGGGGGCATCTCGGCCGTCGTTACTTGCCGCGAGCCCCCTGGGCGGCTACAAAGGGATGGTCGAGATCCTGTCCTTCTGCCCACCTTGTGTCCTGCCCGTGGAACCGAATTCTCCTCGCGAATTTGCCGGCGCCACTGCGGTCGTTACCGGTTCGTCGAGCGGAATCGGCCGCGCTATTGCCCTGGAACTGGCTCAAGCCGGGGCGGCGGTGGTCGTTCATGCCCGGAAAAGCCGCGATGCGGCAGAAGCCGTGGCCGACGAAATCCGTGCGGCTGGCGCCCAGGCCCTGGTGATGCTAGCCGATCTGGCAGACCCGTCGCAGCATGAAACGCTCGTCGAGCGGACCTGGGAGTGGCGGTCGGGCGTCGAGATCTGGGTGAACAACGCCGGGGCCGACGTGCTCACCGGCGAAGCGGCGCGGTGGCCATTTCAACGCAAGCTGGCCGCCCTCTGGCAGGTCGACGTGCTGGCCACCGTCTGCCTGGGCCGCCTGGCAGGGCGGCGGATGAAAACCGCCGGTCGAGGAGTGATCCTCAATATTGGCTGGGACGGCGCGGCCCGCGGGATGGCGGGCGATAGCGGCGAGATGTTCGCCGCCGCCAAAGGAGCGGTGATGGCCTTTACGCGAAGCCTGGCCCAGTCGCTGGCTCCCGAGGTCCGGGTGAACTGCCTCGCGCCGGGCTGGATCAAGACCGCCTGGGGCGAACGGGCATCGGCGGCATGGCAAGACCGCGCCCGGCGCGAAAGCCTTCGCTCGCGATGGGGAACGCCCGAAGACATCGCCCGTGCGGCGAGATTCCTGGTTTCGCCCGCCGCCGACTTCGTCACCGGCCAGATCCTGGAAATCAACGGCGGCTTCAACCACTCGATGGACTCGTGAAGCGACACGCACCCGTCACTGACTGCCTCTGCTGACCATGCCTCGCGAGCATTACGTATTCGTCACCGGAAAGCTGGCGGAGCCGTCGCTGCGTACCGTGCTCAAGGAAATGGCGCCCACGGTCGAGTTCGACTGCTCGGTGGCGGTGATGCCGATCACCGTGGCGGCACTGATGTCGCCCAAGTGGATCGCGCGGCGGATCCAGGTCCTGCCGCAGGCCACGCGGATCATCCTACCGGGCTATTGCCAGGGCGATGTGCGCGTGCTGGAAGAGGCCACGGGCGTGCCGGTCGAGCGCGGGCCGAAGGACCTTCGGCAGTTGCCCGAATACTTCGGCCAGCCATCGCAGAACTCGGATTACGGCGACTTCGACATCGAAATCGTTGCGGAAATCAACCACGCGCCGCGACTCAGCTTGAAAGAGATCCTCGCTCGCGCGGCGCGCCTGGAAGCCGACGGCGCCGACGTGATCGACCTCGGCTGCGAACCGCGGCAGACTTGGAAACGGGTCGCCGAGGCGGTGCGGGCCCTCCGCAAGGAAGGCCGCCGGGTGTCGATCGACAGCTACCATCCGGGCGAGATCGAACCGGCGATCGCGGCCGGCGCCGAACTGGTGCTGTCGGTCAACAAGACCAACCTGCGCCACGCCCTCGGCTGGGACTGCGAAGTGGTGGTGGTGCCCGACGCGGCCGGCACGCTCGACGGCCTGGACGAGACCACCGCCGCACTCTCTGAAGCCGGCGTGCGGTTCCGCATCGACCCGATCCTCAACCCGATCGCCTTCGGCTTCGCCGCCAGCCTCGGCCGTTACCTGGAGGTCCGCCGCCGCTGGCCGCAGGCGGAGATGCTGATGGGGATCGGCAATCTCACCGAACTGACCGACGCCGACTCAGCGGCAATCAACGTGGTCCTGCTTGGCTTCTGCCAGGAACTGGGCATCCGCAGCGTGCTGACCACACAGGAGATCAACTGGGCCCGGACCGCGGTGCGGGAATGCGACTTGGCGCGGCGGCTGGTATACCATGCCGTGAACCGGCAGGTACTTCCCAAACACGTGGAGCCGAGACTGGTGATGCTGCGCGATCCGCGGGTTCTCGATCGCCGACCGGAGGAATTCGACGAATTGGCGACCGCGATCAAGGACCATTCGTACCGCATTTTCGCCGAAGGAGGCCAACTGCACCTGATCACTTCCCAACTCCACCTTACAGGCGACAATCCTTTCGATCTGTTCGAGCAGTTGGTGCCCCGCGCGCCGGCAACGATCGACGCCGCGCACGCTTTCTACCTGGGCTACGAGATGGCCAAGGCAATGACGGCGCTGGCGCTGTCGAAGAACTATCGGCAGGACGAAGCGCTCGACTGGGGAATGCTGACCGTCGCCGAGTTGACGCGCCGTGAACGCCGGGCGGTCAGGATGGCACGCCGCGGCAAAGGGTGCGATGAGGACGAGTAGACCGTCAGCCCATGAGGTCTCCGTCGAGCGGTAGCCGGGCGGAGCGAACCGGAGACGAACAAGCGAGCGCCGAGTGCCCGATTCCGACTTCCATCCCCTGATCAAGGAACTGCTGCCTCCGCCGCGTCCGGAAGACGCTTTTGCGCGGCTTCGGTGCTGGCCGCATTGCCTGTTCCTCGATAGCGCCCGGCGCGATCCGCTGCTCGGCAGGTACTCGTTCCTCACGGCCGATCCATTCGATTACATTGAGCTGCCGCTCTGCGCAAGCGATCACCTCGCAATGCTCTCTCATCGGACCGCCGTCTATCGCTCGGCGACCGTCGTGGGACTGCCGCCGTTCCAGGGAGGCGCCGCGGGACTTTACAGCTACGATCTCGGCCGGCAGTGGGAAGCGATTCCGCCGGCAAGGATCGATGAATTCGAACTGCCGGGGCTGGCGGTCGGGCTGTACGACGTGGTGCTGGCGTGGGACCACGCGGCCAACCGGGCCTGGCTTGTCTCGCAGGGCTGGCCAGAGACCGACCCCGAGGCGAGGCAGCATCGCGCCCAGTCGCGGCTCCACGATTTCCTGGCGTGCCTGGCGGCTCCGCCATCGCCGTCCGCCAAGCGCGATTGGCTGCCGCCGGTCGATCACCCGACTGGCTGCCGGACAGGTCGTTTCGGCGAGGTGTTGAGCAACTTCTCGCGGCGCGAGTACCTGGGGGCGATCTGCCGGGTGATCGAGTACATTCGCGCCGGCGACGTCTTTCAGGTGAACCTTGCGCAGCGCCTGATCCATCCGGCCGACGGCGACGCTGCCGCGTTGTATCTCCGGCTCCGCCAGCGGAATCCCGCTCCATTCGCGGGCTACTTCGACCTGGGCGGCTTTCAGATCCTCAGCGCCTCGCCCGAGCGATTCCTGAGCGTCGCCGGGCGGGAGGTTGAAACCCGGCCGATCAAGGGAACGCGCCGCCGGATGCTGCGGCCGGAAGCCGATCTGTTCTCGGGCGATGAGCTGCGCAGCAGCGAGAAGGATCGCGCCGAGAATGTGATGATCGTGGACCTGTTGCGCAACGACCTTTCGCGCGTGTGCGAGCCGGAGAGCGTCTACGTCGATCAGCTTTGCCGGCTGGAGGCCTACGAGTACGTGCAGCACCTCGTCTCCTCAGTTCGCGGCCAGTTGCGGCCGGAGCACACGCCGCTGGACCTGTTGCGGGCGGCGTTTCCCGGCGGATCGATCACCGGCGCACCGAAAGTGCGGGCGATGCAGATCATCTCGGAACTGGAGCCGACCGCGCGCGGCGCCTACTGCGGATCGCTCGGCTACCTGGGCTTCGACGGCTCGACCGACCTGAACATCCTCATCCGAACCATCACCGCCGGCCGCGGCTGGTGGCAGATGCCCGTCGGAGGCGGCATTGTCGCGCAGTCGGTGCCGGAGCGAGAATATGAAGAGACCTGGGACAAAGCCGAGGGCATGCTCCGCGCGCTCCGCCCCTGACCTGTGGCGATATGATCCTGCTCATCGACAATTTCGACAGCTTCGTCTACAACCTGGCCCGGTACTTTCAGCGGCTCGGGCACCAGACGCTGGTGGTCCGCAATAAGGCGATCGACGCTGCGGGCGTGGCCGAACTCGCCCCCGCAGCAGTCGTCCTTTCGCCTGGCCCATGCACGCCGCGCGAGGCAGGGTGCTCGCTGGAAGTCGTCCGTCGATTGCACGACCGGCTGCCGATTCTCGGCGTGTGCCTGGGGCACCAGACGATTGCCGCGGCCCTGGGAGGCCGGATTGTCCGCGCGCCGGAACCGGTGCACGGCCGCACCTCGCCCGTCTACCACGACGGCCGGGGCGTCTTCACGGGACTGCCCAACCCGTTGACCGCTTGCCGCTATCACTCGCTCGTCGTGGAGGAGTCGAGTTTGCCCGAATGTCTTGAAGTCTGCGCGCGGACGACCGACGGCGTCGTGATGGCCATCCGGCACCGCAGTCTACCGGTGATCGGATTGCAGTTCCACCCCGAGTCGATCCTTACCGAAACCGGCTATGACCTGCTGGCCGGATTCCTGCGCCTGGCCGGTCTCCCGGTCTCCGGCACGCCGAGTCTTGCGGTCGAACTCCGTGAGGGTGCGCCATCGTCCGCTCCAGCACCTGCCTCGCCGCCGATCATCCACTGAACATGATTCTCGAAGGCATCATTACCACGACCAATCCGGACGGACAGCCGCACGTGACGCCAATGGGCGCCATCGTGGAGGATCCGGCTCACGATTCGCTGGAGCGCATCTTCCTGCGCCCCTATCGCTCGTCGACGACTTTCGACAATTTGAACCGGCTCGGCGAAGCCGTATTTCACGTGACCGACGATGTGATGCTTCTCGCCCGTGCGGCCGTCAGCAGGCTCGAGGTCCCGCCGGAAGTCAAGCGAGCCAACGCAATCAACGGCTGGATCCTTCACGGGGCATGCCGCTGGTATGCTCTTCGCGTGTGGCAAATCGGCGGCGGATCCGATCGCGCGGTGATTGAGACGAATGTCGTCGACCGCGGCTGGCAACGCGATTTCGCCGGATTCAACCGCGCGAAGTATGCCGTGGTGGAAGGGGCGATCCTGGCGACGAGGACGAAGTACCTGCCGCATGAGGAAATCCGCGCGGAGTACGAGAGGCTCGCGGTGCTCGTCCAGAAGACCGGGGGGCCGCAGGAGCACGCGGCCTGGGCATTCCTCGAACGTTACCTCCAGGAGCAGATCGCATCGTCATGAACCGGCGCGTCGTCCAGGTCACCGCTCCTAGCCGCCTGCACTTCGGCATGCTCTCCATCAATCGTGCCGGCGGAAGGCAATTCGGCGGCGCGGGGGCAATGATCGCCACGCCGGGGCTGAAGATGACGGTCCGGGTAGCGGATCGATTCGAGGTGGCCGGACTGCTGGCCGACCGGACGGAGCGGATAGTGCGATTGCTCGGCGGAGACAACGGCCTGCCGCGCTGCCGGATTGAGATCCTGCAGGCGCCGCGCGAGCACGTGGGGCTGGGGACCGGCACCCAGTTGAGCATGGCGGTCGTGGCGGGACTCAATTGCCTGGTAGGCGCGCCGCCGTTGGATGCTGCTGAACTGGCACGCCGAGTGGGACGCGGCGAGCGTTCGGCGATCGGCCTCTACGGCTTCATCCGCGGCGGCTTGCTCTTCGAACGCGGAAAGACGGGCGACGAGGAGATCTCGCCGCTCGCGGGCCGTGAAGATCTGCCCGACGAATGGCGGTTTGTCCTCATCTGCCCGCGCCGCCTGACCGGGCTCTATGGCGAAGCTGAGCGAGAGGCATTTGCCGTGCTTCCGCCAGTGCCAGAGGTACGCTGCGCGACGCTCGAACGAATGGCCCGCGAGCAACTTCTTCCAGCCGCGGCGAGGGCTGATTTCGAAAGCTTCAGCGATGCCCTCTACGAATTCGGCTACCAGGCCGGACTGAGTTTTGCCGCCAGGCAAGGGGGCCCGTTTGCCGGGCAGCAGTTGACTTCGCTCGTCGCACTGGTGCGAAAGCTGGGCGTTCGCGGCGTGGGGCAGAGTTCCTGGGGACCGACCTTGTTCGCGCTCTGTCCGAGCGAAGCCGGCGCCCGGGAGTTCATCGCTCGGCTGGTGCGGTCGACCGACACCGAGGATCTGGAACTCTCGATCGCGCCGCCCGATAATAAGGGTGCTCAGATCGACATCGCAGGCGATTGACTCGGTTGCCGAAGTGGATCGGTCGAAGAGGCGGCGGAGTCACAGCGCCGCGCCGAACGCGTCCATAGCGAGGGTTGCGTGAGCGATGACCGGAACGATGCGCCGAATTCGCTCGACCACCTCCGGCAGGTGGAAGCGAAACCTCGCCCCGTGCAGTTTCGCCTGCTCAGCGCATTGGCATTCATTACTCTTAGCGCGTTGGTGTTCGGCCTTGCGAAATGGATCGGGCTCGATCCACGCGTGGCCGCCTTCAGCGTCTTCCTTCTGGCAATCGCCGCTCTGCTGGCGGAACTGATGAGGTTGTCAGAGTCTGACACCACCGTCGTTCTGGAGACGAGCATCGCGACCGCGGCGGAGAGTATGGCCAACTTCCTCCGCCATCACGGCATACGCGCAAGCGTCGTTCCCGCCAATCTCGATCTCGCATTCCGGGTGATCGTACCGCCGGAGCAGGGAGAAGAGGCGATGCGACTGCTGAATGAAGATCGGTCTTCAACGCCCGCCGCCGAGGCGGTTGAGAAACCCGACGCCGCCGAACGCTGATCATCGCGACGCGAGATCACCTATCCTTCTCGACCGCTTGCCGCTCGGGGGCGCGATCGACTATAGTGGAACCTGCGCACGAGCCCACCCAAGGGGGCGGGTCTGTCGCACTCTTACTTTCACGTTGAGGCCAAGATCATGTCCCGCCGCCTGGACCGCCGTCAGTTTCTCGCTGCTTCCTCTGCCGCGGGCCTTGCCGCGGGCCTGGGGAGCTTTCCGCAGACCACCCGTGCTCAGGAGAAGCCGGCAAGCCGGAACGAAGTGGTTCGCGTCGCCTGCGTCGGAGTGCGCGGCAAGGGGCAGCACCACATGAACGGCCTGGGAAGCGTGCCGGGCACGGAGGTGGTGGCGCTGTGCGACATCGACGAATCGATCCTCGGCGCACAGTCTGATGAGTTGGACAAGCGAACGGGCCGGAAGGTCAAACGGTTCACCGATTACCGGCAGTTGGTGGAAGACAAAGACATCGACGTGGTCAGCATCGCGACCTGCAACCACACCCATACGCTCATTGCCATCGCAGCGCTCGAGGCGGGCAAGGACGTGTATGTCGAGAAGCCGTGTTCGCACAACATTTGGGAAGGCCGCCAGCTTGTGAAAGCAGCGCGGAAGTACGGGCGGATGTGCCAGCACGGCACGCAGGGACGCAGTTCGCCGGCGATCCGCGAGGCGATCCAGAAACTCCGCGACGGCATTATCGGCGAGATCTACATGGCCCGCGGCCTGTGCTTCAAGTGGCGGCCCACCATCGGCCGCAAAGCCGACGCCCCCGTCCCGCCAGGCGTACACTACGATCTCTGGCTCGGCCCCGCCCCGGAGCGGCCGTTCAATCCCAACCGCTTCCACTACGAGTGGCATTGGAACTGGGATTATGGCAATGGCGATATGGGCAATCAGGGCGTCCATGAAATGGACATGGCCCGCTGGGGCCTCGGCGTCGGCCTGCCCACGAAAGTCCATGCCGGCGGCGGCCACTTCATGTTTGACGACGACCAGCAGACTCCCAACACGCTGGTCTGCGTCTACCAGTACCCGGAACAGAACAAGATGCTCGTATTCGAGACTCGCCATTGGATCACGAACCACGAGGATTACGGTTCGGGGGCGTCGAACGCGGTGGGCGTCACGTTCTTCGGTTCCGAAGGCTACATGCAGGTGTACTATTTCGGCTACAAGACATTCCTGGGCCGCAGCCGCGAACCGGGCCCAACCGCGACGGCCGGCTCGAACGAGTACGAGCGGTTCATTGCCGGCGTCCGCAGCCGCAACCCGGACGATCTGGGAGTGGAAATCGAAGACGGGCACCTCTCGTCGTCGCTCTGCCACTTGGGCAACATCGCCTACCGCCTTGGCCGCACGGTGAATTTCGATCCGCAAACCGAGACATTCCCCGGCGATGAACAAGCCAACGCCATGCTCTCGCGCGATTACCGCAAGCCCTACGTGGTCAATGCGGTGAGCTGAACGCCAGCAAAACAGGGTCTCCCGTTCCGCGAACGGCAGCTCACCCCAGCGCCGCGCGATACTGCACCACCAGCGCCTCGGCGGCTGCGTCGAGCCGGAAGGCCATTTCCATTCGGCGGCGGGCTGCCGCGCCGAGTTGGCTGCGCAAATCGGCGTTTGTGGCCAGTTCCCGGATCGCCTCGGCAAGTTCGTTTGCGTCATCGCGCGGTACAAGTCGCGCCGCGCGAGAGTCCGGCGGAAAGATCTCGGCCGTCCCGCCGACGTCTGTGGCGATGACCGGCAGGCCTGAGGCGGCGGCCTCCAGCAGCACGCGGCCGAGCGGTTCCTGCCGGGCCGGATGAACGAGCATTGCCAGTTCATTCAGAAGGTGCGGCACATCCTCGCGCAGCCCCGTCACGTGCAGCCGTCCCGCCAGTGGACCTTCGGCCACAGCGGAAATTGCCTGCTCCAGCTCGAGCGATTCGCCCTTTCCCGACCAGCGCTCGCCCACGAGCAGGTAGTGGGCCTGCGGCAACACATCAATCAGCAACTCTGCCGCGCGCACCAGCGTGTCAAAACCCTTGCGCAGGCAGATCTGCCCGATCGCCCCGATCAGCATTGCCTCCGGCGGCAGTCCCAGTTCGCGATGCAGATACCCAGTCGCCAGACGCGGCTGGTACAATTCGAGATCGACACCGTTATGGACAACGTGCAGCCTTCCTGCATCGAGGCCCTGCGCAGCATGGAATTCAGCCGTCGCGAGTGAGACGGCTAGCAACCGCACATTGCGATTGAGGTCGCGGATCGCCTGGGCGCTGAGCCGCACGATGTCGCGGAGGTGGGCGATGCCGGAAAGCCCGCTTTCGTAAGCCACCGGCCCCGCCAGCCGGCCCATCGCCAGACTGTTCGCATGCACGATCGCCGGCTGCCGACGGCGAAGAATCTCCGCAAGCAGCTCACGCGCCCGCGATTGCGGTACCGTCGCTCCGCCGGCGCGAATCGTGAACGGAACGACTTCGATGCCGCGCGCCCCGAGCGACTCGGCCAGCGGACCGTCCGGCGGCGCGGCCGCCGCCATGTCGAAGCCGGCGCGGCTCACCAGGTCGAGCGTGGCGAGCATCGATCGCTCACCGCCGCTCAGCGTGGCGTACTCACAGATGATGAGCACATCGGGTATGGCGCACCGGCGATCTTCACTGGCGTCTCATCGTGAGACGTTCTCGTACCACGCCAGGCTGTTCGTCCGCCCGGCGATGACGGCCAGGTCCAGCCGGCCATCCTGGTTGAGGTCGGCGAGCGCCATGCCTTCGACGGCAATGCCACGGTCGAGCACCACCTTGCGGTAACTGGTCCCGTCCGCGTCGGCCGGATCGTACAGTGCCAGGCCCGGTTCTCCGCCCCGCCAACCGGCCACGATCTCCTCCAGGCCGTCGCCGTCGAAGTCGGCCACGGCCAGGGCGTGTCCTTCGACAAGTTCGTCGTCGAGCACCTGCCGCCGCCAGGAGTCGCCCGCCGCGGTGGGCCGATAAACGACCACCTCGTTCCCATGCCAGGGCTCAATCGCCGCCATCAAGCGTGGCGCGCGGCCAGCGGCGATCTCGCTCGATCCCCGCGGGGCACCGGGCTCATTCGACCTGGGCGGCGCGCCCGCGGCAAGCGGCGTGATACGCCAACCCGTGCCAGGCTCGCCGTCACGCGGATAGTCCAGCCGGTGAATACCGTCAAAACTCGCCGTGAGAATCTCGTTGCGGCCGTCGCCGTCGAAGTCGACGATCTCGATCCCGTGCAGCACGGGGAGCGTCTCGTTGATTGTCCATTTCTCCCACGGCTGCCGCTCCGGCCGCTCCGGCACCCGGAAGGCCCACAGGTGCGCCGGCTGAGGGCGTTTCACATTGTCGGAACCGGGGCCGAGAATCGACGCATGAACGAGTTCCATCCGGCCGTCGCCGTCCACATCGCCCCAGCGCAGCCGATGCACCACCGGATCGGTGGCGATCGGGTGCGCCTGCCAGGGCTCGTCGAGGTTCGCGGTCCGTTTGAGCCACAAAATCTCGCCGCCGCGTCTCGACTCGTTGAAGTAGAATCCGGTCGCCACAGCGATCTCCAACTGTCCGTCGCCGTCGATGTCCGAGCAGGCCAGATCGATGTTCTTCGCCGTCCGGGCAATGGGCCGCTTCTTCCATGTCGGGTTCTCGAACCAATCGACGCAGTCCGCCGCAGTCGACAGAGCAATTACATCGGGCCTGCCGTCGCCGTTGATGTCGGCGATGGCCACTTGATAGCCGCCCGCGTACGAGTCAATGTCATGACGCTGGAAAGACGCTGGCTCCGCGGCAATCATGCCCGCGATCGCGATCAGAAGAGCGGTCATCGCATCCCTCTTCTAGAAAACGTCGTTATCGGTGGTGGCTGAACAGCCAATCGACCAGTTCACTCTCGTCGTAGGCCTTGGACCACGAATTGTGCCCCACCCCCTCATACTCGGTGTACTTCACCTCGGCGCCCGCCTTGCGCAGGGCCTCGACCGCCGATCGCGACCGGGTCGGCGGAACGGTCGTGTCGGCGCTGCCATGGAACACCCAGAAAGCGATCTCCTTCATCGCCTCGGCCTTCGAATCGTCGGCCCCTCCACAGATCGGCATCGCCGCGGCAATCATTTCCGGACGCCGCGCGCACAGGTCAAACGATCCGAAACCGCCCATCGACAGTCCGGTCACGTAGATCCGCTGGCGATCGATGCTGTACTCCTTCGCCAGCTTCGCGAGGATCTCCAGAGTCAACTTCATGGGCAGACTGGGTTCGGCCGGCGTCTGGTGCGGACCGGAAAAATCCCACGCCACCTCGACCCACTTCCGTCCCTTGGGACACTGCGGCGCGACGAGGAACGCCGGGTGCTCGGCTTGAACGTCATCCCGGGTGAAGCGGAGCACCCCAGCGTGCACGAGTTGCGCTTCATTGTCGTCGCCACGTTCGCCGGCCCCGTGCAGGAAAAGAATCAGCGGGTATTGCCTCGCCGCGTCATAGTCCCGGGGCACGAACAGCCGGTACGGCAGCGACTCGCCCTGCTCGTTCTGATGTACGCGCTTTTCGAGCCGGGTGCGCAGGTCCGGTTCGGCGGCGTTTGAAGCGCCGAGCCCTGCCAGTATTGCCAGACCAACCAACGTACCCGCCAGGCAATGCATCTTTCGCGTCATCATGAAATCTCCACCAGATTGCTCTTCATCCGCATAAGGAACTGCGCCACCAGGCGCGCCGAACAACGGCACCATCCGCAGAATCGTTGAAATCGGCGGCTTCGGTAGCCTGCGCGAGTATAATCCATCGCCCGGCCCGTTGGCCACACTCCCCGCCGAGCGTGGCCTCGCCGATACTGGTATCAAAGTCCCTTGTCCCCAGGTCCCCAGTGAGTCTCGCCCGCGATGGACAAAGCTGTCATTCTTGCCCGTGGCCTCGGCACCCGGATGCGTCAGGCCGACGCCGAGGCCGCTCTCGACTCCAAGCAGGCGGCAGCCGCCGATGTCGGAATCAAAGCGCTGATTCCGATCGGCCGGCCGTTCCTCGACTATGTGCTCTCCGCCCTGGCCGACGCCGGGTACCGGCACATCTGCCTCGTGGTCGCCCCCGAACACGACATCCTCCGCCGCCGCTATGAAGAGGACGCCCCGCCGCAGCGGTTTTCGATCGCTTATGCGGTCCAGGTCGAGCCGCGCGGCACCGCCGATGCCGTGGCCTCCGCGGAAGAATTTGCCGGCGACGATCACTTCCTGGTCATCAATTCCGACAACTACTATCCGGCCGAGGCCTTGCGGCGGTTGCGGGAAACGGACGGCTTTGCCACCGCCCTTTTTGAGCGCGAGAGCATGTTTGCCGGCAGCAATATCGCGCCCGAACGGCTTCGCCAGTTCGCCGTGGGCCGGATCAACGGCCGTGGCCTGCTGGAGCAGATTCTCGAGAAACCCTCCGAGTCGACGCTGGCCGCGCTGCCGCAACCGCTGTGGTTGAGCATGAACTGCTGGCGGTTCGGCCCGGCGATCTTCGAGGCCTGTCGCAATATCAAACCTTCGCCGCGCGGCGAATTCGAGGTGACCGACGCCGTGCAATACGTGATCGATGTGCTCGGCCAGCCATTCCGCGCCGTAACCGTCCGGGCGCCCGTACTCGACATGACCAGCCGGCGCGACGTCGGCACGATGGCCGAGAAACTCGCCGGCGTGGAGGTCGAGCTTTGATCCGCAGGCTTGGTTTTCGCGGTGCCCCCACGGAACTCGATCGCCTGGCGGAGTCGCTCGCCGGCGGAGGCCTGAGCGCGGAATCCGCTGCCGCCAAATCGCGGCTATTCGGCGACGCCGCTGCGGCGCTGGGCGCGAAGCCATCGAGCGGCTTCTTTGTGCCCGGCCGAATTGAAGTCCTTGGCAAGCACACCGATTATGCGGGTGGGCGGAGCATCGTGGCGGCGGCCGAGCGGGGATTTTGCGTGGTCGCTGCTCCGCGCGATGATGATGTGATCCGCGTAGTGGATGCTGCCCGCCCAGAAGAGACCCTTCTCCCGTTTGATCCCAATCTCGTGCCAAATGCGGGCCACTGGTCGAACTACCCGATGACCGTGGCACGGCGGCTGGCGCAGAACTTCACCGCCGCCCGGCAAGGCGCGGATATCGCCTTCGCCAGCGATCTGCCGCGGGCCGCCGGCATGAGCAGTTCCAGCGCGCTGATGATCGCCATCGCCCTGGTTCTCATCGAACGCAACGGTTTGTACAGCGCGCCGCAGTGGGGAGCGAATATCGGCAGCCTCACCGACCTGGCCGGCTACCTGGCGACGATCGAAAACGGGCAAACCTTCGGCTCGCTCGTCGGCGACCGCGGCGTCGGAACGTTCGGCGGCAGCGAAGACCATACCGCCATCCTCACCTGCCGTGCAGGGCATGTGAGCCAGTACGCCTATGCCCCCGTCCGGTTCGAACGCGAAATTGCCATGCCGGCGGGTGTTGTGTTTGCGATCGGCTCCAGCGGCATCGCGGCCGCGAAGACCGGCGCCGCGATGGACAAATACAATACGGCTTCGCGGCTGGCCGCCGAGGTAGCCGCCCTGTGGCGATCGCAGAGCGGGCGGAGCGATCCCCACATCGCCGCCGCCATCGCCAGCAGCCCCACGGCAGTTGGCCAACTGGAACTGCTGGTCCGTCAAAGCGGCTCCGAACCGCTCGTCGCGCGGCTAGCCCATTTCCTCGAAGAGGATCAGGCGATCGTTCCGGCAGCCGGCGACGCGCTGGCCAATGGCGATCTCGCGACGTTCGGTCGGCTGGTAGACCGTTCGCAACGGGCGGCCGAACACTTGCTCGGAAACCAAGTGCCCGAGACAATTTATCTCGCTCAATCGGCCCGGCAGCACGGCGCCCTGGCTGCCTCGGCATTTGGGGCCGGGTTTGGCGGCAGCGTCTGGGCACTGGTCGAGGCGAACGAGGCCGAGAATTTCCTGTCACGCTGGTCCGACGCCTACCGTCGCCGCCACCCCCACTCTGCTTCCCACGCCGCGTTCTTCCTCACCTCACCCGGCCCGGCCGCCCTGCAAGTATTCTGAGCCGGTGCCGGCTCTCGATTCTCCAAGACTCAGCGGTTGAAGAGGAATGCCGGGCTGTTGATCAGCGCCCATGCAAGGTCCTGCGCGCCGATCACCCGCTTGTTCTCCTGCCACTTCGCGTAGCTGGCCACGGCCTGCTCCAGCCGCTGGTACCTGGAATCGAGACCGCGGAAGTAGGCCGTGAGACTCGCCTGTTGTTCCTCCGTTCGGCGGTCCCGGGGCAGGGTGACGATCTCGAGAACATGCTGCGGCAGGTCCGATTTCAGCTTGAGCGGGCGCGGCGAGTTGGTGAGCGAAAAGCGAAACCGGCCGATGGTGTGCTGGCTGCCGAACTGCTGGTCAAGAGCCAGGACCAGCCGAGAACCTGCTTGATGGGTAATGTCTTCGACCGTCTCGAACACGGCCATGTGCGACTGACCGAACTGCGGAGCGACCGCCCAGCCGCTCGACAGATTTCCATCGATCGCTCCAGCCACGGCCCAACTCTCCTGGCTGAAGCTGGCCTGGGCGTTCGCAAGCGGGATGGGCTTGCTCTGCGACGGCTCGCTCTTCGGCGCTGCCGAGAGCGATAATTCATTGAGCACAAAGTTGCCGTTTGCCGCCCGGCCAGGGCCCTTTGCCGGCAGGGAGTCGTGCGGGAGCACCTCCAGCCGCAAGCCCGTGATGGCCGCGGCATCGGTGTCGATCGTAACCGTATACTTCGTCTTCTCGGGATTCGCCCCGCCGGAGACAACCACATCGCCCTCGACTTTCAGTCCCACATCCCCCTCAGCAGCCAGTTCGGTCGGCATCACCACCTGCCACACGACTTCTTTCTCGTACCGTTCTTCCCATGCAGTTTGACGGGTGTCGAGCGTGGCGACATGCTCGTCGCGGGCCGCGGAGAACTGGGCATAGTCCACGTCGAAATGCTCGGGCCGCATCGCGGCCGTTGCCGCCGCGATTTCCGCCTCCGACGGCAACCGGCACAGTATCCGCAGGAAGAGTTCCTCGATCACACGCCGATCGTCCGGCTCGGCAGTGACCAGTTGCGCGATGGCATTGCCGGGATCATTGATCGCTTCGGCGATCGTCGGCCCGTTCACGAGGTTTAGTGTCTGCGAGAGAGAGATGCTGCTGGACCGCTCGCATTCGCAGGCGCTCTCGCGCGGCGGCCGGCCGAACAGATCCAGGAAACCGTCGGCGCTTTTCACCTGCGGATCGATGGCCTCGACCGCCCGGGCTCCGGCGGCGATGCCCTGCAGATGGCTCGCCGCACCGGTCACACGGTACAGCGCATCGAAAAGCGCCTCGGCGGGCAGCCGCCGGGCAAGCGCATGGGAGTAGTTCGTCTCGTCGTCGGCGTTCCAGGCATTCGTTTCGATCGCGTGCTGGTATACCCGCGACTTGCAGATCGCCCGCATCAGCTCCCGCGTGTCGAATCCGCCGTCGATGAAATCCCGGGTGAGCCTCTGGAGCAGTTCGGGGTTCGAAGGCGGATTGCCGGCCCGAATGTCGTCAACCGGCTCGATTAGTCCCACACCCAGCAGGTAACTCCAGATGCGGTTGACGTAGCTGGTCGCGAAGTACTGGTTCCTCGCCGAGGTGGCCCACCGGGCGAATTGCTCGCGGCGCGGAAGATCGGCGGCGACCGGCTCGCCAATATCATAGGGCAGTGCGGGAGCCACAACCGCGCCCGTGTCGGGGTGTTTCATTTCTCTCCCGGCCAGGTCACTGACCACCTCCACGAGCCCGCGTTTCTCGTCGGGCTGGTTGCCTCCCTTGCCGGGTGCTTCGGCGGAACCGGGTGCGATTTCGCGTTTGATCTGCGTGAAATAGGCCGCCAGCTCATAGTACTGCCGTTGTGTCCAACGCTCGAAGGGATGATCGTGGCACTTGTTGCAGTTGAAACGCACGCCGAGGAAGAGTTGCGTCGAGTTCTCGACGGCGTCTTCCGGCGTGCGCAGCACCTGGTAGTACGCGGCGGCTGGATTCTCCCTGGTCGAACCGCTGCCGGTGAGCACCGCATAGGCAAACTCGTTGTAGGGCCGGTTCTCGGCCAGCGCCTGGCGGATCCAGTTCCGCATCGCCTCGGCCACTTCCAGGCTCGTCAACTCGCGGTTCACCTGCAGCAGGTCGGCCCACTTGTTGGTCCAATACTCAATGAACTCCGGCGAACCGATGAGCCGATCGATTACCGCGTCTCGCTTCTGCCGTGTGGGACGCGAATCATCGATGAACGCCCGAATTTCGTCGGGCAATGGAGGTAGGCCCGTCAGATCGAGATGGACGCGGCGCAGGAACTCGGCGTCGGTGCAGATTCCGCTGGGCTGGATCTTGAGTCGCTGGAGCTTCGCATATACCAGTTCATCGATGTGGTTGTTCGTCGGCACCTCTGCCCACTGGAAGCCGCTGCGGTCTCCCATGACCGTCACCTGGGCCACGGCGTAAGCCCCCTCGTAGCGTGCCAGCACGGCCGCCTCGCCGCGTCGAATGGCGGTCGCCACGCCTCGCGCATCGGTCTTGAGGACCTCCGTCTGGCTGCTCTCCAGGAAGGCATCTTCGCTGACGTCGCGCACGGTGCCGTCGCTGTAAGTCGCCCGGACGGAGAACTGCTGTGTCATTTCCGGCAGTGACAGGCTCACGCTTGCCGGGTCGATCTCGATCGACGTGACCCGCGGCGCGTCCAGATCGAGCTTCACACCATCGACAATCCAGCGACGCAGGAGTTCGTAGCGCCGCTCGCCGGGCCGTGTCAGCACGCCGCCGGTGTGCGGCACGCCGCCGGTGTGCGGCACGCTTCCCGACGCCTTGAGCAGCATCAGGCTCTGGTCCGGCGCCGCGCGGTTGTAGCGCCGGCCGGCCAGATCGTCGGTCAGGGCCCGATAATCAAAGGCCGGATCGTATCCCCGCAGCGAGAGCTTGAAGCCGTTTGTCCCCTTGGCTGCTCCGTGACAGGTGCCGGCGTTGCACCCCATTTTCGACATCGCCGGCGCGATGTCGCGGATGTAACTCACGCCGGAATGATCGATTTCGGCGAGCTCATCGGAAACCTCGGCGCCCTGCGCGCCCACCGACGGCCCGTTCTCCAGCGGCACGGCGGAGAACCGCGCCGCGAGTTCGCCCGTCTCCGCCTTGATCAGGCGAACTGAGCCGTCGAAACCACCCACGGCGTACGACTGGCCGTCGGGATGGAATGTCGCGGCAAACAGGCCGCAAGCCGGTGCCTGGAACCGCGAAACGAGCTTGCCGTCGGCCTCCTGGTAGATGCGGGCCTCGCCACCGCCGTCGTGACTGCTGACCACCAGGATGCGGCTGCCGTCGCGGCTGTATGAGAGGTCGAAGATCCGGCCCGGCAGCGGTTCGAATTCACGGATGAGGTTGAAGTCGTCGCCGATCTGACGCGCTTTCTCGCGGACCATGCGATAGATTCTCGCCGTGCCGTCGGCGCCGCCCGAAAGCAGCTCGTCCCTGGTCGGATGACGATCCACGGCCGCGAGCCCTCCTTTGAGCGCTCCCGGCGTGATGCTCGTGATGTTGTCGATGAACCGCTCGGTAGCCACTTCAGAGAGCTTCATTGAACGGTCGCGGCTCACCGAGATCAGGTGACTGCCGTCCTTGGAGAACACCGTGTCGAGCACCCAGTCTTCATGCGCTCCCTGGAAGAAGACCTGCTCGCCGGAAGTGGTGTCGATTGCGCGAAACGTGTTGTCGGAGCAGCCGAAGGCCAGCAGTTTCCCGTCGGGCGACCAGCTCGCGCCGTAGAGCGTGTCGTACGTTACCGGTTGCGAGACCTCAAGCGTCTTCTCGGCCACGTTCCAGATCTGCACTTCGCCCATTCGCGAGGGCGAGCCCCCGACCACCGCCAGGCGCGTTCCGTCGAGTGAGAAGGCCACCGACTCGATTCGCTCCGAAAGCCCCACCAGCCGCCCGACGATCTCCGATCCGTCGGCCTTGTGCAGCAGCACCTCGTGATAGCCGGAGACTGCCAGCAGTGACCCGTCCGGGGAGAAATCGAGCGCCGTCACCTGCGGCGCTGCCGTGTAGCGCGGCGGATGTTCCTGGTCAATCGCGGTCTTGGCAGTAGCCGGCGTATCATCCTCCGCACCGGCATCGATCCAGCGGCGAATCAAGGCGATCTGGTCTGATGGCAGCGGATCGCGATCCTTCGGCATCGACCCGTCTTCCAATAGGATCACGATCATGCTCTCCTCGGCGTTGCCCGGCTCAAAACCAGGCTCTTCCGTTTCGCCCCCCTTGAGCAACGCCTCGACCGTCGTCATGTCGAGCTTGCCGTCGCGTCGAGCCGGTTGGTGGCAACCCAGGCAGTTCTCCTGGAAGATGGGCCGGATATCGCGGTAGAAGCTCACGGGACGGCCAGAATCGTTCGGAGTCTGTTCCGCCGCCATGACCGCGGTAGTGATGAGCAGAGCCACGGCTGCGAAGGCCGCAACGGAAAGGCGCTTCAGAGGCATGAATTCACTCCGGGCGTTTGTTGCCGAAACCCGCTCATGCAAACAGCCCCGTAACCGTATTGCCCTTCACCAGTTCGCGCGGCTGGTTGAGGTGGTTGTAGACGATCGTCAGCGGATCGATTCCCACCGCATGGTAGATGGTGGCCAGGAGATCGGTCGGGTGAACCGGGTACTCCAGCGGAGCCGACGCGGTGGCATCGCTCGTGCCGTACACATTGCCGCGCTTGATGCCCGCCCCCGCGATCACCGCCGTGAAACAATAAGGCCAATGATCGCGGCCGTCGGCCGAATTGCCGTTGCCCGACGTGCTCACACCGCGCTGCGGCGCACGGCCGAATTCCCCCACGGCCACAACCAGCGTCTCATCCAGCAATCCTCGTGCGTCCATGTCGTCCAACAGCGACGAAAGCCCGGCGTCGAGCATCGGCGCTGCCTCGCCCTCGATGCGTTTCGGGAGGTCCGTGTGCATATCCCACGAATGCCGGTCGGAATTGGCTACCTTGGGCCAGTTCACCTCGACGAACCTCGTGCCGGCTTCGATCAGCCGCCGGGCCAGCAGCAGGCTCTGTCCGAACGTATTACGGCCGTAGCGATCGCGGATCTCGTCGCCCTCTTCATGCAGGTCGAAGGCTTTGCGCGCCCGGCCCGAAAGCACCAGCCCCAGGGCCTGGTCGTAGTATTCGTTGAGATCATACTTGGCCACCGCCTTGTCGATCTCCGGCATGCCGGCGTTGATCACCTCGCGAAGCCTGGCTCGTCGCTCCATCCGGCCCTGCGACGTCTCCGGCCGCAGCGTCAGGTCGTCCACCTGGATCCGCTCCATCTTCCCCATGTCGAGGTCGTCGCCGGGTGGGTAGAGGTAATAGGGATCGTAGGCTCGGCCGAGGAATCCGGCGGTTCCCGCTTTGCCGATCACGTTGCTCTCCTGCAACGGCCGCGGCATCATCACGAACGGCAGCATCGGCTCCTCCGGCGGTTTGAGCCGGATGATGTTCGAGCCCACGTTGGGGAAATCCTTGGGACTGGGCGGGTCAAGTTGCCCGCTGGGGCTCACTCGGTCGGCAGTGTAGCCGGTGAGCATCTGGTAGATCGCCGCCGTGTGGTTGAACAACCCGTTCGGCGAATAGCTCATCGAACGGATGAGCGTTGCGCGGTCGATCACCTGTGCCAGTTTGGGCAACAGGTTGGTGAAATCGACGCCGGCGACCTTGGTTTTGATGTTCTTGAATGGGCTGCGAACGCTCTCCGGGGCTTCGGGTTTCGGGTCCCAGAGGTCAATATGGCTCGGCCCCCCCTGTAGAAAGACGAGTATCACGCTCTTGGCCTTGCCCCACCCGGGGCCGCCGCCCGTCGCTTCGGCTGCCACCGCCGTCCGTTCGGCGGCGAGCACATCGGCGAGGCTCAGGCCGAGCAGGGTTGATCCGCCAATCCGCAAGAGTTCCCGCCGGGTAATGCCATCGCAAGTGTCCTTGCCTCGGCCGCCAGGAATGACCAGCATGGACGCACCCTCCATCCAGGGAAATCCTCGCCCCTGTTTTTGAGAGAATTAGTACAGACATAGCTGACATAAGTCAAATGATGGCTGCCTGGCGGAATTGATGAACGTGATCCGCACGACCACTCCTTCAGAGGTATTGCGGCATTTCCTTTCAGGGGCAAAATGCGCCAGAATCAGCCCATGATTTGCCCAGACCTCGCGTGCTACCGCCGCGGCGATCACGCCTTGGTACTCTGCTGGCCGGCATGCACTGGCTTGCTGCTCGTCAACATTTGGAGATCGGCTCGATTCCTCCTCTTCACAGGATCTCGCCATGAACCGCCAGCCGTTCGAGAAGCCGCCACAGTGGTGGTCGCCGAGACTGAGCGCCCGTTGGATCGAGTTCTGGAGGCCGGTCCGCCTGCGCCAGCAGCGTCGCGCTCAGCGACTGGTCGAGGTGGAAGTCCGGGGCGCTGAGCACGTGCGCGAAGCATTGGCCCAGGGAATGGGCGTGCTGATCACCCCCAACCACTCCAGCCATGCCGACTGCTACGCCACGTACGCCGCTGCCGACGCGATTGGCACTCCCTTCTACATCATGGTGGCCTGGCAGGTGTTCCGGCGCAGCAGTGTCATTCGCCGGAGGGCGCTGGCGCATCACGGTTGCTTCAGCATCGATCGTGAAGGAACCGACATGCAGGCCTTCCGCCAGGCGGTCAGTGTGCTGGAAACAGGCGCGGTTCCGCTGGTTGTGTTTCCGGAGGGAGAGGTCTATCACCTCAACGAGCGCATCACCCCCTTCCGCGAAGGGCCGGCGGCCATGGCGTTACTGGCCGCGCGAAAAGGCGGGCGGCCAGTCGTCTGCATCCCGTGTGGCATGCAGTATCGCTATGTCGAGGATCCCACCCCCGACCTGCTCCGCCTGATGGATCGCCTTGAGCGGTCGATCCATTGGCGTCCGCGGCCCGATCTGTCGCTCCCCGAACGGATCTATCATTTTGCCGAAGGCGCCTTGGCGCTGAAGGAAATCGAATTCCTCGGCCACACGTCGTCCGGTCCCTTGCCTCGCCGGGTGGCAGAACTGATCGACTTCATTCTCGATCACATCGAAGCCCGCCACGACCTCGACTGCTCGCGGCAGGCAGTGCCGGAACGCGTCAAGGCCGTTCGCCAGTGCCTGATCAATCGACTGCAGTCGATGACTCCGGATGATCCCGGCCGCCGGGCCCTGCTTTCGGATCTCGACGACATGTTCTTTGTCGTGCAGCTATTCAGCTATCCGGGCAACTACGTCGAGGAGCGTCCCACAACGGAACGCATGGCCGAAACGCTCGACAAGTTTGAGGAGGACGTCTTGGGTGCCAAAACGGCCACCGTCCGCGGTACGCGGCGCGCGACGGTCACCTTCGGCGCCCCGATTCCCGTTTCGACCGAGCGCGCCAAGGATGCCGCCGCCGTGCTCACCCGGCGACTGGAACAGCACGTCCAGGCTCTCCTCGACGGCCATCCCGTTTCCGGCGCGACCCCCGCCGAAGCATTGGCGTGATCCGCACCAAGGACAGGCAGGGTGCCATGCCCCGCGGCTCCCAGCCGTGGACATGCCTCGGGATCGCAGATCGAGGCGTTGGGCTTCGCGCCGCGAGGCGGCGCTTTCATCTTGCGCGTTACAGTGTTGAAAACGGTCCGCCGGGGCGGCACAATGGGCGTGCCTGCGATTGGTCCCGCTCGAAGACTGCCCGTACTGCCTCTTTCGCTGGAAAGACTGCCATGAGAATGAGTTCTGGTTGCGCCGCCGTACTGCTGGCACTCGGTCTGGCCTGCTCGTCGCACGCGGCCGATATGCCGCCGTGGAAGGTGGGTGTGGCCACGGTGAAGATCACGCCGCAGAGCCCGCTCCCCATGGCCGGCTACGCTTCCCGAAAGGGTCTCTCGGAGGGGGTGGCTCAGGACTTGTTCGCCAAGGCGATGGTGATCGAAGATTCCGGTGGCGCCCGCGCGGCATTCCTCACGCTGGACCTGATCGGCATTCCGCGCGAGTTGCGCGATTGGCTGGGCAGCCAAGTGCACGAAAAGGCCGGCATCGATTCGGCGTCGCTTGTCGTGAATGCCTCGCATACCCACTGCGGCCCGGCAGTCCGGATCGCCAGCGTCGTAGCGGACGAGCGGCCGGCGGAAGTCGTCCAGGCGGTCGAGCAGTATGCCGACCAGTTGCGAGCCAATCTGGTGACGGTCGTGACCCAGGCGGCCGAGCGGCTGGCGCCGGCCAAACTTGAATTCGTCCGCGGCCGCGCCGGCTTCGCCATGAACCGCCGTCGACCGACGGACAAAGGCTATGCAAACGCTCCCCACTACGACGGCCCGGTCGACCACGAAGTGCCGGTCCTGCGCGTCTCCGACGCGGAAGGGAAGCTGGTGGCTCTTCTTTTCGGCTACGCCTGTCACAACACGACTCTGGGCGACTACCTGTATCGCGGCGATTACGCTGGATATGCCCAGCAGTGCCTGGAAGAATTGCATCCAGGCGCAACGGCGATGTTTATGGCTGGCTGCGGTGCCGACCAGAACCCTTACCCGCGGCATCAGCTACAGCACGTTGAGTGGCACGGCCGGGCGCTGGCTTCGGCCGTAGAGGCAGCGTTGGAGACGGTACCCCGGCCGCTCGAAGGACCGCTGAGCGTCGCGATGGAGGAGGTTGCCATCGATTTCGCGCCGCCCCCCAGCCGGCAGGAACTCGAGAAGACGGCTAGCGGCAAAGGTGTCGAGGCCACACATGCGAAGCGGTTGCTCAAGGAGCTTGACGAAAAGGGAGCAATCCGTTCGACGTATGCGTATCCGATCCAGGTGGTGCGATTTGGAAACAGCCTGACGTTGGTAGCCCTGGCGGGCGAAGCGGTCGTGGATTACTCGCTGCGGCTGAAGCGAGAACTGCCCGGTGAGGCGGTGTGGGTGGCCGCCTACAGTAACGATGTGTTCGGCTACATTCCTTCCCTCCGCGTCCTCAACGAGGGTGGTTACGAGGCCGGCGGGGCGATGGTCTACGGCTCGTTGCCGGGCGCGTTCGCGCCGTCGGTCGAGGAGCGGATTGTAGGCAAGGTGCTGGAGATGGCCCGGCGGCCGGTTGGGGCCGCGGCCGACGCAACGGGTAGCGGCAAGGATGAGTGATTCAGGATCGCCCGCGCTTCCCCGATCAATCGCCATTGCCGGCGCGTGGGGCTACATCGGCCGCAAGTTCGTCGACGCGGCGGCTGCTCTGGGAATCGAGACGTTTGTCTTTGATCCTGGACCGGCTCCCGCCGACCTGGAACCCGGCCGGTTGCACGTGATCGAAGACGAGCGGGAGTTCTACCGGCTTCCGGCCGATCTCTTCCACCTGGCCCTCCACCCGGAGCATCGATCGCTGGGCATGGAGATTCTGCTCTCGCGGTCCGCGCGGGAGCCGATTGTGATCCTTTGCGAAAAGCCGATGGCGCCGCCAGAGCGTCCGTGGGATTGTTCGCGCGTGGTGGCCGAAATCGAGGCGTCCAGAGCAGTCGTGCTCTACGACTTCCCCGAACTCTACGATCCGATGACGCGGTGGATTGTTGATTTCCTCGGTACTTTCCGGGAGGTCGAGATTACCCACGTCGAGCTGTGCCGGTCGAAAGACCGTGAGGATCCTGGCAATCGCCGCAACTACAAGCGGATGGTCACCATCCAGTACCAGGAATCGGTGCATTGCATTGCCTTTGCGATCTATCTGCTGGCCCACACGCGGCGTGGATTGGACGCCGCCCTGGCTGGCGGCGGCGTCGCGCGGGCCGACGCGGAACCGTACTTGCCGCCCAACCCGGAGGCGTATCCTCACGTGGTCGATGGGCGATGCGTGTACGAGTTGTCGCTCGGCGGCGCGACCATCAAAGGTCGAACCGATTTCAAGCGCGGCGCGCCATGGACAAAACGCCGCGTAATCCGCGGCAGCGGGGATGGCCGACCGTTTGTGATCGAGGCCGAATACCTGGAGAGACACAAGTATCTTGAGATAGACGGCGTACGGCAGGATTTCGATCCGCAGGCTGATTCCTACGCGGCGGTGATCCGGACTGTTGGAGCATGGTGCGGCGACGTGCCGCGCGAGGAGTTGATGCACGGCCTCTATCCCCACCCGGTGTTCGCACGCTGGACTTACCAGCTTTCCAGCGTGCTGTGGCGAAGCAGTTGGGACCGCCGCGCGATCGCCGTCGATTCCGCCGAGAAGCTCGCGGAATTCGACGCCGGTTACGCAAATGTTCTGCCCACACTGCTCCGCTACTGACTTGGCAGGATTTTCGCCCCGTCCGCCGAGCGGCAGATCATCGTTCGTGCGGCATCGGCCAACTCCGGGTGGCGTGCGGCGTAGGCGGAGCGTGCTGAGTCGGCGGCATCGAGGGCGGCATGCTGTTCGACCAGAGCCACGCAGCAGCCGCGAAAACCCGCGCCGCTGAAGCGGGCGCCGTAGACGCCCGGCGTGGCGACGAGAATCTGGTAAAGGTCGACCAGCGGCAAAGCGCCGCACTCGTAGTTGCGGATCGAACTTTCGCCCGAGGCGGTGACCAGGAGGCCCAGTTCCGCCAGGTTGCCCGATTGCCAAGCCACGATGCCTTGCGTTACGCGATTCATCTCGGAGAAGAAATGCGCCGCGCGGCGGGCGGGCGGTCCGGAAAGGCAATCGGAATGGGCGGCGTATTCCGCCGAGCTGACACGGCCGAGAAGCGGTTCCTCGCCGGGGCGGCCGGCGGCGGCCAGCAGGATCTCGGCCGCCTCGCGGCATTCGGCGACGCGCCGATTGTAGTCCGTTGCGACCAGAGATTTCCTCAGGCCGGAGAAGACAATCAGAATGGCGGGCGGCGACACGGCGGCAGGCGGTGCGATCAGCTTGTGTTCGACCGTGGCGCAGTCGATCACGGTCAGATGATCTTGCCGAGAGAAGAGGATCGCCGACTGATCGAGAATACCGTTGCGGAGGCCGAGATATCGGTTCTCGATGTGCTGGTCGAGCGCAACGTTTTCTCGAGCGGAGATCTGAAGACTGTTCACGTCCTCGAGCGCCAGCAGGTAGGCCACGCCGACGGCGGCCGACGAGCTGAGTCCGCCTTCCGCCACGGCCCCCGCAGTGACGCCGACAATCCCCGACCGCAAAGGATGCCCTTCGGCAAGCGCGCGGGCGGCTCCCCGGGCATAGTTGCCCCAGTCGCCAGTGGACGCATCGGGGATGTCGTGGAGATCAAAGGCAACTTCACCGGGAAAAGCCAGGCTGCCGAGGCAAACTTGCGAAGACCCTGAAGGCGCATAGGCCAGATGTACTCCCTGGTCGAGTGCCATCGCCGTCACCCGGCCCAGTTGGTGGTCGATGTGCGCCCCCAACGGGCAGATGCGATAGGCCGCGAACACGACGCGGGCCTCCTCCGGCCGCACACCGTAGAGGCGCGTAAGCTCGCAGATCAAGTGCTTTTAGATCGTCTGCTCGTCGACCATGCCGCAGTCTCCCTCAGGCCTGCTTCCGGCCGAGCATGCGGTCCAGGGCATCCGACGTGTGATAGACGAGGGCCTCGGGCCAGTGCGGGTAAGGGTGGAAGTACTCGAAGGTGAGGTAGCCGCGATAGCCGACCTGGTCGAAGGCCTCGAGCACCGCGGGCCAGTCGGTGGTGCCGTCCAACAGCGGGCGGAACGATTCGAGCGTGAACTGCGTGCCGGCCAGCTTGCTGTACTCCTTGAGGTGCACATTGCGGATCCGCTTGCCTAGCAGCCGGATCCAGTGCTCGGGGAACTGGTACTGCATCACGTTGCCAGTGTCGAAGTGCACGTTCACCAGCGGGCTCTTGAACGAGTCGACGAACTCGATCATCTCGGCCGGGGTCATCAGGAAGCCGCTGGCGATGATGTTCTCGATGTTGAGCGACACCCCGCATGCTTCGGCTTCGGGCAGGACCGCGGTGATCGCCTCGACCGAGCGGCGGTGGCAGACGTCGTTGGGCACCGGTGTGTCTTCGGGCGCCCAGGGGATGTAGACGGCGCCGGGGACGACCAACAGATTGTCGGTGCCCAGGTCGCGGGCGGCGCGGATCATTTTCTTCGCGAGGTCGGCCCCCTTGCGGCGGCGGTCGGCGTCGTTGCTCGTGAGCGGGTAGGGCCAGAAGAGGAACGAGCAAAGGCCGCTGATCTCCAGGCCCAGGCCGCGGGCCGTGTCGCCGATCTTGCGCAAGTCGGCCGCGCTTGCCTCGGGCGAGATGTCGCCTTCGAGGTCGTAGTTGAGTTCAACCGCGTCGAAGCCGGCCTTGGCAGCCAGTTCGAGGCACTGGCGGAGCGGCATCTTTCCGGGGTAGGGAAAGGCCCAGAGGTTGATCGATTTCTTCGTATCGTAGCGCTTGCCGGCCGGCGGCTCCATGGCTTTCGGCTGCTCCGCCGGTGGCTCGGCCGCGGTGAGCCCGTGGGCGGCGAGGAAGGCCGGGCCGAACATGGCCGCGTACATCAACAGATCGCGGCGGGTGGGCGAATGCTTGAGTTTCTCGTCGGGCGATTTGGCGGCCTCTTTCATGGCAGGCTCCGAAGCGACGGTTGGCTGGTAGCTGGCAGTATGATCAAATCCGACTGCCATAATACGGTGAGCGGCGCGCGGAGTCACGCGGCGTGGGGGGAGAATGGCGGCTTGCGCGTCGAGAGACGCGAAGTGTGAGAGAACCCACCCCCCGTTGATGCGCAACAATAAACGCGATTTTGAAATCGGTGCGTCGCGAGGCGCGGCGGCAAGTGCAAGGGAGCAAGGGGTTTCGCACCGGGCGGGCGAGCGCAACTTCATAGGCACTGTGAGGTACGTGTTGAAGTTGGCGCCTAGCGCCATCTGCCCGGGGGGCCCGGCGGATGGGACGTGTATTGCGCGAGTCTGCGCCGCGCCAGAGGGGCTTTGTGGCGTCGAAGCGAAACGCCCTTTGAGGGTGTTTCGGTTGACTTGGGCGAGGGGCGCGGCGGTAAGTGGTTGGGGTGAAGGGGTTTCGCACCCGGGCTGCGGACGTAAGTTTTCCACCACCTTTGGGTCGAGTGTTGAAGTTCGTAGAGGGGTGTGCGGTTGGGGGCGGCTGTAAAGGGTTGCGGGTAGAGGACTTGCCATCGGAAAGGCGAGGTGGGAGGAAACAACACGGGCTGGAAGCCCGTGCCACGGGAGGGGTGGAGAGCGATGCATGGAACAGGGTCTTTCATTTAGGGTGACTTATGGACCGGTCGAGCGGGCGCGCGGATAGAGCGCGAGGCCCGGCGAGGGTCTTTTGCGGAAGCCGGCGCGGATGCGCCGGGCGACCGATACACGTCAGTGTACGTATATATACATGACGCCTGGCCTAAATCGCAAGAGGAAATCTCGGGGGGGAGAAGAGAGATTCTTTGACGAGGGGGAGTTGAAAAATGGAGGTTGAAAGATGAAAAGTGCAAAGTGCAAATTGCAGATTGAAGACCGGAAGAGGCGCGATTGGCGGGTGAGCGAGAAGGTTCACGCGGAGGCGCGGAGAGGGGCGATGAAGATGCGGGCCAATTGGGGATGGCGGGCCTGGCTGGCAAAAGGGAGACGAAAGCACGAAAGAAGGGAAGCACGAAGAAGAGGGGAATGGGACGACCGGCGGGCGAGAGACCGGCGGGCGGCCGGACGTGGTTCATGTAGCCATATCAAGCAGCGTTTGGAGGAACCTGCCGAGCGGGGAGGCCAGCCATGGGCGCAGATCTGCCTGGAGTCTGGCGATACGGCGGGCTTTTCGGCACGGGGACTGGCGGGGTCTGCATCCCGGGTGCAATACCGCTATACTCCACAACAGGTTAACAGCAGGCGGCAGTCCTGCGGGAGAGGGCTTGTGCCTTGGTCTTGGCGCCTGGCCGCAAGGAGGGAGCGTCGATTCCGCGTCGGCAGCGCCGAGCAGCGCCCTGCGCCGCGAAGGCCGAACGAGGCAAGCCCCGCGTGACCCAGAAAACTAGCTGCGTCCCCTCGGACGCCCGTTTCGGGACTCAGACCATGAGGCGGGGAGGCATGAACCATGCATACTCCGGTTGAAGCGTTGCTCAACGGTCTTCGCGCTTGGGACGGAGAGGCCATGGGCCAAGCGGCGATCGCGGCGATCGAGTCGGCAGGGGAAGCCGCAATCTCGGCAGCGACTCGAAAGGAGATCACCTGGCAGTTCCGCGAGCTGCTGGAACAGATGGAGGGGCATCCGATGATCGGCCAGCACTTCACGGTGCCCGAACTGGGGTGCGACTTCGTGCTGGAAGGATCTGTAGAGTGGACCGATCAGCCAGGCAAGGCTCGGCATCGCAAGGTGCTGCTGCATTTCGGACCGGCCGTCGGGAAGGACACGGGACTATCGGCACGCTGGAGGGCGATGGGCTTTCCTGGACGGGATATCGTACTGGAGCGAGACGAAGTTCGCACACCGTTGCCCCTCCAGGACGAGCCGGGTTACGCGCCGAGGGCCAGCCGGCCGAGCATCCATCGACCGTCGCGGCCGACCGCGGCGGCGCCGGGTGAGACCTATCGCTATGCGCTGGCGGCCGAGGCAGAGGGCCCTAAGCCGCTGCTGGACCGCTACCTGGCAGGCCAGTGCGAGGATGTGTGGAACGAGCTGGCCAGAATCGGAACTGGCGTTCGCGATCTGAAGATCCTGCCGGACGCCGTGGCGGTGGCCCGCGAGACGATGCGGCGTTGCCGGAGGAACCTCGAGGTAGTGGTCGGCCGATTGAAAAAGCTCGGCTATCGGTTCGAGGAGCGACCGCTGCGGCCACCGGCGCGCCGCGTGCTGCGGCAGATCGAGGAGATCGAAGAGAAAGTCGGGCCGATTCCGCTTTCGGTCTCGGCATGGTACGAACTCGTCGGCTCGGTGAGCCTGGTCGGCTGGCTGCCCGGCTGGGAGAATCTTCCGACGTTTCCCGACCCGCTGGTCGTCGGGCCAAGCCGGTTCCTGCTCACGTACGACGAAGAGAACTGGACGCGGGGTCAATATCGGCTGGAGTTCTCGCCCGACGATTGTGCCAAGGCGGATACGAGCGGCGGGAGTCCGTACACGATCTTACTGCCGGACGCTTCGGCCGACCCCAAGGTGGAGCACGAATGGCACCACACGTCGTTCGTAAACTGCCTGCGGATCGCGTTTCGCTGGGGCGGCTTTCCGGGACTGGAGCGAGCCAGTCCCGAGTGGCGTCCGCAGCACTTTGTCGAGGCACTGGTCGAGGGGCTGTCGCCGATTTGACGCACAAGCCTGGTTCGCGTCGGCCGCGGGGCGCGCCTAACGGGTGAGAAGGATTCCGATACCCACCGCGAGGACGAAGAAGACGACGATGCAAGCCATGCCGACGGCGGCGTTGAAGATGCGATGCCCCTGGAGATCGAACGCGGCGTCGAATTCCTCGCCAACCGCGGCCGTGAGAAGGCCGAGGACCGAAAGGATCAGCACGATGAGGAGTATCCAGCGCATGGTGCAACGGGCCTGATACGGCAAATGAGATCGGTGCCTGTTCAGTCGACACCCAAAACATCGGCCTGCCGCAGGTCGGCGATTCGCATTTCGGCCGCGGAGAAGCTGGCATTATGTAAGCAAGCGCGGTTGGCAGCAGGCACCATTCTAACCGGATTCGCGGGACATGACGATAGCTGGGGCTTTGCGGCAAAAGAAAGCTCGCGGTATGTTGGCGGCAAAGTGGGCCGGCGGTGGCGGTCGTGTTTGGCGATGCGACGGGACGTCACATTTACGTTACCCGCAGGGACTGCGGGGCTACTTTGGAGAGACAGCGACTTGGCAATGCACCGGGGAGGTTTGCGATGACGGGACGATTGACGCGGCGGGGGTTTCTGGCGGGCGGGACGGCGGCAGTGGCGACGGCGGGGATCGCGGGGCGGGGGCGGGCGGGCGAGGCAGGGGGCGAGTTTGTAGTGGAGAGCGATTACCTGAGGCTGGCGATCGGCCGAGAGGGGCTCGTGACTCAGTTCGTTGATCGCGCAAGCGGAACGAACTATGCCGCCCCCGGCGCCCCGGTGGCGGCGGTGGTCAAGTCGGGCAAGGAGTATCCGGCCACGGCGGCAGAAGCAGGCGAGGGGCGGGTAACGCTCGCGTTCGGCGATGCGAAGGTGACGGCGACACTGCGCGCGACAGGAGACAAAGGGTATCTCCTGTTTGAAGTTGCCGCGGTTGAGGGAGAAGGCGTCGAGGAGTTACGCCTGGTCGATATTCCGCTCGTGCTCAAGGCAGCGGCGGATGAGCCGTTTGCGGCGTGCGCGCTGGCGCTCAACCTCCGGACGAAGGTGAGCCAGTTGCCGCGGCCGACGGGCCGTTTGCGGGCAAGCTGCTATCCGCGGTTCGGGATGGTGGGGGCGAGAGTGGCGATCCTCGGCTGCCCGGCCGATCGGCTCCGCGAGGCGATGCAGCAGGCGGTGAGCGATGCGCCGGAACTGCCCCAGTCGCCGATCGGCGGACCGTGGGCCTGGGGACAGCCGATCAACCAAGGCTCGTACCTGTTCAACTTCAGCAACATGTCGGAAGAGACGGTCGACCGCTGGATCGACCTGGCGCACCGGCTGGGGATGAACCAGATTGATTTCCACGGCGGAACTTCGTTCCGGTTCGGCGATTGCCTGCCGAACCCAGAGACCTACCCGGGCGGCGCGGCGAGCCTCAAGGCAGTGATCGACAAGCTGCACGCGGCGGGGATCAAAGCGGGGTTGCACACCTACGCGTTCTTCATCGACAAGCGGTGCCCGTGGGTGACGCCGCGGCCCGATCCGCGGCTGGCGAAGGCCGCCACGCTGACCTTAGCCGAAGCACTCTCGGCCGAGAGCGATCAGGTCGTGGTGAACGAATCGACGGCGGGCATGTTGGCGGTCACCGGGTTCTTTGTCCGCAATAGCGCTACGGTGCAGATCGACGACGAGTTGATCGTCTATCGCGGCGTGAACAAGGAGCCGCCCTATGGATTCTCCGGTTGCCAGCGCGGGGCGTACGGCACGCAGGCCGCGGCGCACGCGCCGGGGGCGAAGGTGCATCACTTGAAGGAGTGCTTCGGCCTGTTCGTGCCGGAGGCCGAATCGTCGCTGCTGGCCGAGGTGGCGGGGAAGACGGCGGAGATCTTCAACGCGTGCGGGTTCGACATGATCTATCTCGACGCGCTGGACGGCGAGGACGTGCTGGGGGGAGCGGAGAACGGCTGGCACTACGGCTCGCGGTTCACGTTCGAGATCTGGAAGCGGCTCGAGCGGCCGGCGCTGATGGAGATGAGTACGTTTCACCATCACCTGTGGTATGTCCGCTCGCGGATGGGCGCCTGGGACCACTCCACGCGAAGCCACAAACGGTTCATCGACATCCACTGCCAGGCGAACGAGGCGAACCGGCAGATGTTCCTGCCAAGCCAGCTCGGCTGGTGGGCGTTCAAAACGTGGACCGGTCCGCAGGGGGAGCCAACTTTTTCGGACGATATCGAGTACCTGATGGCCAAGTGCCTGGGGAACGACACCGGCTTTGCGCTGATGGGGATCGATCCCGACACCGTGGACGCCACGCCCGCCCTGCCGCGGCTGGCCGACATCATCCGGCGGTACGAGGATTTGCGTCACTCGGGCCAGGTGCCGGAGAGAATCAAAGCGGAGCTGAGGAAGCCGGGGGCCGAGTTTCGACTGATCGGCAATTTAAAAGAGGGCTGGTATTTCGAACGGGTGCAGTACGCGCGGCACCGCGTGGAAGGGCTCGAGGGTGTAAGCAATGCCTGGACGCTGGAGAACCGTTTCGCTCTGCAACCGCTCACGCTGCGGATCGAGAGCCTGATGACCGCGGGGCCTTACGCTGGTCCGGGCAATACGACGCTCGGCGACTTTGCCGACGGCGCAGCCTGGCGTGTGAGCGCCGCCCAGACGGGGGTGAGCGCCCAGTGGCAGGCGGTTGCCGCCGAGACGGCCCCGGGTCCGCTCCCGGCGGAGCTAACGCCAACCGCTGGAACAGCCCTGCCGCTGGTCCGGTACTCGGCCACAAACTCGCGGCCTTCGTCCGCGGGCGCGTGGTGCAAGGTCGAGACGACGTTCTCGCCCCCCTTGAACCTGAGCGGGCAGCAGGGCCTGGGGGTGTGGGTCTGCGGCGATGGGCAGGGGGAGGTGCTCAATGTCCAACTTAAGAGTCCGGCCCACGTGAGCCACGCCGACGGCGAACACTACATCGCGATCGACTTCACGGGATGGCGATATTTCGAGCTTATCGAGCCGGAGGGGGAGCGTTATGCCCAGTACCAATGGCCGTACGGCAACATCTACTCCATTTACCGCGAGTCGGTAAACTATAGCAAGATCGAGACCTTGGCGCTGTGGTACAACAACTTGCCGCCGGGGAAGGAGGCGGCGTGCTACCTGGCGCCGGTCCGGGCGGTGCCGCTGGCCACGGGAAAGCTGGTTCGACCCACGGTGGCGGTCGGCGGCAAGACGGTGACCTTCCCCGCGGAACTCGAAAGTGGACAATACCTGGAGTATTTTGGTTCGGGCGACTGCAAACTGTACGGTCCCAAAGGGGAACTCGTGCGGGAGGTGATGGCGGAGGGGGACGCGATCCTCGAAGCGGGCGGCAATCGGCTGGAGTTCCACTGCGAGGCTCCGGCCGCCAGCCGGCCGAGGGCGCAGGTCACGGTGATCGCCCAAGGCGAGCGGTTGATCGGGTAATCGGCGCACTCCGTGTGCCGAGCGCCCTCACGCGGAGCGTGAGGAGTACCACGCGGAGCGTGAGGAGTACGAGGGAGGGCGAATAGCGCTCCGCGGGGACGAGCCCAGCGGCAGCCTGGTGTAATCCGAGGAGATGAAGCTGATGATGAGAGCCGTCTGCTGTGCCGTGGTTCTGGTCCTGGCAAGTGGGGCGATGCATGGCGCCGAGAGACCGATTGCCTACCCGGAGACGCGGCGGGTGGATCACGTGGACGAGTACCACGGGGTGAAGGTGGCCGACCCGTACCGCTGGCTGGAAGATGATGTTCGAGTTTCCAAAGAGGTCGAGGAGTGGGTCGAACGGCAGAACGAGGTGACCTTCCGCTACCTTGAAGCGTTGCCGGAGCGCGAGAAGATCCGCAAGCGGCTCACCGAGCTTTGGGACTATCCCAAGTACTCGCCGCCGGTCAAGGAAGGGGGGCGTTACTACTATCAGAAGAACGACGGCTTGCAGAACCAGGCGGTGCTTTACCGGATGGACTCGCTGGATGGCGAGGCCAAGGTGCTGATCGACCCCAACACCTGGTCGAAAGACGGGACGATCGCGCTGCAGGGAACCGATTTCAGCGAAGACGGACGCCATGTGGTCTACGGCCGGTCGGAGGCCGGCTCCGACTGGACGACGTGGCGGGTGCTGGAGATCGAATCGGGCAAGCAACTGGACGACGAGATCCGCTGGAACAAGTTCACCACGCCCTCGTGGGACCATGAGGGAAAGGGGTTCTTCTACACGCGATATGACGAGCCCCAGGAGGGGGCCGAATTCCAGTCGTTGAACTTTAACAGCCGCGTGTGTTACCACCGGCTGGGCACGCCGCAGTCGGCCGATGCGCTGGTGTATCACCGGCCGGAGAATCCGGATTGGTTCTACGACTGCAAGGTGACCGACGACGGCCGCTACCTGGTGATCACCACGGCGATCGGCACCGACGAGAAGTACCGCATTACCGTCAAGGATCTGGAGAAACCGGGCGAAAAACCGATTGAGCTGGTGGATCACTTCCGCAACGAATACACGTTCGTCGGCAACGATGGCCGGGTGTTCTTCTTCAAAACCGACCTGGAGGCGCCGCGGCGGAGGCTGGTGGCCATCGATCTGGACCGCTCGAATCCCGAAGCCGTGCGCGAGGTGATTCCCCAGTCGGAAGCGACGCTGACCGACGTGAGCCTGGTCGGCAACCAGTTCATCGCGACCTATCTCCAGGATGTGCAGCCGCGAGTGAAGCTCTACAGCCTGGCCGGCGAGGCCGCAGGCGACGTGCGACTGCCGGGGATCGGCAGCGTGTACGGATTCGAGGGGGAGCGGGAGGACATGGAGACCTTCTACCTGTTCTCCAGTTTCAACGCGCCGCCGACGATCTACCGCTATGACATTGCCTCGGGCGAGAGCACGCTGTTCCGCAGCCCGGAGGTGGAGTTCGACCCGTCGCAATACGAAGTGAAGCAGGTCTTCTATTCGAGCCGCGACGGCACACGGGTGCCGATGTTCCTGTCGTACAAGAAAGGGATCAAGCTCGACGGATCGAATCCGACGCTGCTCTACGGGTACGGCGGGTTCAACATCTCGCTGCCGGCCAGCTTCGCAGTGACCTGGCTGTCGTGGATGGACATGGGGGGCGTCTACGCCCAGGCCAATCTGCGGGGCGGAGGAGAATACGGCGATCCCTGGCACCGTGCCGGCACGAGACTCCAGAAGCAGAACGTGTTCGATGATTTCATCGCTGCGGCGGAATGGCTGATCGAGGAACGCTACACGCGGTCGGACCGGCTGGCGATCATCGGCCGCAGCAACGGCGGGCTGCTGGTGGGCGCGGCGATGACGCAGCGGCCGGACCTGTTCGGCGCGTGCCTGCCGGGCGTGGGAGTGATGGACATGCTGCGGTTCCACAAGTTCACCGAAGGGCGACTGTGGATCGACGACTACGGTTCTTCGGACGATCCGGAGGAGTTCAAGGCCCTCTCGGCCTACTCGCCGTACCACAACATCGAGCCCGATACCTGTTACCCGGCGACGATGGTGCTGACGGCCGACACAGACGACCGGGTGATTCCCGGTCACAGCTTCAAGTTCGCGGCCGCCTTGCAGCGGGCCCAGGGGTGCGACAATCCGGTGCTGATCCGCATCGACGTTCGGGCCGGACACGGAGCGGGCAAGCCGACGGCGAAGCGGATCGAGGAACTGGCGGACCAGTGGGCATTCCTGGTGGACAACCTCAAGATGGAGTTGCCCGAAGGGTATGGCGGCGGAGAATGAGGAGATGGCAGATGAACGCGGTGATGGTCTTTGCGCGTCGATATGATTGCGGCTGTCGAATCCGAACGGGTTTCGCCGCCGCGGCGATGCTGGCTGGGATGGTCTTATGGGGTGCTTCACCTACCATGGCACAGCGGGCGAGAAAGGCTCCGCCACCGCCTCCCCCGCCGCCGCGGACTCAGGCGACGGTAGCGCCGGCGACCAGTTCGGCGGTCCCGATCGTGTCGGTGCCGCGCGAGGCCGAGATCCTCTTTCCGCCGTCGCCGGCTACCCGTGCACTGATAGGCAGCGAGGTCTTCGACCTGGCCAAGGGGACGCGGGTGGGCTCGGCCGCGTCGCTGCCCGCCAACGCGTCCGTACCGCGGGCGCTCAGTCCGAGCGGCCGCTACTTCGCGTTTCAGAATGACGCGGACCAAGTGATGTTTGTGGAGATCCAGGACTGCGCGGCGGGCAAGAAGGTCCAGGAGTTTCGCTACAACGAGGACAAGTTCCAACGCGTCGTGTGCCTGCGATTCACGCGCCACGACAAGCTGCTGGTGGCCGCGCCGGTGAAGGAACAAGCGACGACGAAGCTGGGAATTTTCGTGATCGACCCGGCGAGCGGAAAGACGCTCAAGAAGTTCAGCGTCGAGAATGTCGACTCCAGAAAGCTCGGATTCAGCGACGACGGCCGGTTCGTGGCCGTGGCAACCGGTGCGGGGCTCGATGTGTACGATGTGACCAAGGGGAAGCCGGTGGCGCGGATGGCCGAGCCGGCGAGGAAGAACAACGTCAGTCCCTGGATGTTCGCCAACGGTTTCTACTTCGCGCCCGACAATTCCGAGCTGGCGGGCCTGATTGCGACGGGGACGTTCCGACTGGTCGTTTGGGGCAAGGACGGCCAGGTCAAAGAAGACCACGAGCTGGGGCTGCGGATCGGCGGCGGCTACAACCAGGGTGAGCCGGTCCAATGGAGTCCCGACGGGCAGGGCTGGCTCCTGCACGGAAACCACTATTTCGATCGGAAGCTGGCTTCGATCGGCTGGTCGATGACATCGCCTCCCTCACACAATTACCACCACGTGTGGCTCGACAGCCAGCGCATCGCGGCGTCGCAAGGGGACTCTCAGAACCGGCAACTCGTGGCGGTGGCGGTGCCGCGAGAGACGATCGGCGCCGCGGTGAAGGCGATGGAGTCGGGCGAGAAGGCCCATTTGCGCCCCGGAAGCCGCATTTCGATCGAGGTGGAGGTGGGCGAGACGCGGTTCTCCGACCGCAACACCGTCGCCGCCGCACTTCAGGAAGTGCTCACCAAGCGATTTGCCGAAGGCGGAATCAGTGTTGAATCGGGTCAGACGTCCGTGCTGCGAGTGAAGTACTCGGAGAGCGCCGGGGAGGAACTGCGGGTCATGGAAGGGGGCCTGGGGCCGCGAGCCCGCGACACGGGGCAACGGGTGCAGGAGACGGTGGCGGTCTTCGAGGCGAAGCTGACCGTGCCCGGGGTGAAGGAGCCGATCTGGGAGACCGCGATCCGCCGCGGCAATCCGCGGATCGTGCGCTCGGAGACGGTAGGCGACGCCGACGTCCGCAATGCAACGTTCAAGATGCTGGACTACATTCTTTCCAGCACGCCGATGCCGTTCTTCATTCCGGCCGACCCCAAAGCACCCTCGCTGCCGCTGCTGACGGCGCTCTAGACACGGCGGCCGGTGCGCTCGGCGCGAAGAGTGCGGCGGTTTCGCGGAAAACGGGAAATGACGAGCGGATCCGCTGCCGTTATATGAGCGCGGGCGGGACGCCTGTGTCTTCATCGCGCGGTCGGGCTGTCACCCGTGTGGCGGCTCGGGTATAATCGCCGGGCTTGAGGCCGAGACAGGTACCCTTTTCAGCTCGTTACAGACGCCCATGCTGCAATCCGGGGATGACGTGGCGATGGGGCGCGGCAGCCGTGCCGAAATCATCGCCTGGGCGCTCTACGACTGGGCGAACAGCGCTTTCTCAACGATCCTGATTACGGTCATCCACCAGTACCTCACACGGGTCGTCTTCGCGGGGAGCGACTGGGGGGCGACCGCCTACGCGTGGGGAATCTCGGCCTCGATGATCACGGCCGCGGTGCTGTCGCCCGTGGTCGGCGCGTTGGCCGACGTGAACAAGAGCAAGCGTCGGTGGCTGGCCGGGCTCGTACTGCCCGGTGCGACCGCGGCACTCGTGCTGGCGTTCGTACCGGCCAGCCAGGCGTGGCTCGTGGTGCTGCTGTTCGTCGGCACCGCGTTGTGCTTCGAGTTGTCGCTGGGGATCTACAACGCGTTCTTGCCGGAGATCGCCGACGAAAACTCGATGAACCGTGTCTCGGCGTGGGGCTTCGCGCTAGGCTATATCGGCGGCGCCGTGGCCTTGATCCTGGCGCTGGTGCTGACGATGTATGGCCCGAAGATCGGGTTGGCCACGCTGGAAGGGCAACTGCGGGCCGGGATCGCGGTGATGGGTGTGTGGTGGGGAGTCTTCTCGCTGCCGGCCATTTTCGTGCTGCGCGACCGGGGCGTTGCGACCGCTGACCGGCAGCCACTGGTGCCGGCCGCCCGCAGGGCTTTTGCCGAGGTGGGACGGACACTGTCCAACATCCGCCGCTACCGAATGGTGGCGATCTTCCTGCTTGGCTTCCTGCTTTACAACGAGGGCGTGCAGACGGTCATCAGCCAGGCATCGACCTTCGCCACCGAGACCCCGGAGTTGAAGTTCGAGACCAAGGAACTCGTGGCGCTGATCCTGATGATCCAGTTCCTGGCCCTGCCGGGCGCGCTGGCGGTGGGCTGGGCCTCGGACCGGTTCGGCCAGAAGCAAACGCTCTTCGGCTGCCTGGCCGTATGGGTGATGCTGCTGGTGGCGGCGTTTTTCGTCGCCGCGAAGTGGCAGTTCTGGATCCTGGGGGCGGTGGTGGCAATGGTGATGGGAGGCACCCAATCGGTCAGCCGGGCGATCATGGGAGTAATCACTCCGCCAGAGCGGTCGGCCGAGTTCTTCGGGTTTTTCAATTTCTCGGGCAAGGCCACGAGCTTTATGGGACCATTCTTGTTCGGATTGATTTTCAAGCTCAGCGGCAACCCGCGGTTTGCGATCATCAGCCTGCTCGTTTTCTTCCTGGCGGGCTGGGTGATTGCGAGCCGGCTGAATCTCGACGAGGGGCGACGGCGAGCGAAGTCCGAGTAGGCTCATATT
This sequence comes from Thermoguttaceae bacterium, assembly GCA_040766885.1. Lineage (GTDB taxonomy): Bacteria > Planctomycetota > Planctomycetia > Pirellulales > Thermoguttaceae > JAXGPP01. The sequence continues at coordinate 372,358 of JAXGPP010000001.1, read as the reverse complement.
CCTGGATCGCCATGTTGCGTCTGGCTCAAAGCATTTTCTGGTTTGTCATCCGCTGGCTGCTCAATCGGCGGTACCGCGTCCGAGTCGAAGGGGGCGAGCAGCTTCGCGACCTCCGCGGTCCCGTGCTGGTGATGCCGAACCATCCCGGCTACATCGATCCGCCGCTGGTGCTGAGCCACATCCGGCTCGCGCAACCGTTGAGGCCGATCGTCAAGGAGGCGGAATACCGGCGACCGTTTCTCTACCCGATGATGCGGCTGGTGGAGGCCTTCGAGATGCCCGAGGTGGGCGAGCATAGCCGCAACGCCCGGGAACAGACGCTGGCGCTAATCGACGCGGTGGCCGCCGGATTGAAGCGCGGCGAGTGTTTTCTGCTCTACCCGTCGGGGCGGATCCAGCGCGGGGGCCGGGAACGGCTCGGCTCGAACCGCGCCGCGGCCGATATTCTCCGGCTCTGCCCGGAGACGAAGGTCGTCCTCGTGCGAACGCGCGGTATTTGGGGGAGCGTGTTCACGGTGGCCCACAACGGGCAGTGGCCCGACCTGGCGCGGTTCTTCCCGCGCGGCGTGGCATGGATGGCGGCGAGCCTGGTGTTCTTCGCCCCGAAGCGAACCGTCACGATGACGGTGAAGGTGATGGAGGCGCGGGATCTGCCCGGCCTGACGCGCGACGTGCTCAACCCGTTCGTGGAGGAGTTTTACAACCAGGGAGCGACCGAAGCGCCGACGTTCGTTCCCTTCCACGCCTTTCTCGGGCCGCAGGAGCACGAGTTCCCGAGCCTCGAAACCGAGGCCGAGGTGGACTTGGCTCACATCCGGCCGGCAACGGTGCAGGCGGTCAACGAGATGGTGGAAGAGCAACTGGGCAGGCCGCTCGATGACGAGGAACGGCAAGCGCAGACGTCGCTCGACGAGTTGGGGCTCGACAGCCTGCAGCGGATGGACCTCGCGCTGGCGATCGAGGACCGCTTCAGCTTCCGTTCCGACCGGGTCGCCGACACGCTGGGAGAACTGTGGGCGCTGGCCGACGGTCAGGCGAGCCAGGGCTCCGAATCGGCCCAACCGGCGCCGAAGAACTGGTTTCGCCCCGTCGCGGCTTCCGGACCGCCCGAAGTGCTCGCCGATACGATTGTCGAGGCGTTTGTCCGCCGCGCGCTGGCCAACCTCGATGATGTAGCCGTGGCCGATCGATTGTCGGGCGTGTTGACTTATCGCCGGCTCCTGGTGGGAACCAGGTTGCTCAGCAAACGGTTTCGCGAGTTGCCGGGTGAAGCCGTCGGCGTGCTGCTGCCGGCGTCGGTCGCGGCCGACCTGGTCTACTTCGCCCTGCACATGGCAGGCAAGCTGCCGGTGATGCTCAACTGGACGACCGGGCCGGCCGGCATGGGACACGGCGTTGAGAAGACACGACTCCGCCGCGTGGTGACTTCGCGGCGGTTTGTCGACCGGCTGGGAATCGAGGTGCCGGGTGCGGAATACGCGCTCTTGGAAGATATTCGCGGGAGCATCGGGAAGCTCGAGGCGCTGACTGTGCTCGCGGCATCGTACGTCATGCCGCGGAGTCTCCTCCGGGACTTGCCGCGGCCGGACGTCGACGCGCCGGCGGTGGTGCTCTTCACATCGGGGTCGGAGAGCGCGCCCAAGGCCGTGCCGTTGAGCCACCGCAACCTGATCGCCGACTCGCGGGCCAGCATCAAGCGGCTGGAAGCCAAGCGGAGCGATGCGATCCTCGGATTCCTGCCGCCGTTTCATAGCTTTGGGCTCACTGCCAATATCCTCGCGCCGCTCCTGGCCGGGGTGCGCGTGGTCCATTACCCCGATCCGACCAACGCAGCGGGCCTGGTGCAGACAACGGCCGCTTATCGGCCCACGATCACGATCACCACGCCGACATTCCTGGGGTACCAGTTCAGCGTGGCGCGGCTTGAGGATCTCGAATCGCTTCGCGTGATCATCACCGGCGCGGAGAAATGTCCGGAGGCGATCTTCGAGCGGGCGCGAGATCTGACGCCCGGAGCCGAGATCATCGAGGGGTATGGCATTACCGAATGCTCGCCGGTGGTGGCGGGCAACATCAGGGGACGAACCAAGCCGGGCACGGTGGGCCCGCCGGTCGACGGCGTCGAGATCCGGTTGGTGGATCCGGAAACGCGGCAGCCGTTGCCGATGCCGGGCACCGGTATGCTGCTGGTGCATGGGCCGACGGTCTTCTCCGGCTACATGGACTATGAGGGAGCCGATCCGTTCATGGAGTTGGACGGCAAGCGATGGTATGTGACGGGCGACCTGGTGGAGGTGGATGAAGACCGCTACATCCATTTCCGCGGCCGGTTGAAGCGATTCATCAAGGCGGGGGGTGAGATGATCTCGCTGCCGGCGCTGGAAGAGCCGCTGGCCGCGCGTTATCCGGCGACCGACGCCGGGCCGCAGGTGGCGGTGGAAGGGATCGAGACGCCCGAGGGGCGCTCGATCGTGCTTTTCACCACGCAGGACATCGCGCTGCGAGAGGCGAATGCGATCTTGAGCGAAGCGGGCTTTCGCGGCGTGATGCGGCTCGATGAAGTGGTGCGGCTCGATGCGATCCCGGTGCTCGGTACGGGCAAGATCGACTACAAAGTGCTGCGGCAGATGATCGTCGAGCGAACGGGGGCGCGGTGACTACCGCACGACGCGTCCCGAGGCCGAGCCGCGCATGAGGGCTTCGATTTCCGCGCGCGACGTGTAGTTGAAGTCTCCCAGGATCGAGTGCGCGAGGCAGGAGGCCGCCGTGGCGAAATCGAGCGCGGTCTGCGGCGCGGCGAGCTCCGGTGTGGTCAGGGCGAAGATCAGACCGGCTCCGAAGGCGTCGCCCGCGCCGACGCGGTCGACGATATCGCGGATCTCGTAAGGGGCAAGCTCTCCGCCGGCCAGCGGCGAGAAGTACGCCTTGTCGTCGCCCGTCGAGTAGAGCATGGCGGCCCAGTTGTTGTGCGTCGCCGAGATGCTCTGGCGGAGCGTGATGGCCACGTGACGAAGCTGGGGAAACTGGCGGCTCACTTCGCGCGCCACTTCGGGATAGGCCTGCCAGTCGAGCTTGCCGCTCTCCACTTCGGTATGCGAGGCGTGAATGCCGAGCACGTCGGCACAGTCTTCTTCGTTGGCCACCAAGAGATCGGTGTGCGCGAGGACCTGACGCATCGTCGCTTCGGCCAGTTTCCGGGGCGGAGTGCCTTTCTCCCACTGCCAGAGCTTCTTGCGGAAATTGAGGTCGCAGGACACGGTGGCGCCGGCGGCACGGGCGGCCGCGGCCGCGGCGATGGTCGCCTCGGCGGCGGAACGGGATAGCGAGGGTGTAATGCCGGTGAGGTGCAGCCAGTCGGCCCCGGCAAGCGACTTGTCCCACGCATAGGCCTCGGCGGGAGTGAGGCTCACGGACGAGTGTTCGCGATCGTAGACGACGACGCTCGGCCGCTGGTTGGCGCCCGCTTCGACGAAGTAGAGGCCCAGGCGGCCGTAGTCGGTGCGGAGCACCTTCCGCGTATCGACGCCCAGCCCGCGGAGCGAGTCGACGCAGGCATCGCCCAGCGGATTCCTGGGCAGCGCGGTGACCATGGCCGCATCGGCGCCGAGCATGGCCAGCGAGACGGCGACATTGGCCTCGGCGCCGCCGAAAGTCACTTCGAGCGTGCCGGGCAGGGTTTGCCGCAACCGCCCCTGGCCGGCGGGCTTGAGCCGCGCCATCACTTCGCCAAACGCCACAATCCGCGTCATACTGCACCTCCGCGGCGCACCCGGTCGACAATCTGCCGGGCTTCCGCTGCATGATTTGTGATCTGGTCCCAGGCCGCGGCGCGAATCAAGTCGCGCGTGGCGATCCACGAGCCGCCGAGGGCCAGCGTGAACGGTTCCTTGAGATAGGGTTCGATATTGGTCGCCTTCAGGCCACCAAGCGGCATGAACCGCACGCCCAGGTGAGCGTACGGGGCGTAGATGTTCTTGAGGTACGCGACCCCGCCCAGCGACTCGGCGGGGAAGAACTTGAGCTCGCGGCAGCCGAGTTCCATCGCCGCCTCCATTTCGGAGGGCGTGGCGATGCCCGGCGCGAACGGCAGGCCGGCTTCCTGGGCCGCCGAGATCACCCGGGGGTTCATACCGGGGGCGACGCCAAACGCGGCGCCGGCCGCGGCCGCGGCGCGGGCCTGGACGGGATTGAGGATGGTGCCGATGCCGGCGAGCATCTCAGGCACTTCGCCGCGGATCGCGGCCAGGGCTTCGAGCGCGGCCGGCGTGCGAAGCGTGAGTTCCATGACCTTGACACCACCGGCCAGTAGCGCCCGGGCGAGCGGAACGGCGTGGCGGACCTCGTCGACGACGAGCACGGCGACCACGCCCGAATGCTCGAGACGGCGAAGAAGATCGTCGGCAAAGAGAGATTGCATGGCAGACATCGATGAAATTCCTCGTGTTGGCAGCTTCTCCCGGGGAACGGGCTCACGGGCCCTCTTGCACCGTAGCCACTTCTTCCAGCGCCTTCTCGGTGCTCATGGGATCGACTTTTCGGCAACTCTCGGTGAGGATCCAGGAAACCTCGCTCAGGTCGGCGCGCCACTCGGTGTCGGTCGTTTCGGGCGGGACAAACTCCTTCAGTTCGCCCAACAGCAGAATCAACCGCAGCAGGTGGCGGAAGATGACCCCTTCCTGTTTCTGCAGGCTCTTGCTGGTGATGTACTTGTTGAACTCGCCGCCGAACTCCAACAATTCGCCCGCCGCCCAGACCGGCTGGGTGAAAACGTCGTGCACCGAGGGAAAGTCGTAATCGAACAACAACCGCAGTTTTTCGGCCAGGGTGAGCACCCGCGGGCGCTCCTCGGCGAACATTCGCCGGCGGTCGTCCTCGTCGACCTCCGCGGCCACAAGCTGATCGGCCGTGACCAGGCCGAGCCGCAACAGTTGCTCGTCCAGCCGGCCGGTCGCCAGCGGTCCCGGCGGCAGGGAGGAATGGTCGGGCACGCGGACATGATAGCCCATCGACCGCGGGAGTTCGAGCACACTTTCGAAGGCCTGAAGCCGCTCCTGCCGGTCGGCGATGCCCAATTGCTTCACGAGAAACAGGCCATAGAGCGGGTTGACGCCGCGGAGCCGCAACAAGTCGGCCATCGCCGGCGTGGGATGGGCAAACCGCGGCCGGTACGCTTCTGGTTCGGCGGCCGCTTCGGCGGCGGGAGGTTTCTTGATCTCGGCTGCGGCCGGACTGGCCTGGTCGAAGATCCCCGAACCGAAGCCAGGCTCTTTCGGCGGCGGCTGGTCCGGCGCGACCAGTGGCCGGCCCTCGCTCGGCGGCGGCTCGGGATCGAGCGTTACGTACCCGGCCCGCCAGAGGGTGAGGATCATCCGGTCGAGATCGCGCTGCGCCTCTTCGAGCTTCTTCGGGCCCAGCAGGCGGCGGCTCACCAGCGTTCGCAGGAGTTCGACGTCGGGTGAAGCGTCGAGCATGTAGGCCAACAGCCGCCATGGCAGCCGGCCGCGGCTGGCGAGCCGGCCCGGCGGCGCCGCCCGGAGCTTCTGGAACTGCTCTTCGTTCCAGTACTGTTCCGTCGCGCGACGGGTAGGCATTTTTTTCTTGAGCTGCTTCTTGGCCTTGAGCAGCCCGGGATCCTTCGTAGACTCGGGGATCTGGTCGTATTTCTCGCGCCAGCGGGCGATCCGCACGTCGTCTTCGTGGGCCAGCACGACCACGTAGCCCTGGCTGTCGAACTGCGGACGTCCGGCGCGGCCGAACATCTGGTGAGCGGAGCTGGGGTCGAGTATCTTCTTCTCGCCCGGCGGCCCTTTCATGATGCTCGGCAGAACCACCGAGCGCGCCGGGAGGTTGATGCCCGCCGAGAGCGTCTCGGTGCAGGTGACGACCGACAGGAGCTTCTGCTGGAAGAGCTCTTCGACGATCCGGCGATACTTGGGAAGCACACCGGCATGGTGCACGCCCACGCCGCGAAGCAGAAGCTGGCGGAGCTTCGGCCCGGCGCCCTGCGACCAGTCGTGCTTCTTGAGTTCTTCGCTGAGCCGCGATTGCTGGCCGTCGGCCAGGAGGCCTTTGCCCTTAAGCGTCTCGGCAACGGACCAACACTCCTCGCGATTGAAACAGAACACCAGCGCCGGCGTGCGCCGCGACGCCTCGTCGCCTTCGGCCATCCGCTCGACCTGCTCGGTGAGCAGGCTGTCGGCAACCCACTCGTAGGTGAGCGGGACCTTGCGCTGGTCGCTCTGGACCAGATCGAGCCGGCGGCGGTGGTGCGTGCGGAGCCAGTGGACGAACTCCACGGCGTTGCCCACCGTGGCCGAGAGGAGGAGCGTGCGGACGTGTTCGGGCAGCAGCCCCAAGGCGAATTCCCAGACGATGCCCCGCTCGGGGTCGTTGAAGCTGTGGAATTCGTCCATCACCACGGTGCTGACGTCGGCGAAGTCGAACGCCTCCTTGTGCAGCAGCCGATTGAAGAGGATCTCGGCCACCACGACGAGGATCCGCGCGCCGGGGTTCTCGCGGCGGTTGCCCGTGACCAGTCCCACATCGCCGGCCGAGAATCCCCAGCGCTCGGCGGCATCCTGCATCTCGTGGAACTTCTGTTCCGTCAGGGCGATGAGCGGCGTGGTGTAGTAGGCGACCTTGCCGGTGTGGAGGGCTTCGAACAGCGCCGCCTCGGCGATCAGGGTCTTGCCGGTCCCGGTCGGCGCGCAGACGAGCACGCCCTGGTCGGCGGAGAACCAGGCCAGCAGCGCTTCTTCCTGGACCGGGTAGGGCTCGTAGGGGAGCTGTTCCAGGTAGCGCTCGGCAATCTCGTCGCGTGACGGAGGCGGGCTGCTCATCGCATCGTCCATGCCGCGGACATTCCTGCTGCTCAACGTCGCGGCTGTGGCGCGACGTCCGAATCGAACACGCGGACCTGCTTCCAGTCGGATTGGTTCTTCTCCACGAAAGCCAGATGCTGCGGGTGATCGGCGTAGGCGTCGTGGGCGGATTGATCCTCGAAGGCGATGGTCAGCGCGACATCGAACTCGCGGTCATTGACCGGGCGAGACAACGCGGCAAGCGAACCGGCCGCGAAGAAGACAATTCCGGGTATGGAAGCCAGGAACTCGTGGCATTCGTCGATCAGTTCCTGCTTGGCGGCGTTGCTGTTGTCGCTCAACGTGAAGTAAACGCAGTGGACGAACATGTTATTTCTTCCAGCGGCTCGAGCAGAGATACGGCCAATCGCCCACCATCATCGCACATTCGCAGCCCCGGCGGAAGCGGCCGCTCGGCAAGGCTGGATCTTGCGACTGAAGGATGGCTCCCCGCGGTCGGGTTCACAGGCCGTCGGGCGTTTCGGCCGGCCGGGCGGGAGCCGCCCCGTCGCCATTGCCGGCCACGTCCGGAGCGGTGGCCGCCGTCTGACTGAGCCTCTCCGCCGGGATGTGGGCCGGCGGGCCGATGACCTCTTCGATCTGACGCGCGTCGAGCGTTTCCTCGCGTTCGAGCGCCGAGGCGAGACCGTCGAGCTTCACGCGGTGCTCGGCAAGGAGTTGTTCCGCCCGCTCGGTGGCGTTGCGGAGGATTCGTGAGACTTCTTCATCGATGAGTTGGGCGGTCGACTCGCTGTATTCGCGGGGCTCGCCCATGTCGCGTCCGAGGAAGGGATGCACCTCGCCGGCGCGGAATGCCACGGGGCCCAGGCGCGGGCTCATACCCCAATGCATGACCATGCGGCGGGCGAGCTGAGTGGCCCGTTTCAAGTCATCCTCGGCGCCGGCGGTGAACTCGTTAAAGACGAGCTTCTCCGCCGCGCGCCCGCCCATGAGGAAGGAGATCCGCGTGTGGAGTTCCCCCTCGCTGATATTCACACGGTCTTCCTCGGGCAGAAGCTGCGTGGCCCCCAGTGCCCGGCCGCGCGGAATGATCGACACCTTGTGCACGCGGTCCGATCCGCCGATAAGCCACACCAGGAGCACGTGCCCGGCTTCGTGGTAGGCGGTCATGGTCTTCTCTTTGCCGCTCAAGACCTCCTCGCGCTTGGGCCCCATGAGCACCTTGTCGCGGGCGTATTCGAAGTCGGCCATATCGACGGCATCCTTGCCGCTCCGCGTGGCCCACAGGGCCGCTTCATTCACCAGGTTGCGGATGTCGGCGCCGGTAAGTCCCACGGTGCCGGCCGCCAGCCGCTCGAGATCGACATCGTCGGCCAGCGGCACGTTGCGGCAGTGGACCTTGAAAATCGCCAGCCGCCCTTTGAGATTGGGACGATCGACCGTGATGTGCCGGTCGAAACGGCCCGGACGCAGCAGGGCCGGATCGAGGACGTCGGGCCGGTTGGTGGCGGCTACGACGATCACCGACTCGTTGGGCGAGAAACCGTCCATCTCGCTGAGGATCTGGTTGAGCGTCTGCTCGCGCTCATCGTGGCCGCCCCCGAGGCCGGCGCCGCGGATGCGCCCCACCGCGTCGATTTCGTCGATAAACAGGATCGAGGGCGAGTTCTCCTTGGCAGTCTGGAACATGTCGCGGACGCGGCTGGCGCCGACGCCGACGAACATCTGGATGAACTCCGAACCGCTGATGGAGAAGAAGGGCACACCCGCTTCGCCGGCCACCGCCCGTCCCAACAGCGTCTTGCCCGTGCCGGGAGGTCCGTTGAGAAGCACGCCCTTGGGCACGCGGCCGCCGAGTCGCTGGAATTTTTTGGGGTCTTTCAGGAACTCGACGATCTCCTGCAGTTCGCCCTTCACCGATTCGAGCCCGGCCACGTCATCGAACGTCACCGGCTTGTCGCCCGACTCGTATCGCTTCGCGGGACTCTTGCTGAAGCCGGCCAGGATGCCGCCCCCGCCGAGCACCTGGTCACGGGTACGGCGAAACATCACCCAGATGCCGACCAGCAGCAACAGCGGCAGGATGAACGATGCCGCCAGCAGCAGATCGGTGGAATCGGCAGGCTCCTCGGCGGAGTAATCGGGCACCTTCTCGCGGAGCAGGCCGTCGAGGCTTGGATCGCCAAGGGCAAACGAGGGAACGACGACGTAGAACTGAGGCCCCTGGGCAGCCTTGCCGGGCGACGTCTTGATAGCGGGCTTGATCGCGGTCTGCGGCTCGATCTCCTTTTCCACGCCGGGCTTGAGTCGGCCGTAAATCCGCATGCCGCGGACAGTGGCTTCGAGGACATTGCCCTTGGTCAGGTGGGCATAGAACTTGTCCCAGGCAATTTCCTTGGGAGCCGGCCCGCCGGAGAGGAACCACAACACGCCGATCGTGGCCAGAATGACGAACATCAGCCAGACCGTGGGCGTCGGACGCGGTCGGGGCGTCGGCTTTTCAGGCGGTTGGCTGGCCCCGGAAGGACGATTCTCCATCGAGCCGCTTCCTTATTGTCGAGTGCATGGCCGAATCAAGAAGCGGACCACGCACGCTGCGTACGGTTGCTGACAAATCTCTGCCCCCCCGTCTCGATGCCATTGTACCTTCCGGACGACCGCTTTTCGACGCAACCCGTCCCTTGGACGCCGCGCTCAACGTTCCTCTGGGGCAGTACGGATCCCCGGCCTCCCGGCCTGCGGACTGGACCTTTGCGATCATTCCGCGCGCGCGGGCGAGCAGCGGCGACACTTGAGAAACAACTGCACTTCCTCGTAACGAGTTCCGCCGGGCAGATCAGGCAGCAGCGGCCGAATCCGCTCCGGTTCGCCATCGCGGACCACTTTCTCCAGGGCCGCCAAGAGCGCCGGGCCGAGACACCACTCCGCCTTGACGGGCCACCCCTCTTCCACGGCACGGAGCAGATGGTCGAGCAGCGCCTCGCGATCGATCTGCCGGGCCGCCATGCACTCTTCCGCCGAAAAGCCCGAGGTGAGCAACCGCCACGTCCAGTAGTGCGGCGGCTGGCGGGCCGGGTGGCGGGTCGCGAGAACCGAAACCGGCGCTGGCGGTCCCATCGGGGCGAGCGATGGTGGCGAGTCTCCGCGGCCGTCTTCGCTCGCCGCCGGAACGATCGGAGCGAGCGGTAGAGATTGGCGGGCGGGAAGGGCCGGCGCGTCCTTGCTTGCCTCCGAGCCACCGCTGACGATTCGCAGCAGTTCGTCGCCATAGCGTTTCAGCTTCGCGGGGCCAATGCCCTTCACAGTGGCAAGTTCATCGAGCGACCGAGGAAGTCGCCGGGCGATGGCCTCGAGCGCAGCGTTGGGCAGCACGTAATGCGGCGGCAAACCCGAATCGGAGCACTGTTCGCGGCGCCAGCGCTCCAGGGCCGCCAACAGTTCGGGATCGGCCATCGGCAGATCGACTTCGGCCGCGGACTCAGCGGACGCACCGTTCCCGACCGCCTCGCCGGGCCGATCACGGCGAAGCTTCCACATCAAATCGGCAGGCGCGGGCAGATCGAATTCCGGCGTCCCGGCGCCCTTCATCACCTCACTTCCCAGCGCTGTCAGCTCGAGTACCGGCCGGCGCGGACCGATCTCCACCTGTTGAGCCAGGCCGGCGGCGACGAGCGCATCGATCAGCGCGGCGACATCGGATTGCCCGAGATGTGCGAGCAGGCCAAACGTGCTCAGGCGGTCCAGGCCGAGTTTCTTGACCTTGGCCGAGTCCGATCCGCAGAGCATCTGGGCGATCAGGTTCTTGCCACAGCGGCGATGGGACTGGCTGGTCCGGGCAATGCCGCTCAGCGCGATGCGGACCGCAGTCAATACATTATCGTTTGCCTCCGGCGTGGCAGCAGGCAGGGCGTCGTGCCGCCCGTCGCGGCGGCAGTTGTCGCAATGACCGCAGGGCGACTCGCGCGGATCGCCGAAATAGCGCAAGATCTCCTGCTGGCGGCACGACCGGCTGAGGGCAAAGCGGATCACCCGGTTGAGTTTGTCGTACTCGGCCGCCTTGAGACGCTCGTGGGCCTCGAAATCGATCTGAAGTTCGTCGAACCGCGCGTCGCGGCGGAGCATGCGAATGGCCCGGCCGCGAAACGGCGGGACATACGTGAAGACCTCCAATGCGTTGAGTTCGCGCAGCGCCGCCGTGACCGCGGCCTGATCGAGCTGGCAGGCTTGCAGCAGATCGCGGGGGCGAAAGTAAACCATTTCCTGACGCCGGTCGCCCACGATCCGCTCGACGGCCCTCACAACCTGGCGGCGGACCTTGGCCTGGCGGGGGAGCAGATCGACGAGTGTCGGCAGGTCGCTGTCGATTCGCACGCTCGCCAGGTTCTCAGAGGCCATCAACCGCTCGAGGACTCCGGCCGATTCGAGCAACTGCTCGCAGGTGCCGATTCCTTCGGCGCCCACCGGCAAACCGAGCCGCTCCTTGATTTCCTGCTGCGTCAGCTGGATTGGGTTCTCGTCGCTCCGGCGGAGGAACTCGTACACTGCGGCCACATGTTCCCGTCCCGGATACGCGCTCTCGATGAAGAATTCCTGGATAAAGCGGTCCGACGGCGCGTAGAGCAGCAAGCAGTGCGACGGCTTGCCGTCGCGGCCGGCGCGGCCCGCTTCCTGGTAGTATCCCTCGAGTGTGCCCGGCAGATTGTAGTGCACGACGAAGCGGACGTCGGGCTTGTCGATCCCCATTCCGAAAGCGGTGGTGGCGGTGATGATCTCGACTTCGCCCCCCATGAACGCCTCCTGGGCGGCGCGGCGCTGGTCGGGGGCCAGGCCAGCATGGTACGCCGCCGACGCCCGGCCCACTTCCTGGGCAATGAGCGCCGCCACCTCTTCTGTCTTCTTGCGCGTCGAGGCATAGACGATCCCCGCACCTTTGGCCGAGCGCAGGAAGCGGACGAGCATCTCCGACTTCTGCCGTTCGGTTCGCGGGAACTGGACTTCGTAATGCAGGTTGGGCCGGGCGAAGCCGGTGATGAATGTCCGCGGATCGCGAAGTTGAAGCTGCTCGACGATGTCGCGGCGAACGGCATCGGTAGCGGTCGCCGTGAGCGCGATCGTCGTCGGATTGCCCAGCAGGCGGCGGAAATGGCCCAGCCGGGCGTAGTCGGGGCGGAAGTCGTGCCCCCACTGGCTGATGCAATGGGCCTCGTCGATCGCCAGCAGCTTGATCCCCGCCTTGCGGACGGCTTCCAGGAATCGCGCGCTGCGGAATCGCTCGGGTACGACGTAGACCAGCCGATACTGGCCGGCCGCCATGCGGTCCAGCCGCTCGTACTGCTCGGCCGTCGTGAGAGTGCTATTGATGAATGTGACCGGCAGCCGCCGCGCCAGCAGTTGATCGACTTGATCCTTCATCAGCGCGATGAGCGGCGAAACGACGAGCGTCAAGCCGTTGAGCATCAAGCCGGGCAACTGATAGCAGAGGCTCTTGCCACCGCCGGTGGGCATGACGCAGAGGCAATCGGAGCCCGCCAACACCGCCTCGATCACCTCCCGCTGCCCGGGGCGAAACTCCGTGAGACCGAAAACCGCGAGTTGCGCTTCGAGCCTTGCTCGATCGGGGCCAGGCGTCATTTGGGCGGGAGCGAAAGACGAATTGCGGGTTCCGAGGTCGATTGGCGGGACACTTCGGGCGTTCGGGGCCGGAAGGCCGGGTCATGCACTCGCGGGCCAGAGTCCCCGAAGACTCCAGCCTGGGTTCTCGACGCGAGAAGGTACCATTATAACGGAGCAGACGAATTGCCACCAAACAATGGTCGCAGTGGGCCGCCGGTTCTGCCGGCCAGGTTCTGGTGCCAGCGCGCAGGATGAGGCATGTCGGGTGACGGAAGTGGCGCGGCTCGCCGCGGGGCGGTCGCCGTAGTGGTCCGCGGACCGCAATTGCTCGTGATTCAACGCTCGGAGACGGTCCGCGCGCCGGGAAAGTACTGTTTTCCCGGCGGCGGAATCGAGCCGGGCGAAACGGAAGAGCAGGCCCTGGTCCGCGAGATCCAGGAAGAGCTGGGGACGGTGATCGCGCCCGTTCGAAGAGTCTGGGAGAGCACGACTCGCTGGGGCGTGCACCTGGCCTGGTGGCTGGGGGAACTCGATCCGGCCACCGTGGTGCCCAACGAGGCCGAGGTGGCCGGGGTCTACTGGTACACGCCGGAAGAAATTGCCCGGCTGCCGGATCTGCTCGAGAGCAACCACGAGTTTTTGGGCGCGCTAAGGCACGGCACGATCGAAATCCCGCTCGCAGTCTGTCAGCGCCGAAGGCCTAAGGCGTCCCGTGGTAGCGGCGGTTGAAGACATCCGGATCGAACGGGTCGGCATTGGCTTCGACCGGCGACTGGCGACGGGCGGCTTTGGAGGAGGATTCCGACTCGTTGGCCATGACGGGTGCCCCAGGCACGGCCGGCGCGGGCACGGCGGACGGCGGTGCGACGGATGCGGCGTCGACGACGGCCACACCCGGCAGTCCTTCCCAGGTCAGCACTTCGGCGTGGCCGACCGCGACAACGGGGCCAGTGTCAAACGGATTGGCCAGCGAATCGGACGCGGCCGGCACCGCATGCGAGGCCGCGTTGCCGAGTGCGCTGTCCCACCCCTGTGCTGCCATCAGAGCGGTGGGAGCGTCTCCGGGGCGCGACACACGGTACACCCAATCGACAATCTGTTGGTAGTGACTCGCACGGTGGCTGGCAAAGATTGGGGCGGCCGCGGAACCGTGCGGCTTGGCAGGCACTGTGACCAGAGGGCTGTCAGCCGGATCGTCGCGATTGACCCAGCGGAGGACGCGGTACAGATTCTGCTGGGTCAAACGGCGACTGGCTGCACGTCCTGTGGGAGCGCGGAGAAGGCTGAACTGGTTGGTGCTGCTCGGCCCGTGGCATCCGGCGGTTGTGCAGTTGTTCATCAATAGCGGCTGCACAACGTCGGTAAAAGTCTCGACCGTGCCCGGCGGCATGCCGCGGATGAGCCGGTCCAGATCGCTGCCCGAGACTTCGCCGGCCGCAGCGCTAACGGAAGGCGGTGGTGCAACAACCGGGTTTTGCGCCATGATGAGCCGCCGCTCGATGAGTCCGATCATTGGATGACTTGGCGCAAGCCGTTTCGCTTCCGCAATCGCCGCGGCCGATTCGGCGACGAGGCCGTTGCGCTGGCACCAATCGGCCAGCTTGAGGTAGTCCTCCGGCCAGTCGCCGTGAACACGTCCGAGAAGAACCGCATACGCCTCGGCGGGGCTGCGGCAGCAGCAATCGATGTCGCTGGCCCGGAGACTGATCTCTCCCCGTTCCATTCCGACAAAGTAACGGTCGCCTTGCCGGGTAATCCGCCCCTGGAGCGTTTCTCCGTTGTGCAACAGCACGACACCCTGTTCCGGCTGAGGCGCCGTGACACCCGTGCCGGGCTGCGCGAGCGCAACGCAAGTCGAAAAGAGCAGGGTCGCGGCAACGAGGCCCTGAACCAACCATACCAACCGGGGGAGAAGAGGTTGCATCATGGGCGGGACAGTAGGCAATTGCCACGGGTGGGTCAAGAGCGGCTGGTATCCCACCCTCTAGAATTACATGACGCCTCAGCTTATACTCGATTCCAGGGGGCCCAAGCGTGACTGGCACTGGCGATCTCGAGCAACGGGAGATTCTCTATCGGGGAATGGTGCAGGGCGTGGGTTTTCGTTACACCACGCGCCGCCTGGCAACCCGGTTTCACGTAACGGGCTACGTCAAGAACCTCCCTGATGGACGGGTCCTGGTGGTGGTGCAAGGCGCGGCGGACGAACTCCAGCGTTTCCTGGAGGCCGTGGCCCGCGAGATGGGGCACTACATTGACGAACAGCGGGAGACGGTTCGCCCGGCGACCGGCGGATTCAGCGGGTTTGAAGTCCGCTACTAGTGCGGCGAACCATTACCGTCCGGGCGGCGTAGCAATGGGCAAAACGGCGGGTTTCTTCGCCGTGGCCTGATTTTTGACTTGATCGACTTTTCCTTTCGGTATCCGGATTATATAGCCATGCAACTGGTGGCCGGTGATCTGCTCCTTGGCGCGGCGATGACGACCTGGCTTCGGCCCCTGTGGATGATTGCCGTGGGAGCCGCGGTGGCGATGGCCGTGCTTTACGCCATCCTCGGCCTGCTGCGCCTGGTCGCCCCCAAGGTGGCGGCCATAGCCCGGACGACGACCAAGGAAGGCGTGTCGCAACCGCTGTTCTACGTCATTCTGGCCATCGGCATCTTCGCCATCCTGATGTTTCCGTTCATTCCCTACAACACGTTCGGCGAAGACGTGAAGATGCTCAAGGCCGAGGGCCTGACCTTGATCAAGGTCCTGGCGATCTTCCTGGCCTTGTGGACGGCGAGCGTCTCCATTGCGGAAGAGATCGATGGCCGGACCGCGTTGACTCTGCTCTCGAAACCGATCGGCCGCCGACAGTTGATCTTCGGCAAATTCCTGGGGGTCATCGGCCCGGTGGCCATCCTGTTCGTCATACTGGGCGCACTGTTCCTGGGAAGCGTCTCATACAAAGTGGTCTACGATGCCCGCGAGAACGCGCTGGAAGAACCCACCACGCAGCAGTGTTTCGCCGAAATGATGCAGGTCGTGCCCGGCTTGGCGCTGTCATTCCTGGAAGCCGTGGTGCTTGCTTCGATCAGCGTGGCCATCTCGACACGGCTCTCATGGCTGCCAAATCTGGTGATTTGTGCCTCGATTTACGTGCTTGGCCACTTGGTGCCGCTGCTGGTGAACTCATCGGTGGGACAGTTCCCGATTGTCCCCTTCGTGGCCCAGTTCTTTGCCACGGTGCTGCCGGTGCTCGACCATTTCGGCATGGAGGCAGCGATCTCCACGGGCCAACCCGTTCCGCTGGCCTACCTGGGTTGGGCTACCGGCTACGCCGCCCTTTATGTCGGCGCGGCGATGCTGGCGGCCCTGCTTCTGTTCGAAGACCGCGACCTGGCCTGAGAATGGTTCTCGCGCAGAATGGGCGTTCCTCGCGCTGAGCGTGGGGACTCTTGCCCGTTGGTGCCCGGTCAGGGCCGGCCGTTTCCCTGCGCCTTTCCGTTGCGGCACTCCAGCGCGGCGATCTTGGCCAGGCGGCGCGCGTGGCGGCCTCCTTCGAACTCGGTGTTGAGCCAGATCTCGATGATCCGCTCCACGAGTCGCTCGCCGAGAAAATCGCCCGACAGGCACAACACGTTCAGGTCGTTGTGACGCCGGCTGATTTCGGCCGTCAGGTCGTCGTGGCACGGCGCTGCCCGCACGCCGCGAAACTTGTTCGCCACAATCGACATCCCTAATCCGGTGCCACAGATCAGAATCCCGCGGTCCGCTTCCCCGCGGCTGACGCGTTCGGCCACCGCGGCGGCCACGTCGGGATAGTCGACGCTGCCGGTCTCGCTGGTTCCAACGTCAGTGACCTCTTGGCCCAACCGGTTCAATAGAGCAGCGACCAGACCCCGCATGGCGACCCCGCGGTGATCGCTGCCGATCGCGACACGCATCTTGCATACTCTCCTTGCTTCAACCGGTCTTCTGTTGGGGGCAATTCGCGGCGGTAACCCGCCAATACAGAGCGACACCCCCCGGTCTCAACCAGTGAATCGATTCGTGTTCGCTTGAGCAGCATGCGGTCGCCCGACGGCCTCCGCCGGCGGTGCGCCACATGCGCTCGGCCGAACCTCAAAGGGCTTCAGTGTAACGCTGTGTCGGTCATTGGGCAATGGCCCGCCACAGAAAGACCGTTCGGCGACCATGTGTGGTGAACCGTCGAAAACGCGCGCAGAACCGTTCCCTTCTGGTCGGGTTTCGGCTTTCCCCTGACATCGCCGGCGCATATCCTTCCACAGCGCCCCCTAACCCCACGAGCCACGCAACCATGACCAAGCATCCTGTCGTACTGATCGCCGGTGACGGCATCGGGCCTGAGGTGACCGCAGCCGTCAAGCGAGTGTTCGAAGCAGCTCATTCCCCCGTGGAGTGGGTGGACCGACTCGCCGGCGTTGCCGCCCTGGAGAAGACCGGCGAATTGCTGCCCCAGGAGACACTGAGCGCGATCGAGCAGTACCAGGTGGCGCTGAAGGGGCCAATCACCACCCCCGTCGGCGGCGGGTATACCTCGGTGAACGTGCAGCTACGCAAGCGGCTCAATCTCTACGCGGCCGTGCGACCGGTCCGCAGCCTCGAAGGAGTAAACACCCGGTTCCGCGACGTCGACATCGTGATCGTCCGCGAAAACACCGAGGGGCTCTACAGCGGCGCCGAGAACCAGATTACCGACGACGTGGTGGTGAGCCTGAAGGTGGCCACCGAGACCGCCTGCACGCGGATTGCCCGCTGGGCCTTTCGCTACGCCACCCGGCGGCGGCGGCGCAAGATCACCGTCTTCCACAAAGCCAACATCATGAAGATGAGCGACGGGTTGTTTCTCCGCTGCGCCCGCCGCATCTATGAGCAGGAATATCCGAACATCGAATACCAGGAACTGATCGTCGACGCCGGCTGCATGAAGATGGTGCAGGATCCCACGCAGTTCGATGTACTGCTCCTGGAAAATCTCTACGGCGATGTGATCAGCGATCTGTGCGCCGGCCTGGTCGGCGGACTGGGAGTGGTGCCGGGCGCCAATATCGGCGATCGCCTGGCGGTGTTTGAGGCAGTGCATGGTTCAGCCCCGGACATCGCCGGCAAGGGCATCGCCAATCCGCTGGCGCTGTTGATGTCGGGCGTGATGATGCTCAACCACCTGGCGGAGACACGTTCCGACAACGCTGCCCGGGAGGCCGCCGAACGGATCAAGCTTGCCTATAACCGTGCCTTGTCCGACGGCCAGACGACCCGCGATCTGGGCGGTCAATTGGGCACCGAGGCGTTTGCCGATGCCCTGATCGAACGGCTGTCGTGAAGCGGCGTCAGAACCTTGGTGGGGTCGTTTCAAAACGGTCGCCACCATTGTGGTGGAGGCGGCGCGCCTGCGAGTAAGGGCTGGGGGGACGCCTGCACCACAAGTTCTCCAACAGCGTCTTATTTCTTGCCGCCGACAAGGTAGGCATCGCTCACCTCGAGCGTGTTCTC
The DNA here is from genome assembly GCA_040766885.1 of Thermoguttaceae bacterium. Taxonomy (GTDB): domain Bacteria; phylum Planctomycetota; class Planctomycetia; order Pirellulales; family Thermoguttaceae; genus JAXGPP01. Next base: position 354,425 of record JAXGPP010000001.1, on the reverse strand, counting down.
GTCGACGTCGCTGTTGAAACCGATCGACAGGCTTCGCACACGGTCGAGGTCGAGTCGATTGTTGGGGTCAGGCGCGTTGGCGGTGCTCGGCACGAGGTCGCCGAAGCGGACCACCGCGGAGTGCCAGCGGCCATCGGCCGGGATGATCGATCCGCCCGTGATGTATCCCACGCCGGAATCACCTTCCCAAAGGAATACCCGCACGGCGGCTTTCTTCTCGCATCGAGCACGAATGACGATTGCCTCCAAGGTGCTCAAATCCAGTCCTTCGGGCATCGGCAGCCGTGGGTAGGCCCAGCGGTCGCCGGGTGCGAAACGGGCCGTCATTCGCCACCCGTCGGGCGACGGATTTCCGAGTTCGATCTTTCCGCCTCCGGCGATCTGCGGGCGCCACGCAGCCAGGTTCTCGATCGGCAGACGCACCGTCTGCGAGTAACGGCCCAGCCGCTGCTCCATGGTCGCCTCGCCCATCAGATCGATCACCAGCGGCAAGATCGCCGGGTCGGCGCCCCCTTTGACGGCAATGGTCGCTGTAAGCCGATCATCGGCGGTGAAACCGCGGCGCAGATCGGCCGTCCAGTCGATGTCGACGGAGCTTTCACCCGGCACCTCGACCGAACGGGTAGCGGAGTCGGCGAGCGTTGCCTCTGGCGAGGAGAAGGCAACCTCAAGCGTCACTTTCTGTGGCTGCGGCGCGAGATTGAATGCCCGCACTCGCAGGGGAAACCGATCGAGCGCGTCGGTGGTGATGCGATAGCCTTCCGATACGGCGCTGACCAGTGCCGGATCGAACTGGTAGCGCAACACGATCGGCGACAGGCTCGGCCGTGCGACATTGGCGGCCGGCCGACCCGCGTCGCGGATCTTGGCGGCCGCAGTGTCCGGTCGCAGGCGGGTCGCCAGCGGAAGACGATCAAGCGTGACATAGGTCAGGCCGTCGGGCACCGGAATGCCGCCTTCGGCGGTGGCCTTCAACTCGCGCCCGTCGATCCCCTCGGCGCGAAGCACCGGCATGCCCAGCGCGACTGTCTTCTCCGGTTTCGGCTCGCCCGTGTAGAGCACCAGCACGACCTCGCCGGTCTTTCCCGTGCTGCCGAACACTCGTGCTCGTCGCACCGCTGGATCGTCGATCTCCAGGTCGCCGATGTACGGCCGGTGGGCCAACCGCCGCGCGGCCGCGACATAGGCGGCCATCGACCGCAGCGGCGTTCCCTCACGCCCCATCATGCCGAAATTGTTCTCTCGCTCCTCGTAGAAGGGGTAGACGAACGCGAAGTACCGCGCGATACCGCACGCCTTGGCTTCGACGGCTTTCATCGTGATGTCCAGCGCGCTGGTCGAATCCTGGTCGGCGGGCGGGCGTGGCGGCCCTTTCTTCCACGGCCGGCCACACTCGGTGATCCAGAGCGGAACGCCGGCTTGGTCGTGGACGGCAAGCCACTGGCGATAGTCGCCGATGAGCGTCTCCATTTGTTCTGCGCGGCCGTAGGTATGGAAGCTGAAGACCGGCACGCACTCAAGAAGGCCGTTTCGCGCGGCATTGTCGAGAAACGCGCGGTTGTGGTGAGCCACCACGCCTCCCACCAGGAGCGGTTTGTGATCCGCCGCGGCCCCGTAGCACACTGCCTTCACCACGGCCGCGTATTGATCGGCGGGAAGATTGTCGCCGAAGCTGATGTCCGGCTCATTCCAGATCTCCAGGGCGGCCCAGTATCCGTGCCAGCGGGCGGTGATGTCACGCCATGACCGGGCAGCGGCGACGAGATCGTCGGGATACTTGCCCACTCGGCCCGTCCAGCCGGGGCCGTCGTGGAACATCTCGAGCATGCTCACGCCCTCATTGGCATAGAGCTTCCGCAGCGACTCGTACCGCCGCGACGATTCCCAGTCCCATCGATCCGCCGGTTGCACCTGGCCCCAACTGAGGCGTTCGCGCGACATGGCAATGCCGCTTCGGTGCAGCATCTTCACCAGGCCTTGCCGCAGTTCGTCGTTTTGGACGAGCCACGACAGAGCCGAATCGATCGAGAAGAACGGATCGGGATCGGCCCGGTCGACCGTTGTCGAGAGAATGCCGAACCGCTGTTCCGTGGCCGGGAATTCAATATCATGGAAACCCGCGGGTAGAGTGAGCCGAAGCTCGACATTCCCATCCGCAACCGCGGCCTGGCCTTCGGCGACAGTCTGGCCAGAGTAGTCGCGCACCACGTAATCGAGCGGGCTGTCGGCCACGTCCGAAGCAACGGACCACCGCAGGACGGCCGGACGGCCGGGCTCGACGAGGTAGGACTCGATCGCCAGCGGTTGCAGGCCGGCGGCCGCCGCCGTGCCCGACAATGCCGCCAGCCATACAATGCCCAGTACAGTCGCTATCGATCGCATGTCTTCACCTCGAACGGGTTTGGTGTCACGCGTGCGATTGTAGTGGGGAGCAACATCCAATTCAAACCGCCACGCGAGACTCCCGATGAACGAGGATTTGCGGACCTACCTGGCGCTCGGCGACAGCATGAGCATCGACACGTACACCGGCGTTCCCGGCGGCGGGGCGGCAAATCAGTTCTTCCGCACGCTCGCCGGGCGGTGGCGTCTCGACGATCGTACGTCCGACGGTTGCCGCATGCCGCATGTGCCCACCGACGGCCGCGGCGACCTGATCACGCTGACCATCGGCGGCAACGATTTGCTCGTGAACCGCGAAACGTATCTCGCCCGCGGGCTGGAGAGCTTCGCCGAAGAACACCTGCGACTCATGGAGGCCATCCGCCGCGTCAACCCGCGCGCGAGCTTCATCGTGGGCAACGTCTATGCCAGGGAGCGGGGCACTGGCCGACGATCATCGAATGCCGGGTGGATGCCGAGCTGCCACGCCTTCGGGCACGAACGCGATTACCTGTCGCCAGGAAGTTGTTCAACGAGGCAATCCCCCTCCCGGGCGTTGCGGCCGAATTAGAATACGGACCCCTGACGATCAGTCGCGTTCACAACTCAGACGGGGACTGGTCCGTTTCGGCGGATAAGTCCGGTTGTAATCCATCCGCACCCCATATTCTGAATAGGTGGGGAAGGTAGAGCGTGACGGGGAGGACGGAGCGGGGAGTTGGTGAAGATCGGTTGCCGGGACGGGAAGACGGACGCGGTGGGGTCGAAGAGGTCGAACAGGCGCGGCATGGTCGGCAGGGCCGCCAGGCCAGCGCACGCTCGATGGGAAGAAGTAGACGGAACCGCGGGCCACGTCCTTGAGGAACACCGGGGCCACGCGAATCGGTCTCGAAGCGGCGTTCGATCGGCGGCTGCCGTTTGTAGCCTCAAAGGCTCGAGTTGCTGTCTTGGTCGAGGGGAAAGAGGCCGTTTGCCCGGTACTCGAGCCGGCTCGCGGACGTAGGTGGTGTCCTTGCCGGGACGTCCGCGGTCTGGGGAAGGCTTCCCGCTGGTCGATCTGCGAGCCGGTCGCGGGATGGCGCCGCCACGGCGGCGACTCGCAGCCGGCTGCAGGTCACGCAGTGCGCGGGCGGCCAGCTTGCGGGTGCTCGAGCCACAGCCGATATCCGGCGGCGAAACGACGGCGATCGACCACCTCATCGTCGGCCTTGTCCCCAGGCGTGAGCCGCTGGCGGAAGCGTCGGGCACGCTCACGAAGCGGCCGCGCGCTGGCGGTTCATGGCCAGCTTGCAGTCGAGCCAACGGCAGAGCAAGTCCCCTCGGTCGACGGGAAGGCGATGGGGTGACGGTGATACAGCAGTTTGAGGGTTTGTGCCCGGTGATGGCCACCGTCGGCTTGCCGTGACGGGCGCTGGCGTACAGGCAGAGGAGACGGTGGTCGAGTCGTTGTGCAGCTCGTCGAGATGGAGGTCGCACCTGCGCATGAGGCCGACGCGAGCGGAAGACGCGGCAGGCCTTGGGCTTCAGAGGCCGGCCGGATCGTGTCCCGCGATCCACTCGCCCACGGCATACAGCGGCGGGGAGAGCAGGATCTGACGAGGATCACGGCTGGCGGCGATCGTCGCCGGGAACTCGGCGGCCGCTGAGCTTCATCCGGAGGAAGTCCTCGACGATCGGCCGGGCCGCGGAGGATCGGCGAGGGGTGGAGCGTCGAGGAGCTTTCTTCATCAACCCTCGGGCGCGCGGGGCGGTGCCCCGGACGGGCAGCAGGAAGGAAATGTCGCGTTCGACACAGCGCGCCGAGGGTGTGAATACGACACGGACCATCGGTCGAGGCTGCAAGTATCGCGGGACACCGCGTCACGGATGAAGAATGCGCCGCTGCCGAGGCCGGCGGTTGCGCATCGTCACACACCGCCGGCGGGGCCCCATGAAATTCCAAGATAATCAACGGCAGTTGTGCGGAAAGAACGATCCAATGACCGAAAACACGAACCTGTCCCCTTCGGTCCGTGAACTATTAGGCCCCGATCAGTCGCGGAGGCTGGCCATGAAGTGCTTGCCCGTCGGCAGAACCTCGTTTGTGCGTGGCGTGGTCGCCACGGCGTCTGTATTGCTCGCCACCGTGCTGCCGGCGGCGACGGTCGAGCCCCGCTACTACGCGCATGAGGCGGTGCACGATGAGCACGGCGTCATCGCGCCCTGGTACCGCGGCCAGAACGGCCAGTGCGATCTTCGCGTCCGCGTGGCGGCTGAGACACTCAAACGCTACCCCTGGGCATCAGCCGAGCAGGCGGCGACACCAGCGCCGCATTATGTCTTCAACGGCCATTGGCAGATCACTGCCGATGGGCAGATCACGCCGATGCCGCTGGAAGACTGGAACAACGGCGACCTGGGACAGCGCGCGGCATACGTTCTGCTCGCCTTGGCCGACTACTACCGCTATTCGGGCGACGCCGCCGCGATCGCCCACATGAGCTACCAGGCCGATTATCTCGTCGATCACTGCCAGACGGGCCCCGACCATCCCTGGCCGGACTTCCTCATCAGCGTGCCGGTGAAAGGCAAGGCGTATCGCCAGTGCCATCCGGAAGGGATGATCCAGCTCGACATCGTCGCCGAGGCGGGATTGGGAATGCTCGCGGCGTACCGTCTGACGGAGAACCGCCGCTACCTGGAGGCGGCCAGTCATTGGGCCGACCTCCTGGCCGAGCGGCGCGATCCGACTCCGGGTGCCGCACCGTGGGGCCGCTACGCGAATCCCGAGGCTGCCCCCTGGAAAGACAACAAGCAGACCGGCGGCGTGGCCTTTCTGCTGTATTTCTTCGAGGACCTGATACGTCTCGGCTACACCGGCAAGGAGGGCTCGCTGGTGGCCGCACGCGATGCGGGCCGTGCCTGGCTGCGCGACACGCTCTTGCCCCAGTGGACGGTGAACGACACCTGGGGACGCAATTACTGGGACTGGGCCGATCCGGTGCAGGCGGAGAACGTCACCGAGTTTGTCGCCCGCTACATGATCGACAATCCCGACTACTTTCCGGGCTGGCGGCAGGACGTCCGCAATGTGCTGTCGTTGTTCATCAACCGCACCAGCGTCAGCCCGAAATCCAACGGCGATGTGTACAGCGGCGCGTGGGCCTTCCCCGAGTCGTGCGGATGCTGCGGCCGGTCGCTATGGTACGGACCGATGGAGCTGGCCGTACCGTTTGCCCAGTACGCCGTCGCCTGTGACGACGATTGGTCCCGCGAGATCGCCCGCCGCATCCAGATCCTGGCCACCTACGACGTGCACGAAAGCGGCGTCTCGGAAGACAACATCGACGGCGGTGCGATCGTCTGCGGCGCGTGGTTCAAGATCGCCCACCCGATGGCTCTGCGGCACGTGCTGGGAACGATGGCCTGGCTGCCGGAGGAGTTCGGCGCGGCCCGCGAAAACCACATCATGCGCAGTTCGAGCACCGTGAGCCGTGTGCGGTACGGCAAAGGTAAGGTCGAATACGAGACCTTTGATGCTCCGGCACCAATGGTCGACGTCCTGCGTCTGGCCTTTGTGCCCCGGTCGGTGACCGCCGATGGCCAGTCGCTCGCCGAGCGCGATGCGCTCGATGGCGTCGGCTACCGGGTCAAGCCGCTGGCCTGCGGTGATGCGATTGTCTGGATCCGCCACGACGAACGCCGCGCAATCGTGGTCGAGGGCGACGATCCCCAGCAGGAAATCGGCCGGCAGGCAATCGTTCTTCAGGGCGATTGGAGGCGGCAGAAGACGGCCGACGACGATCCGTCCCCGCGTGACGTTGCTGCTACCGCCGGCGCAACCATGGAGTTTCCGTTCCATGGGAACCAGGTCCGGCTGATCGGCGATTTCAGTCCCGACGGCGGCCTGGCCGACGTTTTCGTCGACGGCGTCAAGCAGCTTGTGGGGATCGACTGCTACAATCCGTCGCCGCGATCGAGCCAGACGCTCTACTATCTGAACGGCCTCAAGCAGGGTTCGCATGCCCTGAAAGTGGTTGTCCGCGGCGAGAAGAACCCTATCGCTCAGGGTTCCGCGGTGCGGATCGCACGGGCGTTCTCCTCGGCGGCCACCGGCACAAACGGCTTCGGCGCCGGCAGCGGTCCGCGTGGTCCGCAGCGGATGGTCTTTGGCTACCCGGGGCGAGAAGACTACGTCGATTCGGCGGGAAACGCCTGGCGCCCCGCGACGGAGGTGGTCACCCGTTCGGAGCACATGGCCGATTCGGTCGCCCTGGCCTGGTGGACAACACCGCGGGCGGAGGCGATCGAGGGAACCGCTGATGCCGCGCTCTACCGCCACGGAGTCCACGCGCCGGAATTCTGGACGAATATCACGGTTGCTCCCGGCGCCTACCGCGTGCGGCTTCTGTTTGCCGAAACACGACACGACCTCGAACCGGCCAGGCGGGCAGTGACCGTGAGCATCAACGGCCGCGAGGTCGAGCGCGAGGTGGACATCGCCGCGCGGGCCGGCGGAATGGACCGGGCGCTCGATCTCACCTTCGAGCACATCGAGCCCAACCACGGCGTGATCGAGATTCGCTTCAGCAACCGGGCAGGAGGCGAAGCGATATGCCAAGCGGTCGAAGTCGTTCCGGAAAGGTAGCGCGACCCCGCTCGATAATTGCCCATAGCCCAAGGAGACATTCATGGCAGGCCGCGCGTTTCAATGCTTCCTCGGGTGGGCGATTTGCCTCGCGTTGGCGGCAGATACATCACGAGCCGACCCTTCGGCGGCGAACGCCGACCGGCGGATTGCCGCCTGGAGCTTCGAGGACAGTTCCGCCGGCCGCTTTGAGGACACCAGCGGCAACGGCTACCACGCCTCGTTCGAACCATCCTCGACGGCCGTTGCACCGGCCGAAGGTCTTTTCGGCCAGGCGGTGGCTTTCTCCGGTAATCACCTGGTCCGGGTAGCAGGACCGGAATTCGGCAAGCTTCCGCAGATCGCGCTTACGGCATGGGTCTTGCCGCGCGAACTGGGCAGCTACCGCGAGATCTTCCGCAAGGAAGACGGCAATCGCCGCGTCCTGTTCTCATTCCAGCACGACGGCACGATCCTTTCCCTCGGCTTGAACATCGGCGGATACATCGAGTGCGATGCGCCGCTTGATCCGGCCCAGGTGCTCGACGGCGCGTGGCATCACTGCGCGGCGACATTCGATGGTCGAGTCATGCGCGTCTTTTTCGACGGCCGTGAAATCGGCGCCCTCGAGCGGCCCGGTGAGATTACCGCCGGAGGGCCGGCGCCCGGGTGCATCGGCTCCTCAAGCGGCGGCGAGTGTTTTCAGGGCCAGATCGACGAACTGGTCATCTATCGCCAGGCTCTCGCGGCGGACGAAGTGGCGGCAGAGTACAGGCGCGGCGTCGAGTCGCTCGAGCGGATGGCCCGGGAGATCCAGTCGCGCGTGGGCGCGATCTACGCGGCCGGTCCTTCATTGGCCGAAACCCTCGCCCACACGCGAAAGAAGGCCGCCGACGAGGGCGCGACCATTGACCGGGCGCTGGCCGGCGCGCTGGCTACGCGGATGAAGGCGGAGTTCCCAACCGAGTATGAAGAGTTCGTCCGCTTCACGCCGGGACCTGTCGAGTACCTGATCGCTCGCGGAAACGACTTCAACCACCGCGAAGCCTTGCGGCTGGTGGAGCTTCTTTTGGAGTACAAGCCGCTTACGGCCGAGCAGAAAGCGCGGCAGACCGCCGACCAGATGCGGCGTTGGGACGAAGCCGAAGCGATCCGCGCCCGGGTCGACGACCTGGTGGCTCAGGGGGACCAGGCGGCCTGGTCTTCCGACTGGATTGCGCTCATGCTCGAAGCAGGCCGGCGGATTCAGTTCCGGCCGCACGTTTCGGAGGCCGTGGCGCCCTATGTTCGACCCGAGATATCCGTCGCGCGAAACCGCACCGCCGATGAGGCGGCCGAGATCCTTCGCAACGATTGGCTGCACCAGGCCGACGGACATCCGACCCGCGAGCGGATCGCTCGCGAGCTCGCCTGGACCAGGGAGCTTGCCGGGCGGATCTCAGGACAACATCCCGGCCGGATCGACTTCGCTCGGGAACTCGCCGAATTGGCCGGCATTGAGACGAGGCTTGCGGCGATTGGCGACGAGGATGCCGAAGTCTACTGCGAAGTGCGCCGCATCAAGAGGGCGATCGCCTTGGCGAACCCGGCGGTCGATTTCAACCGCATCCTGCTTGTCGACATGCCGTTTCCTCAAGGATCGGAATGGCGGCACGAGACGCGCCATCGGCTGGGTTATATGGCGGTGCCGGGCGGGCGGCTGCTGGTGCTCGAAGGACTCGCCCCCGACGGCGACGTCCGCCAGCTTGCCCCGCAACCGCCCCTCGACGGCTCCTTCTGGCGACCCGATTTGTCGTACGATGCCCAGAAGGTCCTGTTCTGCTTCAAACCCCATAACGAGAAATCATTCCACCTGTATGAAGTCAATCTCGATGGCACGGACCTGGTGCAACTGACCGACGGACCGTATGACGACCTCGATCCGATCTATCTGCCCGACGACCGGCATATCATCTTTTCGACCAGCCGAGCGCACACCTATGTCCGCTGCATGCCGCCGACGAACGCCTTCGTCCTTGCGCGGTGCGAGCGCGACGGCAGGAACGTCTACCTGATCTCGTCGAACAACGAGCCAGATTACCTCCCCTCGGTGATGAACGACGGCCGGGTGATCTACACGCGGTGGGAATACACCGACAAGCCGCTGTGGCGGGCGCAGAAGCTGTGGACGATCAACCCCGACGGAACTCAGGTGAGCACGTTCTGGGGCAACCAGAGCGTCTGGCCCGATCTGCTGAAGGACGCGCGGGCCATACCCGGCAGCCGGCGCGTCATGTTCACCGGCAGTGCTCACCACGATTGGTTCAGCGGGTCGGTGGGAATCATCGATCCCGACGGCGGCTTCAACTTCCCCGACGGCCTGACGAAGGTCACGGCCGACGTAACCTGGCCGGAATCGGGCAACGGACCGGTCGACCCGGTGGAATCGGCTTCGTATCACGCCAGCGGTGCCTACCGGGGGTACTACTCGCCTTATCCTCTTAGCGAGCAGGATTTCCTCGTTTCGGCGGAGCGGAACGGCAAGTTCGTGCTCTATTTGATGGACGTGGAGGGCAACCGCGAGTTGATCTACGAAGGGACGAACAACGTCTTTCATGCGATCCCCGTCCGCCCCCGCCCCAAACCGCCGCTGATCGCCGATCGGGTCGCCTGGCCAGGTCAGGCCGAGCGGCATGCGCCGCAGGAAGGCGTGATCTTCAGCAGCAACGTCTACCACGGCGCCCCGCCGGAGCTTGCCGGCAAGGCGCGGTTCTTGCGGATCCTCAACATCGAACCGAAGACCTATACGTACTGGTACAAGCGGCCATACATCTCCACCGGCCCGGTCGTCTCGGCGGTGCAGTCGGATGGGGTGAAGCGGATCCTCGGAACCGTGCCCATCGAAGCCGACGGTTCGGTGGCCTTCCGCGCGCCGGCCGGAATTTCGCTGCACTTTCAGCTTCTCGACGAGAACCAGCGGGCGCTGCAGACGATGCGTAGCTTTGTCGGCATCATGCCGGGCGAGAGGCGGGGCTGCCTCGGGTGTCACGAATCGCACAGCCGGACGCCGGCCCACGAAGATAGGGGACTGGTTCTGGCAGGCGAGCCGAGAACGATCGCTCCGCCGCCGTGGGGCGACGAAAGCGTCAGCTTCCCGCGTTTCGTACAGCCAGTGCTCGACCGCTATTGCGGCGAGTGCCACCAGGGAAGCGGCGAAGGCCGAACGGCGCTCGATCTTACCGATCGGCCAGGCTTTCTGATCTTCTCCGAGCCCTACATGATCCTCACCGGGCGGCCGACGTGGGGTGCCCCATACCAGAAACCGGCCGACCCGCCGCCGGGTTTCGGCATTGCCGACACGATCCTCGTCGAAGGCTACTCGACCGTCGACCCCCAGGCTTACATCACGCCGCGGCCGATGACCGCCCTTTCGTATCGCAGCCGCCTCGTGGAAATCGCTTCCAGCGGCGAACATTACGACGTGAAGGTCGATCCCGTGAGCCTGGCGCGGCTGATCGCCTGGGTCGACACGATGTGCCCCTATCGCGGGAGCGAGGAGGTCCGCGAGATCGACGATCCCGAGTTCCAGGGCGTCGATTGGCTCGCCGTCCGCCCCCGCATCAAGACCGCGCCGACGATCGTCCGACCGGGCCCGGTCGATTGACCGGGATGTCTCGTGACAAAGGCCCAGCCGAGAATTAGCGCAAGTTTCCCCTCTCCACGCGCACACGGCGCGCGATCAGACCTCACCCCCCCAGAATTATCCAAGAAAGCGGCCGGATCTTGTCTTGACACAAATACATGAACACTGGTATACTACTTGTCGTGACGCACATTCGTCCGCCGGCGCCGCCCGACCAGTCGGGTGCTGCCCGTGTTCGCTCTTTGACAATCTGACACATTCACCATTCCCCGCCCCACGACTCCCCTTGCGCTCATTCCCTGCGCGCACGGCAGTGCGGCTCGCGGTCAAGGAGGGGCGAAATCCCTGAGCGGACCACACCCCTCTGGGAACTTCAACACGGCAGCCATTGGGGTGGAAACACTTACGGCGAGCAGCCTCGCCCGAAAGCTTCGGCGGCCTTGCACTTGCCGCCGCAGCCCGCGACGTAGTCAACCGAAACACCCCTTAAGGGCGTTTCGGTTCGCGTCCTCGCAGGCCGTTCCAAGCCGGCGAATCGGCCGTACTCGGCATCCCGGATTCCCCAGATTGCCGCTTGCCGGACGCTCCGAACTGATGCGGCGGTCCGCGGACTGCTGCCCAAGAGAAGCAGTACGCGCACACGAGGCACTCCTGCCGCTTGCGGCGGCCGGGGGTGGGTGCCTATAATGCCCGTTTCGGCGGGCCTACCGACCGATTGCCGAGTTCTCGATCCTGCTTTAGGAGGCATATCCGTGGCGAAGGGGAAGTATCTGTTCACCAGTGAAGCAGTCAGCATGGGGCACCCGGACAAGCTCGCCGATCAGATCTCTGACGGCGTGCTCGACGCCCTCCTGGCGGAGGATTCCGGCAGCCGTGTAGCCTGTGAGACGCTGGTGACCACGGGAATGGCTTTCATTGCCGGCGAAATCACGACCAAGGCAGTAGTCAATTACACCGACGTGGTTCGCGATGCGATCGCTAAGGCAGGTTACATCGACGATGAGATGGGGATCAACGCCCGGACCTGCGCGGTGATGGTCGCCCTCGACCGCCAGAGCCCCGACATCGCTATGGGCGTCGACGCGAACACGGGGGCCGGCAAGGACATCGGCGCCGGCGATCAGGGCCTGATGTTCGGCTACGCGATCGACCACACCCCCGAGTTGATGCCGCTGCCCATCGCCCTGGCCCACCGCATCACCAACCGCCTGACGGCGCTCCGCCAGGCCGGAGACGTGGTTTGGGTGCGTCCGGACAGCAAGAGCCAGGTAACCGTCGAGTTCGACGGCGACCGGCCCGTGCGGATCGACACGGTGGTAGTCTCCACGCAGCATGCTCCGGAAGTGAGCCACAGCGAGATCCGTGAGTATGTGATTGAGAATGTCGTCAAGCCGATGCTCCCCGAGGAGCTAGTCAACGGCGACATCAAGTACCACATCAACCCCACGGGGCGTTTCGTGACCGGCGGGCCGCACGGCGATTGCGGGCTGACCGGGCGGAAGATCATTGTCGACACCTACGGTGGGTGGGCGCGTCACGGCGGTGGGGCGTTCAGCGGCAAAGACCCAACCAAGGTGGATCGCAGCGCGGCCTACATGTCCCGGCACGTGGCGAAGAACATCGTCGCCGCAAGACTGGCCCAACGTTGCGAAGTGCAGTTGGCCTACGCCATCGGCGTGGCCGAGCCGGTGAGCATCTACGTCGACACCGAAGGCACCAGCCGCATCGACGAGGCGAAGCTGTGCAAGCTGGTGCGGGACGTCTTCCCCCTGACGCCGCGGGGGATCATCGAGTACCTGAACCTCCGCCGCCCGATCTATCGCCTGACGGCGGCCGGCGGCCATTTCGGCCGCTGCGAACCCGAGTTCACGTGGGAGAGCGTCCACCGCGCGTCGGAATTGGCTGCCGCGGCGGGCGTGTGAGTGCGCGAGCAGACGCATGACCTCGACCCTCGTCACCAGCCGGCAGGTGGAAGCTTGCGCCGGTGATCGCGACGAGTTCGGGTGGTTCGCACAGTCGGCACGGATCGTTCTGGCAATGGCGATGGCTAGTGTCGCCTTGGTACTGGCTTGGCGGCGGATGGCCGGGGCGCTGGTCGAACCACTCCCCGCTCCGGTGTTGCTCGGCTTGACAATGCTGGTGCTTGCGGCGGCCGCAATGCGCCGGAGTGTCCAAGGCTCGCTCCGCCCGCGCCCCTTGCGCGTCGTGGTGGCCGACGTCACCGTGTCAACCTCGGCCGTCGTCCTGCTGGTGTCGCTTTCGCTGCCCGGAACATCAGTCGTGGCACTCGGCCTGGCCTACTTGGCGCTAGTCATCGAGGAGGCATGGACCTGGTGGCCGGCGGGACTCCGGTTTCGCCGGCAGACGGTCGAGGCCAGCACCGCGCCGCAACCAGCGGCGACACCCGAGTCATCCGCAGCCCCGCCAGCACCACCGTCGAGCGGATCAAGTCTTGCGGTTCCCCAGGAGAACGTGAGCCAGCAACTCGCGCGCGGCCGCACGACCGACGGCCGCGAGTGGATCAGCGGCTGGCTCCGCGTCGCTCTGGCGGCCGGGCAGCGAATCGCCCACGTGCACGTGGCCTTCTGCCCGCCGCTGGCTCGTGCACCGTCGGCCCGATTAGAGCCCAAAGACGCGCCGCCGATGGAAGTCCGGGCGTCGCAGGTGCTGCCGTTCGGCGCCCGGTTCGACCTGAAGCTGGCGCAACCCGTTGAAGAACCGCTGGACATCTTGTTGGAGTTTCGCGCCGAGACCGAGTCGGCAACTGAAAGGTAGCCCGTAAAGCTCTGGCGATCTCGTTCATTGCGGACGGGCGGAATGGCAGTGGTAAGGATGCGAATCTGCCTGTACACCGAAACGGCCTTGCCCATGCTGGGCGGCCAGGAACTGGTCGTCGACGGCCTCGCCCGGCAGTTCCTCGAGCTTGGACACCATCCTGTCATCGTGGCTCCGCCGCCGCGCGGTTCGTGGTGGGCTCGCGACCGGTCGCTTCCTTACCAGGTCGTGCGACAGCCCAGGTTCGTCTCAACGCGCTGGTTTCTCGATGCCTACGCCTGGCTCCTGGGACGCGTCCAGCGGCGATACCGGTTTGATGTCGTGCACTGCCACAGCGTCTATCCCACGGGTTACGTGGCGGCCCGCTCAGCGGCGCTTGCCCGATTGCCCTTGGTGATCACCAGTCACGGTGGCGACGTCTGCCCGACGAGCCGGTTGCTCAAGAAGCCGTCGCTTCCCGCCCGTTTTGCTTATGCCCTGCAACAGGCCGACGCCCTGGTGGCGATCAGCCAGTTCACAGCCGCACGGTTTGGCGAACTCTGCTCGCAACCGGCACGAATCGTCTCCATCCCCAATGGCATCGACGTCACCGGCTTGCGGGCGCCGGCTCCGCGACCGTCCGAGCTCGATAACGCGATCCGCCCCGGTGAGTACTTCCTGTTTCTCGGTCGCGTCGTGGCCCGCAAAGGGGTGGGCCTGCTATTGGACGCCTGGACCGAGCGCCAGATTCCGCATCATCTGGTGGTTGCCGGCGACGGCCCGGACCTGGCAGCGTTTCGTGAAGAGGCGGCAACCCGAGGCCTCGGCGATCGTGTGACCTTTGCGGGACGGGCCGAAGGCGCACTCAAGATCTATCTGCTGCAGAACACCCTGGCGACGGTCGTGCCCTCACGCATCTCGGAAGGGTTGCCGGTGGTGGTGCTCGAAAGCTATGCCGCCGGTCGGCCCGTAATCGCCACGCGAGTACCCGGGCTGGAGGAAGTGATCGACGAGAATCGAACCGGCCGGCTCGTGCCGGCCGACTCGCCGATGGCGCTCGGCGAAGCCCTTTCGTGGGCAACAGAGAACCAGGCCCGGCTGGCCGAGATGGGCCAAGCGGCCCGACAGCGTGCCGATCGCTACGATTGGCCGACTGTTGCCGCCGAGCACCTGGCGCTTTACGAGGAACTAATCGCCCGAAAGGCCCTCCGGGCGGGATCCTGAGCCCGATGCGAAGCGAGGCGGCCCGACGTAGCGGCCTACGCGGCTCGTTTCCACGTCCGCCGGTCAATGAGCTTCTGGTAGGGCACCCCCAGGCGAGACAACAGCCAGCGGACAGGTTTGCGTTTCGTTTCCCAATCGTAGCGGCGGGTGGCCCTGAACGTGGGGGTAGAGTCGGCGATCGAAGTCGCCAGCATCTCTGCCGAGCGAAGCACCAGCGGATAGCCATTCTCAATGTTGAACTGGCGAAACTCGCGCTGCAGCCAGTCGAGATCCCCCGGAGGGATCGTGGGCGACTGGGACCGCTTCCGGCCGCGGGCAAGCGTCTCGATCAGGCCCTGGCCGCAGGTCGAGCGGAAGGTTTCGTTTCCCCACTGGGCGTCGGCGATGTCTTCCGTCCGCTTCGGCCAGCGGAGCATCGAGTCGTCCCACGGCAGTTCCAGGTGACGGCACACGTTCTCCAGCGTCCGCTGGGGCTCTTCAACGAGCGACTCGTAGCGGATCGTGGCCCATCCCCGGCGGAGGGCCGTTTGCCAGTCTTCGACAAACCGCCGAATTCGCAGCCGCAGGGGCGGATCTTCGGCCGTCAAACCGTTGCGGGCATACGGCTTTGTGAGCAGCGACGCCCACACGCGGCGAAGATCGCGTATCACCAGCAACGGCCTGACCTCCCAGCCCTCGTCCCGGTAATAATCGACAAGCTCGCTGAGCCGGAAACAACTGAGCGTAGTCTTGTACCAGACCAGGGGCCGGCCGATTGCCGGATCGATTTGCGGCAAAAGGTCGTTATCCGCGTCGAGAATCCCGTCCATGTCCCGGCGCTGCAGAAAGCACCAGGAAATCAGGGTCGACCCGCTGCTCTGCAACCCGGCGCAGAGATACAACGAAGCACCCCGACGACCCATGACACCTCCTCCGCGCCGCGATCGGTAGCTCGGCGGAAAACTCGTTGGCCCCGGGGCGCTATCGGCGTGTTGCTTGGCAACACTGGAAGGACTTCGTAACAACCGTACCGGACGCCCCAGATTGCGCAGCCGGCCCATGAACCAGCCGCCACGCGCGAGGGAGCGGTGATACTTTAGGGCACAATGTTTCGGCGGACCGGTCGGGTGATGAGCTGCCGCCGGACGTGGCCCCCATGTTGGTGTCGTCGCGACTGGCCCCTTGCACCGGACGGCTCCGGGGTCCACATCTCCTGTGGCACGTCCGCGGCGCACGGTTGTCGGCACGGCGCGCGGCGGGTATCATCCATCGGTTGACGACCCAGGGCAAGAACAGGCAACTGTCAGCGGAGTACGATTCGATGGCTTCTTCGCGCAAGAAGGATTCTCGATCCGGACGATCCGGACTCTCCCCAACCGCCGGCAATCGGCGGAACCGCGGCTTGCGACTGGAACCGCTGGAAGAACGGCAACTGCTCTCCAGCGTGCCCGTATTGCTCGGCGTCAACGCGCAGCGGCCGCTTGATCCGGTGGCGGTCAAAGCGGCTCCCCAGCAGATCGACACGTCGGTCTTCTTTATCGACGACAACGCTAATCTGGGCACGGGTACGGTGACGGTGAGTTATCCGGCCGGCGCCACGGCGAACGAGAAGCTGACCGTAAACAACGTGGGCGATATCACCCTCGTCGGCAGCGATGTCAATTACGACTTCGGCGCTGGCGGCGGAGGCGTGAAGAAGATCGGCGAGATCGACGCGACCGATGACGGCGACAGCGGAGCGCCGCTGGAGATCGATCTTACGGCCGATGCCACGCCGGAGGCTGTCGATGCCTTGATCGAGGCCTTGGCCTACCAGTACACCGGCGCCGGCGATCCGCCGGACACCCAAACAGTCCGCCTGGCGGTCAACGACGGCAGCGACGGCGCCAGCGCGCCGCGCTCGGTGACCCTGTTCATGCCCGGTCCAAGCACCCGGGACTACGGCGACGCTCCGGACGTCTACCGCGTTTCGGCCGGCGTTGCGGAAGACGCCAGTCACACCGCCACGGGGCCGATGCTCGGGACCCGCGATGCCGAATCAGCGGCCAATCCATCGGCCGGGGCCGACGGCGATGACACCGCCGGCACCGATGACGAGGACGGCGTGAGCTTCCCGCTGGTGAGCGGTGGCCAGTTTCAGATCCGCCAGGGCAACTGGACGACCGCGACGGTGACCGCGTCGGGGCCCGGCCAGTTGCGAGGATGGATTGACTTCAACGCCGACGGCGCATGGACATCGAGCGAGCGAATCATCTCGCAGTCGCTGGTGGCCGGCGACAATACGGTGGTATTCTTCGTTCCGGCGGACGCGGAGATCGGTGACACCTACGCCCGTTTCCGCTTCAGCACCGTGGCGGCGGCGACACCCTTCGGTGCGGCGGCCGACGGCGAGGTGGAAGACTACCGCCTCAGCATCGTGGCCGGTGTGGCCGAGGAGTTCGACTTTGGTGACGCGCCGAGCAACCGCTATCCCACGCTTGGCGAAGACAACGGAGCGCGGCACCTGATCGCCGCCGGGCCGACGCTCGGCGCCGCTCCGGACGCTGAATCGAACGCCCAGGACGACGACGGTGCGGATGAGGACGGCGTGACGTTTCCGGCAGTGCTGATGGTCGGCGAGTCGGCGACGATCAGTGTCAGCAACGTCGGGGCAGGGCTGCTTAGCGCATGGATCGACTTCAATGGAGACGGCGACTGGGGCGACGCGGGCGAACAGATCTTCAACGATCAGGTGCTCACGGAACTGGCTCCGGGAGAAGTGCACACGTTCCAGGTGAGCGTGCCCGATGCCGGTTTTGAAGGCGAGACTTACGCCCGGTTCCGCATCAGCACGGCGGGAGGACTTTCACCTACCGGCCGCGCCGAAAACGGCGAGGTCGAGGATTACGAGGTCACGATCGAGAAACCGCTGCTTGACTTCGGCGATGCCGACAGCACAACCTACCCGACGCTCCGTGCCGACAACGGCGCCCGGCATATTGCCGTGGGACCGCGGTTGGGCAATGCCCGCGACGTCGAGACCGATGGGCAGGCGAGCGACGACCTGGACCTGGACGGCGACGATGAAGATGGCGTGGTCTTCGCCACGCCGATCATCCCCAGCCAGGAGGCCACGATCACGGTGAGCGTTACCGGGGCGCCGGGCAAGCTCAACGCCTGGATCGACTACAACAACGACGGCGACTGGGATGACGCGGGCGAGCAGGTATTCACCGATCAAGATGTGGCCCTTGGGGCGAACTCGCTCACGTTCACGGTCCTTTCAACGTCGGCGACCGGACAGCTCGCCTCGCGGTTCCGTCTGAGCACCACAACCGGACTGGGCACAACCGGTCTGGCAACCGATGGCGAAGTGGAAGACTACTTGATCACCGTGTCGCCACTGGTGCTCGAATGGGACTTCGGCGACGCTCCCGACCAGGCGGCCGGGCCGGAACGCTCCGAGGACGCCTATCCGACCTTGGAGGAGAACGACGGCGCTCGACACGCTCCCGCCGGACCGATGCTCGGCACGCGCCGCGACGTCGAGACGGACGGGCAGCCAAACGCCAATGCCCTGGGCGATGATACGGCAGGTTCGCAGGACGATGAGGATGGAGTGACGTTCGCCGCGTCGCTCGCGCCAGGCCAGCAAGCCACCGTGGTGGTCAATGCGTCGGCTGCCGCACGGCTGGATGCGTGGATCGATTTCGATCAGCAGGGGGGCTGGGAGGCCGACGAGAAGATCTTCGACAATGTGGCGATTGTGGCTGGAGATAACGAACTGACGTTCATGGTACCGGCGGGCGCCGAGCAGGGCGCCACCTACGCCCGGTTCCGTGTGAGCACGACCGGAGGCTTGTCGCCGACGGGCGCGGCGCTGGACGGCGAGGTGGAGGATTACCGCGTCAACGTCGGTACCGCGGCGATCGAAGAGGATTTTAACGACGGCAACGACGGACCGTTCACACCGCGGACGGGCAACTGGAGCGTTGTCGGGCAGGAGTACTTTGCCCAGCGACAAGCCGGCAGCTCGACGGTGATCAGCACGCTCCAGACGGACGAAGCGCTGCCCGAGAACCTCGATGTCCGCGTCACGTTCAACGCCGATCCGGCTACCGCCACCAGGTGGAGCAACGCGTTCATCATCTTCGACTACAACAGCCCCACCGACTTCAAGTTCGCCGGCGCGTTTGTCGGGATCAACCGCTGGGTGATCGGGCACATGACCGACCGCGGCTACAAGATCGATTCTTCGTTCCGCCAGCAAATCAATGCGGGCACCGACTACGATGTCCAGGTACTTCTAGAGGGGAACCGGGTAACGCTGCGGTCGCGGACCAGCCCATCGAGTTCCTACGAGACGAAGACGTCGTTCATCTTCGACAGCGTTGACGATTTCACCGGCGGGCAACTCGGACTGGCCACCTTGCGCGCTTCCACTCGGTTCGACGATTTCTCCGCCAGCGAGATTGTCTGAGGAACCGGCCACCCGAGCTTGTGAATAAAGAGAGTGCCGCTGCCCCGAGTCAGCGGCACTTTCGCGCTTTCAGTTGATGCAGAATCCGGGATGGCTGTAGACAACGCGGATTTGCTTTCAGAAATCGTGCACCGAGATGCCCCAACTGACATGGGGCGGATGGTGGTGGCGACGGTAATAGGGGGGCGGGTAGTAACAGGGCGGCGGGCCGTAAACGTGCTCTTCGACGATCACAGGGGGCGGTGCAGCCTGCTGCACAACCACCGGTTGCGGAGGAGGCCCCTCCTGCATTGCCCGAATCACTGATACGGGCACGCCCTGCTGCTTGAGCATGACGAGTTCCTGGGGTCCGGGCACTCGGGCGACGCCATTCGAGCGGATGTGGTTGACGATCAGGCCCTCGTCCACGCCAGCCTGGCTCATCATCACCACGTCGTCGGCAGTCACCGCGCCGGCACGGATTTCTCGCCCCATGTGCTGGGCGATCATGGCCCGGTTCCGGGCCTCGACTTCGTCCATCCCGCTCCCCACTGCGGCACCGCCGAGGGCTCCGACTCCGGCCCCAATGGCCGCCCCGGCCGCTGTGCTTCCCAAGGCATTGCCTACAACGGCGCCGGTGCCGGCACCGAGCAGGCCGCCAACCAGGGCCCCGCGGTCGGCATGGTAGGGAGAGTTGCAGCCTGCGGACGCAATTGCGAACAGACAGAGTGCCAACGGGAATGTGAAGCGGCGGGTCATCGGGAGTCCTTTCCAGACGCTCTTGGCGAGGGATTCCGTGCCACAGCCTGCTTCCTCCATGCCGCGGCGAGAAATCGGGCAGATTATTGAAGCTTTGACGATTCGGGTCAAGAGAGATCGGGAGATCCAGGCGGAAGGGGGAAGAAACATCGCTTTGGTAATTCCTTTGCTGACGTTCTTGATTCGCCGGTCGTGCGGCGGTAGAATGGCCGTCAGATGGGATTTGCGGCCGCTTGCAGCCAGATCTGCTAAAGTGCCATCGTCGGCGGTGGTGCCGCCACCCCGGTGATCCAACTTGAACGAAGCATGCCGCGACCGCCCCTGTGGCGCCTGTCGCGGTTTTTTTGTTCTTGGCCCAGCAACGCGGCAACGAACCAAGACAGGCCAGAAACACCGGAGTCGGACATGAGCACCACCCAACGCCCCAGCACCTCCACCGCCAGTCCGGCACAACCGGGCGGCTCGACGCTGGCCGTCCACGCCGGCGAAGAACGCCTCAAACCGGGGTTTTCGATCACCGACCCCATCTTCTGCACGGCGACGTACACCTTTCCCGACACGCAGGCAGTGATCGACTTCGTCGCCGAGAAGCAACCCCGCGAGGAATACGGTCGCTACGGCAATCCGACGGAAAAGACCGTCGAGCGCAAGCTGGCCGCTCTGGAGAGCGCCGAGTCCGCCGTCATCTCTGCCACAGGCATGTCGGCCGTGGCGGGATTCCTGCTGGCCAAGCTGGAGGCCGGCGATGAAATCATCCTGTTCGATGAGTGTTATCACCGCAGCCGGGAATTCTGCACCAAGCACCTCGGCAAGTTTGGCGTCGTGACCCACCAGGTGAAGGTGGGCGACTACGATGCCATGGAGGCGGCGATCAACTCGAAGACCAGGCTGCTGGTGAGCGAGTCGCCCACCAACCCCCACCTGAGCATCGTCGATCTCGAGCGTTTCGCTTCGATCGGCCGCCGCCACGGCGTGGAAACGCTCATCGACGCCACACTAGCCACCCCGTACAACGTCCGCCCGATCGAATGGGGCGTCGACTACGTGCTCCACTCGTGCACGAAGTACCTCGCCGGTCATAACGATGTTTTGGCAGGAGCAATCCTCGGCAGCCAGGAGAAGCTCGAGCCGGTGCGCAAGCTTCGCGGCGTAATCGGCACGACCAATAGCTCGCACAACATGTACCTGCTGCTGCGCGGCCTCAAGACCTTCGAACTGCGGATGCAACGCCATAACGAGAATGGCCAACGGCTGGCCGAGTTTCTCGAGGGACATCCGCGAGTGGAGAAAGTTTTCTATCCGGGCTTGCCCAGTCACAAATACTACAGCATCGCGCAGCAGACGATGCGTGGCTTTGGCGGCCTGGTGACCTTCCTCGTGAAGGACGCCGACTGGCGGGAAACCGCCAACGTAGTTGATGCGGTGCGCATTCCGCGGATCGGCCCGAGTCTGGGAGGTGTCGAATCGCTGATCGAACAGCCGATCGTGATGAGTTACCACGATTTCACCATCGAGCAGCGGCGGGCGGTCGGAATTCCCGACAATATGATCCGTCTCTCCTGCGGCATCGAGGACGCTGAAGACCTGATCGCCGATCTGGCGCAGGCGCTGGAGCGCTGAGCAGCCGATGCAATTCCGCACCCGTGCGATCCATGTGGGAAACGAGCGCGATCCGGCCACCGGAGCGGTCGTGCGTCCGATCCACCTGGCGACGACGTACGTCCAGCCGGGTGCAGGAGAATGGGGCGAATTCGACTATTCGCGGAGCGGAAATCCGACCCGCAAAGCGCTCGAAACGACGCTCGCTTCGCTCGAATCGGGCGCCGCCGCGCTCGCGTTTTCATCTGGCATGGCGGCCACGCATGCCGTGACGATGCTCCTCAGCGCGGGCGATCACATCCTCGCGGGCACCGATATCTACGGCGGCACATACCGATTGTTGCACAAGATCGTCGATCGGTCGGGGATCATGGTGAGCCTTGCGCCGGCGACCGACATTGCCGCGCTGGAGGCCGCGATCCGGCCGGAAACGAAGCTCATTTGGATCGAGAGCCCCGGTAATCCGCTGATGTCGATTACCAGTATCGCCGCCTGCGCCGAAATCGCGCACCGGCACGGGGCGCTCCTGGGGGTCGACAACACGTTCGCCACACCAGTGCTCACGCGGCCGCTGGAACTTGGCGCCGACATCGTGATGCATTCGGCCACGAAGTACCTGGGTGGGCACAGCGACGTGCTGGGCGGCGCGCTGGTGGTCGGCGACCGCGAGCTGTACGACCGCCTCTATTTCGTTCAGAACGCCACCGGGGCGGTGATGGCGCCGTTGGAATCGTTCCTCTGCTCGCGTGGGATCAAGACGCTGGAGCTGCGCGTCCGCGAGCAGTGCCGCACCGCCGCCCGGCTCGCCGAGTTCCTGCGGGCCGATCGGCGGGTGACGCGCGTGCTCTATCCGGGTTTGGCGGATCATCCGGGACACGAACTCGCCAGCCGACAGATGCAGGGCGGGTTCGGAGCCATGCTCAGTTTCGAGGTGGGCGGCGGCTTCGACGTCGCCAAGCGGATGGTCGAATCGACGCAGCTTTTCCAGCTTGCCGTGAGTCTCGGCGCCGTCGAGTCGCTCATCGAGCAGCCAGCCTCGATGTCGCACGCCAGCTACGATCGCGCCGACCGCCTGGCCCACGGCATCGGCGACGGGTTGATACGGCTTTCGGTGGGCCTCGAAGACCCCGACGACCTTCAAGCAGACCTGGAACAGGCGCTCGAGCAGTCGGAATAGACGCGGCGAGTTCGTCGGGCCGGGACGGGCGTCTCGCTGGAGAAATCCGTACTCCGACACACGAGACCGACTGAAGTGCGTTTAAGGTCTTGAAACGCCGATCATGAGGATATTGGTCGGAGCGAGCACGTAGCGGTATCCCGCCAGCCAGCGGAGCGGGCCGAGGCGGGCAATCGCCGCGAGCGTCTTCGCGGCCACGCCTCGAATGGGTCTGCCCCGTTGCCGATGGCCGCCGAAGGTAAACGGGATCTTGCCGACCTCGTCGTCCAACGGCAAAAACTCGCCGGGGCGGGAGGTTGCCGCCACCCCGTCGTTGAACTCGAGGCCCGAAAACAGTTGCTTCACGCCGTGGTGCGTGAACCGCCAGTAATCCGCCGGGTAGCCGTGGTATTTCCACGCAAACGGCACTGAAATGCAGACATGGCCGCCGGACCGCAGTAACCGGGAGAGGTTCTCGGCCATCCGAAATGGCTGTTCACAGTGCTCCAGGACGCTCAGGCAAAAGATGGTGCCAAACCGCGTTCCGGCCAACCGGTGGTCGACTTCATCGAACTGGGCCGCCATGTCGAGGACCAAATCCACGCCGTGTCCGGCCTGCAGGTCCACGCCGAGATAAGTTCCTTTGGCCGCCAGCCGCGAGCGGAGGTCTTGCGTGCTGCCGTAATCGCGGGCCCCGACCTCGAGAAACGGCGGTTCAAACCGGTCGAAGTAGCGTTCGAAGTACTGAAGTTGATTCGCATCGCCCATGGCTGTTCGTCGTGCGTTGATGCTGCCGCCAGCCTACCGGATCGCAAACCAGGCTGCAAAGGGTTGCGGACCACGGAAAGCGTCGGCCGGTACGTTCGCCACTGGCGCTCGCGTAGCCCCCCGGATGCTATTGCGTCCCCCAAAAGGCATGCTACAATGGGCGGGTCAGGTGTGGCGAAAGAGAGGTGAGGTCGATACTCTCGGCGAGTTGACTCCTTCTCGTCAATCGGGCGACTCGTGCTGCGGCCGGGACTCTCCGCCGACAGCAATCGAGTCTCTTCTGGCGAAGCCATCGCTTTCGCCCCTCCTTGATGAGCCAAGGCATCCAGTGCGGCGCGGCCGCATCGGGGGCCCAGGGCCGGGAGAATTTACGAGTTCTGTTTTTGAGGAGTGGCTTGTATGCCGCAGGGTACCATCAAGAAGCTGGTTTCGGACAGAGGTTTTGGTTTCATCGACGGGGAGCGGGGCGACATGTTCTTCCACTGCTCCCAGGTTAAGGAAGCCCCGTTTGAGTCGCTGTCGATCGGCCAGACGGTGCAATATGAGGTCGGGCAGGGCCCCAAGGGCCCGCGCGCCGAGAACGTTCGGCCACTCGGTCATTGATCGACGGTCGAGCCCGGCCGTGTCCGCCGGCTCTTGACAAGTGAACACACCCGTTGAGCCCTCGGTTGATTACGCAATCGGGGGCTTGGGTTTTTCTTGGGCCACGCTGGCCCAAATGCGGCCTTCGGCTACCCCTCCGTCGCGGTTGCTTGACGCCCGCCATTGCGACCTGTTACCTTCGCCGTGGTACGGGGCCCGTCGGTTACCGCACACTGTGGGATTGGAAGACAACTCGTCCCACCCAACCTCAACCTCGAATGCACGAAAGAAGAGGTTTCAATGAGGCGCATACTCCTGGTATTCGTTTGGCTGGCGTGGGCTTCGATGACGACCTGGGCCGAAGCGGCAGAACCGTCCCGCGGCGACGCCGGGCGGACCGGCTTGGCGATCACCATCGATGCCGCCCAGCGGGCCGAGCCGATCTCCCCCTATGTCTATGGCCAGTTCATCGAACACTTGGGCCGATGCATCTATGGCGGCATTTGGGCCGAAATGGTCGAAGACCGGAAGTTCTACTTCCCGGTTGGCGCCGAGGAGTCGCCCTGGACTGCATTGGGCGGCGAGGTGGCCATGATCGGTGAAGCGTCGTTCGTTGGCGAGCATACTCCGGAAATCCGCCTCAAGGAAGGCAAGGGCGGGATCGGTCAGGCAGGGCTAGGGCTGCAAAAAGGCAGGAAGTACGTGGGCCGCGTCTGGCTGTCTGGGGCTGCCGAAGCCGGCCCGGTCGAGGTGAGCCTGGTATGGGGCGACGGTCCGACCGATCGACAGACCGTGACCATCAAACAACTGACCGCCGACTACGTGAAGACGCCGCTGGAGTTCACCGCCGGCGCCGATACGGATGAGGGTCGCCTGGAAATCGCTGCCGCCGGCCGCGGCAGCTTCCGCGTGGGCACCGTGTCGCTCATGCCCGCAGACAACGTTCACGGGATGCGGGCCGACACGTTGGCGCTTCTGAAGGAACTCGACTCGCCGATCTACCGCTGGCCGGGCGGCAACTTCGTAAGCGGCTATGATTGGCGCGACGGCATCGGCGATGTTGACCGCCGGCCCCCGCGGAAGAATCCAGCCTGGAAAGGAGTCGAGCACAACGACTTCGGCGTCGACGAGTTCATCGTCTTCTGCCGCGAGATCAACACCGAACCGCTGGTAGTAGTCAATAGCGGGCTTGGCGACGTCCCAATGGCGGTGGAGGAGGTCCAGTATGTCAACGGCGGCCGCGAGACCGAAATGGGAAAGCTCCGTGCCAAGAACGGCCACGCGGAGCCCTACGGGGTTGTGTGGTGGGGCGTCGGCAACGAGATGTATGGGAACTGGCAGCTTGGACACATGCCGCTGGAAAAGTACATCGAGAAGCATATCGAGTTCGCCGAGGCGATGCGCGAGGCCGATCCTGAGATCAAGCTCGTCGCCGTGGGTGCCGCGGGCCGCTGGAGCGAGGAGATGCTCAAGCAGGCCGCCGATCACATGGATCTCATCAGCGAGCATTTCTATGTGCAGGAGAAGCCAGACCTGGTCGCGCACGTGGCTCAGATGACGAACCAAGTCCGCGGCAAGGCGGAAATTCACCGTCGCTATCGCCGGGAACTGGAGTCGCTTCGCGGCAAGGACATCCGCATTGCCCAGGACGAGTGGAACTACTGGTATGGGCCACACATCTACGGCGAACTGGGCACGCGGTATTTCCTCAAGGACGCGCTGGGCGTGGCGGCGGCACTGCAGGAATACGCCCGGCACAGCGACTTGTTCTACATGGCCAACTATGCCCAGACTGTGAACGTGATCGGCGCGATCAAGACCACGAAGACAGCGGCGGCTTTCGACACAACCGGTTTGGCGCTGAAACTCTACCGGCAGCGGTTCGGCACCGTGCCGGTCAAGACCGAAGCCTCAAAGCCGCTGGATGCTCTGGCCGCGTGGAGCGAAGACGGCAAGACGCTGACGCTGGGCATCGTCAACCCGACTCTCAAGCCCATTGAGGTGTCGCTTGCCGTCGATGGCGCCAAGCTTGCCGGGAAGGGCCGGTTGTGGCGCATCGCCGGCGATGATCCGATGGCGTACAACGAACCGGGCAAGCCGCCAGCCGTGGAAATCGAAGAAAGCGAGGTCCAGGGAGGCACCGATGCGCTGCGGCTTGCGCCGTGCAGCATCTCGGTTTACGCGTTTGACGCCGAATGACCGCATCGCACGACTTTCCAGGGAGCCCGAGCCATGAAGTTCGATAGCCGCGAGTACAGCCGCGACGAGTTGCTCCGCCGCCTGGGCAACCGGAGCCAGATCGGCGGAACCCGGCATTACATCCTGGCCGAAGGACGCGCCAAGGGGGTTGCGGCGGTCGATTTCGACACCGGCGCGGGGCTGCGGTTCACTGTGCTGCCGGATCGTGGCCTCGACATCACTCTGGCCAGCTACAAGGGGACGAACCTCGTCTACCTGACGCCCTTGGGAGAGTCGCACCCGGCATTTTACGAACCGCAGGGGATGGGTTGGCTGCAGACTTTTTGCGGCGGGCTGGTGACGACATGCGGCCTGACGTACTTCGCGGCACCGGGGCGCGACGGCGACCAGGAACTCGGTCTCCACGGTCGCTACTCGGCGAGTCCCGCGCGGTCGGTGTGCGATCTCTCGGACTGGGACGGCGACGAGTACCGGCTCGTGATCCGGGGGGTGGTTGATGAAGGGACGCTGTTCGGCGACAAGATCCGGTTGACCCGGACGATCTCCACGCGGCTTGGCAGCCGGGTGATCCGGATCGAGGATACGGCCGAGAACCTGGGTCATCAGCCTTCCCCATTCACCATTCTTTACCATGTGAACCTCGGTTTTCCCCTCCTGGACCAATCGAGCGAACTGGTGCTGGCGGCCGCGGAGACCGAACCCTACGATGAGCGTTCGGCCGCCGCGATGGGCGAGATGCTCCGCTTTTCGGCCCCCGTGCCCGGCTTCCTGGAGCAGAACTTCCTCCACCGGATGGCGGCGGACCGGTCCGGTCTGGCCGCGGCGGCGCTCATCAACCATGATCTGGCAGGAGGTCTGGGGGTGTACCTGCGATTTCCTGTGACAGCGTTCCCGTACCTGAACGAGTGGAAGATGATGGGGGAGCGCGATTACGTTGTGGCGATTGAACCGTCGAACGCGCCGCTCAATAACCGCTCAGTGCTGCGCCGCGAAGGAACACTTCCCATGCTGCAACCAGGCGAGCGGCGGGAGATGACCGTAGAGATTGGAGTGCTCGACGGGGCTGCGGAGATTGATCAGTTCTGCCAGATCGTACGGGAGATTTCGCATGCCGGCACCGACCAACCGTCGTGAATTCCTCGGGCGGGCCGCCGCGGCCGGGGCTGGGCTCATCGCCGGTGCAACGGCCTGGCATTCGTCGAGCCGCGCGCAAGATGCGTCTGTCGAGGAGGTGAGGCTACTACAGGCCGGTGCGGCCGCGGTCGACATCACTCCTCCCGAACTACCGGTGCGCATCAGCGGCGGTTTCTTTGAGGGACGTGCCGACACGGTTCGCGATCCGCTCTTCGCCCGGGCGATGGTGATCGAGGACGGCAGCAATCGCGTGGCGATCGTCGTGGTCGACAACCTGATGATGCCGAGGGAACTGCTC
The DNA here is from genome assembly GCA_040766885.1 of Thermoguttaceae bacterium. Taxonomy (GTDB): domain Bacteria; phylum Planctomycetota; class Planctomycetia; order Pirellulales; family Thermoguttaceae; genus JAXGPP01. Next base: position 326,925 of record JAXGPP010000001.1, on the reverse strand, counting down.
GATGAGGCGAAGCGGTTGGCTTATGAGACGCTCCATATCCCCTCCAATCGCGTTCTCATCGCCGCCACCCACAGCCATTCGGCACCGTCGGTCATGCGGGCGCTGGGTACCGGCGTGGATGAAGCGTACGCCCGGTTCCTCCCTGGAAAGTTGGTGCGCGCGATCGAGGCCGCGATGCAGAATCTCGATCGGGCCCAAGTGGGCTGGACCGTGGTCGACGCGCCGGACCACACGCACTGCCGGCGCTGGATCCTGCGGCCCGACAAGGTCCGCACCGATCCGTTTGGAGAACCATCGGTCCGTGCCCACATGCACCCGGGTTACCAGAACCCCGATTTTATCGGCCCTTCGGGGCCGGTCGATACGGGGATGACGCTGCTGGCGGTCCAGTCGCTCGACGGTCGGCCGATCGCCGTGCTGGGCAACTATTCGATGCACTACTTTGGGGCCCAGCCCGTGTCGGCCGACTATTTCGGGCGCTTTGTCAGCAAGCTCGAGCAGTCGATCGCTGTACCGGGCGCCCCGCCGCCGGTGGCGATTATGTCTCAGGGGACCTCGGGCGACCTGCACTGGATGGACTACAGCCAGCCAAAGAAAGCGATCGAGATCGATACTTACGCCGCGGAGTTGGCCGCGATCGCCGCAGAGGCATACCGGAAGATCGAGTATCGCGACTGGGTGCCGGTCGCCATCCGTGAGGCGCGTCTCACGCTTGGCCGCCGGCTTCCCGATGAAGACCGATTGGTATGGGCGCGCGGCGTGGTGGCCGAACTCGACGGCAAGCCGCCGACTACATTGCCGCAACTCTATGCCCTGGAACAGATTTACATCCACGAACATCCCGAGGCCGAGTTGAAGCTCCAGGCGCTGCGTGTCGGCGACCTGGGGATGGCGGCGATCCCTTGCGAGGTGTTCGGCATCACGGGACTGAAGATCAAGGAGCAGAGTCCGCTGGCGCCGACGTTCACATTCGAACTGGCCAACGGGGCGGAAGGCTACATCCCGCCGCCGGAGCAGCACACGCTGGGCGGCTACACCACGTGGCCGGCGCGGACGGCCGGATTGGAAGTTGAGGCGGAGCCTAAAATCGTCGAGACGGTTCTCGGCCTGCTTGAACAGATTGCGGACAAGCCGCGGCGTCAGCTTCCTGACCCACGCTCCGAGCACGCCGAGAAAATCGCGAAGGCAAATTCGGCAGCCTGGTGGCGGATGCGCGAAATAGCGGGCCGGCAGGCGTTCGACGCCAGCGGCCACGGGCTCCATGGAACTTACGAAGGAGGCTACGCGCTCTATCTGCCCGGGCCCGGATCGGAAAGGGAACCGGCAGCCCACCGCGCGGTACACTTCGCTGGCGGGCGGATGAGAGCGGCCGTGCCGGGGCTGACGCACGATTACCGCGTAGAGTTCTGGTTCTGGAACGGTTTGCCCGTCGACGCCCGAGCGGTGACCGGCTATCTCTTCTCCCGGGGAGCGGACATGGACAAGGGCGCTCCGGGTGATCACCTGGGCATTGCCGGCACGCACCTGCCTGAGATCCAGGGCAGACTGTTCCTGTTCAACGGCAACGCTCGCAACCAGATCGTCGCCGGAAAGACTACAATCCCGCCATACACCTGGAACCATGTGCGGTTCACGCGGCGCGGCAGGCAAGTTGCAGTCGAACTGAATGGGCAGGAAGAAATCGCCGGCGAACTGGATATCACGCTGCCCGACAGCGAAACGCCGCTCTTCTTCGGTGGCCGCAGCGACAACCTCTTTAACCTCGAAGGCCGACTGGCCGATGCTGCGGTGTACACCGTGACCGGCTGATCGGCCAACGGGGATCAGACGCCGTGCAAGGCATACGCAGGTGCCGGTTGACGAGCGCCGCACGCGCCACGCACGGTGTGCATGATTTACGCGTTCACAAGCGCGGCCTCAGGTTCCTCCTCCAGAATCGACTTGGGCGGCAGGCCGTGGCCGGGTTGGTTCTCGTAGAGCAGCCAGTAGACCACGGGCACCAGTATCAGCGTGAAGGCGGTCGAGACCACCAGGCCGAAGATCAAGGCCCAGGCCAGGCCGGAGAACACCGGATCGAGCGTAATCGGCCAGGCGCCGAGCATGGCGGCCCCAGCGGTGAGGACGATCGGGCGGAATCGCACGGCACCGCTCTCGATGAGCGCCCGGCGGAGCGTTCCACCGCGTTCCAGGACCGTCTGGATGAAGTCGATGAGCAGGATCGCATTGCGGTCGGCGATGCCCGCCAGCGCCACCATGCCGATCATCGCGGTGGCGGTGAAGAACACCGGGTTCGGATAGCCGCCGATCGGCTGGTTCCAAAGCAGGTTCAAGAGCCAGAAACCGGGCATGATGCCGATGATCGTCAACGGAATGGAGATCATCCGCACCAGCGGCAGCGAGTAGCTTCCGGTCTGCCACACGAGCAGGACATAGATCGCCAGCACGGCACCGGCAAATGCCAGCCCCAAGTCGCGGAACGCATCGAGCGTGATCTTCCATTCTCCCTCGCCATTCCACACGACCTCGATGCCCGCCGGAAGGGGATTCTGTTTCAGCTTGCTCTGCAATCCAAGAACCGCCTCGGGAGGCGCCCGGCCGGCCACGTCGCCGAAAACATACGCCACCCGTCGGAGGTTCTTGTGGTAGATCATCTTCTCGGCGATCGTCTCTTCGAAATGGCCGAGTTCGGCCAGGCGGATCATCTCGCCCGAAGCCGTCTTGACGGTGAGCCGTTCAATATCGGCGAGGCTCGAGCGCTCGGCCTGCGGCACGCGGAGCACGATGGGCACCGGATTCAGGTCGCGCCCACTGTGCAGCATTCCACTCCCGGACGCCACGGTCATGGGCGTGTCCTGGCCCGGTGAAAGGCCCTGCTGCGCCAAGCGCACCGTGGCGCCGATTACCTCCGCGCTCACGCCGTGGAGCGAAGCCTTTTCGCGGTCGACCACGAACACGTATTTCGTCTGATCGGCCTCCACGGTGGTGTCGATGTCGACGACGCGGTCCTCGTCCTCCATCAGGCCCTTGACGTGCTCCGCGGCAGCGGCCAGCGCGGCATAGTCGTGGTGCGGCTGCCCGTAGATCTCGGCCACCAGCGTGGCGAACACCGGCGGACCGGGCGGCACTTCGACCAATTGGATTACGGCACCGTGCCGCTGGGCGATCTCGGTGAGCCCATTGCGGAGACGCAGGAGGATCTCATGGCTCTGCTGCTGGCGGGCGTGTTTCTCGAGCAGATTGACGCGGACTTCGCCTACGTTGGGGCCGCGGCGGAGGTAATAGTGCCGCACCATGCCGTTGAAATCGATGGGCGAGGCGGTGCCGGCGAAGGTCAGGAAGTTGGTCACCTCCGGGGCGGTCCGCAGGTGGCCGGCGATCGCCCGCACGGCGGCATCGGTGGCCTCGACCGTAGTCCCTTCCGGCATGTCGACGACGATCTGGAATTCGTTCTTGTTGTCGAAGGGGAGCATCTTGAGCGGCACCAGCCCCACGGCGGGCAACAGGGCCGACAGCACGAACAGGACGATCATCGTCACGATCAACAGCCAGGCCGCCCAGCGGTGGGCGAGAAACGGCGTGACGATCGCCTGGTAGGCGCGATAGGTGAGCGTCCGCTCCACGACCAGGGCATGCTTCTGCTTGCCGTACTCCCCTTTGAGCACGTGATAGCTGAGCCAGGGTGTGATGGTGAAGGCGACGACCATCGACATGAGCATCGCCACCGGCACGTTGAGGGCCATCGGCCGCATGTAGGGGCCCATCATCCCGGTGATGAAGAACATCGGCAGGAACGAGAAGATGACCACCATCGTGGCCACGATAATCGGCGGGCGGACCTCGTTCACCGCGGTCAGCACCGCCTTTAGCGGCGGCTCCTTGCGGAGCCGGAAGTGCCGGAAGACGTTCTCCACGTCGACGATCGGGTCGTCGACCACCAGGCCCAGTGACAGGATCAGGGCGAACAGCGTCACGCGGTTGATCGAGTAGCCGACGAGATAGTTCACCAAGAGCGTCAGGGCGAACGTGATCGGGACGGCAGTCACCACGATCAGTGCCTCGCGCCAGCCCAAGGCGAAGCCGATCAGGCCCACCACGATGATGATCGCGAGGCTGAGGTGCTGCACCAACTCGTTGACCTTGTGGTTGGCGGTCTCGCCGTAATTCCGGGTGATCGTGGCCTCGACGCCGGTGGGCAGGATCTGGCGGCGGAGTTCTTCGAGCTTGTGCTCAATGTCGCGAGCCACCCATACGGCATTCGAACCGCGCCGCTTGGCTATGGCCACGGTCACGGCAGGATACTCGCCCTCGTCGGCCGACGCCTCTTGGTGCGCGCCGTGATGGGCGCCGGGACCGAAACCGATGCGCGTGTAAACGGCCGTTTCCTCCGGCGCGTCGCGGACGGTGGCCACGTCGCGGAGGTAGACGGGGCTGCCGGCGAAGACGCCGATCACCAGGGTCTCCAGCTCTCCCGCCGACACGATGTAGGGACCGCTCTCCACGAGCGACTCGCGGTTGCCGCGTGTGAAGCTGCCGGCGGGCACGTTGACATTGGCGCCGCGGAGCACCTGGGCCACATCGAGCGGCGTGAGCTGGTGGGCCGCGAGCGAGTCCGTGTCGATCTCGACCTGGATCTGCCGCCGCCTGCCACCCACAATCTCGGTGCGGGCCGTGTTGGGCACCGCCTGGAGGCCGACCTCGACCTGTTCGGCAACGCGCCGCAGGACGTGGTCGTCGTAATTCCGGCTCCACAGGGTGACATAGACGATGGGCACGTCGTCGATCTCGATCGGCTTGACCACCCAGCCGGTAACTCCCGGCGGAATTGCGTCCTGGCTCATCGAGATCTTGTTGTAGAGCTTGATCAGGCTGTCTTCGCGATCCTCGCCGACGTAGAACCGCACGGTGACGATGGCCGTGCCGGGCCGCGACATGGAATAGACGTATTCCACGCCGTCGATCTGGTAGAGCAAACGTTCGAGGCGGCTGGAAAGCTGCTGCTCGATCTCGGCGGCGCTTGCACCGGGCATCTGCACGATCACGTCGGCCAGCGGCACGACGATCTGCGGTTCCTCCTCGCGGGGAGTGACCATGAGGGCCACTGCGCCCGCGATGAGCGATATGAGGATGAGGAGCACCGAAAGATTGCCGCGGAGGAAGGTCTCGACCACCCGGGCGATCCAGTTCTGGTCATGCGACTGCGACATCAGCGGTGCTCCTCGGTAGTGATTAATCGTTTCCGCGGCATCGTGCTGCGGATCTCAGGAAGGGAAGGTCGGCGGGTCACGCCTCGGGAAGTGCCACCTTCTCGCCGACTTCGATGCCCGACAGAACTTCGATCTTGTCACCAACGCGGCGGCCGGTGCGGATGAACCGCCGCTCGACAACGCCGTCGGGCCCGGCCACATCGATGAGATCCTGCTGGCCAACCTGCTGGACCGCAGCGGCGGGAATCACCACGCGCTGGGTCTCGCCGATCGGAACGGCCACTCGGCCAAACATGCCGATGTAGACCACGTTGACCGCCTGCGGCGGCAGTGTCAGCTTTACCAGGACGGCGCGGGAGCCCTGCTGGGCCTGAGGCACGATCTCGCGGACCACGCCGTGGCACTGGCGATCGACGGCGTCGACCCGGACGGCCATCTCCATGCCGAGCTTGATTCCCGAAGCCAGGCTCTCCGGCACGCTGGCATGAAGCTCGCGCTCCTGCGGGTCGTGGAGGGTGAGGATCGGCTTGCCGGGCACGGCGAGGTCGCCGGGGTCGAGGTAGCGATCGGCAACGATGCCGGCCATCTGGGCGTTGATCGTTGTGTAGGTGACCAGCACCCGGATGCGGGCGATCTGCTCCTCGGCGCGGCGAAGGTGGGCGGCAGCCGTCTTATATGCCGCCTCGGCACGGTCGAACTCCTCGAGGCTGGCGGCATTCTTCTTCAGCAGGTTGGTATACCGCTCCAGGTCGCGCTGGCGAACATCGACGTCGGCCTGAGCGGCCGCGGCGGCCGCCTCGGCATCGCGAAGCTGGGCCTGGACCTCACGGTCGTCGAGCACCACCAGTGGCTGCCCCTGTTCGACCCGGTCTCCAGCATTGACGTGAATCTCGCGAATCGTTGCCAGGATCTGGCTCGCAACGTCGGTCCGCCGCCGCGGCTGGATGGTCCCCACCGCGTCGACCGTCTCGGTGGTGGCGAGCGTTTCGACGGGCACGAACGACCGGCCGGTTGCCGCAATGCTCCGGTGTTCGATCGTGCCGGGAGCCACCTTGGTGTGGAGCGACCCCGACATCCAGGCAATCGCTCCGCCGAGCAGGGCCAATGCGATCAGGATCGAAACCAGCCGCCAGGCTCCCGCCAGAATCCTCTTCCAGTGAACTCGCATGGTCGTTGTCCCGTGTGGTGCGGTGTGGCGGAGGCGCTCATCCTGAGGCGCGGACGCAAAGCCCAGAAACGGGTGGGCTCCCGATTGATCCGTCTCCCACAACAGATGGATAGCACCAGCCGGTGGTTACAACACTGCCTGATTGCCGAAGCGGCAAGGGCAGGGTTTCGCGGACGGTGACGCCCCCATTATGGCGATTTCGCCGCCGAGTCAAAGAACGTCCCTGCCCGGAGAGCACGATCGTGGTTGGTGCGAGCCGCCTTCGGCTCCCGACCCAACGCGACGACGAACTGGACAAGATCGGCAATGTTTTCCGGCGACACGCCGGCACACGCCGGGTGGGGAGTACCCGGCATTCCGGCAACAATCCGCCGCCAGATGGGCTCGGGTTCATGGCCCCCTTCAAAGGGTTCGCGCACGAGGTCGCGGGGGAGCCAGGCAGTGCCCCAGGCATCGACCTCGCGGGCGTCGCCATCTCCCTCGCCCTCGTTGCCGTGGCACTTTGCGCACCCCAGTTCGAGATAGAGGGCGCGACCACTTGCGATCGCTTGCGGCGTGGCGGCGGCAAGCGGGCCGACTGCGATCGGTTCGCCAGGATTGGTGAGCACAGCGACCGCAGCCTCGATGTCTTCGTCGAGAACCTCTTCTTCATCCTCGCGCAGCGTTGCGGCGAGTTGCGCGCGAAGACCCTCGCGGCGCAGCCGCAGCACCTCGTTGGTCAAGAGCGTTCTCTCCGAATCGGCGAGGTGGTCGAAAGCGCGCATCGAGGTTCCGGGCATGCCGCGGCGGAGCACCTCTTCGATATCGTCCCGGGCGGCAACTCCATTGGCAGTGCTCACCAGTTGGAAGGGCTCGGTGCGAAGGTTCCGCGCCCTGGGGAACAGGTGCCGCGCGCCGACCGCATCGGCGCCCCCGTCGGCACTGTGGCAGGCGGCGCAGTGCTCGGCATAAAGTGCGGCCGCCGACGCTGTCTCGTCCCCGGGCGCGATGGCCGCGCGAGCCTCGTCTTCCTGGGTAGCACTGGGCGACGACAGTTTCGCCAGTTCGTCGGCCGCTTGTCGGTCGTTGCGACTGATCGCCAACCGGACGCGGAGATCGTAGCCGCGAAGCCCGGCAACCTGCATGCGGTCGATCCGGGCGAACGAGTCCTGCGAGCGGACGATCTGGCCCCCGAGCGCTGTGGCGATCGCTGCCGGGACCACGGCGCCGGCCGTCGATGAATCGAACTGAGCGAGCGCTTCGGAGTACTTCCCGGCATCGAGTTCGATCTGGCTCAGTTCGGCGAGGATTTCGGCCGGCATTCCGCGCCGCTCGCCGGCCGACTGGAGCACCCGGCGAGCGTCCTCGGTCCGCCCCAGCTTACGCAAGAGCATGGCGAGGCGAACCTCCGCGGCATCGCGAGTCCCGCAGCGATTTGCGAGAACGATCTCCTCGGCGAGCGACTGCTCGAGCCGGTGTTCCGAAGCGTAGAGAGCGGCCAAAGCCTGGCGGGCCATCTCGTGGCGTGGTTCTCGGGCCAAAGCGCGCTGGAATTCCGCTTCAGCCTGCGACGGTTCGGCGACATAGCGCCAGAAAACGCCGCTCATGTAGGCAACATGCGGATCGTCGGGATTGCCGGCTCGCCAGCCGTCGAGCACCATCCGGGCTGCGGCCGCCTTTTCCTGAGCAAGAAAGCCGAAAATCACGGCGGCAGCGACTTCGCGCGGCGGCACTCCTTCCTCGGCCAATGCAACCAACTCGCGCTCAAGCCCCTCGCGCTCTTGGCCAGACTGAATGAGCCCCAGCCGGAGTTCCTGCCGCACCGCTTCCGCAGGCGCGCCCTTTCGTCGGGCCGCATCGACAGCTTGGCGCCACTGGTCGAGTTGCTCGATGTGCCGCAGGCAGGCGGCCTCGGCCAGGTCGGTCCGGCCGTCGCTTGAATCGAACCTGGCGGACCATGCCAGCCACACCCGTGCGGTGTGGTCGGCGCCGGCGGCCGCCTGACGGGCCGCAATCCACCGGGTTGCCGTCGCCAGCAGTCGCGGAGCGAGGAGGAGAAACGCGACGAGCAGACCGGCCGCCAGGACCAGAGGCCAGCGCCACCGCACTGGTGCGGCGCGTTGGGCAGGCTCCGGCTTCGCGGCGGGACGGCTGCCGGAGCCGCCCTGCGGGGCCGTTCTTGCTGATTTCCTCCCGTGCCGCCGCGACATGCGTGGACCTCAGCGCCTGGGGCTGGTGGGGCTCGCTTCGCTCAACCCACCCTACAGAGGTACATTCCAGGCGTCGCCGAGAGCGTCCGAACTCTGACTGGCTCCACTCTTCAGGCGACTGCCAGTAATCTGTTATACCTGATTGTCTCGTTCCCACGCGGGCGCGAGGGGAACAAAGCAGAAAGGTCCCGGATGGGTGAAAGAACGGTAAGGCGGCGCGTCGTCGCCGTGGTGCTGGTCGCCGGCGGATTGGCCGCGGCGGCCGTCTGGCTGGGCTGGCGGGTGGCTGGCGGAGGTTATGACGCCCTGCGGTTGGCCGGCGGCGCGCCGGAAGCGGTCACCGTCGATGCCGAAACCGAGGCACGCATCGTCGCTTTTTGCAGCGACTGCCACGCCCTGCCGCGACCGGAAAGCTTTCCCCGCAATGCGTGGGACGACGAGGCGGCCAAGGGCTACGAATACTACGCCCGGTCGGGGCGCAACGATCTCGATCCGCCGCCGATGGGCGCGACCAAGTCTTTCTACCGATCGCGTGCTCCGGAGCGGATCGAGTTCTCGGCACCTGTAGAGGCTGACCACAAGCTTGGTGCCGCGTTCACCACGGAGTTCTTTTCATTAGGACCGGAACTCAATGTCCCACCCGGAATCTCTCATCTGCGATGGGCACGCTTGGAGGCCGATGCCGATCCGGTGCTGCTGGCGTGCGACATGCGGAACGGAGAGATCACCGCCGTGAAACTGGCCCCCCGACATTCGCCGCCGCAACGACTCGCACGACTGAACAACCCCGCCCGGATCGAGCCGTGCGATCTGGATCAGGACGGGGCGATCGACCTGGTAGTGGCCGATTTGGGCAGCTCGTTTCCGTACGATCACGCCCACGGCCGGGTCGTCTGGCTGCGCCGGCAGGGTGAAGGGCGGTCGTTTGAGCCGGTCGTGATCGCCGAGGGAATGGGACGGGTGGCCGACGCGCGGCCGGCGGATGTCGACGGCGACGGCGACCTGGATCTGCTGGTCGCCGAGTTCGGCCATTATCGCACGGGCGGCATCTGGCTGCTGACCAACGCGGCCAGAAGCGGAGAGACGCCGCGGTTTGAAACGAAGCGACTCGACACCCGGCCGGGTACGATCCACGTGCCGCTGGCGGACTTCGACGGCGACGGGCGGCTCGACTTCCTCGCCCTGGTGAGCCAGGAATACGAGTGCGTCGACCTGTTCCTGCAGCGGGTGGGCGAGCCTTTCCATCGCCGCACGCTCTGGGCGGGGCCGGATCTCACGTTCGGCTCCAGCGGGATCGAACCGGTCGACCTGGACCAGGACGGCGACTTGGACATCCTCTACACCAACGGCGACGCGTTTGACAATTCCTATGTCAACCGGGCACATGGCGTTCAGTGGCTCGAGAACCTCGGCGGCGAGCGGTTCGCTTACCACCGGCTGACCGACATGCTGGGCGCCTACCGGGCGCTGCCGGGCGACATCGACGGCGACGGCGACCTCGACATCATCGTGGTCGCCTGGCTGCCGCCGCAACTGCGGCCGTGGAACGTGAATCTCGAGTCGCTCGGGTCGATCATCTGCCTGGAGCAGACCTCGCCGGGCCGCTTCGCTCGCCATACGCTCCGGCGCGGCGTCTCCAACTATGCCACGCTCGAGCTTTCCGATTTCGACGGCGACGGCGACACCGACTTCGCCGTCGGAATGAACGTGCTCACAGTCCGGATGACGAACGTGCGGAACGTGCCGCGTGGGGTGACGGTATGGTGGAGCCAGCAAGTGACGTCGGGAGAATAGCACGGGCTTTGGCGAGAGGTCGTTCCCTAAGCCATGCGGCGGGGAACGTTCTTCCTGATGAAAAACAACGGACTGAAAGAGAGCGGGGCGGGAGAGAACTCCCGCCCCAGTACTGTCAATCACGCGCTCGACGGCTTGAATCGTCGAGATTACTGCTGCCCGGGCCCAGGTGCCGGGATCGGGGTCGACTCCACGTTCTCCGGGGCATTCGGATCGATGTCTCGGTCCTTGTAGCTGCTGCTTTCGCCGCCGCAACCGAACGACAATAACATCAAGGCCAAGAGCAGGGCCGCAGAGAGCAATCGCATTCGAGAAATCCTTTCTGGCAGATCAGTATTCGGGAACAGGTTGACGGTCTGAGATTGACGTTGCGTACATCCAGGTTACGTAATCGATGGTTTCGCTGACCGTGCGCGCCGAGCCATCACCCAACAGGGCTTGTACAATGCCAGGGTGCAAGCTCGAGGGTGCATGTTCGTTGCTGTTCGGTCCGGCATAGCAAAGGAACGCGGGATGCCGCATGCGCGGATTGGATCTCCAGTAGGCATCTTGCGTCACCGAACCACCGTCCGGAGCCTTAAAATTGGTCGGCACAGTTCCTGTACCACCCGCAGGCATAGCGACGAATGCGGCGCGAACAACGGCGCTGCCGGGGCTTCGGGCACGCGGCACACCGGTTCCAGAGGTCAACATCCCTCCGCCGGTGAAACCGGTAGTATTGACTTCGGCCACGATGATGGTGTTCGAAGTGCCGTCGATAATCTCCGCCAGTCTGGTTGATTTCGGGACCTGCGTTGAGCCGCTGCCAGACCCGGAAACAGAGTCAAATGCGCCGGTCAGCTCTTTGTTGGCGAGAACGGGATACGCAACTGCCGCTGGGTGAGTGGATCCCATCGTACCCTGCACCCACCAGTCCCAGCCTTCACAAGCGGCATAGCAGGTTACCGCCAGATTATGGGTCTCGGAAGGCACCGTATAACCGTTGTCCGACGGACACAGGAGCGTTGATACGGGCTGGGCAGTGAGAGTTTGACCCCAGGCGCGGGCATTGATATTCCCCGAATCATAAAGAGCCTGCTGTTCCATGAACGGCAGGATAGCCGTGAGCCACGTGTGGTGGTATGGCTCTTCGGGCCGCGTGCCGGCGTTGAATCCCCAGACAGCATATGGCGGGAGTCTCTTGTGTACGTCCAAGTAGTTGTGCAGCGCCAGACCGACCTGTTTCAGGTTATTGCTGCACTGCGATCGACGAGCCGCCTCGCGGGCGGCCTGAACTGCCGGTAGAAGCAAAGCGATCAAGATGCCGATGATGGCGATCACTACCAGCAGTTCCACCAACGTGAAACCACTTCTGCGGACTCGCATAGTCCAGCCTCCAGAACCCATGAAAAAGAGAGAACCAAACCTTCAAACGACCCGCCGACCACGAGTCGGAGAGATCAATGTTCACTGATAAATGAAACTCTGCGAGAGCCGGGAAGTGTCGCTTGGAGACATCTTCTGTTGCGCACCTCCGTTTCACGCCCCGCCGATACTATCTCAGCGTACAATGCTTTACAAGCACCTGACTAAAGTTTGCAGGCTCCAGTTCCGCATCAAACCATACGTCTGAGGGGAGAAGGCGAGGAGCGCGCCGGTTGCCAGCGTTCCCTCCATTGCAGCTTGATATCGAGCGACCGGCTCCTTCTCTTGACTGCCAGTTTGCCGGCCGCGCATTCAGATCTTTGAGGAGCTACTTTCAGCAGCCCGGCTCGGCCACCCGTTTATACTATGCCGAACTACCATTATTGAATTTCAGATTGATAGTGCAACGAAGGCGACCAACGGGGGCCCGGCTCCACGAGGAAAGGGCTTGAAGGAGTCGCGTTATCAGCCTGAACACCAATAATACCAGAAAAATCGCTGGCTGACGCCGCAGGGGTCGAACGGTACAGCTCGATCGATCGACTCGATTCTCCCCGCGGTGATCCGGCGGTATCGCCAAGCTTCCGCCATAAGTCGCGCCCGTTGCGCCCGCAGACCAATCGGCTTCGCATCAAACGGTTTCCAATACAACCGGCCCCAGACTGACGCGGATGCACCGATCCGCATGGTGTTTCCCGGCGGTTCCAGCGCCACTCTGCGGCCGCTCTCATTGAGGTTGGCCTTCAACCGGCCCTGCGCCTCACGGATTGACAAGACCGCCAGCGCCTTGGGTAAGCGTCAGAAGCTGATCGACCTGCGGGCAGGTGAAGACATCGATCCCGCCACCCAACCAGCGAACCTCGATGCGGTCGACACGATCGTGGGTGCCGAGCCCGAAATGCAGTCGCGTGCCGTGGTGGCTCTGGTAGCCGCGTCCACTATGGACTTCATCGATCAGAACGAGATCGCCCGCGACAACGGTAACGCGAGAGCCGACGGCGTCGCGGTTGGCAGTGGTGCTGCGAAGCTTGAGTTGGATCCAATGATTGTCGTTTAGCGAATCGTTGCGCATCAGCGTCGGCAGCGTGCGGCTGTTGAGCACCGCGCCGTCGACGTCGCCATCGTTGTCGAGATCGTCGAACGCCGTGCCGCGACTGCTGACCTTGGCCGACACACCGTCGCCGCTGGAACGAGAGACATCGACGAATCGGCCATCGCCCGTATTCATCATCAGGACATTCGGGGTGGCGTACGTGGCAGTATCGTCCTTGAGTTCGATGTTGTCCTCTAGATGGCCACAGGCGATGAACAGGTCGCGGTCGCCGTCGTTGTCAAAGTCGACGAAGGCGGTGCCCCATTTGACGGGCGGAGTGGCCGCGGCGCCCGCTCCCGCCGCAGAAGTCATGTCGTCCAGGTAACCCTCACCTGAATTCCGATACAAGGCCGGCATCTCCGTCTGGTAATCAGTCATGAAGAAGTCGAGCCAGCCGTCGTTGTCATAATCGGCGGCATCAACTGCCATGCTGCCGCGAACGCGGCCAGCCAGATCCCAGGCAGTACCAATGAGCATCCCGGCTTCCTCGAACCTCCCGCGGCCGTCATTCTGGAAAAAGAAATTCTCATGCTGGTCGTTGCAGATGAACACGTCCGTGTCGCCGTCGTTGTCGAAATCGGCGGCAACCAATCCCATCGCCGGCCCGGCGTGCTGACCAATGCCCGACTCGAGGCTGGCATCGGTGAATGTTCCGTCGCCATTGTTGCGGAAGTACGTATCCGGGTCGGGCTCGTACCCGCGGGGGCTGGGATAGGCTGAAAGGCCGCGCAGCGTGACCGGCCGGTGCATGTCGGGTGAGAACTTGACGTAATTCCCAACATACAAGTCGAGATCACCGTCGCCATCGCCGTCCAGGAAGCACACGCCGGCGCCGACGCGGTCTCCGTTGCCGACCCCCGCCGCGTCGGTCACATCGGCAAATGTGCCGTCGCCGTTGTTGCGACAGAGCCGGTCGGGACCGTAATTGTTGAGAAAGAGATCCTGGTCGCCATCGTTGTCATAATCGGCGACAGTTACGCCCAGTCCGTGCGCCGTGTCGCCCAATCCGGCCTGAGCGGTCACGTCGACGAAACGGAAGCCCCCCAGGTTCTTGTACAGCGCGTCGCGCGGCGGCACGGCGGCCTTGGCTGGCGGCAGGGGAGCGCCGTTGAGGAAGTAGATGTCGATCAGTCCGTCGCCGTCGTAATCGAACGTGGCCAACCCGGCACTGACATATTCCACGATGTAGTATTTGCCAAAGCTGCCATCGGTGTGTCGGAACGTGATTCCCGACTCTGCAGTCGCGTCCGAGAGTAAGATCGGGCCTTGGGCGCGAGCCGATGCGAGATGCAGGAGCACGCAGACGAACACCCAGAGAATGCCGGATGAACGGCGCGGAAACCGGCAACGGCCCCTGATCACCCACCACCCCCTTTCTGAGCCGACGCACTGAGCCGCTGAGCCTGCCGGGCGGCGGCGATCGCGCCGGACCGATCTCCCGCGCGGTCGCACGCCCGGCTGAGGAGGTCGTAATGGGGGGCGTTCGGCTCGATTTCCACCGCCCGCTGGGCAAGCCGTCTGGCCAGGTCTGGATCGCGTCCGGTGCGAAGATAGATTTCCGCCAACGCGGCGTGGCCCTTCGCACTCTCGGGTGCCAATTCAATTACTTTTCCGATGTTTGCTTCTGCCAAGTCGAGCCGTCCGGCCTGCGCATGAAGCGTTCCCAGTTGCCAGAAATGGATAGCGTTATCCGGTTCGGCGGCCGCGAGCTGTTCATAGACGTCGATCGCCTCGTCCAACTGCCCGGCGCGCACATAGAGTGTCCCCAGACTCATGCGGCAGGCGAGGTTCTTCGGATTGAGCGCGGCGGCGCGCCGCCACAGCCGCTCCGCTTCACTGGCCCGGCCGCCGCTGGAATAGATGCCGGCGGCATATGTATAGAAGGCCGAAACGTGCGCGGAAGTCTTGGCGAGGTCGAACCTCTCCGGGTCCGACTCCTCCGGCACGAGGGGCTCAGCCGCTTTGAGTTCGCGGAACTTCTCCAAATGGGGTCGGGCCTCGGCAGCCAGCCCCAGTCGCGTCAGCGCCGTGCCCAACCCGAAATGGGCTTCTTGGAGTTCCGGATTCAAATGAAGTGCCTGGTCGAAAGCGCCTCTTGCGGCGTCGTAATCGCGGAGTTGCAGTCGGACTTGCCCGAGCAGAACGAGGACTTCGGTTGACGAAGGATTGGCCGTCCGAGCCGTCTCGAGAACATCGACCGCTTCGGGCAGCTTGCCGAGCTTCGCCAGAATGTCTGCCAGACGAACCGCTGCGCTGGCCGACTGCGGATTATTTTGCAGCGATTCACGATACCATTCTGCCGCGGCAGCGTACTCACCCTGCAGAGCGGCGGTGGCACCGAGGTTCTCATGGGCTGAAGTGTTCTTCGGGTTCAGCTCAGTCGATCGCTTCCAGGCTCCCCTGGCACTGGTCATATCGCCGACGAACCGGTAGAACCGACCGGCAAGGTCGAATGCCTCCCAATCTTCGGGAAACTCCTGGCAGAGTAGCAGCGCCTCCCTGCGTGCTTCTTCGATCACTTCCTGTGCCGTTTTCGGGAGAGGATGGTCGCTCGATGGCCGTTCTCCCGCAATGGTCGCCGGCCTGTCGGATAAAGCTAATCCGCCGGGCGAGGTGTGATTGGCGGTGGCAGACTCCCGCTCGGCTCGCCCTAAGCTCCATGGGCGGAACGCCCACGAGGAAACTGCTACCAACACCAGCAGGATCGCCAGCAGGAGCCACAGGCGTTTGCCGGAGTAGCTCGATGGACCGGTAGACTTCTCCCCCGCGGTGATCCGGCGGTATCGCCACGCTTCCGCCATCAGTCACTCCCGTTCCGCCCGGCGACGATCCGTCTTAACATCGAACACTCTTCAGTATAACCGGACTTCGGCCTGACGCTCATGCACAGACCCGCGTCTTGTTTCCAGTCGTGAGGGAGCGATGAAACGACCGGGGGCGGGAGGTGGCTCCCGCCCCCAATGGTCGGCGATCGTGATTGGCGTGTTGGCCGTTATTCCTGCGGGGCTGACTGGGTGCCACCGCTTGGAGCTGCGCCGCCCGAAGGCGACGCCTGCTGCATCTGCTGCATCGCGGCATTCGGATCGGACGCGCCGTCAGGGGGCGCTTCGCGCTCTTTATAACCCGAGCCACAACCGACCGTGACCGCCAACAGCACGGCCAGCGAGAGACTCCAGAGATAACGCATCGCCTTGGACTCCTAGGTGATTGAAACGGCCTTCATCCAAAAGCAACAACTCCCGGGAAATGTCCCGATCATGAACAGTGCCGGACTACGGAATCTGCTTTGGCGCCCGGCTGCCCTTCGCGTTCAAGAGCGTCCACAAGCCCCAGTCGATCGTTTCAGTTATCGCATGCACCGAACCATCGGAAAATAGTGAATTGACGGTGCCTGGGTGGAGACTGCCGGGAGCAGGCCACTCAGAATTGGGTCCCCAAGCGCACAGGTATGTAGGTTGGTAGAAGTGCGGGCCCGCCTTCCACCAACCGCTGCTCGGCCCGGTGGCGTCCGGTCTCAAATACTTGCCCGCCTCACAGCACTGTCCTGTCGTGCCAGCGCCGACAAACGCCGGGCGGAAAACCGCTTCAGTCGTGGCATTACGCGGCACGCCGACGCCGCAGGCATGCCAGGGATCTGCTCCAACTGCCGGCTTGTAGCCGGCGGTATTGGCCTCGGTCACCATGATGGTGTTTGAGGTGCCATCGGTGATATGCGCGATCCGAGTGATGTGCTCGTCGGAGAACACGCCGCTTAGTTCGCGGCCGCGGCACTCCGGCGGGAAACCGGCATCAGTGGCGGCAATGCCGGCCGTTGGCCACCAGTGATAGCCGACAGTGCCAGCGTAGGCCGACAGACCTACGAGGTAATCCTGGCCCTTGCCGGTCTTCGAGATGAGTTCCTCGCCGGAAAGGAAGCCGTTGTCCGACGGGCAAAGCAGCACTGAGACCTGCTTCTGCGCATAAGGCACGGCCTCGTTCGTGTTGCCATCGGCATCCTGGTCAAAAATGTCCCAGGCCGGCCGGCGCCAGTCGATCGAATCGTACAAGGCCTGCTGTTCCATGTACGGCAGAATCATCGAAATCCATGTGTGGTGCCACGGCCTTTGCGGGATTCCAACGCCATTGCCCCACATGACCGCCGGCGGGAAGGTCTTCGTGGAACTCTCGTAATTGTGCAGCGCCAACCCGATCTGCTTCATGTTGTTGATGCACTGCGAACGACGGGCCGCCTCGCGGGCGGCCTGAACTGCTGGCAAGAGCAAAGCGATCAAGATGCCAATAATGGCGATCACCACCAGCAGTTCCACAAGGGTGAAACCACCTCGATACCGCACTCGCATGACCATGCCTCCTGACTAAACGGAAAAGAAAAGACAGAACAGACGAAAACACCGAGCGAGCTTTTCGCCCGAAGTGATCTGCGTTTATTCGCGTTCTCGTGAGACTGGCCGAAGAGCGATGGGAATAAAGAGCGCAGCCGCCTGCCGAGGCTAATTTGAAGCAGTGCCGACGTGCGTCCGTCGTCCCCCCCGAACGCTCCGCCGTGATATTATCACGAGGCACGGGGTAGATGCAAGCAGTCATCGAACCGTTTTTTCAAGGGATCGAGAAAGAAACTTGATGAGCTCGCTGCACGTGCCGTCCACGGTACCTCAACCCACCCTATAGACGTGGCCTGCCGCTCGGCTCACTCCTCGCGGACGCTGAATTCGAGCTTCCAGCGGGCGTCGCTGTGGGTGCTGTAGCACCAGAGTTCCAGCATGCCCAGTTCGGTAAGCTTGGGGTGGAAGCGAACCGGGACGTACTCCTCGGCGATCTTGTCGTCGGGGGGGAGTTCGGCTTCCAGCGAGTCGGTTTCCTCGATCTCCTCGGGATTCCACCGGGCGAGCAAATCACCCGGGCGGTCCTGCTTGCGGACCGAAGAGCTAAAAAAGCGAAACTGGGCCGGCTCTCCCACCACCAGGCCGATCTCGGAAGACGGGACGTCGGTCTCGGTTCCCTCTTCCATCCCAAAGGGGACAACGCAAAGTGCCGACAGTGGCCGCGGCGCCCCGGGTATCGCGGGGCCCGCCGTTTCGACGCCGACGTAATAGGACCGGGCGGTTCCGCCCCGAATTCGCACCCCGCCCCGCTCCTTCGCCCAACCGTAATAGGCTGCGCCGCGGGCCACGGCGTGGTCCAGATCGAGCTCCCCTGCCAGGGGAGCCGGCGGACTGGCTGGAAACCATGCGCCAAGCACCTCCAGCAACCGGGCACGCAGCGCGTCGGCCTTGAACACGCCGCCGTTGAACAGCAGGTAGGTCGGCTGGACAGGACCGCCGCTGCCGTGGGCCTGCAAAAATGCCGCCACATGCCGGGTGACCGCCGTATCGGCTTCAAACGGCAGGCCGATCTCGCGGAAGCCCGAGGCACGCCGCCGGGCGGGCCGATCGTCGATCGAAGTGCGGGGAAGAAACCGTCGACAAGCGTTTCGCTGACCAGATTGCGGTCCACCTCCACGGAGATGGTGCCGCCGATCAGGCGGCTGCCGCGTCCGAGGATCGAGATCGGGTGCCGCTCCGGCCCGCCGGGAGCCAGGAGCGTCTCCTTGGCGGTCCGGCAGGAGTGCCAGAGGGCCACCGACTGCCAGGGATCGAGTTTCACTCCCTTGGCAGCGAACAACTCGGCTACTTGATGGGCTAGAGCGAGGTCCATGTTATCGCCACCGACGAGCAGATGGTTGCCGACGGCGATCCGCTCGAGAATCAGTTCGCCATGCTCCTCGCCGACGCCGACGAGCGTCAGATCGGTCGTTCCACCCCCCACGTCACAGACGAGGAGCCGGTCGGAGACCTTGAGCATCCGCCGCCAGCGCTCGGCATTTGCCGCCAGCCACGAGTAGACGGCCGCCTGCGGTTCTTCGAGCAGGACCATGTCCTGGGGCAACCCGGCGGCCAGGGCGGCCTCACGGGTCAGTTCGCGGGCGCTGGCGTCGAACGATGCCGGCACGGTGAGCACTACGCGCTGCTCGGCCAGGGGGGCCTCAGGAAACGCCGCCTGCCAGGCGGCCGCCAGATGCGCTAAGTAGCGTTCGGAGGCCGTCACCGGCGAAACCTTGTTGACCTCCGGCGGTGCCTCCCAGGGAAGGATCGGCTGATGCCGGTCGACGCGGCTGTGGGCCAACCACGACTTGGCGGCTCCGACAGTGCGATCGGGAACCTCGGCGGCCTGGCGGCGGGCCAGTTCGCCGACGGCGAAATCGCGCCCCTGTTCCCAGGGAACGTCATACGCGCCGCCGCCCGCCTCATGCGGGCTGGCGAGATAGAGAAACGACGGCAGCACGGTGCGGCTCTCGACCGTTCCGGCGGCGACGAGTTGCGGAATAGGCAGCAGTTCGACCTTGGGCGAATCGGCCGCCAGTGGGGCGTAGGCCAATACGCTGTTGGTCGTTCCCAAATCGATACCGACGACGTATTGAGCAGGCATTTCTTTGCAGGTTGGTTGGTGGGGCACGTAGGATGGACTTCAGTCCGTCGAGTCTTGCTGTCGGGCTGAAGCCCAGCCTGCTGCGCAATGTCGGGCTATTGAACTTCAGATCGATAGGGCAACGAGGGCGACCAACGGGAACTCGGCTTCAGGGAGAAAAGGGCTAAAGAGTTGCGTTATCAACCTGAACATCAATAAAGCCCAATCTACATCTACAGTTCCACTTCCACCGGTGCGACGATTCGTGCGGCATCGGCCGTGCCGGACCAGGCAGGCACCTCGCAGGCAGTGGCCTGCCAACCGTGATGCTGGAGCCGTCCGCGAAACGGCGGTTCGCCCTGGACGTTACCCGTGAGGCGGTAGCATCCGGCATCGAACCCGGCGACGACCTCGACTTCCGAGCCTTCTTCCTGCTGGAGCACGGGTCGCAAGGCGAAAAGGCGTTCGAGCACGGCGCCACAGTCGCGATGCACGTCGCGTGCCGCGGCGCCAATCTGGGCGTCGGTATAGGCGGCCAGGTCTTCCTTGACGAAGTCGACAAACCGCGCTTCGCGCTGCAGCGTCGCCAAAAGTGTAACTGCCTCGCTCCGGACGGGCGGCTTTGGCCGGGCAGGCTCCTTGGGGCGCGGCGCGGCCTCGATGGCAGCCTGCGCAACGGCAGGTTCGACGCCGATCAGGGCCAGTTCGACCCGTTGAGCGATCTCACCGTTGAAGAGCGTGATGAAAAACGCGCGGATGGCCGTCCAGATGCGCCACATGGTTGTTCCTCCGGTATTCGTCACGCCCTCCTGCTTCGTCGCCCTTCGCCTGAAGACGCGGCGCAATCGCTGAGCAGCTTCGCTGTGCGACGGGACGTCGCATCTACGGCTGCGTCCAATTCATCATGCCACGGGGCGCCGCGTGCACGATTGTGCGAGGGGTACGCGGGACCCGGAGGGGGAGGGCCGCAAGCTCCAAGTCTAGAACTGCCAGCGGACTGCGGCGAGTGTACAGCCGTTAAGGACCGGCACGCTTGACTGCCGGAGGAACGTTCGACACATTGGCACGTTATGCCAGCACTCGCATCTGCCTCCCATTCGGTTCACGCATGCAGAGGCCCCGCCATGTTCTCAGCACTGCTTCTGGCGACCGTCGCGACTATTGCGGTCAGCGCGGAGCCTCCGGCCTTATCGGCCGATCGGGCGGAGTGGTATCCGTTCAGTTTTCCGCTGGACGACACCAACCTGGACTCGATCGACCTGAGCGGCTTTCTCGACGGACCGGCCGGGAAGCACGGCTTTCTGACCGTCGGACAGGATGGACATTTCTATTTCGAGGATGGAACGCGAGCCCGATTCTTCGGCACGAATGTCGGCGGCAAGGACGGCTGTCCCGACAAAACCACCGCCGAAGCGACGGCTGCGCGGCTCGCCAAGTATGGCGTGAACCTGCTCAGGATCCATGCCATCGACGGCCGCTGGGGTCCGCTGATCGACTACCGCCAGGGGAGCAGTCGCCAGCTCAATCCGGAGTCGATGGACCGGCTCGACTATTTCTTCGAACAGCTCAAGCGGCGCGGGATCTACGTGTACTTCGACCTGCTGGACTACCGCCAGTTCATGCCCGCGGACGGGGTAGCCGACGCCGACAAGCTCCAGAGCGGCTGGACGAATTCGATCAAGGGGGCAACGATCTTCAACGATCGGATGATCGAGTTGCAAAAGGAGCTGGCCGAGCAGTTCCTCACGCACCGGAATCCATACACCGGACTGCGCTACGTCGATGATCCGGCGGTGGCCGTAGTAGAGACCACCAACGAGAACTCGGTGTTCTACTTCCACAATACATCGCTGACGCTGCCGGTTTACGTGGACGAACTTCGGCAACGCTGGAACGAGTGGTTGCTGGGGCGCCACGACGACCGCGCGGGACTCATGCGGGCCTGGGCGCGGCCAAACGGTCTGGCTGTGCTCGAGCCCGACGAGGACCCGGTGGACGGGAGCGTGGCGCTACCGCTGAGCCATCTGTACCAGCGACCGGAGACGGCTGGGGCCCTCGCCGAGCGGAATCCGGCCCGGGTCGACGATATGGTGCGGTTCTTCTTTGAGCTGGAACGCCGTTACTATGGCGAAATGCGCGAACATCTACACCAGATTGGCGTGAAGGTACCAATCACAGGCACCAACCAGACGTTCTGCCCGGCGAGCAACTTTGCCGACACGGCGAATGACTTCATGTCGCGCAACAACTACTGGTGCCATCCAGACGTGCACGCCAAGCCGCGGTTTCGCTTCCGCAACCTGCCGGCCGTGCAGGCCGAGTTGCCACGGACCTCAAACCCGATCACCGAGATCGCCTCCAGCGCCGTGGCCGGCAAGCCAATGATCGTGCCGGAGTTCAATTTCCCCTGGCCCAATGAGCACCGCGCGGAGGGCCTCCTGCTGGTGACCGCCTACGCCTGCCTGCAGGACTGGGACGGGCTGTTGTTTTTCTCATACAGCCCCGGGCGCCGCGAGTTGACGATGTTTCAGAATCAGTCGGATCCGGTCCGATGGGGCGAGTTTCCGGCCGCGGCGCTGATGTTCCACCGAGCCGACGTCGCGGCCGCCCGGAACACGGTCCACATAGCCTATAACGAACGAGCGGTATTCACCGCCGGTCCGTCGCACGGCCGCGCGGAGCGTTCGCCGTACCGCTACTTGAGCTACCTCTCGAAGGTGCGGAACAGCTACTTCAGCGAACGCTATCCGGGCGGCGCCGACTTGGTGGTGGCCAGCGGTGCGGCGGCCAACGCCGATTTTTCCCAGGCGAAACACCTTTACCGGCTGACCGACAACGCCTGGACCGCATGGGATGAGCGGTCGTTTGCCGTCGCCGCTCGCGAGTTCGGACTGCCGGGCTATGCCGAGCTCCGGCCCGATGAGAAGCGTTACGCAAGCGACACGGGCGAACTGCTGCTGGACTACGGCACCGGTCTCTTCACCGTCGAGACTCAGCGGACTCAGGGGGCGGTGGGGTTCCTGGGTTGCAGCGGGCCGCTGGAACTGGGCGAACTACGGCTGGCGGCGAGCGCCAACTTCGCGGCCGTGTTCGCCACTTCGCTCGACGGCCGGCCGCTGGGTGAATCGCGGCGAGTTCTGGTTACCGCAGTCGCACGAGCCGAGAACAGCGGGCAGACCTTCGACGACGAGAAGAAAACGGTTCCCGAGCCGGGCCAGACGCCAGTGTTGGCCGAACCCGTACGGTGCGAGATCCAGTTGAAGGTGCCGGGCGCGGCGACGGTCTACACGCTCGACGAGACGGGCAAGCGGCGCGAACCGCTGACCGCTGAATTGGAGGCGGGGGTACTTCGTTTCCTGGTCGATCACGCGCGAAGCCCATGGTGCGAAATCGTGGTCGGCGAGCCGTATGGGCCCAACATAGCTCGATTGTGGCCGGGAAGGGCGGGGGCTAGAATGGCGAAGTTGGCTGAGTAGAGGGCACTAACTTCCCCTGGTTTGCGACTGGCGGGCCAGGCACGGGGCGTCTGATCGACCCGTTCTCTGGTCGAGTTCGAAAAGGAACGGCTTCATGCGTTACATGTTCCTAGGGTTGATATTGGCATTGTGTGCAGCGATGGGTTGCACAGAGCGGTCGCAGACCAGATCCTCGGCGGGGGGGAGCGGAAATGACCGCCTGGTAATCGCGGTGATCCCGAAGAGCCTGGGCGCCGATTTCTGGGAGAACGTCGAGGACGGCGCCCGCGAGGCCGCCGCCAAGCTCGAAGTGGAGATGAAATGGGAAGGGACGCTCACCGAGACCGAGGTCGCCGAGCAGAACAAGATCATCGAGAACATGGTAAATCTCGATGTCGACGGCATCGCGCTGGCGCCGCTCAATCAGGTCGCCAGCCGGCGTTCGGTCGAGGGGGCGGTCAATGCGGGGATACCCGTCGTGGTCTTCGATTCCGAGGTCGATGGCGCTGCCCACACCAGCTTTGTCGCCACAAATAACACGGGGGGCGGAACTCTGGGCGCCAAGCACATGATCGAGCTGCTGGGAGGCAAGGGCCGGGTGATGGTGATGCGGTTCATCCAGGGAACCGGCAGCACTGAGGCCCGCGCCAAGGGCTTCATCGATACGGCGAAGTCGGGAGGTCTGGAGATCGTTGCCGACCCGTTCGCCGTGGGCGCCACTGTGGCCGACTGCAAGAAAACGGCGTCGAACACGCTGGAGAGATACATCAAGGACGGCAAGCTGGAACTGGATGGCATCTTCGCCTGCAACGATCGCGCCAGCCTGGGCGTGCTTGGCGCACTGGAGGACTTGCAGAAGCAGGGCATCGAGCTGAAGACGCGGTTCATCGGGTTCGATTTTACACCCGGGCTGATCGACGGCCTGAAGGCGGGCAAGATCCACGCGCTGGTGGTGCAGAATCCGCGGAAGATGGGTTACCTTGCTGTCGAGACGCTGGTGAAACATCTTCGCGGAGAGCCGGTTGAGCCGTTTATCGACACCGGAGTCGAACTGATCGATGCCGAGCGTCTGGAGAGCGATGCCGATATTCGACGGCTGGTTGGGCTCGACAAGTCGCCCGCGGAGCCATCGGCTCCGTAGCAACGGTTGGTTCTTGCGTTCCAGGGGGATCGATCCGCATGGCAGGTGACGTCGCCGCCCCGATTCGCCTACAGATGCGGGGCATCCACAAGCGTTTCGGAGCGACGTACGCGCTGCGCGGCGTCGACCTGAGCATCGCGCGCGGCGAAGTCCATGCACTGGTCGGCGAAAACGGCGCCGGCAAGAGCACGCTGATGAAAGTGCTCAGCGGGGCGCATGTGCCCGATGCAGGCGAGATGTGGCTCGACGGCGAGCGTTACCTTCCGCGGCATCCGCTCGACGCCCGCCGCCGCGGCGTGGCGATGATCTACCAGGAGTTGTCGCTCGCGCCTCACCTGTCGGTGATGGAGAACATCCTGCTGGGTATCGAACCGACGCGGGGACCGCTCATCGATTGGGGGGAAATGCGCCGCCGCGCGGCAACCGCGATGCAGGAGTTGGGCATCGGCGATGTATCACCCGCTGTCGAGGTGCGGCGGTTATCGCTGGCAAAACAGCAGCTTGTTGAGATCGCCCGGGCGGTCGCCATGGAGTGCCGCGTGCTGGTGCTCGACGAACCGACGAGCAGCCTCACACAGCAGGACATCGAAAAGTTGTTCGCACTCATCCGCCGGCTGAGAGTGTCGGGGCACTCGATCGTCTACATCTCGCATTTCCTGGAGGAGGTGCAACGCGTGAGCGACCGGTATTCGGTGCTCCGCGACGGTCAGACGGTGGGCGGCGGGGTCACTGCCGAGGCCACCATCGACGGGATCGTCGCGATGATGGTCGGCCGCGAGGTCAAAGATCTCTATCCGCGGTCGCCGCGCGCACCTGGCGAGGTCGTGCTCGGAATCCACAATCTGGCCGGCAAGACCAAACCGGTTGCGGCATCGCTCGAACTGCGGCGCGGCGAAGTGGTCGGAATTGCCGGCCTGGTGGGTGCCGGGCGGACGGAATTGATGCGCACGGTGTTCGGACTTGACCCGGTCCGATCGGGACAGATCAAAGTGGGGAGCTACTCGGGCGGCGCCTCCCCGGCGATGCGATGGCGACAGGCGGTGGGCATGGTCAGCGAAGACCGCAAGCGGGAGGGGCTTGCGCTCGGGCTGTCGATCGCCGACAATGTCACTCTGTCGCGACTGGAAGGTCTCGGTCCGGGTCAGATGGTAATGCCCGGCAGGCAGGACGCGGCGTGCCGCGGGTGGATCGAGAAGATCCCCATCCGCTGCCGCTCGCCACGTCAAGCGGTCAGGGCATTGTCGGGCGGCAACCAGCAGAAGGTGGCGATCGCCCGGTTGCTGCACGCCGATGTGGACGTGCTCCTGCTCGACGAGCCGACGCGGGGAATCGACGTCGGCTCAAAGGCGCAGATTTACCAGCTTATCGACGAACTCGCCGTGGGCGATCCGGCAGCGGGGCGCCGGCCAAAGGCAGTGCTGATGGTGAGCAGTTCGCTGCCTGAGCTGCTGGGAATCTGCGACCGGATCGCGGTCATGTGTCGCGGGCGACTGACCGAGGCCCGGCCGGCAGGGGAGTGGGACGAACATCAACTCATGCTGGCGGCCACGGGCACATAGAGCTGACCTCGCTGCGGTTCCTCCGAACGGGAATGTTGGCAGTGCTTCACCTGCAACCAGGAAACGAATAGCACCATGGTCGAGAAAGCCGCTTCCACCGCGACCGCGCCTTCCGGATCGCCGGCGCCTGCGGCGCGATCCGCGTTCTGGCAGAAGGAGTGGGTGAACACTCTGGGCCGCTTCGCGGCACTGGTGGCGATCTTCGTCTTCTTCGCCTTGATGGTGGAAGAGGGGAACTTCTACAAGGCCCGCAACCTGGAAGCCATCCTGCGGCAATCGGCCGTGTACGCCACCGCCGCGCTGGGGATGACGCTGGTGGTGATCGCGGGCGGCATCGACCTGTCGATCGGCTCTGTGATCGCGCTGACGATGGTCATGGTGGCCTGGATCCTGGATATTGAATACCAGGTCACTCCGCCCGGCGGAGGAGAACCCGTGACGGTGGAACTCATCAGCCAATGGCCGCGCATGCTTCCACTATTTGCGGTCGCCGGCGCGGTTGTCGCGGCGACCTTGGCCGGACTGGCAAACGGGCTGATGATCGTGCGCTTTCGCGTCGTGCCGTTCATCGTCACGTTGGGCACGATGGGCATTTTCCGCGGCCTGGCCAAGGGCGTGGCCAACGAAAAGGACATTTACCCGCCCGATACCTGGATCACCGATATCATGCAGCCGACGGTGACCAAGTGGTGGAGTTGGGCCACGGGCAGCGGCGAGGAGGCAACGAAGCTTGAGGGGTTCGAGTGGCTGATCCTGCCGCTGGGCGTCTGGATCCTGCTGGCGTCGGCGGCGGCCGCCCCCATCCAGCTGCGCGATACCCGTCTGGGCCGGCATATCTACGCGATCGGCTCGAGCGAGGAGACGGCGCGCGTGTGCGGGGTCCCCGTGGCGAGAACCAAGGTCGTCGTTTACATGCTGGCGGGGTTCTTCGGTGGACTGGCGGGGTTGATGGAGTTCTCGTTCGTTAACGGTTACGGCCAGCCGTCCGCAGCGGTGGGTTACGAATTGTTCATCATCGCCGCCGTCGTCATCGGCGGCGGCAGCTTGAGCGGCGGCGAGGGATCGATCCTCGGCTCGCTGATCGGCGCGCTGATGATCACGATCCTTTACATGGGCGGCCGTCAGATCGGGCTCAAGGAGTGGCACCAGCAGATCGCCATCGGCGCAATTATCATCGGCGCGGTGGCCCTGGATCAGCTTCGCCATCGACGCGTCAGCTACTGAAAGGCCGGTTACCGCGCCGGACCGCGGCTCAGATGGGCAGTTCGATCTTCTCTTCCCGCAGCGCGCAGCGAAGCTTGCTGAAGGCCCGGGCTTCGATCTGGCGGATCCGCTCCTTGGTCACGCCCAGCTCGGCGCCGACCTCGCGGAGGGTCCGGGGTTCGCGGCCGTCAGCCAACCCGAAGCGGCGCACGATGATGTCCTGCTCGCGCTCGTCGAGCCGGGCAAGCACGCGTCGGATCTGGCGAACCCGTTCGGCCTGCGCGTGCTCCTGCGCGTATTGGTTGCTCCGCAGGTCGACCGCTGTCTCGAACACATCGCCCTGGCTGGTGCGAAACCGATCGTGCTGGCGGTGCTGATCGGGAATGCTGCGGGCGAAGTTCTTCATAATCGCCCAGGTGGCGTAGGTACTGAACTTGTTGCCCCGGCTAAAATCGAAACGCTCAACGGCGCGGATGAGGGACATATTTCCGTCACTCACCAGGTCGAAGAAACCCTGCTGATTGCCGACGCGGTGCTTGGCAATCGACACTACCAACCGCAGATTGGCGCGAATGATCTGGTTCTTTGTCGCGATCGATTGCTCGTAGAGCGATTCGATGCGATACATGATCGCGGCGCGAGGCCGCGATGGATCGAGTTTGCGCCGAAGCTGACAGGCCCGATATTTGAGATAGTTCATCTTCCGGAACAAGTGGCCTTCCTGCTCGCGCGTCAGCAAGGGGACCTCATAGAGACTGGCCAGGTACGAGGGCAAATCCTTGGGAAGGCGTGGCTTGCGGGGCGGTGCCGAGGGTTCGGGCAAGCCAGCCAGAATCGCTTCTTCCCGCTTGCTGCCCGGCCGCACTCGTGCGTAGCTCGCATGCTCAACGTAGTCGAGCGGCAGCTCGAGGATGCTCCGCGACCGCATCTCGTCAACCGCGCGCCGAATTACCGCTGGGCTGCGATGCAGGCGCCGGCTCAAGGCTTCAACAGACTCGCCGCGCCGGTGCTGTTGATAGATCCGCCGCTTGGCATCCACTGGCAGACGCCCGTCGCCGTTTTCGGGAAAAATGGCGGTGGACGGGTGGTTGCGATCGAAGCGCCGCAGCGTGTAGCGAATCGTCTCAATACTGCGGCCGGTCCGCATTGCCAGTTGGCGGATCACTTCCGAAAGGCGGACCCCCGTGGCAGCAAGCTGGCGGGCATCGTCGATCACTTGCCGGCGATCATCGAGCGTCATCTGGCTGAAGTGCGATCCCCGGCGGACGAGTTCCTGGTTCTGAGCGACAAAGCGATCGACGGAGCTCTGCAGGAATCCCACGCGCTTGCGATCGTCGACCACAAACTTGCGGCTGACGAGCCCCTGCCGGCGCCACCGAGTGATGGTCTTCGTCGAAACGTTGAACTGCCGCGCGAGTTCCTCCATTGTCAGCACCGGTTCGTCGGCAGCGTTGATAGGGAGTTCGGCCGTATCGGAAATGTCCTCCACGAACAGCCGCAAGTCGTGGATCAACTCACTCCCCAGGGCACCGCCGTCTGGCCACAACGGGCCCTGGTCGTCGCCAAGGCGCCCACAGATGTTTCGCAGGCAATACTCTTCGCTCGCATTAAGCTCAGCGATTAGTTTCTCAGCCCGATCGGCGTTCCCAAGTTTCTGTTCGCGCGATGCCGAGAATCGCAGTCGATCGCGAAACGCGCGGATCGCGGATAGCTTATAGTCCGAGTGCATGCATTCCTCAGCGTGCCGTAGAAGTCACTTGGACGGGATCGCACTGGCACCATGCAATGCTCGTGCCGATAAGTCCCATGAATTGTTGGTAGGGCGCCGCTGTCCAGCATGCCTTCGTCTCGGAGCGGGCCCACAAAGAAACACGCAGAGACCATTTGTAGGTCGTAGCTCATCCGCCTGATTGACGCTCGGGTGGAATGCTCGCGCACCGGCGGCTCTCCCCTGATCCGGTTAAGCGGTGAGAAAGCTACCTAGACGAAAGGAGGAGAATTCGCCGGGCCAAGGGCGGGCGAAGCGTTAACCGAGAGGTGGATCGACCGCGTCGGCCGGGCCGGGGCCAGTGAGGCGGCCCGTCAGCTTTGACAGTCTACATGTGACAGGGTGTCGCACGGGTGCAGATTGCCCGGTCGCATTTGGACCAAGCCTCTCAGCAACTCGATGTATCGCGGCAGTTCCCGTCCGGTCAGGTGGACCACCGTGTGTTTGTCGAAGTACGTAGGTTTCGCTTCGAGACGCAGCTTTTGCCACATCGGCGAAAGCTCGATGGTACAAGATTTGCCCTCCAGCCACATGCCAACGTACATGAATTCCCACTTCCAGCGTCGCGTAGAACTCCCCGCGTTCGTCACACAATCGCTGCCGATGCCCTGTGGGCGGGCACTGGCAGGATTTGCGGAAAACCATGTGTGTCCGGATGAACTACCCGCCGCCGTCGGATCAGGATCATCAATCGAGTTCCCAACAGGCCGATGTATCCGGTCTTCGACGTTTCGGCGATCTGATCGGTGTTGCGCCGGCGATGGTCGAGGCACTCGAACTAGCGCGGCGTGCGTCATCGTCAGACTCACCGGTACTACTGTGCGGCGAGTCAGGCACGGGAAAGAAGTCATTGGCACGGACCATTCACGAGAACGGCCCACGCCGTGCAGGGCCATTCGTGACCGTGCATGCCGATTCGCCCGCTTTGGCAGCCGTCGGCAGCGAGCTGTTTGGCCATGCGCGCGGTGTGTTCGCGGGCGCCACAACCGACCGCATTGGGCAATTTGAGGCGGCGCGCGGGGGCACACTTTTCGTCGCCGGGCTGGGCGAAATGCCTCGGGCTCCGCAAGCCCACCTCCTCAGGGCATTGGAGACCGGCACGATAACGCCGTTGGGGGCGGACGTGGATCGAGCGATTGATGTCCGAGTGATCGCCGGCACCGACCGCCCGGTTCAGGACCTCGTTGGCGAAGGCAGGGTGAACGACCAACTCTACTACTGCTTGGGAACGATTGAAATCTATCTGCCGCCGCTGCGGCAGCGTCGCGAGGACATTCCGCTGCTGGTCGCGGCGATAAGCCGCCAGTTGGCCGACGAGCGAGGCCAGGATGCGCCGGTCATTTCGCCTGAGTTGATGCGGTTCCTCGAAGGTTACGAGTGGCCCGGCAACGTGCGGCAGCTTCGCAATTGCCTGGAACGCATGACTGACCAGTCGCACGACGGTTTGCTGGACGTCGACGATCTACCCTACGATATGGGGAGCCACGGCGATTGGAAATCGCTGCCAGAATCGATTACGGCCAGCCGCCGGCTCTCCGATATGGAACGGGCAGTCGTTATCGACGCGCTCCGCCGCCACGGCAACAACCGCACGCGGACCGCCGAATCGCTGGGCATTTCCGTGAGAACGCTGCAGCGCAAGCTCAAACGGTGGAGCGAAGAAGACCAGTCTAGAGACGAGGCCAGAAGTGATCGGCCGCGCGGATCATTGCAGGTGGACCTGCTGCTCATCGCGGCCCTGGGAGTATGGAACCGCGCGCTGGACGAACATCGGGCGTCAGCACCGTATCGGCAGATGCTTGCCCGTTGCGAGAATATCCTTGCCGGCCGGCTCATCGGAATTCGCGTGTATGAAGACGATCCGGCGCAACCCGTGGCCCACTATGCGATTCGCTTCCACAGCGGCCTGCTTGAACCGACGCCAGGCGGCATCAACGCGCCTGTCGAGCCCTGGAATGTCAGTGCGGCCTACCTGCGCGACGTGGTAAGAAATGCCGAGGATTACGTCCGCAGTCCGGAGAAACTCAACTGGCAATGGCTCAGTGACCGGCTGGACGTGGAGGGCTGACCCACGCTCAGCGTTTCTCCAGCACCCACTGGATGGCTCGGTGACTCAACTCGGTACTGTTGGCCAGGTTGAGCTTGGTCTTGATCTTCTCGCGATGGGTCTCAATCGTCTTCGGACTGAGATGGAGCTTGCGCGCGATTTGTTTTGTCGCCAGCCCCTGACCAATCATCTCGAACACCTCCAACTCGCGGTTCGACAGATTGGCTACCGGGTTCTGATCGAGAGGCTCGCCTCCGACGACACTGTGGAGCAACCGATTCGCCATTCGCGGGCTGAGGCAGATCTCTCCCCGCAACACCGTGTGGATGGCCTCGACCACTCGGTCCGTCGCCTCTTGCTTGTTGAGGTACCCCACCGCTCCCGCGCGGAGCGCGCGTTCGGCAAATAGCATTTCGTCGTGCATCGACCAGACCAGCATCTTGATCTGCTCGTCACGGGCCTTGATCTGCTCGATCAATTCGATGCCGTGCCCGCTTTGCAGTGACAAGTCGACGACCACGACGTGGGGTCTGGCAGACTCAACCAGACGCAGGGCTTCGGCAGCCTCGGCCGCTTCTCCACAGACCTCGAGATCAGCCTCCTGGGCGATAAGTTCTCCCAACCCGTCGCGGACTACCGGATGGTCGTCGACGATCAAGACGCGGTATTTCGCCAGCCGGGTTTCCTGCAGTCTCGTGCTCATTACGTCGGCCTCCCCCCGGAGTATCCATGAGCTTCCAAAGTGCTCTCCCCCTTTATACCAGCCCCGTGTGGGGCCGGCTATGGGGTGAAGCTCGTCCTCAACCATCGCGAATCGGCAGCAAAACCGGCTACCCGCAGGCGATGGAGAGACTCCTTCGCCGCCCGGCTAACGAGGGGCCTTCTCAAGAGGGGGCGCACCCTTGAAGGATCCATCGTCCTGCAGGTCAGGAAAACCCTTACCGTGTCGACTTCTTTTCACTCAGTTTGCCTTCGTGTTTCCTCTGATATCCCACTTTTGTGATCGCCCTTATCCTTATTGTTGGTGGCTGGCCGTGAGGTCTGGGTCGTACGCATGCAAAGTCAGGGAGGCTTCGGAATGTTAGTTCTGTCCCGCAAGGAAAACGAAGAAATCCTGATCGGCGACAATATCCGCATCCGCGTGGTCAAGATCGGGGGCGGACGAACACGAATCGGCATCAGCGCTCCACGCGAAGTTAATGTCCGCCGCGCCGAGGTCGTCGAACGGGAACACCAGCCGCAGGCTGTCCAAATCGGCGGTTAGATTGAATGGCGCGACGCCGCGCGGCGGGAACTTGTCTCTCGGCGGCTTCCTCGCCAATCGATCTGATTCCGGGCCGGGATAGGACACGCCCCGAACGGTATTTTCTGCGCCTTCGCGTGCACCCGGGCGCGTACGGCCTGAACAGATGACGGGAAACGGGATCGCGCCAGCCTAAAATTCCATCTTGTCAGTTCGCCTGCCATGAAGGCCGGAGTGAAGTGAAGGAAATCATCACTAACGTCACTTTGTCAAGTCCGATGTCACCGCAGGGTCAGCTAGGGGCAGTTCACGAGAACCGTGTTCTCGTTTTCGCCCCCAACCGTCTTGAACAGACCGCACTCCAGGAGACGCTGGCGGAAGGCGGTTTCCAGTCGCACCGTTGCGACTCGGCAACCGATTTGGCGCACGAGATTCACCGCGGCTGCGGTATAGCACTCGTGTCGTCCGACGCTCTCGGCCTCAAGGAGACCGAGATACTGCTCGACGCCGTCTCGCGCCAGGACAGATGGTCCGATCTGCCTCTGGTATTGCTAACCGATCGTGATACCGTTCAGGAATGGGAACCGGCCGCCTGGCACTCGTTGATTGGGGAGAAAGCGGCAGGCAACGTGACGATTCTCGAGCGGCCGTTCCACAGTCGGGCTCTGCTGAGCGCCGTGCGTGCCGCACTGCGAGCCCGGCGACGCCAATACGAGATCCGCGACAACCTGGAAGAATGGACGAGCAGTCAGGAACATCGCCGGCGGCTGGCGGTTCTCGTTGAGTCCTCCTATGACGCCATTATCGGCAAGACCCTCGAGGGGATGATTACAAGCTGGAATGCCGGCGCCGAGCGGCTCTACGGATTCACCGCGGAAGAAGCGGTCGGCCGGCCGATCAGCATCATCATACCACGGAGCCGACATGGAGAGGTGCGGCGGATCCTCGATGACTTGAAGGGTGGCAAGCGGGTCGAACACCTCGAGACGGTTCGCATCACCAAGAGCGGCGAGGAGCGCTTCGTCTCGCTCATCATCTCGCCGGTAAAAGACGATCACGGCCGGCCTATCGCCGCCGTAACGGTGGCTCGAGACATCACCGATCGCAAGCACGCCGAGGACCAGCTTCGCGCGCTCAATGAAACACTCGAGCAACGGGTAGCCGAGCGGACCGCCGAGGCAGAGTACCGAGCCGCCCAGTTGCGGGCCTTGGCGGCCGAATTGACCGATACCGAACAAAGGGAGCGCCGCCGCCTGGCACAAACCCTGCATGACCACCTCCAGCAACTGCTGGTCGCGGCGCGGCTGAAGTTGGGACCGCTCCGCCGCCGCGCCGACAGCGCCCTGCGGCGGGGTCTGGATCAGGTCGACAACCTGATGGTCGAAGCCGTCGACGCCTCGCGGTCGCTGACGATTGAGCTGAGTCCTCCGGTGCTCTACGACGGCGGACTCGTAGCCGCTTTTGAATGGCTGGGGCGGCACATGCTCGAAAAGCACGGCCTGGAGATCAGCATCCGCACCGAAGTTGGCGTGGAACCCGACGCCGAGGGCATCCGATTGCTGCTGTTCCAGGTGGTCCGTGAACTGCTGTTCAATGTCGTTAAGCATGGCCGCACGGATCATGCCAGCGTCGACCTGCGCCGCACCGATAATGGCCTGATAAAAGTCGTGGTTCGCGATGAAGGGGCCGGATTCGACGCCGCGAGGATCAGCGGACGGGAGACGACCGACGGCTTCGGGCTGTTCGGCATTCGCGAGCGGCTGGAGCCCTTGGGCGGCAGCATGGAGATCGAATCGGCGCCCGGTCGGGGGACTCGAATCACAATTCATATTCCTGTCACCCAGGTGGCGGCAATCGCTTTGCAGGACGAAGCGCTGCCATATCACGATCACGCCGGCGGCGTCTTACACGACGACGACCGCCCGGCGACCAATAGCGGCCGTGTGAGGGTGCTACTGGCCGACGACCACGAGATACTGCGCGAAGGGCTTGCCAGCCTCCTTTGGGAGGAACCCGATATCGAGTTGGTCGGCCAGGCCGGGGATGGCCTCGCGGCCGTCGAAATGGCATTGCGCACGCGTCCGGACGTCGTGCTCATGGACATCACTATGCCACGGATGAATGGCATTGACGCGACGCGGCGGATTACCACCGAGTTGCCTGGTGTGCGAGTCATCGGCTTGTCGATGCACGAGAAGCAAGACATGGCCGAGGCAATGCGCGAGGCGGGCGCGGAAGCCTACTTGCCGAAAGGCGGCTCCTCGGAGACCCTGATTGCCGCGATCCGCGGCATTTCTCACGTCGCCGTCTGAATCGGGCGATGTTTGCCGGCTCGTGACTCGGTGTTTCCTGATCGCTTGCCCGTCCGGCGCCGGATTTGCTCCTCTGCGAAACGAGTCGTTCCATGGACGGACTTCTGGGACTTCCCAAGAATCAGGAGACAAGAAGATGCGATACAATCAACGAAACAGGCCTGCCACTTTGATTGGCGGGGCGACGACGCTAGTCGCGACAATCCTGCTCATTTCATCACCCGTGTTTGGTCAGGGTGGCGGTGGCGGTGGAGCGGCCGGCGGTGCGGCAGGTGGCGCTAGCATTGGAAGCGGGGGAGGTGCCGGAGTCAGTGCCGGCGGCAGTGGTGTGGCCGGTAGTACTGCGAATTCCAGTTCCGGCATTGGCGGTACGGCTGCCTCGGGGTCGGGTATCGGGGGTGCTGCAGCCTCCAACTCGGGTATCGGTAGCGCCGCAACCTCGGGTTCGGGTATTGGCAACGCGTCGCGCGGTGGCATTGCTGGAGAGATCGGCGGAAATGCGGCTGCGGCCGGAACCGGTACGGGCGGTTCTGTCAACCCGCGATCGCCAGCCGGCATCGCGCCGAGCATCGGCGGGGCCCGAGAACTCGGCGGTAATGCCGGATTGGACCGAACGGACGCCGTGATCGGCGCCGACAGCATCCGCACTCCCAACGCTGGCCTTCCTGGCTCGGTGGGAACCGCAACCGGCAACGACGCACGCACGAATCGCGACGCCGCTATGCAGCCGGGCGTGGAGGGCGCCGGAGCAGCCGCTGGCGTCGTGCGACCGGAAGATGCGGCGAGGCTAGGCGCTACCGGCACAGTCGGCAGTGAGGCAGCAGTCAATCCCAATCTGGGCATTGACGGGCCGTCGGCCCCGGTAAGCGGCGGCTTGAACATCTTCAGTGGTGCAGTACCCGGTGCGGTCGCTGTACCGTGGGTAGATCGCCTTGGTGGGCTGAACGACCCGATCGCCGTTTACGACCACATCCTGCTCGGTACGCTGGGGCCCAACGTACTTCCGGTTGGGCCACTCACCAATTCTGGCACGGTTGCTATCGGCGGCGCAACCGCCACTACGGCGGGCAGCGTCGCGCCGGGCGCCGCTACCGCTCCACCGGCAATTGGAGTGCGTGTGAACCAGCATCCACTGGGTGGTGTGGTCGTGACTGAGGTTCAACCCGACGGCCCCGCGGCCCGCAGCGGCTTGCTCGTGGGCGACCGGATTCTGTCGCTCAACGGAATCGCCGTTCCGACGCCTGAGGCCGTGACCCGGTTTATCGACCGTAGCCAGATTGGCCAGCCGGTGGGGGTCCAGATCCTCCGCGGCCAGCAGATTCAGTCCCTGGAAACCGTACCTGCTCCGCATCAACACATTTTTAGCGCGGCTGACGCCGAACGTCAGTTGGCGGCACCCTCAGCGGTAACGGATGTAGAGCCAGGCCGTGTCGAAAGACAGGTAATGCGACAGCCGCTCGTCGAGAACGCGTCGCCGGGCACGGTCCCGAGTCCGCAGGGGGAAGTAGTCGGCGACGCCGTTCGTCCCCAAAGTGAGGCGGTTGAGCAGACATCGGACGATTTGCGCGGAGCTATTGGCGATCGCCGCTCGCCCGACCAACTGGGTGCCGGCGAGACAGACTCCACTCGCAGCACGGCTGAAGGCGTGCGGTAGTCTTTGCGGCCTCGAGGCGGTCTTTCGAGCCCGTGAATCCAAAGCACATCCGGCGGCCGGGGTCGCCGCCGGATGCTGCAAACTCAAAGCTGGACCGGCCGGCAAGCTTGGGTCAAACGCGGCGAAATACGGGCGATTGCCGCATCTAGCTGACCGCCTCGCGGTCCGCGTCCCAGCGTTTCAGGCGGCGCTGAAGAGTACGAACTGAGATTCCGAGCGATTCGGCGGCTTGCGTACGATTTCCGCCAAAACGGTCGAGACGCTCAAGTACCGTCGCCTTCTCGATGTCTTCCAGTGTCAGGTCGGGAGGAATCTCGAAATCCTCCACCACCTCCGGGCCGTGGTTGCGAACCCCGCGGGGAAGATCATCGATGGTCAGAATCGGTCCCTCGGCCATGACCACCATGCTCTCGATGCAATTGCGAAGCTGGCGGACATTGCCTGGCCAGTAATGGGTGACGAGAAACTGCTGGAGCTGTTCATCCGGCATGAGCCGCGGCTTGCCGTTGGCCTGACAAAACTCATCCAGCAGGTGCTCGACCAGCAGTGCGATGTCGTCCTGCCGCTTGCGGAGCGGCGGCAAGTCCACCATGACCACGTTGATTCGATAGTACAGGTCTTCGCGGAATTGACCCACGGCGACCATCTGCTCCAAATCGCGGTTCGTGGCAAAGATCAACCGCACATCGATATCACGCAATTCGTTGCTGCCGACCGGCGAGATCTTGCGACTCTCCATGACGCGGAGCAGCTTGGCCTGAGAGGTAAGCTTGAGGTCGCCGATCTCGTCGATGAATAGCGTCCCTCCGTGCGCTGCCTCGAAGCGACCCAACCGCCGTTTGTCTGCTCCAGTGAAAGCGCCGTCCACGTGGCCGAAAAGCTCACTTTCGACGAGCGTCTCAGGGACAGCGGCGACGTTGATCGCCATGAAGGGCCCCTCGCAACGGGCGCTGCAACGGTGAACCGCTTCGGCTACCAGTTCCTTACCGGTGCCGGACTCACCACGGATCAGCACCGTGGCGTCGGTGTTGGCCACACGCTCAACATGGCGAAAGACGGCCATCATCGCATCCGAGGCGCCAATAATGCTCTGAGCCTCGAATTTCTGACGCAGAATCTCCATTTCGTTGACCCCAGGCTCCCATTGCACACGCATCAGTCACTCCTGCGGGTGACCAGCGCCAGCCGCAATTGCGACATTTTATACCACCGCCCGTCATCCGAGCATCGGGAAGGAGAGAAACCCCTCTAGGCGGTTCCATTAGGCGACCTTAAGTGAAGCTCCTACCACCACCGGGTTTAGAGCTGGCTATAATAGTCCGTGAGTTGTCCTACAGTCGATTCCCACGACACGTTTCAGGTTGCCAAAAAGGAGGGCCCATGTCCTGGCAGCAGACAGCACGACGGGTATTGCGAGGCGCCGCATGGCTCGGCAATCACCAGCCGGTGATCTTGGTCTCAGCGCTCGTTGTGGTCGCCGGAACATGGGGATTCGTTGAACTGGCCGACGAGGTGAATGAAGGCTCGACGGCCGCCATCGATGAAGCGGTGGTCCGATCGCTGCGCAACCCGGTAAACCCCGGTGATCCACGTGGACCCGGTTGGGTCGAGGAGGCGATGCGCGACATTACCGGTTTGGGCGGTGTCGTCGTGGTGGCGATGGTTGTCTTTAGTGCGGCGGGCTTCCTGTGGCTGGAAGGGAAGACACGCACGTTGGTATGGCTGCTGGCGGCAACCCTTGGCGGCGCCGCCATCAGCCAGTTGCTCAAAGGGCATTTCGACCGCCCGCGGCCGAGCGTGGTTCCGCACTTGGCACACGTGTACACGAGCAGCTTTCCCAGCGGCCACGCGATGCTCTCGGCCGTTGTCTACCTGACTCTGGGGGCGCTGCTCACCCGAGTCGTCAGCCGCCGCCTGGTCAAGCTGTACCTCATGCTCGTCGCGATGCTGTTGACGGGTATGATCGGCTTCAGCCGGGTATATCTGGGCGTGCACTACCCGACCGATGTGCTTGCCGGATGGACAGCCGGCCTGGTGTGGGCGACCTTGTGCTGGATCGCCAGCCGACAGCTTGCCCGGCAGGGTACGATCGAGCCCGAGGAGTGAACAGTCCGGAACAGGATTTCCGTTCGCTAGTGGAACTCGGCCAACCCTGCCCCTTCAACCGTGATACAGGGAACGGCGGCGGGCTCCAGACCGCGCGGGCGATAGTATCGTGCACTGAGAGCCTTGCGGACGGCAGCGATGCTTTCGTCGCGGGCCAGGATCATCACACAGCCGCCGAGTCCTGCTCCGGCAATCTGAGCGCCGGCTACTCCGGGCACGGAGCAGGCAACATCGACCATCTCATCGATCTCCGGTGTACTGCAGGCGTAGTCGCCGGGCTGCATGGCCAACTGGGCGCGGAGCACTCGCTCGGGATTCTCGCTTGCGAGATCGGCGATGAGCCGCCGCAGCAATTCGTCGCTGGAGTCGTTCTGCACGAACTCGTAGCGCCCCTCAGGTCCCGGACGGCTCACGCGGTCGCCGTCGTGGCTGATCTTCATCAGCTCACCGAAGCCCTGGACGTCGCCCTTTTCCAGAAGCTCGACGCACATCCGGCTCCGCATCATCTCCGCCACACCGAACAGGAGCACTCCTCGCGGCCGGTAGCAGTCCGGCTCGGCGTGAGTGGCGAAGTTGGCCTCCATGAGCGCGTGGTGCTCCTTGGAAAGCGTCGCCTGGAAATCCCGCCGGGTCATGGTCTCCGGCACCTTGAGCAGGCAGCGGTAGATCTCGCTCGGCGGGCAGCCGAGCTTGTCGGGGGTCAGGTCGCGGAGATACTCAACTGCGGGTGCGATTTCCGGGCAGCGCTGCTTGAGCAACGCCAATCCGAGGTTGTAGCCCGCGATTCGCGAGTTGAACTGGTCACGGGCGGAAGCGCTCTTGGCGGCCTTGATGTGGCTGTTGGCCACGATGAGTTGGTAGTCCCGCGGGCCGTCAAGGATCTTCTCGACGCGGAACGGCAAGTATCCGACGTGCGCGATCTTCCCACGCTGCCCAAGATAGATGGCCGCGTGATCGCCCGCCCCGCCGCGTGAGCCGACAAACCACTCCCCTTCTCCGCAGAGGTCGATGAACTGCTGACTGGTGAGGTTGAAGCTGTTCAGTGCAATGGCGGCCTGAAGGGTGGCGACGACGATCGTGGAACTGCTGCTCAACCCGGCGGCGATCGGCACATTCCCCGCCAAAGCCATGTTGAAACCACGGATGCGCACATCCTGATAACGATGTTGTAGGCGCAGTGTGGCGGCTTTAATGTAGTTTCCCCAATCACCCGCCGTGACATAGACCATGTTGCGGACCCACTCGCTGTTGACGAAATCCAGCCAGTCGCTCCAGGCAAAACGGCCGATCAGTTCGGAGATGCGGAACTCGACGGGCTTGAACTTGCCAGGTTGCGTGTTCACGGCCACCACGCTGTCGTCGTCGCGGATGCCGGCCACGGCGAGCGTTTCGCGATCGATGGCCAGGAAGTTCGTCATCCCACCGCGGTGGTCGATGTGCCGGCCCATGAGATTCACTCGGCCCGGCGCGCGGACGACGCAGACCTTCTCGTCCATTCCGAACCGCTTGCCGTAGCACTCGAGCACCCCCACAAGGTCGCGGCATTTCTGGCGGTGGAGGTCCTCGTGGTCGCCGTAAATCTGGTGCAGCCAGCGTCTCAAGCTTGGGCGAGCCGATTCGATCCTGGCCAGCCAGTCGCGGACCGTGGCATATTGACTGACATTGAGCTGCGGCCGCGCGAGCACGTCGACCGCCGTCTGATCGACCTTCGTCCGACGGACATAGTCCTGGATCGCCAGCAACTCGTCGGGCGAATTGAAGCCTTGCACCCAGTGTGCGTGCGCGGCCGGCACTGCTTGAACCCGGTAGCGCGGCTCCCCCTGCGAATCGCGGACTCCGGAAAGCAGCCGCACCAGATCGGTGATGTAGTACTCTCCTTGGGCGTTGTCATTGCGGACCAGGCCGACGCCGTGATAGAAGACATCGGAACCCATCAGGTAGAGACTCGGATTCACGCCGGTGGCGAGCTTGTCGATCTGCTTGCCGTTATAGCACTTGCCGTCGATGCGCAGGTTATACTTGTCGGCGCGGAGGAGTTCTTCGAGTTTGCCGCGATCAAGGCTGCCGCTACCCTTGGCCAGCATCAGCAGATCGCCGACAGCAACCTGCTGCTTGTCGACGCGCGGCAGATGAGCGGCAACCGCGTCGAGAATGGCCTGCTTATCGATGTTGTCGGGACCTGCCAGCCGCTGGCGAAGCTCGTCGGCGATCATCTGCCGCGCCAAGTCGACTCGTTCGATGATATCGAGTGCCCGGCCATCTTCGTCGACAAACACGCGGCCCGTCGACCCATCGGTCGCCTTGCTCCGCGGAAGCGTCAATAGGGCCATGTCGGCGCGCTGCTTCACGTAGCCGCACACCAGCGCGTCGAGCGCCGCTTCTTCCAGGTACTTGTCGCCCATGGTCACGAGGACGTAGCCCTGGTATCCGGCCGTCTCGAGCGCCTCGGCCGCGATCTTGGCGGCGTGGCCGGTGCCAAGCTGGGGCTCCTGATGGACGTAAAGCACTCCGGGATGTTCCCGGCTGACCGTCTCCAGCACCTGGTCGGCTCGCGCGCCGACCACCACCATAAAGCGGCGAAACCGCTGGCGTTTGAACACGGTGATCATGCGGTTGATCGCCGGCACCGAGTCAATCTCAAAACAAACCTTGACCAGATCACTGCGGCCCATTCGCGTACCCTTGCCGGCGGCCAGAATGACGACCATCGTCTGTTCGGGGATGCTTCGGTTATCGTCCATGTTGTGGCTTTCATGCAAAGGTCGGCGATCACAGGCTCAGCGGGCGGCAGCCGAGCCGAATTTTCCGCCACCCGGGCAACCGGCTGGTAGCCTGTGCGCGGAGCAACAACAAGCCCGCCCCCCTCGCACAGGTCAGTAGCCATTCTCTTCAGCGGTCAACGGGGCTGCAAGCTGGACTCCGTCCACAACCCCTCTATGAGGGAGTGCATCCAACACGGGTTCTGCCATGACGGACCACGCGCGCGAAACAAAGACGATGGATTGGGACGCGGCGGGGACGTCTCAGCCG
This sequence comes from Thermoguttaceae bacterium, assembly GCA_040766885.1. Lineage (GTDB taxonomy): Bacteria > Planctomycetota > Planctomycetia > Pirellulales > Thermoguttaceae > JAXGPP01. Next base: position 286,111 of record JAXGPP010000001.1, on the reverse strand, counting down.
TGCGATATAAGCCGCCTGGAGCAAATCGGGCGATACCGTGTGCAGAAGCTCCTGGGGCACGGCGGCTTCGGAATGGTCTATCTCGCCCGCGACGAGCAACTCGACCGGCTTGTGGCCGTCAAAGTCCCCCAGAGTCGCCGAGTCTCGCGCCCCGAGGACCTGGCGAAGTATCTCACGGAGGCCCGCGTGGTGGCGGGCCTCGACCATCCGGGCATCGTGCCGGTATACGACGTCGGTCACACCGAGAACGGCCTGTGCTACATCGTCTCGAAGTACATCGAAGGAACCGATCTGGCGACTCGGCTTCGGCAGTCCCGGCCTTCGCAGGTGGAGACGGCGGCCTTGCTTGCCTCGATTGCCGAGGCCCTTCATTACGCCCACCTTCGCGGCGTGGTCCATCGCGACATCAAGCCGGCCAACATCCTGCTCGATTCCGCCGGGCGACCCTACGTCACCGATTTCGGTCTGGCCCTGAAGGAGGATGATTTCGGCAAACGGACGGCCACGGCCGGCACCCCTGAATACATGAGCCCGGAGCAGGCCCGTGGGGAAGGACACCGCGTTGATGGCCGCTCGGACGTGTTCAGCTTGGGAGTGGTGCTTTATGAGATGCTCAGCGGGCGGCGGCCGTTCCGCAGCGAAGTCGCGGCCGACGTCCTCGAAATGATTACCACGGCCGACGCGCGACCGTTGCGGCAGTGCGACGACAGCATCTCCAAGGACCTGGAACGGATTTGCCTGACGGCGATGGCCAAACGAGTCACGGATCGCTATGCGACAGCGCTCGATATGGCGGAGGACTTGCAGCTTTTCGTCAAAGATCACGATTCGCTGGAGTTGGCCGCCGGTCCGCGTCCGGCAGCGACTCGCGCTCCGGCGCCGGCTGTTGGCGGCATGCAGGCGATATCCGCAACTTCGGGTGGCGCGATCGCGAGTTACGAGGCAATCCGAATCGTCCCCAAAGGGCTGCGATCGTTCGGGGCCGAGGACGCCGACTTCTTTCTCGCGTTGATCCCCGGCCCGCGGGACCGCAACGGCTTGCCGGAAGCGATCCGGTTCTGGAAGAGCTTCGTGGAGCGGCGCGATCCAGAAGACTCGTCGCCGATCGGGCTGATTTATGGTCCGAGCGGCTGCGGAAAGACATCGCTGGTGAAAGCGGGCCTGCTGCCGCGGCTGTCGGAGGCAATCTCGCCGTTGTATGTCGAGGCGACCGATCGGGCAACGGAAGGCCGGTTGCTGGCGGCATTGCGGCGTGCCTGTCCGGATTTGCCCGAGTCGACGGGGTTGGCAGAAGCGATCACCGCCGTGCGTCGCCGCGAAGTATCGGCACCGCCGAAGATCCTGATCGTACTCGATCAGTTCGAACAGTGGCTGCACGGACACCGGGAGGAAGAAGAGCCGCTGCTGGTCCGTGCGCTCCGTCAGTGCGACGGCATTCGAGTGCAGTGCCTGCTCATGGTCCGCGACGATTTCTGGATGGGCACGACACGGTTGATGCGTCAGCTCGAGATACCATTGCTCGAGGGGCAGAACTCGGCCCCAGTCGATGTCTTCGGTCTTCGCCATGCGAGAAACGTCCTGGCCGGTTTCGGCCGCGCCTACGGCGCGATTCCCGAGCGGGCGGACGAGTTGACGAGCCTGCAGAAGGCGTTCCTCAGCCAGGCCGTATCGGGCCTGGCTCAGGACGGCCGCGTAATCCCGGTCCGGCTGGCGGTGTTCGCCGAAATGATGAAGAACCGGCCGTGGGTTCCCGCGACGCTCAAACAGGTTGGCGGAGCAGAGGGAATCGGCGCCACTTTCCTGGAAGAGACGTTCTGCGCGGCGACCGCGCCCCCCCGGCACCGCTTGCATCAACGTGCAGCGAAGGAAGTCCTCAAGGCGCTCCTTCCGGCGGACGAATCGGAAATCCGCGGCCGAATGCGCCCCTACGCTGAGCTTCAGGAAGTCTCCGGCTACGGACGGCAGGCACGCGACTTCGCTGAGCTTGTCGAGATCCTCGACGGCGAGTTGCGGTTGGTGACCCCGGCCGAGCGCGAGGAAGCAACTGGCGACGGTACCGGGACGGCTGCCGGGCCTCCGGTGCCCTGCCTGCAACTGACACATGACTACCTGGTACCGTCGTTGCGGGAGTGGCTCGACCGCAAGCAGAAAGAGACTCGCCGCGGCCGCGCGGAGCTCTACCTCGCTGAGCGCGCTGCCGGATGGAAAACTCGTCGGCGAAGCCGCGACTTGCCGGCGTGGTGGGAGTTTCTGGCAATCGGCTTATACACCCGCTACTCGCAGTGGACCGACACCCAGGCTGCCATGATGCGCCGGGCTGCCCGTTACTACCTGGTACGAGTTGCAGGCGTGCTGGCCCTGTTGCTGGTGATCGGCTGGGGAATCGTGGAAACGCATGCGCGAACCAAGGTCAATGGACTGCTGGAGTCGCTGGCGGTGGTCGATACCGCCGAGGTGCCCCAGGTGCTGAAAGAAATGGAGGCTTATGGCCGATGGGCGATACCACGTCTTAAGGTTAATTCCTTTGCTTCGCGGACCACACCTCGGAGTCGCCTGCATCAGAATCTGGCGCGGTGGCACTTTGGAGTCGTTACCCCCGAAGACCAAGCCTGGATCGAAGACGAGTTCCGCTCGGCGTCGCCCGTGGAAGCGCGGATTATCGCCGAGGAGCTTCGGCGTTCGGGAGCGGAGGCTGTCGAGAGGATGTGGGCAGCGCTCGGCCGATCGACGGCGCACCAGGAGATCCTGGCAATCGCGACTTTGCTGGCCCGCCAATCACCCGGCGACCCGCGATGGCAAGAACACGCAGCGGCAGTCGCCCGAGCGCTCATGACCGCCGGTCCGCTCGACGTGCCCGGCTGGGTGGACAATCTTGAGCCGGTCGGCACGCGATTGACCGCCCCCTTGCGGGAGTTGTTCACCGGGTCATCGCCGGCAGCGCCCGAGTCGTCTCGGCAGGACAGGCTGGAGCAGCGTCATCTGGCGGCCGCAGCACTCGGCAGGTTATTGCGGGGCGATCAAGAGCAATTGGCAAGCCTGCTGGTCTATTATGCAGCCGATGCCAGCGAGTTTTTCAGTTTCCTCGAACCGCTTAATCTCGATCGAGCGGCAGCCGCGCGACGGCTCCGCGAACACATCGAGAAAGCGACCCTATCGGTCGCGGAACAACAGGAGCCGGCGGAAGGTGGATCGGCTCCGTACCCGCTTTCATCGGCGGCCTCGATTGCCAACGGCATTGCCGCCCTGCTCCTGCTGGACGGTGATCGAGACCGGTTGCGGTCCTCGCTCGAATTGGCGGATGATCGTACTCTGCGTTCGACATTGATCTATCGGCTCAATCAACTTGGCGTGCCGCCAGAGGTTCCGGAAGGGATGCTGGTCGCCGAGCGCAGTCCCGAGATCCGTGCCGGATTGCTGCTTGCGTTGGGAGAGTACTCAGCAACAAGCCTGCCGCGGAATCTGCTCCAATCGGTTGGTGCAGAGGTAGTGCGGTCTTGCTCCTCTCCCGATGGCGGCGAACACGCTGCCGCCGTCTGGCTGGCTCGCCGCTGGGAATTGCCGGCCCCGGCAGGCAAGCCGAGCCGCGATGAGCGCGAGTGCTGGTATAGCGGTCCGCACGGCCACGTCCTGGTCGGCATTCACGGACAGACCGATCACACCTTTGCGATCGGCGCGTGTGAGGTCACCATCGAGCAGTACGAGCGTTTCGACAGCAGTTACCGCCAGTCTCGCGAGGTCCCCCTAAACCAGTATGCCGCGCGCAATGCACCGGCCAATTGCCCGGCCATCACGATCAGCGCGCTGGATGCGATGGCCTACTGTAATTGGCTGAGCGAGAACGATGATCTCACATCCGACCAGCAGTGCTACGAGGAGGTCTCGCCAGGCCGGTGGAAGCTCCGAGACGATTTTCTGCAACGCACGGGCTATCGGCTGCCCACGCTGGAGGAATGGCTCGCGGCCTGCCGGGCAGGCGGAATCACCGATTACAGCTTCGGCAGCGATGTGTCGTTGCTGGGCGGGTATGCATGGTATTTCGGGAACTCGAGGAGTGACGGACAGCATCGAGTGCAGCCCGTCGGCTTGCTCAAACCAAACGAACTGGGCGTGTGGGACATCTATGGCAATGTTTGGGAATGGGCTTCGGATCCCGCCGACAGCGACGCCTCATTCCTCTGCGGGGGCTCGTGCGACAACGATCCGCTGGATCTGCGCGCCACGCGGCCAATCGGGAAAGTGGTGAACTACACCCGGGAACATCGCATCGGCTTCCGGATCGCGAGGACGCTTGCACCGGACGAGACGCCGGTGAGCCAGCATGCCCTCATTCTTCGAGAGGCTCGTAGAGGCGAGTGATCTCATAGCCCGGAGCGCGGTTGGCTTCAGCACCGGTGAGGATCTCGCTAACGTCGAGTGAAGAGGGGCGGTCGGAGCGCTGGACGTAGCGCGAGCTCCTGCAAATGTCAGCGCCAAAAGGCGCCAAGCCGGCATGGATCGCGCGGTAGGTCCAGTTGATATGTTCGAAACCGTAGCGGTGGGGAAGAACCTTGAATCCGCCGACACGGCGGACTGCCTCCTGGGTAAACGTCATGAGCAGCCCAAGCAGCCCGGCGGTCATCGTCACCAGGAACCCGTTGCAGGCCATGATGAGATTGCCCGGAGCAGCCTCATACCAACTGAAATGATGAATGGCCGAACGGCGCATCGCCTCGCCATAGGCACCCTGCCAGCCTTCGTGAAACAGGATATCGTCTTCGGCGAGAAAGAGGATCTCGGCCCCGGTCTGCGCCAGCAGGCGGAGACCGGTGTTCTTCGCGCGGCTGATGCCTCCGTTGACCGGGCGGCGGACGACCGTGTACCGCGCGTCGTCAAGGGAGGAGAGGTATTCCAGATGATCGCTGCAGGTTGAGCCGTCGTCGACCACGAAGACAGGGTCGCGGTAGCTTGTGCGCTCGAGTGAGGCGATGGCTTCGGGCAGCCGCTGGCCAACCGCCGCGGGCCGGGCAGCATCGACGTACGTCAGAATGGCAAGTGCGGTACGCGGTTTCACCGCCGGTAGTCCATGGTTGCGCAACTGTCGACCGTCGAGAACTTGGCACTGAGCTCGACGCCATGCCGCTCGGCAAGGCGGCGAAAATGGTGATCGGCGTCGAACATCTCACGGAAGTACACCGGCGGCCGGTCGGCGCCGCGAAGGAAGCTCAGTCGCTCCCATGGCAGGAAGAAAGGGTAGGGTTTGTCGCGATCGACGACTTCGGCGATCGCTCGAAAAGTGTGGCTCTCGTTCCAATACGGGATCCGACGTGGTCGATAGCGCCACATCACGCCCGACGACATCCAGCGCCGCACGACCATCATCACACACTCGGTTCGGATCTGCTCGAGCCCGAAATTGGTGAGCATCTGCCCCAGAGTCGCATACGGTGAGCGAATCAGCCGCTCGGAGTCGTTCTGGACCCAGTCCGGCGCATCGATCATCATGCGGTGAGAAAGCTTGGTAACTGTCCGCAGGCCGAGCCGGGCACCCCAGCGAAGGGCCTTGTGAAACACGATCATGTCGCCCGAAGTATGGCCCATCCGACGCCGGTTCGAGGTGAATTCGGCGTCGTACTTCTCGCACAGGCGGCGATACTGTCGCCGGCTCGCCTCGGGCGAGGCGTCGTCGCAGACGAGGATCTTGATCGCCTCGCCGCAACGGTGGCGCAGAACGGCCAGATTCAGCTCGACCGCCTCGGTACCGAAGCGGCGCTCCGGATCGTGCAGACTATCAAAGGTGCCGATGGCCACGCCGTATCCCTCGCCAAGATCGTCCGACTCGCCGGCCGCAGACGATTCAGCCGGCGACTCATGGTCGACCAAGGGACAGATTTCGCGGCAAGCGGCGGAGGTCACGCCCTTGTGGGCCACGAGTCTCGGTGACGAACAGACCCAGCGGTCGAGCGCGAATTGGCCGCCGCGATGCCGGCACTTCGGCAGCACGTCAGCAGTCATAGCGCCGTCACCAACAATTCAACGTTCCACACCGGCGCCATACCGGTCACGGGAACGACGCGGTTCGCACCAAAGAACTCCCAGGAACCGACGGAAGACCAGGTGAGCTCTCTGGAATCCGCGGCATCCAGCGCTGCGGCGGTCAGTGTTGCCCGAGGAGCGTCGTCGGCCGACTCGACGACGAGTTGCCAGACATAGCCACCGACGTTCCGGGAAATCCAGGATTGACGAAGCCGACCGGCGGCTGGGGACGAGCTCTCGCGGAAGACGAGCTCAATGGAAGACCCATTGAGCGGAGCTGGCTCGTCGGCGGCAGAGGAAGTTGGAGCGGAGCGGCCTTCGCCAGATGCAAGTCTGATCTGGTAAATCCGTGGGGCCAACAGAAACCCTTGCGCAGCCGCCTCGTCCCAGACCCCCTGCGGGACCTCAAGCAATCCGTCCTTGTGAATAGGCCAGGACCCGCTCTTGTAATGGGATCCGCTCCGCCAGGTGCCGCTGGTGAGAACCATGCCGCTGAGCAACACTCGGCCGCTCTTAAGCGGCTTTGGGACTGTGTAATCCGGGTCCTTCTGGCTCATGATTGACCGCCTTCGCGCTAGTCACTATGGTTACCGTGAGCAGCACCGCGGCTACTACCACATATGGGAGTACAGGCCCCTGTATGGATTCTACTCCTGTCGTCCACGTTTACACAATATGCTGGAACGAGGAACGCGTGCTGCCCTACTTCCTGCGGCACTACAGCAGGTTTGCCCGGCGGATTATCGTCTATGATAACTACTCCACCGACACAAGTCCGCAGATCGTACGGTCGAGCGCCGTGACCGAACTGCGTTGTTTTGGATTACCGGCGAATTGCTGCGGTGAATCCGAGCGCGTGGCGGTGAGGCAGAGCGCCTGGCAGGAGAGTCGCGAGTCCGCTGACTGGGTGATTGTGGTCGACTGCGACGAATTCCTTTGGCATCCGGTTCTACTGGAGTATCTTTCGACCTGCCACGCCCGTGGGATTACCGTACCCAAGCCAACTGGCTATGAGATGTTCGCCAACGAGTTTCCCGACACCGACGGGCAGATATTCAGTGTCGCCCCACGGGGGCTGCCGGCGAAGCACATGGACAAGTGGGTGGTATTTGATCCGCGGGCGGTCCAAGCAATGAATTATAGTGCCGGGTCCCACCACGCCTCTCCGGTCGGGCGGGTAGTCTACGATGACGATCCGCGACTCAAATTGCTCCATTACCGGCACCTGGGGCTGGACTACACGCTGGCCCGCTACCAGCAGCTTGCGGGGCGTCGCACCGACGAAGACCGGCGGATGAACTGGAATTTGCATTACGAGCTGCCTGGCCAAACCTATGCCGATTGGTTTCGGGCAACCGAACCGACCGCTCGCGACGTGCTGGAGAGCGAGGCAAACAGGGAAACGAGCACCGGACTGCCTGCGGCCGCCAGTGCGGCCCCCGGAGAATAGGTTGCTGCCGAAGCGAATCAGGCGAAGCACACTGCGAATGCCGGGATTTTAACTCGTTCGGCACAGAGCCTGGCGGCTTCCCAACGCAGTGAACGGCAATTAGAATCGCGTCAGAACGCGGGCCGTGGGCGCCCGCTGGTCGGTTTGCGCATTCTGTTGATCGAGGTGAGGCGTTCGAGATGGGCTATAAGATATCGAGGCGTGCAGCGTTGGCGATCAGTGCGGCGGTGACTGGCGAGTTGCTCTTGGGGAACGCGGCTCGAGCCGATAGTCCGAAGCGCCGGGCGCTGGTATGGTCGGAAGGAACAGCCCCCAAGGACGTCTACCCGGAAGACGTGAACACGCCCATCGCAGCAGGGCTCCGGTCGCTGCCGGACTGGGAGATCGCAACTGCTTCGATCAGCGATCCGGACCAGGGCGTCTCCAATGAAGCGCTGGCCGCGACCGACGTCTTGCTGTGGTGGGGGCACGTCCGACACCGTGACGTCAAGGATGAACTCGTGGAGCGGATTGTGCGGCGTGTGAAGGAAGAAGGAATGGGCTTCATCGCCATCCATTCATCGCACTTCTCGAAGGCTCTGCGGAGCCTGCTCGGTACCCGCTGCGGTTTCTCGGCGTATGTGTGTGACGGAAGCTCGGTGGATGTCATCGTCAAGGCGAAAGACCACCCCATTGCCGAGGGCGTGAACGATTTCACACTGGCCCAGACGGAACGCTACAGCGAGCCGTTCGAGGTTCCTGAACCCGAGGCAGTCGTCTTTGACGGATTATATCATCGGCCGGATGGCAGCACCGAAGCGTCGCGTCAGGGACTCGTCTGGACGGTCGGTAAAGGAAAGGTCTTCTACTTCCAGCCGGGCCACGAAACCTATCCGCACTTCTTCGATCCGAGCGTCCGACGGATTCTGCGGAATGCAGTGGCGTGGGCCGCCCCGGCGAGCTGAAGGTGCGGCCGGCAGTCTTACACGACCATACCTCGCCTCGGCCGGCGACGGGGTCACTGATCCTCGCCGGCAGTGTCGGCGTCGGTCAGCACGCGTCCTCGCTGGTTCAGTGGAGGCGGATCCTGCCAGCCGGCAGCAAGCAGTTCTCCAAGCTCGTAACGGAGCGACTTGTCGCGCGTGACTGCCGCCGCCCGGCGGACGAGGACTTCCCGCCGGACATCGACGCGCCGCGGCTGGGCAAGAATAATCTCGTTGGTCGACGCCGGAACGCGGAGGACCACGAGGCTGCCGAACGTCTCCTGGTAGGTGCGGATCATCGAGTGATAGAGCGAATTTGAGCCGGGCCCCCAGATATTCGCGGCGACCACTCCGGTGGGCCGCAGCGCTTTTCGCACCGCCTGGAGAAACTCCCGGGTAGTCAGATGGCGCGGGATGCTGCTGGAACCGAACGCGTCGAGAAAGATGATGTCGTAGGGCTGTCGGGCCTCCTCGATGAATTGCCGTCCATCGCAGACATGAACGCGAAGGCGATGGTCGGTGCGGAAGCCGAAGAATCTCTCAGCGACCTCGACGACGCCGGGATCGATATCGACGACATCGATGGCAGCGTGAGGATAGTGATGATGCAGGAGAGTCGGGAGCGTGCCTCCCCCCAGCCCGACCACGAGCATCCGCTCGGGCCGCTCGCAGACTGCCAATGCCACAAGAATGGATCGGGCGTAGGCCAGTTCGATATGATCCGGGTCGCCGAGTTTCACCACGCTCTGGCGGACCCCGCTGCGGTCAAACAAGAGCGTCCGCAGCCCCCGATCGTCCTCGGACACGATGATGTGGCTGAATGGCGACTCGCCCTCGTAGAGGATCCTCTCTTCGGCGATCGCCGCCAGACAGCATGAGAGGGCGGCAGCGACGGCGAATGCGGCTTGACGACTGACTTTTGAAGGTATCATGCCGGAGCCCCGGAGAGTAACGAATGCGGCGTGGGGTGGAGATGCCTGGTCTACCGCTCAGCGAACCGCCAGCGTCAAACAAAAAACCCGGCTGTCGCGCCTTGCAAGCGCGACGAGCCGGGTTAAAAGCTCTTATTCAAGTGGTTCAGCCAGCACGCCGACGGCGCCACCGGGCGAACAGCCCAAAGCCGGCGAAGGCCAGAAAGATGGCAATGGAACCTGGCTCGGGAACCATCTGTCCGTACTGGATGTGGTCGACTTCGATGCCCGCGAAAGGATTTGCATTCTCTATGCTAATCGCCAGAATACCATTCGCATCGGTGACGCCGAAGAACCGATCCTCCGCGGTGCCACCAGTAAAGGTCCCGTCAGCGAACGAGACTCCGGGAGTGAACGAACCGAGGAGTACGTTGCCAGCACCGTACGCGCGGAAGACCATCCCATCAAGACCATCAGTCCACACGAGTGCAGCGGCGGTGGGAAGAGGTCCCGAAAAATCAAACCGCACGCTCGGTCCCCCCTGTCCCGAAGGAAACACCACGTATGATCGCCCGTTGATCCCCGAACCATCGACGTTACCATCATCGCCGTCGACGGAGTCGGTGAAACCGTTTCCGCTGGTAGTAATGGCCCAGGAAGCCGCAGTTGCGGTAATCCCACCATTCACCGCGCCGTCTTCCAAATCCTCCAAGAATGTGGGCGAGCCACCGCTGTAGAATCCCGCAGGAATATCCGCCTGCGAGGTGTACGGCGTGTTGCTAAACCAGAAGACGGCCGCGCTAGCGCTCGAAGCCACACCGCAGACGAGGGCTACCACCAACAACGCAGACAAGCACTTGGAAAACTTCATGTTAGCCGCCTTTCAAAATCGTTCGTTGCCCTTCGGTTTCCGTTCACGGTTGGCCACCGGTCAATCTCTGACTAATAAGATACTCCGACCTTTCCGCAAAGCAAGTGGGGATTTATGGATTTTGAGGGCTGAAGCTGCTTGACTGGAAGCCCCAAATAACCAAGCATAACGAAAACCCGATTGGGGGGTGCGCAATCAACGAAAAGCGATTTCGATTTGCGCAATGATCTTCCCTCCATTGCGAAACCGGCCCCTCCGAAGTGTGCGCGTCGCGACGTTGAGGCAGGCCCCCGCGGTGTTCAAGGCTCGACGGCTTAGATCGATCCGGGCGTGTCCTTCCGAGGGCCGTTTTTCGACGCGTCGCGCGAAAGGGCACTCTGGCGGACGGACACTTGCCCGATGTCTGTGTGATCGCGACTGCCCCCAGACCGATTTCGGCCCGGACGTGTGCGGTGGCTGACACTCCGGGCGTGCCAGAATGCTCCGTTCGAGACGGCCTGGCTTGATGAAACCGCCCACGGTCGCGGTTTTGCGGCCATTCTCGATGTCGGTCCGTGTCTCGTCGCCCTGCCGAGCACGTCAGAACTGATCGCCTTCGAACCGAGCGCCGAAGGATACGAGGAATTGGCCAAGATCACGGTCGCCGAAACCGAGACCTATGCGCACCCGGTGATCGCCGGAAACCGCGTTTTTGTGAAGGATCAGAACTCGCTCACGCTGTGGACGCTGCCGTAAGGAGTGAGGGTCTTCGGCGGGGGACGCGTGCCCTCAACTACGACACCGTATGTCTTTCGCGGCGCTGGCGTCTGAGGCGTCTATATGCACCCGGCCCTAACAAGCTCGCCCCCGCGATGAGAGTCAGGATGGAGGCTGGCTCGGGGACCACCGACAGACTTCCATCGACGAACCGCTCAGACCCGGTAGTCCCCAATAGCGTTGAGTCACCGTTGAGGGTTCCCAGCAACTTGAACTCCCAAGGATCGCTGCCAGGAAAGAAACCCGTAGTGTCAATCGTCACTCTTGCGAGAACACTGTTCGCGGCGCTGACCGTCAGGGGGGTCGGAGAGATCGTTCCCACGCCACCCCAGATTTGGTCCGTGATTTTTCCGCCTGCTTGACCATTGTTGTTAGGGCTGGCAAAGACTGTGCCCGGGCCCACGATGTCAACATCCGTGATCTTGGGGCCAGCGAAGCCATCAGCGATCTGAATATTCAGATTAATGCCCTGGAGGGTGTTCTCGCTGCCTTGGCCTTCGATAAGAATCTCGATTATCTGGTTGGCCGTATTCGGTGCAAGTTCGTGATCACCGGCGCGGACGATCAGGCTGGCGTTGACCGGCAGGGTGAGCAGAAGCACGCAAAGCAAACCGCCAATGGATGCCGTCTTCATTTTCGCTACCACTATCTGAACATTGGATCGCTCGTGCGGAGTTCCGAGGTGGCTCGAAACGGTGCCGCACCGCAAAATGCTGATGACCGGTGGATCTAGACTAACTACCCCTACTCACCGTGTCCATACGCCATTTCCGTTGAATTCCGCACAACCCGCTCCGTGATTGGCATATTGAGTTCCGTGCCTGGCAATCCGTTCCAACTACTTCCGACGCATCGCAGCTCGCGACTAAGTCCTTTCATATCAAGAGCTTGCGACATTTCCTCGACTTCGGGAGCGAGGATGGGCGGAGCCCCGGCGGAGTTCGAACCTGCCTGACGAACGGAGCCCTCGTCGTTCATCAGCATGTCAACGGCTGCCGCCGATACACGAGGAATGACGCCGCTGCCGCAGTTCAACGGCGGTCCGACTGTGAGAATGCCGGCCGATGTTGACGCCAGGGGGACCATCCGCAAGTCCTCGCCGTTCATTTGGCGCATCGATGCTTCTGGCCGATCGCTTTGCCAGTTGCTCAAAACTGTTGCTGTGGCTGTTTCGAGGACGGCCCGTGCCGGGTCCATGCCGACCGCCGACGGGGGTACATGGCGCGGGCTGGCTGACAAGGAGCTCGCGCGCGCAATAGCGGAAACAATTGGCGTGGCAAAGAGCTTCAGCCCATTGAGGAAACTCGCCGGATTCGAGCGTGCCACGAATTCGTCGACCACATCCACTCTTGTATCCCGGTTGAAGTCATAGGGATCTTCGATTGGGGCCGGATTGAGGAAGTTCCGCGGGTGCGTTCGGCATCCAAATTCATCGTTCACATCGACCAGCACCACGTTGGCCAGATTGCCTGCCCCCGTGTCCCCCATCGCATTGCCGAAATAGAACACGTCGGGGCTGGAGAGGCCGGTCCGCTCGTTGGCCAGCACGGTGATCTGGAGCCACTGCTTGGAGATCGAACCGGGGTTGGGAGCGTCGGGCCAGACGAGCACCACCCGGTCGACCAGCGCCGCGCCGACGTCGCGCCGAATGGCGACCGTGGGCTGCGGGCCCGCCGTCCAGGTGTCTGGGGTGGTTGTGTTGCCGACCTTGAACTGGAAGTCGGTGGTGGTCAACTCCGCGGGCAGTTCATCGAAATCGATCATGATTCCGTTGAGCCCGCGGCTGTAGCTGGTGTAATGGGCGAAGCCGGCCGTCTGGCCCGGCAAGAGAGCCTGCTTGTCCGAAGCGATGGCGTTGTCGTCGTTCCGACCCGCCGCCGGGTTGTTGTCGAAATAGGAGTTGTTGTAGAAGATGTGGCGGCCGACCACGGTGGAGTTGGACGATGCCATCGTCCAAGCATCGTTGGCATCGGCGCCCAGGGCGTTGCCGGCAGCATCCTGGATCCCTGACCCGGCTGCCACCAGCGTGAGCACGTAGGAACCCGGCAGCGCCGTCACGCTCGACAGGTCGAGCGTGTAGCTTGTGCCCGATCCGGTCACGGCCAGGCCGCTGATGTCCACACCGACGCCGTCCCGGGTGAGCGTGAAATCGGCGATACTCACCTCGCTGACACCCTCCGAGAAGTTGATCGTCACGATGCCCACCGCCGTGCTCCGCGGATCGGGTGTAACGTCGACGATGTCGGCTGTCGGAGCCTGCGAATCCTCGGTGATCGTCGGCACGTCGGCCACGGGTGAAACGTTCCCCGCGGCATCGGTCGCGGTAACGACAAAGTTGTTGGCAGCGTCCTGTGTCAAGCTCGTGCTGATCGAATAGCTGGTGGCGCCTCCGGTAAGTTGCTGCTGGGCAGCCAGCGTCTCGCCAGCATCCACGACACTGTCGTTGTCGGCGTCCACGTAGATAGTAACCAGGCTGTTGGCTTCCGTCGTGCCTTGGACCAAATAGCTGGCCGCATTCACAGTAGCGGCCGCGGCCGGAATCGTGACCAGGGGAGCGACCGGCGCCTGGGAATCCTCAGTGATCGTCGGTACGTCGGCCGGCGGGGAGACGTTGCCGGCCGCGTCGGTGGCGGTGACGGCGAAGTTGTTTTCCGCGTTCTGAAGGAGGGCGACGCTGATGGCGAACGCCGTACCGCCACCGGTCACCTGCTGCTGGCCGGCGAGTGCCTCTCCGTCGTCCACCAAGCCATTGTTGTTGACGTCTACGTAGAGCCTGACGAAGCTGTTGGCTTCTGCCGTGCCCTGGATCAAGTAGCTGGCCGCATTCGCGGTGGTGGCCGCGCCGGGAATCGTCACCACGGGGGCTGCCGGCGCCTGTGAATCCTCGGTGATCGTCGGCACGTCGGCCGGCGCCGAGATGCTGCCGGCCACGTCGGTGGCGGTGACGAGGAAGTTGTTGACCGCGTTCTGAACAAGGCTCACGCTGACGGCGAATGCCGTGCCTCCCCCAGTCAACTGCTGCTGGCCTACCTGGTCGTCGCCCGCGTCGATCTGACTGTTGTTGTTCAGATCGCGGTAGACCCTCACCAGGCAGTCGGCCTCGGCGGTGCCCGCGATCATGAAGCTGTCGGCATTCACGGCAACCGCCGCGGCGGGAGACGTGACCATCGGCATATCGCTTACGGAAATGACGTTGATCGAAGCCGTCTCAATTGCCGTGCTGAACGCGCTTGTACCGCCGTGGCTGGTCGTGTCGGCGGTATCGCCATTGGCGCCGCTGGTGCGGTCCCAGGCGCGGAAGGTGATTGCCGGATCGACCAAGCCATTGATGTCTGCTGCCGGCACAAACCGCACCCGGGTAGCGGCATCTGCCGCCAGGAGCCGCGCGGAGCCGGCCGACACAGTGCCCAAAGGCGACCAGTTCCCGCCATTGTCGGTCGAAAATTCCCAGACGCCATTGTTGGTCGCCGCACCGATGATCGCGATTCCTTCCAGGGCGCCGTGATCGACGTCGGTGATCCAATCAACGCTGGGACCGGCACTGGCGATGATCGCCGCGACGAGCGTGCCACTGTTGGCCGTGTCGTCTTCGTCGATGTCGGCGAGCGACATGCTCCCGGTCGGGTCAAGGATCGGAGCATCATTCACTTCGTCGACCCAGACGGCAAACGTGTCTTCAACCGAGGCACTCGACAAATCGGTCGCGCGAACGGTTACCCATACGCTGCCACTCTGGTTCTCGTGATAGTCGAGCGTGAGCACGCCGTCGGCGATCGTGGCGGCGAGCACGCTGGGAGCATCGTCGAGCACCGCCTCAGTAACAAGGTATCCGGCAATCGCGCCGGTGACCTTGCTGGCGAACTCATAATCCAGATATCCGAATGTGTCTACCGAATCGCTCGCCTGATGATAGTAGGGATTGCTCCACACCTCATGTTCGATGACCAGAGCAGCGTCGAAGCCGCGTTGTTCAAACGGCCGGTGATCGCTGGCTCCGATCGAAGCGCTCTCCACCACTGCCGTGACACCCCGGCCGTAAGCGTCGAAAGCGGCAGCGAGATCCGCCTTGATTTCCCCACCAGGCACATAGTCATAGAGCCGAACCTTGTTGAGCCCGCCCGGGTTGTAGGCGATCATGTCGAGGCTGATCATGCCACGGATCTGGTCAGCGGCGTGGGCTGCGGCGTAGGCGTTTGAACCGTACAGCCCCTGTTCCTCGCGGTCGAAGGCCACGAAACAAAGCGTCGCTTCGAACTGGTACTGCGACAGGACGCGAGCGAGTTCCATGACCGCAGCGACGCCGCTGGCATTGTCGTCCGCCCCGGGATTGTTTACGGAATCGTAGTGGGCGCCAACCAGGTACACGTCATTGGGCCGCTCTGCGCCGATCTTGGTGGCGACGACGTTGTAATAGGTCTGACTGTTGTACTGGAAGGGCTCCTGGACCGTCGACAGCCCCAGGCCAGCGAAGTAGCTGGCAATATTCTCACGAGCGAGATCGTGCTGCGGACCGAAACCGCGGTTATCGCCCAAGTGGGTATAGAGCTGGTCTTCGATGACGTGCTTGTAGCTCGATTCGCGGATATCGTTCACGACGCTGTCAATGGTATGGGCGACGGTGACTGAATAGCTCAGAACGTCGCCCGGATCGACGTCGGAGAAAACATCGGCCAGTGCGAGCACCGTATTGGAAGCGTCTTCCTCAACGAAGACATCGCTGAGCGGCGACAACACGGCCGGGGCATCGTTCACCGGGGTGATCGTGATGGAAAACGCATGCTCAGCAGTCTGATTTCCTGCCGGATCAGCGACCGTGAACGCGAAGCTGTCTGAGGGCTGTTCACTGCCATCGTGCGCATAGCCGATCTTCCCGTCGGTGATATCCTGCTGGATGAACGTCGAGCCCGCGGCGAGCGTTGTTCCCTGACGCTGCAATTGTCCGCGAGCAGGCACGCTCACGAGCCTGAAGATGAGCGTGGCGGCATCATCGTCGGCATCCGTGGCCGAGAGTTGCTCTGCCGAGATTGTAATCGTGTCGTTCTCAGCGAGCAGAGCACTGGCGTTGCCGACCACGGGCATCCAATCGTCATCGGTCACGCTGAACAGATCGACGCCGTTCACATAGCCGGCGGCCGCAGCGGTGATCGTCACCACCTGCGCGCCGTCGACGATCTCATCATCGACGGCATCGATGGCGAAAGACGCAGTCGCCTGGCCGGACGGAATAACGACCGTCGCCGCAACCTGCGCTTCGCCCGGGTCGCCACTGGAAAGGTAGACCGTCAGCGGACTGGACAGATCACCGTCATTGCGGGTCACAGTACCTGTAGTCGCCCCGGCGCCATCGGCCTCGGAAATCGCACTGGCTGCGACCGAGACGCTCAACGTCAAAACGTCATCGTCCGTGACATCCAGTGTATCGCTTCCCGGCTGATAGACGACGCGCGTCGCGAGCACCAGGTCCTTTGCAGCGGTGTCATAATAGGCGATCCTCGCTATGCCGTCGCTGTTGATCGCCAACGACGGGTATGACGCCCCACTGGCGACCAACTCCATCGTCCAGCGGGCGCCGTCGAAGGTGGCGAACCTCACACCGCCTGAACTACTGTAGCCGATCGACGGGCGATCCGTGGCATCCAACTCCAGCGATGTGTAGGCATCCAATGTTCCCACGCTGTCGATCGTCGTTCGCTGCCAGGACGAGCCATCGTAGTAGGCATATTTGATGTCGCCGCGCGTCACGTCGTAGTAACTGACGTGAGGCCGACCGAGCGAGTCGAGTTCAAGCGAAGTGAACCGGAATGACGAGCCGGAATCAATCGTCTCAAACTGCCAGACGCCGGATATCCGTTTGGCGAGCATCAACTGGGAATCAGTCACGTTGAAGTAGCTGATCCAGGGGTTGCCGGCGGCATCCAGAGCGAGCGATGTATGGTAGCCCGATTGCTTCGGCTCGCTCAGGGTGGTGACGCTCCAGCCCGTGGCGCCGCGTTCCGCCAAGTTCAGGTCGAAGGTGTTGTGATTGAAAGCACTGATCAGCGGCCGGTTTTCGTCGTTGACCGCCAGCGAGAGCTGGAGGTAGGAATTTGTATCGGCCGTCTCCAGTTGCCATGAGGTGTCGTTGTAGTACGCGTAACGGAGTGTCGTGTTGCTGAAGTCCTGGTAGGCAATATGCGGACGATCTTGCGAGTCGATGACCAACGACGCGTATTGTCCGACAATGTCCGTACTGCCATCGACCGTCTGCGAGCTCCAAGCGCCAGCCGAGTAAGCCGCGTACTTCAGGTCTCGAGTGGCTCGGTCCTCGTAGGCAATCCGCGGCTGATTCGCGCTGTCGGTAGCTAGCGACGCCCACGCACCGACATCTCCGGCTGAGTCCACCGTCTCCTTGCTCCACAGGACCGCAGTTCCCGAGATGGAAACCGCCTGGATCCCGTCAACAATGGCGTCGTCCACCGCGTCGATTGCGAATTGAACGGATGTCTGACCGGCGGGGATCGTCACCGAGACCGGCACTGCCGCCTCGCTGGCGTCGCTGCTCGACAGCACGACGGCCATGGCGTTCGTCGGGTCGGTATTCCGGGTGATCGTGGCCGTGGTGGCACCCGGCCCCGCCCCTTCGGAAATCGATGCTGCCGCGATTGTGAGCGTGAGCGCCGCGACATCGTCGTCAACGGTCACCGCCGCTACCATCTGATCGGGGAGTGCGTCGAAGGCATCGTCGGAGAGAACATCGTCAATTGACAGCCTGATGATCGTGTTCTGGTCGCCGTCGCAGATGGCGTCGTCAATTCCGGTCACGGTGACGCGCTGGGGCACGTTCCAGTCTGCGGCACTGAAATTGAGCGAAGATGTGCTTACCGAAGCCTCGCCCGTGTCGCCGCTTGAAACCGCAATGACCACGTTGCCGAGAGGCTTAGCGGAAAGCACGACATCGAATGACGCCGAGGTTCCCGACTCTGCAACCAGGACCGTCGGACCACCGATAATTGTGAACCCGGGCGTTTCATCGTCCGTCACATCGAGCGTGCTGACGCCCGGGGTAAAGCCGGCGGTTGAAGCCGTGATAGTGACTGTCTGTGTCCCGTCGACAATGTTGTCGTTGACCGCGTCGATGTTGAACGTGACCCCGCTGAGGCCAGCTGGGACGGTCACCGTCGCTGGCACGATCGCTTCACTCGTGTCGCTGCTGGCGAGCGTCACCTCCAGCGCTAGGGCCAGGTTTCCCGTTCGGATGACCGTGCCGACGGCGGCTACAGCGCCGATATTCTCTGCAACCGACGTGCGGTTGATGACGACCGTCAGGTCGGTTGCCATGGCCACGTTGCCGAAGTCGATTCCCGCAACCGCGGATCCAGCACTGACCAGGACAGGGTGGGGCGATGCAGCGGTTTGCCCGTCCCGGGTGAGGACAACTTGGTAATTCGCGTACTCCCCGAGCGCGAGCACATGGCGCCCCGTGGGGCTGACCCGCACGCTTCGGGCACCATCGAGGCGGCCGCCAGTCGTGTCACGAATAACCTGGACGAAGCTCAATCCACCGCTGACCGCGTCGCGTTGGAAGACCGACACCGCATCTTCGCTCCATCCCGTAGCATAGACGTAACCGCCGTCAGGACTCACTGCGACGGAACTGGCCGAGAGCAACCCATCGGCCGACTCGCCGTCGCGGACCGCTCCGGCGAATGACAGCCTGCCGGTAGCGGCATCGCGGCCGAAGATGCCGATTGCGCTTTCAGACCATGCCGCCGTATACACGTGACTTCCGTCAGGGCTGATCGCAAGCTCCTTGACGTTGTCGAGCCCCGCCACGCCGGCGACGTCTTGACGAAGCAACTCGACAAAGGCGAGTTGACCAGTGGCCGGATCCCGGCGGAACACGGCCAGCGTGTCGTTGTCAGACGCAGAAACGTAGACGTGGCGGCCATCGGGACTGACCAGCGACGTTTCCGGGTGCCTCAACCCGGCAACTCCGTCAACGCCTTCGTGCAGCACCTGGACGAGCGTGAGTCCACCGGTCGTCGCGTTGCGGGCAAAGACCGCCAGCGAATTCTTAAATCCAGCCGTCGCGTAGACGTGCAATCCGTCGGGACTGACGGTCGTCGACACGATCGAGTCAAGGGCGGTGATCTGCGGGTCGGAGTCTCGCACCGCGGAGACAAAAGAGAGCAGGCCGGTGGCAGTGTTCCGCTGGAAAATCGCGATCGCGTCGTCCGTATTTCCACCCACATAGATGTGGCGGCCATCCGGGCTTATGGCCAATGAAAGCGGATACCGCAGCCCGTCAACGCCCGACTGATCGTCGGTGAAAGTCTGCAGCCAGCTCAAGGTGCCGGAGGCTGGGTCGTGAGCATAGACCTCCAGCGTGGCGTTTGTCGCCCCGATCACATAGACTTGCCGGCCGTCGGGACTGTAGACGGCCGACATAGGCCGCACGAGCGTGCCACTCGTGAAGAACGTACTGGAACCGAGCATGCCGCTCCCCGCGGTGACGAGTGCGGGCGAGGTCTGCTGCCATTGATATTGTGGCAGCTGGACAACTGAATGCAGGCCCGGTTCGACTCCCGTGAAGCGATAACTTCCATCAGCGGCAGTCGTGGCGAGCAACTCACCCGGCTCGCGCTCTCCGTTGCGATTGGTATCGAGAAAGAGCGTCTGGCCGGGTATTCCGTTCTCTCCCCCATCACGCTGGCCGTCGCCGTCAAGATCGTTCCAGGAGATGCCGGCGATTTCACCCGGTGACGCGTGGTTGCCGAAATGGGCGTTGTCCACCACCTGTCCGAGTGCGACGCTGATCGTATGCGTGCCGGGCGAACCAGCGATGTTCAGAACAAAGTCCTCGGCAAGCGTGGCGAAAGTGTTATCTGTGATGGGATCGAGCCGAATCCCCAGATGGCTTGTGCCGCTCCCCACAAGCGTGGCCAGCGGGGCGGTCACATCCAGGCTGTAACGAGGAGCAGTTGACCCGACAGAGATCGATACGGTGCCGACCTTTGTTCCGGCAGCCGTGTAGTCGCTGAGCGCGGCGACGCCGTTGCCGGCATAGACATAGACGTCGAACTCGCGGTACTGGGCCCCGGCGCCGTTGTTGATCCCCAACTCGAAATTCACGGAGGCCCGTGAGGGAATGCGACCAGAGAGAGATGCCAGCGGGATTTCCGCGACGACGCGAGACTCGCGAAAGGTGGTCGGCCCGTTGAACCGTTCCAACAGCCAATTGCCGGTATTGAAGGCATCTGGCGTGCCGTCGAGAAGGCTGTCTCGAATGCTCGCCTGGAGCGGAGCAGGGAAGGAGACCTGGCTGAACACCTGCGGTTGAGGAGAAGTCTGCTGCCATCCCCACCGCACGTCCTCGGCGACCGTATAGGTCCCGGCATCGAGATCCTGAAACACATAGCTGCCGTCGGACGCAGTCACAGTGGAGCGCTCGCCGCTGTCGAGCAGGCCGTTGCCGTTGTTGTCGAGGAAGATCGTCCAGCCTTCCAGGCCCGACTCGCCAGCGTCGCGCAGTCCGTCGCCGTCGGCATCGAGCCATTTCACGCCGCGGATCTGAGCCCCGGAGTCGACAGCGATCGACGCCGTCTCGAACGCCAGGCTGAAGGCTGACGTACCACCAGGCGAAGAAGCATCAGCCGTGCCGCCGTTCACCCCGCTCGTTCGATCCCACGCGCGGAATATGATTCCCGCAAGCACCGTCCCCATGTAATCCGGGCTGGGTACGAACCGCACCCGGGTCTGAGCGTCGGCGGCCAGGAGCCGGGACGCTGTTTCGACGGGTGCGCCAAAGGCTGTCCACGAGTCGCCGTCGTTCGTCGAGAACTCCCAAGTGCCGTTCGCGTTATCGACAGCGGTCACCGCGATGCCTTCGATCGCCCCGGCATCCACGTCGGTAATCCGGTTCCCACCAGCGCTATTGATGATCGCTGCCACGCTGGTGCCGGGGTTGTCGAACGCGTTTTTCTGGATTGCGACCAGCGACATGCTGCCCGTGTTGTCAAGAACTGGTGCGTCGTTGATCGAGTTGACGACGATCGACGCATGCTGGATCCCAATGCTGAACGCCGTGGTGCCTCCGCGAGTCCAGGTCTCGCCCACGCCGCCATTGACGCCGTCGGTCTGGTCCCACGCGACGAAGGTCAACCCGTCGCTGATAGTGCCGTTGAAGTCTGCGTTGGGTACGAACCGCACCCGTGTCTGGCTATCGGCTGCCAGCAGTCGCGCTGAGCGGCTTCCCGGCAGACCGAATGCGATCCAGTTCGCTCCACCGTCGATTGAATACTGCCAGACGCCATTGGAATTGTCTGCCGCCGTAACTGCGATCCCTTCCAGGGCGCCCTCGTCGTAGTCGAAAATCGGATCACCACCCGCGCTGGCGATGACCGCCGATACCAGCGCGCCAGAGTTGAAGTACTCGTCCTCTTCGATCGCCGGTAGCGACATCATGCCGCTTTCGCTCATGATCGGAGCATCGTTTTCTGGCGTGACCGCGATCGTGAGGACGTCGGAGTCGATCTGCGATCCGCCCGACCCGGTATTGCCTTGATCGTTGGCGGTGATTGCGATGCTCGCCGTCCCCACGAAGTTCCAGGCCGGAGAAAAAGACAGACCGTTAAGGGCAACATTGACGCTCGCCAACGCACCGGTGAAGTCCATTGACGCATCGGCAGTGCCATCGCCGGTCGTGAATGTCAGTCCCAAAGTTCCACTCAACGTCATGACACCATTGGCAGCCGTAAGCGCCACCCTCACCGGATAAGTGATGGCGTCGATATCGGTTACTGCAATCAAGTTCCCGCCGGCCCCCGAAAGCACCAGGGGCGTGTCCTCACCCGTTGTCTGGGCACTCGGCAGTACAATCACCGGAGCATCGTTGATGGCGGCGATGGAAATATTCAGCGTATCGGTGTCGCTCTTTGCGCCACCGGAACCGGTATTGCCAAGGTCGTCGGTCGTGATTCGAATGCTCGCAATGCCGGAGTAGTTCGAATCGGGCGAGAACGACAGTCCGTCGAACGCCGCATTGATTGCGGCCATCGTGCCGGTGAAAACCGCCGTCAAGTCGCCGATACCGTCGCCTTCGATGAACGACAGGCCGGCCACGCTGCCGAGCGTGACAAGTCCTGAGGCGGCGATGAGCGTCACCTTCACCGGGCTTGACCCGGCATCTACGTCGCTGATCACAAAAGTATTTGGAGCGGTAAAGACGAGTGGAGTATCTTCCACCGCGGGGGTGTAGCCTGGTAGTGTGTTTAGCGGCGCATCGTTCACCGCCGCAACCGTGATCGATGCCGACTCGGTGTTCACGCTGAAAGCCGAGGTGCCGCCGCCCGCGCCTGTGTCGGCCGTTTCGCCATTGGTCCCCGCGGTAACGTCCCAGGCACGGAAAGTGATCGCCGCATCGATCGGTCCGTTGAAGTCTGTATTGGGCACAAAGCGGATACGGGTACTTGCGTCTGCCGCGAGAAGCCGGGCCGCAGCAACCGTTGGAGTGCCGAGCGGGTGCCAGTTGCTGCCGTCATTCGTCGAGTATTGCCAGCTTCCGTAGGCCGACGACGCGCCGGTGATTGCGACACCTTCGACAGCGCCTGTGTCAACGTCGGTAATCCGGTCGCTACCAGCACTGGCAATCATTGCCGATATGAGCGTGCCCGCGTTGCTGGTGTCGTCTTCGTTGATCGTTGCCAGCGACGTGTCTCCCGACGAATCAAGCAGCGGGGCGTCGTTCACGGCATTGACGACAATCGATGCGGTTTTCACTGTCTCGCTGAACGCGGTCGCACCACCACGTGTGCTGGCGTCGGCCGTGCCGCCGCTTGAACCGCTGGTCCGGTCCCACGCCACGAACGTGAGGCCGTTGCCGATTAAACCACTGAAGTCAGCGCTGGGCACAAAGCGCACGTGGGTACTGCTGTCCGCCGCCAGAAGGCGCGCAGCCGTCGTTGATGGACTCCCCATGTCCAGCCAGTTGCTGCCCCCGTCGGTACTGAACTGCCAGAAACCATGGGTGCTGTCGGCTGCAATGACGGCAATCCCCTCGACCGCATCGGGATCAGCATCGGTGATCTGATCGACGCCAGCGCTGTCGATAATCGCTGAAACGAGTGTGCCGGCGTTGGACGCGGCGTCCTCATCGATGGCCGCCAGGAACATCGCGCCGATGGGATTCAGAATCGGAGCATCATTCGCTCCAAGCACTGCCACGGAGGCCATGTCAGTGGCAGCGCTGAAGGCCGTTGTCCCGCCGTTGACGCTCGTGTCGACCGTTGCGCCGGTCGAGCCGGTGCTTTGGTCCCATGCGCGGAAGGTGAATGTCGCGGAACCGCTGAATTCCTGCGCGGGGACGAAGCGGATCTTGTCGGCCGGGCCCAGAAGCAGGGAACTGGTTGACGTGGCAATGAGGACCGTCCAAGTGGACTGGCCGTTCAACTGATATTCCCACACACCGTGCGAGCTGTCGACTGCGGTTACCGCAATTGCTTCGATTGCGGCACCATCGGGATCGGAGATCGAGCCGTCGACGACGATTGCGGCGACGGTATCCCCGGTCGGGTCAGCGTTGTCCTCGGCGATGCTCGTTAGAACTGGATCGTAGCCCGCATTGAGCACCGGGGCCTGATTCTGCGCTGCCGGCAACACGGTGACGCTGACCGTATCCGAGTCAGCGCTGAAAGCTGCTGTGCCGCCCGTAATCGAAGAGTCGGCGAGGCTCCCAGCCGCACCTTCGCTCTGGTCCCACGCCCGGAAAGTGAAAGTGGCCTCTCCAAACCATCCTGCTTCGGGGATGAAGCGGACCTTCTCCGCCGCTCCCAACAGCAGCGAGTTCGTTGCAGACGTGGCGATGTTGGCCCAGGTGCTCTGGCCGGCGAGTTGGTACTGCCAGGTTCCATGGGCGTTGTCGACCGCCGTGACGGCGATTGCCTCGACCGCGACTCCGTCGGGGTCGGTGATCGAGCCATCGATGAGAATCGCTCCGATCGTTTCTCCCGGCGGGTCGAAAACGTTTGCCGGGATGTCGGTCAGACGCGGACTCGCAACAGTGCTCAGGATGGGCGCATCGTTAACTGGGGTGACAACGACGGTTGCCGTGTCGGCGTCAACGCTGTACGGCGTCGCACCACCGTTGACAGTCGTGTTGGCCGTGCCGCCAGCGAATCCGGCAGACTTGTCCCATGCACGGAAGGTGAAAGTGGCGGTGCCAAAGAAGTCGGGTGCAGGCACGAATCGGATCTTGTACCAGGCATCGAGCAGCAATGACGCGTCAGGAGATGCGGAGATATTAATCCAAGTGGTTTCGCCAACCGCCTGGTATTGCCACGTTCCGTGTAAGTCATCGACCGCGGTGACGGCGATGGCCTGCACTGGTGCTCCGTCCGCGTCGCTGATCGTTCCGGCAAGCACGATCTGTGGTAGCGACTGGCCGGCGGGGTCCGCCGTGTCTTCCGGGACGTCAGGCAGAACCGGGTTGGCCGCCGTGTTCAACACCGGGGCATCATTGACCGGATTCACCGTGATGTCGGCTGTCTCAGTTGCGGTGCTGAACGCAGTCGAGCCACCACCCGTACCGGGGTTAGCCGTGCCGCCGTTGGTTCCGCTGGACTGGTCCCAGGCGCGGAATGTCAGTGCGTTGCCCGCTGTCCCAAAGTAGTTGGCGACCGGCACAAACCTGATCCGCGCATCCGCCGCCAGCAACCGGGCGTCGGAGGCCGAAGGCTGCGGCATTTCGGACCAAGTACTGCCGCCGTCAATGGAAAACTGCCACGAGCCGGACCCGATGTCCGCATCGATGATCGCAATCCCTTCCAGCGCGTCCGGATCGATATCGGTAATCCGATCGCCTCCCGCGCTGAGGATAATTTCCGAAACGAGCGTACCGCCGTTTGTCGTATCGTCTTCGTTGATCGGATTCAGCGTCATTGTGCCGCTGTTGTTCAACACGGGGGCGTCGTTGCCAGGGAGAACCGTAATTGAAGCGGTTTCCGTGTCAACGCTGTATGCCGTGGTTCCACCGCTCGGAGTGACACTCCTTTTCTGTTCGACAGCGACAGAATTCGTCCGATCCCAGGCACTGAACGTGATGCCAGGGCTGACTGTTCCGCTGAAGTTTGCCAGCGGCACAAATCGGACGTAGTTTTCCGCAGCCAAGTGCAACGCGGAACTGGAAGAGACAGGTGCGATACTCTTCCAGGAACTTGTCGCCGTCAAACGGTACTGCCAAGTCCCTCCCGCTACAGCACTGATCGCAATCCCTTCCAGAGCCCCCGGATCGGGATCGGTGATCCGATCGCCGCCGGCACTCAAAATGATCTCGGAGACTCGGGTGCCTGGATTGGCAGCATCATCCTCGTTGATGTCTACCAACTTCATATCTCCGGTGTTGTCGAGCACCGGAGCGTCGTTCACACCCGTCACGGTGATCGAGGCCGTTTCGGTAGCGAGGCTGAATGCGCTCGCACCGCCGCCGGTGCTCGCGTCGCCTGTGCCGCCGTTCACGCCGGCAGTCACGTCCCACGCGCGGAAAGTGAGCCCCGGATCGACCGTGCCACTGTAGTTGGAATTGGGTAGAAATCTCACGCGCGTGTCAGCGGTGGCCGCCAGAAGTCTCGCCTCGCCGGCTGTCAGGCTGCCAATCGGTAACCAGGATCCGCCAGCATCAATTGAGAACTCCCATGTCCCGTTCGTGTTGTCGACACCGATGACTGCAATTCCTGTTTGGGCAAACAAGTCGACATCAGTGATCCGCTCTCCACCGGCGCTGGCGAGGATCGCGGAGACGAGCGTGCCGGTGCCAGGAAGGCTGTCCTCGGCAATCGTCCCGAGTGACATGTTGCCCGACGGATCAAGAATCGGGGCATCGTTCACACCGGTGACGGTGATTAACGCCGCTTCGGTCTCGCTGCTGAACGGGGTCTCGCCGCCGTTGATAAGCGTGTCGGCCACGCCGCCGTTCACGCCGCTCGTGCGGTCCCAGGCTCGGAACTGGATTCCGGGATCGATCGTGCCCTGGATGTTCGCGCCAGGGACAAAACGGATGCGAGTCTGCGAATCGGACGCCAACAACCGGGCTGCCGAATCACCAACCACGCCAAAAGAGAGCCAGGAACCGCCACCATCAATCGAGTACTGCCACGTACCGTTGCTGTTGACGGCGAGTGTCACGGCGATCCCCTCCAATGCGCCGGGATCGGGATCGGTGATCCGATCTCCGCCGGCGCTGGCAATGATCGCGGAGACGAGCGTTCCGACGTTGGTCGTGTCATCCTCTGTAATCGAGGCTAGAGTCATGATCGCCGACGGGTCGAGCACGGGGGCGTGATTCGGCCCCTGCTGCACGGTGAGGTTGTAGTCTGAAACGTCGAAGAAGACGTTTCCCACCGGCTGGACCTTGACGCGCGCCGTGGTGCTAGCAGTATTCGGCACGACGATGTCTTGGGCACCATCGTTGGGAGTATCACTGGCCAGTAGCACAGCAAATGTGTTGCCGCCATCCGTTGACAGAAGGATATCGACATTGGACGCGTTGATTCCGTTTGCCGTGGTGCCGGCAACGTTCCAGGTGACGGTCTGGGTGGTGCCGCCCATCCAGGTGACGGCGGAATTCGGGCTGGTTACCTGAAACGGCGCACCCGTATCGACCACGGTAAGCTGCACGTCGTCCGTATTGATACCGCCACCGCCGCTGCGGTTATCGCGGGCCGTCACGCGGAAGTTCAACATGCGGTTCGTCGTCGGCAGTTTCTCCCCGATGGAGGCAGTGTTGGCAAGCAGATTGGCCAGGCGGGGAAAGTATCGCGTCGGGCTGGTGGTTGGCGAAAAGGAGCGGAACAACGGGCTGGAGCCATTGTCGGGATCGGAAAGCGACTGCGCCGGACCAAGATCGCGCTCTTCCCAGCAGTAAGTCAGCGTATCGCCGTCCAGATCGCTTCCTGTTGCCGTCAGCGCGAAGGGCGTCCGCGCGGGAATGGTGTAGTCGGCACCGGCGTCCACAACAGGTATGTTGTTTCCCGTGGGTGTGCGCGTGCCAACCGTCGATATTGTCGTATCGACAAAAGTGATGATCTCGTCGAAGCTCTTCGAATGGAAGTAATCGTCGCTGCGGGACTGCAGGTTGTTCGCGCCAAACAGCCCGGCATAGGCCATGATTGTCGATCCGCTACCCGGCTCGTAAGCGGCCGTTGCGTCGCGCTGCGAGTCAGACACGTTGAAAGTGTGGTGCGCATTGAACTGGTGCCCCATCTCATGGGCGACGTAATCGACGTAGAACGAGTCACCCGTGGGATTGGAGATGCCGGTCGCCCCCCTCGCCTTCCACCCCGTATATCCAACGACCCCCAGATAAGCCAGCCCGCCTCCTCCTGTGCTGAAGACGTGACCGATGTCGTAATTCGGGTCGCCGATCACGGCGTCGATGTTCGTTTGATTCTGGGTGACTAGCGCGCTCGGGTCCGTATTGGTATACGGATCGGTGGACCCATTCGTGTACACCAATAGGTCGTTGTTCGCCACGAGTTCCAGCCGAACGGATAGATCCCGTTCGTAGATCCCACTCACGCGATTGATCGCCGTGACGATGGCCGCCTGCCCCGCCAGGACGGTTCCGCCATGGAAGGCGGTGTATTCGGCCGTGGCGGCGACCGCCAACCGATAAGTGCGAAGCTGCGTTCCGGAGCGAGCGCTGCTGAACGGCTCTGGCGCATCGAACGAGACCAAGCGGTTTGCCGCCGGCGGACCGGGGAGGAAGTCGGCCTCGCCCGTCGCCGGCCACTCTCGTACGGACTCCTCAACCGGCGACCCTGCTCGCGCATAGTAACTAGCGTAGAAATCAGCTCCTCCGGATGGCCAGGGATCGATGTAGTAGCCGCCCGACGACGAGAGTACCTGAGCATGGAAGCCGGTTGGGGTGATGTCACAGCGAATGGTGGCGGTGGCGTCGTCGACGCCCTGCCCGGCGAACGTCTTGATCGTGGGAAACTTGGCCGCCAGTTCCGGCGCCATAATCGGCGATTCGACAATCCGAAATCGCGCCACTCCCTCGGTTGGCGTGGGAATGGCAATCACCAACGCATCAGCGGCGGCATTCGGGGCCCGCTCATGGGGCGCCTGAGCGAGTAGAGAGCGAAGTTCCCCAATGTTCAACCGATGCCCGTTCGCGCCCGGCGTATCGGCAAGCGAGCGCAATTCCGGCAGTGCATCATCGAACCCAACAGTCTGCCACAAGGGCTCCGGCGATGAATCGCCAGGCGCGGCGATGGCCAACAGATGCCTTCGTTCCAGCAGTTCGACCCGTGATTGGCGCCGCCCGTCGCCGGAAGTTCGCGTCACGGAACGATGCCGGCGGCGGCAATCCCGGCGGCTGGAAGTCTCCGACAGTCTGCCTATCCAACCAAAGAGCCCTGCCACGATGAACCTCCTTTGGTGCTAATCACGAGATGTCGAAACTCCAGCGCGGCGACGCAATGTGGCCGTGCGAACACGCAAGGCGGATCACATGCCGACCAAAAGTCCACTCCACGAGCGCAGCGAATCGCTGATTTGCCCTCAATGGCCGACGAGAGACACCCGCCAATACGGGGAAGTCGAGGATTTGCGGTGTGGCTCCAATGTAACGCCAAACGACAGCATGCTAATGAAGCGATTACGCCTGTACAAGCAGCTACCGGCAAATTCCTGTCGGCTGTCTGCCAAATCGCCGGACGTCAGGCTCGTGGCGCCAATGTCGCCGAGACGGCAATGGCACGAGACGACGGGATGCGGCGTTTCCCAGCGGAGACGATCGCGGCCAGCGTCAGTGCGAAGAGTGGGGGAAGAGTGGGGCAGGAGGAATACTTCCGCGCCCGGAAACATACCACTTATGGGTAAATACAATATGCCAATTTTAAGTACTTTGCTGCTGACCGAATCCACATATGTCTTGCGCAAAACCGACGCTGATACGATACTAGCCGTAAACCAACCCCCACCCAATCGAAGCATTTTTGCGCAACTGACACAAAATGCACGTATCAAACTGTTGACCGCGATGGGTATCTCGTTATCCTCGAACAATCGCAGTTGCCCATAGCGGCTGCTGCCCAAGACCTCCGTCAGGGAGCGCAGAGGTTGTGTGGCATGGAACTGTTCGCCGACAAGCCAAGGATGGTTGCGTGAAGTCAGGTAATCCCAGCGAAGGTTTGCGCAACCGAGAAGCACGGAGTGCGCGCCAACCGTGTTCTGAACCGCCTGGGTATTGATCCCTCCTTTGCGCGATTGCGTACTCGGCGGTAACGCCGAGAACTTCGCAACACCTACACACACCTCGTTCTGTTGCCTCCATCTATCGCCTGACCCAATTGGCACGCCCCCTCCGACGCGGGAGACGGAACGTCTAACGTTGCCAGACCCCGGTGGAATCGACGTGTCGCCACCGGGGATGTCTCGCGCGGCCTGTGCGTAGCGTCAGTCCTGTCTTAGCCCTTCACGACCCTGCACGACGCCAAGCGTTCAGTTTAAGGACCGGATCATGCAAAACGACGCTGCTGTATTCGTCGTTGATCCTGATGCAGCTACCCGTGACGCCGTCCGGAGTCTCGTGTACACGATGAATCTCCAGTGCGAAGCATACGCCTCGGGTGAGGCCTTCTTCGAGGCGGGCGTACTCGCTCGTCCGGGGTGCGCCGTGCTGGAAGTCCGGATACCGGGCGTCAACGGCCTGGAGATCCAGCAGCAACTTGCCGCGCGCGGCTCGACGCTGCCCGTGATCTTTCTGACATCGCATTCGACACTGTCGATCGCCGTGCGAGCGATGCGGGCCGGAGCGGTGCACTTTCTCGAGAAACCGTTTCGCGAACATGAACTTTGGGACGCGATCATCGAGGCCATCACGGTGGACAGTCGGCGCCGCGAGCGTGCCGCCCAACAGCAAGACAGTGAATCGCGACTTTCTCGACTGAACGTGCGTGATCGGTGGGTGCTCAAGATGATTGCCGAGGGACGATCCAAGAAAGCGATTGCCGAAGCCATGGACGTCTGTGTGCGGACTGTGGAATTGCGGCGAAATCAGCTCATGAAGAAGCTCGAACTCAGATCGTTGTCGGAACTTGTGCACTTCGCCCTCACCGTGGCAGACGCTCCAAAAGAAAGCACCAACGGGCATCAGCGCAGTCTTGATCTGGCGCAGCCGCGCTGAAGCACTGTGCACCAACCATCCGGCCACGTTCATTGGCAAGATATGCCTAAGACACCTCGCTCATCACACACTGGCACCGCCGCGGCTTCCAGGTCGACGGACGCTGCGATTGTCGACGCAGACCGATCCGTCCGATCGGCCGCGGCTGAATTGATCTCCGCTGTTCAGCGACACCGGGGATTGGCTCTCGGCGGACTGGCGATGGGACTCGTCTTCGTCTGGTCGTACTGGTCCACGTTTCTGGCGCTTGGCGAGCGTTGGTATAATGTGGAGGACTATTCACACGGATTTCTCGTCATCCCCATCGCACTGGCGTTGCTCTGGTACCGCCGCGAGTCATTCCCGCAAAACGTGCGGCCGGCCCTGTGGACCGGGCTGAGCGTGGTGCTGCTGGCGCTGGCGATTCGCGTGGCCGGGGCGAGGCTATTCCTGCCGGCATTCGACGGCTGGTCGATCTCCGTCTGGCTGGCCGGCGCGGTGCTGCTGTTCGGCGGTTGGCGGCTTCTCTGGTGGTGCCTGCCGTCGCTCGTCTTCCTCTATTTCATGATCCCGCTCCCCTACCGTCTCGAACACGCCCTGGGCGAGCCTTTGCAGCGGATCGCTGCCACGGCGAGTTCGTTCACGCTCCAGTCGCTGGGCATGCCGGCCATCCAGGAGGGGACGACGATCATTGTTGATGACCAGACCTTGGAAGTGAACCGGGAATGCAGCGGATTGCGGATGTTAATGGGGGTCGCAGCCGTGGCATTCGTGTGCGCGGTGCTGATGCCGAAGCCCTGGTGGCAGAAACTGCTTCTGCTTGGCACTGTGGCGCCCGTTGCGGTGGCGGCCAATGTCTTCCGCATCACCACCATCGCCGTGTTGTATCAGTACGTCTCCACCGAAGCGTCACGCAAGGTGTCGCACGATTGGGCGGGCCTGCTGACAACACTGGTGGCGGTGCTCATGTTCAGCGCCGTGTTGTGGTGTCTTGGCCGCCTGTTCATCGAAGCCGAATCGGTTCGCGGCAGCGAGTTGTTGCTGCGGCAGGACCCGGAAACACCGAGCGGCATCGTGGGAGCTTCATGAATAGGAACGGGGCGGAGCCGGAAATCACCGCACAGGCCTCCGCCCAATCATTCGCGTGCAAGGCAGACGCCGATCGGCCTGCCAAACGGGCGTTCACGACAAGATGATTCGACCGATTCCGGAACACGAGGCGACGCCGATGAATTCCAACCTGGCCCGAACGGGAGTGAACTGGATGCAGGTGCAATCGGCCGACCTACAGGACGACGGATCTGCCGGGCCGGCGATCAGCCCGGCACTGGTGTGGCAAAGCGTTCGCCAGTGGTGGTACTTCAGCATCCCCCTGGGGCTGATGCTGGCGACGGCCGCCGTCGTAATTGTGTGGATGGTGATCAGACCCACGTACGAGGCCGCCGCCTGGCTGCGAATCGATTCGGGCCATTCGCCAATGGTGGTCGCGGGCCTCCGGCAAGACAACCAGGCCGGTGGCGATCGATTTGTGCGAACCCAGGTGGAACTCATCCGCAGCCCAGCAGTCTTACAGAAAGTTGTCGAGCGGCCGGAAATCGCCTCGATGCCCGAAATACTCGAAATGGACGACAAGGCGAAAGACTTGCGCGCCGAGTTGAAGATCGCATCGGAAAACGAATCCGATCTGTTCTCGGTGCGGTTTGAGTCGCCGAACCGGAACAACGCGGCGGCCATCGTCAACGCGGTGGTCGAGGAATTCGTCAGGTTGCAGGATGACGACACAGTAACCCGTTTCAGTCGGATCGTGGACTTATTGGAGAAGGAGGTCACCCGGCGCGATAAACAAGTGAATGGGCTTCGCGAGGAAGTCCAGAAGCTGGCGAACGACGCAGACCCGACCACAGAACCAGCCACCCCCGAGTTCATTGACTCGCGTGCGATGATCCAGAAATGGCTGGACGACGTGTCCAGTAGCGTGGTCGAACGGCAAGTGTTGCAGGCCACGCTCACAGCGACTCAGGAGACGCTCGACGGTATGGAGCAGGTCGCCATTCCCGATGACGTGGTGGCCATCGAAATGGAGAAAGCGCCGGAGGTCCAAGAGATCAAGCGTCTGATGGCAGCAGTCGAAGTCCAGATCCGTCAGATGCAGGCGGTGACACGCTCGGGGCAAACGAATCCTGCCTTACAGCGGCTTCAGGCGCAGTTGCAGCAGTTTGAGGAAAGCCTCGATCAGGCGAAGAAGACTGCCAGGGAGAGAATTTTCCCGACACTTCAAGCCAGGGCTTCGCGAGAGCAGCGCGAACAGGTCGTTGCGCAAGTGGCCAAGCTTCAGGCCGAAATCCGCATGCACGAAACCCTGGAAAGCCTGCTTGGGGAGAAGATCGAGACGGCCAAACAGAAGCTTATCGACAGCCTGGCCACGAATTCCCCCCAACAAAAACGGGCCCAGAAAGCCATGGAGCTTGCGTCGAGACAAGCCGAGTTGCAGATGGCTGAACAGGTCCGGCAGATGATAAAGGAACGCGCCGACCTGTTCACCACCGAGCAGCAGGCCCCGTCAGGTGTTACAATCCTCACTAAGGCCCAGCCCCCCGTCCGCCCCAAATATCCGTTCCAGCAGATGGCTGCCGCAGGGCTGGGGGCGTTCGTAATTCCCGCCCTTCTCGCGCTGTTCTGGGAGTACCGCATGCAACGGGTAGTGATGGCGCAGCAACTGAGCCACGCCGCCGCACTGCCCATCCTCTCGGAAGTTCCCAACCTGCCGCTCAAACCTCGACTCGCCACCACCTGGTCAGGCCGGGCATTCTCACGGCAGTTGGGCCTTTTTGAAGACAGCATTCATTACCTCTGCCGCAGTCTGATGCTGTCCCGCGAAGCGGACGGAATCCGCACGGTGGCTGTAACCAGTGCCATCAGTGGCGAGGGCAAAACGAGCGTGGCACTGCAGTTGGCCAGAAGCCTTGCGCTGTGCAGCCACGAACCTGTGCTGCTCGTGGACGGCGACCTGCGAAAAGCCGGCCTCCACGACCTCTTGAATCTCCCGGCGGGCCCCGGACTGGCCGATCTGCTGGCAAAGGAGAGCGCCGACCGGCGGGATCTGGAGACCACAATCATTAGCCAGCGTTTTGCTCCCATCCATGTACTCGCGGCGGGAAACGTCAAACGGCACCCCCACTTCATCCTGCAGCAAGACAAACTCGAAGCCGTGTTCAAGTCGCTTGGCCAGATGTACCGCTACATAGTCGTGGACACCCCACCGGTGCTTGGAGTGGGCGAAGCGCTGTCGGTCTGCAAGGCTGCTGACGGAACCCTGGTCTGCGCCATGCGCGACGTGAGCCGGCAGTCCCAGGTCGAAGCAGCCTGCCAGAAGCTCTTTTCGGCCAACGCCAGACCGATCGGGTTCGTGCTGAACGGGGTGCCCTCGGAGAAGTACGCGAGTCGTTATGGAAGCGACTACCACGCACGGCAATACATTGAAGCCGGTGGTTCAAACGGCCATAGCCACGGATCGTGATTTGGGCCCAACGGTTCCTTCCTGCTGCCGCAGTGGTGCCTCTTCTGGCCGGCGCGAAGTCGCGCCGCGTTCTGCTCGATGGGCATCCTCGCGTGGCCCCGTACGGGGCGTGAAGGTCATAGCCGTGGTGTGTGCCTCAACCGCTCAGTTCTCGTTTAGATGATATGCCGAAACCTTCTTCCTGGACGGTAAACACCCGCTTTCTGCTGCTCTTGGCAGTAGGCATCCCGGCACTGGCGATCGCCGCCTACTTCTGGCACGGTTACCAGGTGCAGCGAAACGCCGATGCCCTGCTTGCGCGGGCCGACACACTCGCGGCCGAAGAGCACTGGAGCCGGGCGGCCGAGACGCTCTATCGCTACTTGAAGCTCAAGCCGGACGCGGTCGAAGCCCGGGTGAGACTCGCCGAAACCTATGATCGGGCCGCCAAGACACCGGAGCGCAAACGGCGCGCCGTCAGTCTCTATTTCGAGGCCTTGGCGCTCGTCCCGGAGAACACCTCGCTGCGGCGCCGCCTCGCCGAACTTCTCTTGGAAGTGGACCGCCCTCAGGATGCTCTGGCCGAGGCGAAGCGACTGCTGAAGACATCGGCCAATGATGCGAAGGCGCAGTACGTTCAGGCGGTCGCACTCGCCATGCTGGCGAGAACCGGCAACGATCCCATGAGATGGACGGAAGTCGCCAGAGAACTGGAAAAGGCAATCGTTCTTGGAAAGGGAACCGAGCACCACATTGAGCTCGCGGTATGGTTAGCGTCCCTGCTGCGGGACAAAAGCTGTATCCTCGACTCGGATAAACAGCCGTCCAGCGATTCGCCGCCGGTTCGACTGGACATGGCCACACGGATCGCGCGGGCGGATGCAGTGATCGATGAAATGGTCGCTGCGAACGAGAGTTCTGCCCAGGCGTGGCTCGTCCGCCACAAGTATCGCAAGAAACACAACTTGGTTGGCGCCCCAGACGACCTGAAGAAGGCAATCGCGTTGCAATCGGACGGAGACGCCGATGGGGCAGTACTCCTGGCTGCTGCGGAAGACGCGTTTGACAAAGTGCAAGTTGACGTGGCTTTGGACTACTACAAGAAGTGTCTGAAAAACTTCCCCTGGGAGTCGCGAGCCTACCAGTGTGCTGCGCGATGCTACGCTGTGAAGTACGCGCAGAGTCAGGATCCAGATGATCTGAGCGAATCGTTAAGAATGCTCCGCCTGGGCCGCGGTGTGGGGGAACAGGATTTCGAGCTTAACGCACAACTCGTCCGAACCCTCATTCAGTTCGGACGCCTGGAAGAGGCCAAGAGCGAGTTGGTCGCCCTGGACAAATCGCGGACGGCTGCCGGCCTTACGGCGTCGCCTTTTGAGCGGGCGCGGATGAAAGCCGTGTACGATCTGCTGAATGCCGAGCGGGGGCTGGCAGCGAACGAATTGGATGGCTTGCCGGAAACCCTGCGCGGAGTGGTTACGCTGGAGTTTCCTTTCGAGGGTAGCGACCTCTCAACTGCCGACCCGAAGAGCATTAAGGCCAACGCCTATGTCCTGATGGGCGAGGTGTACACGCGGATGCAGATCTGGGATCTGGCCGTTCAAGCCTACCAGGACGCGGTTCGCCTCCAGCCCGACGTCGTTGGATTCAGGCTCGCGGCGGGCCGAGCCTGTGAAGCGGCCGGCCTGCTCGATGCGGCGATCGATCACTATCAGCAAGCGGGGAAGCAGCCGGAGGCGACTGCGGAGGTTTTGCTGACATTGGGAACCGCATCGATCAAGCAGCAACTTACGCTGCCACGGGAATCGCGCGACTGGGCCTCCGTGGAAGATCTGCTCGAGCTGGTAAAAAAGGCTCAGCCCGACCACTTCACCACCAAGAAGTTTGCCGCCAGCCTCAGCGCAGCGCGAGGAGATGAAAAGGGAGTTACGCTGGAAATCCTGAGGGACGCGGAATCGAGTCCGGGCAAGTCGCCGGCCGACTGGCGATTCCTGATCTTGTCGTACGAGCGATTGGATCCCGCAGAGGCAGATAGAGCTCTCGAGGGATACCAGAACGCGGGCGGCGGATTTGACGCCTTCCTGCTGCGAGCCGATCTCATGCTGGTGCGACAAGAGGCTGACGCCGTCGAGAAGCTCTTGGCTGGCGCACTCGCGCGGCTCACCAAAGACGAGCAGCGGATCGCCGTGCTAGTGCGTCTCGCGGCGCTGGCAACGGACCGGAACCAACTGGAGCTTGCGGTACAATACCTGGAAGAAATCCGCGAGCTTCGACCAGATGATCCGACGTTCATCGATCGGTTATGCTCCATCGCCCTGGCTCAGGAAGACTATCCAAAGCTGGAGAAAAGGGAGGCAGAACTTCGCCGCGTGGAGGGCCGGTCGGGATGCAACTGGCGGGTATACCGGATCTATCGCCTCCTGGCCGCCGGTGGTGCCGGCAACGAGGCGGGGCTCGCCGAGGCGCAACAACTAGTGCGTGAACTTGAAGCGATGCGGCCGCGCTGGCGGGAGACGTTCCGGGCAAAATCACTGTTGCTCGAACGGCAGGGCAATATCGACGCCGCCATGGCCGAATACCAGCGCGCCATGGAGTTGGACGCATCCGGCGTGCACGAAGAACGGGACTTGGCGAAGCTCCTCGATCTCTATAAGGCGGCCGGTGGCGAGTCGATGGGCCACGATAGCGGTAGCGGCCTGCCTTTGCCATTAGCGCTTTCCGCCCCCGGGTCACAAGCCGCCATCGGCAGAAGCATTGCGGTGGGGAATATCGCGCAGGCTGTGACGGACGCCAAAGAAGCCGCCCGACGCCGGTCTAAAGACCCGGCAGCCCAGGTCTGGCTCGGCTACACGCAGTGGTTGGCGAACAATTTGAAGGAGGCCGAGGCGGCATTCAGGGAGGCCAAGAGACTCGCGCCGAGCGAGCCGCGGTGGTGGTACGAGCTTGTCCGCTTCTTGCGCAACAAAGCGCCCGACAAAGTGGCTGAGACCCTCACCGAGCTCTCGAACTGTCAAGATATCCCTGAGCCAAAACGTTCGTTGGCCGCAGCAAGGGCATACGCGCTGGCCGGCGATCGCGGCACCGCGGAGTCATACTACACCCGGCTCCTCGAAGGCGATTCGAATGGAATCGATACGATCGTCCAAGCCGGCGTATTCTACTTCGCGACGGATGCAAACCGGGCCGAGGAACTCTTGCGCGACGCCTTGCGTCGGGATCCTTCAAGTCGTGAGGTAAAGCAAACCTTGGCACAGATCGTGGCGCGAGGCGGCACAGATGAAGGATTTCGCGAAGCAGTCGACTTGCTCAGTGATGGCAGCGGTGACGAGCCTCGCGAATTGCAGGATAAACGCCTGGTCGTCGATCTGTTGCTTCGCCGCGGGGAGTTGAAAAACGTTCGCCAGGCGGCGACCATGCTCGAAGGAATTGTCCAGGGCGTGGTTAACCCCTCGGCCAAGGATCGCTTGAACCTGGCTGCGGCCTATACCCAGCTTGGCGAGTACCGCAAGGCGGCCGAGCAGATCAGAAGACTTGCCCACAGGCAGTCTCCCGCCCCTGACTGGTTGGCACATTACGCTGATTTCCTCCTTCGCTATCGTGAAATGGCGAGCGACCAATTCGCGGCCGCCGCCGACGAAGCGATCTCGCGGCTGGAGAGGGCTGAACCCAAATCGCCGCGGACGTTGATGCTCCGGGCACAGTGGCTCAAGCAGGCAGACCGGGTGGCGGAGATCGCCCCGCTCGTCGAGGCATTCCTGGTCAAGGCGCGCGAAGCGAAGCCGCAGGCAGAACAAGAAGCGGCATTGTTGGCAGGTTGCGCGAAGGTGTACGAATCGGCTGGAGACCACGGTGCGGCGGAAGCGACCTACCGCGAAGCTGCCAAGATCGATCCCAAAGCCAAGTTGGCACTGGCTGGTTATCTGGCCACGCGGGATTCGGAAGCCGCCACCAGCGAGGCCGTCGACCTTTGCCTGCCTGCCGCCGGTACTGAGCCTTCGACCGATGCGGTCACAACTTTGTGCTCCGTGCTGGCAACGGGCAAGCCGGCACCCGAAGCCGAACAACGGGCTGAACCGCTGCTCGCGGCGGCGTGCGGCAGCCTGCAGGAAAGCGCGTCGGTGCTCGCGGCGGTCGCCTCGCTGCGTTTTATGCGCGGGCGATTGGACGAGGCCGACGCACTGTTCAGCCGCGCGCTCGAAATATCTCCGCACAACATGGCCGCGCTCAATAACCAGGCCTTGCTCCGCCTCGCCAGGGGAGAGGACGACAAAGCGCTCGCCCAGGTAAATCGCGCGATCGCCGTCGCGGGCCGAGTGCCGGCGCTGGTGGACACACTCGGCCTGATTCACCTTTCCCGGGGCGACCATGCTCGTGCCATTGAGCTTCTTCTGCCGCTCATTCGCGACGACGCAGTTGGCACCAGCGCCCGGTTCCATTTGGCCCTGGCCTACGAGTTGAAGGGTGATGCGGCCGAGGCGCGCGCGGCGCTGGCGAAAGCCTACGAGGAAGGGCTCAAAGCCTACCGCCTGACTGCTTATGAACAGGAGTTGCTCGTCAAGCTGCGATCAGAGCTGGACCCGACGTCGGCGACCGCCCGCCGAACCCGCGGCGGCCGATCGACAGTGGGTCCGGAGACAGTCGCAGCAGCGAGGCAGCAAAATCGCGATTCAAGCGGTATATCGCCGGTGTCAGGTTCTTTCTCCAGGCAAGGAGCGAATGAACTCGTCGGCGATCGTTCCGCGGAGTGACTCATGAAACCGAATCGATTCACTATCTACCTCGCCGCAGCGATCGCGGCGACCACTCTCGCCACGGTAGTTCACGGTCGACTGACCAACCGCTGGGGTACCGCCGATCGAGACCGGGCCGAGGCCGCCGCGCGTCTGCGGCAGGTGCCTGTCGCGTTCGGCGATTGGGAACTCCAGAAGGAGTCTCACCTGGAAGACCGGGAGCGGGGCATTCTACAGTGCACCGGCGATTGGAAGCGGGAGTATGTGCACCCCTCCGGCCAAGTGGTCATGGTAGTGATGATCGCCGGCCCGCCGGGGCAAACATCCTCGCATACCCCGGAAATGTGCTATTCCACCAAAGGGTTCACGCAGCTCGGCGAAGGCGACACGATATCGCTGGACGGAACTCGACCGAATCAACACAAATTCAACCGAGTGAGGTTTACCCGTGACGGGCTCGCCCGCGACGAGATGGAAGTCTGCTACGCATGGCGGCAGAAAGACGTTTGGACAGTGCCAGGCGTGCCCCGGGTGGCCTTCGGCGGCGGAACCTACCTCTACAAGATGCAGCTTGCCAGTCTGCATGACCGCGTACAGACAGGTTCCAAGTCGAAGATTGATTGTGAGGCTTTCCTGAAACAGTTTCTCCCCGTGCTGGACCGGGCGCTATCTGGATCTGGTCAGCCGATGCGTTAAGCATTCGGAAAGTGGACTTCAGTCAACGATTCTTCAATGTGCATTGACATAGCCGGCTCGCTCAACGCTCTCACGGTTGCCGCCGGCCTGGGCGACCGTCGTTCTCTTGTGATCGGCGAGGTAGCCCAGGCTCATGATGGCAGCCTCGGGACCGCGCACGCCTACATCGATGCTATTGCGTCTTCCGGCGCGGACGCGGTCAAATTCCAGACTCATATCGCGGCCGCCGAGACCACGCCTGCGGAGCCGTGGAGAGTGGTCTTCAGCCCTCAGGACGCCACTCGCTATGACTACTGGAAACGGATGGAGTTTACCGAATCACAATGGGCCGGACTCAAACGCCATGCCGAGGAGAAGGGACTGGTCTTTCTGAGCACGCCGTTCTCACCCGAGGCCGTCGATCTTCTGCAAAGGCTAGAAGTCTCCGCATGGAAGGTGGCTTCCGGCGAAATGGGAAACCGGCCGTTGCTGCATCAAATGGTGGAAACAGGACTGCCGATTCTATTGTCGAGTGGAATGAGTCCACTCGCCGAAGTTGATGCCGCTATCGCAATCGTAAAGGAGCACGGAAACCCTTTGGCCGTGCTGCAGTGCACGTCGTTGTATCCTTGCCCACCGGAATCTGTCGGTTTGAATCTCCTACCGCAATTTCGGAGCCGCTACGGCTGCGCGGTCGGACTGTCAGACCATTCTGGAACCATATACGCGGGATTGGCTGCCGCTGCATACGGAGCCGATGTCATTGAAGTCCATGTCACGCTGAGCCGGCATTCTTTCGGCCCTGATGTGACGTCCTCCATCACGGTCGAGGAACTGCACAGCTTGGTTGAAGGCGTTCGGTTCATCGAGGCAATGCTTCGGCAGCCGACACAAAAGGATGACTTGGCTTCCAAGTCCGCTCCGCTGAGGAGGGCTTTTACAAAAAGTGTGGTAGCCCGGAGAGACT
Source organism: Thermoguttaceae bacterium (assembly GCA_040766885.1). Classification (GTDB taxonomy): domain Bacteria; phylum Planctomycetota; class Planctomycetia; order Pirellulales; family Thermoguttaceae; genus JAXGPP01. The sequence goes on along the minus strand of JAXGPP010000001.1, from coordinate 246,140 downwards.
TGACTGCCGGTACGATCGTGCGCGAAGCCGATCTTGCCTTGAAAAAACCCGGGTTCGGTATCCCGCCCGAACGGATCGAGATGTTGCTTGGGCGCCGCTTAGTCCGAGATGTCCCGGCAGATGACTTCCTTGCTGAATCCGACGTGGAATAGGGGAGTTGACGTGCTGAAGCGGAGAGTATGCGTGGTTATCACTGCCAGGCCCAGTTACAGCCGGGTCAAGACCGCAATCCGAGCGATGCGTGATGATCCGGGGATCGACCTGCAGATCGTAGTCGCGGCGTCGGCGCTTCTTGACCGCTATGGAAATGTTTCCACCGTCATAGAGGACGACGGTTTCGAGGTTGCCGGGCGGGTATACATGGTGCTTGAGGGCGAAAACCCTACATCCATGGCCAAGACTACCGGAATCGGCTTGGTGGAACTGGCGACGGTTTTTGACAATCTTCGGCCGGATGTCGTCGTGACTGTCGCTGACAGGTACGAAACCCTGGCCACTGCTGTTTCCGCATCCTACATGAATATCCCGCTGGCGCATATTCAGGGCGGCGAGGTCACCGGTTCGATTGACGAAAAAGTGCGGCACGCCGTGACAAAACTGTCAGACATCCACTTTGTCGCAACGCAGCGTTCGGCCGAACGCGTAGTTCGCATGGGGGAGGACCCCGCGACCGTGTTCGTTACCGGCTGTCCGTCGATAGACGTCGCGATGGAGGCGTTGAATCACCCGGCGTTGCCGACCGACATCATTCGCAAGTACGGCGGCGTGGGCCCCGATCTGGACGTCAGCAACGGTTACTTGGTGGTGCTTCAGCATCCAGTGACCACCGAGCACACGCTTGCCCGCTGCCATGTGGTAGAGACGCTCTACGCGGTCCGCGACTCCGGCGTGCCCGCATTGTGGTTCTGGCCAAATGTCGATGCAGGTTCCGATGGAACATCGAGCGGAATTCGCGCCTTCCGTGAAGTGGAGCAGCCTGCCAACATCCATTTCTTCAAGAATATGTTCCCCGAGGACTTCATCCGGCTTCTTCACCATTCCCGATGCTTGATCGGGAATTCCAGCGTCGGCATCCGCGAATGCTCCTACCTCGGGGTGCCTGTTGTAGACATCGGATCCAGGCAAGCAGGTCGTGAGCGAGGTCAGAACGTCCAGAACGCCCCGTACGATCGGACCGCGATCGGCCGCTGCATCGCACACCATCTGCAGAATGGCCGCTATCTCGCCGATCCGCTCTACGGCGACGGTCGAGCAGGTCAGCGAATTGCTGAACTCATCGCCAAGGTCCCACTAAGAACCGAGAAAAAGTTGACGTATTAGCCACGGTGTCACAGCGTCATCATCTGGAATGCTGTCACAGAACTGACGAAGATGCCATGATGCCCGGCCGCGAGCGCGTAGTTGGACTGATTCCCGCTCGAGGAGGATCAAAGGGGATCCCACGCAAGAATATTCGCATGCTTGCTGGGAAGCCGCTCCTCCAATATACCGCCGAGGCGGCTCTTGCCGCCGAGACCCTGTCGAAGGTCGTACTCAGCACCGAAGACCCGGAGATCGCGCAGGTGGGCAGACGCTGCGGGCTGGAAGTGCCTTTTCTCCGCCCGACGGAGCTCGCACGGGACAATACACCGACACTGCCTGTTCTCCAGCACGCCATACAGTTCCTGGAGGATCGTGGCGAGTACTTCCAGGCAGTTTGTCTGCTGCAACCCACCACTCCGTTCCGAAGCGCCAAGTTGATCGACCAGTGCGTCCGGACGCTCTATTCGAGCCATGCCGACTCGGTAATCACGGTGCTGCCGGTGCCGCCCGAACACAATCCTCATTGGGTGTACTTTCAGTCTGAGGACGGAATGTTACGCCTGAGCACCGGCGAGAGCACCCCGATGGCGCGCAGGCAAGACTTACCATCCGCGTTTCACCGTGAAGGATCTGTCTACGTGATGTGGCGTGACGTAGTCATGTGTCAGAACAGCCTCTATGGCGACAGGGTTATCGGGTGCCTGGCCGATTCCGAAATCACGGTGAATCTTGACACAATCGATGATTGGAACCGGGCCGAGAAGCTAATGGCCGGAAGGCTAGCGTGACATCGTTCGAATATCTCTACCGCTCGCTCATGCCTTTCCTGCCGCCTCTGCACGGCTCTGTCCGATGACGGCTGATAGAGATCCTTGACGGGATGAGGCTGAACGAGCGAGCACGAGTGCTGGACGTTGGCGGCCGAAAATCACACTATACGATAGGTGTTCCGGCCGACGTCACCATCACCGATCTCCCCCGTGAATCCGACGTTCAGATCAGGTTGAATCTGGGCGTGACTTCCGGCATTGTGGCGCAGACCAGGCGGCGACGCAGCAATGTCTGTGAAGTGCTGCTGGACGACATGACAAAGTCATGCCTTCCTGATAGCAGCTTTCACTGCGTTCTCGCCGTCGAAGTGTTAGAACACGTTGAGGCTGACGAGGCATTCGTTCACCAGGTGCATCGCGTACTGAAGCCGGACGGTGTCTTTCTCATGACGACGCCCAATGGCGATTTCGTCCCCAATCGGAATCCGGACCGCAAACGACACTATCGGCGACAGGAACTTCAGGGACTGCTGGAAAGCAGCTTCGAGAACGCTCATATAGAGTACGCGATTCGAACGGGCCGATATCGGCGTGCAGGACTCCGGTCATGGTCGCTCCGGCGTCCCTTGACAACGGTCCTCAGTGCCGTGGCCAACGTGATCAACGCCTGGGAGTCTCGCTCATCAAGCCTTGCCCGGGAATGCCAAGGCACCCATCATCTGATTGCAGTCGCCAAGAAAGCTGGATGATGTGCGGAATCGCCGGAATAACGGGTAAGGCGGCCAGCGCGGATGCCGTGGCGCAAATGCTCGAGGTCCAGCGCCATCGTGGCCCTGATGCGTACGGAGTGTTTAACTCACCCACTGCCACAGCCGTGCTCGGTCATTGCCGGCTGAGTATTATTGATCTCTCTGATTCCGGACGTCAGCCCATGTGCGACTCGTCCGGTCGCTACTGGATCGTATTCAACGGCGAGATCTACAATTACCTGGAATTGCGACGAGAACTCGACGCCCACTACGCGTTCCGCACGCAGACAGACACGGAAGTACTGCTCGCAGCCTATACTGTGTGGGGACCAGAATGCCTCGATCGTCTCATCGGAATGTTCGCGTTTGCGATTTGGGACGAGTCGGAACGGGAGTTGTTTGCCGTCCGCGACCGGTTTGGAGTCAAGCCCTTCTATTACCACTGCTTTTCCGATGGATCGATCTGCTTTGCCAGCGAGATTAAGGCGCTACATGCGGCTGGAGTGGATGGTAAGCCCGATGAAGTGGCCTGGGCGAATTATCTTGCCCGCGGTGTTTACGATCACACCGAAAGAACGTTCTGGAGCGGTGTGAGCGCGCTGCCCGCAGGGCACACGCTGAGGTGGCATGCCGGTCGGGTTCGAATTTACTGCTGGTACGATGTCGCTGAGCGAGTCGGCCTGGAGTTGGACAGACGCCCGATCGAGTGCGTTGAAGAGGAATACCGTGGCCTGCTGGAAGAAAGTGTGAAGCTTCGTTTCCGCTCGGACGTACCCGTGGGTATCAACCTGAGTGGAGGTCTCGACTCGTCAACCCTGTTCGGCCTGGTTCAACGGGTGCGAGGTGCCGACAGTGACGCGAAGGCGTTCACGTTCTCGACCGGCGATCCAGCCTACGACGAACTGCCTTGGGTAGAGCAGATGCTCGCCGGGAGCAGGCATCCGTTCACGGTGTGCCAACTGAACGCGCATGAGGTTCCGGACCTTGCCCGCGACGTCCAGGCTCACCAGGATGAACCCTTTGGCGGCTTGCCGACGCTTGCCTACGCACGGCTTTTCCAGGAAGCCCGAGCCCAGGGCGTCATCGTGTTGCTGGATGGCCAGGGCATGGACGAACAGTGGGCCGGTTACGACTACTACGCGCGGACGGCTGAGGGCGAGACGGCTCACACCGTCCAGGGCACCCGGCATGGTCCGGTCCGGCCCGAGTGCCTGCAACGGGAGTTCGCCTCGCTGGCCGAGCCATGGGATGCAGCCGCGCCATTCGGCGATCGGATTCGCGATCTTCAGTATCGAGATACGCGTCACACGAAGATCCCTCGAGCGCTTCGGTTCAACGATCGTGTCTCGATGCAGTTCTCGACCGAACTTCGCGAACCATTCCTCGACCATCGCCTTTTTGAGCTGGCATTGAAACAACCAGCCAATAGGAAGATCGCTGACGGCTCGCACAAATGGATGCTCAGGCGGATTTCGCGCGGTCTGCTGCCGCGGCAGGTCGCGGAAGCTCCCAAGCGACCCCTGCAGACACCGCAGCGCGAGTGGCTTCGTGGCCCGCTAAGGCCCTGGGTCGAGGAAATGCTCGACGAAGCCATTCGTAGCCCCCTCGCAAGCTGGGTCTTTGCAGATCGGGTTCGGCATATCTGGACCGCTTTCTGCCGCGGTGAGTTCGACAACAGCTTTTTCGTTTGGCAGTGGATTAGTGCAGCATTACTCTTGAATGAAAGTCGCTGCGATTGTCTGTCTTCTCTTCTCGCCACCCGGCACCGCATCCCTGCCAGTCCGCGGGTCTCGTCCTGATGCGGACCGCACCGAGTGAGGATATGCCTGTAGAACAGCCACAGACGCTTGCATCCGTGAACCCAGCCAGCGCTGGCGAGGTCCATGGGCGGAGCTCGAACGGGCAAAGCCAGTCGGAGTCCATACCCGAGTCCGCCACCGTCGCGATCACCGTCATTCGTCCGGCCACGGGTTGGCGGCTCATCGATTGGAAGGAACTTGTACAGTACCGGGACTTGTTTCTGTTCCTGGTATGGCGCGGCGTCAAGGTACGCTATGCCCAAAGCGCCCTCGGCATCGGCTGGGCGGTGATCCAGCCGGTCTTCTCGATGATTGTCTTCACGATCATCTTCGGGAACCTCGCCCAGATCGGATCCGACGGCGTTCCCTACGCCCTGTTCAGCTTCGCCGCGTTAGTGCCCTGGACCTATTTTTCGGGTGCGGTGACCGATGGGACGGCCAGCCTAGTGACCAACGCCAATATGCTCAGCAAGGTCTACTTTCCGCGGCTCATTCTGCCCCTCTCGGCGGTGGTCGCGAAGCTGGTCGATTTCACGATTGGCCTGGCGTTGATGTTCATCCTGATGGCATACTTTCGCCACCTTCCTACGCTGGACATCGTCTTTCTGCCACTCTTGATCCTGCTCATGGCGATCACGGCCGCTGGTATCGGCATGTGGCTCACCGCCTTGGCCATTCAATACCGCGACGTGAACTACGCGATGGGATTCGTCGTCCAGTTGCTGATGTACGCTGCTCCGGTAGTCTACCCGACGAGCCTGATCCCCGAACGGTTCCAACTCCTCTACGCTCTTAACCCGATGGTCGGCGTGATCGAAGGTTTTCGCTCGGTGTTGCTAGGCACGCGGCCGATGCCGTGGACATTCCTCGCCCTGGGAACGGCAGTCGCCATCTTAATCGCCCTTTCCGGAGCGCTCTATTTCCGGCGTCGCGAACGAGTTTTTGCCGATGTTGCCTGAGCCTTTGAAAGCTCCGCTCGCCCGCCAGCACTTGCTCCCTATCTGATTCGGACAATATGACCGCCGATGCCTGATACCGCAATTCGAGTTGAGAATTTGAGCAAGGCCTACCGCATCGGGCTCAAGGAACAGACTCCCGACACACTCGCGGGGGCCGTTGCCTCTTGGATGCGTTCGCCGCTGAGGAATTTCAACAATCTTCGCCGGCTGAATACGTTTCAAACGAACGGCGAGGCCGAAGACATCATCTGGGCGCTGAAAGACGTGTCGTTTGATGTCAGCGAAGGAGAGGTACTTGGGATCATCGGCCGCAACGGCGCGGGCAAATCGACGCTACTCAAGGTCCTTTCCCGGATCACGGATCCGACTTCGGGAAAGGCCACTATCCGCGGTCGCGTCTCAAGCCTGCTGGAAGTCGGCACTGGCTTCCACCCGGAACTGACCGGCCGCGAGAATATCTACATGAACGGCACGATCCTCGGCATGAGCAAGCGCGAGATCGACTGCAAGTTCGACGAGATCGTCGAGTTCTCGGGGGTGAAACGCTTTCTCGACACTCCTATCAAGCGATACTCTTCGGGTATGAAGGTGCGGCTGGCATTTTCAGTGGCAGCCCATCTAGATCCAGAGATTCTAATCATCGATGAAGTGCTCGCGGTCGGTGACGCCCAGTTTCAGAAACGTTGCCTTGGAAAGATGCAGACGGTCGCGCGTTCGGGACGTACTGTGCTGTTCGTCAGCCATAATCTTGGAGCGGTGAAGGAGATGTGTCAGACGGGCATCGTTCTTGCAGGCGGTCGGATTGACTTCTGGGGTTCCGTTGCGGAGAGCATTTGCCACTATGGCCACCAAATGCAATCCTCAGGCTGGCAGAATGACCGGGGAGGGCTTCTGTGCTGGAATCGCATTGGTGTCAGTGGCAAGTCCTTCCACGACGGCTCATCCATTTCCAACCATGAGCCATTCGAGATCAACTCTACTTTACAGGTACTCGAACCTCTGGTGCATCTGCGACTGTTTTGCATCATCGAAAGCTCGCATGGCGACCTCGTCGTACACCATGTCATCAACGAGCGGGACTTCGCATCTGCGGGTCTCCAGCCAGGTGTTTATCGCGTGTCGGCTGCCTATCCGCCGTTGTGGTTGACGCCAGACGCATACACGGCCCATTTCAAGGCAATCGCTACAACCGAGAAGGGCGTGGGAGTACGCGGATTATCTGATCGTGCAATTCTCGATATTTCGGAGCAGACAGGAAGGACGAATGGCAATTTGCGGGTAATCCTTACTCCTCGTGTCGCGTGGGAGATTGTGGAATGTAACATCGCCCGAACACTGGACGATGAGCCTGCCATTGAAACGCGATAGTCTCAACTTTTTGGGACACATCCGCCCGGGGCGAATTCGGGACGAGTAAGGCCCGAGAACACGCAGATCCTGAATATGCTTTACGGGTCGGCGACAAATCATGAGAGTGTTTGTTCATTGCGTCCAGTCATGAGCCCGGCCGTCTGATGGAAAACGGCGTCGCTGTTCGCAGTCAATTCAAGTGTTTTCGGTGCGACGTCATGCGTGTGGTGAACGGCCGTTGGTGGCGATTGCTCACGCTGCCGTTTTCGCCTGCCATGCAGGCGATTGCCCTGTATCGAGCCGACCGGTTCCTCTATCTGTTCTGCGGGCGACTCTGGGTGGCTGCACGCATGACGTTGTTGCCCCTAGGCTTTCTCTTGCGCCCCTGGCTGGGTGGAATCGAGCTCCACTACCGCGCGGATATTGGGGCTGGGTTGAAAATTCTTCACCCCTCGCTTGGCATTGTCGTGTCAGGGTACGCTGTCTGCGGAGACAATCTGACATTGGCGGGAGGCAATTGTATCGGCGGGAGACGACCGCTTAAGCCGGGCGACGTGCGATTGGGCGATTCCGTGTTTCTCGGAATTCATGCAGTAGTGCTTGGGCCGCTTTCACTTGGCGACAACGTTCGAGTAGGGGCTGGCGCAGTCGTGATTCACAGTGCTCCTAAGTGTTCGGTGTTGATCGGTTCGCCGGCGAGAGAGACACACTATGATTCGGTGCGAGCGGACGGTTAGTGAAGCCGAGCGGGTCTTGATGATTCCGGCTGGCCCACAGCCTGATAAAAGGCCTTGGCCAGGGTCTAGTGTGTGCACACCTGACGCGCGGCCGTTGAAGTCGGCATACACAAGACATCTGACAACAGTCTGTCCGAGGAAAGCAGAAGAGAAGAGATGATTGAGGAGTACTCGCTCGAGCATGATCGGCGCGATAGAGCGATTCAGCACGCCGCCCGTACGGCGGCGCGAGCGCACATCGTAGCACTCCTGCCGCGCGGCGAAGTGATCCGCAATTTTCAATACACCGGTGCGTTCGACCGAATCGCTGAGGAGGCAGATCTCTCGCTGATCGCCGTGGTACCGAACGCCGAGCTCTGGGAAAACCTCCGGGCTCGCTACGGAGATGTCCATAGGCTGAACGAAATCTGGGAACGCTGGCCCGTCCGGTTCGCTCAGGAGATTCTCGATGCCGCACACGGTCGCTGGTTATGGTCGAAAGCGGCTCAGGAGCGGTGGTTCTTCCGCGATATCGAAGCAGTCGGGCTGACTGCCAAGACCAAACGTTGGGCAAAAAAGACCCTTTGTTATCCATTCGCTTGGCGCGGCGGCCTCGAAATGCTCTCGATGTTTCACGACGTCCTGAGCTACCGGTTGCGCACGAGCGAGCACTACGTTGAGCTCTACCGTAGGCTGCAACCCGATCTGCTCTTCAACGGCTCACACGTGCATAGCCGTAACGCGATTCCCGCGGTTCAGGCGGCGCGGTGGCTGGGGATCCCGACCGCCACTTTCATCTTCTCCTGGGATAACCTGACCTCCCAGGGCCGGGTGATGCCGCCCTATGATTACTACTTCGTGTGGAACGAGGCAATACGCCAGCAATTCCTGGACATCTACCGCTCGGTCACACCGGAACGGGTCATTGTGACTGGCACGCCGCAATTCGATACGCATTTTCAGTCGCAGTTTCATTGGACCCGAGAGGAATTCTGTGAACGGGTCGGGGCCGATCCGGCACGACCAATTGTGCTCTATTCAACCGGAATGGCCAACCACATGCCGGGTGAGCCGCGGATTGTCGAAGACATTGCCGACATTCTCCGCGAACTGGATGGTTTGGAAAGGCCACAACTCCTGGTGCGCGTCTACCCTAAAGACAAGAGTGGTCGTTTCGAGGAACTGAAAGCGAGGCGACCGGATATTCTCTTTCCCGAAGTGCCGTGGGAGGCGAACTGGCTTACACCGTGTTTCGAGGACGCGTACATATTGGCTAACACGCTGCGCCACGCCGCGGTTGGAATCAACGTGGCCTCGACCGTCTCGCTCGAACTCTGCATGTTCGATAAGCCGGTGATCAATGTCGGCTACAACCCGCCCGGCGTCGACATTTGGCCCGTGGATTATCGCCGCTACTACGAGTTCGACCATTATCGACCCGTGGTCGAGAGCGGAGCGGTCGAGGTGGCCGAATCGGAAGACGATATGCGACGGCTCCTGATCATGAGCCTGACGGAGCCGAGCCGTGTTGCCGACAAACGAGCAGCGCTGCTGAAACGCATGTTTGGCGACACTTTGGACGGCGGTTCAGGGCGGCGGATCGCCGAGCAGCTTCTGTCAATTGCGGAACGAAATGCAGGATGACAGAGCCCGACGCCCCCCGCCGGGGCTTTCGGCGGTCACACCAAGCTGAACTGGGCGAGACAGACCTGCCGCGTCTCTTGGTAGTATCGCATGTCCTGCCGATCTCATCGCGTTCTGGGCAGGAGCAACGGGTACGCTACACGCTGGAAGCTTTTCGACGATCTTTCCATGTAACTTTCTGTTCGGCAGTCCGGCCGGAACAACAGGAATCAGTCCGGCAGGGCCTGCTCGGGCTCTGCGACGAGGCTCTCCTGTTCCCTTCCAAGTCCCAGCACGGTCTCGTTGCGCGGACATGGCATCGCATGGCGGGAGTCGCCTATTCCGCCGCAACTGGTCTCAAACGATCCAACTACTTGATCGGGCAGGTTGATTTTTCGCCGCGGCACATTCTGAAGATGATTGATGACCGCAAGTTCGATTGCGTGCTCTTCGAGTACTGGCATTCATGGCGTGCCTCTCAAGCCCTGCAGTCGCGTGGTTTACCGACAGTCCTCGATACCCACAATGTTTTGTGGAAATCGCGTTATCAACAACTGGAACGGCGATCATGGATTCCGCACGGCATTCGCCGTTGGAGCATTGGGCGATATCGCCGCGCGGAGGAAAGGGCCTGGCAGGCGTACGACGCGATCATAGCCATTAACCGACAAGAGCATCGGGTCATCCGGGAGTGCGTTCCTGAGCCGGTTCGCGTGTTCTATGCTCCCATGGGGATTGAACTCGGTCGATGGCCGTTTTCATGGTCCCCCCCCAAGGACACACGGATCGCCTATTATGGCGGCCTCGGTAGTCCGCACAATCAGCAGTCGGCGCGCATGTGCCTCGAGGCAATCATGCCCGCAATCTGGCGAGAGCGGCCGCAAGCGCAACTCTACCTCATCGGGTCGAATCCACCGCCATCGATCCTCGCACTGCAGTCCGATCCGCGCGTGGTTGTCACTGGATTTGTGGACAACATCCCGCCTTTGCTCGCGAAAATGTCGCTCGTATTGTGCCCTTGGCGCGGGACTTTCGGCTTTCGAAGTCGGCTAGTTGAAATCGCCGCAGTGGGTGTGCCGATCATCGCTTCGTATGATGCGGTTGACGGAATGGACTTCGAAAGTGGTCATGACATCCTCCTTTCACGTGACGAGAGCGACATGACTTCGCAGGCTGTGCGACTGCTTGATCATCCCGACGAAGCCGTTTCACAGAGCCGCGCCGCTCGGCACAAGGTTGAAGACAGTTGGAGCGTCCAGGCGACATACGATCGCCTCGTCGACGAGACTTCAGCGTGGCTTGAGAGCCGTCGGACTGCCGTATGAGACTGGCGGTTCTCTCGCACAAGCCTTGTTGGACCTCGCCGGATTCCCCTTCGGGATTTGCGACGGATGGTGGATTTCCCATGCAGATGCGGGCGATCTCCGAGCTTTTCGACGAGACCGTCTTGCTCGTGCCATGTCAAGCGGACGCGTGTACGCAAGGTGAGATGCCTCTGACGGGTTACAACCTCCGGATTCAGCCGCTGCGTCCCCTGCGAGGAACCGGTTTACGGCGAAAGGCCGCCTTTCCCGGCTGGTTGTTGATGAACGCACCGTACATTCTTCGCGCGTTCCGTCAGGCTGATGCTGTACATGCGCCGATTCCCGGAGACGTCGGCACCGTCGGAATGCTCCTCGCGCACTTTTCCCACAAACCCCTGTTCGTGCGTCACTGTGGGAACTGGGCCAATACCCGTACAGTGGCGGAACGATTCTGGCGCCGCTTCATGGAACACAACGCTGGTGGACGAACCGTCGTCCTGGCGACCGGCGGAGCCTCGGAACCGCCATCGGCGAAGAATCCGGATGTCCGGTGGATTTTTTCGACTAGTATGACCGCCGAGGAGCTGACAGCCTGCGGACGGACTCGAGACTCACCGCAACGCGATCCCCGCCTGATTATTGCCTGCCGTCAGGAATGGACAAAAGGAGCCGATAAGGTCATCCGCAGCCTGCCTGTCGTTCGGCAGCGAATCGGCAGCATATGGCTCGATGTCGTGGGCGACGGAGCCGCACTGGCAGGGCTTAAACAACTCGCCCGCGACTGCGGCGTGGCAGACCGAACATGCTTCTATGGAAAGGTTGACCATGGTCGAGTGCTCGAATTGCTACAGCAGGCCGACCTATTCGTGTTTCCCACCTCATCGGAAGGCTTTCCAAAGAGTGTGCTTGAGGCACTGGCATGCGGCTTGCCGGCGGTCACGAGCCGGGTGTCTGTCCTGCCGTCTCTGATCGGAAATGGTTGTGGAGTGCTGCTCGACAACGACAGCCCTGAATCCATTGCCGAAGCGATCGTGCGGTGCCTCAGGGATCCGCAAGCATATCGCCCGATGTCCGAAAGAGCTCTGGCCACAGCGCGGGCGTTTTCCTTGGAGCGATGGCGCGACACAATCGGTGAAACCCTCTCTCGAGCGTGGGGGCCTCTGAAAGCGAGCAATGGATCTCGGGCGGATTAAGATCGCTTTCATCGCCGGTTGCCTCGGGCAGGGTGGTGCGGAGCGGCAGTTGTTCTACATCGTCCGCACGCTCACTGAGGTCGGTGCATCGATCCGCGTCCTGTCACTCACGCAAGGCGAGTACTGGGAACATCGGATTCGCGAACTCGGCGTCCCGGTCATTTGGGTGGGGCAGCAGCAGTCGCGATTGACGCGCGTGCGGCGCATTCTGCGCGAACTGCGTGCAGAGAACCCCGATATCATCCAGAGTCAGCATTTCTTCTGCAACTTCTATGCTGCTATTGCTGGGCGTATCCTCGGAATAACGGAGATCGGAGCAATCCGAAGCAACGTTCACTATGAGATGGAGAGCAACGGCCGCTTGATGGGCAAGCTCTTGTTGCGTCTTCCGCGGTTCTTGGCAGCGAACTCGCGGCGGGCGATCGAATTGGCTCGACATTGGGCAGTGGCGACAGATCGGCTTTACTATCTGCCGAATGCGGTTGATTCTGAGCGGTTTCAGCCTCGGCCGAGAGTGCCGAACGGAGTAATCCACGTGCTGGCCGTCGGCAGTCTGTTGAAGCTTAAACGCTTCGATCTGTTTCTCGACGCCATTGCTGCCAATCGCAGCGAGCATCGGCTTCCGATTCGGGCGCGCATCGTGGGTGACGGCCCCGAGCGTGATAACCTTGAACGACAGGCAGCGGAGAGAGGGCTTGCTCCCGAGTCCCTCGAGTTTGCTGGGCTGTCGGCCAGCATGAACGACCACTATTCCTGGGCAGACATGCTGGTGCTATCGTCCGATTGGGAGGGAACGCCGAACGTCATCCTCGAGGCTATGGCGTCAGGACTCCCCGTTGTCGCTACAGCGGCCGGGGGGGTGCCGGAAATCGTCGATCACGGAGTTACCGGTTTCCTCGTGCCATGCGGTGACTCTGTTTGCCTCACCGAGGCAATTCGCCGCCTCTGCGAGAGCCCTGAGACTCGCTGTGCGTTCGGTGCATCCGGACGGAAGCAAGTCCTGGAACGCCATTCCTGCAGCGTGCTGCGAGATCGGCTTTCGGAGCTATATCGGATGGTGCTGCCGTGCCCACGGTAGATGACCAAGTGTTGAGCCCAGCCATTGTGCAGCCGCCAGGCGTGGCCTCCGATCGCTTGAGAGGCGGGACGGTTGCCGTTTTCTTGTTGCTGCATGTGCCACTCGCGCTCCTGATGTCAAGAAGCAGCACGGTTGGCCAGCTGCATGCTTGGGGCACTCTGCTCCTGGGCCTGAGCTGGGCATTTTCTCGCCGACCCGTTCCCTCCGTGGGCTACGTTGTTGCCTATGTTGCCGGTTCAGAAGTTCTGTGGCGGATGACCGGAACTCCCGTTTTTTGGGAGTTTGGCAAGTATGCCGCAATCCTGGTGCTTGTGGCTGCCAGCCGCCGGATTCGTTCGGTGCGCGAGGCCAGACTACTGTGGTTCTATTTCTTCCTGCTTCTGCCCTCCGCTCTCCTCACCGTCGCCAACTCGAGCATCGACCGAATTCGCCACGAGTTGAGTTTCAACCTCTCCGGGCCACTTGCACTGGCGGCGTGCGGCGCCTTCTTTGCATGTGTCGAGTTCACTCCACGGCAGTTTCAGAAGACTTTCGTCGCCGCACTAGCGCCGATCATATCCATTTGGTCGCTTATAGTTTTCAGGCTTGCCAACACAAGAGCCCTACACTTCAGCACTGAATCGAGTTTCGAGACAAGTGGCGGCTTTGGCCCTAATCAAGTGTCGAGCGCGCTGGGGTTTGGAGCGCTTGCGGCGATGCTGTTCCTGCTTCTTCTAGCCCGCGGCAAGAGGCAGTCCTTGCTGCGGTGGTCAATGTTGTTTCTGGCGGTGGGCATGCTGGCACAGTCAGCACTCACGTTTTCCCGCAGCGGCATCTATCTGGCCGGTGCAAGTGCCTTAATGGCAGTCATGTTCGCATTGCGGCAACCGCGTGCTCGAGCGGTGATCTTGACCTCGGCAGTATTCCTGTTCGTCAGCGGCAACTACTTTCTCATTCCTTGGCTCGACAACTTCACCGGCGGCAAGATTGCCGACCGTTTTCGCGACACTGGGCTTACTGGTCGCGATCGCATCATGAAAGCGGATCTCACTATTTGGAAAAAGAATCCACTGCTGGGCGTAGGGCCGGGGATGGCGGCTGAGCAGCGGAAACGGTTCTACAAATCGGCAGCTGCACACACGGAGCTGACTCGGTTGCTCGCAGAACACGGCATCCTTGGGTTTGCCGCCTTATGGATTCTAATTTCCGTTTCGTGGCACAGGATCCGAGCCGATCATGGTGTCTCCCGAGCTGTGGCTGCGGCTCTGGTCACTTTTTCCGTATGCTACATGCTCACTACCGGCATGCGCACCGTCCTGCCTTGCTTCGCATTCGGCCTAGCTTTGGCGAGGTCCAGAGAATGACGCGATCGGTGCTCATCATCGGCAACTTCCTCTCGCATGCTAATGGTTCACGCGGGGTGTGCGAGGATCTGGCGGGCAGGCTTCAAGAGACCGGCTGGCGGGTCTCGGCGGCCTCTCGGCAAAGGCGGCAAGGTTTTCGGCTTGCCGATATGCTGGTGACTGCGTGGCGCGATCGCCGTCGCTACTCGGTCGCCCAGATCGATGTCTACAGCGGATCGGCGTTCTCCTATGCAGAAGCAGTTGCCTGGGTATTGCGAAGGGCCAAAAAACCCTATGTGCTCACATTGCACGGTGGAAATCTCCCCGGCTTCGCGGAGCGTCACCCGCTTCGCGTCCGCCGATTGCTGCAATCGGCGGCCTGCGTGACGGCTCCTTCTGGATATCTGGCCGCGCAGATGCACGAGTACGCGCCCGGGATTCGCGTGGTTCCTAATCCGATCGATGTGAACTCATACCCATTTGCTCTCCGACGAAGCCCGCACCCACGGCTCATGTGGCTGAGAGCTTTCCACGAGATCTACCGTCCCGCCATGGCCATCGATGTCGTTCGGGATCTGCATGAAACCACCCCGGACGTTCGGTTGACAATGGTCGGACCCGACAAAGGCGACGGCAGCTATCCACGCGCCAGAGAGGCCGTCTTGAGGGCTGGGCTGGAAGCCCAATGCCATTTCGTCGGCCCAGTGTCGAAGTCAGATGTACCGCAATGGCTCGCGCAGGGCGACATATTCCTTAACACAACGTCGATCGACAATACGCCGGTTACCGTGCTGGAGGCGATGGCGTGCGGCTTGTGTATCGTGAGCACGGACGTGGGCGGCATGCCGTATCTGGTGAAGCACGAGCAGGATGCCCTCCTGGTGCCGCCAGATAATCCAAGTGCGATGGCCGCGGCCGTGCGACGGCTTTTCGAAGAGCCCGGTCTGGCCGAACGAATCTCTCACAATGGGCGCGAAGAGGCGGAGGATCACGACTGGTCGCGCGTGCTCCCCGCATGGGAATCACTGCTCAACGAGGTCTCGGAGAAGATTTGTGAACACGCTGGCTGAGATCGCGTATCGGTTCACGCCAGCAAGGCTGCGATCCGTGCCAGCCAGTCTCCAGGGATACTATCTCCGGAGTTGGCGATACGGCCCGGAAACCGAACGGCTCGTTGAGGAGACGCTTGCTCGAGACTACTGGACGGCGGAGCAGTGGCAATCCTGGCGCACAGACACTCTGAATCGTTTGCTGGAGCGTGCCGCTCGATGTGTGCCACACTACCGGCATTATTGGCACAACCGTGCCACACAGTTGGATCCTCCCGACCTTGATCAGTGGCCAGTCCTTGAGAAGGAGCCGCTCCGTTCTAACCCCTCCGCATTTTTGGCGGAAGGCGTTCCCAGTCGCCTCTATGCCGAGAACACGAGCGGCACCACGGGAACTCCTTTGACATTGTGGCAGAGTCGAACTACCCTAAGGACTTGGTACGCGATGTTCGAGGCCCGCACACGTCGATGGTACGGCGTGTCTCGATATGACCGCTGGGCGATTCTCGGCGGTCGCATGGTGCAACCCGTTCGGCGGAATCGTCCGCCGTACTGGGTTTGGAACACCGCCTTTCGCCAACTCTATCTCTCTTCTTATCACATTTCTTCCGAGACAATTTCCTCCTACCTCGACGCCATGAAGAGGTACGGGGTTACCTATTTGCTGGGATATCCTTCCGCGCTCTTTGAATTAGCACTTGGAACAATAGATCTTAAGCGGCGGGACTTGCGAATGAAGGTGGTGGTTACGAATGCCGAGCCCTTATTCGAGTACCAGCGCTCGATCATCGCCAAAGCGTTCAACTGCCCGGTGCGCGAGACGTACGGAATGTCCGAATTGGCGGCGGCCGCGAGTGAATGCGAAGCGGGACAGATGCATCTCTGGCCCGATGCGGGGATTGTCGAAGTGCTGGAGAACGACCGGCCTGTCGGTTCAGGTGCCGTCGGCGACCTGGTGGTCACTGGTTTACTGAACTCCGATATGCCCCTGATACGCTACCGTGTCGGTGACCGCGGCGCTTTGTCCGAGAAGACGTCCTGCGCGTGCGGCCGCACCCTGCCCATTTTGCAGAGCGTCGATGGCCGTAGCGACGATGCCCTGTACACTCCCGACGGCAGGACGATCGGCCGTCTCGATCCGGCATTCAAAGTCGGACTGCCGATTCGGGAAGCGCAGGTGATCCAGGAGGAAATCGACCTTATCCGAGTCCTCTACGTCCCGGCCCCAGGATTCGCGGCACGACACGGCGAGGAGATCATACGGCAAGTCCGTTCTCGTCTTGGCAACGTGCGTGTCATCCTCGAAGCCGTGACGCAGGTTCCAAGAACGGCGAATGGAAAATTCCGTGCGGTGATCTGCAACCTGCCACCGGACAGCCGATTTTCCGGTTCGCGGACTGACTCGGATTCTACTCCTGCGGTGCTTGCCGAGCCCTGATCTTTCAATACTATGTCTCCAACTGCGACCTGCAACCTATCGACGTCAGGGGCGCACTTGCTATCTGGGCATCGCTTGGCGGCCACTTCTCCCAATTAAGACGATGAGGTTGTATCGGTGATCAACCAACTTCGCAATATCGTACTCCGGCTACGTCTGGGTATCCTGCTCACGGCCCATCTGGCCGTAATGCTGACCGCCTACTTGGCGGCACTGCTGATTCGTTTCGATTTTGCCGTGCCCTTGAGCGAGTGGCCGCAATTCCTGGCAACGCTCTTGTGGTACCTCCCTGTCAAACTTCTGGTCTTCTACTGGGTGGGCACGTTCCGCGGATGGTGGCGCTATGTCACGTTCGCCGATCTGGCTGATCTTCTCCGAGCATCGATCGTCTCTACTTTGGTGGTCGCAGCAATCGACTATTTCTTGATCGCCTCGTATCAGATACCGCGCGGTACGCTGCTGTTGGACTTTGCACTGACAGTCCTGTTGTTTGGCGGGTTCAGGGCAAGTTTTCGACTCCTGCGAGAGTGTTACTGGCCCATCGGCAAGTCACGCGATGCAAAGCGCGCTCTCGTCGTGGGCGCGAACCGAACCGGCGAAGTGATCGTCCGTCAGACAAACAGCAATCCTCGATCGGGCTACCGGATCGTCGGATTTCTTGATGAAAACCCGGCTCACTATGGCACTCGATTGGCTGGCGTGCCCGTGCTGGCCCAACCACAAGACGCGGCCCGCACGGCCGCGCGGATGCAGGCATCGGTTGTCTTTGTGACCGCTAACACGCTGCCTGGCCCGAGCCTGCGGCAACTCATGGAAACCTGCCGCGCCGCGGGAATCACCGTCAAAGTCGTCCCCTCCGTCGAGGACATCATCAATGGACGATACAAAATGCAGGTCCGCGACGTGGACATTGACGACCTGTTGCGGCGTGAACCAGCCCAGTTGGACACAGTCGCGATCCAGAATGTCCTCCGCGGTCGCCGTGTGATGATCACCGGTGCCGGCGGCAGCATCGGATCAGAGATCTGCCGGCAGGTAATCAGGTACGAACCCGAATCGCTGATCCTCGTCGAGCGATTTGAGAGCGCGCTGTTTTTTATTCACCGGGAGTTGGAATCGCTGGGCCTGGAAAGCGCATGTCACCCGTGTATTGCCGACATCACGGATCGGCAGCGGATGCGCGAGTTGTTTGAGCAGTATCAGCCCGAATTGGTCTTTCATGCCGCAGCCCATAAACATGTCCCGATGATGGAGTGCAATCCTGGCGAGGCAGTAAAGAACAATGTGTTCGGTACGAAATGCGTGGCTGATCTGGCCTCCGTTCACGGCGTGCAACGATTCGTCCTGATCTCGACCGACAAAGCCGTGCATCCGACCAGCATAATGGGAGTCTCGAAGCAGCTTGCCGAGCGTTACATCCACTCGCTGCCAGCATCGGTCGAAACGAAGTTCGTTGCGGTTCGTTTTGGGAATGTGCTCGGCTCGGTGGGCAGCGTGGTCCCCATATTTCAGGAGCAGATCCGTCGGGGTGGTCCGATAACGATTACGCACCCCGACATGGAGCGGTACTTCATGACCATTCCGGAGGCCTCCCAACTCGTGCTCCAGGCAGCGGCAATGGGCAAGGGTGGAGAGATCTTTGTGCTCGATATGGGCGAACCTGTCAAGATTGTGGAACTGGCCAAGGACATGATTCGTCTTTCTGGACTGCGTCCTGAAGACATTCAAATCACCTTCAGCGGCATTCGGCCAGGCGAGAAGCTGTATGAAGAGTTGCGGTTTCAGGATGAGGAACTGTTGCCGACTACTCATCCGAAGATACAGGTAGCGTATCACCGGCCGTTCGAGGGCCCCCTTCCGTCGAAGTATCTTCGCGAACTGCGTTCGCAACTGCGATCCGACGACACACTGATCCGAAAGCTGCAGAACCTGGTGCCGGAGTACCGCCGATCGAAGCCTCGCGCTGAGCATTCCGTGGCTGCAACAGAGGAAGCAATCGCCGCACGGAACGGAAAGCCGAGTGCGGCGGAGATCCATGCCGCCAGCCAAACTTGAACCGCGCCGCGACGTGCGGATACAGCTTCTCCCTGTGATCACTACTGCAACATGTCAGATTCGCCGGCCACCACAACCCTAAACCAACGACTACCAGACGCGGCCGCGATGCCGCTTGTGTCAGTCTTGATGCCCGTCCGCAACGAAGCATGCTATATTGGGGCCAGCCTGCGCTCCGTCCTGGCTCAGGACTATCCCAGTGACCGCCTTGAGATCATCGTGGCCGATGGCATGTCCACTGACGGAACGCGGGAGATTGTCGAATCGCTTCGATCTGAAAATGGCAACATTCGGCTGATCGATAACCCCGGGAAGATCGTTCCGACAGGGATGAACGCGGCCCTTCGGCTCGCACAAGGAGATGTCATGGTGCGCGTGGATGGGCATTGTGAACCGGCCCCAGACTACGTGCGCCGCTGCGTGGAACACCTCGCAGCCAGCCGAGTCGCCGGTGTGGGCGGTCCGATAGAAACCGTCGGGGAAACCTATACTGCTCGGGCGATTGCGGCCGCGATGAGTTCCTTGTTCGGCGTCGGAGGTTCAGCCTTCAGGACGGTCAAAGACCGGGCGATGTTCGTGGAGACTGTGCCATTCCCCGCGTACAACCGCGAGACTATTCGGACGGTCGGGTTTTATGACGAGGAATTCGTGCGTAACCAGGACGATGAGTACAACTACCGAATCAACGATCTGGGCGGAAGACTGCTGCTTTCACCGGACATTCGCTCCCGCTATTTCAGTCGGACATCAATACGCTCCCTCTGGCGGCAGTACTTCCAGTATGGATTCTGGAAGGTGCGCGTCATGCAGAAGCATCCGCTGCAGATGCGATGGCGGCAATATGCGCCTCCGCTGCTCGTGGCTTGTCTTCTGGTCTGTGTAGTCCTGGCCCTCACCGTTGCCGCCCTCCCTCTGATCGGACTATTGGCGATTTATTCGTCTGTTCTATTGATAGGTGCCGCGATTACCGCGGGCCGCTCGAGATGGAGTTACTTGCCGATTCTACCGGTGGTCTTCGCCGTGTTGCACCTCAGTTATGGTTTCGGGTTCCTTGCCGGCCTTGGGGTTTTCTGGCGGCGATGGAACGATAGGTCTGGCAGGGTTCCGGAATGCCGGCTTGCGGAAGCAAAGGCTGCTGGATGACGCAGGGTGGCGAATCCATCACGCCTGACGCGGTCGCTGCGAGAACGCGTGTTCTCCAGGAATATCGGCGCAGGGAGGAAGAGGTTGCCCCATCGCTGTATGCCCCATGGAACACTACCGAGATGTTTTTTCGAGAACATCGGCGTCGGATCGCCGTCGGGATGCTGTACCGGGCCAGCGTGTTCCCCGGACCGGAGGACCAGTGTCTGGAAGTGGGCTATGGACGTGTCGGCTGGTTGGCGGACCTGATCGGCTGGGGAGTCCCATGCGGTTCGATTCACGGCATTGAATTGGATGAGCGACGGGCCGCTGTGGCACAGAGGTTATTGCCCGGGGCAGATTTGCGCGTGGGAGATGCCACTGCCTTGCCATGGGATTCGGATAGTTTTCGTTTGGTGATCGTATCGACGGTCTTCAGCTCGATATTGGAGGCCTCGGTACGCCGGCGGCTGGCGGAGGAGATCACGCGTGTCTTGGCACCCGGCGGTGCTGTTCTATGTTATGATTTCAGGATCAACAACCCTCGCAACCGGGCCGTACTGCGCCTCACCCGTGCCGATCTGACCGCGATGTTTCCCGGACTGAATCTCCAACATAGAACGGTGACGCTTGCGCCGCCTATCGCGCGGCGGGTCGCACCGCTGAGTTGGTCACTAGCCACATTCCTTGAGCTATTCCCGCCGCTACGGACTCACATGTTGACGCTGATGATCCGACCGCCTCTTGATCCATAAGGCCTCACCGAATCCACAGCTTCTGTTGTCGCACTGAAACCGCTCATAGAACTAACTCAACATGATCCAGCCCGGCACCATTGAGCAAGCTCCTGACACCATGAGGTTGCATGAGCACCATTCTCGCGAACGCACCGATGCTCTCTCATTACAGGTTCCCTTCTACCGCGTCGAACTGAACGACGATGAGGTAAACGAGGTTGTCGCTGCACTGAAATCGGGCTGGCTGACTTCCGGACCCCGGGTGCGCCAGTTCGAGCAAGAGTTCGCGGCGGCAGTGGGAGCAAAGCACGCCATCGCGGTCAATTCCTGTACCGCGGCCCTGCATCTGGCGCTCGAGGCCGTCGGACTTCGCGCCGGCCAGGCAGTGCTCGTGCCTACCATGACGTTCGCCGCCACTGCGGAAGTGGTGCGGTACTTCGGCGCGGTCCCTGTATTGGCTGATTGCGATCCGGTCACTTTGAATATGGACCTGCGCAACGCAGCGATTCGCATTGAAGAGGTTCGCACGGGTAGGTTGCCATCCCTGCCACCGGGCATCGAGATTGTTGGTATCATCCCCGTCCATGTTGGCGGGCAGATGATGGACGTCGGCAACGTCCGGCAATTCGCCCACCAGCACGGCTTGTGGGTCGTTGAGGACGCGGCCCATGCATTCCCCGCTGCCTGGCGGCCGCGCGAAGCAGCCCCATGGCAGCGTTGCGGCGAGGGCACCGCCGAGGTGACTTGTTTCTCCTTCTATGCCAACAAGACCATTACCACCGGCGAGGGCGGCATGGCCGTCACTGAAGACGCCGGATTGGCAGAGCAAATGAAGCTGATGTCGCTGCATGGCCTCTCTCGCGATGCCTGGCAGCGCTATAACGGCAACGGCGCATGGGACTACCAGATTGTTGCCCCCGGCTACAAGTACAACATGACGGACATGGCCGCTGCCATCGGCATCCACCAGTTGCGGCGCGCCGAGGCCATGCGTCGGGAGCGGGAAGCGATCGCTGAAGAATACGTTCATGCGCTCTCTGATGTCGGGGAGTTGGAACTCCCCACACTCCTTCCCGATCGCATCTTGTCCCACCATCTCTTTCCAGTCCGGTTGAATCTGCAAGAGCTTACCGTAGACCGAAACACCTTCTTCGAGGAGTTGCGACTCTTAGGAGTGGGTTGTTCGGTGCATTGGCGACCACTCCATCTGCACCCGTACTACCGCGACACGCTTGGCTGGAAGGCCGAAGACTGCCCAATCGCTTCCCAAGAATGGATGCGACTCCTTTCCCTGCCCCTATTTCCCGGCATGCGGTCGGATGAACGGACTCACGTTGTGGGGTCGGTACGGCATCTGTGTCGCCGGTTTCGCTGGGCGGCGGGTCGACGATCGCGAAAGGCCCGGTGATTCGGTGCCGGCGAAGAACCTGTGGGCGTCAGGGTTGAAGCGGGTCTTCGACTTGCTCGTTGCCTCGACTGGTCTGGTTCTGCTGTCGCCGCTCTTGGCGATTATTGCCCTTGCGATCCGCTGTGACTCCCGCGGGTCTGTGCTCTTCCGACAAGAACGCATCGGTCGCGGCTTCAAGCCCTTTCAGATCCTGAAATTCAGGACCATGGTCGAAGACGCCGCGAGGTTGGGCGGATCACTCACCGCAGGTGATCGCGACCCGCGGATTACGCGCGCTGGGAGGTTTCTCCGCCGCACCAAGCTTGACGAACTGCCACAACTGATCAACGTCGTTCGCGGTGATATGAGCCTCGTCGGTCCCCGGCCTGAAGT
Source organism: Thermoguttaceae bacterium (assembly GCA_040766885.1). GTDB lineage: Bacteria > Planctomycetota > Planctomycetia > Pirellulales > Thermoguttaceae > JAXGPP01. The sequence continues at coordinate 223,794 of JAXGPP010000001.1, read as the reverse complement.
CCGCAAGTACGTAGAACTGTTCCGCTCTGATTACGAACGCCTCTTGTCTGTCCGACCCGGTATTACCGATCCGGCTTCGCTCGTCTATCACAATGAAGGCGAGATACTCCGCGACTACGACGACGTGGAAAGGGCGTATGTCGAGAAGATCCTGCCCCAGAAGATCGCGATATCAAACCACTACGTATCGTCTGTGGGCATGGTAGCCGATATGCTGCTCATCTCGCGGACGATCCTGCGACTTGTGTGTTAGCCAAGCCAACGGAGATGAAGCGTCCACGGCTTGTATAGACGCGCCGCGAGGACGATATTCTGGTCCGTCAACTGACGACAAACAATAATCTCCGCAGGCTACCGCCAGGCAAGTGGTGAAGGGCTACAAGCCGGTTTCGTCAATATTGAGCATCGGTCTGCCGTGGCATAGTCGAACACCAGGGCTCTGCTCGAGGCCTGGGGGAGCGTGGCGGGTGCGGTGGATGGCCTGCTGCGTCGCTGCCATGCCATTATTTCAGGAATGATACACTGCGCCCGATGAAGCGCTGGGTGCGCCAGCGGGCTCAAGCGACACTTATGGATTTCTGGACGAGGATGCTTGGGTCTTCGGCGTGCGTGGCCCCGGGCCGTGTCGATGGGGGTCTATGGGGTGTCGGCTGGCGATTGGCAGCTTCTACCACAGACCCAACCACGTCAGCAGAGCGTGAATGGGTGTAGGACGCTGTGGCGGGTGCCGTGGGTGCGGTAATAAGGGCGATTGGAGGATGGTTCAAATGACACGCAAGCTCGCCACCATCTTCACACTTGTTGCCCTGCTGCTCTGTGCCGCCGACTGGCACGTGCGCACCTCAGCCGAGCTGGCAGCCGCGCTGACCAATCCCGACGTTCAGCCCGGCGACGTGGTGCTCCTGCACAGCGGCACCTATCACGGCACGTTCAAGCCGACGCTCCAAGGCACGCCTGACAAGCCGATCACAATTCGGTCGGCTCCCGGCGAGTGGGCAGTGATTGACGGCAGCCGGACCGGGCAGTTGATTAAGAACGTTGCCGTCTTGGACATCGCCACGCGCGGCTGGCTGGTGCTCCGTGACTTCGAGGTCACCAATTCCGACCCCGAACGAGAAATCGTCATCACGGGCTCCAACCCGCCGGAGCGCCGCGGCAACTCGATCGACGTGCGGGCGCCGGGTGTAGTGCTCGATGGACTGGTGATTCACGACTGCGGGCAGGGACCAGGCGTGTGGGTGCCCGCCACGCAATCGAGCGTCCATAACTGTGTCGTCAACAACAACGGCTGGAAGGCACCGGACCGTGGGCACGGGCATGGCATCTACACCCAATCAGCCGACGAGCGCGTGATTGCGGGCAACGTGTTCGGCCCGCAGTTTGGGGAAACCGTTGCAATGTACGGTTCTGATCAGGCTCGGCTGGATCACTTCCGTTGGCGGCACAACGTGCTCGTTGGTGGTGTGCTGTTTGGCGGCAGTTGCCCGGTGAACGACCTGGTGCTCGAAGGCAATGTGTTCAGCAGCGTGGCAGAATGCGGCTACGACCAAGGCGTAGTCAACCGCGGCTTGCGGGTGACGGGCAACTGGTTCCTGGACCGCTTGGGGTTGAAGTACTGGGCCGACGATACGGTGGTAGTAGAGGGTAATGTTTTCTATGGCAACGATCTCGGTGGCACCAAAGCCATCGGGATGCAGACGCCGATCAGCGGCGGAGCCCACCGTTACACCATCGATCGCAACATGACCTACCGCACCAATGACGGTTACTGCTGGTGGAAGCCTGGACATCTCTGGACATGGAATACGTGGCAGGCGGACGGCTACGACCCCGATGGCACCTACCACGACCGCCGTCCCGACGCCACGGATAATCGCGCTATCACCCTGGGCACCGATCCTAACCGTCGCATCGTGGCCCTGTTCAACTTCGGCGGCAAGCCCTCGGTTGCTGTGTCGCTCCCGTGGATCAACACGGGCAACCGCTATCGCATCCGCCACGCACTGAACTATCACGCCATTGCCGCCGAGGGCGAATACGCCGGCGAGCCGGTAGTGGTGCCGATAGGCACGCCTGATTCTGTGGCCATACCGATTGGCTGGGACAAGCGGCTCGTCAAGCCCGATGTACGCTTTGGCGTGTTCGTCGTCGAGCGGCTGCAAGCAGTCCTCCTTGAGCGGCAAAGAAACGACAAGTGAGGCATTCTTCGGACAATATCCGCATGTCATGGCTGGCACTGTGCCTCTGGGGATGATCGCCTGATCTTCTGCGGCTCGACTGGCGAGTTGTTGCCGCGAGCGCATTTGGGTCTACGGTCGGGGCGAAACCGGCATGGGCTCGTGGGAATTTCCCCACCTGGAGCCGCGAGCCTGCCATCGGGCGGCAACGGAGAACGCAACGAACGTCGAATGCGATCCTCGGTCAGCCCGGCCGCGCAAGATTGTCACGGGGCGCGTTGAGACCGGCCACTGATGGGCGCGTTATACCAGCCAGTGAATGGTTGGATTTCTACCTGTTATCTCCCCGAACGTGGCGGTTGACAAGGGAGTGTGCTACGGATTGTGCGGTCAAGATCGCTGCCGGGAGCCGGTGGGCGCGTTTGGCTGGTATCGGCTCGCGGTGATCGAGGCGTTTCCCGGTGGGCGCGTTTGGCTGGTACCGGGCTCCGTCGGGCGGAGTGCGGGCTATGCTTCCTGTTGCCTGGCGAAACGGAGTTGGGCTCTGCTGAGGAGCACCCCGACAAGGGATAGCCAGGCCAAGGCGGGAGAATCGCCCGCGGGCCTGGGACGACTTCATCCCGGGCCTTTTCGCTTTGCACCGCTCATTCTTTTGCCTTGCCATGCCTCACAAAACCTCTTCGGCCGCAGGCCCGAAGTCTCGGACGTTCATTTGCTGTCTGGCTTGTCGCCGCCGGCGAGTCGATAGCTCTTGCCGGTGATCTGCAGAATCTCAGCGTTGGCCAATAGTCGATCGAGGATCGCCGTGGCCGCGGGCACGTCGTTCATCAACTTGCCCCAATCCTCCAGCGGCCGGTTGCTGGTCATCATCGTCGAATGCAGTTGATGCCGCCGCATGATGATCTCGAACAGATACTCGCCACTCTTCTTCGGCAACTGCTTGAGTCCCATATCATCCAAGATCAACAGATCCGGCTTGAGGTACTTGGCCATCACGCGGTCATGGCCCTCGAACGCCTCGTCGTGGAGGAAGTCACGCACCGCGTCGAAGATCGAACGGTACAGCACCGTGTAACCGGCATGCACCAGTTGGCGGCCGATCGCCTGCACCAAGTGGCTTTTGCCTCAACCATCGTAATGCACCTTTGGGATCGAGGCATGATGCACCTCCTGGTTCCTTAACCGCTTCATCGTGTCGATGGTCTTCTTGTCCTTGGGAAACAGGTAACAGCGATATCGCGGATCGCGTCGGATCTTGATTGTACCGTCTCCGATCTTGCGGTAAATCCAACACGGGTCGATCCCACTCAGACGGGCAATCTCGGGGAGCGTGTAGGCCCAGGAGATCTCGCCGCGGCGGACTCTTTCCAGGTTGGAGATGACGCCATGCCGCATCTTGAGCTTCGCCACGATCCCGGCAGTGAAGGATGCGCCGCGGCAGGGGATGAAGCTCTCGTGGTTCAGACGCCCCGCAATCTCCTCGTTTTCTAACCCTTCTCCAGTCCACTGACGAATCCGTTCCACGATCCTCGCCTCCAGTTCGGTGTCGCGGAGTGTGAAGACCGGCAGCCGCGCGATCCGTTCGCTGACCAGCCCGCCGGGCCAGACAATGCGGATCTGCACGGTCCCATCCGGCCGGCGGAGGAGATTGACACCGTGGACAAGCGTTCGTAAGAGCGACTTCTTCGTCGGTGCCGACAACGACTGCCAGATCTCCGGCAATCGCTGTCCCGCGTCCGCGAAGGCGCGGCGAAGACCCTCGGGAACGCTCACCGGAGTTGGAGTACGTTCTCGCTCTTCGCTGAGCTTCGCTTGCGCTTGCTCGACCGCCGCCAGGGCACCTTCCCATTTCCTCTCCAGCGTGGAGGCGATCAATCGGTTCTCTGGATCGACGTGGTTGTACTGTCGCTCGGCGCGATGTGCCTCGTACTGGAGCCGCATCACCTCTTGCTCAAGGTGACGGACCGATTCCTGATGGTGCTCTGTTTGCTTGACGCTGACTTGCTCCAAGGCGTCGATGTGCGCCGGGTGCAGCGCGCGGAAGAACTCCTCGGTCACAGCGTCGTCGATGACCTGGCCGGAGAGGAACTGGCACGAGGACTTGCCGTACTTGTTCCGCTTTCCGTCGCACTTGTACTGAAAGCGGTTGGTCTTGTAGGCCACTCCCATGACGTGGCCACAGACCCCGCACCGAACAAGGCCCGGCAGCAGGGCTTCGCCCCCACGAACCGCCCGCTTGCGCACGAACTGCTCCTGCATCCTCTGTTGGTTTGCTTCCAGGGTCTTTTGAATCTGCTCAAACTCGTCCCACGTAATGTAGGCGGGGTACACGTCCTTGACCAGGGCGATCCACTGCGCGGAACGTCGTCGGCATCGGCCACTGCACGGTTGGCCGGGAACTTGCCGCGTTGGATCGGCAGTCCGGCGGCCGTAGGCGAACGCGCCCGCATAGGCCGGGTTCTTCACGATCGAGTACAGCGCCGAACTGGATGGGTCTTTCCACAACACCTCCCCGGCATACAGTCCCGTGGTCTGACGCCGCGGCAGCTTCAGCCCATGGATCACGAGAAAGTGGAGCACCTTCTGCACCGTCCCCGCTTCCAGGTACTTGTGCAGGACCAATCCAATCCGCTCGCAGATACTCGTGTCCGGATCGAAGATGACGCCGCCTTCGCTTGTCCGCAGCAAGCCTGTCGGCAGATGATGAACCAGCTCACCGCGTCTAGCCTTCGAGAGCCTACCGGCATCCAACCGCAGGCGAAGGCTGTGAAGCTCCGCCTCGCTCATCGTTCCTTTGAGCCCGAGGAGCAGGCGGTCGTTGTAGTCGCGGGGATTGTAGATCCCATCGGCATCGCCGATCAACGTGTCGAACAACGCGCCCAGTTCCAAGAGCCGATACCAGTCGGCGCAATTGCGAGCCACACGCGAGACTTCGTAACCCATGATGATCCCGATCTTGCCCAACGCCACGTCGGCAGCCAGCTTTTGAAAGCCGTCTCGCCCTGCGCTGTACTTGCCCGACAATCCCTGGTCTTCATCAATGACCGCGACGCGGTTCTTGGGCCAGCCCAACTCCACCAGTCGTTCGCGCAGTGCTCGCTGGTTGAGACCGCTCTCGCGGTTGCGGAGCACTTGCTGAGGGCTGGACTGCCGCACGTAGACCACCGCCTGACGCTCCAAGTGCCCCGACTGGATCTTCATCGAACCGTTCATTTTCGACCTCCTCCGTGAGAATGCGAAGAACCTCCTTGACCACGTCCGCCTGCGTGCCTCGCGGCAGCCGGACCCACACGCTTCGACTGGCGATCCGTTGCATGTTTCTTCCTCCTGGCTTTGGGCAGTGCCAAGAAAGATACAACCAGATCCCGCACGACAGGCAATGTCAAAACGGTGGGTTCTGGGCGAGGCGAGGTCGAGAGGTTCGTGCTAGCTACCGGGACGTAGCCGTACTGACCCGGAGCGATCTCAACCTGGGCATGGCGAATGTTGCCTGGCAGACAAGCCAACCCAGCAAGTTTCAGCGTTCTTCTGAAGAGAGGATGGCAAGGGTCGTCAACCGTGATTTGCCCTTCGCATTCCTCCGTGACGAGAGGGGTATTACGTTGGGCGGGGTTTGCCGACGCCCGGCGGCCCGGCGAAGAGCACGTCGCGGTGCTGGCGGACGAAGCCACCGGCGGCCAAGTCGAAGATCTGCTTCTTCTTGATCGAGCGGTTGAAGTCCCAGTTGAACTCGTCGAGCGTCCTCGGCTCGCGGAACCCGGCGGCCTTCAACCCCCGCGCGATCAGCCGCTCCTGACGCACCACCAACTCGTCGGCCAAGGCGAGTTCCAGGAACTCGGCATGATCGAGGTGGTTGGCCGTCGCCTCCTGCAAGCGGACATCGAGCGTCTGGGCCATGCCGCTTAGACGCAACTTCTTGAGACCCTCAGCTAATCGGGCATTCATCGTGACGTTCCCTTCGGAACTGGAGTAACGAGTCGAGCGAGTAATCGCTCAGGGGACGAATGATCGGATGCTCTTCCAGGAAGGCGAACTGCTGCTGGGCCTGGCCCTTTCGCCGCAGCAACTCGCGCACGGTGCGCAGTCGATAGGCCCCGTGGGAGAGGGCCACGCGACAGGCCTCTTCGAGGGCCGCAGAGGCGTGTTTTCCCGCGAGATTCTTCAGTCCGACGAGGGCCCGCACCGCCTCAACGCCCCGGACTTGCGTCATCGCCTCGGCCCATTGTCGAGTGTGCGGACCGATGGCCGCGATCTGTCGCAGCAAGGCGTCGGTGCCACGCTCGACGGCCGAAACCTTTTCTTGCGGAATATGCTGCGGCGCCGTGCGGAAGCGGCCCGGCTCGGTCTTGGCATGCACGATCAGCGATTCCCAGCGGTCGTTGTAGAGCCGCACGAGCCGGCTGTCCCAGCGGACCCACAGCCGATGGCCGACGTACTCCGGCGGCGCTGAGTAGTAGGCCTTGTCCACCTCCACATGGCCGTCGCGATGCACGGCGCGACGGGCTTCGTGGAAGCACGGGAACCGCTCGCGCGGCAGGGGCAAGAGCGCCTGCCGCTCGCCCTGCTCGAAGAGCTTTTCGACTTGTTGCTTCGTCGTGCCGTGGATCCGCTGGTCGGCGACCTGTGTCTCCCAGCTGAGCAGGAACTCGTTCTGTTCGGCCAGGCTCGTGAAGACACGGCCTTTCAAGGCATTGCGTTTGACGTACTTTACGCCGCTTTCGATCTTGCCCTTGTGACGCGGCGTGTAGGGCTTGGTCGGCAGAAACACCGTGCCGTAATGGCGGGCGAACGATTGCAGCTGGGGATGGACTTCGGGATCATACCAATCGCCGCGTGCCACGACGGCCTTGAGGTTGTCGATGACCAAGCGCTGCGGCACGCCACCGAAGTGGCGGAAGGCGTTCTCCAGACAGGCCATGAACGCCTCCGAGGTCTGCCGCCAGACGGCCTCGCTGTAGGCCTTGCGGCTGTAGCTCAAGACAATGCGAAAGATCCATGGGCGACGACTCTTGCCGTCAGGCGCGCGAACCACCGCGCCGCTGCCGAAGTCCACCTGGGCTTCCTCAGCGGGACCGGTCTCCATGCGCCGAAACGGCAGCGGCGCTTTCTGTCGTAACCGGGCAATGAACCGTCGCACGCTGTAGTAGCTGGGCGCACCGTCGCCATGCTCGATGACCAGGTCCTGGTGAATCCGTACCGCTTCCAGCCCGTGCTCGATCTTGGCGCGGATCGTCTCGCGAAACGGCTCGCAGGCACTGGGCGGCCCCGTGGGCGATGCGGCGGGCGGGGCACCGACCGCAGGCTGGTCGGGCCGGTTCAGGCTTCGGTTGCCGGCAGGATCGTCAGTGCTGTCAGATCCGGCCGTAACCGCGTTCGGATCAGCGACCTGATTCCCGGTGGGCGCGTTTGGCTGGTATCCGCCCAGGGCGCGGGCCAAATACTTGCCGACCGTCTCGCGATTCACCCCTAACAGGGTGGCAATCTCGCGGTTCGAGTGTCCGGCTTTATGGAGGGTAAGGATCGTGTCGATTTCGGCCATCGTGAGTCGTTTCGCCATCTCGGCTCTCCTTCAGCAACCTGTTGCTGAAGGCTAGATGACGAAACTTCTCTCCTCGTAAGTGGCCGGGACAACGCGCCCTTACGTGGCCGGTTTAACGCGCCCCATGACACGTGGGCGAAGAACAACCCGAACCGGCACGCGCATGCCTCCCGATCCTCGGCCGCGTCGATCACTTCCGCGTAAGCGATCAACTCGCCCCGCCTCGACGGATCGATCGTGTAATGGCTCAACCGCCGCCGAGCTGTGCGTTGCTCCCCACGCCGGTCGGCCATCTCCCCGAAGCGCTCGGCAGGAAAGCCAACCAGGAATTCGCGGACCAACGCCTCGATCTCCGCCGGACGTTCCGGCCGGCGACGCTCGCGTCCGCTGCACAGATTGACCTGGATCTCAAAGGTGAGCGGTTCCTCCAGCGCCTGCCCCCCAAGATCCACCTCGGTGAACGTCAGCCAGGCGTCGGTACAATCGCATTCCAGATCCAGGCAGTGCCGTTCACACACGGCAAACGGTTGCTGGCGGGAAGAGAACCAGACCAGGCTTCCCAACTGCATCGGGCGTCTCCTGAAGGGCTGTCAAGGGCAGTGCTTCAGGCTACCCCAGGGCCGCCAGCCGAAACAGCCCCGCTTGACACACCCCTCAGGCGGACACCGCTGGCCGTTCGTAACGCAGCCGACGCCGGCGGCCCTGGAGTTCGATCCCGTCAAGCAGCATCGAAAGCTCGCTGCCGCGGATCTCGATCGCCGGCGACTGCGGATCCTGCGGCACGGGCAGTTCGAAGGTGCCGCGGGCCAGCCGCTTGTAGAAAAGGGCGTAGCCGTCGCCGTCCCAGAAGAGCAGCTTCACCCGATCGCGGCGGCGATTGCGGAACAGGAACAAATGGCCCGAGAGCGGATCCTGTTCCAGGGTTTCTTGTACCAGGGCCGACAGGCCGTCGAAGCCCCGCCGCATATCGACCGGATCGAGGGCCACGAAGATCTTCACCTGCCGAGGGACATGGAACATGAGGCCCCTCAAGCGATTTCATGCACCAGGTGCAGGACCCGCCGGACGTTCTCCGTCCCCGCATCGTCGTGGACCCGAAGCACCAGTCCGCTCGGCGAAACCACCTCCACGGCAGCCGCCCCCTTGCCTTCCAGCAGCCGCACCGGAACCAGACGTGGCGAATCCTCTGCGTGGTTCTTCTCGAGTGGAGGGTGGCGTTCGGCTGCCGGCGCACCCTGCCGCAGCTTCCGCCGCCAGGCGAAGAAGCTGGCCTGGCTGACCCCTTCCCGCTCGCAGAACTCCCGGATCGGCAGACCGCTCTCCCCCTGCAACTGAATCACCATCCGCCAGAACGCCCGCTTCTCCTCGCTGCTCCGCCGCGCCACGCTCGATCTCCTCGAAAGCCATCCGGATTCACCATTCACCCCCAATCTACCGTGGCACGCAAGATGCTATTGGACGTACGCTTACCCTGCGAAGGCCTCAGGCAGGCTGACCGCCCCGACTCGCCCGGTCACACGCGGCATTGTACCACGCCGCGAGGGACTGCAACATCCAAGGACTCGTCGCTATCCGCCTTCGATATTGGTTCTTCTTGCGAACCTCACGCCAGAGGATAGGAGATGATGATCGGCATGTCGGCTAACGTCACTTGGTGCCTGGTGCTCGACGATGGGAAGACCAAGCTCGCGCTGGTGGTCGTCGATCTGCTGGGCATCCACTACAATGTGAGCCACGAGGCGCGACAATTCATCGAGCAGGAGATGGGCATCCCATCGACGAACGTGTTGATCTCGGCCACCCACACCCATTCAGCCGCCAGCGCGCTGGGAAAGAACCACTTCGAGTTCCCGCAGAAGGTTGACGAGTACCAGATAGACAAGTATCAGGCTTTCGTCGCCCGGCGGATCGCCGACGGAGTCAAATGCGCCGCGAACCGGCTGCGTTCGGCGCAGCTCGGGTTCACCATCGCGCAAGCGCCGGAGCACGTTTTCAACCGCCGCTGGTTCCTCAAGCCCGACACCATTCCCCCGGTCCCTTCGGCACCATCGACCAGGTGAAGATGAATCCGGTGGCGGGCAGCCCGGACTTGGTGAAACCAGCGGGGCCGACCGATCCGTTGGTGTCGATCCTCGCCGTGCGCGTGCCCGACGGCCGGCCGATCGCCGTGTATTCCTGCTATGTCAGTCGCGGCGAAACTGGGTGCCACTTTCGCGGCGTAAGGAGGCCAGTTCGGCGCGCGGGCATTCGCGGGTAAGCGCCCAGGAGCACCATACAACGTTGGGGGAGACGGTGAGGAGCAGCGGCACTACCGGAGATGACGGGCGGCTAGGCGACGGTGGGCGGCTCGGAGTTGCTTGCGTTCGGCTTTGTCGCGACGTTCTTCCGCTCGGTATTCGCGGACGGCCTCCGGATGGCTCTGCTTCCAAACGTCCGGCAGCAGGCTATGGTAGTCCGTCAAGCCGGCCAGCAACTGGTCCAGCACGTCCTTGACGTAGACCCCAACGTCCAGGTCGTGCCGCCGGGCGCTGCTGACCAACGTCATCATCATCGCGCTCTGCTCGCCGCCGGCCACGCCGCACACGAAGAGCCACGCCTTGCGACCCATCGCCACCTGCTTGACCGCTTGTTCACAATATGCTCCTTAGTGCGATTGTTCATCACGGATTATCGCTGAGATCAGCGGGCATTGTGGTGATCGGCATTGTCAGCTCTACCGGGGTCGGCGTTGAGCCGCTTGGCGGATGTATGGCGAGCTTCTTAAGCCGCTCGAACTCCTCCGCGTTGGCCCAGTATATCCATCGGCTTCCGACTTGCCGTACTTGCACCCACCCGCGGCGACGCCACCCGCTGAGTGTCGGCTTCTTGATGCCGAGCGATTCGCACAGCTTACCTGCCCGCCAGTAGTGCGGCTTAATGTTGGGAGTCGCGGCGATCACGCCCCTTCGACGCAGCATCCGGCAAAGGGCCCCCATTGAGGTCCGAGTGAATCGCTCTTGCTTGGCCGGCTTATAGTCTTCGTGATTCATCTCTGACTGCCAACAACCCGACGGCCGGGTCCGACTCCAGCAACTTGGCGTGTTCAACTCCGAGCGGACCAGTGCCTCCGCCGTATGAACTGTCTTGGAGTTGAACGACTATTCCATCCGGATCGCCAACGCACACCCCGGGCGTACCGCCGATCGGTTGCCCGCCGATTAGTACATGCGCTTTCATGGGAGCCGGCTTCTGCGCTAATGCGATTCCGTGCGCTTTCAGAATTCCGACGACACGATCGGGATCGAAGTTGTCGGTTGAGAGACCGAAGTGAGTTATTCCGGGCGTGGCGTTGGCACGGCTGGCCATCTCGAGGAATTGCGGCCCTTTGCCAACCCGCAGAATGATCGTTTCTCCCTGACGGGCCACGACCGACATACCAAATAATTCCTGGTACCAATCGAGCGAGCGTCCCAGGTCCGTGACATTGATCATCACATGGTTGATGGCGGTCACCGGAATAGCGTCAGATGCGGGCTCACTACCAAACAGTCGCGGAGCCAGCGTCAAGGCACCCAGCGAACCGAGAAAGACGCGACGCGAGAGAAATTGCTGTGGAGATGCCGTCTTCAAGTGGTTCAGATTGGAACGCATCAATCATACTCCCCTTAACGTCGACTGACTTTGAATTCTGGACCACCCGCACCGAATAATGGGGCGCGGAACTGACCTCATATCTCGGAAGGTCAACCAGCAAATCTATCACTCCTCCCTGGGTCGAGCAAGCGTGTTTACAACTCGTGCTAGGACGAGTCACACGCTTACCGGCCTTCAATCCGTCGACGCGCTCGGCTGCACCTCGATTTCGTAACGCATCCTCGCTTTGCCATTGGCAGAGACCGATAGCAGAACGGACACTGCACCCTCGGCGACGCTCGCTTGGACCTCACCCGTCTGTTTGCCATTCACCGCCAACGAATAGACTTTCGCCATCTCGGCGTGTTCCAGTTGCAGCGTGAGGCCGACACGGACCAGGTGCAGCAGCTGTCCCCAATCGAGCAACAATTGACGATTCGGGTCGCCGTAGCGAGTGCCCGTGTTCTGCAAATCGGTGAGGTGAGTGATGAGCAGCCGCTTGCTGCGCGTGATCGGCTCGCCATCCAGGCTGCTGACCCATGCCGTGGCGTCGGTGTCCAGGATCTCGATCGTGGCGTCGCGTATTTCGATGCGTTTTCCGGCGAACGCGAAACCTCCGGCGGTGCATATCCTGTCTAACGTCAGCGTGCTCGCGGGGACGTCGATGGTTACTTCATCGCTCTCACTCTGGATACAATTCTTGGGGATTACGGCTTTTGGGTGGAAGAAGCGACTTGCTGCAGTACAACCTGCAGAGCGTTCGCAGCCATCTCTTGCGAGAGGACTTCCAGCAGTTCTGGGAGTACCCAGCCCTGGCTGGGCCGAGAAGTTTCTGGACCAATGGTGCACCCGCACGATGCGAAGCCAGATCGAGCCGATGAAGAAGGTCGTCGGCACGCTACGTGAGCATCGCGCGTTGATCCTCAATTGGTTCCGTGTCCGTGGGACGGTTTCGGCGGCTCGGTGGAGGGCCTCAACAACAAAGCGAAACTGACGACGAGAAAAGCGTACGGCTTCCGCACCTACGAAGCCATCGAAATCGCACTATATCACACACTTGGCGCTCTGCCCGAGCCAGACTTCACCCACGAATTCTGGTGAGGAGGCCGCGATAGTGGCACGAGGCGCAAGGTTTCGTGCCGGTGTAGAGTTGTCCCGAGAACGGTATCGGTTCGGGTAATCTCTTGTCCGAGGGGTGATAGAGCGTGTAGAGTGCAGCCGCCGCGCTGAGGCGAGCGCGGGGCCGTGGGGGCTGGCGCTCGTAGGGCGGGTGCACCTTGTGACCTTGGGGAGTGACGTGGCAGCGCGCAGGCGTTATCGGGGGCGATCCTGTAAATCGTATCGCGGATATTCTTCTCCATTCATGCCATTTCCGCTTCGTCCAGGGTGAGCAGCTCGACAGAGCCCCTGACAGCCTTCTCGTGTGCACTACCCGGGCCGTGACAGGCCTCGCAGCCGACGCCCAACAGTTCGTTCAGGATCTCGGCTGAAGTCCCCTGGACGTAGCCGCCGGCCTCACCATACGCGGTGACGTGGCATTCCAGACAGGTCGGATCGGATCGGTAGCGAGGCGGCAGGATGGTAAACGCATTGGCATGGATGGTTTGCACCCAGGTGTCGGTTTGCTCTCGGTGGCATTCAACGCAGCTCGCCGTGCCCGTGTAGGTAGCATCGGCAGGAATCCTGGTCACCAGCGGTTCGCCGGATGGCGGCTGTGTGGATGCCGAAGCCACCAGGGCCAAAGCAGGGAAAATCGTACCGAGCGCGCTTGCGAACATCGTTCTGCATGACGGCTTGGGCATGTCTCCCTCCACGATGCTGTGCGGTCAAAGTGCATCAGGCGTGATTTTGGAGGGTGTGAACGCAGCGCCCACAGGGATGTTCCAGGCCACCGGGTAGGGAGTGTACTGACTTCTCGACGCGGCATCTGGAGACCCTTCCGGCGTGGTGGACACACTGAGTGCTAAATTTGAGCTACAGATTCGAGCAATCGAAGGGGTGTGTCATGGCGAGAAATGCGGGACACGTCGGTGAAGGAAGCCGATCGACCTTGCGGGCTGCCGGTTGGTTCGCGTCGTCAGCATCCGCGGTGAATCAGTCGATCCCTGCCATCTCCCGCTGGACAGCACCTGGGCCAGTAGAGGCCTCGATGCAAGCCGGGCGGTTGTATGATGTTGGGGAAGCTTGCGGCAATTGCCTTGTGGTTCCATCGGCAAAGGGTAAAACTTCCAGTAAGACTTCCCATAATCCATGATCGTGACCGGCGCGACGGGAACGCTGTCCTTAACGGCTCGCCAGAAGGCTGGCCTTGGCCCGGCCCACACGGTTCCCGCTTGCCCGTTTGTCAGTTCGCAGGACCACCGCAGAGAAACACCACGTTGATGTCGACGATCAACGGCCGCCCGGAAATCCTCACCGCTCCGATGGACCAGCTGGCTTCGTACCCGTTCACCGGGCCCAGGAGGTCTCTTGCCGGCCACGATGACGTACTTCCCCGCCGGCCGATCCGCGCCGCCACGCCTGCGCCGGCCGGCCCGCCAAACCGCGTTAGACCCGCACGGCGCGCCAGAAGCGAAGATTTCGGGTTTTGATACCCACACCCTACCGCGCGGTGGTAAGAAGTAGTTGGCCGCTGGGCGACCACGGGCTCTGGCCCAACCAGGGGGTCATCCAGCCCCGTCGATCTTTGATTCTATGAAAGAGCGGTTCTCCTGGTGCTATAAGAGAGGATGTAGTGTTTTTCCTTTCCCAAACACCGAGGAGAACCTCCGATGTTGTACCTTGCTATCGACCAGCACAGCAAGCAGTTGACCGTGACCGATCGCAACGAGGCCGGAGACCCGACCGTGAAGCGTCAGGTGAGCACGAAGTGGGACCGCGTGCGTGCGTTTCTCGTCGAGTATCGCCAGCGCGCCGAGCAGGAAGGGGGCTTCGTCGCGATCCTCGAGGTCTGTGGCTTCAACGATTGGCTGGTGAAGCTGCTGGCGGAGCACGGCTGCCGCCAGGTGGTCCTGATTCAGCCCGAGAAGCGGTCGCGGAAGAAGACCGACCGCCGTGACGCCAGCGCCCTGGCCGACCTGTTGTGGGTCAACCGCGAGCGGCTGCTGGCGGGCAAGCGCGTGCAAGGGATCCGGCGCGTGGAGTTGCCCAGCGCGGAGGAGGCCGAAGACCGGCAGGTGACCGAGTTGCGGAAGCGCCTGGGGCAGCTCCGCACGCGGACGATCAACAAGATCAAGCACATTCTCCGCAAGCACAACCTCGAGCAGGAGTGCCCGACCAAGGGCCTCGACACGATCAAGGCAAAGAAGTGGCTGGGGGCGCTGGCGCTCGAGAAGATCGACCGGCTGGAGATGGATCAGCTCCTGGCGCAGTGGAAGCTGTGGGAGGAGCAGATGGAGAGGGTGGAGGGCGAGATCCGCCAGCGTCAGACGCGGAGCAAGACGGCGGCCGTGGTGGCGACGATGCCCGGCTGCGGGGCCTACAGCAGCCTGGCGTTGGCCTCGCGGATCGGCTCGATCGAGCGTTTTCCGCGGCCGGGCAGCCTGGCCAGCTACTGGGGGCTGACGCCGGGCTGCCGGAACTCGGGCGAGGCCACAGACCGCTTGGGCTCGATCACCAAGCAAGGCAGTGCCATGGCCCGCTTCATCCTCGGGCAACTGGTGCTGCACGTACTGCGCCGGGACCCGCTGATGAAGGCCTGGTATGGGAGGATCAAGCGGCGTCGGGGGTCGAAGATCGCGCGCGTCGCGGTGATGCGTCGGTTGGCGACGATCCTCTGGCACATGGTGAAGAACAATGAGCCCTATGTCGTCGGCGGTCCGCCGCGGCGGAAGCTGCAGTCGCCACTGCCGCAGGGCGCGAAGGGCGTTGGAGACGAGGCCCGACGGGAGCACGCGGAAGTATGATTCCTCTTCTCTGTCCCGTCCTGGTGCGAAAGGAGAAAAGGAGAGAAACGGTATGCCTGGTGTCGATTACGACGCGGTGCAATCGCGCGTGCCGATGGCCAAGGTCTTGGAGTTGCTGCGATTCGTGGCGCAGAGCGCCGCGGGCGAGCAACTCCGGGGGCCCTGTCCGGTGCACGGCTCGCCATCTCCGCGGAGCCGGTCGTTTTCGGTCCATCGGACGCGACAGGTGTGCCGCTGCTTTACGTGCGGCTTTGCCGGGAACCAGATCCACTTGTGGGCGGCGCTGAAGGGAATAACGGTCTACGACGCGGCGGTGGACTTGTGTCGTGAGGCCGGCGTCGATGTGCCCTGGCTCGAGCGCTGGTAGACGCGCTGCGGAAGGTCCTCGGCGCGAACAGAGAAGAGGAACGATAGGGAAAACCAAGAGCAATGGGAGCCTAGGGAGACAGACGGTTGCATCGGCCCTTCTTCCCTGGAAGAAGAGGCCCTCGCCCGCGCAAGGCCAGTCTGAAATTGTCAATGGACTCGGCCGCGCTTGCCGAGCGTTTCTTTGATTGAGACGGCCTGGCGTGGGCGAGACGGTCGCAGCAGAATCCTCGGTGCCAGGCCCTCCCGGGGCCTGAACGACCGCCGCGAAAGGCGGGCGGATTCACGAAGGGATGGATGGGGGTGCCGCCGCACACGAAAAGAACGGCGCGAACAACCTCGACAAACATGACCGTGACAACCAAACCCCACAACCCAGTCCTCGATCGAACGCGAACAACCATCAAAAGGAAGCCCCGCTCCGCTTCGCCGTGGAGGGTGCGCCCAAAAATCCGCCAGGAGACCCTTGACTCCAGTGGCTCTTTCAGGGATGACAATTTGCACTCCATAGTCCCGCCCGGCGGCGCCGCCGGGCGGGGACGGGCTCACAAGTAAGGCGCGAAACTCAGCCGGTTGCCCCGAGGGCTGCCCGCGAGACTCCGCGCTACGCGGACGCGAGGCAACCCGTGCGAATAGTCGGCGAGCAGCCATCTCCAGGAAGGTCGTATCTCGACGGCAGCCGAATTCAGCTCAATGTTTCTGCCCTTTGGCCCCCGGCAACTTCGCGTCCTCGATGGCGTTGAGGATCATGATCTTCTGCCAGATCTTGCGCGACAGCCCCGTGGTGAGCGATTCGAGTTCACCGGCTGCCGCAGTCACCACCCCGTCGTTAAAACGTTCGACGAGCATCGCCGCCAGCTTGCCAGTGAGCGACAGCATCTCGGTCGCGTAGTCCAGATAGCGGTTGAGCTCGAACGAGCTCATGGCCATCGTCGGCGAAGAGGCCGTAGTCCGGTCGGCAAATTCGATCCGCTCCGGATCCTTGGTGAGCTGGTGCATGTCGATGATGTGGGCCAGCGCCCGCAGTTCGTGCAAAGCCGCCAGCGCCCGGCCGCGCTTGATCCGGGTCTCCAGGCTGACCAGGAAGAACAACGCGGCCCCGATGAGGATCACGTCATTGATCGCCGACTCGAGAATCTGCACGAACTCCAGCAGATCCATCGCCTGATCGGGGGGCCGCAGCACCAGCGGCGCGGCAATTGTGCCCGCCACGACCGCCGCAATGATCAGCGTCGCGCCGATCCGCAGCCCCCACACCGGCCGGGCTACCCACTCCGATCGCTCGTGGATCTGCCTCGCCACCGACAATAGATGCCGGCACACAGCCGCCAGCCCCGAGCCGGGGAACCGCTCCTCGATCCGCAGCGCCAGCCGCTCGACGGTTTCGATGATCCGCTGGGGATCGAGCGATTCGTAGCGGCCGCGGGCAGGGGTCGACATCGTGCAGCATTCTACCGTGCTGTGTCGCCTTTACACCAGGCTTCACCGTGCCGGTTCATCGGGCTACTTCTCGGCAATACCTGTCTCGGCAACACCACGGCGGAATAGCAGAATGCACAGGATACGAAGAACACATGCACGCGAAACGCTGCCGCGGCAATAGTGACGCTCGAAATCGATCACATCTTATGGGCACATCATCCAACTGCGGCTGGGAAGGCCGCACATGAAGACCCCGGCCAACTGGCGTCAGCACTACCGCGACGCCGCAGCTTTCACCGCTGCCAGATAGTGAGCCGGGTTGCTGGCAAAGCGATCGTACGTGCCCGCGTCGGCAAAGAGGTAGAGGCGGCCGCCGTACACCATCGAAAGACGCAGCCGGCCGGCGACGATCCGCTGTTCGTCGGCAAGCAGTACCGGATCGGCGCCCTCCAACGCGGGGCAGTACCGATTTGGATTCGCCATGAACCGCTGCTGCTGCGCCGGCCCACTCGTCAGATAGGTTCGACCCTGGTAGGTCACGCGAAACAGTGGGTTTCCCACGTCCCAGCGGTCATGATCCACCAGCATCACGGGGCAGTAACCGTCCAGGCAAGCCGCTGCGGAATCCAGCGGTCTTGCCGCTGCGGCAACACCCGCATCCATGCCATGCTGGACTTGATCCACCGTGCCGCTCGAACCGATGCCACCGTCCTGACTCATGTCCCGGGTACTTGCGTTGGATACCAGGGTGCATTGCTCTACTGGCGAGATCGAGTCCCGATCCGCATACAGGGCATCGAGAAGAGCCTCACCCGCAGCGGCGGTGTCCTCCGCCGGGCCTGGCCCCGGCTGGGTCTTTGGAGCCACAAAGGAAGTGGTCTGGCTGAGGTCTTCCGCAGCAACCTGAGCACGCAAGGGGTTCTGACCGCGCAGCCGTTCGCCGGCTTGTGAAGGGAGCCGCGAGGGGACAGCATCGCTCTTAGGCGGAACAAGCGTCGGCAACGATGCTGTGGGTGAACTCACTGTTCCATTCTCGTCGAGTTGAGGCGGAACTGCTTGCGGCTCTGGGGGTGGTGGCGGGACCGGTTCGGCGGCCGCCGGCAATGGAGTCCGAATCGCACCCATCGGCGCCAGGGTCGGCGGCTCGCATGGCCAGGCACGCCACTTCGTCGGGAAGTAACCGAAGCATCTGGCATTCGGAATGCACGAGCAACAACCGCAGCCTGGGGTTGCGGCGGCCGGAACTGCGTATGCCTGAGCCACGGGATTGCCACTTGATGCGACGATCCGGGCGTCGCTGGCGGCCGCTTCTGCGGCGGTCAGAACACCGACCAACGTTGCCAGCAGACTCAGCGAGCAGACAATTCTCATGGCGTTCTTCGCGGTCCTGCACATGGTCTTCCTCAAACTCGTGGCGTCCGAGGCCACCCTTTCGTCTGCGGCGCCTTGCGGCTGCTGATGTCGGCTTGAAGTGAACGTCGCCGAGTTTCCCAATCGGCATTATGCTGCGATCCGTGCAGCAACAATCAGAAGCCTACTCCGGTCTGAGTGTTCAGGTTGTTGAAGCTGCGGATAGTGGTAGCGGTGAGCGAGCCAAAACCGAGCACGCGCTCAAACGGTCCCAGGACTTTGCCCAGGTAATTGGTCAGGGCAACCATCTTGTCTTCAGCGATGAACACGCGATCGCCGGGGAGAATCTGGTAATTCGTCGCCGTCGACCCGCCCCGAGTGATGGCCACCCAGTCCACCGGCAGGATCTGTTCGCAGCCAAATCCATTGGGAGCCGGCCGTGCGATCCAGATGTCCTTGCTCGAGATCTGCGAAATTCCCTGGATCTGGGTGACGGCATCCAGCACGGTTTCATTTCCGGTGACGGGCACTCGGACGACGTTGTCGCCGAGATGGGCGCCCTCGGTGACGATGTAGTACACCTTGCTGTTATAGGCCACGACGTCGATCCACACCTCGGGCATCTGAAAGAACGCCGACAACTGGCGTTCGATGGCCGCCTTGGCTTCATACACAGTCATGCCGGCCACGCGGATCGTGCCATACTTGAGAAGGTTGATCGTTCCGTCGGGGGTCACCAGATAGGTGCCTGTCACCGGTTGAACGTCGGCGATCTGTGAAACCTGCAGAACGACTTCCGGCGCCGCAAGCACCTGGCTCAGTTGGCGTTGCACTACTTCGCGCGCCTCGTCCACGGTGAGTCCTGCCACGCGCACACTTCCGTACGCCAGGCCAAGGTCTACGGTTCCCTCCGCTTCGACGAGATAGAGCCCCTGGATCGGCTGATCGGGGAGAGTCCCCAACACGCCGATTTGCAGCACGTCGTAGACCTGGATCCGGTACGGCGTAATCGGAACCATTTTCAGCATCTGAACCTGGATAACATCCGGCGGTTCGATGCGGTAAGATGGGAGCGACGTCTTCGCCAGTTCCCGCGGCGGCTCCAGGGCGGGCGGTACCGGCCGCTCCATGCTCGGATGGTAGTAATCGAGCCCTGGATTCAAGTCCTGGCAGCCCGTTAGGGCGATCACGAAGACCAGGAGCCCAAGCCAAGCGCCCCGTGTCCGGGATAAGTGTGTAGTCATCTCGCATCCCTGCGCGCACGGACCGTGCTTTCCGAAAAGACGTCACTATCGTGATAATCGGCAGATGTTACCGGCCACTTGTTCCCTTTTCGGCCGATCTTGTACTGCAACTTCGATCCGGCACCTGGGTCAACGTCCGATACTCGGATAGTAGCCGCCATAGTTCATAAACGAAGTCCCCTGTGCACCGGGCATCGGACGGTTGAGCTGCTGCAACTGCGATTGCTGTAAGCGATTCTGGATGCGCAGCTCTCTCAACGACTGTTCCGTTTGCCGGTTCATGTTCTGCTGCTGGAGCATCGGCTGAACGACGCTGTAGTAGTTGTTCACAATCCCCGCGCCATTGTTGCCCAAGTACAGATTCATGTACGGGCTCACTGCAGGGCCGGGCGAATAACCCGTAAACGGCTTCTGATCGAGCACGGACGGCGCCCGCATCGCACCGGTCCCGATGGTGGGAATCTGGTTGCGCGGCGGCAACGCGGATGCCGAACCATACAGGCTCATGGGATTTCCGGCCGAAGCACCACCGGTGCTCAATGTCGGCGGCAACGGCCGGACTGGCGCCGTAGCGGCGGGCGGGCCGGCCGCTCCGTACGACGCCGTCGGCGGGAGTGGAACCATGGCGTTGCTGGGCGCGGCCGAAGTGTCTTGATTCGCACCCTCGATTCTCTCTGCAGGGGCATGCCTGGCGGCGCTCGGATCTGCCGGATTGCCCGGCAAGTCCATTTCGGCTGAGGGCGATGCTGTGACCGCAGGACCGCTCAACGGGCTCGGCGACTGCCCGGTTGGCGGCGCGACCTGCGCATCGACCTGAACGGCCCCAAAGCCGATCAGGATCAGACCGACGACGGTGAATCTTGCAGCCATGAGCATCCTCGACTCCGGAACTCCTCGTCATCACGCGACGACACCGCCGGGAAACCGGCCTCATCATATTTTGCCAGGCTGCCGGGCACCGATATCGGGAAAGGCGACTGACTCTTTCGGCTACCCGTCAGAATTGGAACTGCATCCCCATCGTCATCCCGTGCATAAACACCGTTCCTTCGTCGCGGATCTCTGGCGTGGTGTCGACCGGAATCTGCCTCTGGATTTGTTCGGGAGCCAATGCAACTCCGAATAGCCAGGCAAGATCGTAGGAGGCAAAGACCGTCACGTTCGGCGTGATGAAGTACTTGCCGATGGCCCCGAACTCGCCCAGGAAGGCGACCTCGGCATTGTCGTCGGTCCAGGATACGTCTCGACTGAGAAAACGCGGGTCGCCGGCAGCCTGGAACAGACTTCCTTGCTCCGACACATTGATGAGCGGCGCTGCTTTTGCCTGGAACCCCCAGCTCCAATTACGGCCGTGCTGGAGCAGATCGGCGCCAATCTGGAAACCAAACATGTTATTGTCGGCGGCGATCGAGTAGCGTCCCAGGCCTTCGAACGGAACGTCGTCGACAATCCCTTCGCTCTCCCCGAGGAAATGGAAGTCCTCGTTCAACGAGATATAACGCAGTCCGAACATGTATGAAAGAACGACTTGCGTGTTTCGTTCTCGGCGCCAGCAGCCGTTGGGGTAGAGAACCAGGCGATCGGGCCGGCCCCGCGGCCGCAGCCAATAATTGGCCTCAAAATTGTAAATGCTTGAGTCGTATTCGTAGCGGTGCACCGAGGCATCGGAAAACCCGCCGAAATCCACCGTGAATATGCCATAGAGCGTCGTGGGAGCAACTGCCGAGGCCAGTGAATCGGCTTCCCAATCGTGGGTCGCCCAATAACGCAATTCGACGAACTGGTTGCGGTTGCTGTCGTCAGTCCCCAGGAAGCGGCCCAGCGCCAGGGATTCGCCCAGTTCACCATCGAATGATTCGTATTTCGTGTGCAGTGGTCGCCCGGCAGCCACAAGCCCTGCAGGAACCTCGATGAAGCGTCGGCTCAATGTGACGCGATCTGGCCGATTGCGAGCCTGGAAACGGAATCCTGACTCCAGGTACCAGCACGGCGGGCAGCAATAGCCATCCGCGTCGGCAGGACAGGGCCCCGTGCCATCTTCAGGAGTGAAACCGATGTCCGGAGTCGGATAGGCGTTCGCAATATCTCCGGCAATCGCCACATCAGAAGGCACGGCGTTCATGTCGCCCGCACCTCGCGAGTACGCCGGATCGGGAACGCCACTCTGCATTGGAGACGCCCCGTCCTCAGCCAGGTATAGTTGCCCGGCACGACCGTTCGCCCCTCCGCCCGGCAGTGCGCCCGTCCATTGCCCTTGTGACTCACCAGCGGTCAGCAGCAACACTATGAGCAGACTGAGCGACTGCTTTGATTTCACGAGACGTCCCTCCCTGAGTCACAACGCCGCACGGCGGCGCGCAGCGACGAAGTTGTGCCGCATTACTGCGTAATCGGCTACACTTCGCTCCTGCAACAGGAATAACCGGCAGAACCTGCACCTTGAGAAAAGCCGGGCTTCTCGTTTGACTCAGCGAGCACACTAGAACGGATCACCCGCCCACGGGCAGAAGGCAAAATCGGCAGTCCAACAAATTCGCCCGCTCACAGGCAGATCCGCGAACCGCAAAGCGGAGCGACGAGTCAAGATGCGTTATTTGCGCAGGATGGCCCAGCCCACGCAAAGTGGATGCGTAGCCGGACGACAGCTTCTCATGCGCCCGCTGTAGCAAACCGGCAGTTCACAGTTGAATCAGCCATTCCACAACCGGGCCCAGCACGGGTGTCCCGCTCACTCCAGCATTTCAATTTCTCGGAGCCACGGAATGAGCACGTTCGGCCAGTTGGTGCCGGGACCATCAGCCAAGCCACAATGGAACGCTCCATGGCCGCCTTTCTCCGGCATGAAAGTCTTCTCCGATATGCCCAGGTTCTTCAGTCGTTCGCCGATCGCTAGCGCAAATGAATTCGGCGCCGTGGTGTCGTCTCTGGCGCTGGCGATGAAAGCCGGCGGCGAATTCTCGTCGAACTGGAAGTCGTCGATCTTCTGGGTATACGGCCACGGGCACATCAGAACCGCGAAATCCGGGCGGCTGCTGAGCCGCTGGAGCGGATCGTCCGAGCCGAGAACCCCATCGTCGTAGCGGCAGGCAAGGTTCAGGCACAGGTTTCCGCCCGCCGAGTAGCCTTGTACGCCGATGCGCTGCGGATCGATACGCCACTCTGCCGCTCGGCTTCGCACGATCCTCACGGCCCGCTTGCCGTCAGCCAAAGCGTCCTCGAGCACGTCGTTGTCTCCGTACTTCGTTCGGTACTTGAGCCCGAAGACGGCGATCCCCTGATCGTGGAGCAACTGGACGACATTCTCAACGTGCAGACACATCGCCAGCCGGCTGTAGCCGCCGCCAGCGCAGATGATCAAGGCCGTCCGGTTCGTCTTGCCGTTCGGTGGCAGGTAGACGAATAGCTGCGGCACCGAGACGTCGCTGTAGCGCTCGTTCACAACGGCTTCAGGCCTCCCACCCGGCACCAGATTTGGGGCATCTCCCGGCCACAAACGAATCACCTCATTCGGCACGGGCATGACAAAACCCGGCGGATGATTCGCGGCCACCGGGCGGCTCTCGGCTCCAACTGCCCAGGAAACCGCCGACGAGGCAATCGACAGCCAGAGCGCCAGGTTTCTGAACAACGGTGTACAGCTATTCTTCATGGCAATTGTGGCTCCGCGGTCAACTGTGCAGCGTTTCGCAGCCTGCTTGATCTGGAAAACAACCTCGCTCCACCCGCGATGAAGATCAATGATCGTTCAAACTTGACTACCCACCCGTCTTGACTTGGCCGCGCCGCGCTGGCTCTCGCGTCATCAATTCCTCGATGATTGCTTCCATCTCCGCGGCCGAGGGCTTCGGTGTCACCAAATGGTGATTCGGATTATCCACCTTCCCATTCCAGACGACCTTTCCGTCGGCGAGCCGCTCGACTCGTCCGCCTGACTGCACTTCGTACAGCGCCGGCCGTGCCATGAATAATACGGCAACCTGATCCCAACTTGATCGGCCTTCCGTGATGGCCGTTCTGTTTCCCCACAGGCGATACGCCTCACGAACGGGATTCGACTCCGGCGTATTCGGGAGTCGACGGTGTCCTGTCCTGATGTCTTGGCCGCTGGGCGAAATGTAAAACGGCAAGGGCCATCGATCCAGAAGCTCCTGGCAGTACTCCGACATGCCCATTGCCTGGAAGTTCCAGCCTCCCATCCCCATTGCTACCCAGCGGTCCACCTTTGTCCTCACCAATGCTTCTCCCTCGGGATCGCGCAGCAAGTGTACCAGACCGTGTGGATGCCCGACCGTGCAGATCGTCACCGAATGATCCGGCTGGGATTCGAGAAGCGAGCAGTAGACCGCCACCAGATCGGGAGCACGGTCGACAACATCGTGTCCGAAGAACGCGGTGTCCGTGGCGATGCGTCGGGTGTACGAGTCGGCGGGATCGCCCACGTCGGTTCCCTGGTACTGCCCGAGCGGCAAATCGCCTCGACCGTAATACGTGTTGATCGCATCGCACGTCCCGACGCCGTACCGGTTCCTCCCGCTGCTGAAGATAACGCCCAGGAGATTCAACTCACCGGCGTCGGCAAGCGCGTGCAGAACCGCCAATGCACCGGCGTCGTCACAATCGGAACCCATATCGGTGTCGAAGATCACGGAAGGGCGGGACGGCACAGGCGGCGCCCCGCGAAGGGCACCCGCACTTGCGGTCAGCACGAGACATGCCAGGAGAATCGTGCCAGATCGACAATAGGCTCGGACGTTCACGGCGGAATCTCTCGAAAGGGTGGGGCGGACTGTTCCTCGGTCCTATTCTAACTGGCTCGATGCCAGGAAGGAAACCTGCACATACCGTGTCCGCAGTTCGATCCCAGTCTTTGATTTCCGCGATAGCGCCAAGCGGCCGACTGTCGGCTATACTCGGGAGGCCGATGGTTACACGAATCGTGGAACATAGCGCCGGCGTGATTGCCGGTGTGATGCAATCCGTAGCGAGGCCGGCAGCGCGTTGCCAGTCTCAGCAGGTTCACCCCGCACCAAGTTCGGAGAACACCGCCCATGAAGGCGATCGTCTTATGGATCGGAATTGCTGTGCCGGTGGCGGCAGGCGAGCCGGCGGAGACCGGCGACTTGCTCGTGCTGGAGAACCAGGTATTGCGGCTGGAGATCCGCTCGACTCCCGCACCGTTCATTGAACGGCTGGTTCACAAGGCAAGCGGCCAAGCGGTCGTCGAGAATCCCGCGTCGGCGAGCCTTTTCTCGATTGCTTTCACCAATCAGGATGGCAAGCCGGTAACGATCGACAGCGCCACCGCTGGCGAGTCGAAGGTAAGCGCGGCCGGAGACGGCGATGCAAACACAGTCGTCATCAAGTTCGCCAAATTCCCTGTGCCTGACCTGGCCGTCGAAGTGACGGTACGAACCGACGAGCAGCGTCTGCTGACGCTCTGGACGATCCACGTTGCGCACCCGCCAGAGTGGCGACTGAAAGCGATTCGGTTCCCGCAGTTCTTGGCGGTACCGGCCATCGACGACGGCAAAGACGACTGCTTCGTGCTGCCGGCCCTTGCCGGAACACTCATCGAGAACCCGGCAGAGACCTGGCGGTATGGCCAGAGCGTCACGCTGACCTATCCCGGGAACCTCTCCGCGCAGTTTCTCGCCTACCAGGACCGGTCGGCCGGCGTATACCTGGCGGGCATGGATACGGCAGGCCATCCGATGTCGCTCGCCGTCTCGAAACAGGCAGAAGGCTTCCGATGCTGGCACGAATTCACTGCGGTTGCGGATGCAGAGAACGCTCGCGCCCGTCAGTGGACGAGCCCGTATCCCGTGGCGCTCGGCGTGACGCAGGGTACCTGGTGCGATACGGCCGATCAATACAAGCGATGGACCCTTGAGCAGAGTTGGTGCGCGAAAACGCTCGCCGAGAGAGGCGACATCCCGCCGTGGTGGAAGGACGGCCCCGAGGTGCACGTATGCGAGGTGCGCACGTACGACAGCACTCGGACCTGCAACGGCTCGTATTATCCGCAACTTCAAGAGCATCTCCGCACGCTCCGTGAGAAAATCGACGGCCCCGTCGTAGCCATGCTGGCGGGCTGGGAGAACCATCGCCGCTGGACCGGCGGCGATTACTTCCCTGTGTTCGATGCCGAGCGTGCAAGACCGGTGATCCAGCAACTCCGACAAGACGGATCCCGGCCGTTCTTCTTCCTGTCGGGGCTGTTCTTCACCCATCGGAACGAAGGCCGCGACGGAGGCGAGATCGCCGCAGCGGGGCAGCATCTGGCGTCATACGTCATCGACGAAGACAGCGGCAAGCCCAAAGAATACCTGCTGAACGAATCCGATCCCCGGGGCGATTGGAAACGGCACTCGTACCAGTTCTGTGTTGGCGCACCGGAGACGAAGCCGTTCTTCTGCAACGTCGTCGATCGAGCTCTTGATCTCAGCGTCGACGTGCTGCAGATGGACCAGACCGTCAGCGGCGCCGGAGATGCCTGCTACGCTACCGACCACGACCACCCACCTGGAGTGGGGCTCTATCAGAGCCACGCGTTCTGGCAACTGCTCGATGCAATGCGCGAGCATGGCAAGGGCCGTTCGCCCGATTTCGTCCTGTTCCACGAGGAACCGCACGAGCAGTTGATCCAGCACCTGGACGGCTTTCACGTCCGCGAATACTACGAGAAACGCTGGTATCGAGGCTATCCCGGCGCGGCCGGCATCCCACTATTCTCTTATCTGTACCACGAATTCGCCGCCGGATACGGCGGCGACAGCGCGATGCTGAGTCCGGACAATAGCCGCTGGAATGTCCGGTGCCACGCGATGAATCTCGTTGCTGGCCGCACACCGGGCGGTTCCATCTGGTCGTCACAGCGGAACATGTTCGACGCGCACCCGGACCAGATCGCGATGATCCGTAGCCACTGCCGCCTGTTGAAGACCCGGGCCAAAGACTTTCTCATGCTCGGCACGATGCTGCATCCTTATGAGCTGCACGTACCCCGGGTCGCGATCAGCGTTCCGGCCCAGAGGAATGGCAAGTGGGTCCGGGAGGAGATCTCCACGCCGGCCGTCCTCACCAGTTCCTGGCGGTCGCCGGACGGCCGGATTGGCCACCTGTTCGTGAACATCGGCGAAACGGCACAACCGCTCGAAGTGAACCTCGACGCGCGCAATTCGCCCGCCGAGCGGCCTTACGATGCTCATATCTATCGTTCGACGCAAGGTGAGACGTTCCGCCCCTTGTGGCAGCGTCGGAGCGTGCCACAGGAGTTCACTGCCAACATTGACCCGCTGGAGGTCGTGTTCATTGAACTCCGAGGCAACGGCACCTCAGGACCAGAGCAGCCGTAGCCCCTCATTCAAAGGCAATTCGAGAATCCGCGGCATTTCGGGAAAGACCGGGAGGCGAGCAATGACTAGTCGAACCGCATGGATCGTCGTTCTGGCTGCATGGCTGACCGGGTTGCCGGCGATCGCGGCGGAGCAGATTTCGCTCGACTTTGAACAGGGCGAGGGACTCTCGCAGTACGAGGGACTGAACTGGGGCTCGCTCGAGGCGGCTGTGGTCCTGCGCGAAGCTGGCAAGCCTGGCCATTGCCTGCGCCTCCATAACTCGACTCCGGCGACCGCCTGCGGCGTGCGGTTGCAGGGACCGATAACGCTCGTCAAGAACCTCACGTTGTCGTTTGATTACCGAACCGAGGTTGAACCGGGATTCGAGGGCGCATACCTGGGAATGAGCTTCTACGTGGAAGGAAAGCAGTGGTTCTGGCACAGCGACGAGTTTTCGGGAGAGTGGCGGCATGCCGAGGTGCCGCTGGGAAGTCTCAAGCCGTGGCAAGAACACACGGTCCACCCAGGCATGGTCTTCTCGGCGATCCAACTCTATGGCCGCGTGAAAGAAAAAACAGCGGTCCGCGAAGAGACGAAGGCCCGGATGACCACGTACCTGGATAATATCCGGGTAACCGTCTCCTCTCGCCAGTCGGTCTTAACGGATCGGATTCGCGAGTCGACTGCGAACCCACCCATGTTCCATTGGCCCACGCTCGACACGGCTGGTCCGCAGCGGCTCCAGTACTCACTGGATCCGAACTTCGTGAATGAAACGACCGTAAGCGTGGACGCGAAATGGAATTTCCATACACCACCCGAACCGTTCGAGCCGGGCTGCTGGTACTGGCGGGTGTGGACCGACAGTGAGTTGTTCGAAGGCTGGTCGGACATCGAGCGGCTCACCGTCGCTGCCGACGCGCATCGTTTCACGACCCCGCCGATGCCGCTCGAAGCATCGGCTGGCCGCTCCGGCCCGCGTCTGCTGGCGGTGGCGAGGTTGGCTGAGCCGAATCTCACCGAGTCACGCAAAGAACAACTCGTCAAGAACGCCGAGAAGCTGTTCAAACAGGGCGTACCCGAACACCCCGGCCCACACGTGCCGGGCGATCCACGCTGGCCCACCTGGATCGATTGGTATGGCAAGGTCGCCGGTGGCATCACCGGGGGCACCGGCCGCCGCCTCGAGCGACTCGGCAGTTACGCAATGCTAACAGGCGACCCGCGAGTGATCGCTTGGGCCAAGGGACTCGCCCTGCAGGCTTGTCGCTGGGATCCGGAGGGAGGCAGCGCCGAGCGATATGGCGACATCGGCGCCCACCATCTGCTCCGCGGACTCAACTGGTGCTACGACGCATGCCGAAGCTCGATGACCGCCGAAGAGGAGCAGCAAATGCGGCAGGTGATCGTCCAGCGGGCTGAACAGTTCTACCGCCGTCTGAATCCGTTCCGCGGCTCTGAAGCCAACAACCACGCGTGGCTCCAGGCATTCGGGCTGGCTGAGGCTGGAATCGTGCTATCGGGCGAACACGATGCGGCTGGCGAGTGGGCGGAGTACGTCCGCCAGCTTTACCTGGGCCGCTTCCTGTGTTGCCTGGGTCAACAGGGCGAGAATAACGAGGGCATCTCCTACTGGGGCTACGGCTTGGGATTCATCATCGGCTACGCCGACATGCTGAAAGCCGTTTGCGACATCGACCTCTACCAGCACCCCTGGCTTCGGCAGACGGCAAGATTCCCTATGTACTCTGCCCCGCCCGGCGCCTGGGCCGTGTCTTTCGCCGACACAGGCAAGCCGAACCACTCGGTTCGCGGGCCCACCGAGTCCCGTTGGGTCCGCGAGTTGGCCGTGCGGACGGGTGACCCGTATGCATTGTGGTATGCGGGCGAGCGCGAGCCGGTGGACGGACTGGTGCCCCGGCCGCCGGCCGACTTGCCGCCTTCCATTCATTACCGGCACATCGGCTGGGTGATCTTCAACACGAACCTGGTTGATGGAAATGAGGGCGCGACCGTGGCCCTGCACAGCGGTCGTTACTTCGCCGGACATCAGCACCCGGACCAGAACAGCTTCTTGATCCACGCTTACGGCGAGAAGCTGGCAATCGACGGCGGCTACTATGACTGGTGGGGCAGCCCTCACTTCAACGCCTATTCGATGGCCACGCTGGCGCACAACACACTGCTGGTCGACGGTAAAGGCCAGGCCGTCCGCAAGCCGGGCGCCGACGGACGCATCACCTGTTACTTCGATTCGCCAGGCTACGGGTACACAGTCGGCGACGCCGCGGCGCCGGAAGTCTACGAAGGCCGGCTTTCCCGCTTCGATCGCCACATGTTGTTCATCAAGCCCGGCTTCGTCGTGATCCACGATAGAGTCGCGGCGGCCGACAGCGCCGTGAGTTGCGACTGGATGCTGCATGCGGTGACGCCCATCGAGACAGAGGCGTCCAACCAGTTTTTCCGCATCGTCTTTCCTCGGGCGGCGCTTCGCGGCCGCTTTCTTGCACCGAGCGGCATGGTGCTGAAAGTCACCACCGGCTTTCCAGTCGAGCCGGTCGACGGCTACAGCACCCGGCCTGTGCCGCCGGAGAAGTACGTTCCCGAGTGGCACCTCTACGCAACGCCGCCAGAGCCGAGCGAGGAACAGGAATTCCTGGCCGCGATGCAAATCCAACGGCTCGCCGCGCCTTCGGATCCCGAGGCGACCATTGAGACGATCGAAGCGACTGGCGCCCACGGGCTGCGCCTTCGAGTCGGGGGGCGCACGCATCTGGTGCTGATGCGAAAGAGTGATGTCGAGGGCCTGCTTTGCGGCGGCGGCCTGGAAACCGACGGGCAGGTGGCCGCCGTGGAACTCGGGCCCGATGGAACCGTTCTGCGCGCGATGGCGATCGGCGCGAGGAAGCTTTCCTGGCGCAACCAGACACTGCTCGATGCGAACACACCACAGGACTGGTCAACTGATCGGCCATGATAAACTCCGGCAAGCCAGCAATGTCCAACCAGCACTGATCACGAAGGGAAGACACATCATGCACAGCAACTTGACGGTGCAATTGGTGGTACGGGCGATCCTCACGTCACTCGTCCTTGGTTGGCCGGGGATTTGCCCGGCGGCGGATGACGACGGTCGCTGGATCCACCCGCTCTGCAGGCCGCTCGAAATCGACGGCAACGGCCCGTTTGTGGAACTCGCCGACGGCAGTTTGATGACCATCGACCCACAAGGGATGCGGGCGAGCCGGGACGACGGCCGCACATGGTCTGATCCGCAGAAGGTCTGTGAAGGATTGGACGGATTGAACGAAGGCCGCGAACCGGCTTCGTCCGCCATCGTGCGGACCCGCGCCGGCACGCTCGTCATCGTCTACCTGGATTCAACCACATACAACTTCAGTTGGGACCGGACCATCGACCAGCCGAAGGACGACTGCCGACTGGAAGTCTGGGCGATCCGCAGCCTCGACGGCGGCCGAACCTGGACTGATCGGCAGAGAATCCTCGCCGGCTACAATCCCAATTTCTTCGGCTTCATCCAGACGCGGGACGGTCGATTGGTCGCTACGGTGCCGCATCTCGTCCCCGATCCGGGCCGCTATGTTGCCTGCTCGCTGACTTCCGACGACGAGGGGAAGACCTGGCAACGGAGCAATCTGATTGACCTGGGCGGCCACGGCGACCACTCCGGCGCCATGGAGCCGACGGTGGCTGAACTGGGCGATGGTCGCCTCTTGATGTTCATCCGCACGCACTGGGGACGCTTTTGGGAAGCATTATCCGAGGACGGCGGAATCTCATGGCGGACCATCAGGCCCACTTCAATTGAATCGACCAGTGCTCCGGGCTTCTTGCTCAGGTTGCAGAGCGGGCGGCTGGCGATGGTAGCGAACGACAGGGCAGGGCGGACCAATCTGCAGGTAGTTTTTTCTGAAGATGATGGTCAGACCTGGACCCTGCCAGTCGTTCTTGCCCGGCAGAGCGGCGGCCAGTTGAGCTATCCTTACTTCCTGGAACGGCGTCCCGGCGAGTTGTGGATTATTGCCGGCTTCGCGTTCAAGAAGGACTGGCAGGAGCCGTTGCCGTTGAGGCTGATCGTCAATGAGGAAGAACTGTTGAGCGAGGCTAAGAAAGTCCCATAGCGCGCTGCTGAATCACCTGACCGGCGCCGAATACCGTTAGCGAAAGCGAGCGATCCATGAGAATCATCGCCTGTCTGTGGGTGTCTTTCTTCGCAGGGCTGCTGGCATCGTCCAATCGGGCCTCTGCCGCTGACCTGATACTTGCCGCCAATGGCAATTCCGATTACCAGATCGTCGTCCCTGACGAGTATCCCAGCCCGGCGATCGGCGAGTGCCTGAACCAAACTGCGTGCTTGCTGAAAGCCGCATTCCGGTCGAACGGGTTTGAAGTACCGGTCATCTCGGAAAGCCAGCGAGATCCGGCCAGGCCGGCGATCTGCCTGGGCAATTGCGCCTTTGCCCGGACCGCAGGCCTCGATGTCGCGGCTCTGGACGATTGGAGTTACGTCCACCGGTTGGTCGGAAGGGACCTGATCATCGCGGGGCACGATCACCCCGCAAAGGGCGAAACCGAAAACAAACGACGGCCGAATTGGGACCGAATCGGCACGGCCAAGGCCACGGTTGACTTCCTCCGGCAGTATATGGGTGTGCGGTTTCTGTATCCTGAGATCGCGCCCTACAATCCGGTGAGTGCAGCCGCACGGATCGATTTGCTCGCTTCGCCGGCGATCGAGTTCCTGCCGCTGGAGACGATCGCGGTGCCTGCGGATCTGAACTTGCGCAAGACGCCCGTCTTGCGGCTCAATACAGCGCACCCGGCAGGCGGCGGGTTCTACGATCTCGCCCATAACCGCTTTCCACGCGTCGACGAAGTCTTCGGCGGGCATACCTGGCAGCGTGCGGTCCCGCCGGAGAAGTACTACGATGCCCACCCTGAGTATTTCGCGCTCATCAATGGAGCACGACTCAACCCGGAGAACGGCAACGCACAGTATTGCCTGTCGAACCCCGATGTGCAGGAACTGATCTACCGCGACCTCGCTTCGTGGCTCGATCGCGGTTACGCGTCGGTCGATCTTGGGCAACCCGACGGGTTCCGCGAGTGCCAGTGTGACGCCTGTGCGAAGCTCTTCGATACCGGCAGCGACTGGAGCGAGAAGATCTGGATCTTCAACCGCCGGGTCGCCGAACGGCTGCACGCCTCGCACCCGGGCAGGCAGGTGACGATGATGTCCTACATACTCACCGCTCGGCCGCCGAAGACGTTCACCCGATTTCCGGCCAATACCTGTATCATGCTCACGGGTACGAACGAGGAAGACATCTCCCCGTGGCGCGGCTATGAAGTGCCGCGGGGATTCACCGGGTACATCTACAACTGGTGCCCGAACCTCGGCACACGCTACACGCCGATGCGCACTCCTCGGTACGTCGAGGCGCAGGTGAAGCGGCTTGCGGCAAACCACATCCGAGCCATTTACCGTGACGGTCCGGGCCAGCTCTTCGGACTGGAAGGCCCGGTATACTACGTCATGGGGCGCATGTTCGACGATCCGGAGCACAACAGCGCTAAGGACCTTCTGCCTGAGTTCTGCGACGCGGCCTTTGGCAAGTCGGCATGGTACATGCGTTCTTTCTACGATCGACTGAACCACGCGATAACGCTCTATTCAGACCACATCGGCACACGGTGCGATTTGTGGACGTACCAGCCACTCGAGGGCCGGCCGCGCAAAATGGTTAGCGATCCGTTCCAGCTAATCGCCTTCCTCTATACGCCCGGTCTGCTCGACGACCTGGACGCCGATCTACGCCAGGCAGAGGCCATGGCCAGCGGCGACAAGGTCAAGACGCGCCTCCGGCTCGTACGAACCGAATTTGAGCATGTCCGCCACCTCGCCCGCGTGGTGCATCTCTATCATGCTTACCGGGTGCTGCCGGATACCGCCTCGCGCGACCGGCTGCTCGAGACAATCGACGCCCGCAATGCTTTCATCGCGTCGCTGTACGAAAAGCCCAGCCGCCCCGCGGCGCCGGGCGATTGGTCACACGTGCTCTTCCCCTTTGCCGGGCATGATGCCAATCATCTGCGACTGGCCTACGACGGTTACCAGGAACCGTATGCCAATACTTGCCTCAACTGGGACACCGCGGCAGTCCGCAACTCGCCCCCGCCCGGCAAGAAACGCGCAACGGTAGTTCCTGCAAACGGGCCTGTTACTCTCGAGTCCTCACAGTGGCAGGCGACCCCTGAAAACGAACTCATGTTGCCCTCGCCGCTGGAGCATCTTCCGCGCAAGACAGCGCTAAGGTTGCTCTATGATGACGCCAACCTCTACATCCGCGTCGATTGCGAACTGGAGCCGGACTGCCCCGCGGAGTACCCCGCGCTTCAACGGGATCGCGACCTCCGCAACCAGGAGGCCGTTGAAATCTGTCTTGCCCCGCAAGCAGGCTGCGAAGTGTTCTACCGTTTCATGGCCGGTGCCAACGCTGTTTCCAAGTACGATGCCGCGAGCGGCTTGATCGCCGACGCGATGGACCCGCGCTACGGAAAGGACGACCCAGCCTGGAACGGCGACTGGCAATGCGATTCGCGTGTCGATGCCGAAAAGCATCGCTGGATCGCTCTGGTCACGATTCCGTTCCGGTCGCTATCCATCGAGCCGCCGTCGGCCGGCATCACCTGGCATGCCAACTTCGCCCGCTATCATCTGCTGCCCCGCGGGACGCTCGACCGTTCCATCTGGTCCTCGAGCATCGGCCGTCCCAGCATGGACGACCGCAGCACGATGGGCGAAATCGTCTTCGGCGGCAACTCGGAGCAATAGACCATCAGAGGTACTATAGCGGATCGCATGCCCCCCCGGCCTCGCAGCGCTGATTCAAACCGACGATCGATACCCGTCGAGACGGCCGACCGGCGGCATGATAGACTGGTCGGGACAGGCGTTCCACCTGGCACTTACTTCGAGCTCGGAGGAGTCTCATGGTCAACAATAGTCTGACTTCAGCATCAACGCGGCGAGGATTCCTTAAAACGGCTGCGGCCCTCTCTGTGCTTGGTGCAACAGGTCTCTCTTCCAGTGATCCGCGCGGAGCCGACGCTGCTGAGCCGGCCGTTGCGCCTCTCCTGCCGCCGAACGAGACGATCCGGAAAGCCCGCGAAGCGGCGCTGGGGATTTTGAAGCCAAGCCAGAAGGAGATTGAGCATGGTCTGGAGCTTCACGCAAACTCCCTGGTATTCGAATCTTACGGCTTTTCGCCGCGTGCCGCGCCGGACGGCGACGTGATCCGCAACGCGATGGAAGCGGGCGCGTCGGAAGCGGAATTGAACGACCTCCGTGAAGAGCTGCCGATGGTCCGTTCGGCGACTGATGCCGGCGAACGGAAGGAATTTTTGGAAGCGTTCCGAGCCGCTGGCGTAACGTGCATCTTCCAGAATGCTGGCGAAGAGAGCAACGACCCGCTGCGGCTCATCAAACGGCTGGCGCGGTTCACGCTGGCCACTGACCTGCTGCGGGATGAGCTGTTCAAAGCTGTCTCGCCGGACGACATTGAGGCAGCGAAGAAGCAGAACCGGCTGTGCCTCTACTTCAGCGGCAACGGCGTGCCGCTGCCGCAGCAGTGGGACGGTGTGCGCGACGAACTGGGCCTCATCCGCGTCTTTCACCAACTCGGCATTCGCATGATGCACGTGACCTATAACCGGCGCAACCCGCTGGGCGACGGCTGCGGCGAGGCGACCGATGGCGGTCTTAGCGACTTCGGCCGTGCTTGTGTCGCTGAGATGAACCGTGTGGGCGTCATCGTAGACGTGGCCCACTCCGGCTGGCAAACGAGTCTTGAAGCCGCCCAGGCCTCGAAGCAGCCGATGGTCGCCAGCCATACAACCGCCGCGGCGATCCACACCCACATCCGGTCCAAGCCTGATGAAGTGATCCGCGCGATCTGCGATACCGGCGGGCTGGTAGGCATCTGCTGCATTTCCGGTTTCCTTGGCGGCCCCGGACACATCGGCACGTTTCTCGACCACATCGACTATGTCGCCAAGAAGTTCGGTGTCGAACGCGTCGCCATCGGCACCGACATCGCGTATGAATCGCGAAACGCGGCCGCCGAACGTGCGAAGATACCGAAGCGCGAGGTTCCTCCGCGTATGCCCCGTTGGGAGGCGCTCTGGCCCGAAGGCGCGCTCGGAGGCCGCCAGGATCCCAGCCTCACGTGGACCAACTGGCCCCTGTTCACGGTCGGCCTGGTGCAGCGGGGCTACAGCGACGACGACATCCAGAAGATCCTCGGCGGAAATATTCTGCGCGTCGCGCGCGACGTGTGGACGGCGCGCTCGTAGGCCGGATGCCGGCCTGTCGACTGGGTGTGGGAGAGCTGTATCGAAGAGGAACATCAACCATGTATGCATGGCTGCCAACACTGGCTGTAGCCCTGACGCTTGACGTCGCATTCGACGGCTCCTCACACGCTGTCGTGCGTGAGGATCGCACCGTGCTCCTCGAAACAGCCACGCTCCACATGGAGATCGGTCGAGAGGGCGTCGTCCAACGCCTCGTCGCCAGGCAAGAGGGAATCGATTACTGCAGCCCCAAACCGCCTTGCCCAATCGCGGTCGTCTATCGCGGCGGCCGCATGGTGCCAACAGGGTCAGGTGAATTCGCAGCTGTAACAGGACGGTGGCAGTATCAGGGCGGCACGCGGTACGCCGCCACAAGCGTCTCCCTGGACCGCGATCAACTGACAATCGAGTTCGGCCCAGCTCATGTTACGGCCATTTACCGTGTGCGCGGCACCGACGAGTATCTGGCCTTTGAACTGCTCGCTTTGAAAGGCGAGCCGATCGACCGGATCGAGTTCTTGCGGCTGAACATCCGCCGGTTGCCGATGCTGGGCCAGTGGATCAACGCAGTGTTCGACG
This sequence comes from Thermoguttaceae bacterium, assembly GCA_040766885.1. Classification (GTDB taxonomy): domain Bacteria; phylum Planctomycetota; class Planctomycetia; order Pirellulales; family Thermoguttaceae; genus JAXGPP01. The sequence goes on along the minus strand of JAXGPP010000001.1, from coordinate 187,887 downwards.
AGCGGTTCGGCATCTGCCTGTGCGGTGGCAACTTGCAGACGGACATCGAGATGCTGCCTGACCAGAACCACGTGTTGATGAAAGCTTCGGCTGAGGCCGCTGTGGGCTTCCATGGCGCCACTGCCGTCCTATTCGGATGCCGCCAGCCGAAGGCCAGCTTGCTCGACGTGATGGCCACGGTCGAGCATGATTTTGGCCTGCCATCCGGGGCTGAATTCCGCCGTTCGCCGTTGCAGAGACTCTCTTATCTCTGGGCCACCCGGCCTACGCCACAGAACATCGACGAGTACATCCGTTGGTGCAAACTGGGCGGATTTCGAGTCCTGCTGCTTTCCTACACCGCGTTCTCCGAGAATGCCGGCCATTTCTCCTGGAACGAACAATATCCGAACGGCATGGACGATCTGAAGCGAGTCACTGATGCGATTCGCGCCGCAGGGTTGCACGCGGGCCTGCACATCCACTACAGCAAGGCCCGCAAGGGCGATCCATACACCACACCGACACCCGACGCCCGTCTCCACAAGCTACGGCGATTCACCCTCGCCTCACCGCTCGACGTCGCCGCACGTTCCATCATCGTGCGAGAGAACCCGTCAGGCTGTACGCTGGACAAAGGGCGCCGCATTCTCATGATCGGAAATGAGTTGATCGCCTACCAGAACTACACCACGCAGCCGCCCTACGAGTTCACCGACTGCGAGCGTGGGCACCTCGCGACGGCCGCCGCGCCGCATCAGGCCGGGGAGGAAGTCAGCTTGCTCGACGTCGACACCTGGGATGCTTTCATCCGCTTCGACCAGGACACCGATATCCAGGACGAAGTCGCCCAGCGGATTGCCAGCATCTACCGCCAGACCGGGCCGTACGCAATGGTCTATTTCGACGGCGCAGAGGACGTTCACGAGCCGTTCTGGTACCACGTACCCGCGGCGCAATACCGGGTTTTTCGTCTACTTGATCCACCACCGCCGGTCTGCGAAGCGGCCCATTACACGCACTTCAGTTGGCACATGATCAGCCGTAGCAACGCCTACGACGTCGTGGCTTCCCCCGACGGGATGAAGGATTTCTGCCGGTTGATGCCCTGCCCGACGGCGGCCGCACGAACGATGGATTTTTCACGAATCCAATTCGGCTGGCTCGGCCGATTTGGCCGTAACGAGGCTGGCTACGCCGGCCCCGACGTATTTGAATACGTCGCCAGCCGGGCGGCGGCTTGGGATTGTCCGATCTCGCTCCATGCCAGCCTGGAGGACCTCCGGTCGAATCCCAGGGCACTAGACTGCTTGGCCGCAATCAAGATCTGGGAAGATGCGAGGCTCAGCGACCACCTGTCCGAGAACCAATGCCGGTTGCTGCGCAACGTAACGCCGGCGGATGCCCACTACGTACCCTGCTTCGAGCAGCGGCGAATTTACAGTGACTCCAAGGAAGCCCGCAACCTGACACCATCCCAACGGAGGATCCTTGCCGACCGCCGCGAACATCACTTGTTCATCAACGAGCAGGAACGCTACGAGCTGGTCGAAATCGAGCCCTCGCCGGAGATTGCTCAGGGGACTGTGAAGTCATTCCTGTTCCGCCGCCCCACAAGTCCGGACGATACCTACGTCATCGCCTGGGCGGTCTCGGGAGAGTTGCATCTACGGCTGCCCGGTAGGTCGGTGGTCGCGATGCGCCCCTTTGGCACGCAGTTGCCGGGCACGGATAGTGACCAGTGGTCGGAAGTGCCGGTCGGCCCGCGAACCTACCTGGTTTTCACCAACACAGACCGCGACACCGCGTGCCGACTGCTGGGCCAGGCGACAGTCGTCGACTGAGGGCCGCTGCGGAGCCCCCAATCGGCGACGTGTTCTTTCCATTCGCAACTTGCAGCAGTCGGCGTCCGCGTCCCTATTCCAGACTTCGCACCGATCCTCCCCAGACGGGCATGCCGCTCGGAGTTCCGCGCTGGCTGGGGCAGGAAGAGGCTACCCTTCCTGCAACACCCGGAAGCCCATCAGGTTGGCCAGGTGGCGAACGCTTTCCATGTGGTCGCCGTAGAACACCACTCGGTGCAACAGCGTCATGGCATCTTCCGTCTCCAGAGCGCTGCTCCAGTTGGCCGCCATCTCGGCCGCGCTGCGCACCTTGGTGACGATCTGCGTCCGGCAGCCGTGCACACTCTTCTCCGGCACCTCGATGATCTCGCCGGTGGACGCGAGGATGGTCTCCAAGTTGACGAACTTGGTCCGGGTGATGACCTCGCCCACGCGGTACTGCACCTCGGGCACGCACCCGCTGCCGCCGACCTCGGAGTGGCCGCGCAACAGGTAGGGAGCCGCTTCGCCGTCGGGGCCGTCCATCTTCAAGGGGGCCGTGCAGTGCGCCGTCCACAGCGCGTTGCGCGCCGTGTCAAACGTGGCGTTCCCCTGGAAACCGGGACGGTCGATGGCGTACTGGAACAACAGCATCGTCAGCAGTGAATCCATGTCGCCTTCACAAGCTGCCGGCACGCCGCGGTCGCGAAGCCGCGTGAAACCAAGGCATGGGAATCCCTGTGGCAGCCAGCCCATGCAGGTGCCGATCGCCAGCGCGTCGGCCTGCTTGCGGTTGATGAGGTTATCCAACGCCACGCTTACCCGGCCTGCTTTCTCGATGTCCTCCTTGGTCGGTTCGAGGATTGCCTTGGCTCCCTTGGTCCAGGCGTCGATTTCGGCCTTCACCGCTTCCGCATCGGCGGCCGCAAGCACGTCTTCCCATTCCTTGAGGTCGCAGACCACTACATCGGCGCCAAGGCGACGCTTGATCTCGTCGGGCGAACAGGCCGCCTTCGTGCCTCGGGCCGGCGGGAAGAGCAGGATCCGGGTCTGCTGCATCATGGGAATCACGCGCAACAGCCGCACCGCCCGCTCCACTTCGCCCAGGTCGCTGCTGGCCAGAAGGGCCACTCGATGCCCCTGGCGGAGCCATCGCGGCGCAAACATCCAGTCGTGACCGCTTGCCGGCAGCGAGAACACGGCCAACGGGCGGCCCGCATCGAGCACCGGCGTAATCACGCGCGTCATGGCGAAGTTCTGCACGTTGATCGCCAGCACCGGCGCGTCGGGTCCCGCCTTTTCAAGCAGGGCTTTGGTTTCCTCCGGGCTCCGCGATTGGCCGATCAACAGTTCGATGTTGCCCAGCTTCTGCTCCACCTCGGCGAGCTTCGCGTTCACGGCGGCGATCTGCGTCTTGTCGGCGCCCCAGTTGCGGTCTTCTGGCTGCGGCTCGCCGGTGAAGATCACGCAGATCCGCGACTTCTCGCGCGGCTTGGGCGGAGCCTCTTCAGCCGCCCGCGTCTGCGTCCATGCCGCACCGGCCAGAAGCAATCCTCCCACGGCGCCCGTTCCCAGGAACTCTCTTCGCGTGCAATGCTCACACATGGCCGATCCCCTTCTCCAAAGCGAGTGTTTGATGGCGTTTACGGGCGTCGCACACACGCCGCGCCCGGCGGTGGTAACCGATCGAGCCCTATTCTGGCCACCGCACACACCGGTTGTCAATCATCGAGTGCGGCGATCGGAATGATCGCCAGTTCGGCACTGTTGTTGTTCCACAGTTCGCGGCCGGTACCTTTGCGGCCCATGTTGCCGCCGCTGTTCGAGTAGCCGACGTAGAGCTTGCCGTCGTGCTCCACCGCGCAGGGATAAGCCAGCGCGGCACCGGGGTGCGATTCGCCGGGGCCGCCGGGAAACTCGGCATCGCGGACGACCAGCACTTGGCTGAATTGCGTCTCGCCCGGCTTGCTCAAAGCGATCGTCAAGGGCGAGCGGCGCCGGCCGCCGTCGGCGGTGGTGGAGCAGATGAGGTACCGCTGACCGCTCGTGAGCCTGCCGGCGCAGGGCTTGCTCGTGGCCATCGGCAGGTTCGAGGGCCGCGAGGGCGTCCAGGTGCGGCCGAAATCATCGCTCACCGCGACGAGCGCCACCGCGGCATCGCCGCAACGGGCGATATTGGTGATGCGACGGTCCTCGACAATCACCGCCGACTCGCCCCACATCGCGCCGAGTCCGTCCGCTCGTGGGATCACGACCAGGTCCCACCTCGTCACATCGTCGCCGTGGCTGATGGCGACCGCGGCCGGGTTGCCCTGACCCACGCAGATGCCGGCCATGATCCAGTTGCCGTCGGCCATCCGCTGCGGCTCGCCGAGCGGCCAAAACCCGCCCTCGACGACAGTCCCTCTTCGCTGCCACGTGCCGCTCGGCTCATCGAGTACATAGCACCGGGTGTGGACATCCCGCATTGTGCCGGTGTACGCCCCATGAAAGGCCCACAGCCGCCCGTGGAGCGAAAGGAATACACCGTGACTGACGCCGACGCCCGGTTCTTCGCCCGGATCGATCGTGGCGACTGGGCTCCACGTTCGGCCGCCGTCGTCGCTGATCAAATAGTGGGCTTCCTCCGTGTCCGTGTTCTCGCCCCCCTGGTTGTGCCCGAACGAGGCATAAAGCCGTCCCTTGTGCCAGGCGAGCGCAACACCGTGCAGGAAACGATAGCCATCCTTGTCGAACTCGTAGGGCTTGATCACGTGGAACTCCGCTCCCCGGATCTGTCGCAGTTCCGCTGCCTTGGGCAAATGCGTGGCGGTGTCCCAAAGCGGTAGCGGGTTGCCCTCCGCAGCAACGGCGGCCAGTGCGACCAGCAGATTCAACACCAGGGGCGGGGCAGTCATGAAGTATGGTTCTCCTTCCGGCTGCCCGAGGGGCCAAGCCCAGGCCTTTGTACTAGCATCGATTCATGACGTATTGGTGCGGCTTTGCGCCAGCACACGGGCCGTCGAGACATGGCTTCGGCGTCGTTTGTCCATTTTGGGTGGGGGCCGCTTGGGACCGCGTTGATGCTTGCGATAGCGGGCAAGATCCACCTGTCGCGCCAGGCGGATCAGTGCACGGGCCATACGGGCGGGCGTCAAGCGTGCGTACTTACGCCGCCAGTATTCGTCGGGCAGGGCGATATCCAGGCCGCGATGCGTGTGGGCCACTTCGTCGCAGAGATAGTAGAAGGAAAGCTGCGTCTGCGCCGTTTCGTGGCCATGCACCGCCCGCAGTGCCGCCAGGACCACGCTCAGCAGGTTGTAGCAGACCAAGGCCATCGAGAAGGCGAACAGCGCGGCACGCGGGTAGCCCAGCGTCTCGATCTCTCCCTCCAGGTTCTGCGCCAGCTCGCAAAAGGCGGTTTCGATGGTCCAGCGCCGGCGATACAAATCGGCCACGCGCTCGGCCGATACTTTCCGCGGGAGGTTGGTCAGCAGATGGATCTCGGTGTCTCCGTCCCGGGTGGGTTGATGGAGTACGACCGTCACGCGGCGGATCTTGATGGCGCGGCCTTCCTTGTCGAAAATCCGCATGCTCTGCTCGTAGACCACTCCGGTTTCCGTCTCGCCGACGCGATTGCGTCGGCCGATCAGTTCATAGCGCAATGCCTGGGCGTGCTGACGGATAAGGAAGTAACCCCGCTGTGCTTGGATGCCGAACAGGAAGTCCGTCGTGCAGAAATTCCGGTCGCCGATCCACAGGTCGCGCGGCGCCACGGTCTCCAGCACCTGCGGCAACAGACTGCGTTCCTGCGCGTGCCCGTCCTCGCAAGGGATCACGTCGATCGCCAGCTTCAAGCGCGGATCCAGGACCACCACGCAATGCCCCGGCAGCGGGGCCGCGTTGAGCTTCCGCAATGCTCCCAGCCGGCGCTGCGTGCGACGCAAGTGGTTGCCATCGAGGATCTTCACGCGGTAACCGGGCACCAACTCCGGCAGCGTGCCTCCACTGTTGGTAATGATCGCTTCCATGCGCGCGGCCGTCTCGGCCACCAGCTGCCGAGAGACGTTACTCTCCATCCGCTGCAGCTTGTCGTAGACGGCCTTGACCGTCACGCCGACTGCCTTGGCCTTAGCCTGATACGCCGCATGCACCGAGGGATGGATCTTGCAGGCCACCAGCCCCATCATCTCGGCCACGGTCGAGAACATGAGCTGCCGATTGGCCTGCCGCTCGGCGGCTTCCTCGAACAATCCGTCGAGACGCTCGGCCGAAAGCACGTTCTCCATGGCCGCACGCACCATCACGCACACCGGCGCTTTCTGCTCGAAACGATCAATCACTTCCTGAAGAATCATTGGAATGCCTCCTGGAGAAATCGCGGTTCTTCTCCAAGTATAGGCACCGGTCATCGACGCAACTCATTGCCGCAAGCCGCCTTGGTAACCGGCTCCGCATGCTAGTACAAAGGCCTGGGGCCAAGCCCCAGCGTGTTCTCCAGCGATGTTCGTCCGCAATTCCAGACCGCCCGCCTCTGTCGCAAGCCGGGCCGACTGATTAGTCTATCCTCCAGCCCGTGCTGGCTCCAGGAGAAGCTGCCCCCGGTAGTCACGAACAAGCCGTCGGAAACGGAGCGACCGCCATGAATTCCAGGCTTTTTGTCTTCGCCGCCTTGCTGCCGGCGCCGCTGGCCGCGCTCGACGCCGCCGAACAGCGGGCAGCCCGGCCGAATATCCTCTTCATCATCACCGACCAGCAGTTCGCCGATGCGATGAGCTGCCGTATGGGGAAGCAGTTCATCCACACCCCGGCCATGGATCGGCTCGCCCAGGCGGGCACGCTGTTCACGCGGGCCTACAGTTCCAACCCGCTCTGCATGCCCTGGCGGAATTCGGTCTTCACAGGCCGCTACCCGCACGAGACCCGCGTGACGCAGAATGCCGAACCGCCGGGCGGACTGGATCCGAAAGAGTTCGCCTCGCTGGGCAACTACTTCCGCAACGCCGGTTACGACGCCGCCTACAGCGGCAAGTGGCACCTGTGCTTCCCGGTCAAGGATGTCGAAACGCACGGCTTCGAGATCGTTACGCGCAAGATCCAACGCGATCACGATGCGGGTGTAACGGAAGGAGCGGCGAATTTCCTCGCCCGGCCGCACGACAAGCCCTTCGTACTCGTCGCCAGCTACCTCAATCCGCACAACATCTGCGAGTGGTCGCGCCGCCTGGCCGGGCGCGAGCAGGTGCTCAACTGCGGCGAGATCGGCGATCCTCCGCCGCTCGATCAACTGCCGCCGCTGCCGGCGAACTTCGCGCCGCCAGCCAATGAGCCGGATGGCATGACCTTCATGCGCCGCGCCTATCAGGTAGATTCCGGCCTGTTCCCTGTGAGCCGATTCACAGAGAAAGACTGGCGCGTGTTGCGCTGGGGATACTACCGCATGATCGAGAAGGTCGACGCCCATATCGGCACCCTCCTCGCGGCGCTATGCCAGTCCGGCCTGGAGGAGAACACGCTCGTCGTCTTCACCTCCGACCATGGCGACTGTGCCGGCGCGCACTGCTTCAACCAGAAGACCGTGTTCTACGACGAATCCGCTCGTGTACCGCTCGTGATCGCCTGCCGCGGCAGAACAGCCCGCGCCACGACCGACAAGCTCGTGAACACCGGCATCGATCTGCTGCCGACGATGCTCGATTTCGCCGGCCTGGAGATCCCCGGCAAGCTTCCCGGGCGCAGCCTGCTCCCGCTGGTGTTCGGCCAGCCAGTTGATGCATGGCGCGACCATGTGGTTGTGGAAAACAACATGACGCAAACGGGTGAGATCGACGGTCTCCGCCCCCAGATGGAAGGCCGCATGGTGCGGACCGATCGTTACAAGTACTGCGTCTTCAGCCACGGCCAGCGGCGGGAGTCGCTTATCGATATGCAGGCCGATCCCGGCGAGACGACCGATCTGGCGGCCGATCCAAAGTGCCGCCCGATTCTTCTGGAGCATCGCGAGTTGCTCCAGAAGTTCGCCCAGCAGAACAACGACCCGCTGGTCGCCAAGCTGCTGGCCGACGACGTGAAGCCGATCCCGTTCTCCGCAAGCGATGCACCTGCCGACCCGCCTCGCGCGAAGCGAAAGGCAAAGTCGGCATCAAGATAGCAGGAGGAACCCACCATGAGACGCGCTCTGTTTGTCATCGCCGCCCTGGCGCTCACCTGGCCGGCTGACATGCTGGCTGCCGACGTCGCCCGGCCCAATTTCGTGTTCATCCTCACCGACGACCAGGGTTGGGCCGAGACCTCGGTGCCGATGCACCCGGATATCGCCGAGTCGTACTGCCCGTACCTGGAAACGCCCAATATCGAGCGTCTCGCCAAGAGCGGCATGCGCTTCACCAGCGGCTACGCCCCCGGGCCGATCTGCACGCCGACGCGCCGCAGCGTGCTCACCGGAAGGACCACGGCCCGGTTGCGAGGCACGGAATTCCCCTGCAATCCGCCCGACTACTTCGACCCGGCGCGGGATCTCACGCTGCCCCAGGCTCTCAAGGCGGTGGACTCAGCCTATCGCTGCGCGCATTTCGGAAAATGGGGCGAACGGATTCCCGGGCCCGACAAGGCTGGCTACGACACCAGCGACGGCGAGACGGGCAATATCACCGGCGGCGGAATGACCGGCGCGGATGGCGCTCGCCTGCCGATCGTGGCCGATGAGCCGACGGACGATCCGAAGCTCACCTTCAGCCTCACCGGCCGGGCGATCGAGTTCATCGAGCAGCAGGTCCGCCAGCAGCGCCCCTTCTATCTCCAGGTGAGCTATTACGCTGCCCATCACCAGGTCCAGGCACGGGCGGCAACGATCGACAAGTATCGCAAGAAGGGCCTGCCGCCGCGCGATTTTCCGCTGAAGTGGGCGGCGATGCTCGAAGACCTCGACACGGGTATCGGACACCTGCTCGACAAGATCGACGCCCTGGGGATCGCCGGCAACACGTACGTCGTGCTCAGCGCCGACAACGGCGGCGCGCCGCATGAGCGGGAGAGCCCGCTCTACTTGAACCGGCTCAAGGCCGCCAGGGAAGGCGCCGCGCCCGCCTCCGGCGCACGGCTGCCGGAAAACTACCCCTTGCGCGGCGCCAAGCAGTGGCTCTACGAAGGCGGCATCCGCGTGCCGTTCATCATCCGTGGTCCCGGCGTGAAGGCGGGCAGTTTCTCTCACGTGCCGGTCGCGCACTACGACCTGCTGCCGACCTTCGTCGATCTGGCCGGCGGCAAGCGTCCGCTCCCTCCGGAGATCGACGGCGGCAGCCTGCGGGCCGTAATCGAGAACGGCGGCCAGGGCGAGGTCAAACGCTCCCTGCCCGGACTTGTCTTCCATCGCCCCGAGCGGGGTTATTCGGCATTCCGCTCCGGCGACCTGAAACTCGTCATCAGCTACGCCGAAGGCAAGAAAGAGCTTTACGACCTCTCCAGCGACGTCGGCGAGCAGAACGATCTCGCCGCGGCCATGCCCGAGAAAGTGGAAGAGCTCAACGGCATTTTGACCGGCTATCTCGACTCGGTGAACGCCGAGAAGTACGAAGCAAAGAAGCCCGCGCCGAAGCGCCCGCGTGCGGCGGCGCCCAAGGGCAACCGCGCGAACCAGCAACGCCGCCCCGAGCGCGACACAGGAGCGCCCCGGCCATGATGCTCAGGCACCTCGTGTTGCTCACCGCTCTCTCGCTGGCCGCGCCCATCATCGCCGCGGCCGCAGAATCGCCCACCCCGCCCAACCTCGTGGTCATCCTGACCGATGAGCACAACTTCCGCACGCTCGGCTGTTACCGGGCACTCGTGCCGCACGAGCAGGCGTTCGTCTGGGGCGACGGCGTGGCAGTCGAAACGCCCCATCTCGATTCCATCGCCCGTGCCGGCGCGATCTGCGATCGTTTCTACGCCGCCTCGCCAGTCTGCACGCCTTCCCGTGCGACGTTCTTCTCGGGGCGCTACCCGCAGAATACCGGCGCCGATGTCAACAATCGCCCGCTCCGCGACGATATCCTGACCTTCGCCGAGGTCCTCCGCCGCCGCGGCTATGCCACCGGTTACGCGGGCAAGTGGCACCTCGACGGCGTCGCCAAGCCCGGCTGGTCGCCGGCGCGGAAGTTCGGCTTCGACGACAACCGCTACATGTTCAACCGCGGCCATTACAAGCAACTCGAAGACACGCCCGCCGGCCCGGCGGTCAAGGCTCGCAATGCCCGCGGCGAGCCGACCTACGACGTGGCCGGCGCCGACGAGCAGTCATTCACCACCGATTTCCTTGCCGACAGAACGGTGGCCTTCGTCAAGGCGCATAGGGACCGGCCGTTCTGCTTTGTGACGAGCATACCCGATCCGCACGGCCCCAACACCGTCCGCGCACCGTACGACAAGATGTTCGATGGTATGGAGTTTCAACAGCCGCGTTCCGCTTCTGCATCCGGCGAATCGCTGCCTTCGTGCGCCGCGCCCCCGGCGAAACCGCAGATGGAGAACATGAGCCGCTACTTCGGCATGGTGAAGTGCATCGACGACAACGTCGGCAAGATCCTCGCCGCGATTCGCGACACGGGCGTTGCCGAGCGCACAATCGTCGTGTTCACCGCCGATCACGGCGACATGTGCGGTGAGCACGGCCGCGTCAACAAGGGCATCCCGCTGGAGGCCTCCGCGCGGATTCCCTTTCTCATCTCATACCCTGGTCGCATCAAGCCCGGTACCGTGATCCGCGAGGCGCTGAACAACGCCGATTTCAAGCCGACGATTCTCGCGCTGATGGGCGTGCCGAGCGCCGGGGGCGACGAGGGCCGCGATGCCTCGGCCTTGTTCCTCACCGGCCGGGCGCCTGCGGACTGGGCCGATGTAACCTTTTCCCGGCACTCTGGCGGCAACTGGCTGATGGCCGCCACCAGCCGCTACAAGTTCATCGTCTCCAGCGACAGCGACCCGTGCCTCTTCGATCTCGAGGCCGATCCGTTCGAGATGCGCAACATCTTTTCGGCCCCCTCCTCGCGCGACACGGTCCGCCAACTGGCCCGTGCACTCGTCGGATATGCCGCGCGGTGCCGGGAGCCTCACGCCAACCAGGCCGCCATTCATGCCGACCTCGCCTGGGCCGCCGACGGCACGACGGCCTACGTCCCCCCGCCGCGCGACACCCGGCGGGCCAGAGCACGAAACGCCCGTGACGAAGATGGTGACGAGTAGACAGCCGAGATAACGATCACTCTCGGTTAACAAAAGGTGGTGAACAAGAGGGTTTGCCAGGAAACGCAAGCCCATGCCAGCATCAGTCCGCCCTATTACGGCGCGCGTGAGAGACTCGGGAGGCAAGGAGAGAGCCACAGCAACAAACCCCCATTTAATAGGACATCACGAAATTGTTAAAAAACTCATTTCCCACCTAAAGCGATTTCCGCCGGTTATATAGTGGCACAACGCAAATTGCCTGAATTAACATGTATACCATCATCACACATTGCAAGAACGTTGAACAGGCAATTTGGTATTTCGGTCTGTTATGCGGGTCGAGTTGCAGATGGCTGGTTTGGCGATCGTTATGTCTCTGGTGGCCTACGGTCCGGTCTCGGCGGACCAACTGAGCTTTGGTTGGGGATGGCATCGCAACGCATGCCGATCCTTTGCGCTCGCCGACCTGGAGTGCATTCCGCAATGCCCCCCCGCTCCATGTGGACCGGTTGAGGACGCCGCGGAACTGTGCGAGCTTACGGGCGCGTCTGGCAGTGGCCCCAGCGATCCTGCTGCAGGATCTCGGATTGCGGGAATTCCGTTGGAAGATAGATCTGGAACGGAAGCGATCACCGCGTCGGAGCTGGTTGAGAAGCTCGCAGACGAGGCCCCGGCCTTCGGCAGTGAATACTCAGACGTGATTTCCATGATGGCCTACCCCACGCCAGGAGATGGAGCAACGGGCTTCGCCAGTTTCGCGGGGGGCGCTTTGCCAACTTTCAATGTCCGCGATCGATATTCGACAGCCTTTGCTGGCGGAGGGTTCGCCGGCGGTTACGGTGGCGGTTCCGGTGGCGGGACCTCGTCCGGCAGTCGAACTACTGCATCGGCCCCGCCTCCGGACGAACTGATCTATCCGCAGCCCGTGCCAGAGCCCTCGACTGGCCTGCTGTTGGCCGGACTGTTTCTCGTGTTCGCATGTGGCCGGAAACGGTTCGCATCTTGAGGACGCGGAAAATCCTGGACTCCTCGCACTGGTAAGGGCGAATTGGCGGCCAGATAGGGTGTGCTGATTGTTGCCGGGAAGCTTCTCCCCACTTAAAATAGGGGTGCACGTTTCCGCGGTCGTCCGCTCTTTTCTCCTCCCGAACCACTCACCCTTCAATGTCAATCGCTGAACCGTCCCGCATTCAGACCGCAACGGTGAGTGCATTCTGGTGCCAGCGGCACATTGTGGTGACAGTCGACGGTCTGGGGGAATCGGTCACCCATGTGGTGCCCAAGCCATATGCGCGTATCGGGTCGCATCCTTCATCCGACATTGTGTTGACGGGTGGCTCGATACCGCAGCGCAGCATCTACCTGCATGCGGTGGACCGAGGCCTGCATCTCATCACCCTGGCACACTCTCCCGCGCTGGAGTCGGTGCAGAACGGATGGGTGCTCCCCGAACAGGAAGTCGTCATCGGCCCCTATCGGATCACGGCCAGCCTGGCCGGAGAGATTGCACTGCCGGGGTTCATTGATGAGGACTGGACCGCCCAGGAAAGCGCCCCAGCGCCATTTCCGCGGTTGGCTGTCTCGCTGGACGGGAGAAGAATGGGCAGCCTGTCGGTAACGCGCCGTCTGACGTCCATCGGTCGCGATGACCCAAGCGATGTCCGGCTGTCGAGCCGCTCGATCTCGAGCATTCACTGCGTGCTCTATCGCGAGGAGAGCCGGTTGTGGGCGATCGACCTCACAAGCGGGAACGGCACGTATTTGGGTGGAGCGCAAATCGAATCGGCTGAAATCCGCATGGGGGCCCGGTTGCGACTGGGCGCGGTGACACTGCGCTACCAGACCGATGTCCCAATACCCCTGCGCGGACGTCACCATTCCGAGGTTGAAGACTCAACCGTCGCCCCTCCCGTGGTCGCTTCCGCAACGGGCACCGGCGAGACCGCTGAAACATGCGACGAAAGCGATTCCCCGATATCGTCTGACGAGGGCGCCGCCGATCCTGCTCCGAGTGAGAATGCGGGGTCCACAATCGAACAGGCCGCCCCGGCCGCGGAACTGGAAAGCCTCCGCGCCGAATTCGCCGCCCGCGAGGCGGAGTGGGCTAGAATGCTCCAGTTGGAGACCAACGGATTGCTCGCTCGGAAGCGACTTCTGGAGGACGCTCGGTCCGAGTTCGTTGCGCAGCTCGAGCAACTCAAGTTGGAACGCGCCGAGTGGGAGCGGGACCGCGACCGCCAGGTCGATCAACTCGGCGGCGAGAGAGCGCGCCTCGCCGAGCGCGAGTCGGAACTGGCCGGCGACACCGATCGCATCCGGCAAGAAGCCGCGGCACTTGCTCAAGAGCGTGCTTCGCTGGCCGCGGAGCGGGAAGAGTTTCATCTGGAACAGGTCCGGTGGCGAAATGAACGGGAGCAGCGGGCCAGCGCGAGCGAGGCCGACGCAGACCGGGTCGCAAGGCGGCAAGCGGAACTGCAGCGCGAAGTGGAACGACTGCAGCGCGAACGGGAAGCGTTCGCACAGCAAGTTGCTCAATGGACCGACTCGCAGCAGGCGGCGTGGGACGAACACCAGGCCCGGCAAGACCGGCTAAAGGCTGCCGAAGACGCTTTGAAACAGGCCCAGGTGGAGCTTGACCGCCGGGCGGCGGCGGTAGAAGCTCGCTCCATAGACATAGAGCATCTTCAGGCCGAGGTGAAAACAGACCAAGACCAACTGTCGGCCGAGAGCCAGCGCTCGACTGCCGAGCTTCGCCGGCAACGACAGGATTTGGAGAAGCAGGAGCAAGCGATCGCCAGCCAGCGCGCCGCCCTGAAGAGCGAGCGGGAGACGTGGGAAATGGAACAGCTCGAACAGCGCGAGGAACATGCCCGCCAGGTCGCCGAGTTGAACCGGCTGCAGTCGCTGATCGAGGCACAAAGGGCGTCTCCGCCGAGTGACGTTGCTCTGGCCGAAACGGCCACTGCGGTAGCGGCAGCCCCCCAGCCACAATCCCGCCGAGTTCTACGCTCCGCGCCCGAGGAGTCGGCGCGACCGCTCAACCTCGCGCACCCGGATGCCAGGCCTCGCAGCGATTCGGACCAGTCTCAGTATGCTCCCGTGATTGACGCGCTAGTGGCCCATCGTCGCCAGCGGACTCTCTGGTTCCGCTTCAAAGAATACCTGCGATACCGGCTGGGGCTCGATTCGTAGGCAGGACGCTTCCGACAATCGCAGACAGAATCCAACTGGATCGGGCAACCAGGATGAATGCAAGCCCCCCATTCTCTGGCAACATCGCTGGTCGGCTTGGACATCCCACGAGCCAACAGGCCCAATTGACGTCGAAGTCTGAGGGAATCAGTTCGCAGGGCGGTGCCGCGCGAGAGACAGTGAAACAGCGATCGGCCCTGCATCTTCAAACCACACGGAACCCAACAGGTGTGAGATGTCTGTGATTCGCTTGGCGTGCGTCGTCGGCGCAAGACCCAACTTCATGAAGATGGCACCGCTGCTTCGGGCGCTGACCGCCTACCCTCGGGTCAAGCCGGTTCTCATCCACACCGGACAGCATTATGACCATTCGCTTTCCGACGTTTTTCTCGAAGAACTCGGCATGCCTCGACCCGACGTCAGCCTGGGCGTGGGATCGGGCAAGCACGGGCAGCAGACTGCACGAGTGCTGGAGGGATTCGAGACGGTGCTCGAAGAGGCTGCAGCCCGCGGGGAGCCATTCCATCGCGTCGTCGTGGTGGGCGACGTCAATTCGACGATGGCGGCGACGCTGGCCGCGAGCAAACTCGGAGTCCCCGTGGCGCACGTCGAGGCCGGACTGCGAAGCTTCGACCGGACCATGCCTGAAGAAATCAACCGGCTTGTGACTGACGCAGTGTCCGAGATGCTCTTCGTCTCCGAACCGGCGGGAATCGATAACCTCCGCCGCGAAGGACATTCAGAGGAGCAACTTCACCTGGTCGGCAACGTGATGATCGACACACTGAAGCGGCTCTTGCCGCGGGCCCAGGACGGCGACATGCTCCGGCGGCATGGATTGCAGCCGAACGCGTACGGCGTGGTCACCCTGCATCGTCCGTCGAACGTTGACTCAGCGTCGATTCTCGCACGGATCATCGATGTACTCATCGAGGCTGCCGGGCAAGTGCCCCTGGTCTTCCCGGTTCACCCGCGCACTCAAAAGCGCCTCGTGGAATTTGGACTGGCCGACCGTCTTGCCGGGTCCCCTGGCGTGATCTCGCTGGAGCCCCTCGGATACCTCGATTTTCTGGCCCTCACATCGCAGGCCCGGCTGGTTGTCACCGACTCCGGAGGATTGCAGGAGGAATCCACGGCGCTCGGCATTCCCTGCCTCACCGCTCGCTTCAACACCGAGCGGCCGATCACTGTCGATGAGGGAACCAGCACGCTCGTGGGCAATGACCCTGAGCAGCTTCGACACGGACTGGCCGCGATTCTCAGCGGGACCTACAAACGCGGCCGCTGCCCGGCTCTATGGGACGGACGCGCAGCGGATCGAATTGCGGCAATCCTCGCCGATAGCCAGGCCTTCGACGGTTGAAGGATCTCTTCCTGGCTCTCGTGCAGGCTCCTTTGGGGCACACGGCGAAAGTCTGTTGAGACTCCGAACGCGCAGCCACCCATGTCCATCGGTAAAAGAGCCAACGTGGAGAATCCCGTAACTACCCCCTCAATCGGTTTATTTACGCTCTTGAGGATCTCAATTAATATACCGGCAGTTGTTTCTCTTCGGATTTGATCGCTTCGGCGAGATTCCGGAATCTCACAAACACTCGGTGGGGGGGAATTGTGAGAACGGATGGGATCGTATTGTCTTTGGTGATCCCGGTTTACAACGGGTCCCAAACGATTGCGGGAGTCGTGGAGGCAATTCGGGCCGCGGTTTCGCCTGCGCGCCACGAGATCATCCTCGTCAACGACGGCTCCCAGGACCAAAGCGAGGAGGTTTGCCTGGAACTCGCCGCGCGGGATCCAGACACCATCTCCTATGTGCAACTCTCGCGCAATTACGGCGAGCATGCCGCCGTGCTCGCCGGTATGCGGCGGGCTATAGGCCGCTATGTGGCGGTCCTGGACGACGATGGTCAGAATCCACCTGACCAGTTGCCCATCCTGCTGCGGCACATCCAGACGCATCCGCTCGATGTCGTTTACGGGCGGTATCGCGAGAAGCGGCACCATTGGTTTCGCCGCCTCGGCAGTTGGTTTACGAATGCGGTAGCGACGATCGTCCTGCGAAAGCCGCCGCGACTCTATCTGTCGAGCTTCAAGATCATGAATCGCTTCATGGTCGATGCGATCACGAGCCACGACGGGCCTCATCCATACATCGACGGCCTGATCTTCCAGGTCAGCGAGCGTGTGGGCGAGGTCGAAGTAGACCACCGACAGCGGGAAGCAGGCCGCAGCGGCTATACGCTTCGCCGCCTGGTGCGCTTGTGGCTAAACATGTTTTTGGGTTTTTCGATCGCGCCGCTCCGCCTCGCGGCATTAGCGGGACTATGCACCTCGGCGCTCAGCTTGCTGCTGCTGCTGGCGATCGTGCTCGACAAGTTGCTTCTCAATCCGCAATTGACCGTCGGCATCCCCACCGTGCTGGTCTGTGTGACTCTGTTCGCCGGTATCCAACTGTTCGTCTTGGGTACAGTCGGCGAGTACGTGGGGCGCGTGTTTCTCCATTTGCAGGGGAAGCCGCAGTCTGTCGTCCGGTATGAGCGGCTCCGCAACGATGAGCAACCTCGAGTTTTACGCGCGCAAGCGAGTGCTGGTGACGGGTGGCGTGGGATTCATCGGCAGCAACCTGGCGTTGGCGTTGGCACGGGCTGACGCCGAGGTTGTGATAGTCGATTCGATGATCCCCGCCTACGGCGCGAATCTGGCCAACCTCGATCCGTGTGCGGAACGGGTTCGCGTGAACTTCTCCGACATCCGCGACCGCCACACGATGGCCTACCTCGTCTGCGGCCAGGACTTGATCTTCAGCCTGGCGGGTCAATTGAGCCATATCGACAGTATGCGCGACCCATTTACCGATCTAGACATCAACTGCCGCAGCCAGTTAGCGCTTCTGGAAACCTGCCGGGCGCTCAATCCGGAGGCGAAGATCGTGTTCGCCAGCACCCGGCAACTGTACGGGCGGCCGCAATACCTGCCGGTCGATGAGAAGCACCCTTTCAATCCGGTCGACGTCAACGGCATCAACAAGCTTGCCGCCGAGCGGTACTATAGCCTCTACCACGACGTCTACGGCATGCGGACGGTGAGCCTCCGCCTTACGAACACCTACGGTCCGCGGATGGACCTCAAGAGCGAAGCCAAGGGATTCGTCGGCATTTTCATCCGCAAGGCCCTGCTGGGCGAGCGGATCCAGGTTTTCGGCGATGGCAGCCAGCGCCGCGATTTCAACTACGTCGACGACGTTGTCGCAGCGTTGCTTCTCGCCGGCGCCGAGGAGGAAGTCAACGGCCGCTCGTTCAACATTGGATTTCCGCGTCCTTATTCTCTGATCGAGTTCGTCAACACGCTGCGGGAACTGACGCCGTTCGAGTTCGAGTGCGTCCCGTTCCCAGCGGATCGAGCAGCAATCGACATTCGCGATTACTACGCCGACTCTTCTGCCTTTGAGGCAGCGACCGGCTGGACGCCCGTGGTTGATCTGCGTCCGGGGCTGGAGCGGACCGTGGATTTCTTCCGACTCCATTGGCGGCAGTACCTGCCGCAGCAGGCATGATCGACGCCTTTGACTATCGCCCCGGTCACGCGGAGATCCGCGTTGAAATACAAGAGGCGATCGCGCGCGTCCTGGACTCCGGGCGGTTGATCCTTGGCCCGGAGGTCGAGGCTTTCGAGCGGGAGTTCGCCGATTTCATCGGGGCGCGCACAGCGGTCGGCGTAGGTTCGGGAACCGATGCGATCAAGATCGCTCTGCGGGCGTTAGGTGTCGGTCCCGGCGACGAGGTGATCACCGTCGCCCACACCGCCGTGGCAACCGTCGGCGCGATTTGTGAAACGGGGGCAGTGCCGCGACTGGTGGACATCGCGGACAACACGCTTCTGATGGCCCCCGATCAGCTCGAAGACGCAATCAGCCCCCGCACCCGCGCCATCGTTCCCGTGCATCTCTACGGCCGTCCGGCACCGATTGGCCCCATCCTGGCCGTTGCGGAACGCCACGGCCTGGCCGTGGTCGAGGACTGCGCTCAGGCCCACGGGGCGCGAGTCGATCGACGCCACGTGGGGACGTTCGGCGCGGTGGGCTGCTTCTCCTGCTATCCGACGAAGAACCTTGGGGCCTACGGCGATGGCGGCTTGTGCGCGACCAATGATCCCGCACTGGCCGAACGGATCCGCCGCATCCGCTTTCACGGCTTCGACGCCGCCCGCGTCGCGCAGGTGGAAGGCGTCTGCAGCCGGCTGGACGAGATCCAGGCCGCCATTCTGCGCGTCAAGCTCCGCCACCTCGGTCGCGACCTGGCGGCCCGGCGAGCCATCGCCGGGTATTATGCGGCAGGGCTCTCCGGGGCCGACTTTCGACGGCCCGATGCCGATCCTGGCACGGAACATGCCTGGCATCTCTACGTGATTCGCACGCCGCGCCGGCAGGCGCTGGTGCGGGCACTCATCGACGCGGGCATCGGCTACGGAATTCACTATCCCGTCCCGGTACACCTCATGCCGGCCTACCAGCACCTTGGCTACGCCACCGGTACGCTGCCCGTGACTGAGCGTGTCGCCAAGGAAGTGCTCTCGCTGCCGATGTATCCCCAGTTGACCGAGCGCGACGTGCAGGTCGTCTGCCAAGTTGTGTGTCGGCGGTGCAGCGGAGCCGCCAGCACATGACGCAGAGCATGCAGGATCGTGAATACGAGCTCATGGCCGCCGTGGAGCCCGTCCACTGGTGGTACCGCGGTTTGCGCGATCTCATCGGCCGCACGCTTCGCAAATATGCCCTTCACGAGCTGTCCGAGCGACGGGTGCTCGACGCTGGTTGTGGAACGGGCGAGAACCTGCGGCTGGTCCGAGAGACACTGCATCCCACCTATCTCGGCGGATTCGACATTTCGACTTTCGCCTTGGAAGCGGCGCGGCGCAAGGTCCCCGGCGCCGATGTCTATCACAGCGATCTCTGCGCCCCGGACTTCCACGCCGATTGTTACGACGTAATCCTGAGTTGCGACGCATTCTCCATGCTGGAGACGGAGGAGGTGCGGCGCGGCCTTGAGCAACTGGCCCGCCGTCTGCGTCCGGGCGGTCTCCTGGTGATGAACCTGCCGGCCTACCGCTGGCTGGCAAGCGAGCACGATCTCGCGGTTGGCACGCGAAAACGATTCACGAAGGCCGAGATCCGCAAACTCCTCGACGAGTTCGGCCTGGAGTCCGTCCTCGTCACCTACCGCGTATTCGTGTTGTTTCCGGTGATTGTTCTGGCGCGGCTGCCGTCACTGCTCGGCGGCCGCCCGCCCGCCGAGGCCGCCCGTTCCGACCTGGCTCGACGACTGAGTTGGACAAACACGCCACTTGCGGCTGTGTTGCGCTGGGAGAACGCCGCGATCATGCGCGGGGCAGTTCTGCCCTGCGGCTCCTCGGTTTATGCTGTGGGACGCCGTCCCCTCGCGTGAGTCACCGTGCCACGTTTGGACCCCGTGAGGCCCGATACCTTGCCTTCATCAACCGCATCCTTCGACCTTCGCGACGTCGATCGCAACCCCTCGGTGTGCGCACTCGCTCTATTCTGTCTGCTGGCGGGTATAACCGCGACGTTTGCTCGCGGTTATACCTACGGCCTTGCCGGACACGCCGATCTCTTGCCGCTTGTCTTTCGCGAGTTGGATCCGGATTACCTTCGCGGCGACTTCTTTGTCGAAACGGCGACCGAGAACGTGGGCCCGCGAACCTGGGCGGCCGGCTTTCTCGCCGACCTGGGGCGGATAGCCCCGCTGCCGGCGGTGTTTCTTGCTCTCATGATCTTGATCAAGGCATCCTTGGCCGCGGTGACAATTGCGGCCGCATGGAGTATGTTCCGTTCCGCGCTGGCAGGAATATTCGCCGCATCGCTTGTGCTCGCGATTGACGGCATTGATGCAGGCGGCGCGGCGCGGCTCACCGATACGAGGCTCGTAACGAGCCTTATCGCCCGGCCTTTCGCGCTGGCCAGCCTGTGGGCAGCTCTGGACGGGCGCATTGCCTGGTCGGCCCTGGCTGCCGCCGTGGCCACGGCTTTGCACCCGCTGGTCGGATTCGAAACGGCCGCCGTGGGCTGGGCGGCCGCCGGAGTTGCGGCGGTTGCCAGCCCGGGGTGGCCCGATGCGTGGTCGCGAGCCGCACGCCTGGCGGCCGTCTGCGCAGCGACTACGGCGATGCTGGCTACTGCCTGGCTGCTCTTCGGCCGGGAAATGGAGGAGACGCTGTCGACCAGCGAGTTCATTCATATCCTGACCGTCGTTCGTGCGCCGCACCACTACCTTCCTTCAACGTTCGGCACTCGTGAACACGCCATGCTGGGAGTGTTTCTGGCGGTTACCGCCGTCGCCTGGCGATGGTGGAAGCGGGAAGCGGATGCCGACCCGCGTTGGGTATGGGGAGTCTTCGCGGCGGTCTGCGTTGTGCTGGCCGCGCTGGTGACAGGCTACGTGTTTGTCGAAATCGTGCCCTACCGGCTGGCGGTCACCGCACAGACGTTTCGCATGCTTTCGGTGGTCAAATGGCTGGGATATCTACTGCTGGCAGCCACGGCGGCTCGACTCCTGGTGCGCCCGCCAAGCGCCGATGGCTGGCTGCCGGGATGGATCCTGCTCATGGGCACCGGCCTGTTTCAGCCCCTCATAGCGCTGCTCGGAGAGTCGCTGGCGGCTGGGGAAGGCTGGCTGAAGAATCGTTTCGGCGAGCAGGCTTTTCGGCTGGCTACGGGATTGGCGATTGTCGGCATTGCATCACTCTCCGCACAGGCAGAAGCCGATGAAGCACAAGCTTTGGCAGTGCTCCTGGTTCTCGGCTTCTGCTGTCTCGTCCCACGGAGAGCGATCTGGCGGCTGGTTACGGCCGGAATGGTGATCGTGGCGGCAGTCTACATTGTCGCCAATCACAATCGTGAGATCTATCTGCCCCGACTCAGCCGTCCGGTGCTGACACTGGCCGACTCGACCGACCCGATGGCGGAGGCGGCCGTCTATGCCCGGCGGCACACCCCGCCCGGAGCCGTCTTCCTCACGCCGCCTGATGGCGGCGGCTTCCGCCTGCTGGCCTGTCGTGCGGTGGTGGTCGATTGGGAATGTCTGCCATTATGCGATCCGGGCATGGCCGAATGGTATCGGCGAGTGGTAGTCTGTTACGGCGATCGGCAAGCGACTGAGCCCCTCAGCTACGCGGCGGCCGAGCAGTTCTATCGCACGATTGACGACGCCCGTCTGACGACCATTGCCCGGACCTACGGCGCCACGCACGCAGTGTTGCATGACAGCACCGAAACGCGGCTGCCGGTCCTTTGGCAGTCCGGAGCGTTCAAGATCGTTCTGCTCGACGCGACGCCCATCGAACAAGGAGCCGCGTCGGAACGATCTGCGCGTTGACCGGCGACGACTTCAAGAGTCGTGTGCCAAGAAATGCTACGGCCCTTCGGCGGCTCACCGCGGCGCGCCGAAGGGCCGTTGTAGCTCATGCTCGCACTTCACCGCGAGAGTGCGGCCTTGCAGCTTAGGCCAGGAGGAATCGCCTGGCGGGACAGGCGCGGCCGCCCGAGGCGGTCGCACCTACCACGACTGCCTCGAAACCGCAGCACTGGCCTAGCCCGGCTGTCTTTGCCGCCTGCTGACACTCGCCCGAACGACGCTGCACACACCAGGGCATTTGCCCTTGTCTGGCTAGTCTTCGGCGAATCTCAAACTGGGTGGGCCGCCCGGAGTCCCGGAATTTCGGTCGCCTATAAACTGGCTCGTCTACTCGGGCGGAGCATCCACCGGCTGGCACTCCCCACCAGCACATCGGCAGCGGCAGACAACCGCTATGCTTTCTATCGGCGAAGTCGATGAACGCCTGCCGCGAAAACGTTTCTCGCCACAACAGCGTTACGACCGTCTGCCTCTTGGCGATCATCCCAGACGACCCAATGCCGACCAGTTCTAACCGCCAAGCCGCATATCTTCCGTAATCCTGACAATCCTGACCGAGGGCGAGATCGCGCCCAATCACCTCAGTCCACATCGCTGGCCGGCCCTACTTTCCCCACCTTCAAGGTTTCCGCAGCTTCCAGCGTTACCGGGCCCAGCAACCCAGCCGGAAGTAGCGGAGCATTCTTGGAAAGCGTATCGACCGCGAGGAAAGTCCGGCGCTGTTCTGGAGAGAGACGGGAATCGCCCACGAGTCGATTGTTCCACGAATTCACGACCTCGACTTCCAGTACGTTGGTACCCGGCTTTACTACCGACGTCACGTCAATGCTCCACGGTGCGAGCCAAAGCGTGCCCACCTCGCTGCCGTTCAACCGTACGCGAGCCAAGTCGCGAACCTTTCCCAGCCGCAGACAGAGTGTCTTGCCGTCCATCGTGCGGGGTAATTCGAATGTCGTTGCGTAGACCGCACTACCCGAGTAGTGACGGATGGCCTGATCGGGATGCTCCGCCCAGTCCACCAGCCGCTCGAAGCGGACCTGATCTGGTGCGCCCCAGCCGGGAGTGAACTCCACCTCCCAGGGGCCGGTAATCTCGATCGGTCGAGCCGCAGTGGTAACCGCCACCGAGTGCGTCTTTCCAGCCGCTGTTCGCAGCGTGTAGGTACCCGTTTGCCAAGCCCGGCCGATTACGTCGCCAGTATCATCGTGGACCAATTGGATGGCGCGCGCGGCCAATCGAGTCCCCGGACGGGGCATCGACTTGACGAGCGCCGTGATTTCGCCCTCGGCCAGCGCGCGCGGAAATGGCTCGAAGCTGCCGATCTCACCGCGGAAAGGCGTACCGCCGCCACCGGCCGTCCCCACGCCCGAATGCACCGTAAAACGGCTTTTCAAACCGCGGCGGGCGAGCCGACCATCGAGATACAGGTGCGGCTGGTTCTCGCGATAAACGACCGCCACGTGCGTCCAGTCGTCAATCTTGGCCGGATGCACGAGCACCGGAGCGAAGTAGTTCGAGCCGTGCTCGAAAACGCACACTCCATTGCGGCCCACCGTCAAACCGCTACCCGCATGGCCGCCGCCCCCGAATGCCTGCCCGTGGGGCGGGAAGATCGCGTCGTTTCGTGGTTCCGCCATTCCATGTACGCCCGTGTTCGCCTCGGGCAAGAGCGTCGTGTCCGCCGCCGGTTTGACCCACACGGCAATGCTGAAGTCGCTGCCCGGCGATTCGGTCCCACCGCGGCGTTGCACGTTATCGAGCTGAAGCTCAGTATCAAGAATCGGCTCGCCGTCGCGGGTGACGGAGATGACCGGGTCGGCGCCCTCGGCCGAATGGCGGAACACCACGAACACCGACTCATGCGGCGCGAGCACCAGCGGCATCTGCACTCCAGTGTCGGTGAACTGGTAGACCGCCGGTTGTTCGGTGCGGCCGGTTTCCGGCCACCACAGTTCCGGCAAACGCCGACCTGCGCGAAACGCGGCCGTCGTGCTGACTTCCTCCGGCCGAGGGTTGGCCACGAAGTAGATGTCAGAGGCGCCCGCTCGATGATGCGTATAGCGGAGCGGCGTTTCGCTCACGAAGTCGGGACCCGCGTTCATCGAATCCAAGACCTCGTCGAGGCTCTGTCCCCAAACGACGGCCCCGCGGCCGAATTGTCGGCTTCCCGCTTCGCCCCGTCCCCACATTTCTGCGGCCAGTCGCTGAACCTCGACATCGCACTGGGGGTAGTTTTCCATGCTCGGTGACCGCTGGGGCGGCGGCCCCAATACGGTCGCGCCGGAGCGGACCAGCTCTCGGATCTTCCTCAAGAGTTCGGGACGCATCGTGGATTGCTCAGGAAGCACGAGCACGTGATATGGGGCCCCGTGCGGCAATACGAGCACACCGTCGCGAGCCTCGAGCCTGGTGAGGATTACCTCGGCATTGATGTAGTCGAAATCATAACCCGGCGGCAGCTCCGGCCGCCGAATACCGGTCATCTTCGGCGTATCTTCACCGATGAAATAAGCGATGTCGGCGGCGCGCGTCCCTTGCTGCAGCATGAACGAACACCGCCGCAAATAGTCCGTCCAAGCGCCGGCCGCCGCAAACCAGGTGTTATGCCGGTTGAATTCGGTGCCGAACCAGGCGTTTACCCCCGGACTGCGGTCTTCCCAAGGTTGATGGATATAAACGTGCAGCACGAAATGATTGATCCCTTCGCAGAAGGCCCAGTCGCCGCGGGCCTTGGTCCCCCACGGGGCAGTCTGGAATGGCGGCCCACCGGTGAATGCCTCGGCGGAAACGAACGGAAAGCCGTACGTATTCGCGGCCGACGACGCGGCGCGGCATTCGATCGAACCGAGGTCACCCGTCACCCAAAATTCGCCCCCCACACGATCTGACTGCCCGCCGTACTGCAGGAATTCGGCCGGGAAGCCCCAATGACCATAGTTCTCCAACCAGAGCTGCAATCCGTGCGGGCGGCACAGGTCGCGAAGGCCACCCACATAGTCGACGGCGACATGATCGGCCACCAGCCGCCGCAGGTCCCAGAGAAAGCGGTTTGACTGGTCAGCGCTGCCGACAATCCGACCCGTTAGAACGGGCAACCAGGGCAGGGGGTCGTAACCGTATCGCGATCGAAAAGTCGCCCCGAAGCCATCGGTCCAGTTCTGCGATCCCATCTCGTAGCTGTCAGCCACGACGTGCTTAAACGCGGTGCGCTCGGCCGCGGGTATCCGCCGCAGTACCTCGCCGATGAAGGCTTCGAAATGGGCTTGGGCAGCGGCGCGGTTCATCTTGTCCACTTCCAGCCCTTGCCCTTCTGGCGAGGCCGGCGAATTGCGCGTTCCCGTGGGCGCCATACCGGTGCGCAAGATAATCCAATCGCCTGCGGGTACATCCCAAGTCAAATGTCCCTCGGCGTCCATTTTCGCGGTGAGATCGTGCACCTGATCCGACGGGACTGTCAGCCCCGGCGATTCGGGCTCTGCCTGCGCCGGCCAGAGATAGGCGTCCCACATGGGCAGAGGCGTGGGATGCATCTTGCCCAGTTGTTTTTCGACGTACGACTCGAGCCGCGCGGCTGCCGACAACGCGATCTCGGCGATGCTTGGCTTTCCGCTTGCGCGGCGGATTACCAGGCGGAATTGCCTCGCGCGCACGGCTTCGAGCGCGATCGCCACCGGTCCCTGGGGCATCGGGCCGACATGTCGGGCCATGTTCGAGCGATCAAAGTGGAACGACCGCACCGGGCGAAAGTTGCCCGCCCCGTCGCCCACCTGCAGTTCGCAGTCGGCCGCCCAAGCCGAATCGGCGGGGGTAATCGACAGGCTGCGGACGGCGATCGGTTTGGGCAGTTCGATGTCAATCGCCAGAGCTTTGTCACCTTGCATCGCGCCCGTCGGAAGCGCGGTGACCGTCTCCAGACGGCCATCCACCATTCGCGCCGCGTCGGCTACCGGCGGAGTGCACGTCAGCTTCGGCGCGTGAAGGGTCAATGAATCGGCATCTTCCTCGGGGGCAGGCATCGCAAGCACCACCACATCCTGGAACTCCTCGGCGGGTACCGGCAGCCTGGCGCTGAGCTGCGAAGGCCCTGTGACACGAGTCTCCGATGAAACAAGATACCGCATCGACTGCGACGGCTTGATCCAAGGCCCGCCCGACTGGCTCCAACCGGGGCAATTGAACATGCCGATGTTCACGCCGACGCGGCCCCCTTCGCGGATCGCGTGCTCGACCAAGTCCCACCATTCGTCGCTCAAGACCTTGATCCGTCCGGCGGGAACGTCGTCAAGAAAGACGTTGCCAATCAGCGCTTCGCCGATACCGAAGCGAGCCATCGCCTCCAGGTCACGCGTGATTCCGTCCCTGGAGATGTTGTCGCTGATCCAGTACCAGTAGCACCACGGCTTCGTGGTCTCGGGCGGCCGTGCGAAACCCTGCGCCAGACGGTCGGCGGGCGATGGAACGGCAGCATCGGGCTCGGCAGCCGACACAGCCGAGGCCAACAGTATTGTGAACACGATGCCGGTTCGCAGGGAGAGTGCTCTCATCAGGCGCCTCGTCTCGGTGCTATGACGTGCAATGGCCCGCCGGCGAGCGGTTTCTGCGTCGGTCCGAGGCGGCCCCGCGGCTTCCACCCTCAACCGCTTGCGCGGACGACGATGTCGTGCCGGGCCGCCCAGGTGGCGATGTCACGCTTCTGGATCGCGGAGGCCATCAGGTCGGGGAACAGGTCCGGCGTGCAGGCGAAAGCCGGCGCGCCCAGCGACGACATCTTAGCCGCCAGTCCCTCGTCATAACAGGGTGAGCCGCCGTCGCTCAGGGCCAGGAGGCAGATCATCGTCGTACCGGAACCGATGATCTCCGCGGTGCGACGAAGAAGCTGCTCCTCAACACCCCCTTCGATGAGGTCCGAAATGAGCACGAAGATCGTCTGTGACGGCCTGCTGATGAGCCGCTGACAATAACCCACGGCACGATTGATATCCGTGCCGCCCCCAAGCTGGGTTCCGAAGAGGACATCGACTGGGTCCTGGAGGTGCTCAGTCAGATCGACCACTTCGGTGTCGAAGACGACCATTTTCGTGGTCACGGCGCGGAGCGAAGCGAGCACCGCGCCGAACACGCTCGAATAGACGATCGATGTGGCCATCGAGCCGCTCTGGTCGATGCAGAGGATGATGTCACGGAGCGACGACCGCTTGCGGCCGTAGCCCACAAGCCGCTCGGCGATGATCGTGCCGCGCTCGGGAATATAGTTGTGGAGGTTCTTGCGGATCGTGCGATCCCAGTCGATCTCACCGGCCCGCGGCCGATGCGTGCGGGTCGCCTTATTCAGTGCACCGCGAACCGCTTCGGTCATCGGGTTGCGGAGCCTCCGCTCCAACTCATCGACGACCTTGCGGACAACCCGGCGGGCGGTTTCCTTGGTCTTCTTCGGAATGACGTTCTTGAGCGACAGCAGCGTGCCGATCAGATGCACGTCGGCGTCGATCGCTTCGAGCGTTTCGGGCTCGAGCAACATCTGGTTGAGCTTGAGCCGTTCCAGGGCGTCCTTCTGCATCACCTGGACAACCGACGTGGGAAAGTAGGTGCGAATGTCGCCCAGCCAACGGTTCACGCTCGGGCAGGAGCTTCCCAATCCTGCCGAACGGTCGGAATCGTAGAGGGCCTCGAGCACCCGGTCCATCTGCAGGTCATCGCCATGCAATTCAAACGGAATCCCTTCGCCGTCGTCGGCCGATTGCGAGGGCTTGCCCAGCACAAGCCGCCAGCGCTTCAAGCGTTCGTCATCGCTGATCGCCGTCATAAGGCACTCCCAGAATATGAGCCAGCACGGGCAGGGCAAGCCGCGCCCGCTCCAGGTCGATGTCGGCGGCCGGGGCCATTGCCGCTGACGGCGCGCCGGCCGGCCGGCGTTCTTCACGTCGGAGGTGCTTCACCTTCTCACCCATTTGTCGCCGTTCGGAATGAGTGAAATCGGCAAACGCCCTCCGCAAGAGCGGCAGCATTTCCGTGAACACTTCCCCTTCAAGCTCGCTCAGCCAGCGGTCGAATACGCGCCATACGTCGTCCTGGTGGAGCAGCAGAAGACCGCTCCCCTTCAGCAGGCCAGTGGCCCAAGCTGCGCACTCGGCCGGCGGATTGACCGGTGACAAGGCGAGGCGCGCTGTGCGATAGAGTTCGTCTTCGTCGAGACTTCGCTTCTCCAGCAGCAGCCGGCAACACCAGCCGCGCAGGAGCCCGTGCACGTCGCTGTGCATAATCGTGCGGATCCGCGACTGCCATTCCGCGTGCAGATCGTCCCGGTTGAGGATATCGAGTGCCTGCTGCGTGCAGCCGATGCTCTCCAGCATTCGGGCGGCGGCTTCGTCGTCCAGCGCCGAGCAGGCTGCCGGCAAGCCAACCAGCGCCCTCTCGAACATGCCGACGAGAATCGGCATCACCCGATCCGCCTGGGTGCCGCGGACATCGCCGTACCGCGCGACGCGCGCCAGCGGCAGGACCGCGTCCATGAGGTGTCGCACGTCAGCGGCAACGGCCGCCTGGGTCTGGATCCGCGACAAGAGCGGTTCGACCGCCTGGTCCAAGCCAGCCAGGATGGTGGCGTCGAACAGTTCGGTGATTGCCGGCAACGCGGGGGCTCGATCGGCGTCATGGACTACCCGGGCCGTGGCAGCGGCCTCGACGGTGTTTCCCCACACATTGGCTTCGATGATCGCCACGGCGAACTCGGGCTTCCATTCGATCTGCCAGACCTCGTGGAACGTCGACGCGCGGCCCCCGCTTTGTTGGAGCGTGCCCCACGGAATGCCGAGCAGTCGCAGCCGATGGAGCAAATGACTTCGACTGAGGTCGTTCTCCTTCCGCAGATCGAGATCGAGATGGCGAATCTCGGACGACGGCTTGAGGCGGAGCCGGCTCTGCAGTTCAGCGAGATCGCGCGCCAGCGGCGTCGACGGCGCGTCGGCCGGCACCTCGCCCAGCACGTCGCCGATTTCCAGACGGCGGCGGATGAGCCGCATCGGTGCGGCATCGCCGTGGCAGAGCACGCTCAGGACGGCCTCGTTCAGTTCGGTCAGGCCCGGCGAACGCAACTCGCGCATCGCGGCCAGCGCGTCGGCCAGTCGAACCGCTTCGATGACACTCGCCGACGAGGCGTCGAGGTCTTTCTCCCGCAGCAACCGGGCGACCGTTGCCACCCACCGGGTCGCTGCCCGTTCGGGTGAATGCCACAGATGCGCGTACCAACCGGGCGATTCGACCCCGGCGCCGTAGCCGCTGCGGTACGCCAGCCGGGTGAAGGTCCAGGGAATCCACGTCGTCGCCGTCTTGCGTTTTGGCATCCCCTTGAGCCGGGCTTCGTCGTCCCTAGCGGTGATGCCTTCACGCTCGCCGCCAAGCGACGGTTCATCGAGCACCGGCGCGTGCCAGGCTCCGCAGACAACCGCGATCCGTCCGTGCCTTTCCTTTACGACGCCGCGAAGAACCCGCCGCATATAGGCCTCGCGCAGCAGGTCGCGATCGTTGCGGGCGCCGGTCTCCTCCCGAACCGTCCTCATCGCCTCGAGAATGGCCTCGAAGAGCCCCGTGGCGTTCTTGCGGCGCTCGACCTGTTGTTCCCACCAGAGTTCATGGTCCTTGTAACCGGCGGCCTCTGCCAGTAGCGCCAACGGATCGGTCCGCCAGGTGCGACCGTTCTCGTCGGTCGACCGGCTCTCTTCGCTGGTCGAATCCGCGCCACTCTCGGCCGCAGCGTCGTCGGGCGAAGCTGACTCTTCTGAAGCGCCATCCTCGTCTTGTCGGGCTGCTTCGTTCGCCGCCTTCTCCGCCTCGGCTTCGATCGCCAACTGGTGCGACTGGGGCAAGTCCATGAGCCGTACCGGCACTCCGCGTGAAAACGCCCAGCGGATGGCCTGCCATTCCGGCGAAAACTCGGCAAAGGGATAGTACACGGCCCGGCGCGGCTCATCGGGCGGGTAGATGAGCATCGCCACCGGGGGCTTCATCCCCGCATTCGTCGACATCGGCAGGGCATCCTCCGCGTCGGCCGGCCCCTCGACGACCAGCACGTCGGGCGTAAGCTCCTCAAGCGCCGCCAGCAAGCTGCGGGCGCAGCCGGGACCGTGATGCCGGATTCCGAAGATGTTCAGCGGCATGATTCGATTCTGAGATCAGGTGGTGTCGCGGCTGGCACGGTACAGATCCTTCCAGTCATCGCGTTCCTTGACGACCGTCTGCAGATACTCCTGCCAGATCAACTGGTCCTGAACCGGGTCTTTGACAACTGCACCAACCAGGCCCGAGATGACATCGCCCGCGCGCATCATGCCGTCGCCGTAGAAGGCGGCCATCGCCATGCCGCTGGAGACCACCGAGATCGCCTCTGCTGTTGAAAGCGTTCCGCTGGGAGTCTTGACCTTCGTCTTGCCGTCTTCGGTTACGCCATTGCGAAGTTCGCGGAAGATCGTCACCACGCGCCGAATCTCTTCCAGTGCCGGCTTCTCGCCAGGCAGTTCCAGCGCCCGGCCAAGTTGCTCCGATCGGCGGCTGACAATATCCACTTCGTCGTCGAGCGAATCGGGCACGGGCAGAACGACGGTGTTGAACCGCCGCTGCAGCGCGCTGGAGAGTTCGTTGACGCCTTTATCTCGATTGTTGGCCGTGGCGATCACATTGAATCCCTTGACCGCCTGGGCCTCGGTTCCCAGTTCGGGAATGGGCAGCGTCTTTTCCGACAGGATCGTGATCAAAGTGTCCTGCACTTCGCTGGGAATTCGCGTGAGCTCCTCCACCCGGCAGATCCGACCGGTCTCCATCGCGGTCATCATCGGGCTTTTCACCAGCGCGGCCGCCGATGGCCCCTCGGCCAGAAGCCGCGCATAATTCCAGCCATAGCGGATTGCCGACTCATCCGTGCCCGCCGTACCCTGGATCAACAGCGTCGAAACGCCCGATATCGCCGCCGAGAGGTGCTCGCTGACCCAGCTCTTTGCCGTACCCGGCACACCGTATAACAACAGCGCCCGGTCGGTCGCCAGAGTCGCCACGGCAATTTCAATCAGCCGCTCGTTGCCGATGTACTTCGGCGTGACCTCGAAGCCGTTTGGCAACTTTCCGCCCAGAAGATAGGTCTTGACGGCCCAGGGCGACAGCTTCCAGTTCGGCGGCCGCTGTCGATCGTCGACCTCGCTCAACGCGGCCAGTTCTTCGGCGAACTGCTGCTCGGCGTGCAAACGGAGCTTGCCGTCACTCCCCGACGACGCCGTCACCGCCGTCGCGGTCGCCGCACTACGGTTCTTTGCCACGCGTGGTTCTCCCTATTGAAGTGTGCAGGGCTGACGCTTTCGCTGTCGACGTTTTCCGCTGTGACACTATTGTCTCGATATCTCGGCGCAGAAGCTCTGCCGGAGGCGGATGGTATCGGTGAACTTCTCAATCTCGCGGCGTGCCGCGTCACTGTGCCACTGGCCTTTGCCTTCCGCCACCTCCCAGGGTGCCAGGGCCTCGGAGAACAACTCTCGCGGCAGTGCGCGGCCGGCGACGAAGAGCGAGACCGACCATTGATAGGCCAGGTTGTCTGTCCGGCTCCTGAGCACCTCCCGGCACGCCGCAAGATAGGCCCGACTGAATTTGGCCCCCCAAGGACGCGGCATCAGGACCAGGAGCTTGTGCGCGACCAGGCTCTGGGCGGATGCCGTCTGGGCCAACATGGGCAACATGACCGCCTCCGCGTCCTCGCGAGACATCACGCTGAAAAGGGCGGTCAGGTGCTCTGCCGCCTCCGCTTGCCCCTGGCCGCTGGCGTGCCTGCTACCGTCCGCCCAGTAGTCCCACAAGGGACGCAGCCAGGCGGCCGAAGCGTCGTCATCACGGGCAAACGCTGCCGCGGCGAGACTCCAGCCAATCAGCACCGGCTGGGCGAAGTCGCTCTGACGCACCGCCTCGATAAGCCGGGAGGGCTCGGCAGCGAACCGCTGGCTCCATCGCGACGGCGGCACCGCTGCGAGCACCGCCTCCGCCCATACGGCCCGCTTGCCGCGCCCCGGCGGCGGCTTGGCGGGAACTCCATCGCGGACCCACGTCTTGTCGATCTCTTGCGGCGGACTGCAATGAACTCGCAGCCTGGCCCCCGACCCGGCGGCCATCAGCATGGCAGCGGCACGATCCTCCATGCGGCGGGCTAGTGCTGAACCCGACAGCTTCGCCAACAGCGCCGCCGCCGTGCGGCGGACTTGCTCGGCCCGATCATCGAGTCTCGATTCCAGGAGCGGCTCGTCGCCGGCGCCAAGTCCGGTTCGCAACGTCTCGAGCAATCGCGCGCGATGATCCGGCTTCTCCTTCTCGATCGCCGATTCGACCAGGTTTCTCGCCTCCTCCGGCACGCTGCGGCGGAGAGTCTCAAGCACCTGACAGCGCTGCGAGAAGTTCCCCTCGTCCCATCCGCGCATCAGGGAACCACGGTCGCGGGCCGAAAGCGTCGCAACGCTGTCCGTCACCCACGCCCAATCCGGGTTGAACCCGCTCAGCCAGCGGCCGCGCTCGCCGAGCACCGGCAAGAGCCGCTCGCGGACTGCAGCATCGCTCAAGTCCAGTGCCTCGGGCAGCAGTTCTGGCGGCAGGACGAGCCCCGTCGCCTCAAGCTGTCGCAGAAACTCCACCAACAGGTCCCACGACTGCGAAGCGATCGCGTTCCGCAGCAGACCGACCGTCTTCTGTGCGGCCACCGGACGCGACTCCCTCGGACACGCCTCGGGGACCGAAACCTCCGACCGAGCGACGCGACCGCATTCCTCATAGACTGCCCGGACACCGGCGCGAAGCAAGAACTCCCGCTCGCGGTCCTCATCACCCAGTGCGGCAACAAGCGCGTCGCACGGATCTCCGACGTCGGCCGCCGGGGCAGAAGCCAGTCTCGATGTTCCCACCAGCGCTATGCGGGCAAGCTCTTCCATTACGCAATCCGGAAGGTGTTGTCCATGTACATGCCAAGCGGACGCAGCACGTGACCGTCCCACTCGCCGGTCATATCGAAAGGTTGACCGCCGCTGAGCGCCAGCAGTCTCCAGTGCGCGCGCCCGGAAAGAGGAATCGAGTTTCCCCGAAGATCCACGACTCGCCACGCTTCGGCCTGCGGGACAACCCGCACGTCATGCAGCACGGCGCCAAACGCGGCCAGCCAAGGCTGCCGCGCCAACTGCCGGGCAATGCCGACCAGGAATTCGTCGATCGTCGCCGCCCCGGGAAACCGTGCGGTGACCGATTCCACCGTGCCTGTGCGATTGACAAACTTGCCGCGCTGCGGCACTGCCCCAGGATAGTAGACGAGCGTCGCCCGCTGCTCTCCACCCGGCACGATCGACTCCGGAAAAGGTTGTCCGCCCGCGGAGAACTGCAGGACCAGCGCCGCGCGGCCCGTCTCACGGCCAACGAGCCACGAGCGCTGCGTGCGAATGCGGCCCTCGTCATCGACCCACTGGCCGACGACGACCCATGAGTCGTCGACTTGCTCGCCGTCCCGCTCCAGTTCAGGCTGGCTGACGGTCCAGCCGAGAAACTGGCGGATTTCCTGCCGCAGTTGGGGATCGATCGACTCGGCCCTCTGCCAGGCGTGGATCAACAGTTCGATCCGGCCAATCTCTCCCAGCAGCCGGGCCGGCCAGTCGCGCGACGACCGCGGAACAAGCGACAATCGGGCCACCCGCGATGCCAGTCCCGGAGCTTGCGCGTCGACGAGTCGTTTCGCCTGGTCCTCCCAGAATGCGGGCGGCTTGGACTCGACCGCCGCCAGACCGTTTCGAACCAGATCCTTGAGCCAAATCTCGAGCCGGACCAGGCCATCAGAGACTTTCGTCTCCCGCTGCTCGGCCCGCCGCTGCTGCGCCGCTTCGTCGGCGGGTTTCTTGGCCTCCGCCGTCTCTCGCTCGGCTTTTTTCTCTTGTCGACTGCGGCGGCGCTCGAGCCACTCGCCCACCCAGCCGGGAGGCTCGCAGGACTCGACCGCATCGGGCGACGCGGCGAAAAGCATCAACAAACCAAGCACATGCTTGCAGGGGAACTTCCGGCTCGGGCAACTGCAATGGTAGCCGAGATTTCCCAGATCAACCTTGACCTGGTATGTGGCGCTGCCGCGGCAAAGCCCCCATACCGCCTCCGGGTTTTGCCCGAGGTCCTCCCAGCTTTTCAACGCCATCAGCTTCTTGCCCGCAGCGGCCGAACTGCTGTCCGGCGCCATCTCGGCGACCTGCTCCAGCGAAAGCGGCATGAGAGTCCGTCCCTGATCGCGATGTCAACAAAACACCCCCATCGCTCGAACCAGTATTACATGTCAACCGCCTTGGCACAAGAGGCCGCGTTCCGCGGTCGAACCAGCCGCTTTTCTTAGCGCCACTCGTAGTCCCGCTGCCTGCGGAAGCCCGCGATGCGAATCGCGCCTCCCGGCAACACGTCCATGACTGCATAGGCGTTATTCTCCGGCCCCGAACCTTCAATCATCGCCGAGAGCGTGCAGTAGTGAATGCCTTTCACCTCCCGATAATCACCCGGATGGTAATGGCCTTGAAGAACGGCGAGCACCCGGCCGGAATCCTCCAACAACTTGCGGACTTCGGCGGCGTTCTTGATGCCGTAGGGAGGCTCCGCGTCGAGCCGTTGATGGACGAGCACGACTGCTCCGATACCGACCGACTTGAGCTCTGACCGAAGCCAGTCGATCTCTTCCGCGGGAATATTGGCGTCCGTCCAGGTGAAGTTCTGCCGGCCGTAAGGTTCGCCGTCGCCGCGGAAACAGGCATCGAGGACGACGAAGCGGTACCCACCGGCTTCGAATGAGTAATACGACCGTTCCTGGCCAACGATTTCCAGGAACTCGGGCTTCGTCAGAGCCGAAACACAGTGATTTCCGAGGACGAAATGATGCGTGCCCGGCGCAGTCGCAAGCTCTCGGCGAATTCTCCGCAAGTAGCCCTTCTCGGTCTCCAGCGAATCGGCCGAGTCGATCAGATCGCCCAGCTCGACCACGTGATCAACCTTCTCGCGTCTGAAGTGGGCGGCCGCTTCAGTACATTTCGACAGCGTCTCCCGATAATAGCGAGACCCGGAAGGCGGCCTGTCGGCGTGGTGCAGATCTGTCAGCAGTCCGATTCGCACCAATGGCGCTGCTTCCTCAGCCGCCCGCGACTGGCCGAAGGGCAGTGTTGCCCCAGCCAAGAAGAGGCATCCTCGCTCAAGAAACGCTCGCCGGCCAAGCAATCTGGTTGCCATCGATCGACTCCAAAGCACCGGTCTCTTCCGGCAGATTGGCGCGACTGCCTCAGTATTCGCGCTGGGGATTCTGGCCGGGCAGAGGCAGCGGATACTTTTCGGCCGCCCCCAGCGGCAAAGGAGCCGGCGAATCCATCGTGAGCTTATCAACATCAGGAGCGAATTCGTGGTCGTGATTGAGCGCTTCGTCCCAGGTGACGACACGTCCAGTGTGAACCGCCATCCGCCCCATGATCTGCACCAGGCTGGCTTCGGCGCCGCGCCGAGCTTCGTTGTGCGGCCGGTCCTGGCGAATCGCCTCGATCAAGTGATCCCATTCCAACTGATAAGGATTCGGCTCGGGTTGGGGGAAGGCCCATGCCAGATCGCTTTCGACGAAGTTGTGACCGCGGTAGATACGGCACTTCGCTGGCGTATGCATGAACGTGGAGATGACCGCCGATCCCTTCGTCCCGTGGGCATAGCTGGCGAACTCGCCGTAGCATCCGGCCATATTGCGCGCGTTCATGAACAGGTTCGTGCCATCGGCGAAGGTGTATTCCACCGAATAGTGGTCGAAGTTCTGGTCGACCATCCCCTCGCGGTAGCAGCGGCCGCCGGACCCCTGGGCTCGGACCGGCCAGGCCCCCTTCATCCAGCAGCACTCGTCGATATTGTGGCTTGTGTAGTCGTGTACCAGGCCGCCGCTGGCCCACATGAAGCTGAGGTATCGCTGGACCTGGTAGAGCAACTCGCTCATGTTGTCGGGCTTCGGGCCGCAGAAGCCGGCGGGCGGCACCAG
This sequence comes from Thermoguttaceae bacterium, assembly GCA_040766885.1. Classification (GTDB taxonomy): domain Bacteria; phylum Planctomycetota; class Planctomycetia; order Pirellulales; family Thermoguttaceae; genus JAXGPP01. Next base: position 152,248 of record JAXGPP010000001.1, on the reverse strand, counting down.
CCGGTAGGTCTTCATATAGGTGATCTCGCCGATCTGCCCCGCCTGAATGCGATCGAGGAGTTCCCAACGGGCCTTGCAGTGCCGGCACATCAATCCCACACCGACCTTGAGATTCTTCTTCGCCGACTCGTCGGCCAGCGCAAGCATCCGGCGAGTACTGGGACCGTCCACGGTCGTCGGCTTTTCCATGAAGACATTGATGCCCTTCTCGATCGCAAGTCCAAAATGCACCCAGCGAAAAGCGCAGGGCGTGGTCAGCAACACCACATCGCCTGGCCGCAGGCACTCCATGGCATGCCGGTAGGCGTCGAAGCCGATGAATCGCCGCTCCTGGGGGACATCAACCTGCTCGCCAAACATCTTCCGCAGATTGTCGTGGCTGCTCGTCAGTCGTTGTTCGAAGACATCGGCCATCGCCACCAGCTTGATCGGGCCGCTCTTGGTCGATAGAGCGTCGGCGGCCGCCCCCGTGCCTCGGCCGCCGCAACCAACCAGGGCCAACTGAATCGTATTGTCCTCGCCCGCATGGACGGCGGGCACCGCAGATGCCAATAGCGAAGCCGCGGCCACCCGGCCGCTATGTTTCAGGAAATCGCGCCGCGAAGTGGCCGGGGTACCGAAACTGCTCATGGGGTGGCCTTCTGAATAAGGAACATGCTGCCGTGGGAACTGCCACCATTGTTTTCCGGGCATTACTGCGGCGTCAAGAGAAGCGATTCGAAATCCAGGCCCGAGGGAAACGCCGCTTGCGCCGGCAGTCCCGCCCGCAGTCGCCAGTCGTCCCACAACACGGCGTGTTGGGCCTCCGCAGCCGTCTCTGCTTGGCGCACGGCCGGTGGAATCGTAGATAAGACCGGATAGAATGAGCCGATGTGGGGCCGCCGTTCGACGATTCCACTTTCCTTTGGGTATTAACGTGCCGATCTACGAATTCTACTGTGGCGATTGTCACCGGATCTACAACTTCCTTTCGCGAACGGTAAATACGGCCAAACGTCCCGCCTGCCCCCGGTGCGGGCGGCCGAAACTTGAACGAAAGGTCTCGCGGTTTGCCATCTCCAAGAATCGCGTCGAACCCCAGGGCGAAGACGATTTGCCGCCGGGGCTCGACGAGTCGAAGATGGAAAGCCTCCTCGACGAAATCGCACGGCAGTCCGACGGGATCGATGAAGACGATCCCCGGGCCATGGCCCGTATGATGCGAAAACTCTATGACGGCACCGGCATGCACCTGGGGCCCGGCATGGAAGAGGCGATGCGGCGGATGGAGGCCGGCGAAGATCCCGACCAGATCGAAGAGGATATGGGCGACGTCCTGGAGCAGGAAGATCCAATGATGGGAACTCCCGGAAGCCTGCGGCAGTTCTCGCGCCGCCTCCGAGCGCCGAGTGTCGACGAAACGCTTTATGAACTGTAGAAGGAGCCGAGGGCGGTGCCGGGATTGGATTTGCGCAACGTTGGAGTCGCGCAAGGAGCCCCAGCAGACACCACCCCAACGGCGGGTAAGATCTTGCGACTCGGCACCAGCGAAATTACCAGGGGATTGCTGGCGTTTTGGGCCGAGGGTAAGCTGGAACTTCACGGACGACGTATACTACTGAGGACTGTCGAAGGTGCGGGCGCTTCGTTTTGCCTCACCTTTGTCAATCTGTAGTGAGTCGTCTTCAATCCTTCCTCGTGACTGCTGCCCGGAACCAGTCGTACGTATTTGCGTCATGGACCGCGCCATTGCGCGCCAAGTATGGCCATCCCGTTCGAACCGAATCTGTACCCGGCCACCCTCTTTGAGCAGACAGAAGTGCCGCTGGCAATTCCGTCTCCTGGTGACGATTGCCGCTGGTGGGCCCTCTATACCAGGGCCCGCCAGGAGAAAGCGGTGGCCCGCGAACTGCTGGGCGCTGGTGTTCATTTCTACTTGCCGCTGATCAAGAAGTCGGCAATGTATGGCAGCCGTCGGTTATCCAGCTACACGCCGCTGTTTACCGGCTACGTGTTCATGCATGGGGACGGAGAGCAACGAGTGCGTGCCCTGGCAACCAACCGGTTGTCTCGCGTGCTCGAAGTGCCGGACGGCGCCCGCCTGTGGCATGACCTCCGGCAGATTCAGCACCTGATCGCCACCGGAGCGCCGCTGACTGCGGAGAGCCGTTTAACCCCCGGGACGCGTGTCCGCGTTTGCCGTGGCGCAATGGAGGGGATCGAAGGCACGATCATCAGCCGACGCGGCCAGACGCGGCTGCTGGTCCATGTCGATTTCCTGCAGCAGGGTGCGTCCGTCGAGATCGACGACCTGTGGGTTGAACCGATCTGACCACAAGCCGACACGCTGCGACACCTGATTGAAAACGGGACAGAACCGAGGCAGTTTAGCCCATGCGCGGCTCTGCCAGCACACACCATGAATGGCAAGATGCATATGGTCAGGCAGAATAGCGAAATGCCAACAAGCTTAGCGCCTGTAGTCCGCATCCTCGATCCGGATCCGCTCAGCCGCAATGCGGTCGCTGATGTTGTGCGGACAATGAATCTTGGCCAGGAGCAGTACATCACCGGGCGCGAGTTGCTCGATCGGCTGCAGCCGGACCGTCCGGGTTGCGTGGTGCTCGAACTGCGCGTCCCCGATTGGAATGGATTGGAGATCCAGCGGCGGATCGCGGAGCGGCCCGGTGGATTGCCGGTCGTTTTTCTGGCCGCCCAGGCGACAGTGTCCATTGCGGTTCAAGCGCTGCGAGCAGGTGCCGTGCATTTTCTCCAGAAACCTGCTCGCGATGCGGAACTCTGGAATGCCATTCAGGAAGCGGTCGATCACGACCGCCGGCAACGGCTTGTCCGCGTGGGCGACGAACGGTTGAAGCAGCGACTGGCCCGCCTGACTGCCGCCGACTGGCGATTGATGGAAAGACTCATGGCCGGGCAGCCCAATCGCGTCATTGCCGCCGAACTCGGAGTTGCGGTACGAACTGTCGAGGTGCGACGAGCGAAGCTCATGCGGAAACTGGAGGCCAAGTCCTACATGCAGTTTCTTCAGATCGCGCTCTCGGCTGGGGTTTCCCAGAGACGCGAGGCCCCGATGCTGCAAGCCCCGTAGGCCGCGTTCCCCCCATATCAAGGGGTACTGATGGTTAAAGCTGCCGCTTATGGCACTCAAAATACCCAAACCAGGGGGAATCAAAGCCCTTGACTGGGTCGCCCAACTGCGTATGCTAAATCAAGCGAGGGGACAGCAACGCTCTGGCACGCGTGGGGTCCAATCGGCTGTGCTCCAATTATTTCTCTGCATGAGGCCGGGGAAGCTTTTCGCAGAGTCTCGAGTGCAATCTGGGTCCATTGCGCTCGGACGCCGCGGAGAGTTCGACCGGACGGACCGAGTAAGGAATATCGGAGGGGGAGCATGTCCAATTGTGACGCCACTCGAACACCGACGGTGTTCGTGGTGGATGGTGACCCACTGGCGGCTACGGCAGTCGCCAATCTGACCCGGACCATGAATCTCGGCTGTGAGTGTTTCACCTCCGGTCGGGCGTTTCTCGCAAGAGTCGATGCTACGCGCACCGGGTGCGCCGTGCTCGAAGTCCGAGTACCAGACGTAAACGGCCTGGAAATCCAGCGCCAAATGGCAGCGGCCGGCATTCCGATGCCGGTTCTATTTCTGAGCGGGCACGCTACCGTGTCGATCGCAGTGCAAGCGTTGCGGGGCGGGGCGGTTCACTTCCTTCAGAAGCCAGTCCGCGAGCATGAACTCTGGGCAGCCCTGGAGGAGGCCATTACCCGCGACGCCCGTCTCCGACAGCAGCGCATGCGCGAAGCGCAATGCCAGGAACGAATGTCGCAGTTGACAGCGGCCGACTGGCAACTCTTCAAGATGCTGCTGGCCGGCCATCGCAACCGCGAGATCGCCTCAGAATGGGGCGTCTCTACGCGGGCGATCGAGCTTCGCCGTTCCAAGCTGATGCACAAACTCGGCATCCGAACCATGCGCGAGATGGTTCGCCTGGTAATCGATGTCGAGGGCCGAACCGTCGCGTCATCCAGTCCTTCGGCTGCGCTCATCGGCAGTGCGATCCGAAGAGCCGAGCAAGTCGCCGCGACTGTCGGTGGCACCGCCTATCGTTGACCGGTCGAGCGTTACAGACAAATTCAGCAAGTTCGACAATCGGCGGCAGAGAGCAAACCGTTCTCTGCCGCCGAAAGTGTCTCAGTCGTCCCTACAGCAAACCCCGAAGGAATTCGACGCTCGCCCGGGTGTTCTCGTCCGATCCGTGACACTCGATCGACACGACCCCGTCCCATCTTGTCTCGTTGAGATACTTGAAAACCTTCTTGATGTTGTCGGCGTTCGCTCCTCCTCCCACCGGCACGATGGAGCTGCCGATGCCGGTCTCTTCTCCGCGAACCGCAGCAGCCAGTTCGGGGCTCACGTCTTTGATGTGGCAATGGCTCAGATACTTGCGGAACTGCCTGACGAATTCCAGCGGGTCGTGGCCGGAAATGAACGTATTGCCGGTGTCGAAGTTGAATCGCAGATACTCCGAGTCGAAGTGCTCGAAGAGCCGGTGCATGAATTCGGCATTGCTCGTGTAGGGCCCGTGCGTCTCAATGTTAATGATTACGCCGTAGTCCTCGGCCCAGGGCAGGCACTGGCGGTAGTTGTCACAGGTGACGCGAAACACTTCCTCCACCGACATGCCCGGAATCTCAAATGCCCCGTCGACGGTATCGACCATCGGGCAGCCGATCTCGGCGGCGAAACGGATCGATTGTTGCACGTACTGAACGCCAAACGCGGAGCCGTTCGGCCCCATCATGGGGTACGAACCGTCAATCTGCGAGGTCTTTAGTCCCTTGCCCTCCAAGTACTTCCGCAATGCTCGAGGATTCGACTGGAGCGAGATGCCCGGATCGTAACCCAGGGCCTGAATGAAGTTCTGACCGTGGATCACCGCAAATTCAATGTGGCTGAGCCCGGTTGCGACGATCTTGTCAATGGCCTGCTCAAAGCTCATGCTCAGAGGACGCCAGTTGTCGGTGTGCAATCCCAGTTCAATCACGTGGTAGTCCTTTCCGGAAGTGGCTTCCGCGGCCGGCCGAATTCTATCGGGCGGCCGCTTCCGCAATGCGATGATGCCCGTGGCAATCGGTACAGACGGGCGAGGAGCCGGTCAGTTTGCGTTCAATGAATCGGGCGACAATCTTGTTGGCGGGCGCATCGTGCGTCTCATGGCACGCCGTGCAGGCCGCATCGACTTTGTCCCGTTCGTAGGTAATGTCGGGAGGGGTCGCTCCGATATCCTCGTCGTTTGCGTGTGCAGCGCTCAGTCCGTGACACTTGATGCAGCCAACATCCTGGGCCTTGTGCTGTGAACTGATTTCTTCAGTGACAAACGTCATGTGGCAGACGTAGCAGGCGGCGTTCGGGCCGAGTGGATCGATGAAATCGCCGGAATCCTCCTCCGAATCGCTCGACCGCTCCGCCGCGGCCTTCGATGCCACCGAAGCGGTATTCGCCGCATCGCCGCCGGCGCCCCACGACGAAGCAGTCGCGGCGGCGGCGACCAGCGCAATTGCCACCCCCAGATTTGCGATCCGTCTCATACCACCTCCCAGTCGCGCAACCATTGGTAGTGCGGAGTGAGATTCGCATAGAAGTTCTCGCGATATTGCGCCAGAGCCTGCTCCTCCTCCGGTGTGAGGGGTTCACTGCGCTGGTAAGAACCCTGCACGTTCTCGTCGAGGTGCTCGGGAATGTTTACTCCCGGAATCACGGCCGAGAGCCGCTTCTCCTGGAGCATCTGCTTCACCAGCACATGTGCCTTGACGTCGACCTTGGCGTTCTTATCGAGTTGCTGCGGCTTGAGACCGAAGACTGTGCCCGCGCCAAACGGCTTAAGGCCCACCACGCCGACGTCCTTCTCCGCCGCCAGCTTGAGCAGGCTGTCGCCGCCGAACTCCCTGGTCAGGAACAGGTAGGGGAAGATGATCACAGAGAACTGGGGGTACTCGTTGAGCACCCGGCGGAAGACCTTCGGGTTGTGCGCCGAGATGCCGAGGAACCGGACCTTGCCCTGTTGTCGGGCCTTATCGAACACCTCGACGACCATGTCGAGCGCTTTGTTCGAGACCATGTACATCGTGCCGATGCTGGTTTGCCCTTCGCCCCAGGTCGCGCCAACTGGGCGCCAGAGGTCGAGCATGTCGGTCCGGTACGACCGCAGCCGGGCCTCAATGTTCTCCATCATGGTCTCAGGGGTCAGGCTCGCTTCGTATTCCTCGGTAACTTTCTCCGGCCAGGAGGCAAAGCCGATAAACCACCGCTCGCGTTTGGCGCCCGCCGACTTGGCCATCGCCTCGCCGTAGAGGTCGCATTCCTTGTCGATGTTGTTGTCGACGTAGTTGATTCCCAGTTCAACGGCCCGTTCAAGCACGGCGACCCGATTGTCAACTACGTCAATGTTCTTGTCCGGCTGCGCCTGGGCGCCGTGGCCGCCCAGCGCGATCTCCGAGATCATGAACTCGGTCTTGCCCAACCGGCGATAGGCCATCTTCGGGTTGTAGTTGAGAATGGTTGCGGCCTCGCCTTCAGGCGCCGCCGACGCAGCCGAGGTCAGCGAACCGCCCGCCACCGCAGCCGACGCCAGCTTGAGAAAATCGCGCCGCGAGTTTTCTGTCGGAGACATTGTCAATCCTCCTCGATTCAGTTAGTTCGGTCGACCGCAAAGCCATCGGACAACTGCACGCCCGTTTCGCGCCCCGCCCGCGGGTGGGCAGCCGAAGTATCCGGAGTATAGCCGAGGCAATCCCCCGGTCAAGCGTTTGGGAAGCCCGCACCGGGGGCAGCCGACAGGCTTCGCGGAAAAAAAGCTTTGCCGCACGGGAGCATTTGGAGAACAATAGTGTCAGCCGTGGGGCAATCGGGGAAACGCCACATCGCCAGTGTTGGCAGAGATGATGATCGATTTCGCTCCACCCGCTCTGTCAGACCTATGGGAACAACTGCTCGCCGCCGAGTGGTACCCACGGGCCTTCTACCTCGCGCTCGCCGCATTCGCTGGATCCGCATTGCTACTTCTGCTCGACCGGCTGGCACGAGTCCGGCGACGGTGGATCGTGCCGCGGCGCTTCACCGAACGCCTCGAACAGATGATCGAGTATCATGTTGAGTCGCGCGAGCACTTGACGCAACTCTGTGAAAAGTCGCCCACTCCTGCGGCCCGCGTACTTTGGGCAGGTGTAACGCGAGCCGGCGCGCCTGTCGGTGAAATCGAACGGGCGATGCGCGACGTCGCCGGACGAGAAGCGATCACGCTCGGTGCCTGCACCGCTGCGCTCCGCGTCGTCGGCATTTCGGCGTTCGCCGTCGGTTTCCTTGGAACGATCGTCGGGAGTATTCTCGCGCTCAAAGCGTCTCCTGATCTTGCCCGCCTGCCGGCCAGTCCGCTCGCCGATGCACTCACCATGACAGGGATCGGTCTGGCAATCGCCGCTCTCTGCCGGCTTGCGGCCGCCTGGTTCGGGCATCGCCTCCAACGTCTGATGTTGGAACTCGTCGACACCGTTGAGTTGACGATTCCCGCTTTCCGACGCATGGAAGACGCTCCGCTCCACTCGCACGGCCAGACCGATCGCTCGGCTGACCGTCAGGAGCAAACGAGAGCCGACGATGACGCCGCAGTCAAGATGCCTGATGCCATCGAGAAACGGCGTACTCGGCCAGCAAAAGGGTGGATTGAGGCCGCTCCCGGTCCCGTAGTCGTTCCACGCCAACGCCGCCCCCAACATGGTTGACGCCGGGCCTTCCAGGCGTCACAATGCCGGCACGGTTGCGGTGCCCGGCAACTCGCTTGGGAGGCGTTATCATGCTGCGGTCTGACGACAATCATGCCGAGAATCGATGCCCGCGGTGCGTTCACTCGCGCGGTCCGGGATTGAAGAGCCTTTGGGCACGGTGGCTGCTGCCCGTCGCGGGGCTGTTGTCGCTCGTCTGGTTCCTCATCCGCGTGCTCCCCAAGCCCAGCCGCGCCGCCTATCCCTGTCAGCGCATGGCCGCGCCCTTGGCTTCAGCGTTCGTCATCTGGTTGCTGGGGTTAGCGGCCTCGATTGGGGCGGCCCGCACAGCGAAGACGTATTTCCGGCGGTCGCGCTACGCAATCGCCGGATTGTGTCTGGTTGCGAGCGTGGGGGCAATTTGGGCAACCCTGAGCATTACCCGGGACCAGCCAGCCTTGGCTCAACCTCCCGTCGCCAACGAGCCGATCGGGACGCCTCAGGGAATCCATCCGGGACGCGTGGTCTGGGTGCACGACCCGGACGCAACGAATTGGGGCGGTCCGGAAGACGGCCACTGGTGGGAATCGAACCACACCAGCCAGGCAGCCGCCGACCGCATGATATCGCGGGCCGTGTGCGCCGTGGCCGGCGAGCGCGATCTTGGTGCAGCATGGGACCGGATTTTTTACCACTTCAACCGGTCGCGAGGAAAGGGCGATCTGGGCTATCGGCCCGGTGAGAAGATCGTGATCAAGGTGAATTTCGTCGGTCTGATCTATCGAATGCCGTCCGTCGATCCTGCCACCTACAAGATGGACCCGGCCTACAGCAACTACATGAACACCTCGCCGCAGATGATACTGGCGCTGCTTGATGAACTCGTGGGCACCGTTGGCGTCCGCGAGGCTGACATCACGCTGGGCGACACGCTGGCGAGATTCACCGACGAGTACTACGAGATCCTTCATGCCCGGTTTCCGGGTGTCCGTTACCTTGGCTGCGAGGAAAAGCCGGGCCGCATTGCGGCCAAGCCTTCTGAGGTGCCGTTCTACTGGAGTTGCCGGCCGCAGGGCACACGGACCGATTATGTGCCAGACTGTTTCGCCGACGCCGAATACCTGATCAACCTGGCGAACCTCAAGGCCCACACCGGCGCCGGCGTGACGCTCGCGGCGAAGAACCACTACGGTTCGCTCATCCGCTGGCCCGTGGAACCGGGCTACTACGACCTGCACGCAACCGGTTTCGCGCAAGGGACGGAACAGTACCGCTGCCTCGTCGACCTGATGGGCCACCCGGAACTCGGCGGCAAGACGCTCCTCTACCTGATCGATGGCCTGTACTGCGGCCGCCACCCGATCGACAAGGTGCCGCTTAAGTGGAACTCGGCCCCGTTCAACGGTGACTGGACTTCGAGCCTGCTCGCCTCGCAGGACCCCGTAGCGATTGACTCGGTAGCGTTCGATTTCCTCTGGGCGGAGTACGAGGATGCTCCGCGCCGCCTCGGCGCCGACGACTATCTTCATGAGGCCGCTTTGGCCGACAATCCGCCCTCGGGCACGTTCTACGACCCTGCACACGATCGCGGCGTGAGCCGCTTGAAGAGCCTGGGCGTACACGAGCACTGGAATAATCCTACGGAAAAACAATACTCCCGCAATCGGGGGTCTGGCCAAGGGATCGAACTCGTCGCGCTTCGCGGCGGCGAGTGAAATTGGGGAGCTGAAGACAGCCTCGCTCGTTCTCGGTTACACGCCCCGCGAGGCGTGGTGTGCCCTAACACGCTGCCCGTTCTCAGAACACACCCGCCCCGCGCACGCGACGCAGGACGCAGGAAGAACGGCGCCGGACCGGTGGGACACAGATCCGCTAGGGACGTTGCTCGGCCTCCTCGCGCTTCCTGACGTACTCCTTGAAGCCCGGGTGATTGAATCCTCGAAGCAGGTACGCCCGGTAATCCTCAAACTCGTAGAGGCGTTCCGGCTGCCGCTGGATCGCCTCATAGACCAGGCGGTTCACCGACGGCTCGTCCCGGTACCAGTAGAAGACCGAACTTCGAATTGCTTTTGCGAGGCAATGCCGCTCGATCTCCGCGAGCGCGTCGAGCCACTGGAGCAGATCGTCGACCAACCGCCCCCGCTCGGCTTCGTCCTTGGAGTAGTAGATCTTCCGCATCACGCCGGTCAGGTGCACCACGTCGCGGAGCGAACCGGGCGAGAGGCGTTCCTCGTAGGCGAGCAGCTTCTCAAGCAGATCGGGATAGGGTTCGAAGCTCGTCAGGCCGAATTGCCTCGGATTAGGAGCTACCCACTCGAAGTCTCCGGGAAACGGCACCTTTCCCTTCTTCTGCTGCATCATCTCCGCGTACAGCCCGTCGAGGAAGGCCATTTCGTCGGCCGGGCGGTCCTTGATCCAGAGGTAGCCGGACGAACGCCGTTCGATTGGCACTTCCGACTCGTCGCCGTAGACGTCGGCGAAGACGCGCGTCTGGCCCCGTCGGATCACCCGCTCCCAGATCTCGTCGCCCAGCAATTCGGCTGGCGGCAGCTCGAGGATGTGGTAGTCGATCGTGGCTTGCTGGCCCGACCCAATGCGCACCGAAATCGGCGCGCCGGAGGGATCGGCGAAAGGGTCGTAGTGGTACGCGCAGCGGAAGCGGCCGACAACCCCTTCGATGCCATAATGAGCCGTCATGAACAGGTCGGGGGAGACTCTCACCACCCTGTTCGCCGTGTTCGTGAAGGTGACGCGAACGAATAAGGGATCGAACACGTAAGGCTCGTATTCCCTCGGCTCGAAGTGCGAAGGGAGGACCTCGCTCGGTGCTCCTTGCGCCACAACGCCAGCCAATACATAGGCACAAAGCGAGGCTGTGGACATTCCTCGATTCCCCTCCCAACATTCGGAGTGCGCATCTTCGCAGACTATCACAGGTCGGGATGTATTGCATCCTTGTATTGAACATTACGAAGCTGCAAACGCGAAAGAGTGTTGGCAGCGTCGTCCCCGAGAACGGCAGTCCACGGGTCCATGTTGCCCCAGTCCGTAAGAAGGCTACTACCGTTCATGGTACGCGGACCTAAGAAACGGTGCAGGACTTCGTGGAGCACTATGTGTCGCTCGATCATACCTTGGTCCCGGCTCGTCGACACGCTCAAATCGCGTATCACCTCCTCGAAGATGAGCACAGGCCCGTCCGCCTCGCCGATGTGCCACGCCGTCTGAGCATCGTAATCTTTGTTGTCATCTCCCTCGTAGACGCCAAGGATGTGCGCGGTTCAGAAATCGTCTTCGCTCACCACGTCCCGCACCTGTTGGGTATAGAGCACGCTTTCGACCATCGGCACATTGTGATAGAACTCCAAATTGTCCCGCGCGTCGTACTGTGGGCGGGCGGGCTGAACCAGCACGCATGCCCTCGCCATCTGCGAGACGAGGAAGGATGTGTCCGGATCGTGCGCGTCGAACGCGACGTCGTCCGGGTAGATTCGTACTTGGCGCCAATCTAGCGCGCGTGGGGGATCTGTCAAGCTCTCATCACCCGGCACTCGGAACACCCTATGGGAACTCGCACCGAGTCTTGCTCGTCGCCACAGGTTTCCCGTCCCGTCGATCCGACATTCCGCTGCTGTTCGGAACGCCTCCTTCCCGATTTCGCTCCGTCGCAACTTCACAATCCCAGACACCCGCGGGAGCCAGAGGTTGCTTTGGGCCCGACCATCGACATATCCGGAGCGCGTGCGAAGCGGTGGCGATTGACTGCCGCTTGCCCACGTGGCACGATATTCGGCGGACGGTGCGGATATGCCGGCCGTCCGCGCTGTCCTGTCTCACCGCTCACCGAAGACAAGGGCCTTCCGATGATCCGCATTTTGAGCATCCAGCTGCCCGCGATTGTCCTGTTCACGGCCTCGGCCTCCGCAGCCGACGCACCCGCCGTGCTGTCAGCCCGGTCCGAGACCGCGACCGTCGGGCTCTACGACAAGTTCGAGCTTTCGATCGATCTCCGCGCGACCTTCGAAAACCCGTTCGATCCGGACGATATCGACCTGTGGTCCGAGTTCACTGCGCCTTCCGGTAAGATGACCACGATCTGGGGCTTCTACAATCCGTCAAGCTGGTCGAGCCTGTGGATGGTCCGCTTCGCGCCGACCGAACTCGGCACTTGGCGTTACGTAGTCAAGGTCAAGGACCGCAACGGAACGGCCGAAGGTCGACCGGGTGAATTCGCAGCCGTCGAGTCGACTCACCACGGCTTTATCGGCATTGCGCCCAACCAGCGCTACCTTCGATACAGCGATGGCACGTCGTTCTACGGTGTCGGGCTTTGGCACAACGACAGCTACGAGCGATTCGGCCAAGGGCAGATCACCGAGGCCAGTCTCGACGAACTCAGGGCCCGCGGCGCGAATTTCATCAGTTACTTCCCGACGCCGCTGGAGACAATGGGCTCGGGTCTTGGGCGATACGACGAGAACCGTTGCGGGCGGATGGATCAGCTCTTCCAGTGGTGCGAAGCCCGCGACATGCACATCAGTTGGAACCTGTGGTTCCATTCCTACATCTCCGAGGCCGTCTGGGGCGGCGGCAATGCCCGCTATCGCAACAATCCCTACCGCCTGGTGACCGACGCGGCCGGGTTCTTCGGCAGCGAGGAAGGCTGGAAGTACCAGGAGAAGCTCTACCGCTACATCATTGCCCGCTGGGGGTATAGCCGCGCATTGTTCCTGTGGTTCGTGGTCGACGAGATCAACGGCACCGAAGGATGGACCGAAGGTGACCACGCCGTCGCCGAGGAGTGGTGCCGCAAGGTCGATGCCTACTTCGGCGAACACGATCCCTACGGTCGCCCGACAACCGGCACGCAGAGCGGGGGCATTGGCCAGTGGTGGCCCGAAGGGTACGAGATCTTCGACGTCGCCGCCCGCGAAATCTACGAGGCGCAGGGACACCCGATGCCCAAGAGCGGCAAGGTGCTCGCCACGGAAGAGAGCCCGCTCCGCTACAGCTACCGCAACTATGCGGCGCAGACTCAGGCTTTGTGGAGCGGCTTCCAAAAGCCGGCGATGGTCGGTGAGTGCGGGTGGGACCACACCTATTACGAACCGGGCATGCCCGGCTATCTCGCGATGTACCACAATGCCCTGTGGGTGAGCCTGGCCAATGGCCTCTCGGCGACACCCTTCTGGTGGGCCTGGTCCGACTGGCTCAACGACAGCGTTGTCACCAACCAGATGCTCCACTTCTCGCGCTTCGTTTCGGACATCGATTTCGCCGGTTCGGATTTCGTTCCGGCCGAGATTTCCGCCGAATCGTGCGATGCCTGGGCGATGAAGAGCGACCGGTTGATCTTCGGTTGGGTGGTCCGTCCCGACACGAGCGTGGCGAACGAGTCGTTTACACTTGCCGGGCTTGCCGATGGCGCGTACGAAGTGCGGCTTTACCAGACCTGGCGCGGCCGCTACCTCGAACCGCAGTCGATCGACTGCCGCGATGGCAAGCTCACTGTGACGGTACCCGAACTCCGCACGACTGGCGGCCACGCCTCGCACATCGGCAACGACGTGGCCTTCAAGATCGCGCCGAAGTAGAAGTAATCGCCCGGCCGCCGCGCGTCGCGGCTTCCGGCCACGGACATCACCGAGAATCCGCCAGGGGCGTGGAGCCTATTTTGCTCGCGAATCCGCCGGCGCTGCCTTGTTGCCGCGCTGAACCTCTTGTCGGACCTTCTCGATTGTGAGGCCTTCTGCGGTGATGGCGTTCTTCAAGATCCATGCCTTCTCATCGGCCGCCGGTTGTGCGTCGGGCAGTTCATCCAGCGTCTCTGCCGCCGCATCCGTCTCACAGGTGATCGCCGTGATCTGGGGCAGGTTTCCTGCATCCGGGTGGGGCACGAGCCGAATCTTCTCGATGACCGTGTCGCGGCACTTAATCACGAAGTAATGCTGAAAGGGATCCGCGGTGGGATGTAGCCGCAAGGCAGGCGTGGGACGGAACTGCTTGTACTGGGCGTCGAGTGTGAAACCCACGACGAGCGGAATCGTCTCTTGGAGCCCTCCCGCGTAGAGAATCTCAATCGCTCCGCACTCGTCGAGCAGCTTTCCACCGGCGACCGTGCCGCCGAGCACGAACAGCCGTTTGGCCGCGAAGCCGCACGGTATCTCGGCAGTCTTTCCACGTGGCATGAGCGTATAGATATTCGCATATCGCCGGAACGGAAGACCGCCGGAAACCACCTCCGGGCGCAGACTCATCGGAGGCCCCTCCGTCTGCCAGCCCTCGGGCAAACCCTGACTAAAATCTACCTGGAGCGACTCGCCTGCGTCGATCCGGCCGATACCGAACCAGGCATAGGCGCCCTCGGCATTGCCGTCGTGGGCTTCGATGCGGACCTCAGTCCCCTTCAGTCGGCTTACGTCCCAGGAGAGCGTCTGCATGGCATCGTTACCCGGTGCGGGAGTCTTCTCCAGCGTCCTTCCTTTGCGCAGGTCGACCAGCGCGAGGAAGTTTTCTCCGCGTCCCCCTCCCATGCCGTCGTGACCGCAGAGGGTGAACGTGATCGTGTCGGAGTTTATGGTGAACGGAGGAGAGACGACGGTTCCCCGCCCCGACTCGCCTTGACCCAATGACGAAAGGTACGGCTCGACTGGCCGATTGCCTCCATCGCGATCCGTAATGGCCCAGGTGCTCGCCGCCAACGGGGCAGGGCATTTGAGCGCCCGATAGATCTTCGACACACCAGTCGCTTCGTCGGCTGCTTCTGCGCCGGAAATCATCAATATCATCGCCGCTGCCGCCATCCCCATGCGTTGCATATCAATCTCCTGAAGTTAGTTGCTCTCACGTTCCGTTGCCGCAGCCCGAAAGAGCTGGAATTCCCAAATTGTCGGCCCCTCGGTCGCTTCAAGAATTTCAAGGCGGACGTGGCGCGCCTCGACCGGGGGAAAGGTACGGGTAAAATCGCGGCCGATCTGGTCCGCGGCGAAAATCGCCTGCCAGGTCTCGCCAACCTTGTATCGGAGTTCGAACCTGCGAACTCGGCCCTCGTATGCCTCATCAATGACCACGCGGGAAATCCTCTCCGCGCGGCCAAGATCGACTTCGATCCACGCGGAATGAGTGCCGGCATCGGTGGCCCATCGTGTTCCGGGATCGTCGTCCAGAGCCATCGCTGGCCCATAATGGTCGACCTGACCTTGAAATACGTTCGATGCGAGCGCCGGCTTCTGGCACGACAAGACGTCGCCAGCGGCTACGGCTACTGGTGGAATGTCGTACGCCACGCCATCGACCGTCAGGCGAACGACGGTGGCGATCTCCTGGCGGTCCTGAGGCGCGACAGACACCGCCATGCCGGCCTCAATCTGGCTCAACTTGAGAGAGCCTCCGGTGAGCACCGAACTCCCGACGATTCGCTGCGGAATCGGCGGCAACACGAGCGGCCCTTCGGCCGGCCACTTCATCACCGCGAGGTAGATCTGGTTATCGCGGCAGGTCGATGCGCCCCACGGACCCGGCTTGAAGGGGCCGCCGCGCGTGCCATAAACGGCTTCACCGTACTTCTTTAGCCAGTCGCCCATTTCCCGGAGTCGCGCAACTTGTTCCGGCTCGATGCGGCCGTCCGGCATCGGTCCGACGTTGAATAGGAGATTGCCGTCACCTCCCACAGTTCGCAACAATGTCTGCAGGCACTGAGTGAGGGTTTTCGAGGGATCGCCGGGCTTCCACGCCCACTGGTTGGCGATCGTCATGCACGTCTCCCACGGCCGCTGACGGTTGAACCCGCCGACACGCTGCTCCGGCGTATCATAATCGGCCGGCACGGCACAGCGGTTGTTGATGATGATGTCCGGCTGGAGCGACCGCGTGAAGTCGACAACGCCTTGACCCCGGCGAGCATCGAATTCCTGCGGCACGTCGAACCACATGATCAAGAGCGGGCCGTATTTCCTGATCAGTTCCTCCACCTGGGCGCGGAGGTATTGTTCATAACGATCGAGGTTCGGATTCGGCTTGAGCGTCTTGCCACCCGGGCTGCCGCGGGGAAAATCCGGGTGGTGCCAATCGCATACCGAATGGTAAGTACCGAACTCCAGTCCCTGGCGGCGGCAGGCCTCGGACAACTCCTTGACCACATCGCGCGCAAACGGCGAGCGCATGATGCTGAAATCGGTTTTCTGCGTATCGAACATGCAGAAGCCGTCGTGGTGCTTTGTGGTAAACACCACGTATTTCATGCCGGCGTCCCTGGCGACGCGCACCCATTCGTCGGCATCGAACTGGGTCGGATTAAATTCCCGGTAGAGGTTGTCGTACTCCTCGATCGGTATCTGGGCGCCTCGCGACCAGCCGATCTCGGTTCCCTTGAGGCTTACGGGCCCCCAGTGGATGAACATCCCAAACCGCGCATCGCGCCACCAAGCCATGCGTTCCGCATTGGGCGGCTTCTCCGATTCTGCGGCGTTAGTGGTGCCCGTCGCCGCCAGGGCACAAAGCAGCACAAAGGCGCGGGCGAGCGTGCTCTCAGCGTTCATGAGCGATCCTCCGGCTTTCGGCTCAGCCTTGGATGATAATCGCTTGCCGGCGGGCCCGCCAGTCGCGGGGTCCCCCAGCGAGAGAGATTCGAAGACCAGGCCGAGAGACGCATCCTGCAGCAGCAGGATCCGCCGCCGACGGAGCGGTGGCCCGAAATGCGGCTATCGGGCGGCGGAAATCAGAGCGTTGGGCTTCGACCAGATGATCCGGGCCACGAAGACACTGCCGTCGGCCCCCCGGGGATTCCGGTCCGCCGAGTCCATGTATTCGGCATCGGTAATCCACGATTCGGCGACACTGATGGCGGCTGCGCCGAAGTTTCCCAATGGCACGCCGCGTTCGGGAACGACCGCCTGCTCGGTCGCGCGAATGACGCACAATCGCTCGGGATCGACTTGGGCGAGGAACAACGGGGCGCGGTTTCGCATGATATGGTCGTTGTTGGCCCCGCGGCGCGTGTACGCGAGAAAGAGCCCGTCGCTGTGCACGAGCCAATGCTGCTGGGTGTTATAGCTCCCGAGTTCCCCACCGTCGTCGAAGACCCACGGCTTAATCGGCCGGTATCTGAGCCCGTCGTCGCTCGTCGTCACGTAACCCCGCTCGTCGTTGCGGATCGTCAGGTTATACCTACCCCGATACTTCGCGATCGATGGTTCGCAGAGGCCACGCACCACAGCCAGCGCAAGTTCCGTGCCGTGCTCGCGATACTCGAGCCGAGTTCCATCAAATCCGCACCGCAGAACGGTCGCCGAAAAGGGCGCGCGGTCCGTCTCGCCGAAGTAGATGGGCACAAGCACTGTCCCATCCTCTTCCACCAGCCATTGCCCGCAGCCATTGCGGGCAAGATTGAACCGCGGAACGTCCGGCAACTCCAGGATCTGCCAGGGCGACCAGGCATCCTTTGCCGGATCGTACACCGCATAGGCCGTTTGGCTGAACTTCGCGACATCGGAAAGCTGCCGTCCCTCGGGGCTATAGCGCACGCTGCATCCGATCGCGATGAGCTTGCCGCTTGGCGCGTGCCAGCCGGGCGTCACGTCGGCAACGGCCTCGACGATGCCGTCGGATCCGCGGCTCCAGCCCAAAGCGGCAATCTCGGTCGGGCCGACCCACTTCGCGCCCAGATCGCCGGTCTGCATCATCCACAGACCGGAATAGAAGTCCGAGACTCGAAGGTGTTTCTGCAGCGTCATAAGCACGGCCGGCCCGCCCTCGCGGCCGGCGCCGGGAATGGCCGCGACACGGGGATGAAACCAGCAGAAATCAGGCGCCAACTCCTGCCTCGCCACATCGAGCTGAACGCGGAAGCCGAGCAGTTCCTCCGCGGAACATGCCACCGCCAGCAGCAATGCTCCGAACAAACATGTTCCGCGGAAACCTGCAATCATCGGACACTCCCGTCGAGTACCCCACGTTCAGTGAAAGGAACGGTCGTCATACGCGGCGGCGACTATTCAACGTTCCGCCTTGTCGGCGTCCGACTCGGATTTCGCCTTCTTCAGCGGCGTCGTCCACAAATAGATCGTGTGCGACTCTCCATCCTCGTTCAGTTCCACGACCTTGTCGGGAGTGACGCCACGCATGTCAAAATCGTGCGAAACGATCCGGGAACCCGGCTTGAGTTTCTCCAATTGCGGAATCAGCTTCACATTCAACTCTGGCAGCAGGTAGAGCGTGATCACGCTCGCCGGGCTGAGATCGAGCGTAAAAATGTCGGCCTGCTCGATCTTCGCCAGATGTTCGACATCGTTCTTTTTGACGTTGCTCAAAGAAGCCTTGACCCGCTTGGGATTGATATCATACCCCACGGTTTTGCAGCCATACTTCTTCGCCGCAGTGACGACGATCCTCCCGTCGCCGCAGCCCAAGTCGTAAAGCAAGTCATCCTTGGTCACACCAGCCAACTCGAGCATCTTGTCGACTACCGGCTGGGGCGTGGGAACGAAGATCACATCAGGCTTGCGGATGAAGTTTGGATCCGCCTCCTTCTTCTGCTTCGTCTGCTGGGCAAGGAGAACCGTGCTCAAGACGAGCATCAGGAGAACAACCGCCGGGATCACGCGTCGAGACATCGATGCACCTCCAGGAGTGTGAACAAGGAACACGAAAACCCTTGCTGCCACCAGGCTCCCTAGTGTACCGGGCCACTCCCCGGGAGGAAATAC
Organism: Thermoguttaceae bacterium; assembly: GCA_040766885.1. Taxonomy (GTDB): domain Bacteria; phylum Planctomycetota; class Planctomycetia; order Pirellulales; family Thermoguttaceae; genus JAXGPP01. The sequence continues at coordinate 133,784 of JAXGPP010000001.1, read as the reverse complement.
CTCGGCCCATTCCTGCCTTCCACAGGCCGAATTTCGCCTGGCAGGGCGAAGAAGGCCATTTGTGCCGGGCAACCACACCGCAGTGGACTGCCACGCCGCGCGGCACGCATCCGGGCGGCCGGCCTAGGGCTGGCTGGCGAGAGCCTCCGCTGTCTTGACCAGACGTACCATTTCCTCGCAGTACGGAGAAGGATCATCCCCGCGGCCAGACTCCGCCAGATCGGCCACAAGTCCGTAGTCGGCATCCCCCTTATGTTCAGAATTGCGGAGCAGCATGCCAAAGGCGGCAACCGCAGCGGCAAAACGGAAGTCATCCGATGCCTCTTCCAGCACGGTTCCGCGGTCGGCCGCGGCGAACTCCAGTTCTTGTGAAGTCCCAGCCGTCGGCTCCTTGTAGCGTACCCGCAGCGTCAGCCATTCATCGCTTTCCGCCGCAAAGCTGTTCTCAGTCGGCTTCTGGTACTTCGATTCAGGCGCGTCGGACAACTCGATCTCCTCGCCCGCTGGCACCAGTTCATAGAGCGCCGTGACCGTGTGCCCGGCGCCGATTTCTCCAGCGTCTTTGGCGTCGTCCCGAAAGTCCTCGTTTCTGAGCAGCCGGTTCTCGTAGCCGATAAGCCGATAGGCGGCAACCTGAGTCGGGTTGAAATCTACTTGGATTTTCACATCCTTGGCTATCGTCACGAGCGTTCCACTGAGTTGCTCGACGAGCAGCTTTCTCGCCTCATCCCCCGAGTCGATGTAACCATAATTGCCGTTTCCCTTGTCGGCAAGCTTCTCCAGCATCGAATCCTTGTAATTGCCCATGCCGAACCCGAGGACGGTAAGAAACACGCCGCCGGCTGCCTCGTTCTCGACAAGTCGGATGAGGTCGCCCTCGTTGGTGACCCCGACATTGAAGTCGCCGTCGGTGCAGAGAATCACCCGCGTGATACACTCCGGATCGCGTTGTTCGTTGGCGGTGAGGTACGCAAGCCGGATTCCTTCCCCGCCATTGGTCGAACCGCCCGCCTGAAGTCGCTGCACTGCGTTACTGATCCTGTCCTTCTCTTCGCACGACGTGGGTGGCAACACCAGACCTGATGCGCCGGCATAGACGACGATCGCCACGCGGTCGCGGTCCTCCAACTCGTCGACGAGCATTTGCATCGCCGTTTTCAACAACGGCAGTTTCTTCGGGTGGTTCATCGAACCGGAGACATCAATCAAGAACACGAGATTGGCCGGCGGGCGCTCTTCAGCGGTAGTTTCCTTGCCTTTGAGTCCAATCCGCGCCAGGCGGTGCTTGGCCTTCCACGGGCAAGGACCGAGTTCCACGTGGGCCGAGAAAGGCACTTCACCGTCTGGCGGCTCGTAGGAGTAGGTGAAGTAGTTGAGGAATTCCTCGATCCGAACGGCATCGGGCGGGGGAAGGCGTCCCTCCTGTAAGAACCGCCGCACGTTGGCATAGGAAGCCGTATCGACATCGATGGCAAACGTCGACAGAGGATTGTGGCGCACCCGCAGGAACGGGTTCTCGTAGATCCGGTCGTAGGTCTCGGTGTTGAACTCGCCGGCTCGCTCTTCGGGCGAGGCTGCAGCGAACTCACCCGGCGATGGCGCACCGCCCATCGATGATGGAAGACCGGCCACCGCCTCGTACACGAATGAGGCGTCGGTCGAAGTCGAATCGCCGTTTGACGCCGGCCGGCAACACCCGTTGATCGCCGCAGTCAGAGCCACGGCCGCTGTTCCGATTAGTAATGCACGCATGACAGACCTCCGATTTGAGAGGATCTTGCACCCGCTTTTGGTGTCTGCGCACCATGATCGCAGGACAGATCACAACCATGAGACAGATCCGGGACAGCTTGCCCGGACGTTTCCCAAACAGGAGCCGAATCACAGCCCGGCACCATCAAAGACCGCCGGCGGCCGCTGCTTATTCCCGCCCAGGCTGTACGCCGCGCCTATAATTCTCTGTTTCCCACCCCGCCCGCGAATCAGGAGCAAGCGCCATGCGTTGGCAAGGTCGACGACAAAGCAGCAACGTGGAAGATCGGCGGCGGATGGGCGCGCCCACGATGGTCCTCGGTGGAGGCATGGGAACATTGATCATCCTCGGGCTGGCGCTGCTGCTGGGCGTCAATCCTCAGGCCGTATTGCAGCAAGGGGCGCCGCAACCCCGGCAGGCTGGGCCGCCCGATCCGGCGCAGGACGAGTTGGCCCAATTTGTTTCCGTCGTGCTCGCCGACACGGAGGACGTCTGGAATCGACTGTTTGCCGAAATGGGCCGGCAATATCGGGAACCCAAGCTGGTGCTGTTCACCGACCGCGTGCACTCGGCGTGCGGGATGGCGACCGACGCGGTTGGGCCATTCTATTGTCCGGCGGACGAGAAACTGTATATCGACCTCTCGTTCTACGAGCAGCTCCGGAACAGACTCGACGCCCCGGGCGACTTCGCCCAGGCCTACGTCATCGCTCACGAGGTCGGCCACCACGTGCAGAACCTGCTCGGCATTTCCGACAAGGTCAACGCGCTTCGCATCCGCCTGAAGGAGGAGGAGTTCAACCGGATTTCGGTGCAGATGGAACTGCAGGCCGACTTCTACGCCGGTGTCTGGGCTCACCATGCGCAGAAAATGCGTGACGTGCTGGAACAGGGCGACATCGAGGAGGCCATCGGCGCCGCGGAGGCCATTGGCGATGATCGCTTGCAGCGGCAGTCACAGGGCTATGTTGTGCCCGACTCGTTCACCCACGGCACCTCGGAGCAGCGAGTGCGCTGGTTCCGGCGCGGCTTTGAGACCGGCGACATCGAGCAAGGAGACACCTTCAACGCCGAGCGGCTGTAGACTCCGTCTATGCCGTTCGATCCCGCTCGCCCAGTTCCTCACGGTTGGTGATGCACAACGAAAGGTCGCGGAGGAGCCCGTCGCCGACATCGTAGATCAACCCGTGAACCGACAGGGGCTGTCCGCGCTGCCAGGCATTGCGGACGACGGTCGTCTGGCAAACGTTCATGGCCTGTTCGATCACGTTCAGCTCGCAAAGCCGATCCAGACCGGGTTTCTCTCCTTGAGCTTCGGCCAGTTCGGCCTCGTGCTTGGCCATGACCGCCTGGATGTGGCGAAGCCAGTTGTCGATCAGCCCCAGCTTACGGTCGTGGAGCGCGGCAGTCACGCCGCCGCAATCGTAGTGTCCGCACACGATGATATGCTTGACACGCAACACGTCAACGGCGTACTGAATCACCGACAGGCAATTCAAATCGGTGTGCACGACCACATTGGCCACGTTGCGATGGACAAACAACTCGCCGGGCATGAGGCCCACGATCTCGTTGGCCGGTACCCGGCTGTCGGAACAGCCGATCCACAGGTATTCCGGCGCCTGCTGGCCCTTGAGCCGGGCGAAGAAGAAGGGGTCGTTGGCCTTCATCCGCTCCGCCCAGGCTCGGTTGTTGTCGAATAGATGATGCAGCGTCTCCATCAGTCTGCTCTCCAGTTACCGGACCGCTGTCTACCGATTTCGGCGGCGCTCGAGCAGGTACCTGCCCAAAGCCCACAAGCCCGAGAACCTATAGTCTGGGTCCACATATCGCTCGATGACGTAAAAGGCGAAATAGTACGCCCGAGCAAAGCACCAGATGGCGATCGCCAGGAAGATCGCCACGCGGATGCGTGGACACTCCAGGAGGACCAGCGCCGAGGAAACCACGCCGCCCAGAACGAACAGTCCGGCTTTGGCGTACAACACGCGAACATCCTGAAGGTCGCCCATAGTCCCTCGTGCAAAATAGCGCCGCAGCATCCTATCGCTCGTAGGGGCGGACGGCAATTGCCCAGCGAACCGGCCGCTCGTCGCCCTCGGACTGCCTCCACCCCCTGGCTGTCGGCCAGCGACGGGATACAATAGTCTTCTTCAATCGCGGAACGGTTTCCCACACCGCGGTCCCCGTCGGACCCAGTCTCCGCGGGACCCTCAGGCAAGCCCTCTCCTAGAGGGAGAGAGGTACTCGATGGGCGCTGACCAGCATCATCATCTCCTCAAGACTCCCATATATGATTGGCATGTTGGTCGAGGCGCCCGGATGGTCGATTTCGCCGGATGGGCAATGCCGGTGCAGTACACATCGATCATCGCCGAGCACAAGGCCACCCGGTCGGCCGGCGGAATCACCGACATCAGCCACATGGGCCGCCTTCGGTTCGAAGGCCCGGGAGCCGCCGTTTTCCTCGCCGAGTTGCTCACCCGGCGAGTCGCCGACATGGCTCTCGGCCAGATTCGCTACTCGCTGGTGACCAACGAAGCGGGTGGCATCATGGACGACGTGCTGGTCGGCTATTATCACGACTCATACGGGCAGCCGTTCTACGTCGTGGTGGTGAACGGCTCCAACCGAGAGAAGATTGTCGACTGGGTCCATCGCCAATTGACGCGAGAACGCGCCGAGCGACTGGGCGCCGAGGTGATCTTCACCGACGTCACGCGGCTTTGGGCGATGTTCGCGATCCAGGGCCCGCGCTCGGTCGATCTGCTGCAACCGCTCGTGGACGTCGACCTCCGCGAGATGCGCTACTATCGCGGCACTCAGGCGCAGATCCTGCATCCGGCGGCGCGCCGCCAGGGTGGGATTGTCAGCCGCACCGGCTATACCGGAGAGGACGGCTTCGAGTTCAGTGTCGGCGCGTCGATTGCCCGCGAGATCTGGCAGGTCCTGATCGAGATGGGCGAGCCGTTGGGCATCGTGCCGGTGGGCCTTGGAGCACGCGACACGCTCCGCTTGGAGGCCGGAATGCCGCTCTATGGCCACGAGCTTTCCGAAGAGACAAATCCGTTTGAGGCTGGCCTGGGGTTCTCATGCCATCTCACGGGTTACGACTTCCCTGGCCGCGACGCCTTGAAGCGCATTCAGTCCCAGCCGCCGCGGCGCACCCGAATCGGCCTGGAACTCCTTGGCCGTCGACCGGCCCGCGAGAACTGTCGGTTGGTGCGCGATGGCCGCCCGGTCGGTGTTACCACGAGCGGAACATTCTCACCGACGCTCGACAAACCAATTGCCATGGGCTACATCGAGCCCGCATCGTCCGAACCCGGCACTGAAATACTGATTGACGTCCGCGGCCGTCTGGAACCGGCCCGGATCGTGGAGTTGCCATTCTACCGCCGTCGTTCGAAAGGAGCGCCCCAGTGATTCCCGAACAACTGTCGTTCACCAAGACCCACGAGTGGGTGCATCTGGAGACTGATGCCTCCGGCCAGAAAATCGCCACGGTGGGCGTCTCCAAGTTCGCAATCGAAGCGCTAACCGATCTTGTCTACATCGGCCTGCCCGAAGTGGGGCAACAGGTCCATGCCGGAAAACCGTTTGGCGAGGTAGAGTCGGTCAAGGCGGTAAGCGACCTTTATAGCCCCGCCGACGGCGAGGTGATAGCCGTCAATACGACCGTGGCCGACAAGCTTGAGACGCTTTCCGAAGACCCCTATGGCGCCGGCTGGCTCGTCAAGATCCGCATCCGCAATGATGCGGAGCTTCATGGCCTGCTGGACTACACCGCCTACCAGAAGCAGATCCAAGAGGAACTGGACGAGCAATAGCGGCGCGCAGCCCGATTGTCCCCGACCCGGCCAGTAACTCGACCTCGGACTTTTGCAGCTCTCTCCATGGCCTATCTTCCCAATACGTCCGCCGAGCGCGTGGCGATGCTCGAAGCCATCGGCGCCGGTTCGATCGACGATTTGTTCGCAATGGTTCCCGCCGACCTGCGGTTGAACCGTCCACTTGATTTGGCTCCCGCACTGGGCGAACTGGAGTTGACGGCCCACATGACCGAGCTGGCGGCGCGCAACCTGCCCGCCGGCCAAACGACCTGCTTTCTCGGCGGCGGCAGCTATGACCATTTCGTACCGGCAGTTGTCGATTTCGTCGCCGCTCGGAGCGAATTCTACACGGCCTACACGCCCTACCAGGCCGAGGCAAGCCAAGGCACGCTGCAAGCGATGTTCGAGTACCAGACGCTCATCACCCAGCTCACCGGGATGGACGTCTCGAACGCGAGCCTCTACGACGGGGCCAGCGCGGCCGCCGAAGCCGTGCTCATGGCGCTCGACACCACGCGCCGGCGTCGCGTGGTCGTTGCGGCGAGCGTCCACCCGGAATATCGCCGGGTGCTCGCGACCTACCTGGCAAATCTCGGTGCCGAGTTGGTCGTGGTCGGCACGCCCGATGGAACGCTGCATCCGGCCGATCTGGAGCAGGCCCTCGATGACCAGACGGCGTGCGTCCTCGTACAACACCCCAATTTCTTTGGCTGCCTCGAACCGACTCGGGAGATCGGCGAGCTGACGCACAAGTCGGGAGCACCCTTCATCGTGGCCGTCGACCCGATCAGCCTGGGGCTCCTCAAGCGGCCCAGTGAGTACGGCGCCGACATCGTCGTGGCCGAAGGACAACCCCTTGGCACGCCGATGTCGTTCGGCGGACCGTACCTGGGGATTCTCGCCTGCCGCGAGCAGTTCATCCGCCGCCTGCCGGGGCGCCTCGTCGGCCAGACTACCGATCGCCGTGGCAAGCGATGCTTTGTCCTGACGCTGCAAACCCGTGAGCAACACATACGCCGCGAGAAGGCCACAAGCAATATTTGCACCAATCAGGGGCTGCTGGCCCTGCGGGCAACGGTCTACCTGGCCGCCATGGGCCCTTCGGGCATGCGCTCAGTCGCCGAGTTGTGCCTGCAGAAGTCGCGCTACGCTCTTGAGCAGTTGACGTCTTCAGGCGTCGCCCATGCGGCATTCACCCGTCCCACGTTCAAGGAATTCGTCGTCCGCCTGGGCGCCGGCCATTTAGAACGAGTGCTCGATGCGGCGCGTCGCGAGGGCATTCTGGCAGGCGTGCCCTTGGCGGGCTGGTTTCCGGAGTTGTCCGATTGCCTGCTCGTCACCGTGACGGAGAAACGAACCCGGTCCGACATCGACCGCCTCGCCCGCGCGCTCGCAACGGCCACGTAGTGCGATCCATCATCGATTCTTCAATCATCCTCAGGAATTCATCATCCAGCATTGCCCATGCGTAACCGCCACGCCACCCGCCTACTCGATGAGCTCTCCCGTCCGGGCTCATGCGCCGTCGTCTGGCCGGCTTGCGACGTGCCAGTCAGGCCGACCGCAGAGCTGCTGCCCGGCGACCAGTTGGCGGAGACACCGCCTCCGCTGCCGGAATTGAGCGAGCCCGACGTGGTGCGGCACTTCGTCAACCTTTCCACCCAGAACATGTCGGTTGACACGCACTTCTACCCGCTCGGCTCGTGCACGATGAAGTACAACCCGAAGCGCAACGAGCGGCTGGCAGGCTTGCCGGGTATGATCGACCTGCATCCCTACCAGTCGGAGGAGACAGTGCAGGGGCTGCTGGAGGTGCTGTACGAGGTTCAGCGAATGCTTGCGGAGATCAGCGGGTTGCCCGGCGTGAGCCTGCAGCCGGCCGCCGGCGCGCACGGCGAGATGACGGCCCTGTTCGTCGCGGCGGCATACTTCCGCGATATCGGCCAGAATCGGTCTGTAGTGTTGATACCCGACGTGGCCCATGGCACCAACCCTGCCAGCGCCTCGATGGCCGGCTTTAGCGCGGTTCCGATCAAGAGCGACAGTCGAGGCTGCGTGGATCTGAAAGAACTGGCCGCGCGGCTCGACGAGAACGTAGCCGTGTTCATGATCACGAACCCCAACACGCTCGGGGTATTCGACGGCCAGATCGCCCGCATCGCCGAAATGGTGCACGCGGCGGGCGGCCTGGTGTATCTCGACGGCGCGAACATGAACGCGATTCTTGGCATCACGCGGCCTGGCGACTTCGGGGCCGACATGATGCACTACAACCCGCACAAGACTTTCAGCGGTCCGCACGGCGGCGGCGGCCCCGGCGCCGGTCCCGTCGCAGTCGCGGAGAAGCTTGCGCCATACCTCCCCACTCCGTTGGTGGTTCGCGGCGAAACGGGCTACCGCCTGGATTACGACCGGCCCAAATCGATCGGCCGTGTCCGCGCGTTCTTCGGCAATGTCGGGGTCCTCGTGCGGACTTACTGCTACCTCCGCACCTACGGACCGCAAGGGCTCAAGCGAGTCTCGGAAGATGCGGTGCTGGCCGCCAACTACCTGCTCAGCCGAGTGAAGCACTTCCTCCCGGTGCCGCAGGGCGATCGCTGTATGCACGAATTCGTGGCCTCCGCCGCCACGCTCAAGGGCGAACGCGGCATTTCCGCCATGGACATCGCCAAACGGCTGCTGGACTACGGCTTCCATGCGCCGACCGTCTATTTCCCGCTGATCGTCAAAGAAGCGTTGATGATCGAGCCCACGGAAACCGAAAACAAGGCCACGCTCGACGCCTTTGCCGAGGCCTTGTTCCGCATCACCGAAGAGGCCGCCGATCTGCTTCACGAGGCCCCGCATACCACACCCGTGAGCCGCCCGAACGAAGTGCAAGCCGCGCGGAAGCCGGTCCTCTGCTTCACCCAAGCATCGGAATTGATGGACTGATTCGCACGAGGCGCGCCCGCTTCACCAGGTGGAAGATACCCTTTGATGGCTGATGGCGGATTGGACGATTGCCGGTTGGTTCTTGACGCCGCCTCGCCGGGACCGTGGAACATGGCAGTTGACGAGTTCCTCCTGGAATGGTGCGGCCACAACGGCGCGTGTTGCTGGCGGTTCTACGGCTGGTCGGAACCGACGTTGTCGCTCGGATACTTCCAGACATACTCCGACCGTTGGCAGCACGCGGCGAGCCGTCAGTCGCCCGTTGTCCGCAGGGCCAGCGGCGGGGGGGCGATCCTCCATGACCATGAATTGACTTACAGCCTGGTTGTTCCGCTTCAGCACCCGCTAGGCCGGCGAAGACTGGATCTCTATCGTGCCGTTCACGAATCACTGAGCGACGTTCTGGCCGATCGCGGAATCGGGGTGAACCTCTGGGCAGACGACAGGACGGTGGGCCAGCCGCAGCCATTCTTGTGCTTCCAGCGCCGATCCAGCGGCGATGTGCTGTTCGGAACGGCCAAAGTCGCTGGCAGCGCGCAACGGCGTTCGGCGGATGCTGTGCTGCAGCACGGCAGCGTTCTGCTCAAACGGTCCCCAGCCGCCCCCGAACTCGACGGCATCGGTGATCTGACCGGAGAGGCGCTTGATACTTCCCGGCTCGCAACGGCTTGGCTGCCTCGATTGGCGGGGCGGCTCGGGCTGGATTGGCACGAGCACCCCCTGACAACGGACGAACGCCGGTTGGTGGATCAACTTGTTATCGCGAAATATGGCACGGACCGCTGGAACTGCCTCCGCGGCCGGGAATAAAGGCCCGAAAAACGCCGGCCTGCTTTTCTTGTGGAGACGTTTTGACTTGAGGCTCGCGCACTGCTAACATTACGGCTAGCTACCGGAACGAGCGGGGAGGGTCGGAGATCTCCCGATAATGGCCTGCCTTCATCTGGGGTCCTGATGGGCAGCCGGTACCCCGAGGTCAGTCCTCCCGACCACCCTCCGAGGGAGTTGGCGTTTCGATGCTCAAAAAATCGGACCCCGGGGTGCAACGGCGATGGAAGTCAAATTCGTTGTGACGTCCGGCAAGAACGCCGGACAGAAGATCGCAGTGCCAGGCCCCAAGTTCTTCATCGGTCGCGCGGAGGACTGCAATCTCCGGCCCCAGAGCGACCTGATCAGCCGTCATCATTGTGTGATCCTGGTCGAAGACGGGTATGTGGCCGTACGCGACTTCGGCAGCAAGAACGGAACTTTCGTGAATGGCGATCGCGTCCGTTCAGAACAGGAACTCAAGAGTGGCGACACCCTCAAGGTTGGCCCGCTGGAGTTCTCCGTTGAGTTGACGGTTCCGGTCGGGGCCAAGAAGCGTCCCAAGGTGCAAAGCGTTCAGGAGGCGGCGGCCCGCACCGCCGAGGCGGGCACCGCTGGAACCCCGGGCGAGGCCGAGGAACAGTTCGATCTGAACAATTGGTTCGGTGACGACGCCGATGTCGATACCCACACCGATACCAAGACACTCGACATGACCAAGCCCGAGACGATCGCGCCCGAACCCAAACCTGTGGGATCTTCCTCCGAGCCGAAGAAGAACGAGCCGGCGAAACCGGCGGGCGCGATGCCGAAGAAGCAGGCCGATTCGAGCCGCGCGGCAGCCGAAGAGATGCTCAAGCAGTTGTTCCGTCGTCCCTGATCGCGGGACTGCGGCCTTTTCGAGTCCCTTTCGGGACCGACCGGTCTACCTGGCCAGCCGAGTGGGGAACCGGGTTCTGAATCAGCGTCCAGGCAAAAGTGGGAAGAGGCCGCACGTGCGAGCAGCAGGCAAGAAATCGAAAACGGCAGCCCTGCTGGGTTTGGCATTCGATGCTGAGGACGGTCACACCAGGCTCACCCGGGGAAAGAACTTCGTCCTCTGCGGAGGCAGCGAAGAGACTCACGCGGTGATGCAGGAAACGGCAATCAAGATCAACGAAAGTCTCGATCGCCGGGGGCAGCGTCTCGAAGATGTGCCGGTCTCGGAACTGCGGTCGATCTGTCACGACGTGGTCGAGTCGATTCGACGACGCGATTGACCTGCTCGCTTACGTTTCCAAGCCAAGCACCCCCTAATCTAGCGGTGGCGAGGCCCTGCTCATTCCCCTTGCGCGGCGTTGTTGGTTCCCGATCCCGCCGAAGACCCCGCTCCAGCCGTTAGGCTTGCGCCAATGGCAATCTCTGCTTGAGTCGGAAAAACCACTACATCACCCCATTTTACCTAAGCCATCAACTCTTCCTGATTGGGCGGCCGATCCCTTATTGCCAACGGAGGTGCTGCTCGTTGGCACCTGATTCCCGCCGAGACCACGTCTGGACAAAAGGGTATGCCGTGGCCAAGACCAAGACTCACCTCGCAAAATCTGGAAAGACCAACAATGCCAAACGTTCCCACCGTGCTTCCCGCACCCACAAATCCCCCCGTAAGAGCGTAGACGCTGGGAACACGCTGGTAACCATCGACCGCCGCACGAATAAGGATCGTCGCGAGGAATCCGAGCATCATGATGATGGAGCCGAACATACCCAGGTCGAACATCGGCACTTCGAACGACGCGCCAAGGTGAATCGCCGCCGCCAGATCGACCCAACCACGTGCGAGCGTGACTACACCGACGACGAGATTGAGTTCATGAATGCGCTCGATCAATATAAGCGGACGAGCGGTCGCATGTTCCCGACGTGCAGCGAGGTTCTCGAAGTCATCCGAAGTCTCGGCTATCACAAGAAGCCGATCGATACGCCGCCGGCTCTGGTCACTGGCACCGCGGAACCACCCGCGGCCGAATTGACGCTCACCATTTAACCGTCTGCCGTACAGACCCGCAGCGAGCGCCCCCGAGGGATCGGGGGCGTTTTCGTTGCGCCCCCGCGCAAGACTTACGTCTTCTTCAGCACGAGCCAGTCGCCCAGCCGTGGCGATAATTGCGACAGGGCAAACAACAGCCGGGCCTTCCCGGGCATGACCAGTTCAGGTTTGCGCTGCTCGCAGGCGCGGAGGACAGCAGCAGCCAAGCGTTCGGGTGAGATGGCCCGAACCCGGACCCCGGCCCCTGGGCGGCGAGCCCGTTCCGGCACGTCTTCCATCCCCTGCAGTGGGTAAAGGCGATCTCCCTGCCGGGCGATCGGACCGGGGCACACCAGCAGTACGTGCAATCCCTCGGGGCCCAGTTCCAGCCGTAGCTGCTGCGAGTAAGCGGCTACCGCGTGCTTCGTCGCCGGGTAGGCTCCCACCCATCGCGAGGCCGACTTGGCCGCCAGCGATCCGATATTGACTACGTGCCCTTGCTGTCGAAGCAGATGCGGTACGGCAGCGCGCGTACACCGTACGAGGGCAATGAGATTGAGTTCCATCAGGTCACGAAACTGTTCGGGCGTGGTATCCAACACCTTTCCACGCATCGAACGGCCGGCGTTATTCACCAACACATCGAGACGCCCGAAGCGATCGATGGTCTGCTCGATGAGTCGATCGACGTCTTCCTGCTTCGTGATATCGCCGGATATGCCGAGCGCCTCCCGGCCAGACTGCTCGAGTTCCGCCCGGGCTCTCTCAACAGCCTCCGTCTCCAACCCCATCACCACGACCTTGGCTCCCGCCCCGGCAAACGCGTCGGCAATAACCCGCCCCAGGCCGCTCGAGCCGCCGGTTACTAGAGCTACTTTGTCGTGCCAATCGCTCATTACTGCGCGGAACTGGAATGGGTTGAAGGCATCGGGAATGTCCCCCGCGGGAACCTGTAAAAGGTAACGCCAAAGCTTAACCGGCCATCAGCGGGGCGACAATATCCGCCGCGGCCTTTTTCCGGGCCATTGGGGTCCTTATACTTGCATCTATCGGGATGACGGTACGCGAATACCTCCTCGCCGCGCGGGACGACCGTTCCATTGATGTGTTGCGCAACCACTCAAGGCTCGCCTTTCTTTGCCGGGCGACTGGGCATGCTCGCCGCGATTGCCGCGATGCTCAGTTTCGGACATGCGGCAAGCGCCCAGCCCGTGCCGAGCGGCGGCCGTTTCGAACTGTCCGAGAGCGTCTCCGTCGATCAGGCCGAGAACGCCGTCCAGGTGCAGCTCGATCGGGTCAAGGTTCACGTGGCGGAAAGGCAATGGAATGAGGCGGTGCAGATGCTCCGCGAAGTGATGGAAAATCACGGCCGCAGACTCCTGGCCGTTACGCCGCGACGGTTCACCAGCGTGAGCGACTATTGCCAGTTGCAGCTTGCCGCTTTGCCGCCCGAGGCGCTGGCAATTTATCGCCGCCGCGTCGATCCATCGGCCGTGCGCTGGTACCGGGAAGGCGTCGAGCACCGCGACCGCCGCCGATTGCTCGACGTCATCGAACACGCGCTGGCCAGTAGCTGGGGAGACAATGCGCTGATGGCTTTGGGCGAGATGGCCCTCGAAAGCGGGGACTACGCTGGAGCAAGGGCGTTTTGGGAGAAGATCATCCCTGCTCCTCCGCCTCACGACGGGACTCCCACATGGCTTAGTGTGCCCGACACCGAACTCGATTTGGCCGCAGTGCGTGCCCGGCTGGTTCTGGCCTCGATCCTCGAAGGCTCACAGGAGCGGGCCGCCGAGGAACTCGAGGCGATGAGCCGGCTTGACGCCGGTGCCAGCGGCAGTCTCGCTGGGCAGCAAGTGATTTTCGTCGACGCGCTCCGTACGCTGCTGGCCGAGAGCGAGAGTTGGCCTGCAACCGCAGTGCCGGACAATTGGACCACATTTGCCGGCGATCCGCGGCGAGGGAAGATCGCGCCCCGCGCCGTCGAGCCAAATCGCGTAGCCTGGCGAAAACCGCTGCGTCCGACGCTCCCCGCCAATCGCGCCACCGCCGAGCCGCAATTGTCCGCGTTCGGGGTCGCCGAAAAGGCCATTTCACCCCTCAGTTACCATCCGCTGATTACGGATGGATTGGCGCTGGTCAATAACCAGGTGGAGATCCTGGCTATCGATCTTGCGACGGGGCGCCCGGCTTGGGGTCATGAGTCGCCCGAAATCTACCGCGATCAGCTCGACGAGACCGCACGAGAACTGTTCCTCCCCGCCAACAATCTCGGCGTTCCGCGGTTTACGATGACGGCCCACCAGGGCAGGCTCTATGCCCGGATGGGCGCTTCGACGACGAGCTATCCGCGGGAAACGGTACTGAGGGGCGGCACCGGGTACCTGGTCTGCCTCGATCTGGAGGCCGAAGGGCGACTGTTGTGGAGAATCGATCCCGAAGAGACGGGGTTCGCATTTGAAGGCTCGCCATTGACCGATGGCGCCCGTGTGTTCGTTGCCGTTCGCCGCGGCGAAATCCAGCCGCAGATCCATGTGGCCTGCTACAGCGCCGAAGACGGCCGGTTGCTGTGGCGGCAGTTTGTCTGTCAGGCAGAAACGCCGGCCCGTGGCATGTTCCATGAAACCTCCCACAATCTCCTCACCTTGCACCGCGATACCTTGTATGTGAATACCAACATGGGGGCAGTGGCGGCCCTCTCAGCCGGCGACGGCCGCGTTCGCTGGGTGGGGCTCTATCAGCGGCAGCGACAAGGTGACCTGCAGCATCCGGCGGCGCATTGGTCACGCGACTTGAACCCCTGTCTGTTCGATCGCGGCCGGCTCTACGTTGCACCGTCGGACAGCCCGCGGATCTTTTGCCTCGAAGCGGCAACCGGGCAGATCCTCTGGCAAACCTCGACTGAACTGGGCGACGCGGTGCACCTGCTCGGAGTGGTTGGAAACTCCCTGATCGCCAGCGGCCCGAAGCTGTACTGGATCAGTATTGACGGCGATGCCGGCCGCGTCCGCCATGCCTGGCCCGACGGACATGAAAAACTCGGCTATGGCCGGGGCGTGGTCGCCGAAAACCGGGTATACTGGCCTGCGCGGGACAAGGTTTTTGTCTTCGACGCCCATACCGCCGGCCTGGTGAAACGCATTGACCTGGTGCCGCACGACGCCAAGGGAGGCAATCTGGTCATGGCGGGCGGCAGGCTGCTTATCGCCACGCCCGATGAGCTGACAGCTTTTGCCGCCGACGCTGGCACAGCCGTCCCGGACGGAAAACCCCTGACAACGATGGCCCATTGAACAATGCTCCACGAAGACGACGTCCAGGCCGTACAGCGACTGAGCGAGGCCCACCGATTGATCACCGATCAGCTCGGCCGCGTGATTGTCGGACAACGGCAGGTGATCGAAGAGCTACTCATCGCCATGTTCGCCCAAGGCCACTGTCTCCTGGTCGGAGTGCCGGGACTGGCAAAGACACTCATGATTCGCACGCTGGCCAGCGCCCTGTCGCTCGATTTCAGCCGCATTCAGTTCACGCCCGACCTGATGCCGTCCGACATCACGGGCACCGAAGTGATCCAGGAAGACAAACAGACCGGCGGCCGGGAACTGCGGTTCCTGCGAGGCCCGGTTTTCGCCAACGTCATCCTGGCCGACGAGATCAATCGCACACCACCGAAGACCCAGGCAGCGCTCCTGGAGGCAATGCAGGAGCACCAGGTGACGGTGGGCGGCAAGCGGCACCAGCTCAGCGAGCCGTTCTTCGTGCTGGCCACGCAGAACCCCATCGAACAGGAGGGCACCTACCCGCTCCCCGAGGCCCAGTTAGACCGCTTCATGTTGAACACGTTCGTGGACTATCCCAGCGAGGATGAGGAACTCGACATCGTCAAGCGGACCACCAGCGACATTACGACGAAGATCGCTCCCACGCTCGCCGCCGATGAGATCCTCGCCCTGCAGCGCATCGTGCGCCGGGTGCCGGTGGCCGATCATGTCGCCCGCTACGCGCTGCGGCTGGCGCGGCTCACTCGGCCACGGCAGGAGGGATCGCCGAATTTTGTCCGGCAGTACGTAAACTGGGGCGCTGGGCCGCGCGCCAGCCAGTTCCTGGTACTGGGAGCGAAAGCCCGAGCGGTGCTGAATGGACGATACTTCGCCGCCGTGGAGGATGTGGCCGCGGTGGCCTACCCGGTGCTGCGACACCGTATCATGACCAACTTCAATGCCGAGGCCGAGGGCGTCCGGACGGATGACATCATCCGCCGCCTGCTCGACACGGTGGCCGCGGCCGATGATGGAGCCGACTCGGTTGGAAGACTCCCCAAAGTACTTGGACCCGCAGGTGCTGGCCCGGCTTGAGGGCTTGCAGCTTCGTGCGCGGCTGATTGTTGAAGGCTACGTGGCGGGTTTGCATCGCAGCCCGTATCAGGGCTTCTCCATTGAGTTCGCCGAGCACCGCGAATACTCGCCCGGCGACGACCTGCGCTATGTCGACTGGAAGGTCTTCGGCCGCACTGACAAGTTCTACCTGAAGCAGTACGAGGAAGAGACCAATCAGATCTGCCAGCTTGTGCTCGACACCAGCGAGAGCATGGCCTACCGCAGCGACGCCGCGTCGATGTCGAAAATCGAATACGCCAAGTCGGCCGCCGCGGCGCTGGCCTACCTGGTGCTCCAGCAACAGGACAGTGCCGGACTGGTGACGTTCGACCGGGAGATCCGCACGCTGGTCCGCGAGAGCAGCAGCCCGCCGCACCTTCAGCAGTTGCTCTATGTGATGGAGCAGGCGCCGGCCGAAAGAAAGACGGCCACCGGCACGATCTTCCACGACCTGGCCGAGCGTTTCAAACGACGCGGAATCGTGGTCGTGCTGAGCGATTTCTTCGACGATGTCGAAAGAATGATGGCCGGACTTAAACATCTACGCCATCGCCGCCATGAAGTAATCCTGTTTCATATTCTCGATCCCGCCGAGGTCGACTTCCCGTTCCATCGCATCACCTTGTTCCGAGGCCTCGAACAACTCCCCGAAGTGCTTGTGGAGCCGCGCTCGCTGCGAAAGGCGTATCTTCGCGAGTTGGAGACATTCCTTCGCCGGCTGAAGGAGGGCTGCCGGATGCATCAGATAGACTACGTGCTCATGCGGACCGATCAGCCGCTCGACGTCGCCCTGCGCGCCTACCTCGGACGCCGAGCGATGCGCGTTGCGCGTTAGGCGGCCGAATCCACCCGAACGATCCGTTTCACCTCGCTCTCCATCGCCATGGCCGCCCCGCTGTTCGCTTTCGACTTTGCCAGCCCAGCCATGCTTGGCTGGCTCGCCGCGGCAGTGGCGCCACTCCTGATCCACCTCTGGAGCCGGAGGCGATACCGACAAATGTCATGGGCGGCGATGGAATACCTGCTCGCCGCCGTTCGCAACAGCCGCCGCCGCATGTTACTCGAACACTGGCTGCTGTTGGCAATCCGCACGATGCTGGTGATCCTCGTGGTGATTGCCGTGGCAGAACCGTTCCTGGAACGGATCGGGTTCGGCTTGGCCCCCGGCCAGCAGACCCATCGCGTGATCGTGCTCGACGGCTCTTTTTCCATGGACTACCACCCCACCGACAAGAGCCGCTTCGAGCGCGCCAAAGAGCTGGCGGCCGAGATCGTCGGCGAGAGTCCGCAAGGGGACGGCTTCACACTCGTGCTGCTGAGTAACCCGCCCCGGATCGTCGTCGGCCGGCCGGTCTTTGAGGCAAGCGACTTTCTTGCCGAGTTGGAGGCCCTCGCGCTGCCGCACACTACGGCCGACGTCCTGTCGACCGTCGGCAAGGTTCAAGAGGTCCTCACCGCAGCGGAGCGCGAGTACCCGCGACTTGGCCGGCGCGAAGTGTATTTTCTCACCGATCTTGGCCGGGTCGGCTGGGCGCCCGAAGCCGGCGACAAGCTCTCGCTATCCGACCTGCGCGAGCGGCTGGCAAAACTGGCCGATCGCGCGCAGATCTTTATCATCGATCTCGGCCAGGACGGCGCGGAGAACCTGGCGATCACCGGTCTGCGAACGAACGAATCCTTCGCCACCGTGGGCAAGAACGTGAATCTCGTGGCCGAAATCAAGAATTTCGGCCGCCAGAGCCGCCAGCAAACCGTCGAGTTCCTGGTCGACGGCCGCCGCATCAGCCAACAACGTGTCGATCTGTCACCGGCCGCCGCGACGGCGGTCAGCTTCGACTACCGCTTTGAATCGCCGGGCGACCATGCCATCGAGGCGAGGCTTTCCGGAGATGCATTGGAAGTCGATAACCACCGCTGGGTCGCCGTTCCCGTTCAGTCGGCAGTTCGCGCCCTGGTTGTAGACGGCCGGCCATCGGGAACGCCGCTTGGCGGCGCGGCCGATTTCCTGTTCTACGCCCTGGCCCCGCAGCCCGGCGGGCCGGCGAAAGCTACAGTATACCCGGAAAAGATCCCCGACGGCCGGTTTCTCGAACAGGACCTCGCCCGCTACGATTGCGTCTTCCTCGCAAACGTCGCACAGTTCACGCCGAGCGAGGCCCGCGTGTTTGACGCCTATTTGCGAAGCGGTGGAAGCCTAGTGTTTTTCCTTGGGGATCGCGTCGTCGCCGACCGCTACAATCGCGAACTAGCCGGCAGTGAACGCGGAGCGGTTCGCATCCTGCCGGCCCGGCTGGAAACGATCGTCGATGCGCCGCAAAGTGGCCGCCAAAGTCTTGACCCGCTCGATTATCGGCACCCGATTATCGAGCCCTTCCGCGGCCGCGAGAAGGCCGGCCTGCTCACCACACCGGTCGCGAAGTACTTCGAACTGCAGATTCCAGCCGGCTCGAAGGCCAAAGTGGCGCTGGCGGTGAGCGGAGGCGGCCCGCTGATTGTCGAAGAGCCGATCCATCGTGGCCGGGTAATCCTCGTGGCCACCTCGGCCGACGTCACCTGGACGTCGATGCCCGTCTGGCCGAGCTTTGTGCCGATTGTCCAGGAAATCCTGGCGTTTGCCGTTCGCGGCCGGTGGGACCAGCGAAACCTCCGCGTGGGCCAGCCATTGGGCGGCTCCGTGCCAGCGACGAGCGACGACGGGCTGACCGTCAAGAGGCCCGACGGGCGGAGCGAACAACTTCGCTTCACGGCGGAGGCCGATTGGAGCGGCTGGAGTTTCTCCGACACCAACCTGAGCGGGATTTATGAGGTCCGCCTCGGCACGTCGCAGGGCCCCCTCCAACTATTTGCGGCAAATGTGGACCCACAGGAGAGCGATCTCGCGCGCGTGTCGCCCGAGGAACTCCGCCAGGAGATCTGGTCCAACATCCCCTTCGGTTATCATACGAGTTGGGATTCCGTCGATCGGCCACCGGTTGCCCACTTTGCGCGGGGAAGCCCGGTGGCCAAGGCGCTGCTCTACGCCGTTCTCGTCCTCCTATTCGTTGAGACTTATTGTGCGTGGCGGTTTGGCCACGCGGGTTCATGAACAGCTCCCTACCAGTCTGGCTGGAGCGAGTCCTGGGCATCGAGACCGGGCCCGGTGAGGGTACGACGTGGAGCCTCACACACACCTGGAACTGGGCGCCCTGGTTCACGCTCCTGTTTGCCGTATTCGCGGTCGCTTTCGTGGTCGCCGTCTACTTGCGCGAGAGCCCGCAGGCTCCGCGGCTGCTACGCGCATTTCTGGCCGCGATCCGCCTTACGCTCGTGGCCCTCGTCGTGGTGATGCTGGCGCAGTTCGCACTTTCGCTTGAGCGAACAGGGCTGCCCTATGTGGCCGTAGTCCTCGACGACTCGCTGAGCATGACCATCTCCGATCGCTACGAGCCGGCACTTCGAGCACGGCTCGAAGAGCGAGTGAAGCTGATCGGTGCCGATGACGCCACTCGGTGGAATCTCGCCCGTGAGCTGCTGCTTCGCGACGACGCTCGACTGCTCCGCCGCCTTGGACGCGATTACAAGTTGCGGCTCTACCTGCTGGCATCAAGTGAGGCTGGTGCGCGGCCCAGCCAGGCAAGTGAGATCGAGCCGCTGGTCAGTGAACTCGCGAATCTGCAGCCCGCCGCGGAAACCAGCCGTCTGGGATCGGCCCTGCAGACAGTGCTCGAAGATCTTCGCGGCAGTTCTCCCGCAGCTTTGGTGCTGTTAAGCGACGGAGTCAACACCGACGGTCCCAACCTCGCTGAAGGCGCCAGCTATGCCCGCCGACGAGGCGTGCCTGTGTTCACGATCGGCTTGGGCGACGAGAAGCCGGTCCAGGATTTGAAGTTGTCCGATCTGCTGGTAGAGGAGGTGGTATTCGTCAACGACGTCGTGGGCTTCGAGGCGAAGGTTGCGGCCACCGGCTACCCCGCACGCGAGGTCCGACTCATCCTGCGCCACGCCGGCCAGGCGGAGATTCTCGCCGAGATGAAGGTCACGCTCGGCGGCGACGACCAGCCGCAGGCCGTTCGCCTGCCGTACCGGCCACCTGAAGAGGGCGAGTTCCGGTTCGTGCTGGAAGTGGAACCACTGCCCGGCGAGTTGCAGACCGACAACAACCGCCAAGAACGAACGCTGCGGGTGCGAAACGAGCAGATCCGCGTATTGCTCGTACAGGGCTACCCGAGCTACGAGTTCCGCTTCCTGCGGGAGATGCTCAGGCGCGACTCGACGATCGCGCTCGATACCGTTCTCCAAGAGGCGGACCTGGAATTCGCCGAAGAGGGCGCCACGGCGCTTCGCGGCTTTCCGGTTCGCAAGGAAGAGCTGTTGAAATACGATACGGTGATCCTGGCCGATGCCGATCCTGCCCAGTTCAGCGGCGCCATGCTGCAAAACCTGGCCGACTTCGTGGAAGATCCCGGCAAGGGAGGATCGCTCGCGCTGATCGCCGGCCCCCGCTATATGCCGCTGGGCTATCGCGACACTCCTTTGGCCCGGCTGATGCCGTTCGACCTCTCAAGCGTGCGCACGCCCGAAATCGGGCGGCCCATTGCGGACGGCTTCCTCGTCCAGCCGACCGAAACCGGGCTTAACAGCCCGCCGCTGCAACTTGGCGACACGGCGCTCGAGACGCAGCAGATCTGGCGGTCGCTTCCGCCCTTGTATTGGCTGCTGGAGATCCAGCAGCGCAAGCCGGCAGCCCGCGTCTGGGCCGAGCACCCCGAGCGGTCCGACCGCCAGGGGAACCGGCTGCCCGTGATCCTGTTGCAGTACGTCGGCGCGGGCAAGGTCTTGTTCCACGCCACGGATGAGACATGGCGGTGGCGACGCCGCGTGGGCGACATCTACTTTGCCCGCTACTGGGTGCAGACCATTCGCTACCTTGCGCGATCGAAATTGGCGGAAGGCAACGGCGCTGTGCTCACCTCCGACCGGCCCGAGTACCGCCGCGGCGATGCGGTCCGGCTCCGTGTCCGCTTCACCGACCCGCGTCTCGCCCCAGCCGCCGACGATGGAGTGACGGTCGCCGTCGAGCATCAGGGCGGTAAGAGCCAGCAACTCAAGCTGCGACGCAGCGCGGCGGAGCGCGGTGTGTTTGAGACTCTGATTCCTCGCCCGGCAATCGGATCGTACCGCGCGCGGATGGCGATACCCACCGTGGAAGGCAGAATCCCGGCGGCCGACTTCACGGTGGTGGCGCCTCCGGGTGAATTCGCCCGCGTGGAAATGGACGCCGCAGAACTGAAGCGCGTCGCCGAAGCAACCAAAGGCCGCTTCTACACATATGCCACCGTCGGCCGACTGCTGGACGATTTGCCCGCCGGCCGCCAGGTTCCCATCGAGTCGCTCCCGCCCCGGCCTCTGTGGAACACGTGGCCCGTACTCGTATTGTTTCTTCTGCTGCTCGTCAGCGAGTGGATCCTGCGGAAACTGGCCGGAATGGCCTGAGTGTCGCCATAATGTCTCACCCGCTTCAGTCGAAACTCGATCTGTTGCGCCGTCAGGTCCGACGGCTTGTCGCGTTTTACGGGATCGGGTGGACCATCGCCGCGGTGCTGATTGTGGTGGTGGTGATGGGGCTACTTGACTACTTTCTTCATTTCGACGATCGCGGCCTGCGGGTCATGGCCACTGCGGCTGCAGCCGGAGCTTTTGCCTGGACCGGTTACCGTCGCTTGATCCGTCCGCTCTGCGTGCGGTTGAGCGATGTCGATCTTGCGCGGCGCGTCCAGCGGCGGTTTCCTGAGCTCGGCGACCGGTTGGCCAGCGCGGTCGAGTTTCTGGGCCAGCCCGAGGACGACCCGACCGCCGGATCGATCGCCCTGCGTCGAGCGGTGATCGTCGACGCGACCGCGTCCACCGAGGGACTGGATTTTCAGCAGATCGTCGCACCGCGGCCCGCGGTCGGTGCAACGCTCGCCGCCACCGTGTCGCTGGCCCTGGCCCTGTCGTTGATCGTGCTCGACCCGATGTCGTCGCGCATCGCCTTGGCGCGGCTGGCCAACCCGTTCGGCAATGTCGGCTGGCCCCAGGTGACCCACCTCGCGCTCCGCCAGAAGATAACGCGCGTTGCGCGGGGCGGGGACTTTGAGGTCGAAGTCGTCGACCTCTTTGGCGCCAGCCTACCGGCCGACGTCCGCATCCACTATCGATTCGAGTCGGCCGACGGTGCGGTTACCGAAGAAACCGAGCGGATGCGACCGTTCGGCGCCGCGCTTTCCGCGCGGCGCGAGAACGTCACGCGGCCTTTCTCCTACCGCATCGACGGCGGCGACGACCAATCGATGCAATGGGTGCCGGTGGAGATTGTCGAGCCCCCGGCCATCGATTCCCTCGTCGTTACTCTGACCCCGCCTGAATACACCGGGTGGCCCGCCGAACGGGCCGACGGTCATATCCGTGCTTTGACGGGCACCGCGGCGACGATGGTCGGGGTCCCGACACGGCCGCTGCAGTTGGTCACCGTCTGCCTGGAAGACGGCCAGCAGATCGCTGGCTCGCTGGCGCCCAACGGCATGAGCTTCACTGTCCCCGCCGACGCCGCCCGGCCATGGACGATCGAACAATCCGGCTCGTACTGGTTGCGGTTGGTCGATCTTGACCGGGTGGTGGGCGGCGAAGACGCGCGATGGGAAATCCGCGCGATCGAAGATACCCCGCCCACCGTGCTCTGCGAGCAGCCTGCTGCGACCGTGTACGCCACCAGCCAGGCCACAGTGCCGCTTAGGGTGGTGGCCAAAGACGACCTCGCAGTGCATCGAGTATCGCTCGTTTTCGGCCGTTTCGAAGCCGAGAACAGGAACCAGACCGAAGTCGTCCTTGACGATGCCGGACCGGTCGCGGCCGGCCGCGGCCAGCGATTCGACCGCGATGCACCCGGCGATGTTCGCGAGGTGACTTATGCCTGGGACATCGAGCCGCTCAATCTGCCGCCGGGCACCCAGCTCGATTTCCTTATCAAGGCCGACGACTATCGGCCGCAGACCGGGCAGAGCGAACTGCGGCGGCTTTCGATCATCCGCCCGGAAGAACTCGCCGAGCTGATCGCCTCCCGGCAAAGCACGATCCTGAGCGAGTTGCGACGCGTGCTGGAGATGGAGCGGCAGAGCCGGCAGCAGGTCGCCGCGCTGGAGATCCGACTCGGTGAAGTGGCGAGTCTCGACCAGCTTGACGTCGACCACCTCCGCGGCGCGGAGTTGAACCAGCGTCAGGTCGGCCACACTCTCACCAGCCGGAGCGATGGCGTTCCGATGCACATCCTCCGTCTGTTGGCCGATTTGGAAAACAACAAGCTGGACAGCCCGGATGTCAAGCGGCGTATGGAGGAGTTGCTCGCCGCCATTGACAGTCTGCAGGCCGAGCATCTGCCGGCGGCGGAAAACGAGTTGACGGCGGCCATCAAAGCAACCGAAATCCAGTCTCAGCAGGCCGATAGCCGGCCCGATCCAGCCGTGGCGGCGTCGCTAACCGAAGCGGGCCGACACCAGGACGCCGTAGTGGCGACTCTGGAGCAGCTTCTCAGCCAGCTTTCGCGCTGGGACAACTACCGACGCTTTCATCGCGAGTTGAGCCAGCAACTGGCGAGCCAGAAAGACCTCGCCACCCAGACGACCGACATCGCCCGC
The DNA here is from genome assembly GCA_040766885.1 of Thermoguttaceae bacterium. GTDB lineage: Bacteria > Planctomycetota > Planctomycetia > Pirellulales > Thermoguttaceae > JAXGPP01. The sequence continues at coordinate 110,421 of JAXGPP010000001.1, read as the reverse complement.
CGCACGCTCACCCAGGCGGTCGAAGATCTCGCGCCGCAGGAGCAGGCCGAGTTGAAGATCGCGGCCCGAAATCAACTCGACCTGGGTCGCCGCGTCGAAGGAGTACTGGCGGAAATGGAAGAATCGCTTGAAACGCTCGAGGAAAGCGACCCGCTGGCGGCCCAAACGGTGTCGGATGCCCTGGAGCGGGCCCGCGAGTTGGGCATCGGCGGCCTGATGCGGACCGTGGGTGGCGAGATCGATCGGAATCGGATGGGCCAGGCGGTCAATCAACAGAAGTTGGTCATCGAGTGCCTTCAAGAGGTCATCGATATCCTTGCTGGCCGGCGTGAACATGAACTCGCCCGGCTGATGGAGAAGATGCGGCAGTCCGAGAACAACCTCGCCGAACTCGCCAATCGTGAAGAAGAGCTGCGCCGGCGGCTGGAGTCGGCAGCCAAGGCGAGTGATGAGGAGCGACGCCGACAACTCCAGCGTCTTGAGGCCGAGCAACAGCAGTTGGCCGAAGAGGCCGAGCGGCTGGCCCGCCAACTTGAGCGTCTCCAAGCCGCTGATCCCGCGGCGGCGACCGAGCAGGCCGCGGCCCGCATGAAAGAAGCCCGGCAGGCCGCGGGGCAGGGGAAAGCACAGCAGGCGGCCGAGAAGGCGGGCGAAGCGAAGAAATCGCTCGAGGAGGCCGCACGACAGCTTGCCGATCAGCGCCGCCAAGCCGAGGTGGAACTGGCGATGGAACAGATGTCGCGGCTGGAAGACACGATCCGCGGTCTGGAGCGGCAGCAGAACGGTATCGTGGAGGAGGCTCAACGCCTGGACGAGCTTGTGGAGGGGCACGCGGAAGCCAATCCTATTCAAGCCGGCGAAATGGCGGACCTGGCCCGGCAACAGAAAGCCGTCCAAAACGAGACGGCCTCCGTGCGGCAGAAGCTCTCTTCGGCCGTCGTCGTCCAACTGGCTCTCAGCCGTGCTGAGGCGGAGATGACCCGCGCGGCGGGTCTGCTCGACCGCCGTCAGGTTGGCGTTGCCACCCAGCACGCGGCCAAGGCGGCCCACAGCCAACTCACCCAGATTCTGGAGGCTCTCAAGCGCGACGAGCCAGCCCAGGGCGAGCAGGATCAACCTCAGGGCGGCGATTCGGGAGGGCAGGGGGGTGGCGGCGGAAATCCAGCCGATGCGCTCCAGGTGCTTGCCGAACTCAAGCTGCTAAAATTGATGCAGGAAGAAGTGAACCGGCGCACCCGCGAATTGGAGGGGATTCTGGAAGCCGGTGGCCTGATCGATCCCGAGACGCGAAACGAGTACACCCGGCTGAGCGAAGAGCAGGGGCGTCTGGCGGACTTGCTGCTGAACCTGATTCCGCCTCAAGCCGACCCTGAAGAGACTGAAGGAGTACTTGCTCCATGAGCCGACTTTGCGGTCAAGCAACACAACAAGTCTCCGTGGCTAGAGTGTGCGGACTGCTGGTGGCCAGCACCATGCTGGTGCTGGCGACGCTCGCCGGTCATTTGACCGGGGCGGAGGCCGATCAGCCTTCGGCGCTCGAACAACAACTGCTCCAGGATCTGCAGTCCGATCCGCTCGAGGACCTCGACCGCCAATTGCTGGCTCCCGAGCAGGATGCGAAACCGCCGGCCGATTCATCGACGCCGGACAAGGCGGGCAGCGACAGCAAACCAGAGGAATCGCCCGATCCGAACCGCCGTGGAATGGGGGCGACGGACCCTTCCTCTGGCGATAATGACCCGCTGCTGGAGATTGCTCGCCGCATGCGTACCGTCGAGCAGTTGCTCGCCCAGCCCAGACGCGATTCGAACGCTGTAGGGCTGCAGAAGGATATTGTGGCCAGCCTCGATGAACTGCTGGAGCAGGCCCGCAAGCAGTGCCAGGGAGCCTGCCAGGGGACGAAGCCGCAGAGCCAACCCTCAACGTCGAAGCCCGGTACGCCGAAACCAAGTCAACAGAAACCCAAGCCAAAGCCTGGAAAAGACACGGCGAAGCCCTCCCGCGACAGCAATACGACCCCCGGCACTTCGGAACCGCGCCGTCCCGACATGGAAGAGATGCGCGACGTGCTGCACAAGGACGTGTGGGGGATGCTTCCCGAGCGGCAGCGGCAGCAGATGCTGGAGCTTCCCGTCGAGGAATTCCTGCCCAAGTACGAACTTCTGATCGAGGACTATTTCCGCCGCCTGGCCGAAGAGCCCGGTCAGAAACCCGCCCCCTAACGAAGGCATGCTCGTGGCCCGCTCGCTGATCCGATTATTCCTGGTTCTCTTGGCTATCGGGCTGGCGGCTGCACCGGCCCGCGCACAGAACCAGGCTATCGAACAATCGGCCGCCGCGCTTGTCACGCCTCCCGCCGATCGTGCGATCGAGCAGGGGCTCGCGTTCCTGGCGTCGCGGCAGCAGAACGACGGGTCGTTCGGCTCCGGCGCGTATCGCGGGAATGTTGCGGTCACCGCACTGGCAGGCATGGCTTTCATGGCTGGCGGCAGCACACCCGGCCGCGGCTCCTACGGAGAGAACGTCTCGCGAACGATCGACTATCTTCTGGCCAATACGCAGCAGAGCGGTTTCATCGTCGCTCCCGGTTCGGTGACCCACGGACCGATGTACGGGCACGGCTTTGCCGCCCTCTTCCTCGCCGAGTCATACGGGATGGCCAATCGGCCGGATCTGCGCGAGAAGCTCGACAAGGCGATCGCGCTGATCGTCAATACTCAGAACCAGGAAGGGGGATGGCGCTACCAGCCACAACGAGCCGATGCCGATATCTCAGTGACGATTTGCCAGGTGATGGCACTTCGTTCCGCGCACAATGCCGGATTGCACGTTCCGAAGGAGACCATCGATCGCTGCATCGATTACGTGAAACGCTGCCAGAACCCCGACGGCGGTTTCTCCTACATGCTTCAAGGGGGCGAGAGCGCATTCGCCCGCTCGGCCGCCGGCGTGGTCGCCCTCTATAGCGCGGGAGTCTACCAGGGTCCCGAAATCACCAAGGGACTGGAATATCTCACGCAGTTCACACCGGCCCCGGGAGTCAGCCTTAACGACCCGTACTACTTCTACGGTCATTACTACGCGGTGCAAGCCATGTGGCACGCGGGAGACAAGCATTGGGAGAAGTGGTATCCGGCGATTCGTGATGAACTCGTCAGCCGCAAGCGGCCCAACGGATCGTGGATCGACCCCATCGACGCCGACTACGGTACTGCCATGGCGTGCATCATCCTCCAGGTTCCCAACAACTACCTGCCGATTCTCCAAAGGTAAGAAGGACGACGGATGAAGGATGAATGGGGCCGAGCGGTACGCAGCCTGGTCGCAGCGACAGCCGTTCTCTCTTGTTTGGGGATGGCGGCGCGAGGTGAACCGCGCGAGGCGGTGCCGGTGGACGGGGCCTCGTTTGTGACGGAGATCGCGGCCATCACACCCGACTGGCAGATGACGCTTCGCGACGGTGAACAAGCGCGGACCATTCCCGCCGCCGACATTGTCGCGTGGGGACACATCGCGGAACTGCCTTCGCGGCCGCTCGTCGTGATGACCGACGGCAGTGTCCTGGTTGGCGACGTCGTCCAAGCTGATCGGCGGCATCTCGTCGCTGAATCGTTTCTCATCTCCGAAGGCGAGGGCCCGCTGGAAGTGCCGCTGGAACTGGTCGCTGGGCTGATTGTCCAGCCCCCCACCGGCCGGAACGCCCGCGACGCTCTCATCGACCGGATTGTGGCCGGCGGCGACCGGAGCGACCTGGTGGTCCTCGCCAATGGCGACGAGCTGTCTGGCAGCATTCAATCGATCCATGAGGGCTCCGCCGTGCTGGAGACGGAGGTCGGCACGGTCGACATCGGTTTCGACCGGCTCCGCGCCGTGATCTTCAACCCCGGGCTGTGGCAACGTGCCACGCACGACGGGCTTTATGCGGTAATGGGCCTCGCTGACGGTAGCCGGCTGGCAACCGATCGCGTCACACTGAGCGACACCAGGCTTGAATTCACCGTCGCCGGCAAAACATGGTCGGCCGCACCGCAAGACCTGATATGTTTCGAAACTCGCGCCGGACGGGCAGTCTACGTTTCCGATCTCGCGTCCGACTCGTACCGCCACATCCCGTTTCTGGAACTCTCCTGGCCCTATCGCACCGACCGGACGGTCAACGGCGGCGCCCTCCGCGCGGGCGGAAATCCCTATCTGAAGGGCATCGGGATGCACAGCGCGGCCCGGATAACTTACATGTTCAGTGAGCCCTTCCGTCGATTTCAGGCCGAAGTGGCCGTTGACGACGAAACGGACGGGGGCGGCAGCGTCCGCTTCCGAGTCTACGCCGACGGACAGTCACGCTACGCCGGCCAGATCGTTCGGGGCGGCCAGCCGCCTGTGCCGGTTTCCGTCGACCTCGAAGGAGTGAAGCGACTGGATCTGATCGTCGATTTTGCCGACCGCGCCGACGAACTTGACCGCGCGGATTGGCTTCGCGCCCGGCTGATCAAGTAGCGTGGCGGTCTATTCGCGGTATCGCAATGTGACCAGGATGCACGGACCACTGCTGATCAGGTTCATACCGAGTTCCTCGGCGCGGCGGATCGCCTCGGGACTCTCCGCCCCCGGTTGCATCCATACATGCCGCACGCCCGCGGCCGCGGCCTGGCCGACAATTTGCTCGGTTACCGGCGGCGGCGTGATGATCGATACCGCCTCGACCCTCTCCGGCAGCGACGCCAGGTCGGGATAACTGGACACTCCCTCCACTTCCGTCTCGTGAGGATTGACGGCCAGCACATCGTATCCGCGCTGGAGATACGCTCGCAGCACCTTGTTGCCGTACTTGTTGCGGTCGCGCGACGCTCCAACCACGGCAAAGCGGTCTGCTTGCAGAAAAGCCCTGATGCTTTCTTGTTCGTCCATTACCCGGCCCCCCAAGCTTGTGCCTTGAGAATTATAGGCACGCCACGGGTAACAGGCGTAAAAGACATGCTTGCGCCCCGAGTGCGTTGGGGCGCAAGGACGTCATGCGGCACGCTGCGTCACGCGCCGAACTTGTTCAGCCGTTCGGCATGGGCGAGAGCCAGCGGCATGAGATAGAGGGCTTCGAACTGCCCCAACGCGCCGTTGATCGCCGCGGTCTCCCCAAATCGGTCGCAGGCGTCGGTGCGGCAGGTGTCGGCCGAGAGCAGCACCGGCACCGCGTGCCAGCTATGGCTCTTGAGCTTGGCGGGCGTGCTGTGGTCGCCGGTGACGATGATCACCTTGGGTTTTAGCGCCTCGACCCGCGGGATCACCGCGTCGAACTGTTCGATCATCTTCACCTTGGCGTCGAAATTGCCGTCTTCACCGCGGCTGTCGGTGTACTTGAAGTGCAGGAAGAAGAAATCGTAATCGTTCCACGCCTTCTCCAGCACACCTACCTCTTCCTCGAGTGAGGAAGGTTCGCCGACGATCTCCATCCCCACCAGCCGCGCCAGTCCCTTGTACATCGGGTACACGGCGATGGCGGCCGACCGAACGCCATATACGTCGTTGAACGGGGGGAGACTTGGCTTCTTGGCAAACCCGCGCATGGTGAGCCCATTGGCCTTCGGCTGATCGGCCAGCAGTTTCACCGCCTGCTGATAAAACTCCTTGGCGATCTCCGCCGTGCGGCGACTGGCTTCGTCGCCAGCCATGGGATCGAGGGGTGGCACGCCCGTCTTCTGCGGATCGGTGTCGGCCACGTTGCCTCCCAATCCCGGCGCGCGGAACATCACCACAAATCGGTGTTCCTTCACTGGTTCAACAAAGATCTCCACACCCGGGACCTTGACCTGCCGCAGGCGGATCGCCAGCGGCGCGCTCTCCTCGGTGCTGATCCGGCCGGCACGACGGTCGGAGATGTTGCCGCTCTTGTCGAGCGTGCAGAAATTGCAGCGAATCGCCACGTCGTTCGGGCCGACGTCGAGATTGATGCCGGTCGCCTCAAGCACTCCGCGCCCGATCTGGTACTTCAGCGGGTCATAGCCGAACAGTCCCAGGTGCCCGGGACCGCTGCCGGGAGTAATGCCAGGCTTGATGGGAATCATACCTCCCAGAACGCCCTTTTTTGCCAACCTGTCCAGGTTCGGCGTATTGGCGGCCTCCAATTCCGTGGGTCCGCCTGGCTCCATCGGCAACCCGCCCAATCCATCGGCCACCAGGAGGACGATTTTATTGTCGTTTTTGACTTGCAGATCGCGAACCAAGTCGTGCATGTCCATATTGTCTTCTCCCTCAATAGGTCGCAGCGTTATTTCGCCGTCGCGCAGTCGCCAGCCGGGCAGGATTCCGGCAGCGGCGGTTCTTGACGTGGGCAATCCCCCATTCCTAGCCGACCATCCAGCGTTGCACAAGACCCCCTTGGCGACCCGCGACGGCCGCCGTTATGCTGCGCGGGGGCTGGGCGGGGACCGGTATAATATTACTCTCCTGTCCGGTCTCGTAACCCGTCTCGCGCATCTTCTGAAACCTCAAGAGGACCATCGCCGCCATGCCAGCCAAGATCAGCTACGGTCCGCCCAGCCAAGGCAAGCTCGCCACCCTTCCCGAATGGCGAAACTTGCAGCAGCACTATCGTGAAATGAAGAACGTCCACCTGCGGGAGCTTTTCCGCGATCCGGGGCGGGCGGCGGCGTTCACGCTCGACGACTGCGGCCTGCTGGTCGACTACTCAAAGAACCGCATCACCGACGAAACGATGCGGCGACTGGTGGCGCTGGCCGAGGCCGCCGGGTTGCGGCAGGCGATCGAGGCCATGTTCGGCGGCGAGAAGATCAACGTCACCGAGAACCGCGCCGTGCTGCACGTGGCGCTCCGCAATCGGTCTGAAGAGCCGATTATGACCGGCGGCGAGGATGTGATGCCGCAGGTTCGCGGCGTTCTGGAGCGGATGGCCGAGTTCGCCCGTTCGGTTCGCGAGGGAGAGTGGACCGGATTCACCGGCCAGCGGATCAAGAACATCATCAACATCGGCATCGGGGGGTCGGACCTGGGGCCGGCGATGGCCTACGAGGCCCTCAAGCACTATGCCGACCGGGAACTGACCGTCCGCTTCGTCTCCAACATTGACGGCACCCATTTCGCCGAGGCGACGCACGGCCTCGATCCCGCGGAGACGCTGTTCATCGTGGCCAGCAAGACCTTCACGACGCTGGAGACGATGACCAATGCGGCCACGGCCAAGGCGTGGTTGCTCGACGCGCTCAAGGATGAAAAGGCGGTGGCCCAGCATTTCGTCGCCCTCTCGACGGCCAAGAAACTTGTCGCCGAGTTCGGCATCAACGCCAAGAAGAACATGTTCGAGTTCTGGGACTGGGTGGGCGGCCGCTACAGTCTGCCGTCGGCAATCGGATTGGCGCTGATGATCGCTATCGGGCCGGAGAACTTCTTCCTCCTGTTGGACGGCTACCACCGCATGGACCAGCACTTCCGCCACACGCCGCTGGAGCGGAACATCCCGGTGGTCCTGGCACTGCTGGGCGTCTGGTACAACAACTTCTTCGGCGCCGAGAGCCATGCCATCCTGGCCTACGACCAGTATCTGAGCCGCTTCGCCGCCTACCTGCAGCAGGCCGATATGGAGTCGAACGGCAAATCGACCACGCTCAACGGCCGGCCCGTACGCTGGCAGACCGGCCCCATCATCTGGGGCGAGCCGGGAACGAACGGCCAGCACGCCTTCTATCAGTTGCTCCACCAGGGGACCAAGCTGGTGCCGGCCGATTTCATCGCCTTCGCCCGGAGCCACAACTCCATCGGCGACCACCACGTGAAGCTGATGGCCAACGTCCTCGCCCAGACGGAGGCGCTCGCTTTCGGCAAGACCAAGGAGGAACTGATCGCGGAAAAAACGAAGCGGAACCTCGTCGCCCACAAGTTGTTTGCCGGCAACCGGCCGACAAACACGATCCTCGCCGAGATCCTTGATCCGGGCACGCTTGGCACGCTCATCGCCATGTACGAGCACAAGATCTTCGCCCAGGGGGTGATCTGGGGGATCAACAGCTTCGACCAGATGGGGGTCGAACTGGGCAAACAACTGGCCAAGGCCATCCAGCCCGAACTGGAAAGCGAGACGCCATTGACGCACGACAGTTCGACCAATCAGCTCATCGAGTGGTTCCGCCAGCATCGGCAAAAAGACTGAATGGGAGACCGCTTCATGTCCACGGAACTCACCTGGCTTGGCCACGGAAGTTGGCTCATCGAGACCGGCAGCCACCGCATCGTGCTCGATCCGTTTCTCGACGACTCGCCCACCGCGGCGACCAAGTCGGACAATGTGGCTGCCGACTACATCCTCATTTCGCACGGGCACTTCGACCACGTAGGCGACGCCGAGAAGATCGCCCGGCGGACCGGCGCGACGATCATCGCCAACTTCGAGATCTGCCAGTGGTTTGGCGCTAAGGGGATCGAGACGATCCACGCCATGAACACGGGGGGCGGTTACAACTTCCCGTTCGGCCGGGTGAAGATGACCATCGCCCATCACACCTCGTCGCTGCCCGATGGCTCAAGCGGCGGCACCGCCGCGGGCTTCGTGCTCGCGCTGCCTGAGGGTAACGTGTACTTCGCGTGCGATACCGGCTTGTTCTATGACATGAAACTCATCGGCCAGGCAGGAATCGCGCTGGCGGCGCTGCCGATCGGCGACAACTTCACCATGGGGCCGGACGACGCCCTGGAAGCGGTCAAGCTCATCCAGCCGAAGCGCGTGGTGCCAGTGCACCGCGGCACCTGGCCCTTGATCGACCAGGACGCCCAGCTATGGGCCGAACGCGTACGGGCCGAAACCTCGGCGGAGCCGGTCGTGATCGAACCGGGGGAAAAGGTCGAGCTGTGACGTTGAAGTCCTGTCGCCGATCCCCGCCGCGGTGGGGGAGAAGTTGGTTGAAGCCGAAACTCCAATGCGGAAAAAACGCTCGATGGAGGGGCTGAAGCGAAACGCCCTAGGCCAGTGTTTCGCTTCGTTTCGTCGCGAGGCTCGGACGTAAGTTCAAGCACGGGTGCGTTTTCGCGGTGGGACGGTCGGCGCAAGTGCTTCTACCCCCATTGGCCGAAGTGTTGAAGTTCCCAGAGGGGTATTCGCAGTTCTCCGAGCGCGCGGCCGGCTGCGCGCAGCGCAGACACGTGCGGGGGAGTCACTTCAAATTGTCAAAGAGCGTTTTTACGGCCGCGGGCGGGCGGCGCGCGGTCTGGGCGCCGAGCGACCGCAGGCCGCGCGGGACCGTCAGACCCAAATCTGCCTATAGTATACATACGTTCAACACGCCTGTCAAGAGCCAATTTGGCCGCGGGGCAAGAAAATTGGGGGGACGCCGCGGCAGGGGGGAGCGGCGGTGAAAGGACCGAGGACGAAGATCCAGACGGCCCTCCGGAGGAGCAGCGATCAGCCGAACTACGTATCCCGCTTCGCGCGCCGCAATTCGGCTTGTAGACGCCGGACTTCTGCTTCCAGTTCGGCGATCCTCGTTTGAGCCGCTTGCTGAGCCGTTTCGGCGGCTTGTCGGGCCGCTTCAGCGGCCTCCGCCTCGGTCTGCAACACTTCTCCGCTATGCGAGTCCCGCAGCACGAGAGAGCCTTGCTCAAGCCGCAGCGTGATGCCCAACGACTCGCACCTCAGCGCTCCGGTATCGTCGGGCACGATTCGCGTATGGCTGCCGCGATCGGCCCGGAAACCTTGGAGCGGCGGTTTCAGGTAATCCGACGTGGGATCGTAGAGAAAGTACTCCGCGATCCCCAACCGCGCGTAGTCGCGAGGCTTGAAAATCTCGTCCTCCCGCCGGGTGCTCCGCGACGTGACCTCGAAGACCGCATGCGGGGCTTTGTCGCCCTCTTCCCAGATCTTGTAGGTGTTGCGGGGGGCCGGGTCGCAGTCCAGTACGACGAAGACGTCGGGCACAACGAACCTAGTAGGATCGCCCTCGGTATAATAAAGCAGCAGATTGCTGGCTACGTAGACCCGCTGGCCACGATACCGCCAACGCAGGACGTCGAGGATCCGAATCATCCAGTCGCGGTGCAAGTCCGTTTCGCCCATCGGCATCCCGTCCGACTCGGGGTATTCGGTTTCATAAACCGTTCGGATCAGACTCATCGTCGAATCCTGAGACGAGGATTATCGGCAGACTCTACGTCTATTCTACCCGGGCCCTGCCGTTCCAAGCAAGGCAGAGGCAAATAAAGCCTCCCGCCCCTACCGGAACGTGACGCAACCCCATTGCTACTCGAAAGCCGCTTCCGCGACGCCCATTCATCGAACCAATGTCAGCGAGCGTTCCTCTCGCCGTCATCTCTTGAGTGTCGCAAGGCGGCCGCGAATCCACGGGGCGTCGACTTCGCCGGGCGGCGGTTGCAGGTCGGCATTGTAGTCGAGCGACAGGTCGTAGCGGGCGCGATCGTAGACAATGTCGAAGGCGGCTTGCAGGTCGAGAGGAACATCGGGATCGCCCTGCTTCAGCGGCACGGGGATCGTCGGGAGCCGATCGCGGATCGTCCACGCATAGACGGCCGCCCTGGGGCGCCGCGGGCGGCGGCTCACGATTGCATAGTAATCGGCCGAAGGCAGCGGCGTTGCCATCGGCAGCCGCAGCCCGCCGCGGAGAAGGTCGAACTCGACCAGGTGCGACGGGCTCTGCAACACTGCCTCACGTTTCTGGAGGTATTCCCGCCGACCATCGCCGCCGGGGCGCTTGTTGCTGGGCGAAAGCGTTTCCAATACCGTGACCACTTCCATGGTCTCGCGAAGACGGATCGCGAGGTACGTCTCACGCCGCTCCTCAGGCATCGGCAGATCGCACTCGAAGGGTTCGAGCATTGGTGGCGGCTCCACCACGGCCGTGGATGCTGGGGGCGTTTCCTGCTTCCATAGCACGGCTACATCCGCGCGGCCGAACGAGGCGTCGCCCTCACGGGGAGACTCTACGTACACGCGGCGTTCCACGCGCACAACGTAACGAGGCTCAACGCGCGGCGACAACAGTTCGCGGATGACCGTATTCAACGTGGCATGGAAATCTTCCCATTCCTGGGATTCCAGAAAGGGGTCCATTCCGGGAAAGGGAGACGGCATCGGAAGACCTCCGCGGCGAGACGGGCACACGTATCACCGACCTTTATTCTAACGGGCCGTGCGGCGCCAGGCGAGGACGATCAACCGGTGGTGCCGAGTTGAGGACCGCCGCGGGGCGGCTGGGGACGGACAGATGGAACATGCTTACCCGTCGCTTCGCTCCGTCAAAGCATTGCACCCCTGCGGATTGCCGCCAGGGACGGTCGGCCTACTTTGGGGGCAATTTTACCTGGATCTCGTCGCCTTCGACGCGGACTTCGAAGGTCTCGGCCTTGAGCGAAGGGACGTCGACGCAGACGCCGTCGGAGAGGCGGAAGGCCCACATGTGCCGGTTGCAGACGACGGTGTCTTGCCACAGGTCGCTCTCGCCCAGAGAAGCTCCCATGTGCGGGCAGTAGTCGTCCAGGGCGTAATAGCGTCCCTCGAGGAGAAACACCGCGATCTCGCGGCCTGCGGCGACGAACGTCTTTCCTTTGCCTTCGGGGATCTCGCCAACCCGGGCCACGGTTACGAACTCAGACATAATGGATTTCGGTGGGGACTCGATGGGGGTGACGGCGCGCGGTCGCGCATGGCTTATTATAGTGCTTCCGTACGCCGTTCCGTCAGACCGCCGCGAGGCACGACTGCATGAAGACCAACCCTGTCAAACAGAGACTCCGCGAGGGGCTCCCCACGTTCGGCACCTGGCTTTCGCTGGGCGACCTGCACGCCAGCCGGCTCCTGGCCCGCAGCGGCTTCGACTGGCTCACGCTCGACATGGAGCATGCCCCGATCGACTGGCGGGAGGCGGCGGCAATTTTCGCGGCCGTCTCGGATGGGGGTTGTGTCCCACTGGTCCGCGTGCCGGAGGGCAACCACCATTATATCAAGCGGGCCCTGGATGCCGGCGCGTGGGGGATCGTCGTGCCGATGGTGAACACGGTCGAGCAGGCCCGCACGGCGATCGCCGCCGCCAAGTACCCGCCGCAGGGTAACCGAAGCGTCGGCGGCGGGATGCACGCGCTCAACTTCGACGCGGCGACCGACGAGTACTACGCCCGGGCCAATGACGAGATCCTCGTCGTGCTGCAGACCGAGAGCCCGACAGGCGTGGCGAACGCCGAAGCGATCTACGGGCTCGAAGGCTGCGATGCCGTGTTCATCGGCCCGATGGACCTGCGGCACTCGATGCGGACCGAGACGCCGGGCGGGCGGCTGCCCAGCGCCGAGGAACACGAGGCGATGATCGAGCGCATCGTGGAGATCGGCCGGCGCGCCGGCACGCCGACCGGTATCCATGCGATGGACGCCGCCTCGGCCTTGGCGCGGGCCCGCCAGGGAATGCAGTTCATCGCCGTCGGGAGCGACCTCCGCATGCTGCACCTGAAAGCCCAGGAGACGGTCGCCCAGCTCTACCCTGACCGCGCCGGCAGCAAGTGGACAGCGTACTGAATTCGACGCGGGCCCAGGGCATGCCCGCGGAGTCTCTCACGGTTCTTGCAGCCGGTGAGTGCCGACCAGCCTTCCGGATTTGGAATCCGCGCCCGCTCGTTTGCTGGGAAATCCGCGGGAACACTACCCGCGATTCCGTGCCGCAAGGAACGAAGAGAAGATACACTGGCGGGGACAATGCCGCCCGACGGACCGGGGCTCAGGCGGTGATGCCCTTGGTGAGCGCCATGAACGCCGTTTCGAGGTTTATCTCGTCTTCCTTGAACATCGTCAGGCGGAAGCCGTTCTGGACCAGAAGTGTGGAGAGATCGCTGTAGTCTTCCACGCCCCGTGCCAGCGTCACCACTAGATGGCCGTCGCGTTCTTCGACGCGCTCGACGTTATCGTGCCCGTCGAGCAGCTTTGCAGCGGCCTGCCGGTCGCCGGCTACGCCGATATTGAGCACCGGTTGCTGGCGGACCTGGCGCATGACCTCGGCCACCTCAGCATTGACCAGAAGCTTGCCGCGCTCGATGATCCCCACCTTGTTGCAGATATCGGCCAGTTCGGGGAGGATGTGGCTGGAGACCATGATCGTCTTGCCCATCTTGCGGAGCTCCTTGAGCAGCCCGCGGATTTCGATCCGCGCCCGCGGGTCCAGTCCGCTGGCCGGCTCGTCGAGGAGCAATACCTGCGGATCGTGGAGCAGCACCCGGGCCAGCCCCAAGCGCTGGTTCATGCCGCGCGAGAGGCTCGTCACCATCGCGTCGCGCTTGTAGTCAAGCCCCACAAGCTGCAACATCTCATCGCACTTCTTGCGCCGCGTGGCCCCCTTGATTCGATAGGCGGCGGCGAAGAACTCGAGATACTCGATCACCTTCATGTCGTCGTACACGCCGAAGAAGTCGGGCATGAAGCCGATCAGACGGCGAATTTCCTTGGGATGGGTGTAGATCGAGTGGCCGCAGACATACGCTTCGCCCCAACTGGGCTGCAGCAGGGTCGCCAGGATCCGCATCGTCGTCGTCTTGCCGGAGCCGTTCGGGCCAATGAACCCGAAGAGGTCTCCCTCGTCCAGGTCCAGCTCAAGGCTGTCGATCGCCCGCAGTTCTCCGTAGACCTTGGTGAGATCCTGAGTCTTGATCATGCTCGCACGTCCACTCTATCGTCCATTGTTTTGGCGGCGGTTTGCCCAGCCCTCAAGCGACTTCCATGGCGGCGCCGGCCGAGGGTCAATCCACCCGATACGATTCGATCAGTTTTTCTTCACCGGAATCACGAAGCGGTACAGGCCGGAGTGCTGTTCCGCGACGGCCTGCCGCCCGTCGAGCACGAGCGCGCTGCCGCCGGGCGCGGCGGCGTCCGTGACGCGGGCCAACAGGATAGCCCGATCCGTCTTGAGCAGGTCGCTCATGTCGACGAATCCCTGGTAGCTGTTGCTCAGACCGGTATATCGCCGGCCGCCGGCCTCGTCAAAGAAGCTCATCGCCCGCAGGACGTAGTCCACATCGACGCTCGCCTGGTCATAAGGCGTGGCGCGGTCCTCGAACTTCTCGTCCTCGCCGAACACGATTTTCCGGCCAGTCAGAAACGTCTTTACGCGGCGCCGTTCCAGTTTCGCGCCGACCTCGACTGTCTGGCCGGGGCGAATCGTCTCCAGTTGATACGCCCACGGGCCATATGCCAGAAGGCAGTCGGTAAGGGCAAAATCGAAGGTGTTGGTGATCGTCCCTTCGGGCAAGTCGTCGACGTGCGTCAGATCGGCTTTCGGCAGGGCATCGGTTCGCGCCGTCCAGCGGGCCGTGAAGCTCTTCGACGACCAGATGGGAATCGGCACGGCGGAAAGCGTCTCCAGGTCGTGCGCAATCCGATACCGCGCGCCACCGATGTCGGCCTCGGCGGTACGCGGCTCCATACCCCCCAAGGCCTCGCCGGGCAATCCCAGCCAGGCTGTCACCACGTCCAAGTCCGCAGGGGTCTCCGTGCCCGGCAGCCACGGGGCGAAGCTCAAGTCGTAGCGCCGGCTCGCCGGGCTGAACACGTTGGCCCAAGCCGTTCCGCGCACCCAGCCCGAGGCGGTGTCGAAGTCGACCAGGTCAACCTGATTCACCCGCACCTCGCCCCCTTTGGCGCGATGGGCCAAGGCCCAAGCGCCTGCGCTGACTGCGACGACGAGCAGCGGGAACGTGACCCAGGTCAGGACCGGCCGCCGCAGCAAACGGTTGACGAGAAAATAGTCGGCCCCGAGCGCCGCGGCGTAGAGAGCGATGCACAGGCCGACCATCCAGAAGGGGACCGCCCACACGTGCTGAAACCGATCGAGCGCGCTGCGCAACTGGCCCGACATGTCGGTGAAACCAAAATGGATCACCGCGCGGTGCTCATCCGGTTCCTCACCGAGCGACGTCTCCAGGTCGACGAGCCTGGCCACGAGCAATCCGCGGTCGCCCCATGCCGCCAGCGATGGTTCGTTGAGGTCGACAGCCAGGAACACAATCTGGCCAAAGCCCAGCGCGCGGCGAACGACCAGGGGAATATTTCCCTCGCGAGCTTCAACCTGTCCCACGGGATCGGCCAGCAGGGGAACGCTCATTCGATTCTCGCCGGGCGGGATCGGCGTGGTGCTGCCCGAGAAGATCTCCAGTGCGGCGGTCCCCGGGATGGGAATCGATTCCTCAACCGGTCCCGGCAGCAGTTGGGACCACGCCGAGCCGGGCTTCACCGCGCCGGCGGCCTGGCCGCCCACGGCCAGCACGAGCCGGCCGCCCATTTCGATCCATTGCCGCAGCGCGCCGATCGCCGGAGCATCAGGCTTGAGCCGCGCGAAGGCGTCCGATTCGCTGATCGAGATGACGACGGTGCTGACGGCCTCGTATCCGACCCAACGGTCGGGCAACTCCGCCGGATCGGCAACCGCGGCCACCACGGTTCGCTCATCGGCCAGTTCACGGGCAAAGCCGAGGGCATCTTGGACCGCGTCGGCCGCCTTGCCGACCGCTACCACCAGTCGACGTCGCGACGCCAACGCGGCAGGGTAATCGCCTCCACCCGTCGCGGCCCGGAATACTCGGCGCACCGTGGGTCCGCCATCGGGAACGAACTCTACGGTCATCTCGCTGGCGAGGCGTCCGAAGCGCACGTAGAGCCGCGTCGCTTTCGTTTCGCCCGCGGCAAGCGCCACCGGTTCGTCTGGAGGCGTGGCAACACGGCTGAGTACGCCGTCGCCATCGGGCACGATCACCGCAAGCTGCCCGGACCGCGCGGCACTGCCGCCGCGAAGCATGACCTCCACCGGCGTCCAGAGCCCGGCTTTGTATTTACCATCGAAGCCGATCTTGATTCCGGCGATGGCCAACTCGTCCGGAGCCTGGGCGTAAGATGGGGAGGGCGCCAGGAGCAGACAGCCGAGGAGGATCAGGGAACCAACGCGGATCATGGCTTCCCCGCGTCGGGACAGGTGCAGACGAATTGCCCGCAGCCGGGGCAGCCGGAACCGTACTTCTCCGCCACCGCGGCCGTCAGATCGATGCCGGCTACGTTGGCAATGGTCGCAAGCCAGGCGAGGACATCGGCGAACTCGGCAGCCAATTCCCGTTTCTCACCATGGCGCAAGGCCGCCGCCAGTTCACCGACCTCCTCCATGAGCCACATGAAGGTGCCCTCCACCCCGCGGGCCACGTCCTTCCGCAGATACATGTCGCGGATAAGCTGCTGGAACTGGGAGAGCGTGATCTGGGGTGGCGTCTGAACGGGTGGTGAGCCAGTTTCGGTGAGATTTTCGGCCGTCACGGTTCGGTCTTCTCCTGGAGGTCTTCCAGCGTCCTCAGGGCATTGCGGTCGTCGGGGTGGCGTCGAAGAAACTCCTCAAGCGTCTGCCGGGCGTCGGCCGGCTTTCCCATCCGAACTTGAAGCGCAGCAAGGGATTGAAACGATTCGGGTCGGTCTGAGTCGAGCTCGATGGCCGCCCGATACTCCTCGACGGCCTGAGAGAGATTATCGTCTCCCGAAAGGGCCTCGGCAAATAGACAATGGGCCTCAACGCTTTGTACGTCAATCTGGATCGCCTGGTTCGCCCAGTCTGCGGCCGCGCGGTGGTCTTGTTCGGCCAGTGCCCGCCGAGCGAGTTCCAGCCGGACCTCCAGATTGTCTTCCTCCGCCTCGGCCAGTCGCCGCAGCACGGGGACCAATTTCTCGGTGTCCTTCGATCGGCTGTAGACGAGGGCCAGTGATCGCCACCAGCGGAGGTCGTGGGGAGCATTCTGTCCGCCCAACTCGTAGAGTTCGGCCGCCGCCGCGTATTCCTTCTGCTCCGTCTTGAGCGACGCCAGCAGACCCAACACCCTGGCATCGGGCGCCTTGCGATCCAAGGCCGATTCGAGAAGGCGGATCGCTTCCGCCCGGTTCTGCGATTCGGCGGCCAGCCGCGCCAGCACGTATGTGGCGAGCTGGTGCCGCGGCTCGATCTGGATTGCTCGATTGGCAAGCGTGCGAGCCTCGTCCTTCGCTCCGCGTCGCAGGTATCCGAACGCCGTCCGTGCGGCGAGATCGGGGTCGCCGGGGGCCTTGCGCTGCGCGGAGATCAACTCGGCGAAAGTCTCGGCGGCCAGCTCGTCAAACGACTGGAGCCCGGAAACCAGGCGTTTCACGTAGGCGTTGAAGTCCTGCTCGAACTCCGCCGCTTCGACATGGAACACCCTTTGGATCGCTTCGGGTGTGTCGAGCCCTTCAGCATAGGCGGCCAGAAGATCCCGCAATACCGCCGGCGAACGGCCTTCGAGCATGAACTCCACGTACAGTTCCGCCTGGCAATAGGCCATCTGCCAGTCCTCAGAGCTTTGCGGGCGCGTGAAGCCAAAGTTTATCGTTTCCAGAGTGAGCAGTTCGCCTGCCGGCACGCGGCGAAGGAGCAATTCGGTCCATTTCTGCGGCCGAGGCCGGTTCTCACACCACACGGCCAACCCCTCGGTATACCAGTGCGGGCAATTGAACGCCGTCTGCTGGAGCGTGATTACGTGGACCAGTTCGTGCCGCAGCACCTGCGCCCAGTTGAATCGCATGCCGAGTCCCGGGTCGGTGGGGGAGACCATGGCCAGCATCTTACCCGTGCTCGCCGCCACCGGTCCGACATAGGGAAGGCCGACCATCCGAGTGCCGAACCACTCATGCCCGCTATGCCCTTTGGAGCGGTTGAAGAACTCGACAAGGGCCTTCTGGGGCGGCCGGTAGCCGAACAGCTCGCAGAGTACGGGCATTGCCTGGTCAACGTACCGGGCGGCGTAGCGCGCCAGCAGGCCGTCGGCCTGGCCGTCGTACTTGATCCGTCCGTGCTCGGTCTCGAGCGTCTCCATCTCGTCGAGCAGGTCGAGCACTTCCAGGCTATTGAAGACGCGAACGTGGAAGGGGTCGTCGGCAAGCGCCCGCTCGAGCAACGGCCGGGCCCGCTCCTCTTCCGCCGCAGCCATCATCATCAGCCCCAGTTCGGCTTGCGGCCCGAGCAACTGGGGCATTCGCCGGATGGCCTCCTCGTAGCACCACTGGGCTTCGGGGAGCTTGTGGCGCGCGTTGAGCCACGCGGCCATCGCGAAATAGAACTCACCCGAGTGCTGATTTCGTCCTTCAACTTCGAGCATTAACTCGGCAAGCCGGCTGCCGTCGCCCTTCTGGGGCAACCCGTCTTCGAGCGCGTAACAGGCCGCGATTCGCCCCAGCGACTCCTCCGCCGCAGGGTTGAGCGGCAGCGCACTGTTATCAAGAATCCGCAGGGCACCGGCGGGATCGAAGTTCTCCCATGCCAGTTCCGCCTTGATCAGCCAGGCCGGCAGGAATCGCGGGTTGAGTTCCAGCGCCCGCTCGACCGAGCTTTGCGCCCGTTCGATGTCGCGATCGAGCAATGCCAGGCGCGCGACGGCCGCGTGCACCTCCGCGGCCTGGGGATTGATCTGGAGCGCCTTGCCGAGGGCAACGGCGGCATCGCGCTGATTGTATTTCTCCAGGTACAGAAGCGCCGCTTCATACTGCGCCGGCCAGTAGGCTTCCTCGATCTCGATCGCCTCCGGATAGAGATCCTGGACGAGCAACTTGAACTGGTCGCTCTGCCGGTTCCAGCGGGCGTATTGTCCGGCCGCGAGGCCGATCCAGCGGAGCGATTCCGCGTCACGAACGTCATGTTCGTTGTAGTAGACGATCAGCCGACGGTAAGCAGTCTCCGCGTCCTTTAGACGTCCCCGAACACGGTGAAGCTCGCCGCGAATCCAGCCAGCCTGCAACTGGTCGGGGTTGAGCCGGAGCGCCGCCTCGACGTTCTGTTCCGCCTCGTCGTACCGGCCCCGTTCGAAGAAGGCCCGCGCGAGTTCGGCCCGTGCCTCGGCGTTTTCGCCCGCGGCGCGCAGCGCCTGGATTGCCTCGTCGTCCTTACCCTGGGCCCAGAATGTCCGCGCCAGACCAACCGCCGCGCGCGGATCGGCGGCGGACAAAGGCTCGAACTGATCGCGGGCGGCAGCGTACTTGCCGCGCAGCAGGAGCACCCAGGCCTGATCGAGTCCGTCCGCTTCGGCCGCTTGGGCAAACATCGGCGAAAGGGCAAACAGAACGGCGGCAGTTCCTGCCCACCACCGCGATGCCGGCTTCAGCCTGCCTCGATCCATGACGCCGCCTCACCCAAACAGCTTTCGGTTTTGCGTCAGTCTTCCAGCAGCCACTCCACCACCGACACCAGGCCGTCTTCGTCCTGTCCCGGAGCGACCCGATCGGCCACCGCCTTGACCTCGGGCAGCGCATTGCCCATGGCGATTCCCAGCCCGGCGTGGCGGATCATGGGGATGTCGTTCACGTCGTCTCCCACGGTGCATATCTCGTGGTTCTGAATCCCCCACCCGGCCGCCAGCCAGCGAATCGCCGACCATTTCGTCACGTCGCGGCGCGCCAATTCGCAAAGAAAGCCTGAATACCGCGGACTCCTCAGCACGTGGGTATACAGTTCGCCGGGCAGGCGACGGTGGAGCACCTGCTCGAGTTCAATCATCTGCTCCCGCGTCCCGATGGCAAACCCGGTGAAGACTCCTGTTGGCGGAGCGGCCACCAGGTTCGGCCACAAGCGGCCACGGCCGCGGTTGTGGTGGAGGTACTGTGTCAGATAGGCGCACGCCGAATCCTCACGGGCATGGTAGAACTCGAAACCGTCAAGGTATGTATCGGCGAAGATGATCGGATCGTAGCCGGCCTCCGCGATCGTGCCGAGCATGCGGCACAGCACGCGAGGCTCGAACTCGGCCACGAACAGCGTCTGGTGGTCGACCGGATTCTTGATCAAGGCGCCGCTGGCCGTGATCACCGGCACCGACAACCCCAATGCCTCGGCGAGATGGATCGCCTGGCCGTAGCGCCGCCCCGTGGCCAACACGACGTGGATTCCTGCCTCGACCGCCCGGCCCAGAGCTTCGCGAGTTGCGGGGGTGATCTCGTCCTGGCTGTTGACTAGCGTGCCGTCAATGTCGATCGCCAGCAGCCGAAACCGTCGCTCCGCCTTCACGCTCCGCTCCCTCGTTATCACTCGCCGCACCCCATCGCCGCCAGTTGCTCGCGCGACCGGCCGTGCTCTTGTTCGAGATAGCCGCGGCCCTGCCGGATGCCAATGTGATCCCACGGCAGGGAGGACTCAAGGGCGTAGGGCCGGTGCACCATCGACTCCAGGTCGATCCCGCTCGCGGCGAGCGCCTGCCACCACAGCGCCGGCCGGAACTGCTCGTGCCAGGCGTCGAACCGGGCTCCGGCCCGCCACGCCCGTTCGATCACCTCGCCCAACCGGCGGTCGCCGCGGGCCAGAACGCCTTCGAGCAGGCTCGTTTCCACGTTGTGGCACTTCACCTGAACACCCGGCACCCGGCGAGACCGCAACTGCCGGTGGGCCGACTGGAAGTACTCCCGGGTCTGCATTGCGTGCCATTGGAAAGGGGTGTGGGGGCGCGGCACGAAATTGGACACGCTCGCCACGACGGTCACCGGCAGGCGGGTCGACTGCTTGCCGACCAGGTAGATCTTTTCGGCCAACTCGAGAATGCCGTCCAGATCGCTCGGCCGCTCGCCGGGCAACCCGCACATGAAGTAGAGCTTGACGCGCTGAAAACCGCGCTCAAATGCCAGCCGGCAGCCTTCGAGCAGATCGTGGTCGCTGATCCGCTTGCCGATCTGCTCGCGCATGTCCTCCCGGGCCGCTTCGGGCGCAAGGGTCAGTCCGCTGTGCCGCTCCGTGGTCAGCAACCCGCCCACCGCGAGCAACTGTTCGTTGACGCGCAGGCTGGGCACCGACACCGAGACGCCCAACGGCAGCAACGTCTCCTGCAGGCGGCGCATCAGTTCATCGAACCACGGATAATCGCTCGTCGAGAGCGACAGCAGCGAGACTTCATTGATGCCCGTATTACGGTACGACTCCAGCGCCGCCGCGACGATCGATTCCACCTTGCGGAAGCGCACGGGGCGCTTGATCGGGTTGCTCTGGCAGAACCGGCATCGCCAGGGGCAGCCGCGCATGATCTCCAGCGCCAGCCGGTCCTGGACGGTCTGGATGTAGGGAACCATCGGCCGCGTCGGCAAAGGGATGCGGTCCAGATCGGCGACCACAGCGGGTCGAATCTGCTCCGGCACCCCGGGGCAAGCCGGCCGCGGGGCCGCGAACCGGCCGTCTTCTCCGGGCGACGCCGTATAGCAGCAAGGGACATAGGCAAACGGCAACCGCCGCGCCATTTCGGCAAGCATCTGCCGACGATCGCCAGCCGACGACCTCACGTCCAACCACGCATCACAGACCTCGGGCAGCGCCTCTTCGCCGTCGCCGATCACGAACAGATCGATGAATCGCGACATCGGCTCCGGGTTCTGCGCGCACGGGCCGCCCGCGATGACGAGCGGATGGCCGGCCGACCGATCCGCCGCAACGAGAGGGATGCCCGCCAGATCGAGCATCGTGAGCACGCCCGAATAGCACAGGTCGTACTGCAGCGTAAAGCCGACGACGTCGAACTCATTAAGCGGCGAAAAAGTTTCCAGGCTGTAGAGCGGCAGGCGCTCGTCGCGCAGCGATTGCTCCATGTCGGGCCAGGGGGCAAAGGCCCGTTCACAGGCCCAGTCGCTGCGCTGGTTCACGAGGTGATAGAGCACCTGCAGACCGTGGTGACTCATCCCGACAGCGTAGGTGTCTGGAAAGGCCAGGCAGAGCTTTCCTCGCACCTGTCGATGGTCTTTCACCACGGCGTTCAGCTCACCGCCGAGGTACTGGGCCGGGGTCTGCACCCGGGGCAGTACTCGTGCGCACACCGCGTCCTTCAACGACTGATTCACCATATTTCGGGGTAGGCCAGCCACCGCCGCCGTACCGGAATTGTGCCACGCACCATTGCCCAAGCCCCCCTCCGCACGACCGCCACCGGTCGAAAAATCGGCAGCGGAGGCTGACATTATCCCATAGGGCGCGGCGGTCTGACAGGGAGTCCATCTTGGGGGCGGGCCGTTTGGACCGCATAATTGGACGTTGAACACCCGACGCCTCTCCTGGAGTGAAATTTCGCGAGGTCAAACCGTCATGTTCCATCCGCCTCTTCGGTCGCTGTGGATTGCCTTGTTGGCCTTGACGATTGCCGGCAATGTCGGGCTTGCCCAGTCGCGGCAGGCGCTGGAACTGGCCCGCAATCGCATGGTCGATAGCGAGATCGTCGCGGCGGGGATCACCAACCCGCGTGTCATCCAGGCGATGCGGACGGTTCCGCGGCACGAATTCGTCCCCCTGGCCCAACGGCGTTACGCTTATCTGGACATGGCTTTGCCGATTGGCGAAAGCCAGACGATCTCGCCGCCGTTCGTCGTCGCCTACATGACCGAACAGCTTGATCCGCAACCGAGCGACAAGGTGCTGGAGATCGGCACCGGCAGCGGCTATCAGGCCGCCGTGCTGAGCGGCCTGGTGAGCGAAGTCTATACCATCGAAATCGTCCCGTCGCTGGGGCGTCAGGCCGCGAAGACACTCAAGCGGTTGGGATACGCGAACGTCTACGCCAAGATCGGCGACGGGTTTCAAGGCTGGCCCGAACACGCTCCCTTCGACAAGATCATCGTCACCTGCTCGCCGGAACGAGTGCCGGCGGCTTTGACCGAGCAGCTCAAAGAAGGGGGCCAGATGGTCATTCCCGTGGGCGAGCGGTACCAGCAGGTGCTTTACCTCGTTAAGAAAGTCGACGGCAAGCTGCAGCCGGCTGTCTTGAAGCCGACGCTATTCGTTCCCATGACCGGCGAGGCGGAAGACCGCCGCCAGGTCCAGCCTGATCCGGCCAGCCCCGCGCTATACAACGGCGACTTCGAAGAGTTGCTGGGCGACACCGGCGAACCGGCCGGCTGGCACTACCTGCGACAGGCGAACCTGGCGGTCGACGGGCCGGCCCCCTCGGGAAAGAACTTCCTCACCTTCTCGAACACCGATCCGGGCCGAGGCGCGCACGCCCTCCAGGGGCTGCCCATCGACGGCCGCCTGGCCAAACAGATCCAGATCTCACTATTTGTCCGCGGCGACGGCATTCGATCGGGCCAGAATCTGCAGCAAATGCCGATGCTGGTGATGACCTTCTATGATGAGAACCGAGCCGAGACCGGACACGCCGTGGTCGGCCCCTGGCGGGGCACGTTCGACTGGCAGCCGCAAACGGCCATGGTCGACGTACCCGTCCGCGCGCGAGAAGCGATCGTGCGGATCGGAATGGAAGGCGCGGTGGGCGAGATCTCGTTCGACAACGTGGCGATCCGCCGCGCGCCGTGAGCACGCGCATGAGCGACAATCCCTACCAGTCGCCGCAGTCGGTCGAGCCCGGCCACGCTTCGGGAGGCGGCGCGTGGTGGCGTGCGACTGCCGTCTTTCTGGCCGGATTCGGGTGGACGGCGCTGTTGGGTTACTGCGCGGGGGGCAGAAGATACTGGCGGGCGCTGCTGGTTTACTCTGCGCTGATTGGCGCCGTGGCCGCCGGAGCGTACCTGCGGCGAGCGTCCCGCCGACGCTAGAGTCTGGTCATTTCTCCGGCGAATCCACGGCAAATTCGATCGAACTCTGCCCGATTTTCTGGCTGTTGAGGTCGGCCACGGTGAGTTGCAGCACGTGTTTGCCGGAGTAGATCCGCTCGGGGAGCGAGAATTCGTAACCGATGAAGAAGTCTCGCCGGGGATTGCGGCAGTATTCCTCGTTGGCGCTGAACTCGTGATCGGCGATCCGCTGGCCCCGGCTATCGAAGATCTGATAGCTGCTCCGCAATGCAGTGTGAAAGCCTCGCGGCGTCTCCTTGGCGGCAAAATTGTCGACCTCGGCGTAGAGCAGCACCTTCTGCCCCGGCCTGAAGTCGTATTTGTCGAACGGCCGATAAGCCCCGTAGCTTTGCACTTCGGTCACGAACGCCAGGTTGCGGACCACCAGCGGTGACGACTCTCCCAGACGCGAGAGTGATTCACTGAGGTGGCGTTTGGCCTCCGCCGCCCGCCGCGACTCGTCGGCGATCATCTGATGGTCGAGAAGGGTCGCCAACCCGTACAGCTCCTTCGACCAGAAGTCCTGCATCGGCGGGGCAAGCGACGGAATCGGCCGGAGCGCCTCGTCGCGGCGGTCGGCGAGCAGATAGAGCATTCGCAGCCGGGCATGCTGGGCAATCTCCGCGTCGTTCTTCGGCGCCGCGCTGACCTCCGACTCGAGCTTCTCGATCGCCGCCTCCATCGCGGCGTTCCAGTCGCCGTCGGCCCGCCTCTGATACGAGGCATTCACCACCGCGCCAGACGTTTGGGCGCCTTTATCCTGATCGGCGGAAGCGTGCTTCACTGAGAGGTCGCTCGCCCCTTCGCTGGCCTTCGGTTCCGCAGGGGGTGTTGGCGGCGCGCTCGCATCGCCCACCAGCGCACTGGCCGCGACTGGCGGCAACTCGGCTGCAGGCGACGGCTGGTCACTCGCCACTGGCCTGATCGGAGTCGCCGCAGCGCCATCGCCCGGAGGCGGCGCAACCATCTGGTTCGCCGGACGACTCATCGGGACAGGCCCGACAGCCGTGGCCGGAGGCGGCATGGCCGCGGCGGGAGACGGTGGGGCAGCTTGAGGGGATGGTGGCAATTGGGCCAGCGACACTTGGCCCTGCCGGGCGAGCAGTTCGCGCTGTTCGGCCTGGTGCCGGTAGGCGAGCGCGGCGTGGAACTGCCGCACAACGAGCGGCCACAAGTCGGGAGAGGTCTGCTTGAGGTTTTCGAGCAACTGAGCCTGGGCCTGCGGGTCGAGAGCATGGACGGCCTGAATCTCGGCCAGCATCGCCTGCATCGCCTGCGGATCGGGCTCATTGGCGCCCGGAGCGGGTGCAGGCCGTTCTGAGCCGGTATCCGCGCGTTGCGCGGCGGCCGGGGGGGTTGCGACCTGCGAGTCGGCTGACGCGTCGCCACCCGACCAGGGCGAGGATTTGCATCCGGCCGCAGCGGCAACGCACAAGACAAACCCCAGACAAATTCTGCCCATACAACCAACGTTGCGGCAAAAGGAAACCCGTAGGTGAGGGGGGCGGATCTTAACGCAAACCCCCGGCAGATGCAAGGCGAGCTATGTCGCTAGCCGAACGATAAGCCGTTCGAGCACAAGCCGCGGAGGAAGGGAGCTCGCCCCTTTCAGAGCCAGATCGGCATCGAGTAACCACTCGTAGAGCTGGCCGCCGCGCTGGCGGCCGATGCGGCGCAGTTGTTGCTCTGTCTTGCGGACCACAAAGCCCTTGACGCCCGCCTCCTCGAGAGCTGCCGACAGGGTCATTCGCCGCCCCGTCGCCTCGGCTTGCAGGACCAGACGCGTGGCCGCCGCCAGCCGCCGCAAAGTCGCCGAGATCTGGGCCAGCAGCGGGACCTCGTTCTCGCCGGCCAGCAACAACCGGTCCAACTGGGTCATCGCTCCGCGGACATCACCCGCCAGCGCCGCATCGAGCATGTCCCACGTCGTCTTCGTTCGCCAGGTGCCGACCAGTTCGCGGACCGACTCCGCGGTCACCTTGCTGTCGGGGCCGGCAGTCAGCGCCAATTTCGCCAATTCCTGGTCAAGCAACCCCAGTTCCGGACCGACCAGATCCACCAGCATGTCGGCCGCGCCAGGCGCCAGATCAACCCGGTGTGACTGTCGCGCCCAGGTAGCAAGCCACTTGCTCAAGCGAGCGTCGGAAGGTGCGCCGCATTCGACCACCAATCCGTTCGCAGCCACCTGCTTGTAAAGCCGGGTGTTACTCGGAAAGCTCTTCGCCTCCAGAACGAGAACGCCCGTGATCCGCGGCCTGGCGACGTAGTCTTCAAGTTCCGAACGATAGCGGGTGATGAACTCGTCAGCATCCTCAACGACCACCAGGCGGGTTCCCCCGCCGAACATCGCCACCGTGGACAATTCCTCGAGCACATCGGCCACTGTCGCGGAACGTCCCTCGAAGACGGCAAGCGAGAAATCGGCGTCGCCCCCCGCGAGCACCGCGCCGCGCAGTCTCATCAGCACTTGACGCCGCAGAAACGTCTCTTCGCCGAAGACGACGCACACCGGCCTGGCCGGATGTCGGTCGGGTGCGGAGAGGAAATCGAGGGCGCTAAGCGCAGCGGCCATGAGTTGATACGAATGGCAGGGGGACCTCGATTCGACACGGGCGAACCCGCTCTATTGTCGATCTCTCGCCGACCGCTTACAACTCCCTCGCTAGCGTAGCCGGTAGCCGCCCGAAGCTTGCAGGGCGGGACGACCGAGCGGCTTGACACCGCCAATCTGGGCGCTCGGCGCCGGCTGTTGACCAACCGGCGTTTCGGCCGGGCTCTGCCCAATCACAACCGCCTGCGGGGTCTCGCTCGCTCCGACATTTCCGGCTTCGTCACGGACTTCCAGCCGGACGAGCAACCGGGCAGGAACCTGCGGGCCGGCACTCCAGACGTAGTGGCCCGTGTTCTCAATTTCGGCAGCAATCGGGAACCATTCGCCCCCCGCCGCGTCACGGGCATAGAGCGATACCGGGCGTTCGGCCAAGCGGGCGTCGCTGGCCTCCCAGCGAATGAGCAACTGCCCAGCCTCACCGCCCGCTCCAGGCTCTACCGCTGCAATTCGGGTCAATGGCCGGGTGAGGTCTACACTGATCAGCATGTCGGCCGCGGCCCCCTTGGCGGGCGCCTGCGGCGAAACGCCGGCCCCTCCAGCCACCGCGATCTTGAAGCCGTAGAGCCCCTCCTGGTCAACGCTCACAAGCATCGGACTCCGGCCGTCATTATCGATGCCGAATCGCGACCAGGTTGCCCCGCCGTCACGAGTGCCCCAGAGTTCGACGCTGGGGACAGCCGACGATCCTGCCGACTCGACCCGGTATTCCATCTCAAACAAACGCGAATTGACTGAACGAGTGGGCGGTTGCGCCGCCGCCGTCTCCGCCGGTGAGGGCGACGCTGAGGGAGTCGGCTTCGCCGCCGACACAACGTACTGCGACTGCACAGGCGGATTCGTCGGCGCAACGATCGGCGCCGCGTCTTGAGGCGGCGCGTTCCGATTTGCCGGCGGGGGCGTTGACGATGGCGCGCTCGGCGGCCCGGTCGGTCCGGGGTTCTGCGCCAAATAGAACGGGTTGTCAGCCGCAATGGCCGTCTCGTCGGATGGCGTTTGCGCCGGGGACGTCGCGGCAGCGAGATCGATCTGTGCGTGCGTCACGTCGCGGTTGCCGGCTTTGTCTGCTACTTCGGCGCGGATTTCGATGCGTCGCGAGCCGTTTTGCGGCCACCACGTCACCGCGTCGGTCCAACTCGGGCCACTTCGCCGCAACGCTTCACGGTTGACGGCCAGAGGTTGCCACAATCCGCCATCAACGCGATATTGGATCTGCAGTGTCTCCGGGTCCGGATCGGTCTCGGTTAATCTCCACGTCGCCGCAATCTGCCCGGCATTGCCGCGGGCGGCCTCAAGCTTCAGATCAGGGGCCGACGTGTCCACCACGACTCGCAGGCCCGGCCCCGCCGCTCGGTCCGCATGGGTTTGACCGCTGCGATCCATCGTTCGGATTACGAACCAGTATTCCCCGTCGCGAGCCGTTCGGAACAAGAACTGTCCGCGCTCCGGCGACACCCGATCGTAAAATTGCCAACTGCGCCCCCGGTCTGCGGAGACGTACAGTTGCACCTCAGCCGCTTCGGCTCCGGGCTGAGAGCCGGCAGTTACCTGAAACGGAATGGCGAAGAACGTCTGCCGGGTGATGACGGGCTCCGGCAGACCATCCGGCTTCACCCCCTCTCCTGGTGTAGTGGATGTCGAGACGAGCAGCGCAAGAATAGTCGCAAGTTTGCTGAACGACACGACAGCCTCCCTTACCCCGCTATCACGATGCATCGGGCGCGGCGCCTCTTCGGCGCGCTGTTGGACCGTAATGGTCGTATCGGCATTGCCGGAAGTGCGGGTTAATGAAGCCTGGAGAAGGATGCCAATTAGGGATTTTGAGCAAGACTGGCACCATTTGTGCTCGACATTACGCCTGGGAAATGGTGTAACGGGCTGAACCGTCTGGCTGGGACGACACGGAGTGTCAGACGGTTGCTTGAAAGCCCCTTGTTGCCGAATTAGGATGAGTCGTAGCGCTCCCCCTGCTTGCTAGCTTGCTACAGGGGGCAGCCCTTGAGGAACACTTTCAGGAGTCGATCGCTTGAGTAGCCGCGGCGGTGTCATGGTGGACTGACCGTCCGGGCGCTTCGACCACCCGCTCGGCAGCGAGGGGTAGGTCTTCCTGGGCCCAATTCTTCCTTGCAAGGAGTCAGTTGACTATGTACCGGAGTCTCGCGTTCTTGGCCGCAGGAATGATCCTCCTCGGCGCGAAGTCTGCCACCGGCCAGGAAGCCGTTCTCGGCCAGATGTATGGCAGTGGCGTACACGCCTACTTCTCGGGCGACTATCAACAAGCCTATGACTTCCTGAGCCAGGCCGCACAGGCCGGAACCCAGGACCCACGGACCTTCTATTACCGTGGATTGGCTTTGATGAGACTGGGCCGGGAGCCCGATGCGTTGCTCGACTTCCGCAAGGGAGCCGAACTTGAAGCGAAGGATATCAGCCAGTTCTACAACGTTCCCCGGGCTTTGGAACGCGTACAGGGACTCGATCGACTCCAATTAGAACGTTATCGGACCGAGGCGCGTATGCTCGCCCTGCAGCGCGAGCTTGAACTCCGCCGGCAGCGTTACGGAGAGATTCGGTCGCAGCAACAGCAAGTGCTTCAGCAACAGGCCGAAGCCGCTCCTGCCGCACCACCGGCGCCTGCTGCGGCGACGGAGGAAAGAGGGATCTTCGAAACGGGCCCGCTTGAGGAGCCGATGGTAGAGCCGGCCGCCGCTGCTCCGGCACCGGCCGCACCGGCGGCCGATCCGTTTGCCGCTCCCGCGGCTCCGCCAGCCCAGCCCGGGGCACTGCCGATCGACGACGACCCGTTCGCCACTCCCGCAACCGGTGCCGACTCCGGCGCAGTCGCCATGCCACCAGATGCTGATCCGTTTGCGGCTCCGCCGGCCGGAGCTGCCGCGCCGGCTCCCGCGGCCCCCGCCGACACCGATCCCTTCGCGATGCCCGCTGCGGATGCTGCCGCCCCCGCCGGCGACGCTGCCGCACCAGCCGCCGATCCGTTTGCGGCTCCCGCCGCTCCGGCTGCCGAAGGCGCCGCGGCCCCCGCCGACACCGATCCCTTCGCGATGCCCGCTGCGGATGCCGCTGCCCCCGCCGGCGACGCTGCCGCACCAGCCGCCGATCCGTTCGCCGTCCCGGCTGACGCCGCTGCTGCCCCAGCGACCGACGCTGCGGCCCCGGCTGCTGATCCGTTTGCCACTCCCGCGGCCGACGCCGCTGCTCCGGCTGAGGAAGCTGCTCCGGCGCCGGATGCCGCCGCCGATCCGTTCGCGATGCCGGCTGCTGACGACGCCGCGCCAGCCGCCGATGCCGCCGCCCCAGCGGCCGACGCTGCTGATCCATTTGCCACCCCGGCTGCTGACGCCTCGGCTCCGGCTGAGGAAGCTGCCCCGGCGGCGGATGCCGCTGCCGATCCGTTCGCGATGCCGGCTGCTGACGCCGCCGCTCCGGCAGCCGATCCGTTTGCGACACCGGCTACGGATGCTGCCGCACCGGGCGACGAGGCCACCCCTGCGGCCGCTGAGCCTGCGACCGATGCCGCAGCGCCGTCGGAAGATCCGTTTGCGATGCCCGCCGCGGATCCTGCCGCACCGGCCGACGGGGCCGCGGCTCCAGCCGCCGATCCGTTTGGAACGCCCGACGCTGCCCCGGCGGCTGACCCGTTCGCACTGCCGCCGGCCAGCGCTGAACAGCCCGCCCCGGCCGCAGACGATCAAGCCTCGGCGACGCTTGACGCCGCTTTGGTCGAAAGTAACGAAGGCCCGCCGCTGCCGATCACTGAGTAGACAGGCGTTTCAACCTGCCCCTTCGCGCATTGAGCCGCTACCGGACAAGTACGTCTGACTCCTGCATGGGTGCCGAGGTTTGCCCACCTCGACACCCTTTTTTCTTTCTCGCCCGGACAATCAAACGTTGTCACAAGCCCAGGGTCTGGCGAAGCCATGCCCACCCCAGCCCTCAATCACTCCACTGGCGACAAGACCGTATCTCCGGGCCGAAGTCCGGCAGCGAGTTTCTCAAACTCGGCCCGGTACACCGACTGGCCTTCCAGTCGCGTCCGCCGCTCGAAGTGCGTGCGGTAATCGAGGTCGTGCTCCGGTGTCGACTCCGGCACGTCGAAGGGGCCTGCCAGGCGAGTCACGCCAGTCAACATCTCCAGCGTTGCTTGAAAGTACTCCTCAACATCGGTCCAGAAGTGGAGGTGTCCGCCGGGCTGGAGCGTCCGTTCGATGTCGCGCAGAAACGCTTCCCGCATCACCCGGCGTTTCTTATGCCGCTTCTTCCACCACGGATCGGGGAAGTAGACATGCACTGCGGCCAACGAGTCGTCGGGCAACCGCTCAGCGAATACCCGGAGCCCGTCGCCGCTGACGACCACCGCGTTGGCTAAACCGCGTTTGGCCAGACCGGCCGCCGCGAAAGCGGCATACTTCTTGACGACTTCGATCCCCAGGAAATCCCTCTCCGGGCGACTCGCCGCGGCACCGCGAAGGAAGAGCCCCTTGCCTGTGCCGACCTCAACCTCCAACGGTGCCAAGCGCCCGAAAAGCGGCTCGGCCTGCCAGGGCGAAGGCAGCTCATCGAAAGTCTTCAAATGACGAGCAAGATTGATCGCCGGGCAGATCTTACGCAGCGCTCGCCGTCCCATGGTGAGTCTCGATACGGTGGGGGGACCAAGAGCGAATGGAACGAGCCGGGTTTCCTGACCCCAAAAGGTCCGGCGGTGTGAGCCCGTTTCGGAGGACGAAAACCCTACCGTGGCCACCGCCCGTAGCCTGGATGATGCTCCCGAAACACCTCGACGATATCGACCGGTTCACCCGACTCCGGCGGCGCGATCCACCGGCGCAAAACAGGCATCAGCAGTGCCCCCGCCGCAAAACCGCCGATATGTGCCCACCATGCGACTCCGCCGTCGACATTGAGCCCCAGGGCTCCCACAGCGTCGAGCAGTTGGGCGACGAACCAGAAACCAAGCACCAGCAGGGCCGGCACGTCGACGATGGTGAAGAAAATGATAATGAAAACCAGTGTGTGGACTCGCGCCCAAGGCCAGGTGATGGCGTAGGCGCCAAGGATAGCCGCCACTGCGCCGCTGGCGCCCACTACCGGCAACTGGCTGGTCGGGTAGATTGCCCAATGGCAAAAACTGGCCAACAGCCCGCCGCCCAGATAGAAGAGCAGAAAGGCTACATGCCCCAGGCGGTCCTCGACGTTGTTGCCGAAGATCCACAGAAACCACATATTGCCGATTAGGTGCATCCAGCCACCGTGGAGGAACATGCAGGTCAGGAGCGACAGGCCGATCTGCCGCGGGTCCGGCGGCAGAAGTACTTCCTTCTGCAGGTCCACCATGCCCCCGCTCCGCCGGTCCAGGGCCTGAAGCTGCAGGCTCACCGGCACCGACTCCCCTTCGTCCAACTGCGAGAGCCTCGCCGGAATGAACCCACGCTCGAAATACAGCATTTGCTGCTCGAGACCCGGCATCAGCAAAACGCGCAGAAACGACACTACGTTCAGCGCAATCAGCGCCCAGGTGACGTATGCGGTGCGGCGTGTGGGGTTGTCGTCGCGAAGTGGCAGGAACATGGGGGGGCCGGTTGGATTCTATCGGGTGAGGCGGGCCACCAACTGCTGCATTATACGCCCGCGGCCCGGAGCGGCCCGATGGTCTACTGCGGCGCGTCCTTGAACAGGTCGGGCGGCAGCGGAATCCCCTTCAACACGCCTTCGCAAACCAGATTCTCGCGGACGAAGCATTGGAACTGGCAGGTGAGCATCAGCGACCGCGCGCGGAGCAACTGCGCCACGATGACAAACCGCTCACCCGGCTGGACCACGCCGCGGAACCGCACATCCTCCAGCCCCCCGAAGCCAACCGTCATTCCCTTCATGACGTTGAATTTCTGGCTGTAGTAACTCGCCAGTTGGGCCGCGGCCTCGAGCATAATCACGCCGGGCATGATCGGCACCCCGGGCATGTGACCTCGCGTCCAGAACTCGCTCGGGCTAAGATCCTTGTAGCCGACGCAGATGGATCGCTCGGAGTCTTCGAAGACGATCGCCGTCAACTGCTCCATCTCATAGCGCTGCCGGTTGTAACGACGAATCACGTCGATGTCGGCAACCACGTGGTTGAAGTCGATTTCCGCCGGATTGAGGATCAGCGTCTTCTTGGCCACGCCGAGACTCCTTGCGGGTCGTGCCCTGTAGCGGTCGTTCTCCCGTCGCGGACGGCGGCTCAGCCAAGCGCCGAGCGATTCCCGTCCCAACACGGGAGGCCAATGGCGGACAGCGATCAAGTGCGAACCTGGTGACGCTTTCCCTTTCGGGCCTTGGCATTGGCAGGACGCTTGCCGTGATTGGCTTTCTTGGTCTTACGATGGGGTTTGGCCATGGTAACGCTGCTCCGTGAAAGCATTTTCAATGATTTGAATTGGTAACTCTAACATCCCATCGGGCTGGAGGGAAGAAGCGGAGGCCACCCCCCTCGACGGATGGATCGCCTGCACCGCCAAAAATACAATAAGCGTCCCGCTAACGCCTCGGTTATCCGCGTCTCAAGCCGGGAGCCTGGCGGCGGGGAATCATGCCATGCATGGCACGGCCGCTCGTGCCCGGATGGCTATGCTCCGCGTCGCGACGAAAGGAGTTGGGCCACTCGGTTTGGCTTGGCGGACCAGCTTCGGCCGCGGGGCGGTTCCGAGTGATCCAGCTTAAGAAGGCCGGTAGCATGACCATGGACGTGAACATGCAGCAGCCGACCCCGATGGTCATCACCCGGCCGAAGCTCTGCAGCCCGCGGTGCTCGGCAATCATCAGCGATCCGAACCCGGCCATGGTCGTCAGCGAACACAAGAGCATCGCCATGGCGATCGACGAGTTCAGCCGGTAGGGCCCTGTCTGCCGCCGGAAATCGTGCAGCATGTGCACGCCATTGTCCACGCCCAAACCGAGCAGCAGAGGGAGAACAATCATGTTCGCCGGGCTGAGCGGCATATTCATCCAGCTCATGATCCCGAACAACTGCGTCATTCCCAGCGCCAGCGGGACAAGGGCCAACAGCACGAGGCGGACACTGAGGAAGTCCAGGAATAGGGCCGTTACGATGCCCGCCAGGGCGTACAGCGCCGCCTGCTGGTAGCTTCGCTGCATCTGCCGCGAAGCCTCGTAAGTCTGCAGGGGGTTGCCCGTCGCCCGCGGGTCAACGCTGCGGACGTCCTGTACAAACCGATCCATCGCCTCCATGTCCCAGATGCTTCCCCGCGCGTAGATCTTCAGCAGGAACTTGCCGTCGCGCCCGACAAAGCGCGTTACGAGGCTTTCCGGCAGGTCGGTCAGCTTGGGCGGCTCGGGATTGGCGATATTCCGCAGGATGTGCAGACGGCTGAGCAGATCACCGGCAATATGGTGCTGAAACTGGTCCAGCCGCTCGAAATACTCGCGTTCCGGCAACCGCCGCAATACATCGCGCACCAGCTCCAATTGCCGCTGGACCTGCAGGCCTCCCGTGGTGCCCGCGAGCATCGCCTGAGCCCGCGCCAGTGTCTCTCCCAGTTGGTCGGGAGGGGGCACGGGGATCCGTGGCGGGCGTTCCGGCAAATGGGCGAGCCTCGTCCGAATCCGCTCGATGATCGGGGTCTTGGCATCGCTGTCGGTGGGAAACAGCGATGCGATCTCCTCTACTCTCTGCACCGAATCGAGCGCGAGGAACCGTGCCTTGCGGGCCAGCAGTTCGCGGCGATCATCGGCAATCGACAGCGCGAACCACACACTCTGGTCGGTCTCGGTCAGCAGCCGCTGTTCGAGCTTGACACTCTCCAGACCGTCCGCCTGCAGGTGGAGCAGGTTGTGGTCGTAAGTGAGCCGGGGAATCGTCAGCGTCGGCAGGCCGGGTATCCGCAGTTCCGGCACGCCCGGAATGGCCACGGCCAGACAGGCTGTCGCCACGAGCGATGTGACGATCAGCAGGCGCGGCCACGCAAACAGCGGCCGCAGCCACGGGAGCATGTCCAGCGGTTCCGGCACGGAAACGCTCGGCCGGTTGCGGTCCATCAGCAGGATCATCGGCGGCAGCACGAACATCTCGGCAATGCAGCATAGGATCACGCTGCCCGCGGTGATGATCCCCAACTCGGCGATACCCGTGAACTCGGTGAACATGGCCGTGGCAAAGGCGATCCCCGAACTCACCGCGGCAGTGATGGTTCCCGGCCCTACGTTGCGCATCGCTTCGAGAATGGCTTCCTGGGCCGAAGCACTGCTCCGACGAAGCTGGAAGTAGCGTGCGACGAGATGGACGCCGTAGTCGATCCCCAAGCCGATCATGATCGCGCCGAACGCGGCGCTGAGGATATTCAGGTGGCCGACCGCCAGTGTGACGAATCCCATCGTCCACGCCATCCCCAGGGCCAGGCAGGCGATGGTCAAGAGCGGATGACGCACGCAACCGAAACCGGCAATGAACATCAGGGCCACGCCCAACAGGGCCAGGAAGTTGGCCTTGTTCATATCGGCCTGGCTGGATCGCATCTCGTCGTTTTCCATGACCGGCAAACCGGTCAGGCCAATCGCCACCTCCGGGTGCTTCTCCCGCGCATACCCGATCAGCCGTCGCAGTGCATCAATGCCTTCGCTGCCGCGGGTGAAGCTGTCCTTATCCTGATCCTCATCGACGAGTCGCAGCAGCACGAATCCCATCCGCCCCTGATTTGCCAGCAGGTACTCCGTATTGAGTTCGCTGAGCATCGCCACCGACCAGGGCATATCCGGCCAGGGCGACTGGTACGGCTGGGGACGGCCGAGCGAGCGTAACAGGCTGTCGCTGAGTCGCCCCAACTCCACGGCGGTTGCGGCAGGCGAAGCGCCAGGGAGCAGGCCTTTCTCTTCGGCCGCCAGTCGCTGGCATAGGCCCTCCGCCATCGTGCCGGCGCTCAATTGCCCCCAATCTCCTCCATAGACCGGCTGCGTCTTGTCGAGAAAGCCCTCGACTGCCAGCAGGTCGCTGGCCTCCAGGTAATGCAATCCCTTACTGCGGATGCGAGTGAGATCGACCCCGTGCAGGACTGCGCGAAACAGCCGTCCCTCTTGAGCCAGCGCCGCCGAGAGTTCTTCGAGCACCGGCACGACCTGGTCGCGGTTCTCCCCCTCTACGACGATCACGACATCATCAGCGTCGCCGAATTCGTTGATGTACTCCAGCCATAGCTGGTTGTACTGGCAGTTCGGATTCAGCAGATCGAGTCGGCTCGTGCGAAAACCGAGACGAGTGGTTGACAAGAACACCGCCACCGCCGCCGCTGCGACCGCGACCGCAATCACGGGCACGGGATGGCGCAACCCAAAGCGCGTCGCTCGCTCGAGCGGCTTGCTGAGCATCGACTCTTCGGTCGCAGGCGTCCGTTCCTCCGGCATGCACACCTTCCCTGCAACGACACCCCTCTCCCACCGAATGAGAAGAGGCAGTCGCCCTCCAATGCGAAAAGCCAGTCCCGTGTCGCGCTGCCGATCGGATCGCCGGCGGATCGTGCACACCAGGCGCGCCGCCGGCAACCTCGCCGTAAACGCAAGCGGGTTGCACAGCCGGGTAGGAAATCAACCGGCGTCTCCGCGCGCGGCGAGGCCGCCCGACCATGCCATTTGAAGGTCGGCATTCTAGTAGCCTCGCCTCGCACTCACAAGACGAATCACATTTGCCCTCAGAGACCGATCCAGAGCTCCCGGCGGCCCCCGGGAGGATGGTACAGGAATTGCTTCGCTTAGCACAACACGCCCGCCGGCACCGGCGGGCCCCCAGCCACCGCCTATTGCGGTGGCCACTCGTGCATTCCACTAACCAAATGAGACTGCAAGCTCGGGGGAAGAACTATGTTGCGGCAAAAACATGAACTTGTTGGAGGGCTGGTGGTGGCCCTCCTGATTCTCCTTGCTATCGGCGTGCAGACCGAACGCCAGTGGAGTCGTGAGCGGAATGAGCTTCGCTGGCAACGTCAGCATGCCGAAAAGATGCGCGTCGCCTGGCAGCTCAGCGTTGATCCTGCGACAGACCCGGTCGAGGCGGAGGTTCCGCAGAAGACTGCCGACGACATGCTTACCCCTGTCCAGGACGTCGCGCCTATCGAACCAGCGGTTCCGCCGCCTGTCCCGATTGCCGCGCCCGCTGCCGCCGCAGCCGTCCCCGAGGCGCCACCCGCTCCGGCCGCCACCGACGCTCCGGCCGCCACCGACGCTCCCGCCGCGACCGAGCCAGTCCCCGTCGCTTCGCCCGCCGCCGTGGCGGAAGCCGATCTACGCGAAGACGTCTTCGCCCTTGCCGCTCAGCTTCAGGTCGCTATCCGCGAATTGCGGCTCGGCGCGGGCCAACAGGGATCGCCGGAGATTTCCGCCGACGCTGAGCGGGCTCTCATCGAGGCCGGTGCGCTGGCCCGCCTGGCCACCACCCGAAGTTCGTTCGACGCGCTGCGCACGCAGTTTCGGGTTCTCGACGAGATCTGGCAGCCCCTGGCGACCAGGATCCGACAGGCGCCCGGGCTAACGCCCTGGACGGCCGAGAGGCTGGCCCGTGGAGACCGCGCCAACGCCATGCTCCGCGGTGTCCTGGGAACGAGTCCGGCGCCGGCCTATGACCGCCAGAGGGTGGCTGATCTTACGCGTCAGCTCTCCGAAACGGCGGCGCGGCTGGTTGAGAACCTCGATGCGCCGATTCCCGGAGTAAGCGAGGAACAGGAACTTTGGCGGCTGGCTCGGCGCGTACAGATTCGCG
This sequence comes from Thermoguttaceae bacterium, assembly GCA_040766885.1. Taxonomy (GTDB): domain Bacteria; phylum Planctomycetota; class Planctomycetia; order Pirellulales; family Thermoguttaceae; genus JAXGPP01. The sequence goes on along the minus strand of JAXGPP010000001.1, from coordinate 73,500 downwards.
CCGACGACTTGGCGACGATCGTGTCTGAAGGCAGCGGGCTGGTCGCGGCGGCCGAGGAGTATCAGGATTTCAATCTCACTTGGCGCCGCTTCGTCCAATGGTCGCTTGAGGCGGTGGAGCTCGATCCCAAGGTCCGCGTCATTGCCAGCCAGATCTGGCACGTCGATCGCGCACTGCACGCGGAGTTGCTGGTGTCTCCACCCGCGTATCCCGCGCGCCGGCAGGCCATCAGCGTTGCGGACCGGGTGGCCGAGATGGCTCGGCGACTGCCCCGCGTCCTCCAAGCGGAGACTGGCGGTGATTTCGCCGAAGCCCTTACCGCGGCCCGTGGGTTTGCTGCCGACGTCGAGAGCTTCTACCTCTGTTACCAGCAGCAGGAAGACGTGTCGGTGCTGGACTCGCCCATTGCCGAAATGCTGGTCTCGTGGCGGGCCCTGGAGAATCAGCTCAGCAGGATCGACCGCGTCCGAGCGCCGGCTTCCTACGAACTGGCCAACGAGCTGGAACAGAGCATCGAATCGCTTCACACCCGTCTCGCCGCGAAAGCGGTCTCCGGCGGCGACACGATTTCCCGCGGGGTATCGCCGGGGGGCACGGCACGGTGATCCGTTGCGCGCGGGCTCAATTGCGATTGGTCCGCTCCACCAAGCGGGCCAATAAACCGGCCGCGGCATGGCTGTCGATCACGTCGGCCGCCAGTCGGGCGCACGTGGTCAAGGAGCCGTCGCTCCCCACGGTCCAAAGGGCCGCGGCGGCGTTGGCAATGACGATGTCGCGGGCCGGTCCCCGCTCGCCGCGGAATACCCGGCGGATCAGTTCAGCGCTCTGCTGCGGGCCATCGACGAGGAGGCATTCGCGGCTGCTTTGCGGGAGATCGAAATCGGCTGGCTGCCAGACATATTCGCGGAACCGCCCATCAGCAGCTTCGGTCACGTGCGTCCCCGCAGCCAGAGTCACCTCATCCAACCCGTCGGCTCCATGGACGACCAGCACACGCTTGGACCCCAAGAGGGACAGCGCCCCGGACAGGAGTGGCCGCAACTCTTCGCGCCCGACCCCAAGCAACTGGAACGGCGCCCGCGCGGGATTAACCAGCGGTCCGAGAATATTGAAAATCGTCGGCACGCCGAGCCGTTGCCGCACCGGAGCCACGTGCCTCATCGCCCGATGCAGGAGCGGGGCAAAGCAGAAGCAGATTCCCAGTTCATCGAGACACTCCTCGACGCACGTCACGTCGGCCTGAATATTGACTCCCAGTTCGGTGAGCACGTCCGCCGAACCGCTCCGGCTGGTGAACCTTCGATTACCGTGCTTGGCGACGGGCACACCCGCGGCGGCCGTCACAATTGCCGCCGCGGTGCTGATGTTGAACGTTCCCGAGCAGTCGCCGCCCGTGCCGACCACGTCGATCACCTTGGAGTGGCGTGTATGGATGGGGGTCATCTCGAGCCGCATGGCCGCTGCCGCTCCGGCCACTTCGGCTACGGACTCGCCCTTCTCGTGCAGTGCGACCAACAGACGGGCAATCGTTTCCTCGGTGCAGTTTCCCTGCATGATCGACCCCATGGCCTCGGCCATCTCTTCCATGGAGAGATCGATGCCGGCCTCGACGCGGGCAATATGCGAATCGATCATGGCCTTCCACCGCGACAGGACAGGGGCTGGGCGAAACCGAATTCTAACTTCCTACCCGCCAGCCGCGCACCCCACCCCCTTGCCAGGGCCCCGATGCCTGATACAATCGCGCCGGCGAAGGCTCGATTTTCCTGACTACCCCTGCGAGACATCCGGATGCCCAAAAAGGTGATCCTGGACATCGACCCCGGCATCGACGACGCCATGGCGTTGTGCCTCGCGCTGACCGACCCGGCGTTGGAAGTCGTTGGCGTGACGGCGGTGGGCGGCAATGTGGCGCCCGCGCTGGCCACTCGCAATGTCCAGGCAATTATCGAGCAGATGGACCCGCCACGGTGGCCTCGCGTTGGCGCTGCATCCGCTCCTGAACAGGGTCTGCCTGCCGACGCACGCAATATCCACGGACCGGACGGGTTGGGCGGCGCCCAGTTCGAAGTTGCCGAACTGCGAACGCCGCATCCCGCGGAAAAGGTGATCTGCGACGAAGTCCGCGCCGCCCCGGAATCCGTCACCATCATCGCCCTCGGTCCGCTCACGAATATCGCCCGGGCGTTCCAGCGCGATCCGGAGTTGCCCTCGCTTGTCGGCCAGATCGTCGTGCGCGGCGGCACGGTGGCCGGCCCGGGCAACATTACCCCGGCGGCCGAGTTCAACATCTATTGCGACCCGGTTTCCGCGCGCGCCGTGTTCCGTTCACATTCCACCAAGGTGCTCATCCCGCTGGACGTGACCAACCGAGCAACGCTCACCTTCGACGTTTTCAGCCAGCTTCCGGATGAGAACACGAAGATCGGCGGCTTGCTGCGGAAGATCCTTCCCTACGCCTTCCGCGCCTATCGCCAGCAGTTGGGTTTCGAGGGGATGCACATCCACGATTCGGTCGCTCTGATCGCGGCGATGCACCCGGAGTTGTTCACCATGAGGTCGATGGCCGGCGACGTGGAAACGGCCGGCGAGATCACGCTGGGCGCAACCGTCTTCGATCGCCGCCGCGTCGCCGCCTGGCAGCACAATATGGAAGTCGCCGTTGACATCGAAGCGAAGAAAGTCGTCGAGCGGATCATTTCCGGCTTGACGGCTGCTGCTCGGGCGGAACGAGCCTGACCTGATGCCGGTCGGCGGATTACTGGCTGAATTGGCTGCGATCGGCCAGTTGCACGTTGATCGTCATCGGCCGGCGCTCGCGGAAGACCATGACGTTCACCTGCCGGCCGATCTCGGTCAGATTCACCAGATTCACCAGATGATTTCCATCCTCGATGGGCACATCGTTAAACTGCAGGATCACGTCGCCCGCCATGAGTCCGGCCCGCGCGGCGGGTGAGTTCGGCGTGATTCGCGTCAACCGGGCGCCCATCAGGCGAGGCAGCCCGAGTTCTGAAGCCATCGTCGCGCCGTAGCCCTGATCCCACTCCACTCCCAGGAAGGCACGCGCCACGGTCCCGCGCTGGATCAACTGGCGGCCGACCAGCATGAACGTGTTGATGGGAATCGAGAATCCGATGCCCTCGCTTCCGCCCGAGTTGCTGGCGATGGCCGTGTTGATGCCAATGACTTCGCCCCGGAGATTGATCAGCGGGCCACCGCTATTGCCGGGATTAATCGCTGCGTCGGTCTGTAGAAAGTCCTGGAACTTCAACCCCGCCGCGCCCAATTCGAGATCCCAGCGTCCCTTGGCGCTGATGATGCCGTAAGTAACCGAGTGGCTGAGGCCGAAGGGACTGCCGACGGCGAGCACAAAATCGCCGATCTCCAGCTTTGAGCTGTCGCCGATCGGCGCTGCGACCAACCCGGGCGTGTTGATTGCCATGACCGCGACGTCCGTCTCAGGATCACGCCACACCTTGACGGGATTGACGGTCCGCCCGTCGGCCAACGTGACACGGATTCCGTCTGAGGTCGATCCGGCGATGACATGACAGTTGGTCAGCACAAAGAACTTGCCGTCGAGTTCGACGACAACGCCCGAGCCGGCCTCCTCGATGCGTTGGCGCGGAAGACCATGCGAACGGGTCGCCTGACCGGTGACATCCGCCGCTACGTGGACTACCGTAGGCCCGACCAGCTTGGCCACGGTCTTGACCACGGCGTTCTGCGCCTCAATGACCTGTGCCTGTTTGCGCAACTGTTGATAGAGTTCAGCGCGTTGCTCTGGACTGACGCTGCCGTACCGCTCCAGAGCCGCAGGCAGCGCGGGGGTCTGAGCGGGAGCAGACGGAACAGCACCCGCCAGAAGAGGGACTAGAATCGCGCTGGCCACAAAGAAAAGCCGCCAGCGGCGCAAAGGTCGTTGCGGCATGTTCGACTCCTTGACGGGGCAGGAACCGCGAGAGGCAGTGCAGCAAAGCGAGCAACAGTACCCACCAGCACGCTGCACCGCCCCGGATGACGCTGGTCCCATCTCACCAAGCAGTCTACTCAGACCCCCGGCTGAAATCAAGAAACGTCCAGCTCAATATCATTGATCGAGACATCGAGATCGCTCGAACCGGAATCCAGCAGACGGCCCCAGTCGGCATCCGCCCGCCCGCCCGAGCCCTCGCGCTCCGCCTCGCGCTGGCACTTGATGCACAAGGTTGCGTAGGGAAGGGCGTGAAGCCGTGCCATCGGAATGCTGCATCCGCAGCCTTCGCAGATGCCGTAATCGCCGTTCCGCATGCGGTCCAGCGCAATCTCGATTCGAGCCAGTTCGCGGCTTTCAACCTCGGCCAGTTGCGAGCTGATCTCGTCCTGAACCGAGTCCAAAGCTGCATCCACCAAGTCGCCGCTGGACTGGGCCCGCAATTCCTTCAACAGGCTGAGGTCGCCAGCCAGGGCCTTGCGCAGTGCATCGCGCCGCTTGATCAAGACCTGGTGCATGTTCAGGATCGCTTCTTTGCGGTTCTTCATGGTAACCCCACCTCGGTGTCCGATCCTGGCCGACTGAAGGAAGAGCCCCCCTCCAGAATGACCCGCTCGAACCCCTCTTCTCGTCGTTGATGCTTAAAAGAGACAAGCCAGACAAGCCCGTGCAGGTTGTTCCACCGACCTGCGCGGCAACCAAACTATAGTACGTATGGCAGCCACAGGGGTTCCGGAAAATCCGAAACTTTGTGTCGGTCGACCCTCGTCACCCGAACCTGACCCCGAACCTGTTAATCCTGAGGTTGTTACGACGACCACCTCTGGCGATCGCCACAAAGTAGCCCCAGGAATTTCCCGATTGTGTGCAACCACCGGACACCTCCCCTCGCGGAGAAGCGATCTCGATCTCGCTCCTGCCGCCAACGGCGGAGGAAGGCGGTTGGCCATTCGCTATCGGATAATCGTCAAATCCGGCAAGGATATGCAGCCCTTTTTCAACCAATCCCACTTGCCCGTCTTCAAGCCTTGGCAACACATTGACCCACCGCTGGCTGCGAGCTACATCCCCTGAGAGGCATGCCGGCTGATACCGTTCCCGCCGCAGCCTCAAGCCCGCCAAATGCACAGCCCGAATGGTCGCCAGACCCGCCGGGGTCCCCGCCCTTTCCGGCACCGCCAGAGTGCCGCAACCGGAGTCACACCTCCCATGGTTAGCACTGCCGATTCGTCCCTTCAGGACGTGACCCACAGCGAATTGGTTCTCCGAATTTGCGGTTCGTCTCGACGCGGGCAGGTGATCCGGCTCGGTGCTCCGAAGTGCACCGTGGGCTCCGGCCCGAATTGCACGCTCAGAGTGCTGGCCAAGGGCGTTCAGCCGCTGCACTGCCTGATCGTTCGCGGCCCGGCGGCAACCGTCGTCCGCTGCTGGGGTCCCGACACGCGGCTGAACGGCCGCCAGTTCCACGACGCGCCGCTCTCGCCGGGAGACCGTTTGAGTGTCGGTCCGATCGAATTCGAGGTACTTCCCGCTCGAGCGTCAGATCGCCCTCTCTATCCTGCGGGCGACGGTCAGATCGCACATGCTCCTGCTGCCCGGCGCATCTATCGGCAAGCGCGACGGCTCGCCCGAATGATGAAGACCTCGCGGCGTCAGAACCGATGCCGCGTGCGGCGCCTGGCACAAGAGGTTCGCTCCCAACGGCAACGCGTCGACGAACTCGCGCGTTCTTCGCTGCAGCCAAATGCGGCAGCCGACGAGGCGGCGCTCGGTCGCGAAGAGCTCTCTCGGGACAGGCTCGAGTTGGATCGGCGGCGCGACGCGCTTGAAGAGACCCACCGGCGCTGGCTTGAGGAGCAGGCGCAAGCAGAAGGGGATCTCCGTCGGCAGGCTGAGGAACTCCAGGCACTCCGCGTGCAGATTGAGGCTCGAAGTCGATCGTTGGATGAGCAGCGCGAACACTGGGAAGCCGATCGACGGAACGCCGACGCGGAGTGGCGAGCCCGAATCGACACCCTCCAGGACCGTGAGGCGGAATACGCGGAATACGAGGCGCGACAACAGGCCTGGCAGAACGAGGCTGCCCAGTGGCGCGCCCAACAAGAAGCCGCCGAACGCCAGGCGGTCCAATGCGCCGAACAGGTCGCGGCCGAGCGCGCCGAGCTTCAGGCGGAACGCAAGGCACTCACCGAAGAACAGAGCCGCTGGGAAACGGAGCGGGCCGAGATTGAACAACAACTCCATGTCCGCAGCGAGGCACTGGCCGTGCGCGAAGCGGAACTCGAGGCCGCTGCCGCCGCATTCCCCCAGGATCGCGGCGACATGGGATGCACAACTGATTTGTTGCACGCCGACCGGTTGTCGCGGACCCAGTCGATGCGCGGTGAACTGGAATTCGAGGCAGTTTCCGCCGATTCCCCGGTCAGCAGCCAGGACATCTTTCGCCGCCTCGGCAACATGCCGTCATTTGAAGACGGCGGCGCCCCGGCCTCAGTCAGTTCGCCCACCATTCCGCTCAGGTCGATTGCCTCGGATGCTGTGCCGCCCTTGGAATCGACGGACGGCGAGGAGGAATCGATCGACGACTACATGGCCCGGCTGCTGGCGCGCGTCCGAGGCGACGCGACGTCCGACGGGATCCGCTGCGAACCTGCCCCGGCCGCGATCGAACCGCCGGCAGCAGTTCGCCCCGGCGCGAGCGTCCCGGTTCCGCGGGTGATCGAGCGCGGCTCGACGTCGTCCGGTTCCGACGCACCCGCGGTCCCTCGTGTCGCGCCGGAAACTCTGGCCGACCTCCGGACAATGCGCGAACTGGCAAACCTCTCGGCGCATTCGGCCCTCGACCGCCACAGCCGGCAGATGCTCAACAAGGCCATCCGCAGCAAGCTCATGGTGGCCGCATTGGCCGTAGCGGCATGCCTATCTCTGGGGTGGATCTGGTTTGCCTTCGGGCGGCATGGCGCCACGCTGGCCGCCGCCGGTCTCAGCCTGCTGGTGGCCTGCTACTGGACGGTCCAGTACGCCGTGCTCACCGGACGACTGAACATCACGCGGACCGGCCACCTCGATTGGAATCGAAATGGAATCGCGACCGCTACGGCTGCCGTGGAGCCAGCGCCGACGGACGATAAGTCGGTGACGTTTTCGTCGCCGGTCGCCGATCTTCAGCCACATGCGGTTGAGGAGGCGGAACCGGCTGTCGTCAAACGCCCGGAATAAGCCCGCCATCGAGCGGGCCGGACGCTCGTGCTGCCAGAAACCCCGCGCGGCCTTGATGTCTTCGAAGTCGCGGAGGTGATAACCGATACCCGCGAAGTCGAGCACGCGGCACAATCCGCGAAGCGCGACCCCCATCCCGTCGGGACCGCTGAAGCCGCCGAACTGGCCGCCACCCTTCACGTGCGGTTCGAGATCGAGGAACACGCCCGGAATGCCGCGACGTTTGAGCTTCTTCTCCAGGCTCGGCAGCATGTTGGCGAAATCGCGTAAGATGATTTCGTGACCGGCGTGCCCCTGATCCGCCGGCACAAAGCCCTTCATCGCCTCTTCGTCGAGATGCCCGCCTTTCATCGACCGCTGCGGATTGTGGTAGTCTTTGATGTGCAGCCAACCGAGGCCGGGTTTCATCGCCTCGTACTGCTCGAAGATCTCGCCCGGGGTGTACCCCTGCACGATGAGATTGGCGGCGTCGAACACCAGAACCATCGCCGGATGGTTCACCTGTCGGTAGATCTCGGCCAGCAGATGGCCGTTCTGGCCCACGAGGTTCGCCTCGACCTCCAATCCGAACGTCAGGTCGGAACGGTGGCACGCTTCGGCAATCTGGCCGAGCTGATCGATCGTCTGAGGCAAGTGGTCCTTCGGATCGGTTTCCTTGGGATGATAGAACGAGAACCCGCGAATGAGCTTGCTCTCGAAGGCGTGAGCGATCTCGCACACCTGCTTGACGTCTTTCTCCAGATACTTCTTGAAGGGCACGAAGGCGTTCTTCGTGCCGTCGTCGACGTCGAGGAGCTTCACCTTGCCAATCGGCGAACCGATCGACGACACATTGAGCCCATACTCGTTTTGCAGCGTGCGGACCTTCTGGATCTCGGGGACCGAGAGCTTCATCACGTTCTTGATCCCTTCACCCACATCAATGAAGCGGATGCTGTAATACTGCAAGCCGATGGCCGCGAACGCGGCAAACTGCTGTTCGGCCGTCTTCTGGTTGGCAGCCTCATCGGCAAAACCGCTGAGAATCACTCGGGCGTCGCTGGCCATGGTCGGGCTCCCTGTCCGGCTGGGGCGCTGTCGGTTATTCAAACCCTCCGATTCTAGCTCCTCATGGGGTGCGGTGCCCAGTGGGGCGAGCATTCCCCTCTTCGGCCCGGGACTGAAAGAAAGCCCGGCCAATCGGTGAAGATCCCGCTGGATCCACACGGTTCCGGCACGTTATTTCTCGATGCCAACTCTTGCCAGAACTCCCTGCCGGCAGTAGTGCTTGACCTCCCGCATCTCCGTGACGAGATCGGCGATGGCCACCAACCGCGGATGCGCCCAGCGGCCGGTAATCACCAACTCGGTCCGGAATGAGCGAAGCGCGACCAGTTCCAGCAGCGAATCGATCGGCAATAGCCCCATCGCCACCGCCACGTTAGCTTCATCGAGCACGACCATCCGGTGATCTCCCGCAAGGATCACTTGCCTGCACTCCGCGAGCCCCCGCTCCGCCCATTCCAGGTCGGGCGGCCGCGGCGCGCGATTGACAAAACAGCTTCGGCCGAACTGGCAAACAGTAACCTGGTCCGACAATCGCTCAAGAGCCGAAAGCTCGCTGGAATGCATGCCTTTGACGAACTGCGCGATGAATACGCGCCAGCCCGCGCCCGCCGCACGCAAGGCCAAACCCAGCGCCGCGGTGGTCTTGCCCTTGCCGTCGCCCGTGTAAATGTGGACAAACCCTTGGTCCAAACCAAGATCCGACTCCATTCGTCACCCTCCCGGCAAATGTCTCGTCCTCATCGCAGCCTACAGGCATGTACCCCGTCCGCACGGAACGCCCATCGGGACAACTTGCCATCCCTTCCGGGCGATCCTTGCCGCTCAGCCGGTCTTCGCCCGCCCGGAGAAGCGCCTCCGCAAAAGCGAAATGCACCCCGCAAACAGCCCGCCGAGCCCGTAAATCGCCAGCGTAGAGGGTTCCGGGACTTCACCCGTGACAATGTCATCGATGGCGAATTGCGCCGGCGTGTTCATGCCGAACTGGCCGCTATCCGAGGAGCTGAGGCCAAACGTCAGCCTGGATGCGTTTCCCAGGCTTGTCAGATCGACCCACGTCCAGTCGTCGACGATGTAATCGAGCCCGTTGTTCGCGAACCGGTAGTCGGCCAGGTAGAAATCGAGCTCGCCGGTGACGCCCTGCGAATTCTCGCCGGTGATCGTGAGCTTGAACCAGTCGGGATCATCTCCGCTGGCGCCGCCGAACTTCTTGGCGAAGGCGTTCGGTGGCGGGTCGCCGTAGAGCATCGAGAGGGCCGCGTAGGTGGTGTTGGTGATCCACGCGCCGAGGATCGTCGTGTCGGGCGCAAGGGTCAGCGTGGGCGTCAACACCCACGACTGGAAGTACACGCCGTACCGAGTGCCGCTATGGGCGCCGCCGGCATAGGCGCTGTACTGGTTGGTGTAGCCGACGGTGGTCGTGTCGGTGGTGTTCGAGTAGGCCCAGCCCTCCCAACTCCCGTACTCCGTGTTATAGCTATTGAGGAAGCTGGCGTCGCCGCTCGTGAACCCGCCCGATTCGTCGGAACCGTTCCAGAACGCCCCTCCCCCAACTCCGGTATAGGCCTGGGCCGGAGGGACCGAGAGGTCGAGATCCTCAAAATCCACGATGTTGGCCCCAACGGCGTTTGTCGCCAGGGGGAGCAGAACGGCGAGCGCCAATGCCCACCGCATCCGACGAAAACCAGTCGACTTCATGAGAATCTCCTTCATCAAAGCGTGAAATCGTGCGTCTATGCAATAAAACTGTGCAACAGTCACTCTCGAATTCATGGCAACTGAACGACTTCCCGGCCCGCGCGAGTGCAAATCGCCGCGAGCGTCAGCAAGTCCATGGTCTCGGACAAGAAATGGGCCGAACCGTCGCAGAACAACCCGTTGGCGCCGCCGGGATGCTTGCTGCGGATGTCGTTCTCGAAGGCAGGGGCGCGATTGATCGCATACGCCTGGTCGAACACGTTGCGGGCGTTGATCCACTGCCCGTCGGCAAATTCGCCGTCTTCCGCGATGATCAGCGTGTTCGAGGTTCCGTCCGTGATCTCCGCAATCGCGATCGCGCGGTCGTAGAGCATCACTCCCTTCGGCGGATTGTTCGGACCCGAGATCCGCTCTCCATAAATCCCGCCGTACTGGCAGGGGCCGCGGCCCGATCGCAACTGGCTGCCCTGCGGAACGCTCGGGCAGATGTAGATCGAGAGCACCGTGGCCGCCGCCTCGGCATTCTCCACCGCGTCGAAGGACTTGCCGGTGTCGATCCGGGCGTAGAGAGATCCTTGCTCCACATAGGGAAGCAGAAACACCGACCACGCCAACTGCCGGCCGCTGGCCCCGTAGGGCCTACCTGTGGCGGGATTGATCGTCGTGCGATGCTCGATGCCGCCGGGCGGAAACGTGCCCAGCGCGTCGTGGTAATGATGCACGCCGATTCCCATCTGCCGCAGGTTGTTCAAGCAACCTGCGCGCCGGGCGGCTTCGCGGGCCCTCTGCACGGCCGGCAGCAGGATCGCAATCAGCGTACCAATGATCGCCATGACCACCAGCAGCTCCACGAGTGTGAAGCCCGGCAATCCCGCCCGGCGCGAGCGAAAGGAGGAAATCATCAGACTGCGCGCAGTCCTGCCTCCCATCGCTCCTCACGCGCGCACCGCCAGCGCGGATCAGGCGCGAAGAGCGAAGCAGGCTGGCAAACGCCTCCAACGAACCGTCTTCTGCAGCCTCCGTCCCGCGCGGAGAACTACCGGACCGGCGTTGGTAGGTCTTCTGACTTCCGAGCCACTGCGTCCCGGCCTTCTCGTCGCGAAAAGCGACAATGGCGAGAGAGTCGAACGCAACGTTACCGCTCGGTTACAGCGGCGGGGACCGTCCCGGATTCGCACCGGGTTCCCTGTTCGTCGGCCCTTGGAGCCCAAGCGGCCGACCACCAACGCGTACAACGGGGCCCAGTATATCACAGCGGATTCCGAGATCAAGCGGGTTGATCGACTTCGGCGCGGAGTCTCGTCGAGGTCTGCCAATGGGGCGCGCCGGACGAGACGCCGGCGGACCAGTTCCTCCGAACGCTCAGGCAATTCTCCGCCTCCCAAAGGCTCTTCACCGGCTTGCTCCCCACGGTATAGCGGATATAATCGCCGCTGAAGCCTCTCGTTCGGCCACGCATGTGCCTCCCGGGAGGTTTCTTACAACCTGTTCAGCTTGGCCGGCATCCGTAGCGGCACTGCCGGCCCCAATGAAGCTCCGAGAAGGCCTTTCCCCGAAATACCGGGCGGGCCCCGTTCGGAGTTTTTTTCTTTCTTGCTGCCATCGAGGAGTGCTGCGAGCATGTCGACCGTCGAACTTACCCCCCGCAAAGTCGCCCGTATCGAAACCAAGTACCGCCGTATCGTCACCGAGATTCCCGTTCCCGAGTCGATCCCGATCCTCGAAAACCTCCGCCGTTACGAGCCGCGTTCGATGAGCGGCCAACCGCCGGTGATCTGGGACCGGGCTGAGGGATACCAGGTCTTCGACCGTTGGGGGAACAAGTGGCTCGACTGGTCAAGCGGCGTGCTGGTGACGAATGCCGGGCATTCCCACCCCAAGATCTCGCAAGCCATCCGCCACCAGATCGACCATGGCCTGACGCACAACTACTGTTTCCCTTCCGAGACCCGGACGCGCGCCGTCGAGGCCCTCGCTCGCGTCGCCCCCGATCCGCTCAAGAAAGTGTTTCTCCTCACCACCGGGGCCGAGGCGGTTGAGTGCGCGGTAAAACTCGCCCGCAGTTGGGGGCAGAAGATCTCGGCGGGCGACCGCAAGATCGGCATCGTCTCGTTCCAGAACGCCTTCCATGGCCGCACGCTCGGCTCGCAAATGATCGGTGGCATCCCCAGCCTGAAGCAATGGATCGTGAATCTCGACAAGGATATGGTCCAGGTTCCGTTCCCCGACGGCTTTCGCTGCCCCGACACCCGGTTCGAGCTGTTCATCGAGTCACTGGAAGGGCAGGGGGTCACTCCCGACATGGTCGCCGGCGTGATCACCGAGACCTACCAGGGTGGCAACGCCAGCTTCGCCCCGCCCGAATACATCCAGAAGCTCCGCGCCTGGTGCGATGAGAACGGCGTGCTCCTGATATTCGACGAAGTCCAGGCCGGCTTCGGCCGCACGGGTACGTACTGGGGCTTCGAGCACTACGGCGTGCTGCCCGACCTGATCTGCTGCGGCAAGGGGATCTCCAGCGGCCTGCCGATTTCGGCCGTGATCGGGCGTCCGGAGATCATGGACCTCTATCCCCCCGGCTCGATGACCTCGACCCACACGGGAAATCCGCTCTGCGCGGCGGCGGTGATCGCCAACCTCGAAGTGATCGAAGAAGAGAACCTCGTCGAGCGGTCGCGCACGCTCGGCGAAATCCTGCAGGGTGAACTCCGCCGTATCGCCGCGAGTTTCCCCAAGCACGTTGGTACAGTGCACGGCAAAGGTCTCGTTGCCTCGCTCCACATGGTCAAGCCGGGCGGCATCGAGCCCAACGCCGAACTGGCCAAGGCGGTCGTCTGGCGCTGCGTCGAGAGAGGCCTGTTGATGTTCGCCCCCGTCGGCTTCGGCGGCGCCTCGGTGAAAGTCTCACCGCCCCTGGTGATCGACGAAGAGCCGCTCCGCGAAAGCTTCACCGTGCTGGAGGAAGTGCTGGAGGAGGTCTGTCGGTAGAATAAAAGGAGTCGAGTCGCTACATTTGCCGCTTGACTGAACCACTATGGGCCGGGTATTGAATACGTTCAAACCGGAGGCCGTTCAATGATCCACCGCGTGAGGATTGAAAACTACAAAGCACTGCGCGATGTGACGCTCGATCTGACACCGATTCATTTGCTCATCGGCCCCAACGACTCCGGCAAGACCAGCATCCTCGAAGCCATCCAGGCCCTTTGCCGAAGCGTGGACTACGACCTGAGCCAGGCCTTCGTCGGAGCCTGGCAGGGCCGCGAGTTGGTCTGGCAAGAGAAGCCCGATGCCACTGTGGCGCTAGCGGCTTCGGTGGGCACTTGGGAATATAGGCTGTCGTGCAGCTTCGCGCCGCAGGGACGATTGGTCAGGGCGGCAGCCGAGGAGGCAACGATTGGCCAGCGGCGGTTGCCGGGACCTGTCGGACTGGACAGTTCCCTGGTGTGCCGGGTTGTTCGAGGCGAGACGCGGACCGACAAAAACGACGCCGAGGTAGCGCAACAGGTCCACGACGCGCTCAGCGGCGTACACTACTACCGCTGGAATCCGCGATTCTTGGCGTTGCCGACTGCCCCCGATGCCTCGCGGCGATTCCGCATGGATCCCTCCGGGTTCGGACTGGCGCTTTGCCTGGACGACATTCTCGGCTACGATCGCGAGCGGTTCACCGCATTGGAGACCCGCTTCCGCGAAATCTTCCCGCAGGTCAAGTCGATCAAGCTGATCGCGGAACCGGCCTACCGCTCTTCCGAAGACCACACTCAGCAGGTCCCGGCGCTCCAGAAGGCGCACGGCAAGGGCATCCATTTTGAATTCGCCGGCGGCGGCCCGCTGGTGCGGGCCGAACAGGCGTCGGACGGTGTGCTGCTGGTGTTGGCTTACCTCACGCTCTTGCACCTGCCGCAACCGCCACGGGTGATCCTCGTCGAGGAACCGGAGAACGGAGTCCATCCACGGCGGCTCCGTGACTTGCTGAGGATCCTCCGCGAATTGGTGGGCGAGCAATCACGGTCGCAGGTGATCATGACAACTCACTCGCCCTATGTGGTCGATCTCTTCCGGCCGGAAGAGGTCTCCCTGTGCCAAAGGCAACCCGACGGATCGGTTTCGGTCCATCGGCTGTCGGAAAGTCCCACGGTCCGCGAACAGTTGAGCGTGTTTGAACTGGGAGAAATCTGGACTGCTGAAGGAGATGAAGCACTCGCGGAGTCTGCTGCCGAGAACGCCGGAGGGGCGGGCGAATGAAGGTCCTGGTCGTGGCGGAGGGCAGGCACGAACTGGGTGGGGCCCTCGAATCGCTGATCCGACGTCTCGCCGCTCAGCCGCTGGAGTGCTCGTTCGACCGCGTCAGCCGAGCCAATATCCACGTGCATCATGGCAAAGGTCGAGGGTACTTCAAGAAGGCGGTTCGATGGATGCGCGAAGCCGAGAAACGCGGCTTCGATGGACTGGTGCTGGTAATCGACCAGGACAACTGTCCGGAACGCAAGCGGGAACTGGACGATGCTCAGGAGCATCTCGAAGTCGTCTCGATCCCTCGTGCGCTCGGTGTGGCGATCCGCACGTTCGATGCTTGGATGCTGGCCGACGAGCGAGCGATTTCGAAGGCGTTGAACCATCCTGTACCTGCGGCCCCCCACCCAGAAGACATTCATGATCCCAAGGACTATTGCACGAAGCTGCTAGGCGAAAGCGGCTGCGACTTGAGCCAAACCGAGATGTACGCAGCCGTGGCGAGTACGGCCGAGATAAGTCTATTAGCCCGACGGTGCCCGCGCGGATTTGCGCCGTTTGCCGAACGCGTACGGAAGCTCCAAAGCCAAGCCGGGCCCTAAGCCGCCACAAGCGGCGCCACGTCGGCGGGAGTCGCGGGCGGTTTACTCAGCCGCTCGAGAACCGCGTTGAGTTGTGCCGTCTGAAAACTGGCCGGGGAGGTGATCTCGATGCCGATTGGACTGCCATCCATTATTAGCCAGAGCAGCAGCGTCCATTCCTTTGACGGAGACATCCCATGAATCAAGCTGGCACCAAACGCCTCGACGTCGTCATCGTCGGCGGCGGCATGATCACACACGATCAGATCCTGCCGTCGATCTATCACCTCCAGCGGTTGGGCCGCGTGGGGGCGATCAAGGTGTGTGCACTGAACGCTCCTCCGCTCCGCGCGCTGGCCGAGTCGGCGCGGCTCCTGGAGGGCTTTCCCGGCCAGCGGTTCGAACCGCTGCCGCCCCTCGACGACCGCCCCGACCGCATGTACCCGGATTTGTATCTCGAGGCGATCGAGTCGCTCGCGCCCCGGAATCTCGTCGTCGTGGCGGTTCCCGACCATTTCCACGATCCGGTGATCCGCGCGGCCCTCCAGCGCGACCAGCACGTGCTCACGGTCAAGCCGCTCGTCCCCAGCTACCGGCAGGCGGCCGAGATCGACGAACTGGCCCGCAGCCGGGGGCTGCTGGTGGGCGTCGAATACCACAAGCGGTTCGATCGTCGGGCACTCGACGCGCGGCTGCAGTATCGCAAGGGACGTTTCGGTCAGTTCCGCTGCGGCGAGGCCCGCATGGTCGAGCCCTATTACTACCGCCACTCGAATTTTCAGAACTGGTTCACCAAGGAAAACAGCGACCCGTTCACCTACGTCGGTTGCCATTACGTCGATCTGACGTACTTCATCACCGGCCTCAAACCGGTCGGCGTATCGGTTCGCGGCGTCGAGGGGAAGTTTCCCAACGGCAACGTCGGCTACATGTGGTCGGCCGGCCAGGTGGTGTGGGAAAACGGTGCGATCCTGAGCGTCGTCGACGGCCTCGGCTATCCTGACGAAGGCGCCGGCACGAACGATCAGGGGTTGACGCTCTACTGCGAGGGCGACGATTGCGGGGCCATCCTGGCCCACGACGACCAGTACCGCGGCGTGAGCCACGGCTACACCGACCGCCAGGCCGGCGCCGCCTTTCGTTATGTCAGCCCCGACTACTTCCGCCTCGTCCCCTGGGAAGGCGAGGGACTGCGGCCCGTAGGTTACGGGTACGACTCGATCGAAGCGATCCTCGATGCGGCCTTGTCGGTGAACCGTGCCGCGGGAGACTCTGCCGACCGCGCTGAAGCGCTGACCGCTCGGCAAAGGGCGCTGGCCGACATCGACGCGCGGGGCCTCCTGGCGACACCGGCCAGCAGCTATATCAACGAACTGGTCACCGAGGCCGCCCGGCTGTCGATCGCCGCCCAAGGCCGCTATGCCGAGATCATCTACGAACCCTCGCCGGCCGTGCGGTTGACGTAGGCGATTGCCGGTGGATCAAACCGCAGTTTGCGCCTAAGATTGCTTCAATCCAAAGGATCGGCCGTCGAACTACTCCTCAGCGAGTCCGCCATGAGGCATTTCAGAAGTCACCGTATGCGATCGTCTTCGTCCATGCCGCCCAACCCACTCCCGGTGCTGGGCCGCGTGATGGGGATCGTGCCGCTGGGCATCGGCGTCACGGTGCTCGGATTCCTGTGGGGAATGCCTTTCGGCGAGTTCGGTTCGCCCCCCCTATTCTTCCGGCTGTTCGGAAGTTTCATCGCCCTCGCCTTTGTCCTCACCGGGTTGGGGATTGTCTTCGGCAGCGCCGCGATTGCGCAGTCACACGCCCCGCCGCGCTACCCGGAGCCCCAGTTCGACATCAGCCCCCCAGACGATCGCCCGCCCGGCACGCGGTTCGTCTGTCCCAAGTGCGGGGCGCCGCTGGCGGAAAAGGTCGATGTTTCGCCCCACGGCGACGCCAAATGCGGCTACTGCAACTCCTGGTTCAACATCCACGGCAAGTAGCACGGTGGCTTGGCCGATGGCTCGTAAGTGCCGAACGCTTGGCATTTTATGACGCGTGGCCGTCTATTGCAAGTAGTATCATAAAACCTCGAATGCTCTCGGTTTTCCGGGGGCTTTCGCGTGGTTGAAGGGGTAGGAAGGAGTAGCGGGGCGAAAAACCCCGCCAGCACCACGGCGACGAGCACGCAGCGCCGGCAGGGGAGGGGCTTACTCATCGGCTTGGGCCGTCGCCTCATCGTCTGTCATCAGGGGAAACGGCATGTCGCTCTCGGTCGACGGCATCCCCATCAGCTCGTGATACCGCCAGCGGAAGAACCGGGCCTTGCAGATCCATTCGGCGGCCGTTTTCGCCGTCTTTTTGCTGCCGGTCTTGGCGAACCGGGCCAGCGCCCGATTGGCCTTGCGCACAGCGTATTCTGTCACCTGCTCACATTCGGGAGCGGTCAGTGCTTGCGTCATCTTCCAGACGACGGCCTTTTTCGTCGGGCTGTAGCATTCGGCGAAGGACCACCCGGCGTGGTCTCGCGCACGCATGAAGGCAAAAATGGCCGCGGTGATTTCTTCGGGGATTTCTACCAGTGGCATCGGGGTGCCTTTCGGGGCAAGAGAAAAACCGCGCCCCCGGGGCTACGAGCTTGCCGGGGGCGCGGCCAGAACTTGAATCTGCTCACACGCTGATTCGTTGGGCCAGCTCGGCCGCCAGGTCGTTGAAGGACTTGGCGAAGTCGCGCAGCTCGGCGACGATCTGGGCTTCCAAGGGCGTGGCAAGCCGATCATCCAGCGTCAATACGCCGCTGTTGTCCAGCTCGATCATGCCGTAGTACAGGTGGCCGGCAGACTCCTCCTCGTCGTCGAAGAAGACGCCGGGCTCGAAGGTGACTTCGATTCGTCCACCGGCGAACGCCGTCAGCCGCTTGGCCGCGGCGTGCTTCGCCGGGTCGCCGTCAGCCACGCGGGCCGGCTTCGCGGGCCTGGGCTCCTCCTCGATGTCGAGCGGCAGGCCCTCCACTTCGATGGGCTCGCCGTCTATCCGCACCTGGGGAGCCTGGCGGAAGATTACCGCCCGGCCGTCACCGCTGAGCGGCCCGGGTCGGTTGTAGGATTGGCAATAAGCCGTGGCCTCGCCGCGGCTCAGGCCGCTACGCATGATTCGGAACTCGGGCAGCCGGACCACGCAGTACAGCTCCCGCTCGGCCTGGAAGACTCGCTGGGGCTGCTCGACGCTGGCGCCGCAGGTAGCCGGCAGGGCCACGGTGGCCGCCGTGGCGGCGAGGAAGTCACGACGCGATGGGGAAGCAAGAGACATCGGGGAATCTCCTTCCGGCGCAGATGCCGGAAAAGACCGCGAGCCAGAGCACCCGTTTCGAAAGCGGCCCATTGAAGCCGCCGAATGCGTCGTTGCTCACCGTCCGACGACGGGTCACAGCTTCGACGCGCTCACGAATGCTCTGGCTCACGGTCTGGCACATGGAAGAATCAATGGTTGAGGGTTTCGAAGCCCTGTCGGGTCGCGTGCCGCGTGACCCAACGAGCATCATCATAACGCCCGGCGCGGGCGTGTCAACAACAGGTCTGGCAACATTGGAGCGGAACGGAGATAATTCTCGTAGAGGGGTCGCGTGCCTGTGCTGTCGGTCCTCAAAGACCCACGCCTGGCTGATAGCGCGATCCCTCATTCTGTTTCACGATGCTCTCGACGAAATCGTCGAATACCGCAACGGAAGACTGCTTGCGTGGCTGCTTGGCTGGATACTTCTTCCCGTCGCGTCCGGTAGTCACTGGAGGGTCGGCGTCAGGTGTGACATTTGTCACAGTTGAAAGCCTTTCCTCTCTGCATCGCTCCACCGTCTTGTAGCTCACTCCGCACCACTCGCCGACCATCCTCAAGCTCTGGTCTGCGTGCCTGGCCTCGTAGGCTTTCACCCTGGCTCGCCGCTTGCCTATCCTGCCAAAGACCAGCAAGGCCCCTAGCAGCCCCGCTGACGCGTTCCCGCACCCGGACGGCTCAGGAGTCGTCCCGGCCTCCGTCGTCGCCTCCCTGGCGGTCCTGTGCGATGGCCGAAACACTTCCGGCGGCTTCCGCAGCGCCACCTTGAGCGGCCCGCGGTCCAGGTCAACCGTCGTCGCTGGTCGGGGGAAGAGGATCATTCGGAGAAAGCCCCCTGCGTCTGTTGGACCGCCGTGCGCGTGTAAACCTTCGCGTCGCGCACAAGCCGCTTGATCTTCGCCGCCGTCACTGCCACCAGGCGGCAGGCTTCCTCCCGGCGCTCGGGTGCGGACATCATCGCCAGGTCAACCGTCGCCTTGCGGGCGACCTTGAGGGCGTCGACCAGCCCGCCATGATCATCATGGGGCCGGAAAGGGGCCTGGCGTGGTCGCTGTTGCGGTCGTGGTATCTTCTTTGCCATTTTGTTGCTAGCTGGCGATAATGGGTGCGAGGGCTCGCCCGCCGATGTGCTTCAGGAAACTGACGTCCCCGGCTTAAAGGCGAGTCCTCACATGGCCCTGACCAAAGCATCGGCTCGCTGGGGTATAGCCTCAGAGCGTTTCGGACGTAGGAGCCGGGGGTTGGTTGGGGCCGTGGTCGCTCCTGCGGATCACGTTTGCCCGTAAGGGTGCCGTCCCGCCTATGGGAGCGGCCGGGAAGGCCCGTGTCAGGTGTGCGGACAGGCACGTCCTGTTTCCCCTGGTTCGATACGGGCCTTCCCTTTTTCACGCCTTCATCGCCGGCTGTACGCCGCCTGCAACACGTCGGCGTCCAGCATCGTCGTCCCGACGAGGGCCACCCGGCACACCTGCCACGTCCGCCCGGCGGATAGCTCAGATTGCCGATGGCTGGCCGAACCAAGGGGGCGCCCGTCAACCAGGATGTCCACGGCGAAGTCCTGGGGCCGGCAGGCTTGTATCGCCGAAAGGAACTCGGTCGGCGTCAACGCGATCTCGGCCACGCCCCACCAGAAATAAGTCTTGGTGTCGTATTCGTGGACGAAGATGTGAAACGTCCCGTCGACCAGGGGTGACAGGAACTCACGCACCTGGCCGCTCTCGTCGGCCAGGCGGAACTGGCACTCGAATTTCGCGGCAATGATGCTCGCCTCTTTGCCCGCCATCGCAATCACGTCGACCATCCGTTATCCTCCGTTGCTGACGGCGCAGTCATGCGCGTGCCTCGTGCAAGGTCTCCAGGATCAGCGCCCGGGCCGGGTGCTCGCCGATCTCCTCCACGTCCAACAGCAGCTCGGCCAACGCCTCGATGGCGCGCCGGCCGCGGCGCACGAGGTTATCGGCCTCGGCGCGGGCCTCGACGCGGAAGGCCTCTCGCAAGGCCGCAGACGCGGGGTGGGTCTCACGGGCATGTTCGGCCACCCGCTCGCTATCGGTGCGACAGCCGCCATCCTGGGCGAAGCCGAACGCCTCTTGCGCCGCGATGCCGGCCAGGTCGACCACGGCGCGGTCGAAGGGATCGGCCCATTTCGGTGAACGGGTCAGGCACATGCCGGCCCGGCCGCCGTCGACGCTTACATGCGTCAGCTCCCAGCCGACAAGCAAAGCCACCACGGCGTGGCCGGCCTCGTGCACGGCTGCCCGTCGCTCTCGATCGTCCTCGGTCAACATGGCAAGCACTCCTCGAAGAAACCCGGCAGGGCCGGGGGACGCGCGGCGTCCACTCCGCACGCACGCCCCGGCCCTGCACCCGAAACGCACCCGGCCCCGATTACCGGGTGCGTCCGACACCACCAACCAACGATTACCCGTAGAGTCCGCCGACGGTCCCGCGGGGGATCTCCGTTTTCGGCGCGGCGGGCGACCAGGGATCGAGCCCGGCCGTCGAGCCGATCATCGGGCGGGACTTGATGTCTTCTCCGGTAATGTCGGCCAGCGCGTTTTCGTAGCTGATGCCCATGCGCAGGGCCCGCTGGAGCGCTTTCTTGCTCAGCGCGTGCCGCGCGTCGCGGGTCGCGTCTTCGGCCTCGATCGCCTCGACGACGAGCTTATCGCCGTCGGCGCGAATCTGGATCGCGTTGCGGCGGGTCGCGTCGGGATTGTCGTCATGCATCCAGGTGCCGGCGGATCGCTCTTGCATGCGCTTCTTGGCATAGCGCTCCAGCTTTTCGCGGTAAGCCCGCGCGTACTGGAGGGTCTTCGCGTCAACTTGCTCGGGGGCGGTCTTGGTCGTCATTGCAGGGGCCTTTCGAGAAGGGGAAGGAACGGGAACCGGCGGTGTCGCTGGGGTAATCGCATCGGCGGGCGGAACGCTCGCCCCGTTGCCGCGCTGGGCGGCGATGTAGCTCTTGAGCCAGACAACCCAATCCAGTTGCTGGAGCGCGTCGAGCAACACGGCCAGGTCGTCGTCGCTCAGGCGGCCAAGGCCTTGGGGGCGGTCGCCGGTCACCGTGCCGCTGTCGGGGATCACGGTGTACTTCTCGATAAACTGCCACGGCTCGGGCTCCTCGATGTGGAGCACGCGACGGCCGCCGACGAGCTGGTGCTTGATCTTCATTGCGAACCTTTCAGGCCGGAAGGATGCTGCCGCAGAAATGAATCAGGCCCGGGTGCAGCGCCGCGCCTGTGTTGCGCTCTTTGACTCGCCGCGGCGGGGGCTGGACTTTGCCCGACTTCAGATCGGCGAGGTAGGCCATCGCGTCGGGCAGTGACAGATTTGGCTCGCCGTACATGCGGCAAATCTGGCGGACGGAAACGCCCTGGCGCTGCAACTCCTCGACCGACTCCAGAAATACCGGCGGTTCGGCGGGCCGGGCCGGGGCGTCCTCCCAGAGGCAAGCCGCCTCTTCGGCGAGGCCGGGCACGTAGCTCCGCAGCTCGATGACAAGCGACGAATGCAGGCCCTCGGTGACGACGCGCAAGCAAACGCGATGCAACCGCTCCTGGAACTGCCGCGTGTGCGGCTGGCTCCAATCGTGGCGCTCATCGCAGCACACGCGCAGGAACTGCACAATCAGGCCGTCAAGCTGGCGGGCCGCAACCGCGTTGCCCGGGGCAGACTGCCATTTCTCGGCGGCTTGCTGGAGCAAGGTGGCCACGTCGGCGGTTAGGGATCGGATCGTTTCCATGCGAAGACTCCTATCTGGAAGGTGGGTGGGAAACTCGGGGTTAATCGGGGAGCTGCCACTGGCCGGTGGCCGCGTTGAACACAAACCCGGCCGCGGTCATGCGCTGGCGCTCCTCGTTGACGCGATCGACCAGCCGCCGGTATAGGTTCTCCGCGTTCTCGGAATCGCTGCCGGCCACGCGCAAGCCCTCGTCGAGCAGCTCGACATGCAGCATGCGCGGCAGGGTGTATCGCAACACCAACTTGATTGCCGCCAGCTCGCCTTTGAGCGCTTTGCCGACCAGCCGGCGGAGCATCGAACGAAATACATCCTCGTTGATTACCTCGGTTAACGCGCGGATATACGCCTCTTCGGTCGCCCGTTTGGGCCGGCCGGGACCGGGCGGGCAGCCGGGAAGGAATCGCCCTGACCCGTCGTGTCTCTTGCGGTTGGCATCTGCGCTCATGCTGTCCTGCCTCACTTCTCCCGGAAATCACGGCCCTACGTTGGGATCATACGCTACCTGTGGATCGAACCGAACCGCGTCGTATTTGACCGTGGGTAGGGTTCCCACAAGCAGCTTTTCGTCGTCGGTCGGCGCTCGGTCGAGCTGGTATTTGTACGTGCCACGGACGCGAAAAATCGCCTTCCGCCGGTCGGCCGATGTCGGGGGCGGGAACGGGCAAACCTCCGCGGCCAACAGGTGGCCGGTGAGAAGGCTGTCCTCGTACTCCTCGACGGGCTTCGGAATGTGCGGCCAATCGCCCACGGCCTCGGCATCGAACCGGATCGTTCGCCACGCCTGGGGCGGGGCAAGGGCGACGAACACGGTTGACGCATGAATCGCGCTGGCGTCGGTCTTCGGCTTGTCGGCGATCGGCAGGCCAAGCCGCATCTGCTTGACCCGGTAAAGATTCTCCATCCGGCAAAAGGTATAGACCGTCGCTTGGGCCAGGTCGGAAATGTCGTTCTGTTGCGTCGGCGTCAACGTCTCTGTGCTGGCGTGTTCGCGGATCGAAGGCGTCAGCCGCGCCGACTCGCCGTAGGGCTCGTTCTCAGAGCCGAGAGGCAATTCACCGATGCCGTGGCGGTTCTTGCAGGGCCACTGAAGATAGCAGTGAAGAAGCATCAACACCGTCGGCCGTCGCTCGCCCTCATGCGGAACATATCCATAGATCGCCGGAACCGCGCTCTGGCGCGGGTCGTAAGGCGCGGGCTCGCCGGATAGCTGGGGCAGGTCGATCGGCTGGCCAAGAGTGTCGGAGCGAAGATTGGCGAAATATTCGCCCCCGGCTTGCGTCTGGCGGACCCTCACGGCCACCTCGACGCTGTTGCTCTCGATCAACTCGGTGATGCGAAACGACTCGACGAGCAAATCCTTGTCGGAAGACCTCGCCAGGAACTTCACCCGCGCCTCGGCGCACTGCAAGGCTCGACGAATCAGCGCCACGCGATCGGCGTCGGGCGGCGCGTCCAGGCGGATCGTGAAATCGGAAATCAAATTCGTGCCATGATCGGTCGCCGTCTCGCTGTGCTGGCCGCTCCAGCTTGTGGCCGGCCACGGCGCGGCGGAGTACACCTGCTTGTCCGTGACGCGATAGTCGGCCTCAAGGCCATTCTCGGTGACTGTAAACTCGATGGCCTCACGCCTGAAGCCATCCTCGAGCCCGGGAATGACCAGGCCGCGGAAGTCGTCCTTGATCGGCATTTCCGCGATCGCCTGGGAGAGCCGCAATTTCCCGCTGATGGTCCGGGTGGTGTAGAAGTCCCTGTCAAGCTCCTCGGACACTCGCCAGCGATTGGAGAGCACGGGCGACACCTTCGCCGGCGGCGGCGCACCCTCGACGCTGCCACTCGGGCAGTTGACGACGCACACCTCGACCGTCCATCGGACCCGAAGGATTGGATTGGCCGCGCTCGTGACATGGACGACATCGACGCTCTTAGGCTTGGGGCCGTTGTCGACGTCGCGGTACTCCACTGCCTCGTTGCCGGCCGACGGGACCACGGCAAACACGGTGGTGCCGCCCATCTCAATCACCAGCGGCAGGCGGTCGACGAGTAGCTTGCGGCGCACCTCATCAAGCACACTGCCGAACGTCTGGGCGCTCGCACTGGGGCCGGTGATGAAGGCCCGCGACTCGGCCGGGTAGCCGCCGGGCTGGGCATGCACCAGGCCCTCGACCTCGATGGTGTGGCGGTGGAACACGGCGTCCGTCCCGCTGGGATCGCGTTGAATGGACTGCGACCAGCCGCGCGTCTGCGCATTGGCAATGAGGATGTCGCCGTATCGAACGTGGGTGGCCATAAGTGATTACTCCGGTCGCTGGTTCTTCGGGGCGGGAGGGACGCCATTCATCAGGTCGCGGACCTCATTGAAGAACAGCGCGCCTTTGTCTTTTTGCTTTTCGTCGAGCTTGCGCTCGATCAACCCGAGAAGTTGCAGCACGCTGCGCAAATTCGGATCGAGCTTGGCCAGCTCCACGCCCGCTTCGACGCCCCGGGCAGCGCCCGTGGCCATCAGGTTGACGATGGTTCGCGCCGCCTCCTTGAGGGGCTGTAACTCGGTCTTGAGCGACTCGACGCTCTTGGCGAGGGTGACGGTGCTCCCCTGGGTGTTGCGCGCCATGCTCTGCTCGAGCGCCAAGTCTTGCCGGCGGAGCATCGCAAACGACTTGGCGATGCTGCCGCTCCACTTCTCAAGGCCGCGGCTGGCCTCCAGGGTCGCGCTCGAAAACGCCTCGACCGCTCGAACACCGCCCCAGATCGTTGCCGGCAGCGAAGCCACGGCCAGCGCCAATTGACCAGCCGGATGAAACAGGGCCCCGGTCGCCGCGCCCGCTACGCCCTTCGCGGCCTGTGCGGCGGCAAACTGGCGCATCGTGCCAGGATCGAGGGACGACGCCACCCCGCCCAATTTCTGGCCGATACCCTTGGCGCCCAGTGCGTTCGCCAACATCGACCCCAGACGGGCCAGGCCACTGCCGGCAATGCGCCCCGCGTAGCGTGCCGCCAGGCGATTGTCGCCGAACCGGCCGCCGCGCTCGCGTAGACGCTCCTGCCGTCGGTCCTCCTCGTCTGCCTCCGATTCCTCGACGACGAGCTGCCGGCTCGGTCGGGCAATGCCGAGACGATCAGACACGTAGGACCGCGTCAGAAGGTTGCCGGCACGCTTCAGGCGGCGGAAGCGATCGCGGAGGCTCATGCCTTGCGTCCGCTCGCTGACCGGGGTGCGGAGATTCATTTCGGCTTCGAGCCGCTCCTGGTAGAGCCGCTCTGCCGTCTCGGCCGCTGTCGGCGGTCGCCGCGGTGGGCGTGCCTCCACGTCGACGGGCTGCTCGTCGCCGCGATCCTCGGGCCGGACGGGGATGCCGCGCAGCACCTGGGGCAGTCGTCGCCGCTGCCGTCGCTGGCGATGCCGACGTCGCGGATCCAGGAGGGGGATGCAGGACAGCGCCCGCTCGACCAGGCCGGAAGGATCGGGCTCGTCGGTCGCCTGCTCGACGGTGGGCGGTGTGCGGGACGGTGGCCGCGGAGTCTCGGGAATGCCGCTGATCGGGCCAGGTTGATCGGCCTGAACGCCGCGGAGCATCCGCGTGAACCGCCGCGTGTTGCCCGTCTCCTCCGATTGAATGACGCCGGGGATCGCTCCACGAGCACCCAGACGGCCCGCCAGCTCCTTGGCACTGTGAACCAGTAGCTTACGCTCGCCGCGCTCGGGTGGTGATACCACCTCTCTGTGCGAAAGCTCACTGAGGATCTTCGCCGCCTCGGTCGCGCCGACATTGAGCTTGCTGACAATGATGTCCGCGGAGACTTCGCCCGCTTCGAGCATCGCCTTACCGGCGGCCAGCAAACTATGCTCGAACCGCTTGGAACCACGCTGAGGGCCCTCGCTTGGCTCGTCGCCGCCTGTTGCCACCTGAGGCGGCTCTCGGGGCGGCATCGGCGGCGCGCTCGCAGACGGGGCCGCTGGGGCCTTTATCGGGGATGTCTTGGGAATCCTCGACTGCGAACGCGACCAGGCCGAACGCGGATCCGCCTCGGTGCGGAGCGGAAAACCCTTGTTGAGCGCCGCTGTCAGCGCGGCTATCTGGTCGTTGAGGTCGCCAATCGACGACTCGATCTTGCTGACGGTCTCGATCGCCTGGAGCACATCCTGCTCGCTCTGCCCGTGGCCGCGCTTCAAAAGCTCCTCGACGAACCGGCCGACGAGCGACCCGCTCGCCGTCGCGGGCACGCCCTGGCCCGCGAAGACGCTGGAGAGAACCGACTGGTACGGGTCGCCCGACACGCCGCCGAACTCGCCAGGAGAGAAGGGAGCCGCCGTAGCGGGCTTGCCACGATACATCGACGCCGATCGCTGCAAGCCGGCCCGGGGCGTGGTGGGCTGTCGCAGCGCCGCGGCCGTGATGTCGCGGCCAGATTGGAGAAGATCGCTGAGGGAATCGCTCATTGCAGAACTCGTCTCAGTGGGTGAATTCGTTCCGTCCGGTCGGGGGCTGGAAAATCCATTTGTTCGCCCATCTAAACGGTTTACGGTTCGGCGCCATTGAAGATGTCCAGAAGATCAAGGTCGCGGTCGTCCAGCGGCTCCCGGAACTCGTCGCATCCAGCCGCGGTAGCGTCCGGCTTGACGAGGTGCGGACCATCCCAGAACTGCCGGCCGCAGGGGCTGGGATGGCCCTGGCGGTGCATTGGCTGGTCGAGGTAGACGCAGCTACCGCAGAATGTGAAGCATCCAGGTCTCATCGGTTGGTCTCCTGGCAATCGGGGTGGGGCTCGGTGGGCACCAGTCGCCCGCCGATCGGGATCAGTCGGGGAAAATTCTCGGCCAGCCACTGCTGGCGGGCCTTCTCACGCTTGTTCTCGGCCGCCGTCTCGATGCCGGCGGCCAGGTGGTGCAGCTCACGATTGCTCGGAAGCAGCGCCCAAGGGGGCGGGGGCGAGGATCGCTTGCGGCGCCTGGTCGGGGGGCGGCGGGTTTTCATGGTACAGCCCTCCGCATCGCAGCACGTCGTCGCAGTCGATCGGCTCTTGCCGCTAGCTCACGCGATCGGGTCGCCGGCTCGCACTTCATGCACTTCTGCCGGCCTGTGAAGGTCCACCACGCCAGGAGCGATCCACACTTGTGGCAAGGCGTGACGTTCTCGGTCGGGAGGCATTGCTCCCACGGGATGCAGTCGCCGTCTGGGACGGGCTTCAGGGGCGGCTCGACGGTCACAGATGCCGCCGCGGGCGGGGTAGGTGGTGACTCGGAAGTTTTCTCGGCTGTCGACTGCGGTAAGACTGGTTTGAGCCATGCCGGGAACCGCGCAACAGGCGCAACACGTTGCGCCGTTATTGCGCCTTCAACTGGCTTTTCTTTGTGTTCTTTCTCTTTCATTCAAAAAAACCCAGCTAAGCCTGCAATTATGAACAACATGTTGCGCGTGTTGCGCCGACCGCTTCTCACCCCTCTTGTTGTAGGTCAACGCCAACATACCGCCGCCCCTCTCGTCGGTTCTGCGTGGTGCGCAGTCCAGGCAGCGCAGCATGCAAATCTCGTCCGAACCCTGCTTGGTCGGGCGGGTGTTTTCGGCCGTTCTCCTCGCACCAGCCCACAAATGCGTCGTACAATTCCCGCCGTCCAACGTGCCGCTCCGGTCCCAGTTCGCACCGGTCGCGGACGAACGCCTGCACGGGACTCGCTAAATCCTCCCAGTCCTCAAGCATTTCCCCCGCGGACGCCGGCTGGAGTAGCCGGCCGCGTGCCCGAAGAGACTGCCACCCCTCGATTGCCCACCACAGGATTCCCGGCAGCTCGGCCGCCAGCTTCTGTTCCAGGTGGATGTCTTCTGTGCCGTACCAACTCCGGGTCAGGCGCAGCACGATCATGCGGGACAGCAGCGCGCCGCTGGCGTCCGTCAACCGGGGCAGTTCGTTCGACACGAGCATGAACCGCGTCGGCAACCGGCAGGTGACATGGGGGAGGTTCTTCCTGTCGATGGTCTGTGTATCCTCGCCGGTGATGCTGAGGATCCGCTCAACCACAACCGCCGCGTCGACCCGGCCGGAAAGCCGCGCGTCGCTGATGATTGCCAGCGTCTTACCAATGAGCGGCCAGAGCCCGAAATTGAGAGCCAGGCTGGACAGCGTAGGCGAGACTACGTTGCCCTTCCCGACGAGGGCCTGTAGCACGCGGAGTATCGTCCCCTTGCCGCTCCGCCTCGGCCCAAAGAGCCCCAGCATTTTTTGCAGGCTGGTGTCGGCGGTCAGGACGTAGCCGAACCACATCTGCAGCGCCTCGATTGACTCGGCGTCGCCGCCCCACAATTCCTCGAGGAACTGCAACCACCGCGCCGGCCGAGGGCACTTGTCGGCATCGACCCACGAGAACTCCAGGGCGCTGGAGGTGAACAGCGCGGGAGTGGCGTCGATCGAGTAATCAGTCGCACCGGAGCAGAGCGTCGGCAGGTGAATAATCTTGTCCCGCGTGACGAGTAACTCTCGCGGATCCCACTGGGGATGCTCGCTATCGGGCAGCCAGGTGGGCGGCTCGATGCTACCGAACAGCGTGGCCTGCGCCCGTAACTGCCCCATCACGTTATTTACCGCGCTCTGCGTGACCTTGAAGTAGGCTCGATTCAAAGACCGCGTCACGTCAGCGCGAACCACTCCATCGTCGACCACGCGATAACAGCCGTGGGACCACCGCCAGAATTCGCGGTTGAAGACGACAAGCAACGCTCGGCCGTTGCGATGGTGTGTGCTCAAATACCGCTCGGCCTCGAACTCTGGGATACTTTCCCCGGCCGACAACTTCAGGTCTTCAGCACGCGGTTCCTCCGGTTCCTCCGCCTTTTCCATCAGTTCCCACAACGCATCGGCGCCGTGACAAACCAGGAAATCGTCGAGCCCGACTTTCTGCTCGTCAGGCCCGGGCGGCAACCGCAGCACTTTAACCACCGCGCCGCGGGCCTTGAGTGCCGCGGCCAGCTTGCGCTCTTCGGCAACGATGCCGTCATTGGTCGCTGCATCGGAATCAAACGCGATGAACACCCGCCGGGTCTTAACCGGCAGCCGCTCCAGCTGCGGCAGTAATGCGGTTGTCTTGAGAATGCACCAGCAAGCGACCCCCATCAATCCGATGCAGCAGAAACCATGCTGGACGGCGGAAAGCGCTTTCTTCTCGCCCTCGGTAATGAGTAGCGGCTTATGGCACTCTGCCAGTTCCCCATTGAGGGTCGGCGGAATGTAAGCGCGGACGATCGCACCGCGGGGATGGAGATACTTTTGCGGCCTGCCGTCGCGGCCCTTGGGCGTGTTGTCGGGTTTCACCCGACGAAACGCGACTGCGCCCGTGTCGTCGAAATACGGCACAGCCCACGCGGATCGGTAGCTTGCCGGCCAGGTCTTTCGACCGACCCAATCCGCCAGGATGGAGCGGTCATGCTCGGAACGAATCTCGGCCGCGCGAATGGTCGCAGCCGTTAGACCGCTCGCCTCAAACTCAGCGCGGTGGTTCGGGTGGATCCATGATGGCCACTCGTCGGCGGGCGAGGTGGTCGTCGCCGTCGTCATACCAACCGCGGAGGCTCCATCCTCCCAGGGAGCTGGCTCGTGTTCAGCAATGTCGATCATCGGGGTGACCTCCGCCCCGCGCCAGCCGAAGCGGCGCGGGGCTGGTGGGGTAATGTCATCAGCGACGCTTCGCTGCCGTCTTCTCCATCGCTCCAACAATTCTCTCCGCTGCCCGGTCGATCGCGGCGCACAACTCCTGCGAGGCGACGGCCATCATCAATATGACGCCTACCTGGAGATCGCGGCCGGGCTCGATCCTCGCTTCCCTCAACGTCCGGCCGATGGCTTCGATTCGCTCGGTGCTCAGTAGCTTTTGCTCACTCACAGCATTCACTCCCATCAATTCATGGCCGCTGCCGCGGCCTGGTGCGCGATCTCGATGCGGGCCTCGATCCGGGAAAACACCCCATCCCCGTGTTTTTGGACGCACGGCGTGCAGAGAAAATAGAGCACCGACGGGCCGCCGTTCGACGGCTCGAACAAGCCGACGATCTTCGGTCGGCCGCCGCAGAGTGCGCAGTGCGGGGCGAGAATGGGAGCGGGGTGCATCGGCGCGGCTCCGCTCAGATGCCGGCGCGGGCCAGGATCTTCTCCGCGCGCTCCACGCTCTTCTTGCGGCCGATCGCGGCGCGGTCGGGCAGCGGGAGGTTGTTTAGCGCGGCGATGAACCGCAAAAATGCCTGGCGAGTGGCCAGGCGTTTCCCCCCCATGCGGAACGATTCGAGGCGAACGCCCTGGAGACCGGCGCTGACCCATCTCCATACCGTGGGAAGCGTGACGTTTCGCTCCTGCGCCAGATCCGGAAAACTCAGCGCGTCTTCAGACAGCAACCGCTCAAGATTGGGAGTCATATCGTGCTCCATCCCTCCAATTAGGTATCGAGGATAGAGCGAACGACGTCGGTTGACGCGCTATCTTGCGTTGCTTATCATTTGTGTGCACTCGTTTGCGCTGGTTTTCACCAGTTTTAATGTGTGCTCACAAACGCAACGACGGCGCGGCCTTCGCGTCGATCGCTCTGGGCACGAGCGGTTTGGCGTCGCCAAACATCAAGACCGCTCGTGCCCTTCGTTGTTAACCAGAGTCAAACTAACGCATAGGGGGTGGCCATTTCAAACAGAGTGAAAACGAATTTCTTTTGCTTGTCGCGTAAGTCGCTGACATCGAAATAGTTACGTTGATTGTTAGCCGATATTTTTTGCGACCATCTTCGCCAGCTCCAGATTTTTTTCCGCGTAGATTTCGGTCGTCGCCATCTGCACGTGGCCGAGTGTGACTTGCGCCGCCTCAAGGCCGAACCGCTGGCGAATTTCGGTTGCCGCGGCGTGCCGTAACTGGTTCGGCGACCAGCGTGGCAGCTTCATTTCCGGCTTGGCCTCGTTGGCTTTCGTGATCGCGTCCGCGATCGCCGCGCCGTAGGTCGAGGCGCAATACCGATCCCTCGGGCCGCGCTTCGTCGGGCGCCGCTTCATCGCCCGCCCCTCGGCCTCATCGCCCCAATAGCGTCGTGCCATCGAATCCCGGGGCGAGAAGCAGTAGGCGTCGGACGGCCGGTCGAGATACGGCTCAAGAATTTTCTGGGCCTTGGGACCGATGACGATGACTCTGGATTGGCCCCGGTGTTCGTTCTTGTGATGGGCTGGCCGGTAGAGCCAGACGTCGCCGCTTCGATCGACGTCGCCAGGGCGGAGAATGCACACTTCGGTTGGTCTGGCTCCGACGAGCCGCTGAAAACGGACCATATCCGCAACCACGGGCGGCAGGTGCTCGACCGTGGCGTCGATGACCGTATCGGGCACGGCGCGGACCGGCGGTCGCTCCGGAGCCGTTGTGCGGCCTTTCCTGAGCCCGCCAACGGTCGTCAGCGCCTGATAGACCTGGACGTCGACCAGTTCTTGTGAAGCCGCCCAACGAACCATCCGGCGCACGATCTTAGTCGTGGTGTTGATATGGCTTCTCGTACACTCCCGCCGAACCAGGTCGGCCTGGAGCGCCTGTAGGGCCAGCGGGCCAAACTCGACCGCGGGCGTGTAGGCGTAGAGTCGCTTTACCTCAGCAATGGCGGTGCGGATGTTGCCCAGCGTTCCGCCTCGATAGTAGCCGGTGGCGAATTCCAGGTAGGCGGCCAGGATCTCCACCATCAGCGGGCCGTCGCCGGGGCGGCCTGCCTGTGCGATCCGCAGACGAGGCTGCTTCGCCACCAGGGCCGCAATGAACCTGTCGTAGGCTTCCCGGCTGGCCTCGGTGCCATATTTGCCCAGGTAATAGCGCTTTCCCTTATGCTGGACAAACGATTGCCCAGATCCCTTGTGAAGGCGATATTTCGGAAGATCGCGGCGCGGCATGGCGGCATTTACCGGGGGGTACGGTGTAGGACTACCCCTTTTTAGCCTCTCTGAAAGAACCGTTCAAGGCCCCGCGAACTGACGCGTAACTGCCGTATTTTCAAGCGTTTACGGCTCGCATGATGACTGAACCAGCGGAATCACCTAAACATCCACGGCAAATGACCCCGGCTCCCGACCGGCTCACCATCGCCCGTGTCCTGGCGCTGACCGCCGGGATGGCCCTTGGGTTGGGCGCCCTGACGCCCGAAGCGAATGAAGACGAGTTCTGGCTCTACCTCGGCAATGCCGCCGTCGCTGGCCTCAGCTTGCCTGCTCCGTGGCTACTGCTCGTCCGTCGCGGCCAGAATCGCACAGAGCTTTCGGCAGCCCAGATGTATCTGCTGACAGTCGGGTTGGGAGTCTGGACAATGCTCCCGCCAGCCGTGATCGGGCGATTCTCCGACCAACGCACTACCAGCGTCGCCTGCCTGTTCTACGTGCTGCCGTTGGTAGGACTCTGGTTCCTTGGCGCCAGTCTCCTGGCACGCGATCTCCCGCGTCGCCTCGTCGCTCCCGCGACCCCTTGGACTGAGCGCTACGCCTACTGCCTGGCCCTGCTCTGGTCTCCCTTGGGAGCCTGGCACCTGTTTCAGTTCTACCGCGAAGTCTTCTGACCCGCCGCCGCGCCCTCCGCTTCATAAACCGCTGTAACGCTCGTTGTGATCCCGCCGCGGGGGGTAAACGAGGCTACGAGCGTCATCCGCCGTGGCTGAATCGCCGATACCAGATCGTCCAGAATCCGGTTCGTGGCGTGCTCGTAGAAAATCCCCTCGTTCCGAAACTGCTGCAAATAGAGCTTAAGGCTCTTCAGTTCCACGCACCTCCGGTCAGGCACGTACGTGAACGTCAACGTGCCGAAATCCGGCTGGCCCGTCTTCGGGCAGACCGATGTGAACTCGGGGCAGACGATCTCGATCGTGTAGTCCCGGTCCGGGTACTGGTTCTCAAAGGTCTCCAGCATTTCGCGGAATGTCTGGCTCACGGCAGTAGCTCCTCGGGTCACCCATTCGGCCTATGCGGATGATACAATTCTTGCATTAACCCGCAGGCCTGTCGCCCCCACAAGGTTCCATCAACAAGGTCTCCCCGCCCCATGTCTCCAGCGGTCGTCCTGCTTTCCGGAGGACTCGATTCCGCCACCGCGGCGGCCATCGCCCGTGCGGAGGGATTCGACCTGTTCGCCCTTTCGTTCGACTATGGCCAGCGGCACCGCCAGGAGTTGGAGGCAGCCAGAAAAATTGCCCACTCACTTGGGGTGCGGCGGCATGTCGTCTTGTCGATCGACCTCCGCCAGTTCGGGGCCTCGGCCCTCACCGACCGGATCGACGTCCCCAAGGACCGCACCCCGACGGAGATGGACGAGCAGATCCCGATCACGTACGTTCCGGCCCGCAACACGGTCTTCCTGTCGCTGGCCCTGGCCTATGCCGAGACGGTGCCGGCGGCCGACATCTTTATCGGCGTCAACGCCGTCGATTACAGCGGCTACCCGGACTGCCGCCCCGAATACATCGCCGCCTTCGAGCATCTGGCCAACCTGGCCACCAAGGCTGGCGTCGAGGGCCGAATCCGCTTCCGCATCCGCACTCCGCTCATCCACTGGTCGAAGGCCGAGATTATCCGTCGCGGCACCGACTTGGGCGTCGATTACTCGCTGACCCGGTCCTGTTACGATCCTTCGCCCGAAGGGCTCAGTTGCGGCCGCTGCGACTCGTGCCGGTTGCGCCTCAAAGGCTTCGCCGAGGCCGGCCTGACGGACCCGATACCCTATCAAACTCAAGCACCAATGACCAAGCACCAATGACCAAGGCCGGCGCTGGCAGTCTCTTCCATTGGTCATTGGTACTTGGTCATTGGTGCTTTCCCCACAATGCGCGTCGCTGAGATATTCCGATCACTGCAAGGCGAGGGGCTCCTAACCGGCACGGAGAGCGTGTTCGTCCGCGCGAGCGGATGCAACCTTCGCTGCTGGTTCTGCGACACACGCTATGCTTCGTGGAAACCTGAAGGGGAAGACCTCTCGATCGAGGAAATAATCGGCAGGGTAGAACTGCTCGATCGCACCCACGTTGTGCTCACCGGCGGCGAGCCGATGCTGTTCGCTGAACTGATCCCGCTCTCGGCCGAACTCCGCCGCCGTGGCCGCCACGTCACGATCGAAACCGCCGGCACCCTCTATCTGCCGGTAGAGTGCGACCTGATGTCGATCAGCCCGAAACGGGCCAACTCGACACCTCCGGCAACCGAAGATCCTCGCTGGGCCGCCCGGCACGAGCGGAGCCGGCATGTGCCCGACGTGATTCGCCGCCTCGTGCGAGAATACTGCTATCAGATCAAGCTCATCGTCGACCAGCCGGCCGATCTCGATGACGTCGAGCGGTATCTGGAGGAATTGCCCGAAATCGACCGCAGCCGGGTAATGCTCATGCCCCAGGGCACTGAGCAGGGTGAATTGGCCGCCAAGGCCGAGTGGCTCCGCCCCTACTGCCTGTCACGCGGCTATACGTTCAGCCCGCGGCGGCAAATCGAATGGTTCGGCCTGAAACGCGGCACGTAGCTGGCGGTCCCATGAACGGTTCTGACCGTCGCGGAAGGCCGTCGAAGCCCCACTGTCTTACGGGCATTGGGCTGTTGCCGGTACGGCCGCCATCCGCTCGTGAACCTCGAAGCGATGGATCGGCACCTCAGCCGGCGCTTCGAAACCAAGCTTGACCCGTTCGCCCGACACAGCCAGGACGACGATCGTCACCCGATCGCCGATAACGATCCTCTCACCGAGCTTGCGGCTGAGCACTAACATTTCCTGTTCCTCCTTGAACCACGCCCGGCGTGCGCCCTTGAACATCCGGCATTTTTGCCAACTCGCACTGATTTTAATGCCCGCCAGAACCGGGTCAAGAGGGATTTTGACAGTTCCCACCGACAATTTGAGGAGCCAACGCAGAATTAATTGCCGGAGATGCGAGCCGGGGAACCTATTCGTTCCGCAGGGCCTCGGAGGGGGAGGCGGCCAACGCCGCCCGAACCGCCAGCCAGCCCGCCGCGAGCCCCAGGGCCAACACCAGCGCCAGGATCCCCGCCAGCCAGAGCCACGGTACGCTCGCCCGACCGCTGAGCCAGTGCGGCAATACGGCCAGCGCCGCGGCCGCCACGCCCAGAACCAGGCCGGTGACAAGCAGTGCTGCATTCTCCAGCATGACTAATCGCGCGAGCAGGCCCTTTCGAAACCCGGTGGCCCGCAACAGGGCCAGCTCTCGGCGGCGCTCCAGAACGCTCCGCATCTCGACCGCCCCCAGACCGAATGTCCCCAGCAGAAGCCCCAGCCCGCCGAGCGTCTGAAATGTCGAGAGATACGTGTTCTGCACTGCCTGCAGCGCCGCCATGCGTTCGGTGGTCGATTCCACCGCCATGCCGTAGTCGCCCAGTGTTCGCTCCAGTGCGTCGCGCACCCGTCCCGCCGCATCCGCCGCGACCTCAATCAGAAAGTACCTCCTGCCGGCGGCCTCGGGAAACCGCTCCGTGAACTGGCTTTCACTCATCAGCACGTCGCCCTGGAAAATACTCCCCTTGAGCAGGCCGACAATCACCAGGTTCAGCCGCTCACCGCCGTCGCCCGCAACCGGCAATGAGTCGCCCAAGCTCAAATGGAGCGAGTATCGGGCCGTCGCTTCGTCGACAAACACCGGCACCCGTGCCTCGCCATCTTCAGCGGCCAGCTTGCGATTGAGAAGCCGCCAGGGTTCGCCCCCTTCCGCCGCCTCCAGCGGCCAGTATGCGGCCAGCGGAAAGCCGCCACGGCGGATCAGTAGCTCCGGCGCGCCGAGAATCCGCGGCTCCTGCGGCTGGTAGAGATTGAGACAGCTCGCGTTGTCGCCTGGCCTCACTGAGAGTGAGAAGATCTTCGCCTCGGCGAACAGTTCCGAGTCCGTGGCGGAGAACGCCAGATCGTAACGGCCTTCAACCGTGTTCATGTCGTAGTAGATGGGTTGCGTGCTTTCGGCCAGCAGCCCGAATCCGCCGTTCCCGCTGCCGTACTGCGGCCGATTCGCCGATGGATCGAGCCGGAACGCGCTCACCGCCACGATCAGAAAACAGGCCGCCGCCACCAGCCCCAGCGTGAGCGTGCTCCGCTGCGGGTGGCGTGCGGCATTCCGTGCTGCCAACCGCACAATATTTCCCTTCCCCGCCGCTACGGCCGGACCCGTGGCGGCGCGGCGCAGCCGCGATCCCGCGGCCGCCAGGCATGCCGCCAGCGCCAGCGTCCCCGCGCCGAAAAACGCGCCGGCCTGCAGGTTCTCGTCAAGCGCGGTCGCGCCCAGCGTCGCCAGTACCGCCATCGCGCCGAGCACCACGGCGACCCGGCCGGACCAGCCGCGCCGCCGTGAATCGGCCAGCGGTTCATCCGCCGTTCGACCGCCGAGCAACACCCGTGGCGACACAAGACCGGCCTTCCACACCGACCACGCAATCGTCAGCCACGAGATCGCCAGACCGCTCACAAATCCAACCGCCAGGCTTGTCACGGTGATGTGCAGCGTGAGAAACGGCGTCACGATGGCATCGAGCCACAGCGTCTCCAGCCCCGCCAGCATCAGCGCGGCGTATCCCACACCGGCGCCCACTCCCAGCAGTCCCGCCAGCAGGCAGACGGCCAGCCCTTCGCCCAGCAGCAACCGGGCGATCCGCTGGCGAGCGAACCCCAACGCCATCAGGACCCCAAGCTGCCGCGCCCGCCCCTCGACTCCCAATCGAAACAGCAGCGTCACCAGCAGCACCGCCGAGCCGATAATGAAGAAACTGAAACCCAGAAAAAGGGCGTTGAACGCCGTCGTGCCCGCCGACGCCGCCAGCCCTTGCCGCTTCACCGGCTGGAACACCAGGCCGGCCGCCCCGGGTGGCAACTCTAGTTGTTGCAGCCTGAGCAGGCTCGCTCGCGGCCCCGGCTTGACCCGCAGCGAGGTCGTCTGCCCGAATCGGCTCCCCCACAGTCGGCGCCCGGTTGCCAGCGACACAAACGCCTTCGGCGCCGCGCGATGCTCGTCCCAGTACGCCTCGTCCTCGTCCGAAATCCGCTTGGCATCGAACGGAAAAGGCGGATCCCAGTCGGCCATCGAAACCTGATCGGTCACACCAGCAACCGCGGGCGTAAGTTCCGGGTCGGCCGCCGCCGAATTCATTGCCGCCACGGCGGCCAGCCGAAACTCCGTCGTCTGCTCGCGCACTCTTCCGTCGGCCGATTCCGGCTCGAAATAGCTCACGCGAATCGTGTCGCCCGGCTTGGCCCGAAGCCGCTCGGCCGCCCAGGCATTGAGCACGATCTGATTGTCCGCCAGCGGCTTGATGTTCTCACCCTCGGGCGTGACCATCGGCCCAAGCGGCGGCGCGGCGGCGAAGTCCATCGCCGTGATCGTCGAGTAGGGCACTTCGCGATCACCCTTCGAAATCGCCGTGGCCAGGTAAGTGAAAGCCGGCTGGACATCCGCCCCTTCAATCGCTTTCTCGAGCGCGCGTTCGAGCGGCGGTTCGATCAGCATCCGCTGGCTGGTGATGTTAAGATAACCCGCTTTGGCCACTTCCATTCGAAGTCCCAAGTCAACCGGCGTCGGCTTGAGAAGCGCCTCGAGCGCCGCGTGTGCCTGCGGTTGAGGATCCACGTCGGCCGCGGAACCGCTGACCAGGATCGCATTGACGCGGTCCGCCTGCTCCAGCCGGTCTTGAAGCCAACTCAGCGAAACGTAGGCGTTCCGCGGCAATCGCTGATCGGGCCGCAGTGCGAAACGCCCCATTCCCTCGGCGGCAATGATCTCGCTCACCGTGAGGCGATAGCCGGCAACGGTCTCGGTCTTGCGCCCCAGCGGCGTTGCGGCCGGAATCGCCGTAATCCGCGGCAGCCGCAGAATCACCGCGTCGCCCGCCCCAACGCCGAGCTGCTCGGCCAGCGGTGCGTTGATCACGATCTCGCGCCCCTGCGGTTGCCGCTTCGGACCGCCATGCCCCAGCTCCCAGAACTCTCCTCCCGCACCCACGAGGTTCACGCGATTCACCCGTCGGCGCTCGTCGGAACTCGGGTTTTCCAGGCTGGCCTCCAGCAGGACTGCCGGAACGGCATCCGCAAAGAAGTCCTTGAATTCAGGCGGGTGGGCCAGTTCGCGGGCCAGGTCGGTGCGGAAGAACCGATCGGCGACCAGCGCTTCGTCGACGCGTCCCAGGCGCTCGAGCGTCAGATCCCGCAGGCTCCCCCGCATCGAATCGCCCACGATGAGCGCGCCGGTGAGAACGGCGGTGGCGGCCACTACTCCCGCGCCCACGGCGGCGTGCATCCGCCAGTGATAGACGAGCGAAGAAATGATGAGCCGTACGAGAGACATGTCAACCGCCGCCCACTTCCTCGACCAGCCGGCCCTCGTCCAACTCGTACCGCCGCTCGAGCCGTTCCGCCAGGCGCCGGCTGTGCGTCACCACCAGCAGCATCATCTGCTCTTCGTGCTGCAATTCAACCATCAGGTCCGCCACGCGGTCCGCCGTGCTGCGGTCGAGATTTCCCGTCGGTTCGTCGGCCAGCAGGAGCCGCGGCTGATTCACCAGCGCCCGGGCCAGTGCCACGCGCTGCCGCTCGCCTCCCGAGAGCTCGGCCGGCCGGTGCTCCAGCCGCTCGGCCAGCCCGACACGCTCCAACAGCCGGTGCGCCCGCTCAACGGCTTCCGGAGTCGTCGCCCCGGCGGCGATCGTCGGCACGAGCACATTTTCGAGCACCGTGCACTGCGGTAGCAGATAGTGCTCCTGGAATACGAAGCCGATCTTCTCGTTGCGGAACTTTGCCAGTTCCCGCTCGCTGAGCTGAGCCGGATTCTGCCCGTCGAGCACGGCCTGCCCCTCGGTCGGCGACTCCAGCGTGCCCAGGATGTTCAGCAGCGTACTCTTGCCGGAACCACTCGGGCCGACAATGGCCGCGTTCTGCCCCGGTTCCATCGACAGGCTGACACCCCGCAGCACGACCAGCGGTTCACCCCGCGTGGGATACTCTTTGACGATGTTCGCGGCATGCAGCATATCGTTCGCCATCCGCCTTTCCAGTCGACGCCGCCCCTGAGGGGATAGGACATTCTACCGCCTGCTCCGGCGGAAGCACCTCCGCCCTGGCCATCGTGTGACAAGACGGCCTCTCTTGACGACTCCTACAACCTGTCGTAGAATGCTCCGACAGCATGTAGGAGAAGCCGCCCCATGGCTCGCCCGCGCGGACCGCTCAGCGACACCGAGTCCACCGTGCTCAGAATCCTCTGGGAACACGGGCCGGGTACGGTGCGCGAGGTAAACGAACATCTCTCCCACTGGGCCTATACCACCGTCCAGACACTTCTCACCCGGCTTGTCAAAAAAGGGTATGCCGCCTGCGACCGGACCGGCTTCGCCCACCTGTTTCGTCCGCTGGTCACGCGCGACGAACTCTTGCGCGAGAGGGCCTGTGAACTGGTCGACCGGTGGGCCGAGGGGATCGCTGCCCCTTTGGTGCTGGCCCTCGTCGAAGAACATCGCCTTTCCCAGACTGAAATCCAGCAGTTGCGCCGCGTTCTCGATCGGCTCGACGAAGAGGCCAGGTCCGCGGCCCACGATCAAAGAGAAACAAACGGCCACAACAGTCAACCATAACGCCCGGGGACTGGTCCATTTTTCGGCTGCCAAGCGCGTTTGGCTGCTCGACTCCGACCGAAAACATGGACCTGTCCCCTTCGCCCCTACCACTGGGTGACGGCTTGGTGCGCACTGGTCCATTCTTCGGCTGCCAAGCGCGTTTGGCTGCTCGAGTCTGGCCGAAAACATGGACCTGTCCCCGCGACAAGGGAACTGTAACAAACCCGATTTCCGGGTCGTTGAGACGTTGGAGGCGCTTCGCGGTCCATTACCGAACCCTTTCTCTTCTTGAAGGAAGCGTGCCATGCTCGCATGGTGCGTCGAAAACACGCTGACCGCGGCGGTGTTGACCGTCGTCGTGCTCGCCGGCAGCCGCTTCTGGCGCCGTCGTCCGGCCCTCGAACACGCCCTCTGGCTGCTGGTGCTCGTCAAGCTCCTTGCGCCGCCCGGCCTGTCCTGGCCCTGGTCCCCCTGGCCGGCCCGAGGAGT
Organism: Thermoguttaceae bacterium; assembly: GCA_040766885.1. GTDB lineage: Bacteria > Planctomycetota > Planctomycetia > Pirellulales > Thermoguttaceae > JAXGPP01. Next base: position 33,630 of record JAXGPP010000001.1, on the reverse strand, counting down.
GATGCCGCAGGAGTCGGTCAGTCCAAACGCCCACTTCACCATTCGGCCGACCCGCGAATCGTCGCGGCAAATTGCACCCGATCCCCCAGCCGGTTCACCGTCACGCGCTCGCGCCGCCGAAGTCGCCCAAGACCCCTTGCCGGAGGCTTCCTCAAACTCGGCGGCCCGCGCATTTCCCTTGCCCCGCAGCGATCAACTGGCCGCGGCGGCCCTGGCAATCTGGGGCACGGGAGCGGCCATGTTTCTGCTCGCCCAAGTGATTCAAACGCGGCGGTTTCGCCGTCTGGTCAAAACGGCAAAGCCCGCCCCGGCCCAGTGGTGGAAAGACCTCGGCCTACTCGCCGAGCGAATGTCGGTCCGCCCTCCCCAGGTTCTGCTGGTGAAGGAACTGGCCTCGCCCCTGTTGTGGTGCCTCGGCCGGCCTCGGCTGCTATGGCCCGCCGGTCTCACATGGTCCGACGCCACCGGGCCGACCAACCTCAGCCCATCGGCGACCAGCCTGCTGCTGCATGAATTGGCCCACTTGCGGCGTCGGGACCACTGGGTGGCATGGCTCGAAATGATCGCGGCCTGCGTGTGGTGGTGGAATCCGCTCTTCTGGTTCGTACGGCGGCGGCTCCGCGAGTCGGCCGAACTGGCGTGCGATGCCTGGGTCGTCTGGGCGTTGCCCGACGCCCGCCGCACCTATGCCGATTCGCTGTTGGCAATGTCTGAACGAGGCGCAAGTGTCCGGCCGATCGCTCCTGCGTGGGGAGCGCTCGGCCAGGCACGCAAACTGGAACGGAGATTGATCATGATCTATCAGAACAACGTGCGGCGGAGCATCTCGCGCGGCGGTCTGCTCCTGATCCTCCTGGCGGCACTCGTCATCGTGCCGGGCTGGACCCGCGGGCAGGACGACGGAGCCAACCCTCAGCCGCCTGCCGCAGCCGGCCCGGCGGCGACGGGTGCCCCAGCCACCGCCGCAACAACGGATGCATCACCGGCAGGCCCTTCAGGCAACAACGGCCTAATGCCGGGCATGGAGAGCATGCCGGGCATGGCGTCTGGCCCGGGCCACGATATGTACGAAGCCTCCCCGCCAACGCCGCCACCAGCCGCGGCGCGCGTTCCGGTGGCAATTCGTATCTTCAAGCTCAAACATGGCGATCCGTCAGTGATGCTTCCCGTAATCAGCGGCCTGCTGCGCCTCCGCGGCAGCGGTGAACCCGCGACACCCGGTCAGCTCACCGTCCTCGCGGTCGTCGAGATCGGACCGTATCGGAGCGGAGGGTATGGGGGCGAAGTCAGCATGATGGGTGGCGAAATGGGCAGCTATGGCTACGGGATGGGCGGTATGATGCCCATGATGTCGCCGGACGGCCAGGTCTGGTCCGGCACCGGCGCTGTCCGGCTGAAGCTCCCGCCCGACGACCAGGGAGGCGACGTCTGGCTCACCGCCGACAAGCGGACAAGCTCCTTGATCGCCCGCGGACCAAAGGAAGCTCTCGACGTGGTGGCGGAACTCGTTGCCGCCTTCGACAAAGCCGAGAAGAGCATCCCGCAGGAGGTCAGTAAGCTCAGCGACGTCCGGGTGCTCACTCTGCAATCCCGCTCGCCGCAAGAGATCGCCGGCATCTTGAACGGCCTCGGCATTCAGGTGCAGACCATCAGCCTGGCAGGCAACCCGTATGGCCGATCGGCGGGCGGCAAGCTGATCGCCGTGGGAAACGCGGAAGATATCAAGCAGCTCGAACAACTCGTCAAGTCGCTCGATGTTACGCCGTCCGAGTAGAAGCAAGGAACGGGTGAGCGCAGCCTGCCCGATGAACCACCGACTCGACGGCAACGGCAGCAAACATGTTGGAAAACGCCAGCCCAGGGGCATTCATGCCCCTTCTCCGCGCCAGCGGTCTAACCCCGTGCTTGAGCACGGGGTCCGGCCCTTCCCCGTTGCGACTCTCCCTGGCGCACCAGCGGCTGACCTCGCAACAACACTACCGAAGCGGTTCGATTCTCAGCTTGCGGATTTCGCGCATCGGCATCAGCAGATGCCGCGGATCGTCGAGCAGAGAACGAAACCCGAACTTCAGGCAGAAATTCCGGGCGGCGTCATCCAGTGCGTCAACCTCCACGGCCCGAATGCCAATCTGCTCGGAAATCTGCGCCGCCCGACCGAGCGCGTCCACCAGCAGCAGTGCCCCCAACCCCTGTCCTTGTACGCTCAGATCGACCGCCAGTCGGCCGATCAGCACGACCGGTACGTCAAGCCGAGGCAATCCTTTGGCCTCGGCGGCAGGTAGTATGTCGTACACCACCCGGTGCGTGGAGATCGCATAATAACCGACGACCAGCATCTCGTCCCGCCGCGTCGCGACGAACGTGCGCGAAAGGTCACGGCGGTCGAACTGGCCTGCTCGATCCTTGAGCCACTCGTTGAGCGCCGGTTGGCCGCAGTCACACCGCGAGCGGTCGTGCCCCGTCTCGAGGCGGCGGATGGTCCAAGTCGCCATCAGCCAACCTGCTTCTTGTACCGCTTTGCCGCCTTCACCAGAGCGTCGTTCGGTTGGCTCGACTCGTCATCCAGCATCGCCACGAAGCGTTGCCGGTCCCGCTCGCTGAGGCGCGTCACCTGCTGATCGTGAAGTATCTTACGGGCGGTCTGCACCAGGGTTGAAATGGCGAAATCGCTGACCGACTGGCCCATCTCGGCGGCAGCGTCCTCAATCGTCTTTTTCAGATCGCCGCTCAGCCGGAAGTTGATCCGGGCATCACTCTTGCCTGTCGCCATCGTCAAACCCTCCCCGCACGCGTATGGCATTCTTACGCCAATTGTACGTCAATTTGACTTACATATCAAGACACCCTTGTTGGCCGACAGAGGCGCAGAATCGTTAAACGCATCCCAAAGAGGCGGGAGCCGAGGCCCTCAGTAGCGGCGAACCAATTACTGTCGCCTTTCGCTCTGCGAAAGCAGCGTCCTTTCGCCGAACCGAAGTCAATAATGCGAAAGCCGTTCTTTCGTCGAGCGGCCGGATCGGCGCATCGCCGGCTCGACCGTACTTGCAGCGGGCAAGGCAGCCGCCAAACCTGCCAGGACCAGCAGAGGCCGCAAGTCACGGCGCGAACTGCCCCGGGGTTCCCCTTCAAAAACACCACCTACAGGCGTTCCTTCCCGCACCGTTATTATACCCCGGCACTCTCCGCCGACTGCACTGCCGGGTGGGTAGAAACCGGCCAGTCGGCGAGTTATGTTGTAGGCGCCTCGCCGCCGCCAATAGTCTCTCGAGGCAGCTTTCACACCAGGAGTCCGCCGCCATGCAAGCCGATCCTGAAGGGCCCGCTGAGACGTCATCCACCGCGGAACGTGCCACTCCGACATCCCCTCCCCGGCGACGTTTTCGCTGGCTGCGGCGGTTGTTCATGCTGCTCGTCCTGGTGGCCATCGGGGCCGGGGTCGCCTGGGGCGGATGGTTCATTCAAAAAAGCTACTTCCCTCGCTATACTGCTACGGCCGTATTGCGCATCAAGGCGCAACCGGAATTCCTGCTCTACCCGACGCGCCGCGGCCCGGCGGAATTCGCGCTGTATAAAGCCACCCAGGCCGAACTCATCCGCAGCAATTTCGTCCTCCTCGCCGCATTGCGGCGTCTGAACACACCCGAAACCGACTCGCTCGGGTGGGATGCGACGGCCGCAGCGGCGGCAAATGAAGTCATTCGCCAGCAGCCTGATGCGGTTCGCTGGCTCCGTGATCGGCTCCGGGTAGATTTTCCTGGCAGCGGCGAATTGATGCGGATTCGCCTGACGGCTCGCGAGCCAATCGCGGCGGCAGCGCTGGTCAACGCCGTGGTCGGGTCTTACATGGACGAGATCGTCGTGGCGGAGCAGGTCGAACAACGCCGCCGCTTGGATGAGCTGGACCGGGCGTACTGCGGGAAAGAGACCGAATTGCGCACCGCGAAAGCCACTTTGAATTCTCTGCGCGCACAACTGGGGGGCGAGAACTCACCGGCGGCTTTTAGCATGCAGCATGAATTCCAACTCGAGCAGTTGCAGTCCGTGCGCCGGCGGTTTCTCGAACTCCGCGCGCAACGACTCTCTGCTGAGATGGACTCGACCCTGGCCAAGGCCGAGCTCATAGCGGTCCAGGAAGCCGCCCCGGCCGAGGGAGACATTCCCCAGGAAGAAATCGATCGCGCCCGCGCGCAAGACAGCGTGGCACCCCAGCTTGAGATCGAGCTCATCGGCCGCAAGGCTCGCCGCAGCGCGCTGGCGGCCGAATCCGCTCCGGCAACAGAAGGGGAACTCCGCCGGCTGGACCGCGAGATTGAAACCATCGAAGAGGACCTGGCCGGCAGAAGCGAGCGCGCGGCCCGGCAGGCACGAACTGCCAGGCTCGCTGATCTGAATGCCCGCATCCGCCAGACCGAGGCCCGCCGCGACCTTCTTACCGGTCAATCGCGCGAGATCGAGCAAGAACTGGCAGAAATTGGAAGGGACATCCGCCTGACCGAACCCTGCCGCTCGATCGACCTCGAGATCCAGGAAGTGGAAGTCGCCCAGATCGAGAAGATCCTCGAGCGGCTCCGCGAAGAACGAGAGCGGCTCCGACTCGAGTTGGGGTTCGAAGTGCGGAACGTTGCGGTGCTCACCCTCGCAACACCATCCATGTCGCCCGATTAAGCGCCGATCGCGCCCACCGGCCGCACCCGCGAGGCGAACCGCTACCCCCATTGGAGCAAATTGCTCAACAGTGCCCTCAGATCAGGGACCTCGTCCCCTGCGCGAGCGCAACCACGCGTGCCAGCCGCCCGGCAGCCTGAGATTTGCGAAAGCCACGAACACACGTCCGGTCGCGCCCTACCTGCAAGGCCGCAGGAAGCAGCCCGGCCGTCAATGCTCCGCAGCTTGCCAAAAATGAGTATCTGGAACTCCGGCCCGGATTCGGTGCAACGGCCGCAGTGGAAGGGACTGTTCGGTCCCGTACGCACGGACCCTTGTTGATTCGGTGGACAGTGATTACAAAAAACAGCAAGCTCCCAGTCTGTGCCGCTGGTTCTCTGGTCAGGCACTGGCTTTCTCACAACTCTGACCCCGTCGTTCGCCCAGCAAGGTCGCGATGCCCCGCCCTACGCCTCTCTGCCCGAAGTGCCATGCGGACGACACCCGTGCGCGCCCCAAGCTGGGCGATTGGACGTGCGATAACTGCGGCCACTTCTGGAACCTCGAAGCCGACCTCGCGCCGCCTGCGGCGCCCGGCTCCACAATCCGGTTGTTTCTCAGCTATGGCCGCAAGGATGCGAAGGAACTTGCTGATCGGTTGGCTGTCGACTTGGTGGCCCAGGGCTACGAGGTCTGGCAAGACACGCGGGAGATCCGCCCCGGCACGGCTTGGCAACATGAAATCGCCGATGGACTGCGCAGCTCCCAGGTGGTCGTCGCGCTGATGTCGCCCCATTCCGTCCGCACGACCGGCGATCCTCACAACCCCGACCAAACGGACACTGTCTGCCTAGGTGAAATCAGCTATGCCTTATTCCAGCCGCCGCCACGCCCCGTAGTCCCGGTGATGGCCCAGACGTGTGAGCCGCCACTGGCAATCTTCCACTTGGATTACGTCGACATGCGGGCTTGGACTGAGTCCGCCGACCAGTACCAGGCCGGCCTGGAGCGGCTCATAAGTGGGATTCAGGCAGCACTGCGCGGCGAGAAACGCTATCGCAGCTGGTACCATCAGCTCGATCCGTGGGACTTTGCCCCTTTCCTCTACGCGAAGCGGCAGGGTTTTTGCGGCCGCCGATGGCTCTTCGGCCGCATCGACGCTTGGTGCGTGGCCTGTGGCCGCGAACGGGCGCTGTTGATCAAGGGCGACCCCGGCACGGGCAAGTCGGCAATCGTGGCCGAGTTGGTTCACCGCAACCCAGGCGGACAGGTTCTGGCATATCACTGCTGCCAGTGGGACGTATTGGAGACCCTTCAGCCATGGCGCTTCGTGCGAAGCATCGCCGCGATGATCGCCAGCAAGCTGGATGAGTACGCGGCAATGCTCCAAGACCCCACAGTGCAAGAAGCCCTGGGCGAAGCGAGCTGCAAAATCGATCCGGGCAGTGCGTTGGAGAAGGGCGTTTTCGCTCCCTTGCAGCACCTGCACATCCCGGCCGAAGTGCCGCGCTACCTGCTGATCGACGCCTTGGACGAGTCGTTGATAGTCCAACCGGGCACCCCGACAATCGTCGGCCTCCTGGCGTCCCGTCTGGATCGGCTGCCGCCGTGGCTGAGGATCGTGGCCACCACGCGCAAGGAGGCAGCGGTGTTAGCACGCCTCAGGGGTCTTCGCGCCGAGGAGCTCGATGCCCAGTCGCCGGAGAATATCGCAGACGTGGAAGAGTTCATTTCTGCACGTCTGAATAGTCCGAACTTGGCCGAGCAGCTTGCCCAGAATCACCGGCGCGCGGGTGAAGTGGCTCGCTTGCTACGGGAGAAGAGCCAAGGAAACTTTCTCTACGTGCAGCAGACGCTCGATGGCATCGAGCGTAAGCTTCTCACGCTGGATACGCTCGGCGCCCTGCCGCCTGGGCTGGAGGGCCTTTACGTTCAGTGGTTTCAGGCCCAGTTCCCTGATGCGGAGCGATTTGCAGCATGCCGTATGGTTCTGGAGGTGATCGTGGCGGCGCGTGAGCCGCTGACCCTGGAGGAGTTGGCCCGGGCGACGGGGCTGGACCGCGAGGAAGAACTGCCGGCGGTGCTGAAACGGCTGTCGGCTTACCTTCCCAAACGACCAGGCATCGATGATGTGCCCCGGTACGCCGCCTACCACAAGTCGCTGGTCGATTGGCTGACCGACCCTGAGCGTCGCGACGAGGCGCACTCCGCCAGCCCAAGACGCGGCCACGAACGGCTTGCCGACGCATGCTGGCACGAGTACCAGCGTGGACCGGACACGATGTCACCGTATGCCCTTAACCACTTGCCTGCACATCTGGCTGCCGCCAGACGTTGGGAAGAGGTCGAGCGGCTGCTGTGCGATCTCTTCTATCTTGAGGCCAAGGTACGGGCCGGCAAGGTCTTTGACCTGGCTGGTGACTTCACGGCCGCGGTCGAGGCTTTGCCTGCCGATCGCCCGCGACGACTGATTCTGCGGCTCTTGGAAGATGCGATTCGCCGTGACATCCACTTCATTGCGCGGCATGCCCAGGACTACCCGCAGGGCCTCTTTCAGTGCCTGTGGAACAGTGGCTGGTGGTACGACTGCCCTGAAGCCGCGCAGCATTACGTCGAAGGCCGACCTCCGGCATTCCTCTCTTCGGCCAGCGGCAGACAGGCTGCCGGCGATCACGGCCTCACACTCCATCGTCTCTTGCAGCATTGGCGCCAATCCAAAGAGCAAACGACTCCTGCTTTCCCGTGGCTCAGAACTCTTCGGCCACCACCCATCCACTTGAGCACGGCACAACTGGCCGTCCTGCGCGGGCACGAAGGCCATGTGACCAGTGTGGCCCTTTCTTCAGACGGGAAGTGGATCGTCAGCGGATCTGGGGACGAAACCGTGCGCGTATGGAACGCCACGAGTGGCGCGGAGTTGCCCGTCTTGCGCTTGCACGAAGACACTGTAACGAGCGTAGCCTTTTCTGCCGACGGGGCAAGGATTGTCAGCGGATCTTTGGACAAGACCGTGCGCGTGTGGAACGCCACGAGCGGCACGGAGCCGATCGTCTTCGGGCACAAACACGATGTGATGTGCGTGGCCTTTTCCCCGGACGGGGAAAGGATCGTCAGCGGATGTTCTGACGGAACCGTGCGGGTATCGAACGCCAAAAGCGGCGCGGAGCTAACCATCTTCAGGCACGAACGCGATGTGACAAGCGTGGCCTTCTTCCCGGACGGGAAGCGGATCGTCAGCGGATCTTCTGACGGAACCGTGCGGGTATCGAACGCCAAGAGCGGCGCGGAGATGGCAGTCTTGCACGGGCACGAAGACGCTGTGACTAGAGTGGCCCTTTCCCCAGACGGGGAACGGATCGTCAGCGCATCTTGGGACACAACCGTGCGGGTGTGGAACGCCACGAGCAGCGCGGAGATGGCCGTCTTGCGAGGGCACAAAGGCTATGTGTTTAGCGTAGCCTTTTCTCCGAACGGAAAAAGGACCGTCAGCGCAGCTTTCGACAGAACCGTTCGGATCTGGAACGCCACGAGCGGCGCGGAGCTGGCCATCTGGCGCGGGCGCGAAGGCACTATGACAAGCGTGGCGGTTTCCTCGGATGGGAAGCACATCGCCATCGTATACCAATCGAACACCGTTCGGGTCTGGAACGCCACGAGCGGCACCGAGTTGGCAGTCTTGCGCGGGCACGAATCTTCTGTGACAAGCGTGGCCTTTTCCCAGGACGGGAAGAAGATTGTCAGCGGCTCTTCGGACACAACCGTGCGGGTGTGGAACGCCACGAGCGGCGCCGAGTTCGCAGTCTTGCGCGGGCACCAACTCGGTGTGACAAGCGTGGCCTTTTCCCAGGACGGGAAGAAGATTGTCAGCGGCTCTTCGGACACAACCGTGCGGGTGTGGAACGCCACGAGCGGCGCCGAGTTCGCAGTCTTGCGCGGGCACCAACTCGGTGTGACAAGCGTGGCCTTTTCCCAGGACGGGAAGAAGATTGTCAGCGGCTCTTCGGACACAACCGTGCGGGTGTGGAACGCCACGAGCGGCGCCGAGTTCGCAGTCTTGCGCGGGCACCAACTCGGTGTGACAAGCGTGGCCTTTTCCCAGGACGGGAAGAAGATTGTCAGCGGCTCTTCGGACACAACCGTGCGGGTGTGGAACGCCACGGGTGACGCCGAGTTGGCAGTTTTGCGCGGGCACAGATCTAATTTGACTCGCGTGGCCTTTTCCCAGGACGGGAAGAAGATTGTCAGCGTATCCTGGGACAACGAAGTGCGTGTGTGGAGCGCCACAAGCGGCGAGTGCCTGGAGATAATCCAGTACACTCGACGTAAAGAAGATGGAGACATGCAAGCGATTGCCGCAAGCCCGCGGCAGTTCTACCTGCGCATCGTACCTTCCGGCCTGGAGTGCGTTGTTGAACGCGCCGAGAATGGCCAGCCAGTGGCGTGGTTACCGGTGTACCTGAACGTGATCGCCTGCCACCCCTCCGGCCGAGCCTGGGCCGGGTCCGGTGGTAACCATCTCTACATTGTAGAGCTCCAAGGGACCGAAGTACTCGCAGGCGACCAACCGGAGGCCAAAGGCGTGCCGGGACAGAACGGTAAGTGAATTTCCCTCTTCCCCTCTCCAGTCACGACTCCGTTTGATGCTCGCCAGACGCGTGGCTGACCAGCCCAAGCCCGCTCGCCTGCCCCCGCTACCCCCTCCAGAATCCTCCGAAAAAGTGGCGAAGTTGACCGGATTCGCTGTTGACAAGAATACATGAACATTGGTATATTTCAGGCTGGCGACGAACTTCCGTCTGCCGGCATGGGCAGCCGCCCGATAACTCGGACCCTGCCCGTGTTCGCTCTTTCACAATTCGACCCAATCACAACTCGCCTGCCGGCGCGTGCGCCCATTCCCTGCGCCCGCCGCTGGCTCGATGGACGACGATCTTCTGCAAGCCGCTGACACGTGGATTTCGCGCCAACTTCAACACGTACCTCACAGTACGTACGAACTTGCGCTCGCACGCTCGGCGCGAAACCCCTTGCTCCCTTGCACTTGCCGCCGCGCCCCGCGACGCACGAAACGGAACACTGCGTTTATTGTTGCGCATCAACGGGGGGTGGCATCACCTTGTACCTTGACGTCGGCCCTTCTTCCTCGCCTTCCTGCCAGGAGCCCGCCGAACTTATTCGGGGCTACGACAGCCCCGGCACCCCTCTACGAACTTCAACACTGAAGCCAAAAGAGTGGAATCACTTGCGCCGAGTCGCCTGGCCAGAACACCCTACCAGCCTTGCACTTGCTGCCACGCCCCGCGACGTATCCAACCGAAACACCCTCAAGGGCGTTTCGCTTCGACCTGGCCATTGGTCATTGGCACTTGGTCATTAAAGCGTAGCTCTTCATACAGCCGCGCCGTCTCGTCGGCCTCGCGCCGGATGCCGTACCGCTCGTGGATCGCCGCGTGGCCGGCCCGGCCCAGTTCCTGGGTTCGCTTGCGATCAAGGATGAGTTCTTTGATGCAGTCCGCCAGTGACCGCGGATCCTGGGGCGTGCAAAGGAGCCCCGCGCCGCAGTCGGCGACCATTTCGGGAAACGCCCCGTGTCCGGGGAGCACCACCGGCACGCCGCAGGCCCAGGCCTCCAGCACCGGCAGCCCCTTGCTCTCGCGGTACACCGTCGGCAGGCTCATCAAGTCCAGCGACTTGAGGAAGGCAATCTTCCCCGCGCGGTCCAGTTCGCCGCAGTATTCAAACCGCCCGGCCAGCCCGAACTGCCCGACCATACCGCGAATTTCTTCCAGGTACTTCTTCTCGGCCGGCGGCAGATAACCGGCTGCTGCCAGCCGCAGCGGCCCTAGATCGGTCTCTTCCGCCAGGTGCGTAAACGCTTCGGCGAGCAGGTGCAGCCCTTTGTCCGGACAGATCCGCCCCAGGAAGCCGATCACAAACTCGCCGTCCTTCGAGCCCGCCGGCCGCATCCCGTACCCGTCCAGATTGAGGCCCGGCCGGATCACCCGGATCCGCTCGCGCTCGACGGCGAGATACTGCGACATGAAGTCGGCGAAATAGCCGTTCATCGCCACCAGCGCGTCCAGGTCCCGGCAGCGCTCCCGCAGCGCCTCGCGGGCCTGCGAGTAGTAAGGCTCAACCAGCCGCTCGAGGAAAATGTCTTCACCCGAAAGCGAGCAGACCACCGGCACCCGAAGCTCGCGCGCGATCTCGCGTGCCATCCCGACCAGCAGCACGTTCGACAGGTGCACGACCTCCGGGTGGAGATCGTCCTTGAGCCAACTCAACAGCTTCTCAATTTCCTTGCCCTGCCGCCCTTCTTCGCCGCGGAGCATCGAGACGGTCAGCGCGCCCAGCGATTCCGGCCGGGTGCTCGTCCCCAGCCTGCCGAGCCAGCGGAGCAACCAGGGCCGGTCCAGCAGACGGTCGAGCGCCCACGGCGTGCGGCGAAACAGCCCCACCTTCTGCTGCAGATAGACGTTCAGCCCACCGAACACGATGTGGTCCACGCTCACGCTGTCGTCATCGGTCCGGACCGGCGTATACGCGGGCACCAGCAGCGCGTCGTGCCCCGCCGACTGCAGGGCCGTCACCAGCGCGTTGGCGTGCATGCAGCTTCCGCAGTACATCTGCCCCGCGCCGCTCACCAGGTGCACGACTCTCATGTCACCGCCTGTACTGCGCAACTCGTGGCCTTCCGGCACGCGCGCCCCAGGGCCGCCACCGTAAAGATCCGCGGATACAGCCGCTCGTAGTACCAGAGCCTGGCGAAGTAGAGGCCGATGGGAGTCGGTTCCCGGTGTCGGCCCGACTCCACCGCCTCGACCAGCCAGTTCAGGCCGCGCTCGACCGCCGCTGGAGCCGGCTCAAGCCGATCGAGTGCAGTCAGGGCCTCGAGAACCACCGCCGTCTCCTCGACGCTCGACACGCCGGCCGCGCGAAACGCTCCCCAACCGCCGTCGTGGTTCTGGTTTCGCACCAGCCACTCGATCCCGCGCCGCGCCGAGTCCGTGCCGCCAAGACCCATCTCCGCGTACGCCAGCAGCACGCGCGCAGTGCCATACACGGGGTTTTCTTCCTCCGCGCGGAACTGGTCGCCAAACCACAACGGAATCCACTCTCCCTCGGGCCGCTGCTGCCGCTCTAAGAAACCCAGTCCCGATCGGAAGACCGCTTCGGAGACAGGAACCACGCCGCGCCACGCCGCCAGCGCGCGCAGGGCATGCGCCGTCAGGTCCACACCGCTGCGGTCGAAGGGCAGCTTGCCCCAGCCCCGGCAGAAGGTGGGCCATCCGCCATCGCGGTTCTGAAGCCCCACCAACCACCGCACGCCGGCGCCGGCCGCCCGGTCGATCGCCGACCGCTCGCCTTCCGCACACTCGCGGCGAAATGCCGTCAGGGCCAACAACGCCCCCGGCGTGTCGTCAGCGTCGGGCACGCCGCCGCTCAGGTCGGTCCATGCCCAGCCCCCCGGCTCGGCTCCAGTGAACGGATGCCTTTCAACATGCTGGCACTTCAACAACCAGTCGAGACACTCCGGCCAGTCAACCACCTCCCCCGCAGCCGCCAAGGCGTTAATGGAAAGCGTCGTCGCCCAGGTCGCCAGATTCGTATCGATCGGCCACGAGCCATCCGGCCGCACCGAGTCGATCAGGAACTGCACGCCCCGCCGCGCCACCGCGTGGTCCGCCCGCCCCGTGCCCGCCAAACTCATGACCACGAAACTCGTCAGCGGAGTGGCCTCCAGATAGCCGCCGCTTTCCGGTTGCATCCTCTCGAGCACGCTCAGGCTGGGCTCAACGGCCCAACGCCGCCCCAGTCGCACAAGCGGATTGATCGGCGGACGATGGAAATACCGGGCTTGCCCGATCGCCACCAGCGCCGGAATCGCATAGCTCACCACCGGCAACCGCAGAAAGCGGAACATTCCCTGCGGAAAGCAGGCCAGCTCAAAGGGCAGGGGGGCCACGTCGCCCCATTCGGCCAATCCGGCCAAAGCGCAGTTGGTCAGAATCGGGACGACGAACGTCTTGTCGCGTCCGTAGCGGCGGCGAAGCCCCGCCAAGCCCCCCTGATTCTCGATATAGCATTCCGCCGCCGCCAACTTCCCGCCATGCCGCTCGGCCGCGCCGGCCAGATGAAAGGCCGCGCGGACGAGCATCGTCGTGGCGATGTTCGGTAGGCTGCGGTCGGTATCGCCCCAGCCGCCATCAGTGTTCTGAACACGGCACAGGTATTGAATGCCGCGTTCGACGAGTTCGCCGATCGCCTGATTCCCGGAGCCCTGCCGCACCAGCGACAAGGCACTTACGGCGGTCGCCGTCGACAGCGCCGAACTGGACAGTTCCCCTACCCAATGGCCATTGCTTGTCCGCTCAGCAAGAAGGTCCTGCCAAGCAGTCTCGTAAGCGCGTTTGAGCCGGTCGAGTTCAGGCATCAAGACAGTGAAGACCGGGTGGCGGAGGGTCAGACAGCAGGTGCACGGCGGGTGATTCAGTCTCTCCATGCTAAGCCGCCGGCAAGGTGCCGGGAAGGTACGCCGCACTACCCGACCCCGACAACGGCGGTGCAATTGCCGGCACGGCTTCACCAAACCGCGATTTCCTCAGCCCCAGATTCCGTGGAATACGACCGCCGATGATGAAGCCTTTGACGTGCCCCGCCGATACGAAAACGGCCCATCCTCAAGCGATCCCCGCACCCGATGTCCAGCCTGCTCGCAGCATCGCTACTCTGGATGACTCTTGCCCAGACCGAACCGCTGCGCCCCGGCGCAGCACCCGGCCCAATTGCCTCGGAAGCATCTCCGGCAATTCCCGGCGATTCATCCCGCCAAGCAGGGACCGGCCAGGCCCTGGAACCGGAAGACGCCAGAAGATCGGGACAGCCGGCAGCCTCCGACGACGAACCGGAAGAAGAGACTGAATCGGAGGAATCGGAAGAGAACGAAGAAGAGGAGGAAGAGCCGGAGGAAGACGAACGGCCGCCGGCCCTGTTCGGCAGCTTCCTGCACGGCAGGGGCGGCATCACCGCCGAGTACCTCTATACCGGCGAGGTCTTCACCAATGCCCGCGGCGGACTGAACACGAACCGGGCCACCGAGTACAACGGCCTGCTGGATCTCATGCTTACCGCCGATCTCGACGAGATCGGTTTCTTCCCCGGGGGCACGTTCTTCATCTGGGGCCAGAATCACCATGGTCAAGGGCTGACCGATCAACATGTGGGCGATTTCCAGGTGCTCAGCAATATCGACGCGCCGGACTTCACCCAGGTGAGCGAATACTGGTGGGAGCGTTCCATTTGGGACAACTGCCTGACATTCCGCATCGGCAAGCAAGACGCCAACAGTAGTTTTGGGTTTGTCGACATGGCGGCCGACTTCGTGCAGTCGTCATACGGGTTCCATCCGACGATCCCCATGCCCAGTTATCCCGATCCGAGCATGGCCGCCGTCATCTTCTTTCGCCCGCGGGAGTCGATGGTGCTGATGGCCGGGGTCTGGGATGGCCGCCCCGATGGCGGCAATTGGGGATTTTCGGGCAGCGGTGTGACGTTCTCGATTGCCGAAATGCACGTCGAATATGAACTATCGCCCGGCCAGCCGGGACGGTTCCATGCGGGCCTGTGGTATCACAGCGACGAGTGGGCCGATCTCACGCCCGGATCCGACCGCATGCTGCGGGGCATGCACGGAACGTACTGCGGCTGGGAGCAGTTGGTGCTGCCTGAAAACCCCGACGACGAAGACGACGGGCAGGGCCTCGGCGTGTTCGCCCAGTACGGCTGGGCCCCCCAGGATCGCAGCGAAGCGCACCAATACTTCGGCGCGGGCCTCGTCTACACGGGTCTTATACCCGAGCGCGACGAAGACCGCATCGGCCTCGGAGTGGCGACAGTGACCTTCAGCGGCCTGCTGCCCGACTACGAACCGGAGACAGCAATCGAACTCTACTACAAGGCCCAGATCACTCCCTGGATGATGCTCCAGCCGGATCTTCAGTACATTGCCGATCCCGGCGGCACCGGACGCGACGCTCTGGCGGTTGGCCTGAGATTCAGCATGGCTCTTTGAGTATGAATCCGCCGACCGCGGCTTGAGTCAGGCTCGAAACAGCCTTCGGGCAAGCCAACCGTGCGGCAGGTCGGCAACCAACACCGGGCGTGGATCGCCAATCGCCGCCAGGACTGCCTCGGCCGCCAGGTAGCCGCTGCGGACCGCCCCTTCCATCGTCGCGGGCCAGCCGGTAGCCGTCCAGTCGCCCGCCAGGGCGAGATTGTCGATCGCCGTCCGCTGGTCCGGCCGCAGTTGGTCAATGCCCGGCCGGGGCGAAAAGACGGCCTCCGGGTACTCCAGCACGCGCCAGCGAATCGGCCGCGACCGTTCCGCCTCCGGCCACACTTCCACGAGTTCCTTCCACACCTGGCGGAAGACTGCCTCCCGGTCGCCCCCGACCAGCGAGTGCGACGCGCTGATCACAACCTGGTAGCGATACCCACCAGCGGTCGGCCCGCGATCGAATACCCATTGGCCCAACCGGCCCACGAGCGCGGCATCTCGAGCGCCCTCGATCGGCCGGTCGACCCAGATGTGCACCGAAGTGATCGATGCCGCTTCCAGCCTCGCCGCGCCGTCCAGCATTGGTAGTCGGCACCGGACCTCTTCACCGAGGAGCGTCGGAGCCATCCGCCAGGGTACCGCGAGCACGTAGTAGTCGAACGCCCGCTGGGAATTATCGGGCATCACCATGCCGGAGATCCGATCGGCCGTGCCATCAAGCCGGCGAATCCTCGTCGCCGTGTGCACGATCGCCCCCCTCTCGCCAAGCCACTGGGCCACGCGATGATCGTAGATTTCTCCCAGCGGCACTCGCGGCACCTGCACTTCATAGGCCCGGCGGGCGGCCAGGAAGCCTTCGGCAAACACCTGCCGGGCAGCCCCCACCGATACGCGTTCGAGCGTCTCACTGAGCGCACTGACGATCACAACCGACCAGAACCGCTCGCGAGCCTGGGTGGACACCTTCTGTCGATCTAGCCATTCGCCAAAAGCAAGCTCGTCGCGCTCGCCGCGCGGCACACGGCCGAGGCGGCCGAGCGTCCGCACAATGTGCCAGCGATCACCCAGGCTCAGGTAGCTGAGGCCGAGCAGGCTCGGAGCAAGGTGCAAAGGCGCCGGCAGGAGGGGGTGGGCGGCCAGCGTACTCCGTCGTCCGTTGGGGCCGATGAATTCCACCCGACGGCATCGCTCGAAGCAATCGGCGGCCCCGGTCGTCTGGCAGAAATCGGTGAAGTACGTGCAGCAGCCCATCGCCACGTGCTGGCAGTGATCCACCAATTCGCCGGACTCGGGATCGCAGAACGAGCCGGCCCGGCCCCCCAGCATCCGCCGGGCTTCGAACAGTTCGACCGCCACGCCCCGACGGGTGAGCGCAACCGCCGCGGCCAAACCGGCCAGCCCTCCACCGACGACGCCTACCCGGTGACTCCCTGGCGTGCTTATCGCCTCGTCGCTCATGGCAATGTAAGCCTTCGCGGCGGCAGAAGAAGCCAGCGGCCAGCAATCCGCATCTTCGGCAGCAGTCCGACGCTGATTCGCCGGTGCAGCACATCATGTGGACGCGACGCGATTTCCTCGAGCAGCCGGTAGTAGACGGAGACCATCAGGCCGAAAACTCGCCGGCCATCAGGGCTGAGCCGCTCGACGAGCCGCGCCCCCTGGCGATAGAGATCGCGGATGCGCGCCACCTCGAATTCAACCAGGCGATCAAACCGTGCGTCGGCCACCCCGGCCGCCAATTCCTGCCGCCCGTACTCGTACCGTTGCAGATCCTCCTCCGGGAGATAAACGCGGCCCTGACCGGCATCTTCGCGCAGGTCGCGAAGGATGTTGGTGAGTTGAAACGCAAGCCCGCACTGGCGAGCCGGCTCCAAAGGCTCTTCGCCGTCGTAGCCCCACACGTGAATGCACGCCAGACCGACGGCCGAGGCCACGCGGTGGCAATACTCGGCCAGTTCCTCGAATGTCGCGTAGCAGTGCCGGTCGAGATCCATTTCCACCCCGTCGATCACGGCAAACAAATGGTGCACGGGTATTGCATACCGCCGCACCGCGTCGGCCAGGGCGGGCATCATCGCGCGGCCGCGGTCTTCGCCGACCGCAGGGTCAATACGGCCAAACTTGCCGGGGCAGGGCAGGGGAGTAGTCTCGCAAAGCGACGCCGACACCGTATCACGCCACCTGACCAGTGCGTTCCGGCGGTGGTCCAACGGCGCCTCGCAATCAACGAGGTCGTCGGTATGCCGCATGAAAGCATAGACGGCATCCATCGCGCGTCGCTTTGCACGCGGCAGGACGGCGAAGCACGGATAGAAGCTCGACCGCGATTGCCACGCCATGCGACGGCAGAACCGATAGCTTTGGTCGACCTGCTTTTGACCGAAGTTCATCGCGCATCCCCCGGCAGCTTCCCCTGGCGGAGTTGCCACCAGCACCGCGCTAACAGCCGGAGCTTGTCTCTTCGGCTGACCACGGGTCGGGCAGTCCATACGTCATAGTCCCGACGCCGGATCGCATCCAGCACCGCCAGCCCACCATTGGCAAAAAGGGCCACGTCGAGCCGCAGCTCCGGAGGCAGCAACCGCACCAGCGGCAGCCCGCGGCGCAGCCAGCCCTCTGCCTCGGTGACTTCGGCAGCCAGCAATCGCCGGAAGGCTCCGTCGGCCTCACGCCGGGCGAACTGCTCTTCTCCATAGCCAAAACGGCGGCAGTGAACCTGGGGCAGATAGATCCGGCCGCGGTCCCAGTCTCGGGCCACATCCTGCCAATGGTTTGCCAATTGCAGGCCGGTCGAGATCGAGTCGGAAAGCGCCCCGCGCTGGTTGTCGTGGCAACGGCCAAGATAGAGCACCAGCCGGCCCACCGGATTCGCAGAGTAGCGGCAGTACTCCAGAAGCTCATCCAGGGTTTCGTACCGGCAAGTCTTCTGGTCCTGCCGGAACGCGACCAGCAAGTCGGTAAACGGATCGGGGGGAATGCCGAACTCGTCGATGGTTTGCCGCAAGGCAATAAACACCGGGTGCGATGCGCGGCCGCGGTAGCTGTCGCGCAATTGCTCCTCCCACCAGTCCAATAACGATAGGCTTCGCCCCGGATCGCCTGTTTCGTCGGCCAGATCGTCCGCCCAGCGGCAATAGGCGTAAACATGGCAGAAATGCTGCCGGAGCCGCCGCGGCAGCAGCAGGCTCGCCACGGTGAAATTCTCGTAATGCCGCCGGGCCAGCCGCCGGCAGTAGCGGCGGGCCTGCCCCACGGTCGGGCTCTTGGGCCGCCGGGCGTCGGGACCGTACAATTGCAGCTCAGTGGCGAATGCGGCATCAGGCATGACCGCATTATGATGCCTTCTTTGCAACGAGGAAACCATGCGAATTCTGCTGGCCGCGCCTCGCGGGTTTTGCGCCGGCGTCAATATGGCGATCGAGTGTCTCGAGCTGGCCCTCAGCCGCTTCGGCGCTCCGATCTACGTCTATCACGAGATCGTCCACAACAAGTGGGTCGTCGAGCATTTCCGCAGCCAGGGGGTGGTATTCGTCAACGGATTGGACGAAATCCCGCCGGGCTCCCACCTCCTCTACTCGGCCCACGGCGTCTCGCCCCAGCTTCGCCGACAGGCGGACGACCGGTCGCTCAAGACTATCGACGCCACCTGCCCGCTGGTGACCAAGGTCCACCGCGAGGCGATCCGCTTCGCCAGTGAAGGCTACACCATCGTGCTTATCGGCCATGCCGGGCACGACGAAGTGGTCGGGACCACGGGTGAGGCGCCGGCGGCGATTCGTTTGGTAGCCGACGCCGAGGAGGTCGATCGGCTTGAAATCCCCGGCGACGGTAAGGTCGCCTACCTGACGCAGACGACGCTTTCCGTCGACGACGCTGCCCAGATCATCGCTCGGCTAAAGGAACGGTTTCCCCACATCGTCGGCCCCGCCCGTGACGACATCTGTTACGCCACGCAGAACCGTCAGGAAGCGGTGCGGACACTGGCCCAGGAGGCCGACATCGCACTGGTAATCGGCAGCCAGAACAGCTCCAATAGCCAGCGGCTCGCCGAATTGGCCCGCGCCCAGGGCATCGCCGCGTACCTGATCGACGGCGCCGCCGAGATCGATCCGTCGTGGTTCGACGGTGACGAGACAGTGCTCATTACCGCCGGCGCAAGCGCCCCCGAGACAGTGGTTCAGGAGTGCGTCGCCGCCCTGCAAAGTCTGTTCAATGCTACTGTCGTGCCGCGAGTGATCCGCGAGGAGGACGTTCGCTTCGTGCTCCCACGCGAATTGCGGCTTGTTGAGCACCATTGAGAAACGCTTTCCCGCTCGTCCATGACAATCACCGACCTCGAATTCTACCTGGTCGCGATACCCTGCGACGGCCGCGGTCGCCCGCTCCGATCGCTCCTCGTGCGACTCGCCACCGACACGCGTCTGGAGGGCTGGGGCGAAGCGGCAACCTCCTGGCGATCCTCGGAGCTGGCTCCGCGGCGCGATTCGCTCTTGCCCCTGCTGGCCGGGCGAAGTGTCTTCGACATCGAAGAACTGCAATCGCTCGCCGATCTCGATCCGCCGCCGCTGCGGGCCGCGGTCGAAATGGCGTCGTGGGATCTGGTGAGCCGATCCGCCGGCCAGCCATTGTGCCACCTCCTCGGTGGACGTTATCGCCGCCGCGTGCCGCTGGCCGTCCGGCTCCACGGCCGCACCGAAGGGGAGGTTGCAGCCCTCTCACGGGAGATGGCCGATCGCGGCTTTCACTCCCAGGTGGTCTGTTCCAGCGGCGACCTGGAACAGGACATCTCCCAACTGCTGGCGGTCCGCGAAACGGCCGGCCCTCGGGTGCAGGTCCGTTTCGATGCCGCCAGCCTGTACGACATGGACACCGCCCGCGCCTTGTGCCGCGCATTGGAGGGGGAGAACCTGGAGTTCGTGCTCGACCCGCTCCGTGGCGGGAGCCTCGACGAAACTGCTTCGCTGCGCCGTCAGACCACCGTCCCACTCGCCGTCGGACGGCCGTTGCACAAGCCCGCCGACGTGCTGGCCACGGTTCGCTGCGGCGCCGCGTCCCAGATTGTCGTCGACCCTGCACGGCTGGGCGGCTTGGTTCCGTCGCGAAAATCGGGCGCGATAGCGCAGGCTGCCGGAATTGATGCCTGCGTCGGCGGCGTGCATTCGCTGGGAATTGCCACCGCGGCGGTGCTGCAGCTTGCCGCAGCCACGCCGGCCTTTTCCGGCGCAAGTGAATCCTGCTACCACGCCCTGCAGGACGACCTGCTTGTCGAACGCCTGGAAATCATCGATGGCATGATCACCGTCCCCCACGGCCCCGGGCTGGGAGTCGACGTCGACCGCGCAAAGCTGGAACGCTATGCCGTGGTGTAAGGCGAATCGCGAAAATTCTACGAGACAATCGCCGTAGCACGCGGAAACATGTGCACGTTTCTGGTGCCTTACCCTCGAATATAGTCGCGCATGAAATGATTCTCCACGGCGAGTTCGTGGTGCTGGGCCTTGACGACGTCGCCGATGGAGACCATGCCCACCAGCCGCCCTTTGGCCAGCACGGGGAGATGGCGGATACGATGCTGGGTCATCAGTCCCATCGCATCTTCCAATGTGTCCTCGGGCGAACCGGTGATCAGTTCACGGGTCATCGCATCAGCAACCTTCACCTCCTCAAGGGGCTTGCCTGCGGCGGAAGCATAGAGGATATCGCGCTCGGTGATGATTCCGCGGACCTGCTCGCCCGACTCCGGATCACGATCGCAGACCAATAGCGACCCGATCCGGTGCCGCACCAGTTCCTTGACCACATCGCCCAGTGTCGATTCGGGGCTGATCAGGTGGACGCTCGTCCCCTTGCTCTTCAGGATGTCGTGCAGTGTCATGGCTCGGTCCCTCGCCCCCTCAAGGGTAGGCTCGTCGGGTGACAACCTTTTTCCTATCACGGCAGACAAATATATCGGCGATTTGGGACTCGGGTCAAACTCGCATCTGCCGATTCCGCCCGCCGGAACATGAAACCCACTCTTTAGCGGCAGAAATGCTCGGTAGGCACCGACTGTCGGTCCGACCTATCGTGGGGGAATCTTGGCAATTCTCAGATTCCGGAACGACAGGTCGGTAGTCGGATCGTGCCCTTGGATCATGATCGCGCCTGGTTCCAGCCGCAGTCCTTTCCGAGGATTTGCATCTACCGGGCGATTGTCGGTCCAGTCGGTTACCTGATAGCCCTCCACCCACACCGCGACGTGCCGCCCGTCGGCGTGAATCGTCTTGTGAAACCAGCGGAAATCATCGGCTACCACTTTGCGGGCCGGCTGCCGGCGGAAGATCCCGCCCGTTCCATGATCGACTGGCTTGGTGCGATCGCCGTCCTGGTAACCGTTGTGGATCTGGCTTTCGTACCCGTTCATCGCCGGGTCGCCCGGTATGGCACGGTAGAAGATTCCCGAATTGAGCTCTTTGCCGTTCACGAAGGCCTCAAGCTGCATGGTGAAGTCGCCATACTGTTCTTCCGACTCCAATACGCCGCGACCGTTCTTCACGTTGAGCCATCCCTCCGGCGTAACTGTGAAGCGGCTGGGCATGTCGGGGTAGGTCTTCCATCCGGTGAGGTCCTTGCCGTTGAACACGCTCTTGAGCCCCAGTGGCTTGAGCTTGATGTTGCGAAATTCGATCTGGCCCTGATTGAACTGCAAGCCGATGTAGCCACGCCCCAGCGGTTTGGGATCCGTGTAGTCGAGGACTTCTCGGTCCTCGATCTTGACGGTGAAGTGACCGCCGTCAGCCGTGACCTCCATCGCTTGCCAATCGGTCTTGGGTGCGACCGCTTGAGCCTTTTTGCGCTGCACAAGACTGCCGGTGGGGAACTCGCTCACGCCCGGAGCCGCAATGTTCAATTCGTAGCACTTCCTGGCGACTTCCTCCGGTTTCACCGTCGGGCTGGTCCGCAGAAACACGCCGCTGTTGGTCGAGGCGGGACAGCGGAAGTCGACTTTCAGCGTGTAATTGCCGAACTGGCTTGCCGTCACGAGCAATCCGGGCTCTCCTTCCCGGGCGGTGATCGCTCCGGCGCGGACCTGCCAATCGGCCTTGCTGGCTGCCTTCCAGCCGAAAAGCGTCTCCCCGTCGAAAAGCAGAATCCATCCCTCGTCCAGTTCCTCCGGTGTGAGCGTGTTCTCGGCGCCGTGGGCCGTCGCGAGAGACAGGGCGAGCGTGAAGGCGGCAACATACTGCCACAAGGACCGTTCAATGCGGTAATTCATGTATCGACTTCTCCGTCATCATCGGGGGGAGTTGCTGGCACAGAACTATCAATAATCGGCGGCTGATTCAATTTCCAGATATACCTCGGCGGGTGGCTCGTCGGCGATCGCCTCCGCCACTGGGCTGGTTTCGGCCGCAATCAAGATCTCGTTGCGCGTCGTCAGCCGATTGGTGACGTCGAACCGATCGGCGACCAGCAGGTCAACGGGCCCAAGCCGCCTGCCGTTCAGCCACGCCTCGGCCTGGGGCATCCCCTCAATCACCAGCCACACGCGGTCGCCAGGCTCCAGTCCGGTTGGTCGCCCGAATTGGCGACTCCAGCCTGGCCCCGGCGCGGCAGCCACGCTGCGCCATGGCCGTCGCAAGTGGATGCGGTGCGCCGACATCGGCTTGGGTCCCTGCGATTGGGCGCGTTTGCTACGGTTGCAGTTCCTCGGGAGGTTCTTCGTTCCGATTCACCAGCGACGCCAGGATGGAGATGATCAGCACCGCCAGGATCACCAACAACGACGCCCAAGAGGGGATTACGTGCTGGCCTTCCTCCCAGCCCAGGAAGTGATGTACCCCGAACTCGGCGATCATTTTCAATCCGATGAATACGAGCACCGCGCTCAGGCCGTAGTGCAGGTACTCGAACTTGTCGATCACTCCAGCCAGCAGGAAGTACAGCGCCCGCAGTCCCAGAATGGCGAAGATGTTCGAAGTGAAGACAATGAACGGATCGCGGGTGATGCCGATAATCGCCGGCACGCTGTCCACGGCAAACAGCACGTCGCTGCTTTCCACCACCAACAGGACCAGAAACAGCGGTGTTACCACGAACTTGCCGTATTCCCTGGCGAAGAAATGCTCTCCATGGTCCTCGTGCGATACGTGAAAGAAACGCCTTGCCAGACGCAGCACGATATTCCGGTCCGGGTGGACCTCGGTGTCGGTATGCGTCGCCAGACGGATGCCAGTAAAGAGCAGGAACGCGCCAAACATGGGGATCACCCATTCGAACCGCTGGATCAGTTCGACGCCGGCCAGAATGAATACCAGCCGCATAATAATCGCGCCAAGCACGCCCCAAAACAGGACGCGATACTGGTATTTCAACGGCACGCCGAAATAGCGGAAGATGACGGCGAATACGAAGAGGTTGTCCATCGACAACGACTTCTCCACCAGAAAGCCGGTCAGAAACTTGATTCCCGCTTCCTGGTCGCCGTGGGTCCGCAATCCCCACCACCAAACGAACCCGTTAAAGATGAACGCCAGGCTGATCCAGAACACGCTCCACAGGAACGACTCCCTCAATGTAGGGGTGTGAATCCGGCGATGAAAGACCACAAGATCTAGCACAAGCAAGAAGATGACGAGTGCACCAAATGCCAGCCAGTGCCAGAGATGGACCTGAAGCAGGTTTTCTTGGCTCAAGGTGATGATCTCAAAGGGTGTAGTGCTGTCGTGAGCAAGCTCTGCGACGGGTGGAACTCTGCATGATAGGAGGGCGCCCGAGAAGGAGCAACCGGGGGTGTACCCCACTCGCTGACGGCTCCCGGTGGCGGCAAAATGCTGAAACAGGAATAATGACTGGATCGTTGCATATCGTGAAGGCGCTCCTCCCATGCCGTGCTGGTGGTATCATCCATCGGGGGCCGGTTGTCGGAGCCAGCGCCCGGCTCCAGGTCGTTCCACGGAAGAGGTACACGGTGATGAGAGGCTCGTCTCCGGCCGGTTCAGGCCGACTTTTCCTGGCGATCCTGCTGATCGCGGCGTATGCGACCCTCGCCCGGGCCCAACCCCCCGCCGACAACGCCGTGCGTTCCTACGCCGCAGCCGTCCGCCTGCAAAACCTCGAATCCTATGATCTGGCCGCTCAGGCCTGGGCGAAGTTCCTGGCCGACTTTCCCAACGACGCCCGGGCCGGCAAAGCCCTCCATTATCTTGGGGTCTGCCAGTTTCAGAATGGTCAGACGGAACAGGCGGCGGCGACGCTCGAGCAAGTCGTCGAGAAATATCCGCAGTTGGAGACAATTGACGCCACGCTCCTCTACCTCGGCGTTGCCCGTTATAACCTCGCTGCCACGAAACCCGAACTCTATGCTGCGGCTGCCGACACGCTCGCCAGAGTGATCGAGAAGCATCCCAAGAGCGTGTGGCTGCCCGACGCCATGTTCTATCAGGCCGAGGCCCTCTATCATCAGGGCAAGAAGGCTGAGGCGTTGCCGATCTATGCCCGGCTGGTGAGCACGTATCCCAAGCACCGCCTGGCGCCCGATGCCCTTTACGCGCTCGGCGTCGCGCAGGAAGAGGCGGGGCAGGCGGAGGCAGCCGGCAAGTCTTACGATGCTTTTCTCGAGCGGAACCCGCAGCATAAGCTGGCCACCGAGGTCGGCATGCGGCGCGGCGAAACGCTCTTCTCGTTGGGCCAGTTTGCCCCTGCATCCAAGCGATTCGCCGAGGCGGCGGCCGCCGCCGGATTCGCGCTGGCCGACTACGCCCTGCTTCGTCAGGCCGACAGCCTCGCACAGATGCAGCAGTATGGTGAAGCTGCGGCGCTCTATTCCTCGATGCTCGAGAGATATCCGAACTCGGCTCATGCTGCCCGGGCCAAGCTCGCCGGCGGCAAATGCCATTATCTGGCAGGCAACAATGCCGAGGCGCGGCGCCTGCTGGGCGACTTGGCCACCAGCGGCGGAGAGACGGGAGCCGAAGCCGCTCACTGGACGGCGCGTCTGTTGATCAAGGAGGGCCGGGCGGTTGAGGCCCTGCCACTGGTGGAAAAAGCATTGCCGCAGGCGGGCAGTTTCGCCGTTAAGCTTCTCATGGACCAGGCTGATGCGGTGTATGAAATCGCCGAACGGCGACCGGAGGCCATCGGCCTCTACGCCTCGCTGGCCGCCGCTCATCCCGCCGACCCTCTCGCCCCTCAGGCCCTCTACATGGCAGGCTATGTCGCGTTGGAATCGGGCCGCTATGCGGAGGCGAAGAACCATGCCGACAGCTTCCTTGCCGCTCATGCGGGTCACGAGTTGGCGGCCGACGTGGGCCATGTCGCGGCCGAGAGCCGGCTCCTGCTCGGCGAGCACGCCGAGGCCGAAACCCGTTTCGCCGGACTGTTGACGAAGTATCCCGCCCACCCCGACGCTCCGCTCTGGACCATCCGCCGCGCACTGGCTGCGCAACTCCAGAAGAAGCATTCCGAAGTAGCCTCGTCGCTGGCGGCCGCCTTGCCGCAGTTCAAGGAGCCGGCGATGCTCGCCGAGGCGCAATACCTTATCGGCAGCAGCCAGATCGAACTCCAGCAGTACGAACCGGCCGTACGGGCGCTGGAGGCTTCGCTGGCGGCCGATGCGAAATGGCGACAGGCTGCCGAAACCCGGCTGGCGCTGGCCCAGGCGTATCGCCAGCTGGATGATCTCGCCAAGGCCCGCGAACATGTCGAGCGACTGGTAAGCGAGTTGCCCGACAGTCCGCTCCTGGACCGGGCCCACTACCGCCTGGGGGAATACAGCTACCTGGCCGGCGACTACGCCGCCGCGATGGCGGCCTACCGGCAGGTTGTCGACCGCTGGCCGCAGAGCCCTCTCGTGCCGCATGCGATGCACGAGTTGGGCGTTGCGCAGCTCAGCCAGGAAGACGCCGCCGGGGCCGAGGAGACACTCTCCGTTCTGATCGACAAGCATCCGCAGCATGCGATCATTCCCCGGGCGCGCTATGCCCGCGGCATGGCCCGGCATCAGTTGCAGAAGTACGCGCCGGCAATCGAAGACTTGCAGGCGGCGATCGCCGCTGACAATCCCGCCGTCGAGAAGACCGACGCCCGCTACGTGCTCGGGCTGTGCCAGATGGGGCTCAACCAGCACGCCGCGGCCGCCGAGACGTTTCGCACTCTCCTGGCCGATGTGCCGCAATACGCCGGCGCCGACAATGCCCTGTATCAGTTGGCGTGGTGCCACAAGCTGTTGGGCAACGAGGTCGAGGCAACCAAAGCCTTTGAACAGCTCGCCAAGACGTATCCCAAGAGCAGCCGGGCGGCGGAGGCCGAATACCATATCGCCGACGCCGCCTATGCCGCCAAAGACTATCGAAAGGCGGCTCCGCTTTACTACACCTCGCTGCAGAAGGCTGGCCGCTCGCCGCTGGCGGAGAAGGCCGGTCACAAGCTGGCCTGGAGTTACTACCACCAGGGCGACTACGAGCGCGCAAAACAGACATTCCATTTCCAGCAGGCCAATTACCCTGACGGACCGCTGGCCGCCGATGCGGCCTTCATGGAGGCCGAATGCCTGTTCAAACAGGACAAGTTCGCCGAAGCGCTCGCCGCCTACGAGAAGCTCGGCCAGCTCTCCAGCCCCGATTTCCAGGCCCTGGCTCTGCTGCATGCCGGGCAATCCGCCGGGCAGTTGAAGTCGTGGGAGAAGAGCCTCGCGCTGCTCGGCAAAAGCGTGGCAGACTACCCCGCGTCGCCCTACGTCGCCGAAGCCCTCTACGAACAGGGCTGGGCGCGGCAGAATCTGGGCCAGACCACCGAGGCCCTGGCTCTCTATGAACAGGTGATTGCGAAAACCGATACCGAGGTCGCCGCCCGGGCCCAGTTCATGATCGGCGAACTTCAATTTGCCGCCAAGGATCACGCCGAGGCGGTAAAGAGCTTCTTCAAGGTCCTGTACGGCTACAGCTATCCGAAGTGGCAGGCCGACGCCGCGTACGAAGCCGCCCGCTGTTTCGAGGTACTGGCCAAGAAGACGCAAGCCGTCAAGATCTACCAGGAGCTCCTCGAGAAGTTCCCCGATAGTGACAAGGTCCCCCTGGCCAACGAACGACTCGCCGTGCTGAACAAGAGCCAGTAGCAAATGACACACGCACCATCCACCGTGCTCACTGGCTCGCCCCGGCGAGCCCTTCTTGCGGCCTTCGTGTTGGCGGCGATCATCAGCGGCCCACCGGTATTCGGACAGGAGGCCGCTCCCGCCGACGATCCGGCGGCAATGGCGGAGCAGGCGCTGGCTGCCCCGGAACCGGCCGCTCCCGAAACCGCCGACACCGCCGGTCCGGTCGTGATGCCTGCGATTACCGACCGGCTCAACCTCTGGGACCTGCTCGTGAGCGGCGGCATGCTGATGATTCCCATCGGCCTGATTTCGCTGCTGGTCGTGACCTTCGGTATCGAGCGCGCCCTGGGACTGCGGCGCCGCAAGGTGCTCCCTCCGAGCCTTGTCGACGGATTGGGGCTGCTGGCGAGCCAGAAGAGTGGCCTCGATCCGCGGCAGGCGTACCGGCTGTGCCAGCAGCACCCGTCGGCGGCGGCGAACGTCATCCGCGCGATGCTTCAGAAGGTGGGCCGCCCGCACAGCGAGCTTGAACACACCGTCAATGAAGCCAGCCAGCGCGAGGCGGAGCGGCTCTATGGCAACGTTCGCTGGCTCAATCTCTCGGCCAGCATCGCGCCATTGCTGGGACTGTTGGGCACGGTGTGGGGCATGATCATCGCTTTCTTCACCACGGCAAATCTTCCCACCGGGGTAAACCGCGCGCAGTTCCTGGCCCACGGCATTTACGTGGCGCTGGTGACAACCCTGGCCGGCCTGAGCGTGGCGATCCCGGCCAGCGTGCTGGCACACATGTTCGAGGGCCGGATCCAGAAGCTGTTCCGCCAACTCGACGAGATGATTTCCGGACTATTGCCGCAATTGGAGCGATTCGAGGGACGGCTCCGTATCAGCGGCGACAAGGTCATCGAACCGCCGCCTCCGCCGGTGGGACATCCGGAGACGCCCACCGTCCGCCACATCTCCTCCAAATAGCCGGCAGGAGCGTCTGCGATGGCCGTTCAGCTCAACCGAGGGTCCAGCTTGGCGCCCTTCAACCTGACGCCGATGATCGATTGCGTCTTTCTGTTGCTGATCTTCTTCCTCGTCGCGGCCGAACTCTCCGAGGAGGAGCGGGAAATGAAAGTGCTGCTGCCGGAAGCCAGCGAGGCGATGCCGCTGACGAGCAAACCGCGCGAGGTTTTCATCAATATCGACCAGGCGGGCCGCTACTACGTTACAGGTGAACTCCTCGCGCTTGAAGACCTGGCCGCAGTGCTCAAGACCGCCTGGACCAACAATCCGGGACGGGCCTCGGTGGTGATCCGCGCCGATCGGCGATGCCAGTGGCAGTTCGTCGTCGGCGCGATGGACGCCTGCAACAAAGCCCGCATCCGCGACTATCGCGTCACCACCCTGGAGGGCCAGCCCGGCTGAGTCTCGCCGAAGTGCGCTTATGCCCGTCCCTCCACACAGCACCATCCGCAAGCTCCCCCGCTCCAGCCTTGCCGATTTTGACGAGCAGCGCTGGCCGGTCGTGCTGGCAATCCTGGTCCTGACCGGCATCGTGGCCGGCATCGCAGCGCCATTTGCCGACTTCGCCGACCCACGCCCTCTCTACAACGCCTGGACTTGGGTCGGCAGCGTGGCCCTCATGCTCCTGATCCTCTCCTGGGCCATGTTGCGGCTCCGCGGCCCGGCGGTGCGACGGGTGCAACTGGGACTGCTGGTCAGCTTGCTGTTTCACCTCCTGCTGGCGATCCAGCTCCATCAACGTTACCTGGCCCTGGCGGCGGCCGAGGCATCGCGAGTGGCTGATGCCTTGGCGCAGGATGCTCCGCCGGAATTGCTGCCCGACTACCAGTGGGAATACCTGGAGCAAGAGGAAGGCGTTCAGCCATTCGAACAGCCGGTCGAGACTCCGTCGCCGGAACCTAAGCTCGAACCGGCGGAACCGACGGCCGACGATTCCCAGGATGCGCCGTACCAGCCACCGCAACCTGTCGAGCCGGAATCGGCCTCCGAACAGCCGGAGCCGGTCTCCCTCGACCGCGCCGAGTTGACCGCCCCGCGGCGAGCCGACGAGTTCGCTGGGCAACCGATCAGCCGGCAGGAGATCGAGCGGCCACCGCTCGAGCCCGGCCCCGCCATTCCACAGCCTGACGTTCCACAGGCGGCAGAGGCGTCCCCCGCCGCCGACACAACGTCTGCAACAGTTGAACGTCAATCGGCGACACCTGAACTGGCGCATGGCGAAGCAAGCGAGGAGCCTCTTGCCGACACGCGACAATCCGCCGCAGGCTTGGCTCGCCGTGCCGATTCGCAGCAGCCGACCTTGGAAACGACTTCCTCATCGTTGCAGCGACAATTGCAGGCCGCCCAAATGGCTGCCGCGGAAGTCGACGCCCCCGATGTTCCCCGCGCGCCGCCCGGCTCCGCCATGGCCGTGGCGCTGGAAGCCGGGGCGGGCACACCTAACCGGCAGGCCGAGATGCCGCGGTTGGCCGCTCATGCGGCAGGTGATGCTGGTATCCCGTCCCCCTCGGTTGCCCCGTCGGTGGGCCGCCAGCGACTGAGCGACGCACGTCCGCAGGTGACTGCAGCCGGGGGCGGTGTGGCCGCGTCGCGGCAGTCGGCGCCAGGCGCCATCGCTGGTGCTGCGGCCGAAATGCCGCCCGACAGCGGCCTGACTGCGGGTTCCCGAATCGGAACCAGTCAGAGTGCTATGCTCGATGCGGGCGAAGCCGCGTCGGTTCGGCGCGCCGCCAGCGAGGCCCCGCTGGCAATTTCCCGCCTTGGCACAGTCGATATGCCTGGCAGTTCCGGTGGCGGTGTCGGCCCTGGTCGCGCTCGCGTCCCGCGGGGCGTCGGCACCGGCTCTGTCTCGGAACCCCGGCTTGCGCCGGCGGCGGCCGAGCAACCAAGCGGGCGCGCACCCATCGCCGCGGCGATTCCAGCCACGAGCGTCGGCGAAGCGGATGCCGGTTCAACGACCCCAGGGAGTGGCTCTCCGGCAGTGGCCTCCGGCCTCGACGCCGCTCCAAATGCATCACTCCTGGGGCCAGGCACGCCGGATGTTGCTCTGCCGGGCAGCCTGTTGTCCGGCACATCTCGCGGCTCCGGCGATCCGGTCGGCGCGCCGGCAGGGGGAGCGGTCGGCATTGCCGGATCGCGGCGAACGGCGGGAGTCGTTCAAAGCGGACCTTCCCTTACAGACAGCCTCGCGGGCTCCCCGTTGGCCAAGTCGCCCGGCCCTGGCCTGCCGGGCATGAGCGCCGAGCTACCCGGCTTGGCCGACGCCGGCCCGTCAGCAGGAGCGCCCTCCACCAACGATCGCACCCAGTCAACGGCTGCCGGCGCGCCCCAAGGTAGCGAAGTGAGTGGACCGGCGCGCGATACGGGCGCTCTAGCCGTACAGATTGCGGCCGATCCAGGGCCGGGCGGACTGACCGACGAACCGGCACCGGCCGCGGGCATCCCCAGCCGGCGCGCGAGGCTCGAAAGCGATGTAGTCCACGCCGTCCCGGGTCGCTTCATCATTGGCCGCAGCGGCGGCCTCGGGCCGCTCGACGGGCGGGCGCAGGAACCGGTTGAAGCGTTCCGTCAACGCGATCCGGAAAAACGCGCCCGCATCTCCCAAGGCTTCGGGGGCACCGCCGGTACTGAAATGGCCGTCGAACTGGGGCTGGCCTATCTGGCACGGCAGCAATTCCCCGACGGCCACTGGAGCCTCGACCGGTTCGTGGGAGGCGAACAGCCCGATTACGCCCAGGCTGGCCCCGGTGAAATGAACTCCGATACGGCTGCCACCGGATTGGCGCTGCTCTCGTTTCTCGGCGCGGGATACACCCATCGCGAAGACAAGTACCAGGAGGTTGTGCGCCGCGGCATCGAGTGGTTGCTCGCCAACCAGCAGACCGGCGGCGAGTTGTTCCGGCGCGATACCGATCGAACCCGTTACGCGCGCAGCTACGCCCACGGCATGGCCACGATCGCCCTTTGCGAAGCCTACGGCATGACCCGCGACCCGGCGATTCGCGATCCCGCCCGCCGGGCGATCGCATACATCGTCCACGCCCAGCACCCGCAGCTAGGCGGCTGGCGATACACCCCCAAAGACGACGAGCAGACCTGGCAACGCGAATCCGACACTTCGGTTTCGGGTTGGCAGCTTATGGCGCTTAAGAGCGCGCAGATGGCCGGTCTCGAGCCGCCGGCGGACGTGATCCAGCGAGTATCCCACTGGCTCGATCTGGCCCAGGCCGATGGCGGCGCGCGGTACCGCTATACGCCCTACGCCAGCGACACACCCGAGCAGCGCGCCGGCCGCGTCCCCAATCTCGCCATGACCGCCGAGGGTTTGTTGATGCGGATGTATCTCGGCGCACGCCGCTCCGATCCCGCATTGGCGGCCGGCGTGGAGTACCTTAGCGCAAATCGCCCTGCACTGGGCAGCGCCGAGCAGCCAACCCGCGATTCGTACTATTGGTACTACGCCACCCAGGTGCTGTTCCAGATGCAGGGAGAGCACTGGGCGGCTTGGAACGATCGCCTCCGCCCGATGCTCGAAGACAGCCAGGCGAAGGAGGGCGTGCTGGCGGGAAGCTGGGATGCCAGGCTCCCGGTGGCCGACCGCTGGGCTCATGCCGGCGGCCGACATTATGTCACCACGCTCAACCTGCTCATGCTCGAGGTCTACTATCGCCACCTGCCGCTGTACCGCGAGTTGGTGAAGTAAAGGCGGCCTCGCGGCAGACACCAATGAGTGCGACAAGACACCCCGCTTACTCAAGCGCCGCCGGCGGCGCGGCGGAAAGTTGATCGAGTGTCGAGACCAGGAACTTCGCCAGCCGGTCCGACGCCACCAGCGCGTTCTCGCGCAGGCGGTACATATCCTTGAAGCTCCCCGGCCGCCGCCAGATCGCCCCCATCGCCGCGCCCAGTTGAGCCGATCGGCTGCTCTGCTCCAGAAGCTTCTGGATGTCCGGCGGCAGTTCTTCGTCGACCGGATCGCTGACGATTCTCACCGCCATGAATCGAGTCTTGGCGTCGTGACAGGCTTCGGCCACTGCCAGGCTCTCCATGTCCACCGCCAGCGCCGCGTGCCGCTCGCCCAGTGCCTGCTTCTCGCTCGGCAGGCGGACTACCTGATCGACCGTCAGAAGCCGTCCGAAATGCACATGTCGTGTCTCAACCGACGGATCGGCCTTGAGTCCGGTCGCCAGGCGGTGCCCCTCCACGTCGACAAGGTCTTCGGCCATCACGATGTCGAAGCGTTCGAGTCGCGGGTCCAGACCGCCGGAAAAACCAGCCGAAATGACCCACTGCGGGCGGTGCCCGGCAATCAGAAGCTCCGTCGCCTTCCGTGCCGCATGCCTGCCCGGCCCGGAGCGAACCAGCACCACGCGCCGTCCCTTGAGCCCTCCCTCATAAGCGGTGAATGCATGCCCCTGATAGAGCACGCTCCCTTCAAGCAGATCTTCGAGGCCTCCCGATTCAACCCCCAGGGCAAACACGAAGCCTGCATAGCACGGCGGCACCTCCGGCCGCGGATCGCCTTGTGCGGTCGTCTCGCCCGAAAACTCCGCGCGGGCCGCCTCCGCGACCTTCTCGCGGATCTTCTCCTGCGCGGCATTTCGCAGCCAGCTCTGTAGCACTGTTCGCCATACCATGGCCGAATTCTCGGCTACCGCCGCCGGGTGCGTCAAGTGACCCTTCGTCCGGCGAGATAAACCTGAAGAACCAGCTGGCGGTTCGCCAGCCCACACTCGTGTTGCGCACATCCACAACACACGTGGCTGTTCGACT
This sequence comes from Thermoguttaceae bacterium, assembly GCA_040766885.1. GTDB lineage: Bacteria > Planctomycetota > Planctomycetia > Pirellulales > Thermoguttaceae > JAXGPP01. The sequence goes on along the minus strand of JAXGPP010000001.1, from coordinate 1,069 downwards.
AGCACCTCAAGACCGTTCGCTGCCCCCCGCACAGCCCCTTCGTATGGGGCGTTACTGCTCACCACATTACTCTTAGGAGCGAAACCACTCATTATGGTTGACGCTGGGCCGCAAAGGTATTACTATCCAAAATGGGAATCCGTGTCTTACTGTTTTTGCTCCATTCCATCCTGAAGAGGCCGTCATGAACAATCGAACCTTTTCGCATCGCGCCGGTGGACCAACCGGCCGGCCGGCGGGCTTCACGCTGGTCGAATTGCTGGTGGTTATCGCAATCATCGGCATCCTGATCGCATTGCTTCTCCCCGCCGTCCAAGCGGCTCGCGAAGCGGCACGGCGGTCGCAGTGCACCAACAACCTGAAGCAGCTCGCGCTGGCGTGTCACAACTTCCATGATACGAACAAGCGCTTCCCCTCCAATGGCAACGACAAGATCTGGCTCGGTCCGCGCTGCGGCGATGGTAATCGCGTCCATGGCGTCGACGCCTACTCCTGGCTGCTGACCATCCTGCCCTATGTCGAGCAGAATGCGATCTACGAGGAGGTGATGGGCAAGGTAACCTCCGCCGCCTCGTCGTCGGCAACCATCGACGAAACCTGGGGCAAGTTCTGGGAACCGTGGAGCGGCGGCCAGACGATCAACGGCGTCAAGACTCCCTTCCACAACCAGATCACCGCATTCCTCTGCCCGTCCGACACCGAGGCCAAGAACATCGGTGCCAACGACTCCGGGCGCACCAACTACTTCGGCTGCCACGGCGATTACATGATCGGCTGGGACTGGGGCGAGAACCGCAACGGCCGCGGCATGTTCCGGCGCGGCGACTTCGGCGAGATCTCGTTCGCCACCATTATCGACGGTTCGAGCAACACGATCCTGCTCAGCGAATCCTGCGTCAGCCGTACCGGCGGCGGCGACCAGACCGTCAAGGCGGGCGTGGCCAATGTCAGCGCCATTCACGGTGGGCCGGAGTCGGCCTGCGCCCAGACGCGAGGCCCGAACGGCATGCTCAACACCACCAACCTGAACTCGCGCAAAGGTCACCGTTGGCCCGATGCTCGCAGCCCC